>NZ_JAJSLW010000016.1:8476-127396 GCF_021729145.1 Membranihabitans maritimus | reverse complement strand
CACCAGGTGTGTATATCGTCCAGGTGGTGTACGAAGACGATCATGGACGGAAAAAGTCAAAGGTGGGGTCGGTAGTGGTATTGCGGTAAGCAGTATGAAAAGAATCAGTTGGCAAGCATTGAGAGTAAGAAGTAGATAATGCTTGCAGTGGACAGTAAAAGTAATCATTGATCGGTAATTAGTGATCAGTGCACATAACATATACCTGGATTTCTGCAGTACTTTGTCTTTTGGGGGATATGATGCGGATTTCACTTTTCCGGCTGTAGCGGCATCAGTGTTTATCTCTCAGAAAGTAATCTCGTACAGGCAGCATAGAAGGTCAGAGAGTAATGGGGGTGGAGCGTGTGTTATTCCGCATAGAACCGCGAAGATACATAAAGGAGTAACTTAAAAAAGAGCAGATGGACACGAAGAACGATTATTTCCTTATTGTGTGATTTTATATAGCATATAGCCACGAAGGCTCGAAGGTATAAAGAGACAACCTTCGGGGGGCGCATAAAGTGAGAAAAATGAATTATATAATATATTGATTGTAAAAGTGTTATATGGATTGAGTGCAAAATAGAATACACAAGTTAGTAATCCGGATGATCTTTGAAGTTCGGTTATTGTGGTGTTAGCAAAATAAGCCCTTGATTAATATTTGGTTTATATATCCGGATTGTCTTCTTTCTCAATCTTGTTTTCAAGAGTAGAATCGGTGGGGAAGCAAACGACAAATTACGTGGGAGCGGGTGCCTGATTTGCGTGTAAGCGATTAATTTTGTCTTGAATTTTCGTCCCTTTGTTTCAAGACAAAGGGACAAAAAAGTTCGGAAATCAGAGTATGTAATCCTCAAATCGTGATGAACCACAGAATACTTTTTTCAGAGATTGTATGAATTATTTCACAGAGTTACGAAGAGGAAACACTGAGTATAACAGAATATATTGTACCAGGGGGTGCATTCTACACCCATCCAAATACCTTTAAAATTGCTCCTATAACACAAATTATCAAAAGGTAATAAGCGACAATTCCTGCCCTGGGAGACCTGCTGGCGAAAACAGCTGTTGTCCAACCTCCAGCCATTTGGCCAATTGCGAGTGTTATCCCAAACCCCCAGTGAACCAATCCTTGCCAGGCGAATACCAGCAATGCAATTGTCGTGTATACAGCAACAATATAAGATTTCAGAACATTGGCCTTGATAATATCCATTTTACCTACCAATACGAAGGTAGCCAGGGCAAATATTCCCATTCCCATCTGAATAAACCCCCCGTAGATACCAATTAAGAAATAAATGAAATAAATAATCCACATTGGTGTTTTATTTTCCCCGCTAGGGGTTTGTATCCACCTTTTAGGTTTGATTAAAATAACAACCAGCATAAGTAGTAGGAGATATTTATATACCAAACGGAATCCTTCGGATGATATAATAATAGCTAGATAAATACCTATAAAGGCTCCTAAGACGGGCCACAATAATACCTGGTAATTTCTGTGAAAATCGAACCGTCCTTCTTTAATAAAGCTGAATGTAGTAGCCCAGGATTGTGCTACGATTCCCAATCTGTTCGTTCCATTGGCTATGTTCGCAGGTAGGCCGAAAAATTCCATGAGTACAGCCAGGGTCAGGGCACTACCGTTTCCCGCTAATGTGTTAATGCAGCCGGCTATCAGACCGGCTCCTATACCCACTGCTATCTCCCAAATTGTCATATTGTTTTCGGCTTAAATTCGGATAAAAGTAAAATAATATCCTTGGAAATTCGAAACCCCCGTCTTAGGACATTAGTCAAAGTAAATTATTTCTTTACCTCCTGGCACAATTCAATTAATACCCCATTTGTAGAGGAGGGATGTAGGAAAACAATTTTTTTATTATCGGCACCCAATTTTGGTTTTGTAGAAATCAATTGGTAACCCTGCTCCACCAGACGATCAATTTCCATTTCGATATCATTTACTTCAAATGCTATATGATGTATGCCAGGACCCCTTTTGCTTATAAACCGGGCAATAGGCCCATCGGGATCTTGAGATGCCAATAGTTCTATTTTTGTGCTTCCGGTAGAAAGAAAAGATGTAATTACAGATTCAGAAGGAACTTCTTCCCGCTTGTAGACGGAAGTACGGAGTAATTCCTCATACATTTTTTCACTTTTTTTAAGATCCTTTACAGCTATTCCTATGTGTTCGAGTTTCATACCAATTAGTTTTTAGAGCCGGACTCCTGATATTTTTGTGAAATTATATTCAATTGTTCGCTCCTCTAGATCTGTTATACCACAAAACCCTAACCCCAATTTCTTAGCCAATTCAATATTGGATAGACCGGTTTTCTCTTTCATCTTGATTAACATGGTTCTTGGGATTAATCCTATTAGTTCGGATTCTTGAACTTCAATGCCATAACCGGCGGCCAATGTTTTACACCGATCAAATACTTCCACCATCGTGGTTTGGGTTGTATCAACAATATTTGTACTAATTTGGATCTTTCCGAAAGAATCCATATACCACCCGATGGCTTTCAATCCTGGTAGGGCGTATGGTCGTTTCCCTGCTCCTTTTGTGCGAACAATAGAAGCTATTTTTTTTGCTATTATTTGATTTTTACTTTCTAAATTTACATTATATGCCACCAAAAAATCCCTTACCCCCATAACCGTAGCACCTAAGTAAGGATTAAATTTTTCTCCAAAATCGGGCTTCCATTCAGGTAACTTCATTTTGTTGGAGAGGTTTTCATATTCCCCTTTTCGTATAGTAGCCAGGTTTTTTCTTGTCTGTATCTTCGCAGATTTTTCATATAAATAGATCGGGAGAGAATATTTTTGTGCTATTGTTTGAGCAAGAGAACGGGTCCAATCAATAGTATCTTCAACGTTTTTTCCATTTAACGGGATAAACGGGGATACGTCTAGTGCCCCCAGCCGCGGATGTTTACCGATGTGTCCGGACATATCCACATTCCTTTCGAGCTGAAACATGAGTTGGTCTACGGCCGTTTCCAGGGCTTCTTTGGTTCCTATGACTGTGAGTACGGTTCTATGGGCATCCAATCCTATATCTTTGTGTATGACATATACATCGGTAATAAGATTCAGCTTATTGACTAAATCATTTATAAATTCAGGATTTTTCCCCTCGCTGATATTGGGAACCCATTCAATCCAATCTTTTGACATATTACTTTTAGCTGGAGACTTGACCATGTATGTCAATGTTTTTTTCTTGAGATTATTGTCGAATTATATTCTTATTCACTTATCAAGTGTTTTATAAAGTTTAAGTTATTCTAAAAAATTTAAGAATAAGGAAAATACTTATTATTTTGTAATTATGAAGTATCTTCTGATATCGGTTATTTTGACAATATCTCTTCAAATGCAAGGACAAAGAATACTTGTTTCCGAAGCTTTGGATGTTCGTACGGATCTGACATACGAGTTATTAGGGAAATTCGGGGACAAATATATGTTGGCCAGTTATTCTGATTATGAGTTTACCATACACAATTACAATCCTGAATTATATTTGACGTCCAATCAGGAATTTGAACTGGAGAATAAAAATTCAGACATAATACATATTTTTTCAGATCCTAATGAAGAACGTTTTAATATTTTACATGCCATCAAAGATAGGGATACGACGTATGTCGTGAATCAACCGTATAAGCCCAATCTCGAATCTGAAAGGCCGGACACCTTACTATACCTGGCCCGATCTTTTCAATCTTATAGGTTTCGATATACTTTTTCAGAAGATAAAAGTAAAATGGGGCTTCTTGTTATGCAAGGAGGTGACTTAATAGGGTATCTGGTATACGACCTCATATATAAAGAACCCTTATTTATTGACTTTATTGATCCGGAACAAGGTGAATCCGGATTTGGGAAATTTGATTTTTATGATGATTACCGGAAGTCTGTGGTGACCAATTCAGGTATTTTGTATATGATATTTGAACAGAACAATTACTATTTCAAAAGGGAAGAGCATGCTTTTTATATATTCAAAGCCAGAGATGCCGGAGATTTGGTTACAGCCCATTTACCTATGAAGAATCTTTTGACCTATGACGCATTTTTTTCTTATGATAATTATAATAATAAATTGCTGATATGTGGGTTGGGAAGTGAAAAAAATCTGGATAGGGCGCGTGTTATTTTTCAGGTAAAGCAAGACCCTAAATCTTTTAGTGATTTTGAAATAACTACTTTTTCATTTCAGGAAAATTTGCTAAATGACTTCTATGGGAATAACAACAAGAGTAGACGGGATTATTTACAAAATGTGCGTATTCAAGATGTACTTCTTGTTAATGATGGGGGAGCTATATTGGTTCTTGAAGAAGTAAAGGAGATGGAACGGGTAACTTCCGGTGGGCGGATAGATTACTACGGAAGCAGGTACACTGTAGACTATCATTATGAAAATTTAATGCTTTTTTACCTGTCGGCCGATTCCAAAAAGCTTTGGCAAAAACTGTTACCAAAAAGACAATATTCGAATGACGACGAAGGTGCATATTCCTCTTATTTTGTTTTTAAGAATCCCAATCACCTCCGATTTATTTATAATGATGAAATACGCAATGAAAATACCGTAAGCGAATACCTGGTAAGACCCAACGGAGCCTCTCTGCGTACAAACCTCTTGAGTACGGATTTTCAAAAATTAAGACTTCAGGTCAGAAATGCAGTTCAGACTACTTCGCACCAGGTACTTATACCGAGTTTGAGAGGAAAAATCCTTAAACTATTGCTTATTGATTACTTGAATTGATCTTACAAAACAAGAATAAGCAGTTCGTTTTTCTTATTATTTTTTTCAGATACCCATTGGTAATGGCCTTTTGACAATTTATTTTCGTTGAGATTAATTTGTTTCCCTTCTATCTTCAAAGGCATTTGTACGTGGTTACCATCTACTTGTAATGCGTAGGTTTGAGACTTCGTTTTTTTGAACAAGTTGAACATTATGCTGATATTTAATTACAAATATATTAAATAAAATTTTAATGTAATAGTGTTCTCATTTCTTTTTAAGTATAAACGCTATGGGTATATATAATTTTATCAGACAAATAATTTTAATAAAAACTTAAGGGTTTTTAACATATTTTATCTCGTAATTGGTTCTTTAATTCATCTATTTCGGAATATGGTAATCTACTTCAAATAGTAATAATTACATTTGATTAGAATTTAATTTTAGGGAATGGAGTACATCATTATTTATGCTAAATCCGGCTATAAGCCCCGTCCAGAGTACAAAATCAAAATTACCGCTTCAGGTGAGTTGAGATATCGAGGAATTTATTATGTATCAAATCCTGGTGAAGAGAAATTTTTTCTTGACGACGAAAAATTAGATAAAGCCATGTATTTGGCCGATTTATTATTGCAGAGAAATAAGCGGTTTTATTTATCTGATATTGAAGATGAAAAATTTGTTGTGAGATTCAGAAAGAATGGTAAAGTGTCGGAATTCTCGATTGATTCCAGTGATCCTGTTTCGGCTGATTTAGTGGACCAGATCAATACTGTAACTGGGGTTAGTAGATTGATAAAGGCTCCGTTATATATTTGGCAGGTTTTTAATAGATCGGAGAACCGGTCAAAAGAATTGGCCATACTTAGTGCTCAGAATAAAAAACAGGCTTTAGAAATTTATTTTAAAAGTGGAAATTTCAATAGTGATAAGGAAATGGCTAACTGGAATCTTTTGAAAATGGGCCAGAAACTTGAATTAGGTCATACATCACCAGAAATTTACTTTTCATATAGAGAGAATCAAATCTTGAAAGACCTGCCCGAACTTTATGTCAATGTAGGACCGGAAATTTCAGATTTTACCAATTTGAATTTTTATTTATATGTTTCATTTGGCAAAAGATTTAATGATCCTAAGGCCTCCTATATTTTGACACTTGCTGCAGATGCAAATCAATCCAAAAAGATAATATCCGAGACCTTCCCGCACTTAATGGAAAAGGATTATCAGATGACAGACCTCAAAGCCCGTTTTATCGGCGAGGGAGATTTGTATTCACATCATATACCATTGGCCTTGCGGTAAAATAAAGAGGCACTAATTAGATTGATTGAGTACTATTTGGAATTTGATTCATAAAAGTAAGTAGGTATAAATTAGTATTTTCAACCGATAGGTATACCTTTACATTTCACTAAATCCGATGAATCAATGAAGATCGACGCTCACCAATTTTTTTGGAAATACGAAAAAGGAATTTTTAATAACAAGGGGATATCCAATGTGGATGTGTTGAAAAATGATTTTTTACCCCACGATAGTTTAGTCGATTTGGTGAATAACGACATCAGTGGTTGCATTGCTATCCAAAACTATAAATCAGACGATGAAACGCATGCCCTGTTGGATTTGAGTAATGATTATGATTTTATTCAGGGAGTGGTGGGATGGATCGATCTTGAGAATCCTAAGATTGGTCAAAAAATTAATTATTATAAAGATAAAAAGGTCGTCGCATTCAGGGATAATTTTAACGATATAGAAGACGCATTTTATCCCCTTAAGAAAGAAGTTATCAGAGGATTGGAGTTAATACATGAATATAAAATACCCTTTGAGTTTCGTAGTTCCATTCAACAATTTCCATCCATTTTGGATTTGATGTATTTAAGGGAAGGACAAACCTTTATACTTAATGATATGGGGTTTTTACCTCCCAGTCGGAATTCCTGGCACTCATGGGAAATAATGTTGAGGGCGGCATCCCAAAACCCCAATGTGTATTGTAAAATTAATGGAGTATTCAAGCTTAGAGTGAAATTCGGTTATTCGGATGAGGACCTTAAGCATTTATTACTCACTCTTTACGATGTATTCGGTGCGGATAGATTAATTTTTGGCTCGGATTGGCCCTACCTGAAACTTAATGGCAGTTACCAGGAATTAATAGCTTTTATTAAAGAATGCTATAAGGATTTGAAATCAACAGATCTGGATTTAATTTTTGGAGAAAATGCGGAAAAAATTTATCTGGATTCCAGGAAGAAAAAGGCAAATTGAGAAAGTCGTATAACAACAAAGAGGTAAGCGCGGGATTGTTAGGGTAGTTTTGCTATCGGGTAACCAGCGGCTTATATTTATTTTGTCCTGATTCTACGGATAGAATTCCTGTTCAGATGGGTTCAAAAAGTGTCGACATTCATGAAGATTATGTACATTTCACAGACTTTTTCATTACAAAGAAAAGGGGTTTTGCAAGGATTAAATATTGAAGCTTTTAAAATCCTTATTTATTCTTACCTCTGCGAAACGTTATAAGGTTCCAAGGGAGTGGAAGGGGAAATAACAAGGCAGTTTCCTGCGGCTTTGTGGGTAAAAATAAAGGGAGGGAAAGTAGCTAATTCTCCTTCTCGATCCAAGCTTGAGAAGGTTGTGTCATGGATGTGCCGCTTGAACACAGCGACTTCCTTCCTAAGGTTAGCCCAAAATAATCTAATTAGGTTTCGCCCAATTTAGTCAAACCCGGATATTCATAAGCGCTCTGAATCCAAAAAACTTCAATCCAGGTGAATAGATACTTAATATCCGCCAAAATACCTACGGATTATCCATTCAGTAATTATTAAACCTGCAATTATTATGAATAATAACTTCCAATTGATCATTGAATTTTTTACCTGGGATTCTACGAGAAGGGAATTCATAGAAGGTCTTGATTGTATAGTATCTGCCAGTTCATTAAAGCTGTAAAAGAGATCCCCGTCATTTTGGGTGGCTATTGTTTTTAATAATTGATGATTTGCCTGTAGGTTATAACTTTCCAATTGAATGTCCCTGACGGAAAAATTCCCTTCTTCCGAATAATTTTCACCGGCGGTAGCGGTGCTGGCTTTATAAGAATATGGTCCCGGTTGTAGTTTTCCCAGATTGAGGAAGTATTGAAATCCCATTTTGTCAAATGTGAAATGAGATCTGTTACCGGATGAATCTATTAACTCGAAGGTGACATCGGGTTCTGATATGCGCTCCAGGGTCTCATTATAGAGTTCTGCTGAAAATGTCACTTCTTCGGTTTCATCAAACAGCAATTTGGATTTTTGCAATCTAAATAATCGGTCGTCTTTTTTCTGCCCGATGTATTCTATGATTTTGTCAAAAAACCGGGTTAGGATGACGTTATCCTGTGTTTCCAGGTATTCGAAAAGTTTCCATTTCCATATACCTTCCCCGGTTAATATTGCCATTCTTGTACCCCTGGATTGTCCCATGACCAGCGCCGGGTATTCCGTCTCTACATCTCCGATTCTCTGATTTATAAGGACCTGGCCGTTCCCTGTAAGGCTGAAATCACCAAAAACCCCGGTTAAAGGAGGGTAATTTTTTACCATTGATTGTATATCATTGTCAATATTAAAATAATCAAACTGGTTTGAAAATTGAATATCAAAGATGTTTTCTTGTCTATTTTTAGGATTTATGGCCATTAAATCCTGAATTGAATTAAAGGCTGCATAACTCGTTTGTAGACCGGTAATGAAAAAAAGAGATTTATGCTCGTCAAACAGGGATTCGATATAAGATACGAGATCCTTTTTGCCGTTTATCTGGTAGAAAATAAATAGATCAAAATCCTTTATAGAGGGAAAATCAGCAGGAGATTCTGTAAGGAAGACCTCCACTTTATTGTTTTTCGAATTGAGAATATTTTGAAGGACACCGATATCTGGATGAGGTGCACTAGAAATTACGGCTATTTTTCTTGTTGTTTCCAGGACTTCTACAAAAAACTCCCTGGTATTATTAGCGGGTTGGGGATCGTTGTTGACTCCGGTCACTACAAACCTCAGTCTTTCAATGCCCGGTGTGTCATAAGTTTTTTGAAAGGTAAGGGATTCAAATATTTCTCCTTGTCCGGGATTTAGTACTTTTCGATCAATGGTAGTCCAGTTGGTATTATTGTAGGCTTGAAATAATAAGGTGAGGGGTTGTTCTTGTTGGTAATTCCCGGTGATATCGATTTCTATTTCATTCGTTTCGTCTTTTCTTACGATTTCATTATACAGGATTTGCTTGATCCGTATGTCTTGTCGAACCGTAGTATCACCCATGGCTATTGTAAATATTGGGGTATTCCCGCTTGAATTAAAATAGGTAGGATTGGCACCGCGATTATATATTCCATCCGAAGCCAGTACAATAGCACCTATGTGATCTGTTTGATGGATCTTGTCTATATATTTTAAAGCATCGAAAATATTGGTTGCCTGACCAGTGAAACTATCATTGCTAATTGAGGAGATGGTAATTTCATCGCCGAAAGAATAGGTCTCTACTCCGTAATTATTTCCCAGGTTGGTGAAAAAATCTTTAGATGATTTTACAAACTCTTGTAAATCAATGCTGTCATAACTTTCTTTTATAGATTGGGAGTTATCCTGAAGAAAAATAACTTTTGCTTTTTTTTCTTCATTTACCTTTTGCGAAAGAAATGGATTGAGTAAGAGGAATAGAATCAGGAAAGCTGCCATGCCTCGCAATACATATAGTAGTATTGTCAGTTTGGGGCTGTTGTTGAATTGCTTCTTGAAATAAGCTATTCCGCCTATAATAATGGCCAGAAGTGCAATTATCAAGAGGGTCCATGCAGGATATGAAAAATCTATTGATTCCAAATTATTAATGTTGTGTTACGATTTACAAAAAATCATCGGCTTTACATTGATTAGCCCCTTAATTTTGTTATTATGTCAACGATTTATAGTGGTGAACATTACAACAAATCAAAGAAAATCATTGTTTCACTAAAAGCAAAATATATAAAGAAATATAAAATGAAGATATTTGATTGATGGAATGCATAAAATTGAAAACGAATTATGAAGGTAAATAAACTGACCATTGCTCTTTTAGGGTTGATTTTCATGGCCCTGTCGTTTCCTGCCAGGTCCAATTATATTTTGGTCCCTATGGATGAAACACAAACGGACCACCTCAAGTCATACGGGGTAGCCTATTGGGTATTGGAACATGAAGTCGAGGCCTGGTGGTTGTTAAATTACAGGGGGGGAAGTTTTGCATTTCCGTATTATGAGGAATTTGAAAAGGAATGTAAAACCAGGGGCATACAATATGAAGTAACTTCTGATGCCCAATTTAATGCTATTCTTAGGGAAATTTCTGAGCCGGAAATTAATATGGATGCCATTAAATTAGATAAAGCTCCCAAAATCGCAGTTTATACTCCTGACGTAAGTCAACGGGGAGAACGAATACAACCATGGGACGATGCTGTAACGCTAGTATTGACTTATGCTGAAATTCCCTATGATGTAGTTTACGATACTGAAGTAATGGATGATAAGTTGGCCCAGTACGATTGGCTACATCTTCACCATGAAGATTTTACCGGTCAATACGGTAAATTTTATGCCAGGTATAAAAACCAGAAATGGTATTTGGAGAATAAAAGAAATATGGAGGTTTTAGCTACCAAACTCGGTTTTGATAAAGTATCTGAATTAAAACTTGCTGTCGCCGAAAAAATCCGGGAGTTTGCAATAGGAGGTGGTTTTCTTTTTGCTATGTGTTCCGCAACAGATACTTATGATATTGCGTTGTCTGCAGCGAATACAGATATATGTGACTGGATGTTTGACGGGGATCCCCAGGATCCCAATGCCCAGGAAAAATTAGATTTCAGTAATACATTTGCTTTTGAAAATTTCAGATTACGGACGAATCCGATGGAATATGAATACAGTACCATCGACAATATAACCAGGAATATAGCGCCGGAAAATGATTATTTTACCCTTTTCGATTTCTCAGCCAAATGGGATCCGATTCCGTCTATGTTGACCCAGAACCATACCCGAACCGTGAAGGGATTTATGGGACAAACGACTTCTTTTGCCAAGAGAACTGTGAAATCGTCAATCCTTATTTTAGGAGAAAACAAGGCGGCTAATGAGGTAAGGTATCTGCACGGCGAAGTGGGCAAAGGTCAATTTTCATTTTATGGGGGACACGATCCGGAAGATTATGCGCATTATGTAAATGATCCTGAAACGGATCTAAGTTTACATCCGAATTCCCCGGGATATCGATTGATACTCAATAATATTTTATTCCCGGCAGCACGTAAAAAAGAAAGGAAAACCTAGCATACTTAATGCATAGCTATATTGCGGGATAAAAGAACATAAAAAAACCTTGAACGGTCTTCTGTCCATTCAAGGTTTTTAATTTTTCAATTCCGAAATTAATTCTCTTCGGCTTTTTTCTCTTTCTTTTTCCCGAATTTGGAGAATTTCTTGTT
Organism: Membranihabitans maritimus; assembly: GCF_021729145.1. Classification (GTDB taxonomy): domain Bacteria; phylum Bacteroidota; class Bacteroidia; order Chitinophagales; family Saprospiraceae; genus Membranihabitans; species Membranihabitans maritimus. Next base: position 116,078 of record NZ_JAJSLW010000016.1, on the reverse strand, counting down.
AAACTTGTCAATTCTACCCGCTGTATCGACAAATTTCATCTTACCAGTATAAAAAGGATGTGATTTACTGGAGATTTCCAACTTAACCAATGGATACTCATTTCCATCTTCCCACACGATGGTGTCTTTAGTCTGAGCACAAGATCGAGTTAAGAAAGCTTCATCACAAGAAAAATCTTTGAATACCACCAATCTGTAATTATCCGGATGAATGTCTTTTTTCATTACTCTTTAATTTTTAATTGAAGAACCGGCGTCCGCTACCAAAGTTCAAAAATATTTGTCACTTTATGCCTCAAATATAAATTTTTATCATCTTTAAGGCGTAAAAAATTATATCCAACCCCGAGGCGTTTGAATTTGGTGTGCAAAGATAATAATATTAATGGAATATTAAAAATGTAATTCATTATTTTACTGAATAAGAAATCATTTTTTAAACAGAACATATGGAAATTTTAAAAGGAAAAGTTGTTTTAATTACAGGAGGTAGCCGGGGAATCGGCGCCGGAATGGTGCGGAAAATGGCAGAGCAAGGTGCTAATGTAGCATTTACTTACCGGTCTTCTTCGGCCAAATCAGAGGATTTAATAGAGGAATTGAAACCGATGGGTGTGGAAATCAAAGCTTACCAATCGGATGCCTCCAATTATGAGGAAGCTGAATCATTGGTGAAAAAAGTGATTGAAGATTTTGGGACTGTCAATGTGTTGGTGAATAATGCGGGAATCACCCGTGATAATTTAATGCTCCGTATGTCAGAAGAACAGTGGGATGAGGTTATGCAAAATAATCTCAAATCTGTATTTAATTTAACAAAACAGGTTTTACGGCCTATGATGCGTAACAGGGAAGGGTCCATTATAAATATTTCTAGTGTAGTAGGTGTAATGGGCAATGCCGGCCAGGCAAATTATGCAGCATCCAAAGCGGGCATGATTGGATTTACCAAAAGTATCGCCAAAGAATTGGGAAGTAGAAATATTCGCTGTAATGCGATTGCGCCTGGATTTATAGAAACGGAAATGACGGATGAACTGGGGAATAAGGACCAATACCTGGCTAATATTCCTTTGAAACGATTTGGGACAGTGGATGAGATTGCTGATGCTACAGTATTTCTGGCATCTGATATGTCTGGGTATATTACCGGGCAAGTAATAAGTATATGCGGTGGAATGAATTCTTAACGGCTATTGGGAATAAATGCTGGTTTATTATTCCATTCATCGGATTTTTGATTTTAGATGGATGTGCGATGCATCGCGTTTCGAGTGAGGTATTGGAATTCAGATCAAATAATGTGGAAAAGCGTTCATTGGCAAAATGCAATGGAAGTGAAAATTATATTCCCTGGAACGGAAGTTCAAATGAATCCCCTTTTCGGACGATCCGATTAAACTTCCATTTTATGGATGATGAAAATCATTCTCAAAACTTAATTGGGGAGGAGGCTAAAGATTTTGTTGAGGATCTCGTCGAACAGGCCAATAAAGAGCTTGCCTCCAATCAAAAAATGCGACTTCCACCCGGAAATTTAACTGAGGTGCTGGATCCCTTAATAGGTTATAAAGTAGTCAAAGACAATCAAGGGAATTCGTCCATATTTTTTCATTCGGATAATGAGTTATATTTTTTGGTCAATAAAGGAAAAGATCAGAATAATTACAGAAGAACAGTTATTCAAAAGTATGGAATTGGATTGGATTCCGTGGTTAATGTTTTTGTAATGCCACCCCATCCGGATAGTATGATTTCGGAAACCTACGGAGCACCTGTTACAGGGATTGCATTGCGAAATGCTATAAAAATTTCTGGAGATTTCAAGAATGATCGTGAACCCTGGCGGTATTCGGGAACCTTTAATCACGAAGTTGGTCATTTGTTGGGATTGAGACATGCCTGGGGCAATGATGGGTGTGATGATACACCGCGACATTCAAATTGTTGGAACTTTACAAATAATGGATCGGAATGTGATTCTTTGGTCTCCAACAACATAATGGATTCAAATGCGGATCAGGATGCATTTACGCCTTGCCAGATAGGTGTAATGCAGCGAAAATTAATAAGAAGTAATTCTGAGATGAGAAATTATACAATGCGAGATTTTTGTTTTCCCAATGGAAGTGAAGATTTGGTAATTAAAGACTCTGTATATTGGTGTATTGAGAAAGATTTGGTTGCCGGTATTCGCATCGCATCAGGAGGAGTATTATTTATTGATAATAGATTGTCAATTCCACAAGATTGTGGTATCATTATGGAAAAGGGAAGTAAGCTTATCCTAGGTTCCCAAGCGCGTTTGCATAATGCATGTGGTTTGAAGTGGGAAGGTATAATGAGTAGGGAAAAGGAGCCGGATATCCTGGTTTACAGAGGTGCAAAGATAGAGCATAAGAATTTTGAGTTGCCGTGATTATTATTGTTCCATTTCATATTGATAGCAGTAATTTTTACTGAAAAATTGATAGACTTCACCTGATTCGAAAAGGACATGGGAATCTTTCCTGCCCATACGGGCCCGACGGGGATGCACTTTGCAGAAGCCTAAGAAAAGGTATGCGCGCAAGCACGGATTCTCACCAAGGAACTGTGCAGGCGATGAGTGCATACATGTATCCCGACTGGCAACGTCGGGAATCACTATGTGGCCTAACCATATATCATTTTTGTACTATTTTGGCTCATGGATCTGCCAGGCAAAAGGCCACCTCAAGCTCCCTTATCCAATTGGCCAATTCCCCGATTCATAATTTAATTCTTCAATTTGTAATGAAGGCTGACCGAAAATCCCATTTCCCTATATGATTTTTCTGTATTTCCTGAATTTATATTGTAATAGGGGAGCCGGGGTATAATATCCGAAAATACTTTTGTGTCAATACGAATTCGCTTGCCAATGGGAATAAAGAATCCAAAATGTCCCTGGATGTTAAAATAATTAAATTCAGGATTTAAATAAAGATTTGGGCTAAGGGCCGCTTTGTCTTCGTCTGGAAACCGGGTTAGCAAGTAGCTGAAGTCCGCACCTGCAAGTATACCTCCGGGTCCAACCACCGGGAATAAGATGGATATGGGCAAACTGAAAGACCAATAATCCCAGTGAAAGGTAAGGCTATAGTCCCTGGGACGGGGTGTCCCGTCAAAAACTTTTGTTTCGCCGGGAAAAGGTTCGGGAATAGCATCCCAGTCAATGGGGGTACTGCGTAGTCCCGTATGCCTCAGGACCATTTGTATTTCCCATTTGGCCGGCCCTTCTTTGTGCAGACCCGAAAAGGCTGCTCCGGCTAAGTATAAAGGTTTACCTTCCAATAGTTCTAATCCTTCGCCACTAAAGGGTATTTCCATATCTGCATATCCTCGTCCTGCTAATATAGTACATTCTACTTGTGAGTAAGAATAATTCAAACTGCAGACGAGTGATAGAATTGTGATTATTCTTTTTGACATGATATCATCCTATAGTTGTTATAAGTTGATTGGTTCCTGACCTTGATGGACAATTTGAAAAATAATTCAACCTACAACAAAATAAATTACAAAACAATTTTGAGTATCAATTGAAAGTCAATAGCAACCACTATTTAAATGTTATTAAATTAACGTGAATTCGACGAATAATTTTTTTTGACATTTTTTTTGCGAAAAAGGCAAAATTAAATGCCAGAATCTACTATTTTTTCTTGTTTTTTCACCCTGGGTTACTAATATTTCGCCCCTTGCGATACCGCCAGAGCTTAAAGGCGGCACACCGGTCAGAGCTCTTAATCCCTTTATCTAACACTTGTTATTTTTATGTAATAGTATCTTTTTACATTAATTTTTAGTCAACAAAGACCATTGTACAGGTTTCTTTCAATCCTTAATTATTTACAGGATGTTACAACCCGGATTGATTAAATGGATTTTATACTTCATGCTGTTCGAGAAAATTTGTTATTTGAGCACGGTTAATAAATTACTGTGTCCAAATTCTCCCTGTATTCTGTAGGGGTACAGCTTGTTATTTTCTTAAAATTTTTGGCAAAATGTGAAAAATTGTTGAATCCGCAATCATAGCATATTTCAGTAACGTTCTTATTTTCTTCCGTCAATAATTTGCAGGCATGGACCACCCTGAATTCATTGAGGAATTCGGTAAATGTTTTCCGGGTGGTTTTTTTAAAGTATCTGCAAAATGCGGGTACGGTCATTCCTACTTCCTGTGAAATAACTTCGAGCGGAATCACTTCCTGGAAATTGTTTCGGATGTATCTGTAGATAATCTTAATTCGATCATCTTCTTTTCTTGAAGTTTCTACGGATATATCACCGGCTTTTAAATCATTATATTCAGTAGTTAGCGCAAGTTTTTGTAAAATATTGAGAAAAGAGGTGATTCTTTCGAATGAAGTCATATGTAGTAAATCATTCATACGTTCACTTATTTCTTCTTTAATGTTGCCATAAAAAGTCAGGCCCGTTTTGGAGCGGTTGAAGAGCTTTTTTATTGCATTCATTTCGGGGATAAGGAAAAAGTCTTTTCCCAAAAAATCTTCTCTCATTTGTATGACAATTTCTTTTTGTGATTTACCAAATCGATCCGTGAACCCGAAATGTGGTAAATTCGGACCGATCATAATTAAATCTCCCTTGTCGTAATACGAAATGTGGCTTCCGATATGACGCTTTCCATTACCATCCGCTATACATACTAGTTCAAGTTCAGGATGGAAATGCCAGGAAGGTTCACCATTGGGATTTTCTTTTTCGAATTTTCGGATTGAGAAGGAAGATCCTATGGTGTTTTGAATTTTCTCGAATTGTGGTTTCAATTTATTTATTGCCATGATTCAGTCTTTTCATTTTCTATATTTCGTTCTAAAGTGCAATAGGGATTTAGTTAAATATTTGCATGTTGTTCTTTATGGTAAAATTTTATATTATTACTTTGTCATTAGTTGTGTTAATTTACCTATTAAATTGTTATTTCTATTATTTTGAGTTAATATAGAACACATAATAGTTAAAATAGATGATAGATGCAAGATTAACTGTGATTAGTTTTGAATTATCAATGCAAGATCAAATTATTTAATATCTAAATCTGTTGTCTTATGAGAAACTTGATTTTAATTCTGTTGGCAGTGCTGACAATCACTACGGTAAAAGCTGAAGATTTCCCTAGTATCATAATTAATGATGGAAAGTCTTTTGTACTTGATTTAAAAGATTGGACGAAAGATGCGGTTCAAATATCTATCCTTGATCCGTATGGAAGAACTGTGTATGAAGAAAATAAAGAAGCTGGTACGTCGAAATTAAAAAAGTATAATATGGACCAGTTAGCTTCCGGAATGTATGCAGTAAAAGTCGAAGATGAAATAAAAGAAGTTACGTACAATATTTACGTAAATAATCAAAATGTCTCTATCGTAGGTGGAAAGAAAGTTACATACAAGCCTGTTGTATATTATGATAATGAGGGGATCATATCTGTCAATGTTTTGGCACTGAACAAAAATGTTTCCGTGAATTTGTCCGATTCAAAAGGATATAATCTGTATTCTGATGAAGTTTCAAAAAATGTACGCTATGGAAAACAATTGGACATATCCAAATTGCCTTCAGGGTATTATGATGTAACGGTTGGGTTAGGAGATCAATTCTACAATACAACTATACAAAAGTAGTTTTTTAATTTATTGATTATTTGTTAGAAGTGGGATCTTTGAAAAACATTCAAAGATCCTTTTTTATTTATTTTTTTCCAGCAAAGCCCAAATATCTTCGGGATCATATATGTAATAGTTGGGTTTCCCAAGAGTTTTACTGGCATTGACCATTGCGAGTGCCAGTTCTTCACCACTGATACTCCGGTATTGTTGTAGGGAAGGAATCCATTTTAAGGTATCTATTACCCACCTACCGATTTCTTCTCCCAATCTTATTTTTTCCCTGTCACCTCTTAAAACACTCGGCCGAAAAATGGAAATACTATCAAAAGAAAGATCTTTGACGGACTGCTCCAATTGTCCTTTAATTTTTGGGTAAAAGAAAGAGGAGGTGGCATTGGCATTAATTGCAGAAACCAGGAAATAATGTCTAACCCCATTCAAGGATGCCAATTTGGCGAAATTGTATTGGTAAGTATAATCTACTTTATATTGCGCTTTTTTATTGCCTGCGCTTTTGAGTGTTGTCCCCATGCAACTAAATAATAGATCGCCTCTAATTTCTGAAGAAAAATGGTTTATATGATTAAAATCAATAAAGTGTTCTTCCAATTTATTGTGTAATATACCCAGGTCTCTACGGGAAAATGTTTTTACTTTTGATATAAAAGGTTGATTAAGTAAAAGTAAAACTAATTTCCGTCCTACTAATCCCGTAGCTCCAATTACTATAGCTGTTTTACTGCTGTTCTCCATATTTACTATGATTCTTTAGTGTTTTCGGGATCGTTGTGTTCACTTATCATGTTTTAAAGTAATATCTGTTGATTATTACATAATATTAATTGCTTATGAGGGTATAAATAAAAAAAGCCCGGAAAGGTTTCCGGGCTTTGTATTTATTAGATTAACTCAATAATTTATCAGACTAATAATTTGTCTACACTCGTAACGACTGAGGCTATGCGGATGGCATCAAAGATCCTTTTTTCACCTGTTCCCAGATTACGAACGGATTGTTCATGTGATTTAACACACATTTCACAGCCATTGGCCGCCGATACAGCCAAACTGATTAATTCAAAGAACTCCTTTCCCAAAACGGGTTTGGCCATTATATTCATGCGAATTCTTGCGGGAATTGAATCATATTTTTCTGATCCCACATAATGACGAAACCGATAGAAAATATTATTAGCACTGAGTAAAGATGCACATGCGATAGCTTCTGCAATTTCTTCTTCTGAAGCTTCCAATTCCTGTGACTTTACCTTAAAATACTTCACTAATTTGGGACTTTTATTGTTTACTGCAATAGCTAAACCCGTAAGATGGGCTTCTTTTGCAGACATATTTTCAACATTCAATGCTGTCTTTAAATTTAGTTTAAGATCTTTTATGTATCTGGATGATCCTTCTACCAAATGGTCTAACAAGTCATTGTCGTCATCAAGCCCCAAAGCAGTTACAATATCATTTTTTACTTCTTCAAGCATACCTACTATTTTTAGTTTGCTGATAAAGCAGCTGTTAAAGTTTCTTCACCCTTTTCCCAGTTACAGGGACATAATTCATCGGTTTGTAACGCATCGAGTACACGAATAACTTCTTTTACATTTCTACCTACATTCAAATCATTTACACTTACCCAGCGTACAATTCCTTGAGGATCTATAATAAATGTTGCCCTAAGTGCTACTTTTTCCTCCGCTTCAAGAATCCCCAATTCTTCAGCTAGGGATTTGCTTGTATCGGCAACCATCGGGAATCTTAAATCCCTGAGGTCTTCATGGTCGTTTCTCCATGCCAGGTGAACAAATTCTGAATCTGTGGATGCCCCCACTAAAAATGTATCCCTGTCCCTGAATTCTTCATAATTTTCATTAAACTCAGCAATTTCAGTAGGACATACGAAAGTGAAATCTTTTGGCCACCAGAACATTACCATCCATTGGTCATTTTCCTTGTGCTCTTCGTTCGTTACATTTCGAAATTCTTCTCCTTTACTTCGGCTTACACATGCGATTTTGTCAAATTGAGGAAACTCACTTCCTACATTTAATACTCGATTGTTCATATAATGATTTATCTAAATTTAATAATGGCGCAAAAATGAATAAAAATTATTATAAACAAAATTGATTATATTGATATTTATATAGAATTAATATATGTAAAGTTTGACTATGTTTTCATTCGCTCAATTAGAATACGCTGTGGCACTGGACTCTTTAGGAAATTTTCAGGCTGCAGCTGATAAGTGTTTTGTTACACAACCTACTCTTTCTATGCAAATTAAAAAATTAGAAAATGATCTTGGAATAATGCTGTTTGATAGGTCCAAGAAACCAGTGAGGACCACAGAAATTGGCATTAGTTTTATAAAGCAAGCCCGTAAAATTTTGTCAGAAAGAGATCATTTATTCGATATTATGGATTCATTCCAGAATAAAATAGAAGGGACTTTAAATTTAGGTATTATTCCTTCCGTTTCTCCATATTTATTGCCATTGTTTATCGTAGAATTCAATGAGAAGTATCCGGGACTGACAATTAATGTGCACGAAATGCTTACTGATCAATTATTGGATTCCCTAAAAAATGAAACGATAGATGTGGGTATTTTAGTAACACCTATTGAAGATCGACGGGTTGAATACGAGCCTTTATACTATGAGGAGATAGCAACGTATGTTTCTGAAGACCATCCCTTTTTTAAATTGGACAAGGTGCCACATGATCAGTTAAAACGAAATGACATTTGGACATTGAAGGCAGGGCATTGTTTTCGGGATCAGACTTTGAATTTATGCGGAGAATCCAATATTGATTTATCCAAACGCAAATTTAGTTTTGAAAGTAGTTCAATAGAGACTCTGATTAAAATGGTAGATTTGCAAGGCGGATTTACATTGATTCCCGAATTGATAATTAGTAATATAAGTCCTGAAAAAAGAAATCAGGTTAAATGGATAGAGGGGAAATCCCCGGTAAGGGAAGTCAGTGTCGTTACCTATCGAAATTATGCCAAAAAGAGATTGGTTAATTTATTAAGGAATGAAATTAAGAGCTCTTTGCCGAAATTTATGTTGAAAAAATCCCGGGGAAATATTGTGGAATGGTCGTAGGATTAATTCCTATGTGAGATTTTCCATTTTTAGGAATTTGCCTTAAAAATTATTTTCAGGGGATTAAGTTATCTGGAGGAAGTTTCTATTTCCGGACTGCGAAAAAGGATAATGGCAAACAGGATGAAAAATAAAAGGTAAATAATACTAATCCCGATAAAAACCTTATGGTTACTTTCTATAGATATCAGGTATTTAATAGATACTAAACTCCCTATAAGCCAATGGACGAAGTTAGAGATAACCAATGGTCTATTGTAGATTCCTCCTGTGGGTCGTGACCGGTTCATCCAGTTAAACGCCGCAAAACCGAAATAGGCCGCTCCTGTTATTTGTAGGAAACTTTGGTAATGTATATTGTAATTTGTTGCCAGGGACAGGACGATCAAGTCAGGGGCAAAAATTAAAATAATGCCGGCAACTCCCATTATTATTGAAGCGGTACTAATTACTAATTTCCTGAATGATTTATTCATCTTTGAATGTATAAACGGTTCCAACAAATATTATTGAATTACAACCATTTCTATTTTTGATCGGTTTGCATTGGGAGAATATAAAACGTTGAGTGTCTAATAAAATTATTCTAGTACTGATTGTTTCAAATCATCCTCTGATAAAGCAGGTGATTAACTTTGGGACCAATAGTATCAATTAAATATAAATAAAATAAGGGTTACATTGAATGCAATTCCTATTCCCAAATTCCATTGCATTCAGTCATGACAAGAGCTTGTTTGTCTCTAATCATTATAGTATGTTCGTGTTGAGCAATAAACCCTCCTTTGGTACCTACCAAGGTCCACCCATCACCAGTCTCTCTTACGAGTGAAGAATGAGTAGAAATAAAAGTTTCAATTGCTACTGTCGTATTATTATTAAACCTAGACCAATTAGAATGTACTTTATAGTTGAGGATATTGTCGGGTTTTTCATGTAAGCTTCGTCCTACACCGTGTCCTGCAAGGTTTTTTATAACCTTAAATCCCAATTGTTTGGCCTGTGACTCCATTGTGTCACCAACATCAGCAATTCTGGCTCCGCCGATACATTGATTGATGGCCTTTTTCAATATTATTTTAGAAGCTTCTACCAGGGGTTGTAAGCCCTGTTTATCGTCCCCCAGAATAAAAGAGCCGCCATTATCTGCCCAAAAGCCATTAAGTTCAGCAGATACATCAATATTTATTAAATCGCCTTCTTTTAGTATTTTTTGGTTGTTTGGGATACCGTGGGCAGCTTCATTATTGACACTTATGCACGTAAAACCTGGAAACCCATATGTTTCAAAGGGTGCGGATTTCGCCTTGTATTTTTTAAATAATTTTGAAGCGTATTGATCTAATTCTCCGGTTGACATTCCCGGTTCTGTATATTCACGCATTTTTCGTAAAATGGTTCCGACAACTGTACTTATTTCTTGCATTCCTGAAAGCTCAGACTCTTTTGTAATTGACATTTTGTGTTAGTTTTGGTATAGGATATAAGCCAAAGTTATTTATTCAATTCTGTTAGTAGGTCATTTAGATTTAGTGGCAGGGTGTACATTTCCAGGGTTCCATCGGGTTTTAGCGGCCAGGATTCCTCTGGCCGGTCCCAGTACAATTCCAGGCCGTTTTGATCGGGGTCATTTAAATAGAGTGCCTCGGATACCCCGTGGTCCGAAGCTCCGGTCAATGGGTATTTGTGCTGGTTGAGTCTCTTGAAAATCTTCGCTAATTCCCTTCTCGATGGGTATACAATAGCGGTGTGAAATAGTCCCGTATTATTTTTTGATGGTGGATTCCCATCTTTACTCCACCACGTGTTGAGACCAATATGATGATGATAACCACCGGCAGAAATAAAGGCTGCTTCTTTGCCGTAAGTAGTCATTAATTCAAATCCCAATAGGCCACAATAAAATTCAAGGGACTGTTCAAGGTCAGATACCTTTAGATGAACATGGCCAATCCTTGTTTTCGCCGGTATAGAATAGGTTTCTTGCATATTCATTTTCCTAATTGATTTGTTTAGTTATCTTGCCTTGTCAGAATAATTATATCTAAATTACATAGTACCTGATATCTGGATTGTCAAAAGTACTGACAGGATATAAAGAAAAAAACTTCTACTTTCTACATTATGAGTGCCCTTCACAACTATGTTTGTGCATATGTTATCTTCTCAATACCTTTCATTAGTTAATAATGGACACCGCTGAAACAAAACACCACATATATATTTTATGTTTCGGCATTTACTGTATAAATTAAGATTTTGTGATTTTTGGTAAATGGATTAGCGGTAAACACTATTTCCTGTTTGAGCATATGAAGCATTAATCTACAAAATGGTTAAAGATTAATGGAGTAGGATGTGGGATTGGTACTAAATCTCCTAATGAGCCTGGGACTTCATCGTAATGGTTAACAACGGATATTCTAATTTCAATGGCGCTAAGGAAGATGGGAATTCTCTGACGTAGTATACGGGTTTAGTTTGTATTTGCCTGTATATTAAAGTGGAAGAGTTAGGCCAATGGTAGATGACTATTTAGCAATTGACTATTTGAAGATATACGATATGACACCAGGAATTGATATATTAATATTCCTGCCAGGTTGTTGATTCAAACTGGTAAGTTAGAATACCGGACATCCTACGCCGGAATTCCCTTCCAGTAGGCCAAAGTAGGTGAGAGACAATTCAAAATTTCCTCTGCTTTTAGCCCAATTGTACTGATTGACCATTCCCAGGTCATAACTAAGACCCAAATTAAAATTATTAAATTCATAGCCGGCCAATAAACTGAGAGTGTGTGGTTTAAATGATGAATTGACGGTTTTGCCTGAATGGACAAACATCCCAAAATGCACTGCATTTTCCTGGATCCCGCTAAGTCTTATACGTGCTGTTCCTCCTACACTTGTAAGAGTATTGGGACCCTGCATTTTTGTAATTATTCTCGGAGTGAGTGATAAATCATTTGAGATGAACCATTGGTAGTAGGAGAAGACTACGTATTTTCTATACAATTTATTTTCATATTCGCTCAGTGTCGATTGATCCTGGGCGCCAAAAGATAATTCAGGGGAATTAGCGTGAAAGACAGATGCACCCAAAGCAAATAAATGAACATCAAAGTTGTATTGGTAAGAAATCCCTACTCCCAGATCAGTAGCGCTTAGTGCATTTCTTGGCAGATCTTCATTAGTGGCGAGATTAAATCCATTTCCATCGAATTGGTCAAAGAAAGTTATGTTTTCATACCCTACGGTATTTTGCATAAAACCGAGTTGGAATCCTGCGGATAAAGTGTGATCGCCGTTGTAATCAAGAGCCTTGTGATAAGCAGCATTGATGTTAAATACGTTCTTTTTATATTCGATTATTCCCTGGGATTCACTTATAAATCCCAACCCAATTCCAAAGGCATCATTTTGCACCAATTTGATTGGAATTTTAGAACGTAAGTCTACATATCCGCCTATCATTGTAAATGGTTCTTCGACCGCTCTAATCCATTGATTCCTATATAAAAGGCTGGTTTTATATTGACCATTATGCAATCCTGTCATGGATGGATTGAGCGTAGAGGTATGAGCAAAAGACTGCGTATAACTAAAATCCTGCGCCGTACTTTCAATACAAATGAAAAAAATACAGCTTATAGTAAAGAAAATGGTAATTTCTCGAATCATAAATTTATTGCACTTTACTATTGTATACAATCGTTAGGAATATAGCATCCGATAAATACAGTAGTACTGATAACGAAAATTAATCGTTTAAATTTTTTACGAGATCATAAGTTGTTACAATATGGTACTGGCCACTTCTATCCCGGGTCATTATAGCGGGGTTTTTTCGTGAAAGAAGTTTGACGACTTCACTTACATCTCTATCGTATTCCACAATTGGAAAAGGATCCTGCATTACTTTGTCAACTGAATTTTGAAGCTTGCTTTCATCTCCCATTACGTACATTAATATATCATTTTCGTGGATAGACCCCAGCAATGTCCCGTTTTGGAACACCGGCATTTGAGAGATTCCGGTTTCAGTAATTTTGTTTAATACATTTTTTAATAATTCATCAGGCGTTACTTTGATTAATTCCGTATTGGATTTAGCTTCAATTATGTGCCTTACTTTTTTACCTCTTTGCAAAAATCCTCTGTCGGTCATCCAGTCGTCATTGTATACTTTATTAATATATCGACTACCGTGATCGTGAAGTATGGCAACTACGATATCACCTTCTTTGAGCTGATCCTTTAATTGTTCTATACCTTGCATAGCTGATCCGGATGAATAGCCTGCGAGAATACCTTCGACCCGTGCCAGTTTTCTGGCCATGATGGCAGCATCCTTATCAGAGACTTTTTCAAATAAATCAATTAAATCAAATTCTACATTTTCAGGAATAATATCTTCCCCCACACCCTCTAACAAATACGGAAAAATTTCATTTTTGTCAAATATTCCGGTTTCTTTATATTTTTTGAATATGGAACCATAGGAATCAATCCCCCAAATTTTTACATCCTGATTTCTTTCTTTTAGATATTTTGCGGTACCGGATATTGTTCCTCCGGTGCCGACAGGTACGACGAAGTGTGTAATTCGGCCCTCGGTTTGTTCCCATATCTCGGGTCCTGTAGAAAGATAGTGTGCTTCCCGATTACTTAAATTGTCGTATTGGTTGCACCAGTAAGAATTGGGTATTTCATTATTCAATTTTTCCGCGACCGAATAATAGGATCTTGAATCTTCCGGAGAAACATCAGTAGGACAAACTACTACCTCCGCTCCCAATGCTCGCAACAGGTCTAACTTCTCCTTAGATTGTTTATCATTAGTCGTGAATATGCAATTATAACCTTTTACGATGGATGCAAGGGCGATACCCATTCCTGTATTTCCGGATGTACATTCGATTATAGTACCACCGGGTTTGAGTAAACCAGCATTCTCAGCATCTTCAATCATTTTTATTCCGATTCTGTCCTTGATAGAATGGCCGGGGTTAAAGTATTCTACCTTGGCATAGATAGTAGCTTTAACATCTGGGAACAGTCTGTTGATTTTTACAAGAGGAGTATCTCCAATTGTTTCTAAGATATTGTCAAATACTTTGGCACTCATATAGAAAGATTGATTGTAATTCAGGCCACAAAATTAAAAAATAAATTTATTCGAGAAACTTTAAATGTTTTAAATCAAAAGTTTAGATATTATTTTTTCGATAATAAAAGGCCGATGTTTGTTGGAATCATACATTCAGGATTCATTGATATTTGTTTTTTCAAAAATCAAAAGGAATCCTTATTGTATTGTGACATGGAAACTATTCATTCAGACTACTCATGGATAAGTCTTTGGGGTAGCTAATTCTTGCAAAAAACTTTTTGTCTAATATTCCTATTGCACTGGCTACTTCTGAAGTCACTACCATTTCTATTTCAGGCGCATATATATTATCTGGGATATTCCCGACTACTTTAGCAGAAACCGTTTTATTGGTTACCGGATTAGTTATTTGAACCTGGGTGTTATTGGGTAGTGACTTATGCAATATGAAGAATCCCTTCTTAGAGCTTTGGTTTTTATTCCAATATCCCGTGGCTCCTTCTGAGATCATGTTCTTGTCTTCGATGGTCTCATTCCGGGAAGGGGCGGAAGCCCATTGATCTTCCAGTTGTTTTTCTACTTTTTTTGCATTATTGGGTCCTAAAGGATCCAATTTAACTTCGCTTTCTATTGAAGTAACTTCTTGTTGTTCGGTATCGTGTTCCTTTTCCTTTGAAACATCTACTATCGGCTCATGTACAATTTTATTTGTATCAATTATTTCCGCTTCACTTGGCGTCACCTGGGCTACTATTTCTACGTGTTCGGGCTTAAGATAAGAGTCCAGATAATCGGAATAGGCAATTCTTCCAATATTCAGTTTTGTTCCGGGGGATAGGGTATTTCCTTTGATATTGTTTTTTCGTTTAATAATATCAATATCTGTATCGAAGTATATCCGGGAAATTCGGAATAAATTGTCCTTATGCTTTACATTGTATATTAATTGTACATTCTTCATTTCTGGACATTTATTTCCCAAATAACAAATTTCGCTTCTTTGAATAGGAACAATTATATCCTGTCCTATTTTGAGGTTGTCTGTTTCCAGCATGGGATTGGCATCCATAAGCGTATTAATTTCCAGATTATAGGTTTTGGAAATGCCGTATATTGTTTGTCCTTCATCCAGGGTATGTATAATAACTGGATCTTCATTATTTAATATGGTGACTTCTAACTGAGAGGTTTGTGCTGTGACTTCCAGCTGGGGAAATAGAGAAATGGGAATCAATACCGCAAAAAGTCTTATAATTGTCATGTCGATATAGTATTTTTACAAATATAATATATTATGATTATTTATCAATTGTTTTTACCTGAAAATTAATATATAATTGCGTTTGCTCAGAATCAATCAAGTGGTCGAAAGAATTCAGGATCCCTCGTTTGCACTCCAAATTATACAGGTTATTCGGTTTGCAGCTGTATTCCTGGTTTCTGTACTTTTGGTAAAAGTAGGTGTGAGTAATTCAACGATAGGAAGTTATGAATACGTATTATTTATTGCTTCTATTTTAACGGGGGTCTGGACCAATGGGGTATTTCAATCCTTTTTACTTCAATCTGGTGGTCAGGAAAGCAACAGGCGATTACTATTATTTAGAAGATATTCCATCTTTGTTTTTGTTTTGTCATTTATTTTATTCCTGGCTATATATTTTTGCGGAGATTTTTTCATACAGTTGTTGGGATTTAATGAGCTGCCCAGAGGATTTTATTTTTTTATTGGGTTTCATTTTGTTTTTCATGGAAGCTATCTGGTGGCATTAAAATATTTTCTCGAGGGGAAAGTGTTTAAAATGTACTGCTTTGGTTTGTCTTTTTTTTTCTCGTACCTGGTAGTTTTTTCTCTTTTTGCAATTGAAGGAATAGAATTGTATCAGGTATTCCAGGTATTAGCTGTAGTAGGCGGATTATATTTCCTTTTTTGGATAAGAGAATATAAACTTCATGTTGATCTAAGAAGGTTTCAAAATGTAAAAATTCATTTCAAAGGGTTTTCAGTTTTGCTTTTCATTCAGGCAATAGCAGCTTTGAGCCTTTGGTCGGATAGCTGGTGGGTCCAGTATTTTTACGGTAATGGAGAGGCGTTTGCCCTATTTAGGTATGGAGCCCGTGAATTTCCTTTATTTATTATTCTGAATGCTGCTTTTGGCACGGCCATGTTGGGATATTTATCCTCCGATAAGGAAATGGGAATGGCGCGTATAAAAAAGGGTAGCAGAAGGTTTATTTACAGTTTCGGAATATTGTATGTATTGTTGATGATATTTAGCAATACCCTGTATAAGTCTTTTTATAGTGCAGACTATATCCAATCGTCTGTAATCTTTGATATGTATTTGACCATTGTAGTCGTCCGCGTTATATTTCCACGGTCTGTTTTAATAGGACATAAATTGTATGTTGGTTTAATTGTAATTTCGTTGATGGAATTAGGATTGAATTTATTCTTAAGCTACTACCTTCACGAGATATTTGGAGTCTCGGGGTTGATATTTGCCACAGTCCTGGCGCATTTTATTGAAATGGTGGTTATGGTGATTTATCTCAAAATGGTTAAAGGGATCCGGGGAAGGGATTACGCACCTTTGGGTGAATTTACTGGATTTGTGATTTTTGTGATTGTAATTTTTGTCACAAAATACCTGGTTCATGGCTTTGATAAACTTGCTATAAATTTCTAATTATGTCGATAGATACTACAGCATTAGAAAACAGAAAGTAATTGATCAAAAAATAAAGGTAGTATCTTTGGATAAATTATAATGGTAAAAATGAGTCCTGCCAATGCCCCATACATATGCGCGTTATGATCTATTCTTCCGCCCTCTTTTTTAGCCGCATAACTGGAGTACCAAAGGTATAAGCCGGCAGCGATGATGCCGGGGATTGGGATAAATCCATATAGATAGAGTTTTTCCCATGGGAAGAATAAAACATAGGCAAACATAATTCCCGAAATAGATCCCGAAGCTCCCACTGAGCTAAAATTGGGATTGTTACTATGTTTTTTCATGGTAGCTATATCGGCTAAAATACCGGAAACTATAAATAAGGCTGTGAACAATGCACCTCCGATTACGTTGCCAAAGATCATTGAGAATTGGTATTCAATTGCTTCCCCGAAAGACCATAAAACAAACAAGTTGACCAATAAATGTAGCCAGCTTCCGTGTAAAAAGATAGAAGTGAATAACCGGTAGTAAGAGCGGTCTCTGGATTCTTGATACGGATAGTGCATTAATGAGTTGAACATCCTGTCGTTGTTCCAGGCCCAGACAGATATACAGAAAATAATAATACAAATTCCCTTCGTTATAAACATTATTCGTGGTGGTATGAACTGTTATGTAATATGGAAAAAGCCCTGTACAATTGTTCTGCAAAAATTAATTTGGCCATTTCATGCGGAAATGTCATTTTGGAAAGGCTTAGTTTCATTTGAGCGCGAAGATAGACAGATTCATCAAATCCAAAAGGGCCGCCGATTAAAAAAATTAAATCCTGATTTCCGATGAGCATTCTTTTCTTCAGGAATGTCGATAGTTCCATGGAAGAGAGACTTTCTCCTTTTTCATCTAATAAGACCAAAAAGTCTGAAGGTTTCAGGCGAGAAAGTATTTTTTCACTTTCAATTTTCCTAAGTGCTTCGGGATTTTTTGACTTTCCTTTAATTTCAATATCTATAAATTCAATAGTATGAAATCTCTTAACCCGTTTCCGGTAGTCTTCGATCCCTTTTTTGAAATGGATGGATTTAGTTTTTCCAATAACCCAAAGAGCTATTTTCATTTATGCTATTTCTTTCATTAATTTCTGGAAATGCCTTCGGTGTCCAAATGTTTTTTTGATATTGGTCATTATATGGTTTTGAAGAGAGGATATGTTATTCCTGTCCATTGCATTTATTACTTTATTGAGCCATATAAGGGCCGGCCTTCCAAAATGTGTGGATAAGTATGTGTGGGTCAAATTCCAGGTATGGTCCTTAATTTGATCGGGAAAATGAGAATAAAGGGAGCTAATATAGTCCAGGTATATAAAAATATCCTGTTCATGCTGAAGTTGATAAATTAATTCATCATGTTTATTGTATTCCAGAAGTAATTTATAAAAGAGCCTGGGATCTAAATTTTCGTTATCTTTATAATATTCTGTGAATTTTTCCAACAATTGATCAGAAGACGGAAAAGTGTTTTCAATTTTATGAATTACGGAAAGATCTCCCGATTCATAGTATTCTTCGAGACTTATACCTACAATGAGATCTCCAGCCTCTTTTTGGTTCGTGAGTATATAGTAAATCGTATTTTTTATTCCCCGGTTAGGATTATTAAAATAGGTGTCCTTTAAAATTTGAAGAGATGAATTGGGAAATTTAGCAGTTTCGCTGTGGACTAAAATGGATTTGAAAATATGATTTTCATTCGAATGATTATTTACAGCAGAATTCAGACGTGACCATTCTTTGTGTTGGACCAATAAATCTATATAGGTTTCAATCCATTTTTTTCTTGAATTTGATTCCGAAGTTAATTTTTTCTCGAGTAGGTCAAAACCCAGGTCAGCATATGCTTTAGGATTCATTTTGCATATCAGGGCATAAGGGTTGTATTTTCTATCTGTTATAATGCCCTCCTGATCCGAAATAATATCCTTTAGATGTTTTTCAATCTTTGTTTTTAGCGGTCGGGCGGGTGATTCATTATACAATAGATCAAACAACCTGTAAACTTCACTCAAAAATGGATCAAAATTATACTTAGGAGGTATTTCGGGAATAATTCTGTCTAATAAAGGAGTAAGGTTTGATAATAGCAAAAACGACTGATTAAAATTTTTGGCATAAATACAATCTCTGGCTTGTTCAATTAAATTGGTGATATAATCATGGGCTTTATTTGCCTTCTTTACAGTTATTTTAGATAATACTTTGGGTAATGTGCGTTCGACTCTTTTAATGATTTGAGTTAAATGTTGGTCATCAAGATCGAAGGAGGCAGCGAAATGGACCAGGAAATCGGATTCCAAAACTTTATTTTTTGCAAATCGCAACTTAAGAAACCGATCGATTTCTGATTTGCTGCATTTTTCCAATAAAGACTGGACGTCCAGCCGCTTTCCCATACCTTTAGAATTAATTACGTATTGATTAAATTAGTTTCCGGGATAATTTGGCGGTATATTCCATAGTTATCTACCAATTGATTTCACCGGGTTAGAATTTAGTTGTAATGTGTTTATACAACTCATTACAGTCCCTTATATTATGCCCTTATTATTATTTGTTTAATTTTAATAAACTAATGCATAAAGTTACCAAAATATACAGAGAATGAAAACCTTTTATTTAATAAGGCACGCGAAATCGAAGCACGGTCTGGAATTTAATTCGGATTTTGAAAGAACCCTTGACCAAAGAGGGAAGGAAGAAGCCGTACTTGTAAGTTCTTTCCTGAAGGACAATGGTTTTACTTGTGAAGCATTTATTTCTTCATCTGCGAAAAGGGCTTTGGAGACGGAGCAATTATTTTATGAAACGCTGGATTATCAAATGGTAGAAAGGGAAAATACTGCTGATTTGTATTTACCGTCAGGAGAGAAAATATGGGAAGTGATTAACAGGCAGGACGATACATATTCCCAAATTGCTTTTTTTACTCACAACCCAGGGGTGGGTGAATTTCTCATGCTGCTTGATGAGTATAAAAAAACACCAACTTGTTTTTTTGGACAATTTGAATCAAAATGCAACCATTGGAAAGAAGTAGATGTTCGGAATACAAAATTGATTAACTTTATTACACCAAAAATATTATCCCAGTAGATGCGTGTCTTAATTATTTTTTTACTATTTCTTTCTTTTGGATGTAAAAATTATGTCGTGGATAGGTTTACCTATGACGAGCTGCTTGATGTTTTTGCAGATGCTCATACGTTGGGTATTGTGTACAACCGTCAAGTGGAAAAGGATGAAGATCTAAAGAATGAGTATTTTAAAATTTTAGAAACGAAATATGGTTTGAATCCATCGGAATTTCAGCAATTAGTAGATGAAGTCATACAAAACTCCAAACTTTATGAAAGTATTTACACAGATCTCAAAGATAAAATGGATGAATTAGAGCGAAAGCAAATGGAACTGGGAATATAGGTAACGTATTCTTAACCCTGATTTAACATTACAGCTATTACCTTTGCTAACATAAACATAGAATTAACATGAGTGATTACAAACCGAGTATTCTGGTAGTAGATGATGAGGAAGATATTTTGGAATTCGTTTCATACAATTTGAAAAAGGAAGATTTTCAGGTTTTTACGGCTTCAAATGGCAAGGATGCGCTAAAAACAGCGAATATTGAAAAGCCTGATCTAATCATTTTGGACATAATGATGCCCGAAATGGATGGTGTAGAGGTATGTAAACAAATACGGCAGGATGAAAGATTCAATGATACGATAGTTGCTTTTTTGACAGCCAGGGATGAGGATTATATCCATACTTCTTCCCTCGATATCGGTGGCGACGATTTTATTAACAAACCTATTAAGCCTTCTGTGCTGATCAGCCGTATCCATGCCTTACTCAGGCGATCAAATAAGTTCAAGGAACAAAGTGCAGCTCCGGTCCACATAAAATTAGGTGATCTTGAATTGGATGAGGAGACATTTATTGTTAAGAAATTGGGAGAGGAACTAGAGCTTCCCCGAAAAGAATTTCAAATTTTGGCTCTTTTAATGTCAAAACCGGGAAAGGTTTTTTCTCGTGAAGTAATTTTTCGTAAAATTTGGGGTGCCGATGTTATTGTCGGTAATAGAACCATAGATGTCCATATTCGCAAGTTACGGGAAAAAATTGGTGACCAATATATCAAAACCGTAAAGGGGATCGGTTATAAATTTGATTTTTAATAATGTTTAAAAATATTACGCCAAGGCAAATTGCCATATATACCGCACTGATAATATCATTAGTTGAATCAATCTTATTATTGGTAATTGTACAATTTTTCAATTTTGATTATCGCTGGATAAATTATTTGATATTATTTGGTGGTTCACTCTTGTTTTCTTACTTCATTATTTTATTAGTAGTTCAAAAGTTTATTTTTAGAAAAATCAAATTGATTTATAAAAATATAAGAGATTTTCGCGTGGGTAAAATTAAAAAAGGTATTGAACCGGAGATTGATGTTGACTCTAATGTCTTTGACCATGTTGAATTGGAGGTTAAAGAGTGGACTGCTCAAAAACAAAAAGAGATAGAGGACCTTAAAATGCTTGAAAATTATCGTCGTGAATATATAGGAAATGTAGCTCATGAATTGAAAACACCGGTATTTAATATTCAAGGGTATATTCATACTTTGTTGGATGGAGGGCTCCGGGATGATAATATTAATGAACTGTATTTGAGCAAAGCTGGTCAAAATGTAGAAAGACTTATAACAGTTATAGAGGATCTGGATGTTATTTCTAAATTGGAATCCGGAAAGATGATCCTGGAAATGCAAAATTTTGACATCAGGACTTTGGCATCTGAGGTTTTTGACGACCTGGAACTTAAGGCTAGAAATAAGAATATCAAATTAAATTTTAAAGATGGAGCTGCCATACCCTTTAATGTAACTGCTGATCGCGAATCCATTCGTACGGTGCTGAATAACCTGATAAGCAATTCTATAAAATATGGTAAAGAAGATGGTAAAACCAATGTAGGTTTTTATGATATGGATACCTATATACTTGTAGAAGTGTCAGATAATGGTATTGGGGTGGAACAAAAGCATCTAAGGCATTTATTTGACCGATTTTACAGGGTGGATAAAAGTAGGTCAAGAAAGGAAGGTGGTTCTGGCCTTGGATTGTCTATTGTCAAGCACATTTTGGAAGCGCATAATGAACCTATCAATGTGCGGTCAACCCCGGGAGTAGGTACCACGTTTGGTTTTACTTTGAGAAAATCTGGTACGAAGTCAATTTAGCGACGTTACATTTATTGTAATGGATTCATAGCAGAGTAATATATTAAAAACCACTCTCCGTTAAATCTTGCGAATCGCCTTTTAATGCCCATTCCTGATTTTTTTTCACGAATAGTTTCGGCTATGAGAGTAGAGTCAATTATGTTTCTGGTGACTTCATACAGATTTGCATCAAAATTGTCCAGGGAATGCCATTTCCAGTCTTCCTTTTTCCATCTGAAAGACACCCCATTAATAGTACTTGTATCAATTGTAGGTTGTCCCTGAAGGGGAAAAGTAATGTGGGATAATTGGTAGTTGGTATCAGTATGAAAATTAATATAGAATTCCTGAAAGTCTTCAGGAGCTTTATTGGAAGTAATAATATGTTCCCGATTGTCAGATTTATTCTCACTGGGTGAGCACCCTACAACAAGAATTATACCTGCTAAGAGGTATAGGTACGTTTTTACCTTTTTATTCATTTCCGGAATTAAGTTTCTTTTGTCCAAACGAATACAAATTGTGGATGGTATAAATAATGGCCGAAATAGGTTATTTTTTCAACTTGCTGAGAACCGATTTGCCCGGAAATTTCACCTCGGTAATCAACGGACTTTATCGGGTCAATTAGTATATCTCTTTTCCAATCGATATTCCTTTTGCCCCAGGTTTTGAAGGCACTTTCCTTTATTCCCCAGATTAAGTGCATTTTAGCTAATTCTTTATCTCCCTGGACCCATTCCAATTGATTGTCAGTGAGGAATTTAGACGCTATTCTTTTTATTTTGGGTTTAAATCTTTCTATATCGCAACCTACTCTGTTTTTGGACAAAACGACGGCTGTATAATTTTCAGTATGGGATATGCCACAGAAGATTTTTTCTTTGGGCAGATAGGGACATCCGTATTCATCTTTGGTCAAGTCTTTAACCCTCAAGCCAGAAGGAAGGCCGAGCTGAAGTAAATATCGTGAGGCTAACCATTCCGATTTTCTTTTGGGACGCATATCTTCCCAGTTCCTTTTCTCTCTGAATTGTGGTAATAACTTCTCTATGAAAAAGAGGTCATTTTCCAAAATATGCCAGATCAGTATTTTGGTATCGCGGTCAAACTGTTCTACATTTATAATCGGCAAATAATTAGCTTTTAAATTTGAATAATAACTCAATGAATATCCAAAATACAAAAATACTTGAGGGGCATAAAAGTTCTATTTATAAATTAGTTTATGAACCCAACTCCGGGATATTATATTCAGTAGGTGGGGAGGGGTGGATCGTGGAATGGAATCCGTTTGAAAATGGTGACGGCCAGCTTTTGGCCAAAGTTCCTGACCAGATTTTTTCTTTTTTTGTTTCGGACCATTACTTTTTGGTCGGGACCTTTCAGGGGAATTTCTATGTAATTGACAAGAATACAAAGGATGTTGTGTTCAAAGAAAAGGCCCATTCATCCGGAATATTTAGTCTTTTTTCAACCCAGCAGTATATTTATTCCCTTGGCGGTGATGGTAAAATTATCCGGTGGAGATTGTCTGATTTTGTCAAAGATGAGATTGTCCATTTGACGGCAAAGCCCATTAGGTGCCATGACATTAATAAAAACACCCTTGATTTGGCCGTAGGAAGTTCTGATGGCAATGTTTACATCGTTGATTTTCATTCATTGTATGTTAAACGAATTATTGAGAACGCACACGATCGCTCGATATTTAGCCTTTTGTATTGCGATGATAAGCTATTGACCGGGGGGATGGATGCCAAGTTGAAAATATGGAGCCCGCAGAACCAATATACACTGGAAGAAAGTATTGATGCTCATTGGTTTACAATAAATGATATATTGCTGACAAACAATTGGATGTTTACCGCTAGCCGTGATAAATCCATTAGGTGTTGGAGCAGAAAGGATTTTAGTCCTATTTCTACCATTAAGTGGGGGGAATTGGAAAATGCTCATATGAACTCAGTAAATTCTTTGGCCTGGTCAAGTGAACACAATACCCTTATTTCCGCTGGGGATGACCGGACCATAAGACTTTGGAATATATTGAGTTGAAATTTGTGATTCTTTTAATTTATTTTATAAGCCTGAATCAGAATTACAAATCTATTGTAGGTAGTAATAGTCATTATTTTATCGAATCATGGGGGATCTCAACACATTTACCATTCACTAATTCAATTGTATTGATACATTTTTATGCTATTTGGTGAAAGATGTAAGTCTTTGATAGTTAAGATTTTGTGTGTGAAGTGCTTAAAGCAATGAATAAATATTTACATTTTTGTTTGACAATAATCAAATACTTCCATTTAAGGAATACCAGGTGACAGCATTAATGAAGGGGCCTTATTTTATTTGTGATATTAATTCACAATAAAATGTATCAATCATGAAAGCTTTATTTATTAGTTTCACTTTACTTGGTATTATTGGTGCTTGTCACCCTTCATTAACCAGGGATGGATACCCGCAGGTATCCAAGAATTATAATAAATATACCAACCTCGCTGAAGCGCTTCGGTTTCACCCTTCTTTGACAGTGAAAGGTACGGGGACAAAAGCAGATGTTAATCTTACACGCTTTAGAAATTTCCCGGAATATAGTCCCTTATATGTCATAGATGGTCTTCCAGTTGGTAATGATTATTTCCAGGCTAATGAGCGGGTGGATATGAATGCCGTTATATCTATCCGAATCATGAATAGGCCCCATGAATTAATTAAATATGGTAGTCGGGGAAAGTACGGTGTTATTATTATCGTAACGTCAGTTCGACGGGAATTAGAACTGAATGAGGAGTTGTTGAGCTGAATGCGAAGAATTTTTGTAAGATTTTCGTCTCAATTTTGGTTTTTGCGGTTTAAAGAAATAGGCCCCAATAGCTGAGAGGAAATTGTTGATGAAATTGACAGGACTCCGATGTCGGGTGTGATGAATTTGGTAAATATTTTTGAGCTGGTCAATAACTGTTTCTACGATAGATCGTTGTTTGAGGAGCCATTTATCTTGTATATTCATCAGTTTGTTTTTCATATTTTTTCTGATCTTGGAAATAAAGCGTACCCCCAGATTCATAAAATAAGCCATTTTTTCTGCATTGATCAGATACCCTTTATCTCCGAAGATACGCCCAAAGATCGTCCGGCATAAGGGTTTTAGTACAGACTCGTGATTATCCGATATATTGCCTGTAGTAATCAGAAAATCAATGATTTCGCACTGAGAATTGATGATAATATGTCCTTTGAATCCATAGAAAAACCCCATAGAAGTGTGTCCTCTCTGGGCTATGTTTTTAAAAACACGATGTTGCCCAATTCGTTTATTATGACAAACGGCTAGAGGAAAAGAATCAATAAAAGAAGAAATCCCATCACAGCTCTGGCAACAACAGATTTTGGTGAATAGGATATGGTGATAAACACTCATAGCTTGTAATTCAACAAAACGATTGTACGAGGGTAAATCAGGAAATTCTCTGGTCAAATACTGCTGGGCAAAATCAATGTAAAACCTCTTTAAATTACGGAAGCCGGAATGTTGAAAACAAATCAGCAAGCAAATAACTTCACTAGGACAAAGTGAATAAGCAGAATAATTGACATGAAATTGAGCCTCTTTCGCTACCAGTTGGTCAATTTCAAGGCAAAAATCATCAACGATACAATAAATTTCAGTAATTTCATCAGGTGTGAGCATCTTTTTTATATTTGGTTTGCTTACTTTAATATACGAAATATTGCTCACACATTTCTATATATCAAATACATAAATATTAATTATTTTAAATATTTATCACCCCAAAATCTCATCGAGTTCACGTTATCGTAACAAAAAAGTAATGAAGGATCTGTTGGTAGTATACCGTTTCCGGTCTACAATAGTTTAATGTATTGTTGGCAAGGGCATAAAACTTTAATTTTTAATCGCGGTAGTTGTAATTACTAAGTAATCTGGGTTCTATGAATTATTAGGATTCAGAGCACTAGAGAAAAGGCAGGCTCGACTAAAAGGGGCGAATACATAGGGAACTATTTAGAGTTCCTTTTAGGAGGAAGATCGCTGATTTCAAGTGATAAGTCCAAAATGCAAATTCTCAAGCTTGGACCGAGAAGACGAATCTACAGCATTCCCTTCCTTCCCTTTATCACGATATAGCTTCAGAAAACTTCCTTGAATATTCCCTTTCCGCTACCTTCGATCCTATAATTATTCGTCTAGCTCAGGTTAAGTAAGGAATCATCCTTTTAAGGGGAAAAAGGAATGGATCCGGTCAGAAATAGGAAGCAGAAATCTATTGGCACTTACCTTGGTGGTGCCAAACCCATTTGTGAAAGTATGGATAGAGGGAAATATTTATATAAGTTTGGATTTATAGTTTCAAAATAAATAATTGTTTTTTAACAATTATTATTATATTTATTAGCCTGTGAAAATCTTTAATTTTAAGATAGTATTCTTTATATGGTTGGTAAATATAGTTATTACCATGGGGGGACTGGTGGCACAGGAAGCGAAGGAAGAAATTCCACATACAAGAAAAGAGGAAAGGGGAATTCCCTTTATAGAACACTATTTGCCGAGTAAATACAATGCTTATGACCAAAACTGGACCTCTTTGCGAGATTCTTTGGGTATTATGTATTTTGGAAATGCCGATGGGGTCTTGGTATATGATGGTATTCGCTGGGATTTGATTTCTTTACCCAACCAGGGAGCTGTTTTTTCATTGGATTCTGATTCTAAAGGTAGGGTTTTTGTCGGGGCAGCGGAAGAATTAGGGTATTTAGAGTCGGATTCTGCAGGTAAAGTTACCTACCATTCTTTGCTTTCGGACCTGGAACGAGTAGGTGGTGGATTTTCACTTATAAGGGATGTTTTTGTAGTGGGACCCGGTGTTTTCTTTTGTAGCCCAGAAGGCATATTTCATTGGAATGGAAATGAGTTTGATATTTGGGAAGATAAACAAAGTGTCTTTTTGCGTTCTTTTCTAGTCAACGGTCATCTGATGACAGCTACGGTATCCGATGGTATCTGGCGGTTAACCGAAAAGGGATTCAAATCACTGACTGATTCGGATTTTTTTAAAGATAAAGAAGTTGTTTCGATTCTTCCCTATGATAATAAAAGGATATTGATAGGGACCTATGAAGAAGGCCTTTTCCTTTGGGATGGGAATTTAATTCAGCCTTTTAGGACTGAATTGGATGAATTTTTGCAGTCAAATGGACTGAACAGAGGAATTTTGCTTAGTGATTCAACCTATGCTTTGGGAACCCTTCAGGGAGGTATTGCTTTTCTTGATAAATCTGGAAGACAAAAATTAATCTTGAACGGGGAAGATCATTTGGAATTTCCGAGAATATTTGATCTTTACCAGGACCATTCGGATATTTTATGGGCTGCGATGAATGGTGGGATTGCCAAAATTGAATATCCTTCTCCCTATTCCGTTTTTAATAAGGATCAAAATCTTCAGGGAACGGTAGATGCTATTAAACGGTTTGATGGAAAACTGTATGTTGGTACTACCAGAGGACTATTTGTTTTAAATTCTGATATCGGTACGGGAAGTTCTCATTTTGAGTTGATCAAAGGGATGGATCATTGGGTTTCAAAATTGCTGGAATTTGGTGATCAATTATTAATTGGGACAGAAGAAGGTATTTTTCAATTAAAGAATACGGTCATTTCCGTTGTATCCGATGAGTTGAAAGTATATTCAATGACTCGCTCTAAGTTGGATTCCAATCGGATTTTTGTTGGGCATACAACAGGTGTAAATGCAATTTATTATCAAGATGGAAAATGGATTGATGAAGGTAGTATTCCGGGTTTGTCGGGTAATTATTACAAGATAATTGAGACTTTGAATGGTGATTTGTGGATTGAGACGAATGTAAACCATATATATAAAGTTGTTTTTAATAGTATAGAGGAAGCTAAAGGTCTTAAAGAACCTACTGTCCTGACGTATGGCACCGAGGATGGTTTGCCTGATGATTTAGGGTACTTATATTATTTTGATGATCAATTGCGGTTCTCAAGCGTATTATATAGTGACAAAATTTTTCGATATGATAGTTTCTCTGATTCATTTGTATTAGATACCGGAATCAATGAATTATTGGGGGAATCGAATAAAGAGGTTGAGATCAAATATCTTGATCAACAAGGGAATATATGGGTGGCTTTGAAAATGAATGGAGAAATAACTTCCAGAAAGGTTGCCTGGAAAAAGGGCAGAGGTAAATATCAAATGGAAGATCTAAAAGAAGCAAGAATTTTGCATGTATCGGATGTAAGAATCCTATATGAAAATATTGATCACGTAGTTTGG
The DNA here is from genome assembly GCF_021729145.1 of Membranihabitans maritimus. Taxonomy (GTDB): domain Bacteria; phylum Bacteroidota; class Bacteroidia; order Chitinophagales; family Saprospiraceae; genus Membranihabitans; species Membranihabitans maritimus. The sequence continues at coordinate 87,855 of NZ_JAJSLW010000016.1, read as the reverse complement.
TATGGAGGGAAAGATGGATTAATTCAACATGATTTGGCCATTAAGGAAAATCGGGATACCGTCTTTAATGCTTTAATTCGTAATGTAATCTGGAATGGAGATTCCATCCTGTTTTCAGGACTAAGTTCTCACGGTTTTCATTACCCTAATCCATTACCTATTAAACAAAACAGTTTTCGCTTTCAATTTTCTGGTCCCCATTTTCGAATGGAAAATTCTAACCAGTTTAAATACTTTTTAGAGGGGTATGATACGGATTGGTCTGATTGGTCTTTTGAGTCTCAAAAGGATTATACCAATTTACCTGAAGGGGAATTTACTTTTCGTGTCCTTGCAAAAAATATTTTTGGACAAACCAGCAGGGAAGATCAATTTTCATTTGTTATTTTACCTCTATGGTATCGGACATGGTGGGCATATTCAATAGCTTTTTTGTTGATTGTTTTTTTGGTCTCATGGATAATTAGGTGGCGATCCTACCAATTAAAGAATAAGAACCTGGCTTTAGAAGCAATAGTAAAAAAGCGGACATTAGAAATCTCTCAACAAAAGCGGATACTGGAAACCCAAACCAAAAAATTACGTGATCAAACAAGTGAATTGAAAGAATTGGATCGAATGAAAAACCATTTCTTTGCTAATATAACACATGAATTTCGGACACCTCTTACCGTAATTTTGGGAATGGCAGATGATTTACAGGAAAAAGCATCTTCAGAAGCTTCAATACAAACTAATGAATCCCTGAATATGATCCGTAGGAATGGAGAGAACTTATTGAAGCTCGTTAATGAAATGCTTGATCTGGCTAAACTTGAAAATGGAAATCTCCAATTAAAGCCCGTCCAGGTTGATGTAATAGCTTTGATTAAGTATTTATGTGAGGGGTTTCAGACTTTAGCAAAGGATTCAATGCTGACATTAACCGTATACCAGGAAGTAGATCAATTGTTAATGGATGTTGATCCTGAGAAATTGTCCACTATAATATCTAATTTATTATCAAATGCTATTAAATTCACCTCCCCGGGTGGAAAGATCATATTACATTTGAATGTGAATAAAAAGGAAGGGAAAAAAGATCTATTTGTAATTAAAGTGAAGGATACTGGCATTGGGATGGATAAAAACGTGGTTTCGCACATTTTTGATCGTTTTTACCAGGAAGATACTTCTGCAGTAAGGAGAGGTGAAGGAACAGGAATAGGTCTTGCCTTAACCAAAGAACTGGTCAATTTGATGAAGGGATCCATTAGTGTAAAAAGCACGTTGGGAACAGGCAGTGAATTTGTTGTTACATTACCTGTTTTACATGATTATCCTTTGGGAGCACCGGGCACTGTATCTCCCGGAATCCAGGTTTCCAATGAAAATAACGATTCGAAGACATACGATATTAAGGAAGAGCTTGCAAATGATGAAAACAGTGTTTTGGTAATAGAAGATAATATGGATGTTTCACAATATTTAAATATTTGCCTGAAAGGAAAATATGAGATGCTACATGCTTCAGATGGCGTGGCGGGATTGGAAATGGCGTTTGGAAGAATGCCTGATATAATAATTTGTGATGTAATGATGCCTAAAATGGATGGTTATGAGGTATGTAAAACCCTAAAAGGGGATGATCGGACCAATCATATACCTATAATTCTGCTTACGGCAAAGGCGAGTACAGAAGACCGGTTGACGGGATTGATGTACGGTGCAGATGCTTACCTGGTAAAACCATTTGTGAAAGCCGAGTTATTTACAAGACTGGACCAATTAGTGCTCCAACGACAAAAAATGATCCGAAAATTTGAAAGTGATGACTTTTCCCGTTTACTCAGGCATAAAGCTCCGGACCCGGGAACTCAGTTTTTACAAAATGCCTTAAAAGCTATTCACAATGCAATGGCTAGTGAAAATTTCGGATCTGCCCAACTGGCTCGTGAACTTCATCTTAGTGAATCTCAACTATACCGAAAGCTCAAGGCACTTTCCGGGAAATCCGTAGCTTTATTTATTCGTTTTGTTCGACTGCAAAAGGCCCGCGAAGAAATTTTAACCACCAATAAACAAATTTCTGAGATTGCTTATGATGTGGGATTTAGTGATCCGTCCTGGTTTAGCCGGGCTTTTAGAGAAGAGTTTGGGTATACCCCAAGTGATTTGCGCAAATAATGAATTAGTAGTTAGAGCCTGGCGGGGCGGATATCTTTTTACCATAAGATCTAAAGACCAATGGAAATCATTTTTTAAAAGGTGGCCATTTATGGCAAATCAATAAAAGCTGAGTTGTCATGGAATACTACTCCCAGTGATACATCATGAATTCCAGTTTCCGATTCCTGGTTTTTGGATAATACCCCGATTTACCTCCGGATTCAAAAAACAATAACTGGAAAACATAATGGTGTGTGTATTAAATTGATATACAGTGTTTTGAGTGGTTTGTTTTGGTTTGCTATGCAAGAATATTACAAGTATTCGAAGGCTGTATCGCCTCAGTACCATTATTTGAAAGAATGGTCATAATGTAGGAATGGCAATTAGTTTAGATTTGGAATTGCGAGTCGGGATGATTTCCGAACAATTATACGGGACAGGAATAACTACATCAGTCAATTAATTCTTTAATTTAAAACTAATAATTATGGCAAATTCAGCAACATTCAGAATTCGACGTGTTAAATGTATTGATGAGATGGGTGGAAAGTGGCGAGAAAAATTTGGAAATGACGAAATCAAAGCAGCTATTTTTTCTGCTGACTTAAGGGGAAGTACTGTCAATAGTGGACGTGTGGATATATATCCCGACTTTGATGATGGGGATGTTAAGACATTCAATCCGCCTAAAGAAGTGGTGACACTTGACCTTGCAGGGTATGAAGGAGAAGCGGAATTGGGGTTTTCAGTAATTTTAATTGAATCCCAAATCCGCAGAGGAGACGGACTCGAAAAAGCATGGCAAAAGTTTGTAGATTATTACGAGGAAGCATTGAAAAAGGAGTTGAGTCAAAAATTGAGTATCAATCCCGATCAGGCCCGTTCTTTAGCGACTCCGAAATATTTAAGTCCTATTCCACAGTTAACAGGCATGAATGCAGGACGCTTTTCACTTAACCCTGCATCGATACGTGGCAACTTACGTGTAACCGGATCCACAGAAAGTATTGCTGCATCTGATACGGAAACTTCGGGTGAAAATTCGGACGGATCTGGTATTAATTTGCAGAAACTTGGAGACGCCTTTGGAAGTGCTTTAATCACAGCTGTAGCATTAATTGCTGTGAGATTTGCAGGTAGTGCCATTAATGCATTAATCGGTTGGGCCCAGGACAAGTTTTTTCCACCACAACCCATTAATGTGAAATTTGATGCATCGACATCACCGGGGAATGTCCCTGATGGCGCTTCCGGTGTCGTGGAATTTCGAGGCCATGGTGGCCATTATGAAATGGAATGGGATTTATTACTTCGTTAGAAATTGATTTCCGCAACTTAAATTCTATGGAACTGATCGAAGATGGGATGCCAATAAGTAATTGGTGTCCCAATCTTTTTATAGGTATATAACAAATAAGTCCCGGGCTTTCGTCATTTATATTGAGAGGGGACCAGAAATTAGAGATAATTTAGGTTTATTCCGTCTTATATTTTTCTTTGATCATTTCCAGTTGTTTTGAAATGGTTTCTTTTTGAAGGATTTGCCCCCGATAAATAACAGATTCGATTTGGGAAGCATGTTGAATATCATCCAATGGGTTTGCAGCAAGTAAAACAAGGTCTGCTACCTTGCCGATCTCTATTGTCCCGCGTTCGGGGGTATCAAAAAAACTGGCAACATTGACCGTACCTGATTTTAGGATTTCATAGGGTGTCAGGCCGGCATCCGCCATAGCTTTCATTTCGTGATGAATGGATACACCTGGCACGTTAAAGACTTGCGGAGCATCTGAACCCAATGTAATGAGTACACCCTGGTCCTGAAAAGCCTTGATATATTTGTTTCGGATTTCTATAAATCTTTTGTAAAGATTAGGGCTATAATTTAATCGGTCAAGAAGGCGCTGTTTATTTTGCCTCCAACTATAACGGGTCATAGGAGGCATCAGTGCCATTTCAGGTTCGCGTACCATTTCATAAGGAGATTTTGGAGAAAGCCATCGCGTCATAAGGGTTTGGGTAGGAACTACTGCAATGCCTTTTTCGCGGGTAGTTTTTACCAGCTCGTTAATCAGATCTTCATTGCACTGTTCTGCTAACATAACTCCAAAAAAGCCTCCTTCACCACGGTTTTCTTGAGGGACCAGTCCTTCCACATAGCCATCAAGATGGTCAATGGAGGCATATCCTGAAGCGATGGCGTGTTCAATACCTATATCAGCAGGAACGTGGCCGGCAAAATCAATCCCCACTTCAGTAGCTGTATTGACTAATTCGTCAAAGGCTTCCCTGGTAACTCCGGGATGGATTTTGAGAAAATCGTATCCTGCGTTTTTGTACTTTATTACACTATCTCGAGCATCAATAGCAGTCGGTATGGTACTTCCATTGAGTGAGGGACTGGACGTATAGACCCTGGGAGTAGGAAATTCCAGTGCATCCGTTTGTTCTCTAAGTAGCAAATGGTAAGGAGCCCCCAACATTCCTCGAATGGTAGTGATCCCGTGCGAGAGATATAAAAACAGGGTCTCATGGACGAGGGATTCATCACCGTCATCTGGAACCGGTATATGGGCGTGCATTTCACTAAGTCCCGGAATGAGATATTTCCCTGAACCGTCAATGGTAATTTTGCCTTTATTCCTCTTACTATGGGAAGCTATTGCAACAATATTTTCTCCCTGAATGAATACATCCATATTAGAAAGGATCTTATCTTTTTCATTCATAGGAATTATGTTAACATCTGAGATCAATATAGACGGTTGCGCTTGAAGGAAAAGATTATTGATTAGAAAAATGAAAACAATTGAAACGCCGTAATTTATCTTAACCATTTGAATCAATTTTTTATTTGTTACCTGAGTTTGATGAATTTTTAAGATTCAGATCACCTGGAATAGGGAGGTTCTACTAAAAAGGGCGAATAACAAGTGGACTATTGAGGGTTCCTTTTAAAATGGAACTCTTTTTTTTAAAGGGATTCCTTCATGATACCATTTCTCAAGCGCACATATACAAAGCGAATCTGCTGTATCCCCTCCCTTTGCTTTATACCCATAAAGCTTCGGCAAACTACCTTGTTTATTCCCCGTCCACTCACTCTGAACCTATAACTGTTTGTCGGGCTCAGGTTAGTTAATTATTTCAATTAGAGTTTGTCGATAAACTAAAGTTAAGGAATTTTAATGATAAATTGATGATTCCTTTATTGTAGCGGTGAAGTAATCCACCAGGTATTCCCACTTGGGTCCTGGATGCCACAAGAACGGCCATATTCCTGGTTGGATAAATCCATTATTTCACTGGCACCGGCATCCAGGGCTTTCTGGAATGTAGTATCTGCATTATCTACATTGATATAGAGGCCGGCGTTTTGCACTTTCCACTCATCTGTACTTTCACCCATCATAATAGTACTATCGCCAATGACCACTTCAGCATGTTTGATCCTGCCGCCTTCACCCCGATATTTCATCTTGATTTCAATGTCAAATACTTGATTAATAAATGTAAGGAAGGAACCTACATCTTTGAGTACAAGGTAAGGCATTACGGTCCGGTAGTAATTAGGTGTTTCGAATTTTTCTTGCATAACAATTAGTTTTAACCATTAAAATGTACAAATATGTACTATATGAATTTAATGTAATTGTAAAAATCCGACATTATTATCGGAGGTTTTATATAATCCTGAATGCAGGTTTAGCTAATTATTCTTTATTATTCAGACATTATATACATGGCAATGGCATCACTTTATTAAAAATCTATTACGCGGGATACTACAAGACAAATTTGGTTTATATACATTGTTATGTTTTTACCATCATGCATTTAACAGTTTATCATTATGTTCTCCAGTAAAATTTGCTCCTTATCTTTAAACCTTAAATATTTATGCAAATTTTTATTGTCTCCATTCAATACCCGGAGCTTCCCCGGAAAAATATGTACTGGGATGATAACCAGAAAATGTTTTAAAATCCTTTATGAAATGGGATTGGTCGTAATAGCCGCATTGAAAAGCTATATCAGTTAAGTTTTTATTCTTTTCTCCGTAAAAGTTACAGGCTTTTGAAAATCGGGCTATTCGCATATAGGTTTTCGGCGGGAATCCCGAGAATTCCTTGAATTTTCGTTCAAACTGTCGCTCTGATAGGTTATATTGATTGGAAAGTCTACTTATTTTAGATGATTCTTGCGAATTAACCACATGATAAACAGCTTCTTCGGCAGGATGAATGCTTCGTCTATTTATGTTAATCTTGTTTGTAATATAATTAGATATAGTCATATATCTTTCTTGATTATTAAGAGCTAAAACCATCTTTTCTTCGAGGTTTTTTCCTTCCTTACCAAGGACTGATTCAATATCGGGCATTAGATTCGTAAATTCAGTAGCGGAATGACGAAAAATTCTAGGTAAGGCATACGGGTATAGATATACACCGAATATCCCGAAATTTTGATGAATTCGAAAAGTCCGGTATTCTATGGTATGTGAATGAATACCAGAAATGAATGAAGGTTTGCAATGGATTTTTTTTATTTCTTCAAAAACACCTTTATAATGGAAAAGCAATTCCGTACAACCATCTGCCATCGATCGGTGGATATACGGTTTTTCTTTCGAGGCTTCGGATTCGAGCACCCAATAAAAACGCACATACTTTGACAGATGTTTGGGCGGTGGAATAGTGATATAATAGGTCATTATTTTTCTATTTTTGATAATTTCAAATCCTGAAAATCAAAACTAAAATCAATTCCAGGGGATATCCCTTTCATGGATATAGAAGTAGCCATACCTTCGGTATCGAGACTAAAGTTGGCAAAGGCATCGCATTCCATATCGCGATATTCCCATTGTATCGCAAAGGTATTTCCTTTATAAAAATACATTGGGCCTGTAAGTTTCGGGGATCGAATAGATCCAAACCATAATCTTCCATCTCTAATATATATATTTACTTCCCCGAACCAGGGATCTATGTATGATCCTGTATATCGACTGAAATCAATATTGCTATTTTTATTTTGTTCTACAGTCTGCCAAACGGCGAGGGTCGTCGAATCTAAGTTTGAAGTTTGCTTTTCGAGAGTATTAAATTGTTGACTTATCCAGTCCTGGGGACCTATTCCGATATAAGAATCTACAATACTTTGGGAAATCGAATAATAGGCGTTTCCGCCCGGTGCAGTATTAGTTAACACTACAACACCTAATTCGAGTTCTGGTATTATAACCGTTCGGGAAAGCATTCCGGGAAGACCTCCGGTATGACGGTAGATTAAATAGTTATTTTGCTCTGTTATAGCCCAACCCAGACCATAGGCAAGATATCGGCTATGGTAGGGTGGTTGTGTCTTGATATAGAAATCTATGTTAATGTGGGGGTGCCACATTTCACGTTGTGCATTTTCTGAAAAAAGAGATTGGTCCAATTGAGTACCATACTTTCCTTCATTGAGATGAACCAACATCCATTGGCATAGTTCCGATACACTTGAGTAGATTCCACCAGCCGATCCGAGATTGGCAGAGGGTTTGGTATACGTAGGAATCTGGTGCAGGTTGCCATTAGATATGCGGTGTGGGTAAGCAATATTAGATGTGTCTTTTAGAGTCTGAAATATTCCTCCAGATTGTTTCATGCCTATCGGCTTCATTATTTCTTTTTCCACAAATGTTACCCAGGGTATTCCGGAAACTCTGGAAACTACTTCTCCTGCAACCAGGTAGAGTAAATTATCATAATCATATTGGGTACGGAAGGCAGAAGCCGGGGTTTGGTACTGAAAACTTTTAACGACATCCTGTATAGAAAAATCAGCTCCATCCGGAAAAAACATTAAATCTCCGGCCCCAAGGCCAAGTCCGCTTCGATGGGTAAGCAGATCCTGTATATTGAAGTTTGCCGTTATATAGGGATCGTACATCCGAAATTCTGGTATGTAATCTATCACTTTATCCGTCCATTTTATTAAGCCTTGATCCACTAAAATAGCGAGACTTGCAGCGGTAAACGCTTTTGTATTGGAAGCAATGGCAAACAAGGTGTTTTTATCCACCGGGGCGGAATTTCGCATTGATGTAATTCCATACCCTTTTTCGAGAATGACTTCCCCATCTTTCACAATCCCAATAGCAATACCTGCAAGGGGCATTTTATTCATTGAAATTCTGACGAGGGAGTCTATTTTTTGTGTCGTCAGGGGCTGGGAGTGAAGGATTGTTAGATAAAATGGGAGAGTAAGCAGGGGCAACAGGAAAACGGCCTTAATATTTTTCATGTGATTATTATATTTGCCTGGATGATTACCAAATAGATTCTATTAAATATAGACATTATAATGTAAGATGACAATTCACGTAATTGCGGCCAACTACCATAAATGCCTGTCTTATTCAATTAAATCTTAATTTTGGTACATATTCACAAAACAATATAATGTCCTCGCAATTATATCTATAGCTATAGTCCGGGAGTTTCAATATATTAATTCATTGTTTCTTCCAATTCCTCTGTCATTTCCAGATTGTGGAAGACATTTTGTACATCTTCATCCTCCTCAAGTATATCTATTAGATTTAATACCTTTTGGGCATCTTCCAGTTCCAATCTGGTATAGACATTCGGTATCCGCTCCAGGCCTGCACTTTTGGTTTCGAGGGAAAGAGCCTCCAGCTTGGTTTGCATATTTCCAAAATCTTCAAAAGCGACCGTTATTGTCAATTCATTGGTTTCAGGATCAAAGTCAAATTCCTCAGCTCCGCCATCAATAAGGTCCAACTCTAATTGCTCTTTCTTTTCGGGTTGTATATCAAGGACAAAAACTCCTTTTCGGTCGAATAAATAATCTACCGAACCGGATGTAGATAAACTTCCACCATTTTTAGTAAAAATTGACCTTACGCTTGACACCGTCCGATTGAGATTGTCAGTAGCACATTCAACGAAAATAGCTACACCGCCATTTCCATATCCTTCATATGTGGGTTGATATATTGCAGCACTATCCGAATCCAGTGCTTTCTTGATAGCCCTTTCTATATTATCTTTAGGCATATTAACGCCTTTTGCATTAGCTATTGCCAGCCGAAGTCTCGGGTTGAATTCTTCGTCTCCGCTATTCCCTTCCTTGACGGCAACGGTAATTTCCTTGATTATTCTGGAGAACATTTTCGATCTTTTTGCATCTAGTGCTCCTTTCTTTCTTTTGATCTTCGACCATTTATTGTGACCTGCCATTATTAGAAAATTTACGTTTTATTATTCCAAAAAAGATCTAGAATGTAAGAATATTTCTCTTTATTTCCTAAAGATGGCAAGGTACAATTAGTGGATCAAAATTCCAGTTGCCGGGTTGTGGGAGATTGAAGCAGATAAGGCAATGATTATTAGGTGATTGAAAGGACCTTCTCCATGTATTTATGAAGACTTTGTCACCTGGTGATTGCCCTGGGTAAGCTCTCAGGCAGAACATTAGTGGTCCCGACAAGTATTTTTCCTTGAAATGATCAATCTTCGGGTTTTCCGGCGAATAATGTTTTAGATGCCAGTATCCTGCTAGCCGAATGATCTGAAAGTGGTTACTACCGGTAAGGCATCTACGAACTTTTCGACAAAGATTCAGACTAAAATGTCTTTGTGAAAAATTTTGCTGTATTCGCAGGTTTTAATTCGGGTGCTGGATGTACTGGAAATGTCAGGAAGTAATACAAAATGCATAAAAGTATATAATATTTCTATTATAGGTTTTACAAAATTAGGATCCTGATTTCGTTATTGAGCATTATCCTACAAGAATTGTTTTAGGAAATCTTTCATTGAAAATATCCCTTTTTTATCGTGTACCCATTCTGCTGCCAATACAGAACCCAGGGCAAACCCTTCTCTCGATTTGGCAGTATGTGTGCATTCGATTTTATCATAAGGGCCTTCGTAAAATATGCTATGTATACCTGCTACGTCTGGTTCTCTTTTTGAGATAATTGATAATTCTTCCCTTTTTTCAGTTTCTTCGTTAGTCCAGGAAGTTTTCTTTTCGTTGTAGGTTAGTATGTCATGAGCGAGATTGAGAGCTGTTCCACTTGGTGAATCGAGTTTGTGTATATGGTGGATCTCTTCCATACTTACATCAAAGTCTTGAAAATTATTCATCAATTTGGCTACATATTCGTTTATCGCAAAAAACAAATTGACTCCGATACTATAGTTGGGTGCATAGAAAAATGTACCATCTTGGTTTTGTACCAATTCCTGAATTTCTTCCATTTTATCAGTCCATGCTGTAGTGCCGCATACAACCGGTATATTTTGGCCAATTAGTGCACGAATATTAGGAAAAGCGGAATGCGGTTGTGTAAATTCAATTGCCACATCTATATTTTTATCATGTAAGGAGTTGATTTCGTCCTTATTATCTATATCTATTACAACTGAAACATTGTGATTCCTCGTCAAACAAATTTTTTCAATGGTTTTACCCATTCTTCCGTAACCAATTATTGCAACATTCATATCGTTATGTTTTTTTAAAAATTTACATTTGCAAAAATATTCATAAAATAGAATTAACATAATATACTGATGAATACATTATTATTGGACGTTTTGGATGGGAAGCAAGTGGAAAGACCTCCCATATGGTTAATGAGACAAGCCGGAAGGATATTGCCACAATATAGAAAAGTTCGGGCGGGTATGGGATCTTTTGTCGATTTGGTGAAAAATCCGGAGAAAGCTGCTGAAGTGACCATTCAACCCGTGGATGAATTGGGTGTAGATGCAGCTATATTGTTTTCTGATATTTTGGTTATCCCTGAGTGTATGGGATTGGAGTATCACCTTGTAAAAAATAAGGGGCCAGTATTTCCAAAAACAATAAATGATCCCGGGGATATCGATCAATTGATCCACGGGGAAATAGCTACTAAAAATTTAGGGTATGTTTATAATACCATAGGGGAAATAAAAAATAGATTGGACCGTGTCCCTTTAATTGGTTTTAGTGGGGCACCGTGGACTCTATTTTGTTATATGCTAGAAGGGGAAGGTTCGAAAACATTTTCTAAAGCCAGAAGATTCTTATACCAACACCCTGAGGCCTCACATAAATTGATGGATAAACTGGCCGTCAGCGTGGCCGAATATCTTAAATCACAGTTGGAAAATGGGGTGGATTGTGTCCAAATATTTGATAGCTGGGCTGGCATGCTTGGTCAGGACCTTTATAAAGAATTTGGGATAAAATATATAGAGCAGATATTAAGTACGTTACCCACCGGAACTCGGACCATTGTTTTTAGTAAAGGGGCCAGTTCTTCCTTTGGTGAATTACTCAATCTCGATTGTAAGGCACTTGGGTTCGATTGGTCATACCGACCATCTGAAATTAATTCCGTTGTAAAGGGTAGAAAAGTAGTCCAGGGGAACCTTGATCCTTGTGTATTGTATGGGGATGAGAAAACAATAAAAGAGAAGACGTTGCAACTTTTAACCTCTTTTGATGAGAAGCATATAGTGAACCTCGGACATGGAGTTTACCCGGATACCCCGTTGGATGGAGTAAAAACCTTCGTGAATACAGTAAAATCATACCGTTATTAATATTGATATACTTGTAAAGGTCAGAATGAAAATTTTATATATTTGCGTAATTGTAGTCAAATATTATGTAAATAAAATTGTTCTTTTAATAGGTCAAGATTAAATATGTAGCCGTCAGAAAACAGGTTCGTCAAAAATTGAGGGGGTTTTTAAACATTTAATGTTATACTTGCCGTAATTCTTTATAAATAAAACATCCAAAATCATAAATCATGGGTTGGTTTAAAAGATTAAAAGAAGGGATTCAAACTGCAACAAGCAACAAAAAAGAAGTTCCTGATGGTATTTGGTCAAAATGTCCGAGTTGTAAGGAAACGACCCTTACCAAAGATTTAAAGGAAAACCTTTATGTTTGTCCGCATTGCGATCACCACATTCGAATCGGTTCTCACGATTATTTTGATTTTATTTATGAGAACAGTGAGTATGAGGTGCTTTTTGACAATTTAATTGCTAAGGATATACTTGATTTCGAAGACCTGAAAAAGTACACTGATCGATTACAAGCCGCGAAAGAAAAAACTGACCTGAATGATGCTTTATCGGTAGCAGTGGGTAATTTAACGGAAGATCAAAAATTGGTCATTGCCGCAATGGATTTTTCTTTTATCGGTGGATCTATGGGGAGTGTGGTAGGAGAAAAAATATCTATGGCCATTGATTATTCGCTGAAAAACAAGTATCCATTGATGATTATTTCCAAATCCGGGGGAGCGAGGATGATGGAATCGGCTTTTTCTCTAATGCAAATGGCTAAAACATCAGTTAAATTAGGTCTTTTAGCGGATGCAAAAATTCCCTACATTTCACTAATGACGGATCCTACTACCGGTGGTGTTACAGCGAGTTATGCCATGTTGGGGGATTTTAATATTGCGGAACCCAAAGCCCTTATCGGTTTTGCGGGGCCAAGGGTCATCAAGGAAACAATAAAGCAAGATCTTCCTGAAGGTTTCCAATCTTCCGAATTTTTGTTAGATCAGGGATTTCTTGATTTTATTATACATCGGAAAGAATTGAAGCAGAAATTAACTCAATTGCTTAGTTTTTTTGAAGTGAAAAAAGAAACAGTGGATACGCAGGGGAAAGTGTTGGAAAAGAAAGAGGTTTAATGGGACGCTGGTAAAACAATTAATTTTTATTTGTTACCGGTCTCAATCCTGGCTAATCCTTTCAGCCCCCTGTCCTATGATTAATTCACCCTGAATTTACACCTCTATTGTTTTCATTCGCGTGTCGAACGGGTTTGCAGCTTCGAGAAGGAGTTGAAAGAAACCTTCTCCGTGAAGAATATACCACGACATGAAATTATCGGATCTTTCCTGGAGCCCGTTGTTGGGAAACAGTTTGGATTTAATCCGGTTAATTTTTTTAATATTTCTATCGTGTGATTGTTTTTCGGTCTTTTTTAATCGCTTTTCTACACCTTGTAAGTCGTTTTTGAATTTGGCAAACTGTGCTCCTATTCGGGCTACCAGAGATTGGTCTATTACTTCGGCTTTTTCCTGAACTTTCTTTTCAAGCTCATCTATTGCTTGCAATTCCTTAGATATGTCAATTTCATCTCTTCCAAATTCGGACAGGTATTTTTCCGTTAGTTTATGATCGGGCAGGAAAAGATCTTCGATGGAAAAGTGATATTCCTGGAGAATTTCAAGATCTTTATTTGAAATTAATTGAATGGAATCCCTGCGAATCAACATGGGAAAAAATACTTTTAATTCCTCGAATTGAGACAGACGTTCAAGCCAGTAAGAAATTTCACCTCCTCCTCCGACATAAGCTAAATTCGGTAAAATAACTTCCTGGTAAATAGGTCTGAGAATAACGTTGGGACTAAAATTTTCCGGGTTCGTTTCAATTTCATGTAACAGCTCATCTTGAGACCAATTATTATCGCTGTTAACCAGTGAATAAGTACCGTTATTTTCTTCAATACGGTCCCTGCTGTTTTTCGTTAAATAAAAGAAGTTTATGGGACGAACAAATGCTTGTTTGTCAAATCCTGCCTCGGAGAATGACTCCTGAACTTCGTTGACAATGCGATGTGAACTTTTATTGAGTAGATCATCTTTGAAATAGGGAATCATTCGCTTCTTAAAGGCTTTATTATCCATTGATACAACTAATATTCCCAGGTGTCCAAGCAATTCATGGACAAAATGTTGCATAGACTGTCCATAATTTTCCTTTCCGTTGAATGCTTTTTCAATTTTGCCTTTTAATAGTTGAGCATTTTCACTGTCTCCGAGGATTTGGTAGATTTCGTCTATTATTGGTTGTAAACTAGCTGTCTTATACCTGCCGATAGCTCCTCCTTGTTCGTCTTCCCATACGATGGGTTTGCCAAATATTCTTAAATGGTTTAATTCTTCAAAATCGTGATCTTCACCTCCCAGGACAAGTATTGGAATCGTTTCATACTGACTATTCCTTTTGTTAAATTCTCCGGAAGCCTTGATTGCCGATAGACATTTATAAATAAAATACAGCGGCCCGGTTAAAAGGTTGGGTTGGTGAGCTGTGGTGATCGTGAATACATTAGGATCTTTTAGTTTTGAGATATAGGTAAAGATCTCTTCATGATCTGTAAAACCTTTATATTGTCTGGTGATTTCGGCTACTAATACTTCCCTGTCTACCGTGAAATTTTTTCTTTTTTCCGCTGCATTAAGCAGATTTTCCTGAGAGGGAAAGAAAGAATAAAATGGCTCCAGTTTTTTATTTCCTGATGAATAAGCTATGTCGTTGTCACTAAATTTTCCAATAGATTTGAAATCGAAGTAGAGAGTATTCATTTAACGGTATTACAATTTTATTTAGCGAAGATAATTTTTCTAATTTAATGTGATTGCAATGCTGGCCGTAAGACGGGTTGGATTTTGAGAAAAGTTATACTGTTTTCCAAAGAATACAATATGATTCCCAAAACGACTAAAATTCCCTTCATACCGAACATCGATCATAAATTTTAAAAAATCAATTCCTATCCCGGCCTGGTATCCGTATTCTATATCTTTGAAATTCCTTTCATAGCCTTCAATATCTTTGAGCTCCGATATAGAATTTAAAAATACGTGACCTACAGGACCCGCCTGCATTCTCAGCGGCCCTGCTTTAAACCCTAACAAAAAAGGTATGTCAAGGTTTTGATAAGTTTCACTAAATATTTTTCCAGTAGTGGTAGAGAAACTGTCTTCTATTCTGTAATCCACACTGGCTGAGTTGAATAGCACTTCAGGCTGTAATAAAAACCATCCCATTTGAATTTGAAGAACACCGCCAAAAAAAAATCCATAATTGGCTTCTTCGACATTTAGAATGAATTGATCTACTGAATTTGGATCGTTAATTTTCAAAGAATCAATTCCCACATCTGTTGCACTTGCCCCGACTTTAATACCGAAATTGATCTGACTATAGGATGCAAAGCCAAAACAAAGGATCAATGTGGTTAGAATTATATTTTTCAAGATTTCTTAGTTTTTATATTATAACTAATAACTTTGACCGGATAATTTAAACGAATTCTTATTTAACGAATATTAACAGTAATATGTCCGGGAAGATATCTTATTTAGACAGTTTTCAAGATGTTTCTGTTTGCCCCCCTGAAAAATATCCTGAATTTGCCTTCACAGGTAGGTCAAATGTAGGTAAATCTTCTCTTATCAATATGCTATTTGGAAGGAAAGATCTGGCCTATGTATCAAAACAACCGGGGAAAACACAGTCTATTAATTATTTTACTGTGGATGACTTATATTATTTAGTAGATTTGCCTGGATATGGGTATGCCCGTCATTCAAAAAAACAAAGAGCCGCATGGGATACAATGACAAAGAGATATTTTTTGGAACGAAAAAGCCTGGAATGTGTATTTGTTTTAATAGATTCGAATATTAGCCCTCAAAAATTAGACCTGGAACAAATTAACTGGTTTGGAGAGAACAAGGTTCCTTTTGCCATTATCTTTACCAAATCGGACAAATCCAAACAACGAAAAGTATCTGATAATATTAGAAAGTTTAAAAAAGAACTATTGAACTTCTGGGAGGAACTGCCGCCAGCATTTATTACCTCAGCTATTTCCCAAACCGGTAAAAAGGAAGTTTTAAGTTTTTTAATGAATCTGGCTAATGATTCTTCCAAAATATGAAGGAAAACAAGAAGATATACAAACATATAAAGCCTGACCTGACAGATTGGCCAATCTTTGAAATTAGCGAAAAAAGACCTTTGTTCGTAGATCGTCTTGTCAACCATACCTATAAAAAATTGCACTATAAGTATAAAGCTGATTTTGAAGATTTATTGGAAAAAACCATTTACCAGGAGCGAATACGAATTAAGCGAAATCCCTGGAGAGTTGATCCCCCTAATGATGAAGCTTATTGGAACCGCATGAAAAGTAGGTTTGGGAAATCAAAGCGATACAAGAGCAAGAAAAAACTCCGTGAATTTGAACGGAAATCTGTTTATAGAATTATCCAAAAATATTCTGAAGAAATCGTTGGTTCTTTCGTACCCAAGACCTTTCTTTTTGCCCGGAAGTTCCTAACAGCATTGTTTAATATTTTACTCGGGGAAAATTTACTTAAAAAGAGTTGGAAGATATGGGGAAAAAAAGAAGAATTATACAATGCTTTGAAAGTATATGGAAATATTGATAAAGTCCGTTCTCTGGCTGAAAAGGGAACCATTATTTTAGTTCCTACTCATTTTAGTAATCTCGATAGTATTTTAATCGGATATGTAGTTGATACCAAATTAGGGATCCCTGCTTTTTCCTATGGAGCGGGTTTGAACCTTTATAATTTTGGTCCGGCGGCCTATTATATGAACAGATTAGGAGCCTATCGTGTGGACAGGAGAAAAAAGAATCCCATTTATCTTGAGACGCTAAAGGCTATGTCGACGCTATCTATTAAATCAGGGGTGAATAACTTGTTTTTCCCCGGAGGGACGCGCAGCAGGTCGGGAAGAAGTGAAGAAAAATTGAAGTTGGGCCTTTTGAACTCAATAACCGAAGCGCAAAGAGATATCTGTATTAATGATGGAGATCAAAAAGTATATATCGTTCCTTTAATATTAGATTATCATTTTGTATTGGAGGCCAAATCCTTAATTAGGCAACACCTGACAATACAGGGAAGGGAAAAATATACATCTATAAAAGACCTGGGTAAAAGTAAGCGTAAGATCTTCAAATTTATCTGGGAATTTTACACGAAAAGTTCCGAAATAGTTTGTTCGTTTGGAGAACCTATGGACTTTATTGGTAATCAAGTGGACGAGGAAGGAAGAAGTATTGACAAAAACGGAAATTTAATTGACATCAAAGACTATTTTGCTTCCGATAATGAGCTTGATACCGATGTTCAGCGGGAATCTGAGTATACAAAGCTACTGGCAAATAGGATTATTGAACGCTATAAAAGAGACAACGTTATCTTGTCGAGCCACATGATTGCTTATCTGGCTTTCGAAATTTTTATGAAATATTATTCCAACCTGGATGTCTATGGTTTATTAAAGTTGCCCTTATCGGACTTTTTTATTCCCAGGGATTTTTTTATTGAAAAAATGGAGGTTTTTAAGGACCTGCTTCGTTTGATGGAGGCGGAGGGTGCACTCAGACTTTCAAGTCAATTTGATGGTACTTCCGAGGAAATATTAATGAATGGGTTATCAAACATAGGTTTGTATCACAGTAGAAAACCTTTGAAACTTTCGAAAGACGGTATGATCGTAAGTGATGACCTGGAATTGTTATTTTATTATCACAATAGAATTGACAATTATAATTTTAAAAATATATTTACGGAAAACGATCGAAAACGTTTTCAGGAAATTTTTACTGAGGAAGAGTAGAGAATCATGGCGTTGGGTGAATCTATAATTTTTTGTTATGTACATTCTTTTTGATATCGAAGCTACGTGTTGGGATGGGTACCACAGTAACCATGATCAGGAAGTAATTGAAATAGGAGGGGTGAAGGTTGATCAATTTAATGAACACATCAGTGAATTCCAATCTTTTGTATTACCCTGCATCAATCCCGAACTTTCATTTTATTGCAAATCGCTTACGAATATTTCCCAGGAAGAAATAAATGAGGCTCCACTTTTTGAAGAAGTATATGACCACTTTTACGAGTGGGTAGAACCTGATGTAGATACAATTTTTGTTTCATGGGGAAATTTTGATAGAAAAATTTTGGATGCGGAGTGTGAAAGGAATATGAATGAAGCATCCTTTATACAAAATCATATTGATCTTAGAGGACAGTATGCCGAAATGAAAGGGAAAAAACCCAAATTGGGACTAATGAAGGCTTTGTTGAATGAAGGAATGGAATTTGATGGACAGCCTCATCGCGCGATACCGGATACTTTGAATATGATGAAAATTTTTAAGAGATATTTTGGAAATTGGTTCATTAAATCATTCTAAAAACTATTTTTATACGAATATGCAAGAGAAGAAATCGGAAAATAAAATGATAAAGTGGCTTAAAAGAATGGGGTGGGGGGCTTTTTTGTTTTTCTTGATTAAAGGATTAATTTGGTTGGCGGTATTTTTTGGATTGTTTAAAATATTTCAGGATTAATTCGTAGTTTTAAAATTCAGAAAGTATATGTTTTTTGATTATGTAGGAAATTTTGTTGGATGTAGTAATTATATTAAAATTCATAATCAAAAGTATTGCATATGGAAATTCCCAATTCAAGGGTACCCTATATAAGAAACATAGGGATATATATTTTAGTTTTATTTGCATTGCCATTATTGAAAGGGCAAAATTCAGAGCTTTGTCAGGGTCATTATTGGACAGAAGATGAGGCAAATATTAAAATGAAAGAATTTGCTTCTACCTGGGACGATTTGGATTCCTGGGAAGAAAGGGCCATGGCTATTAAAGAGCAATTACTGAGTGGAATGCAATTCGATAAGATGCCTGATATCGAAGGTCAGTTCAATCCGATAATTAACAATACACGAGAAATGGATGGCTATATTGTAGAAAATATAGCCATAGAGAGTTTCCCGGGATTTTATATTACAGGAAATATTTACAGGCCGGTAGGGAATACTGATAAGATGCCTGCCATTCTTAGTCCCCACGGCCATATGATGGATAAACGATTGAAAGAAGATGTTCAAAAGAGGTGTGCTGTGTTGGCGAAAATGGGTGCAATAGTTTTTGCTTATGATATGGTCGGAAGAGGAGAGTCCCATCAAGTTGATCATAGAATTCCTATTTCTTTGCTCCTTCAGACATATAATAGTAAGCGGGTTCTTGATTACCTGTTATCCCGGGATGATGTGGACGGAACAAGAGTGGGAATGACAGGAGGCTCCGGAGGTGGAACTCAAACATTTATTTTGACAGCTATTGACGATCGAATTACAGCATCGGCACCTGTTGTACAGGTTTCTGCCCACTTCTTTGGCGGTTGTATATGCGAAAGCGGTATGCCTATTCACAAGTCCGGTAGTTTTCAAACTAATAATGTGGAAGTCGCAGCTTTGTGTGCCCCACGTCCCTTGCTTTTGATCTCCAACGGTGGAGATTGGACGATTAATACACCGAGAGTAGAATACCCTTACATCCAACGCGTTTATTCACTGTATAATGCTGAGCACAAGGCATCGAATGTGCATTTACCTGCAGAAAAGCATGATTATGGCTATACCAAGAGAGCACCGGTATATACATTTTTTGCCCATCATTTGGATTTGAATAAAGGGGCTGTTGAATTTAATCCAACGGTCAATGAGGATTTTGTCGAGGTACTATCCATGGATGACTTAAAAGTATTTGGACCCGATTATGACCTACCTGAAAATGCACTTATTGGCGATCAGGAAATTATGGAGCACTTAGGATTTAAATAATTTTTATTTATAACTATTTGACTTATAGTTTTATGTAATGAGTGCTTGAATTAATTTTAAACTTAAATGTCAGGTATGGATCTTTTCAATATGCTTATTTGTCAAAATATAATACCAATATAGGGGCCGAAAAGCGATTAATTTTCTATTTTAGGAACTATTTTCAACCCAAAAAACTAATAATATAGTAAATGAGAAATTTTAACCAAAAGCAAGATCGAAGAAATTTTAATAAATCCTTATTTATGGCGGGTTTAGGTGCTGTCATCACGCCTAATTCTTTCCTGGAATTGAATGCCATCAGGAGAAGTAAAATGAAACTTGGACTGGTTACATATTTATGGGGTAAAGATTGGGACCTGGATACACTTATAAAAAATTGTGAGGATGCAAAATTAGGTGGAGTCGAACTAAGAGTAGAACATGCACATAATGTCCATACCGGCCTGACGATGCCAGAGCGAAAAGAGGTAAAAATGAAATTTGAGGGTAGTAAAGTAGAATGTCTTGGTATGGGAACCAATCAAGACTACCACCATACAGATCAGAGTGTTTTGCGGGAATCCATTGAGAAGACAAAAGAATTTATAAAACTTAGTCACGATATTGGAGCTACCGGTGTCAAAGTAAAGCCAAATACTTTACCTGAAGGTGTTTCAAAAGAAAAAACTATTGAGCAAATCGGTAAATCACTCAATGAAGTAGCTGCCTTTGGTGCTGAATACGGACAACAAATCCGTGTGGAAGTCCACGGAAGAAAAACACAGCGATTGCCTGTTATGAAGGCTATTTTTGATGTAGCTGATCATCCTAATGCCACGGTATGCTGGAATTGTAATGATGAAGATTTAATGGATGGTGGACTTAAAGAGAATTTCAATTTGGTTAAAGGTCGTTTTGGGGATACCGTACACGTAAGAGAATTGAACGTAGGAGAATATCCTTATCAGGATCTGATGAACCTGTTTGTGGAGATGGACTATAATGGATGGATCTTGTTGGAATGTAGAACAGATCCAGCAGACAGGGTCGTGGCTATGAAAGAGCAACACAAAATCTTTAAGAAAATGCTTAAGGGAAAGTATTAATGTTTCACAATTCTATTTCCCTATTAGATTCGGAAGATTTGTAAATAGTTTTAATTACCTCAAGGGCTGGTCGACCTTCTTCTCCAGTAATTAGCGGCTTTTTATCATGGATGATTGATTCGACAAAATCGGATAATTGTAACTTATGATATTTATAGCTTATACTCATTGGGTCTGAAGAACCTGAATCAGATTCTTGAGGTGAACTGGCCTTTGTTGTATCACCTTTTAAATTCCAGGAGGTTATTTTACCTCCTTCCAGTATCACACTTCCATGTTCACCATATATTTCAAGCCTTTCCGGGTATCCGGGATAAAGGGCTGTACTGCCCTCTATTACACCTGTTGCGCCATTTTGAAAATCCAGTATTGCGACTCCAAGATCCTCTCCTTCAATATCGTGCAGAGTCGTTTTTACTTTCCCTACAATTGATTTGACATCACCCATTAAAGACAACAATAGATCAATAGTATGAATTCCCTGGTTTATCAAAGCTGCTCCTCCATCACCTTTCATGGTGCCGCGCCAGTTACTTCCGGCGTAATAATCTTCAGAACGAAACCACTTTATATATGCATTGCCCAGGATTAATTTACCTAATTTCCCGTCTTCAATTGCCGATTTCAATTTTAGGTAATCAGGTTTAAACCTGCTCTGAAAAATACAGGCAAATTTTACATTGTTTTCCTTACATGCATTAATCATTTGATCTGCTCTGTCAAGCGTTACTTCCAATGGTTTTTCTGTAATGACATGAATCCCCCTTTTTGCAGCTTCTACACATGGTTCTAAATGATTTCCACTATATGTACAAATACTTATTGCATCTATTTTTTCATTGGCAAAAAGGGATGCAAGACTGGAATAACAGGGAATATTATATTTCTCTTCGGCCTCCTTTGCCCGGGCTTCATTCGAACTACACAATGCCACTACAGTCGCATTATCTATTTCCTTGATTGATTCTATATGGAGTTCGACAATGGAACCGGTACCAATAATTGCAAAATTTACATTTTTCATACGTATTCATTTTTTAGGCCGTGCTATATTATTAAAAATTCCTAAGAATGACAATATTCTTTTTAGAATTTAAGCCATATAAAATATGTGGAAAATAATATGCAATATAATTTTAGATTCGTTACTCAAACCCTTATTTTCATGGGGCAATAATAGATTCCTGCTCCCAATGTGTTTTTAGGCGCAGAGGATAAATATAGAATTTCAAAAAGTAATAGAATAGAATGAAGAAGAAAATCACAACTTTTTTGTTATCGGCAAACATCTTGTTTGCGTTTTCGTGTAATAATAATGGAGAACAAATGTCTGATGATAGTCATAATGAAAGTAAAGTCCCCAACGTGGAAATAATTGAGAAAAAGGATGAAAAGCGGATAGATGTTGAAATGGGAGGAGAGCTTTTTACATCTTATATATACCCGGAGGATATTGCCAAACCCGTTTTATATCCGCTAGTTACTAAAACAGGGAAGGTATTGACACGGGGATTTCCTTTGATGCCTAAAGAAGGTGAAAGAGTGGACCATCCCCATCACGTGGGCCTGTGGTTTAATTATGGAGATGTAAATGGATTGGATTTTTGGAATAATTCAGAAGCCATTCCCGAAGAAAAAAAAGAACATTATGGTACGATCGTTCATACGGGTATTGAAGAAGTGAAAGACAACCAATTTACAGCCACTATGGAATGGAGGGCCCCGGATGGAACCGTTCTTTTGGATGAAAATACTATATTTCGCTTTTCTGAAAATGAAAAGGGAAGATATATTGATCGAATTACAACATTGAAAACACGAGACGAGGAAGTAAGCTTTAATGATAATAAAGAAGGTATGATTGGAGTTCGTGTCACCCGGGCATTGGAATTACCTTCTGATAGCCCTGCTATATTTACTGATGCACAAGGTAATCCAACTACGGTTGAAAAGTTGGATAATTCGAAGGTGAAAGGCGATTATCTTTCCAGTGAAGGGATTACCGGAGGTGAAGTGTGGGGAACCCGGGCTGACTGGATGCAACTTCACAGTGAGATAGAAGGTGATCCTGTTTCTATAACTATTATGGATCATCCCGACAATGTAGGTTATCCTACATTTTGGCATGCCAGGGGGTATGGACTGTTCGCCGCTAATCCTCTGGGGCAGAAAGTGTTTTCTGATGGGGACATGGAGTTGAATTTCAAAATGAATCCCCAAGAGTCAGTTACATTCAAACACCGTATTATCATTCATTCTGGTAGTAAATTAGGGGAAGATGATATTAATTTGATCTACAAAGAGTTTACCGGAAAATAAAGGAATGGGAAATTTACCTTTTGTCTTATGTAAATGCATAGGCTAAGAGTAAGTGGAAAATTATAATTAGTAACAAGTATTTTTATAGTAATAGTTTTCGTTACCAGGGAATGAATCTTATTGTAAAACTCATTTGTTGCTATATCTTACTTACTTTTGGGCAGGAAGAAGATGAACGTTATATTTTTTTTCTTCACAACCGGTTTTTAGAAACGCATGATTTGAGTGAATTACACCCTGTCTATGGTAGGACGGAGTACGAAGAGATCCTGTCCGAATTTGAGGCAGCGGGATTTCATGTGATCAGTGAAAAAAGAAACGGGAATGTAAATGCCCGAGAATATGCCATCGGAATGGTGGAGGAAATAAACCGTTTAATTGAGAATGGAGTCCTTCCGCACAATATTACCGTCGTAGGGACTTCCAAAGGAGGGTACATCGCCCAGTATGTTTCTACTTTAGCCAGGAATCCAGACCTGAATTTTGTATTCGTGGCCAGTTTTAGAGATGCAGACCTTGAAGAAATACCCGAGATCAATTATTGTGGTAATATTTTGACTATTTATGAGAAAACAGACCCTTATGGCGTTTCCGCAATGGAAAGAAAGAAAAATTCTACCTGTGAAATCAACCATTTTTTGGAAATAGAGTTGAACACAGGGATGGCACATGGATTTTTATTCAAGGCCTTGAAAGTATGGATCCAGCCGGTAATCGAATGGGCAAATGGTAATTATAACTGACATTATTTTGAGAGTTTGGATGATTTTGAAAAATTATGAGGAATGAATACATATAGTTATCTGATATTACGTCTTTCCGTCGGAATGAGTATGCTGGGGCATGGTTTTGTACGAATCTTCAAATTGAAAGCTTTTAGTGATGGGATGGTATCAAATTTTGAGGAATCAATGCTACCAGAAATAATTGTATTACCATTTAGTTATGTCTTACCTTTTGCAGAATTAATCGTTGGTATTTTGTTGATCATTGGATTATGGACGCGGAAAGCACTGGTAACAGGGGGATTTATAATGGTCATTTTAATATTTGGTAGTTCTATGATAGAAAACTGGGGAGCCATTCCATCTCAGTTGATTCATTCGGCTTTTTTTGCACTGCTGTTACATTACCTTGGTGATGATACTTTGAGCATAGATTCGTGGCAGGATCAATGAGATCTTTGTTTTTCTTGCTTTGTGCTTTTACCTTCGCTAATACCTATTGAATAGGACGGGGATATATCATTTTTAACCCATGAAAGAAAATTCCCGAGCTCCAGGGAGGGAGACCACAAGTATAAAGAGGAGGTTTGCCCTGAGATCTAAGGGAGTAAATGATTGATACAATAAACAGTTGAAATGGTTACACGCAGAAATTTTTTAACAAAAGGAACGTTAGCATCAGCAGGAATAACATTATCTGCCAATGTCATGGGGAATAAAAACCTTGATACGGTAAATGATAAAAATAAAGTAAGTATGATGACAGATCCAGTTCGCATAAACCAGTTGGTAAACCTACCGTCTAAGTATGGTCTTGGAGGCGTAGGGGTAGGTAATGGATTTCATATCAATTCCAATAGCCAGATCACGCAAACACTTGATGCCGCATGGGATGCAGGAGTTCGGTATTTTGATACCTCCCCGTTTTATGGGTTTGGGTTGAGCGAACATCGTTTTGGACACTTTTTGTCTGAAAAAGACAGAGAACAATATATTGTTTCCACTAAAATAGGAAGGGTTTTTACCCCAGATCCTGGTTTTGACATTCATTCCGGTGGATTGTGGAAGCGACCCTTTCCATTTAAATTCCATTACGATTATTCTGCAGATGGAGTAAGGAGATCGATTGAGGACAGTTTACAACGAATGGGATTAACTTCTATTGATATAGTTTTTATTCACGACCTTTCACCGGATAATGGGGATATGAGCGGGGACAAATGGTTGGATTATTTTGAAGAAGCAAGAAAGGGCGCCATACCCGAGTTGACCAAGATGCGTGAAGAAGGAGTGATCAAAGCCTGGGGATTTGGTGTCAATCGACCCGATCCTATAGTAAAAGCCATGGAAGCAGGAGATCCTGATGTCATGCTTGTAGCTATCCAATATTCATTAGTGGACCACAAAAACGCGTTAAATAATCTATTTCCTGAAATGGAAAGAAAAGGGGTCAAAGCGATAATTGGAGGCCCCTATAATTCTGGCTTTCTGGCAGGTAAACCCCGGTTTAACTATGGAGCTGATATACCAGAGGAAATGCAAAGAAAGAAATCGGCCATTGAAACTATTGCATCGCGATATAATGTTAACATTAAGATCGCTTCACTCCAATTTTGTGCTGCACATCCCGCAGTGGCTTCTGTTATCCCGGGGGCTAGTGAAGCAAAGCAGGCTATTGAAAATGTTGTATCCATGTCTGAGAAAATACCGACAGATTTTTGGAGTGAATTGAAAAGAGAAAATTTAATTGAGAAAAATGCTCCGGTGCCCGGGTAATTATAAGTTTGTCTTATTTTAACCCGAAGAAATTGCAGTATTATACTTCCAGGCGGTTCAGCCTGTATCTTTGATACCGAATCGAAGGTGACGGCTATTCGGGTGGGGTAACCTAGTGGCGATACATACCATGATGTCCTGTTTGAGCCATGAATAAAAACCAGGACCTGACTGGTTACAGAACTTCAAAATTTTGATTGAGAGGGGAGGTGCCAATTACACCAATAGCCGTTGCTTCCACTAAGGACTTCGACGTGAGTGATGCGACTGGAAACTAGACGATAAGCTCGGTCAAACTGGTTGTCGACGCTCTCAGTCCGACATTTGTAAGATTCCGAATGTGCGTGTGGATACCAAACCAATCAGAAATGAATGAATTTGTCCGTCTAGGAATAATTTTGCACACAAACTTATACCTTCTTTCTATAATTTTTGGAGTATATTCTTTGGTGGATTGACCTGTTTTCTTTGTAAGCTTAGGTAAGAGCTGTTTAGAATAATCTGCATTATTGTCAATATTTTTAGTAAGTTTACATTCATCAGATGATAAGATGTATTTGGTATGTCAAATTTTGTTAAAAGACAGTCTTTAGCGCAAAAAGTGGCCATTAAGCTACAGGAGCAAATTTCTTTGGGGAGTTACCAGGCGGGGGATAAACTACCTACTGAGCCTGATTTGATGAATCATTTTGGTGTAGGAAGGTCTACAATCCGCGAAGCTGTTAGGATTCTTTCTCATTCTGGTCTTGTCGAAGTAAAGCAAGGGGTAGGAACCTTTATTAATGAAGTTGAAGAAGGTGCTGAACCCTTAATGCAGCGGTTAAATCGGGCACATATTGACGAAATAGAAGAAGTACGCAAAATGTTGGATGTCAAAGTGGCCGAGAAGGCTGCCATTTGTCGGACGGATAAAGATATTTTACGGATAGAGAAATTCCTGTCCCTGAGAATGAAAATGGCTAATAAGGGGGATTTAAATTCTTGTGTGGATGCCGATGTTAATTATCATATAAGTATAGCAGAGGCTTCTAAAAATAGTGTACTCTCGGACTTGTATAAGATTTTGTCAAAAAGAATGAGAACGGCATATTCTAGGGCCTATCCCAACACGGATATTTATATCAAAACCCAGGATGTTCATGAGGATTTATTTCGAGCAATTAAGGATAAAGATCCTGAGCGGGCAAGAGAAGCAGCGGCTGGAATTATTTCCCATACCTAAAAACTGAATTATGCCAGGAGGAAATGGAAAAGGTATCTTCTTGTATTTATATTCATCAGATGATCAGATTAATTTTTGTAATTATATAGCATGAAAAAATCTACTGAATTACTTTTAGCTCGTGATCAACCCCAAAAAACGGTTTATCCGATTCTTTTTTCGATTAGTTTTGCTCATATGCTCAATGATATGTTACAGTCTGTCATCCCATCTGTATACCCCATGTTGAAGGATAATTATCAATTAAATTTTACCCAAATCGGGGTAATTACGTTGGTATTTCAGTTGACTGCTTCATTATTACAGCCATTGGTAGGTATGTACACTGATAAAAATCCCAGACCTTTTTCCCTGGCCGTTGGAATGGTATTTTCTCTAATCGGATTAATGGTATTGTCAAGGGCCCCAAATTTTGCTATTATATTGTTTTCCGTAGGTTTGGTTGGGGTTGGATCTTCTATTTTCCATCCTGAATCTTCCCGGGTAGCCTATATGGCGTCAGGTGGCCAGAGAGGGCTTGCACAATCGATTTTTCAGATTGGAGGGAATGCAGGGAGTGCCATAGGCCCTTTATTGGCAGCATTGCTTATTATCCCTTATGGACAAACAAATATCTTGTGGTTTGGAATTGCTGCTGTGCTTGCAATATTTGCTTTATTAAAAGTAGGAAGATGGTACAGGGATTATTTACAGGCCAGGAACCGGAATAAGGATAGTGCCGATTCTATTGACTTGTCCGGAATGAAAGTGAGCAAAAGCCGAATCTCTTTTGCTATTGTAATTTTGCTGATCCTTATTTTCTCAAAGTATTTTTATATGGCTTGTATGTCGAGTTATTTTACTTTTTTCCTGATTGAGAAATTTGGTGTCACGATCCAGCAATCCCAGGTATACTTATTTGTTTTCCTGGCAGCTGTTGCTGCAGGTACTTTTATGGGAGGGCCACTGGGAGATCGCTTCGGACGAAAGTATGTCATATGGATTTCAATATTAGGAGCAGCACCTTTCGCTCTATTACTGCCACATGTAAGTTTGTTTTGGGTAGTCGTCCTGTCAATTATTATTGGTATTATCCTGTCATCTGCATTTTCCGCAATCCTGGTATATGCCCAGGAATTAATGCCCGGGAAGGTGGGTATGATTTCGGGATTGTTTTTTGGTTTTGCCTTTGGAATGGGGGGGATAGGTTCGGCCGTATTAGGGAATTTAGCTGATTCCACCAGTATAGAATATGTATTTTGGCTTTGTGGATTTCTTCCGTTATTAGGTATTGTAACGGGGTTTTTGCCTAATATCCGTCAGGCGCACTAGTACATATATTAACGTCAGTTCGAAGAATAATTGATTCTGTCATTATTTTTGCTGAAAATGCAATGCCCAAGGCATCTGGCAAAGTCATCCCTATAGGGACTTTGTGGAAATCAATGCCAGAATCGACGATTCAACTTGTTTCCCACCCTGGGTTGGGCACCCAGGGTTAGGAATATTTCGCCCCTTCAGGGGCTCTTACTTACGCTGTCGAACTCACGTTATATTAGTGAATTCCACTACTTATAATTTTATTCTATACGCATGGCACTTGATGTATGAAATCCCGATACCGAATGCTTTCGCGACGGCGTACCACCTGCTAAGTATTCGTATATTTTTTCGATATTAGTCATTTTTCTCTGCCCATTGAACCCCGGTGGATTTGCCAGGACAAGCCAGTCATTTTTTTGCGTTTCGCGGCCAAAACGGGAGGAGTATAAACTGTCTTCTCGAAAAAATTATGTCATTACTTTCAACTTAAATCCCACACTATGAATATTTTCTATAGATATATTAGGGTCTTTCCGTAAGTATTTTCGCAATCGGCTTATAAATACATCGAGACTGCGTCCGAGGAAGTAGTCATCTTCACCCCATACTGCAATCAATATTTCATGTCGTTTGCAAATGTTGTTTTGATTCTCAGTAAGTATCTTTAGTACGTCCGCTTCTTTTTGTGTGAGGTTTTGGTTGAATTCACCATTTTGTAATATCAAGTTGCGGTAATCAAAAATATAACTGCTTATCCGGATACTTGAATCTTGGATCCCTGACCCGTATTTCCGTTTGAGAAATACATTGATCCTAAGGATTAATTCTTCTATACTAAAAGGTTTTACTATATAGTCGTCTGCCCCTAACCTAAGGCCTTTGATCCGGTCTTCAACAAGGGATTTTGCAGAAAGGAAGATAATTGGAAGATTTTTATCCTGGAACCGGATCTTTTCGGCGATGTCAAACCCGTTGATATCTGGCAGCATAATGTCCAGGATGACTAGATCAATTTCTTTTTCTCTGAAGATTTGAAGTGCTTTCTCACCTGTATCGGCATATAGTATTTCATAGTTATTAAGTTCCAGGTTGTCCCTGGTTACAAATCCAAGTGTAATATCGTCTTCTACTAACAGTATTTTTGCTTTTTCAACCATATGGGATTTCAATTTTTACAGTTGTACCTATATCTTTTATACTATTTATCCGGAATTCCCACTTATGTGCTTTGCACACATTAACAACATAGTGGAGTCCGAGTCCGAACCCCTTTACCCTGTGCAAATCCCCCTGGTCAACACGAAAGAATTGTTTTCCGATATTTTCCAGGTCTTTTTGATCGATTCCAATTCCCTTATCTGAAAATTGAAGGACTAAGGTATGGGCTAATGAAAAGATTTGGATATCAACAGCTATTGTACCGATACTATATTTAATAGCGTTGTCTAATATGTTTTTGATTATATTTTTAAAATGAAAAGAATCAGCATAAATGTCTTTGGTTTCTCCACTATTCATGGAAATTTGTTCTTTCCTTAGATTATATCGTTTTATCATTAATTCCCTGATAATGGCAATCTCTGAAATTGCGTTCAGTTTTTCCTTTTTCAAGCGAAAATTAGCAGTTTGAGTTGATGCTATTTCCAATACCCTGTTGACCTGACTGTTTAAGTGTTCACTTTGATCAAGCATAATTTGTACATATTGGCTAAGCCTGGGATCCTTGGAAATAATGTGACTTTTAGATAAGACTTCTGCACTTATTTTCAGGCTACTTAGGGGCGTTTTCATTTCATGCGTCATATTATTTATGAAGGACTTTTGCATTCGGGATAGTTTCCGTTGACTGATTAATTCTTTAAGAGCGTAAAGAATAAAGAAAATTGAGAGTAATAAAATAGAGGATAGGAGAAGTGGTAGCCACCAAACAGAATAAATAAATTTTGTTTTATTAGGGAATCTAACACCAAAGTAATAAATAAAATCATTGTATTTAGGGAGTTGATTTTCTACCTTTTCTCTAGTCTCTGACTCCTTGGTTATATAGTTGCCATATACCATTTGGTCCGTGTAGCAATCATAAATACCATATTCAAAATCTGTAATCAAATTAATGTCTTCAAATTCACGTTTTAAATAGAATTCAAGACTGTTTGCGTCAATAGTTTGGTTCAAGTGTACGATATAGTAGTTCCCGGACATCTGGCTAATGAGATCTGTAGCCGGGAGTTGGGCTCTTGTTAGATTAGAAATATCTTCAGCTACCTTGGTCAATGCAATATGTACTTTTTCTTCAAATGCTCTTTTACCGGAGTCCCAGGCATTTTTTAACCAAAAACCCTGTACTATAACAATACCTGCTATTGCTAGTAAAGCAGGTATAAGAACTGCATATATTTTTTTACCTGACATTCTTAATTGATCCTGGAATATGTGATCGCCTATAATTCAATTAAAGCTATCCCGTAGATTTACAATCATTTTTTAATGAGATCCAAAATAGTCATTATAATAGGTTGAAAATAAGCTATTAACAACTCATTAACAAACATTGAATACCGGTTAACATGCTATCATCATTAGTGTCTATAGATTTGTCGTATTGATTCACAAAAATAAATTATTATGAAAAATCTTGTATTAGCATTACTCCTTTCCTTCTCTGGTGTTTCTTATGGTTTGGCTATGGACTTTGTCGATCCTCCGGTCGAATGGGAATTTACAGAATTTAACTTTGCAGTCATTGAACAGGGCAAACCGGTAGAGGTTATTTTTCGTGTAACCAATGATAATGAAGGCCCCCTGGTTATCAAAAACGTAAAGACTAGTTGCGGATGTACGGCATCTGACTATAGTAAAGAGCCAATTTTGCCGGGAGCTACTTCAGAGATTAAGGCTACCTATAATGCCGCGAAGTTGGGTAAATTCACTAAAACCATACGAGTGTATACCAATCAATCCGATGAGCCTGTCGTGCTTACTATACGGGGAGAGGTAAAATAGTAACTGAAAAGGTGTCGTACCTCAAAAAGTACTCTTGGGGTACGATATTTTTCGAGTTCATGTCAGAGTTTATCACATGACTTCGATCGATTAATAAGTACTTAAGCAGATTTACCATTTTAATTACTCCGGGAACAAACTCTTATCGATATGGGGTATTATTTTCAGGGCGTTTTTATAATACAACTTCTTTAGAACTTCGTCATCAAGGTCCAGTCCGTACATTTTCCAGAATGCATGGTACCTTTTGTAATAAGGGAAATATTCATCATCGGATTCGAGGACGCGAAAATACGTATAATATTCCTCGGGATTCCATGCATCCTTTCCAAACATTACCCGGTCCTGGTATTTGGTAAGGAAGGCTTTTGCGAATCGGGGTTGTCTTCCCAGTTCCGCAATTACCGCCCCTATTTCACTATACATATTGGGAAATTTATCCATTAGTTTTCCCAGCGTAGCCAGGTCATTAGCATACCATCCCAGGTGTGCATTGATGAATGTAGTATTCTTGTGTTTCCTGAAAATGTTGTGTTGTTCATCAATTATGGTTTGCCACGGAGCCGTAGTCGAATCAGAACGTTTTCTGCCAGACCTTAGCTTGAGTTCCAACCATCTTTCGTTTTGGTTATCGTGAGGAGACCAAAAAGGTTTGGGATCTGCAGAGTGTATCAATACAGGAATACCCAATGCTCCGCATTTTTCCCATACTGGAGCTATACGTGGGTCATCGATTTTAACCCGATTACCTTTCGTGTCGGTATTGTCCATTCCCAGGCTTTTATAGACTTTCAGGCCATTGGCTCCCATTTTTACATCTTTTTCTAACTGTGCAACGGCATTTTCTGTCCACCCCGGTTCGTCTATATTGTTGAAATTTATATTGGTAAAAACGATAAATCTATTGGGATAATTGGAATGTACATTTTCAAGGGCTCCCTTGAGGTGTTCCTCAGACCCCCTTCCCCGTCCGGAGAGATTGACCATTACTTTCATATTGAGTTTATCCATTTCTTCAACAAGTTCTCCAAGGTCCATATCCGGCATCCCGAATTGGTGGTTGTGTACATCTATGAACGGGTACCTGGCTTTGGTGATTTCCTCTCCTGGAACTACCAGGGTAGAAGGGGGATCATACTCTTCAAAATCCATTTTTTGTGCGGAAGTAATTAAAGAGGAAATCAAAACACTGCATAAAACAAAAAATGATATTTTCATGATTAAGGGTTGGTATTGATCTAATAAAATGAATTTGATTTTAATGCTTCTATGGGAGACATCCAGATTGTTTTGAGATTATTCCCTGTCGGCTTTTGCTATCTCATTTTCTACATTTAATAATTCTTCCACTTTTTCAGGGTTGGATTCACTCAGGTCTTTACTTTCGCGAAAGTCATCGTCCAGGTTGTATAGTTCTTTTCTATCAGAATCCCGGTTGTGTATTAATTTCCAGGGTCCCTTTCTTACGGCAGTTGCGCCCCTTATTTTCCAATACATTGTTCTTTCGGCAGCACTTTCCGATTTATTTCGAAGGTAAGGCCAGATGTCTATTCCATCGACAGGAATTGCATTTTCATTTTGGTTGGATCGTGTCATTTGAAGTAAGGTAGGTAACCAATCAGCTACATGAATGGGGATGTTCGTTGCTCCAGGTTTGAGTTGTCCTTCCCAATTGACAAATGCAGGGACACGGATTCCCCCTTCATAAAGATTTGTTTTCCAACCGCGCAAGGGAAAATTGTTACCAAGTACATCGTGGGGCTTATCCGCATAAGCTCCGTGATATTCTGAGGTGCTTTGCCAGCTTTTTTGACCACCATTGTCGCTGATGAAGAGAATTATCGTATTTTCCCTTTGTCCGGTTTCTTCCAATGCCGCTATAATTTTTCCAATCCCATCATCCATATGGGTCACACTGGCAGCATACCATTTTCGTGATTCGGATATATTTAAATGATCGTACATTGAGGTCCACTTCTCCGGCTCTTTAAGGGG
The DNA here is from genome assembly GCF_021729145.1 of Membranihabitans maritimus. Classification (GTDB taxonomy): domain Bacteria; phylum Bacteroidota; class Bacteroidia; order Chitinophagales; family Saprospiraceae; genus Membranihabitans; species Membranihabitans maritimus. The sequence goes on along the minus strand of NZ_JAJSLW010000016.1, from coordinate 54,754 downwards.
ATAATGCGGAACACTGTAGGCCAGGTAGAGGAAGAATGGAGACTTGTTATTTTCATTGATTACTCTCAGTGCTTCATTGGTGATCAAATCGGTGGCATGACCTTCCTCTGTTAAATATTCGTCATTGCGATGCCATGATTGTCTACTTGTTAATTTGGTCTCGGTTTTATATTCGTGGGTGTATGGGTCGATTTGGCCATCAAAGTATCCATACGATGTTTCGAATCCATATTTTAACGGTGTGTAAGGAGGGGAACCCATATGCCATTTACCAGCAATAGCAGTGCGGTATCCTTCTTGTTGAAATAAAGAGGATATGGTGGGATCACCAACATCGATCACTTCACCATAATCCGGACCTAGGATGCCGTATCTGCTGGGATATTTTCCTGTTAAAAAGCTTACCCGGGTGGGAGTGCAGGTAGGCATTACGTAATGTTGATTCATTTTGATGCCAGTATTTGCCAATTGGTCCAGGTGGGGGGTCAATATTTCCGAACCGTTGTATCCAATATCAGCCCATCCCAAATCATCCGGAATAATCACTATAATATTCGGACCGTTTGAAGTGGTTTCATGCTTTGGATAAGTAGGGTTGGTCCGGGACTTTTTATATTTTGCTTCCGGGCCACCGGAAGTACGTATATTAGGTCTTATTGCCTTTTCAACGGTACCTTTACTTCGGATGGTAGAGGCACTTGCCTTTGAATTACTTTGTTCGGTTTTATTAGATTTCTCCTGGCCTGCCAGCTGTGAAGATGAAATAAAAACGGCAATAAAAATGAAGTAAATGCAATAACGAAAACTCATATCTTTCTATAATAATTCTTATAATAATGTATGAATATAATTAATATTCTATGGATAGGGAATGGTAGAATATCAATATGAGAAAATTTTATGGCTCCTATGGAATTTGAAATCGTTTATTGGTTAATTTACCAATCCGGATTTTGAACCGGGTACTTCCCGTTTGATTCATCGATCAGGTCAAATAATTTTTTCTTCATGTCCATGGTCCTATCCGGAAATCGGGTTGAAAGATTGACGGATTCTTCAGGATCCGAATCAAGATTGTAAAGTTCGGATTTTTCATCTTCATAGGTGTAAATATATTTCCATTCTCCTGATCTCAGGGCAGAACCAGGTTTCCAACCACTACCGTGGTAATGGGGAAAGTGCCAAAAAAGGGTTTTTCTACTTCCATTTTTTGAAAAGTTTTCATCAAAGAGGTTGATCCCATCAAAAGGCAGGGGCGGGGTGTATTGAATTTCCAGACTTGCCAATAAGGTAGGCAGGAGATCCATATGAACAGCGGGTTCATTTCGTATACTTCCCGATTTTTGATCCGGGTCATGGATAACCAGAGGAATTCGTATGCCCCCTTCATATTCCCAACCTTTCCCACCGCGACTGGGGAAAGTACTCGTTGGTATGTCACGCCCGGGATACAATGTAGATAACCCCCCATTATCCGAGGTGAAGATCAATATAGTATTATCCCACAAGTCCAATTCCTTGAGGTTATTGACGATGCGCCCTACATTTTTATCCATTGCAGTGACCATTGATGCATAGTCCAGATTGTTTTGATATAGTAAACTTTCACCCTCTCCCAGAGGAATACGCTTGTCCGGAACTTGTATTTGGTCATATAAGGGACGAAATTCCTTATTCGCCTGTATGGGGGTGTGTACCGTATAAAATGAAAGATACGCCAGAAAAGGTTGGTCGTGATTTTCTGTGATAAAATCAATGGTCTCGGTTGTAAGCCGGTCGGTTAAATATTCGCCTTCGGGTCCATCCGGTAATTTGGGATTTTTATAAGGGGTATAGTAACCACCTGGAGGGGAACCTTTATCAATTCCCCCGATATTAATATCAAATCCCTGATTTTCCGGGGTATAACGCCCATTTCCCAAATGCCATTTTCCTGCAAAAAAGGTCGTATAGCCATTTTCCTTTAGGATTTCGGCCATTGTAACTTCTTCCAGAGGTAGTTGATGAAGGTCCTCAGGTCCCAGAAGCCTTCGGTCTTTGGGGTCGCTTCCCGGGATCCAATCCGAGATGCCAATTCTTATGGGATTTTTTCCGGTAAGTATGGATGCTCTTGATGGAGAGCAAACTGGATGTGCAGCGTATGCCTGATTAAATATTACAGAAGTAGAGGCTAAATCATCTATGTGGGGGGTATGATATAGAGGACTGCCTGCATATGCGAGGTCTTTCCACCCCAGATCATCAACCAGGATAAAAACGACATTTTTTTTATTTTGAGATTGGGCCAAAACGGGTATGACCAAGCCTAATATCATTATAATTATGCAGCGCATGCCTTTACTTTTAAAATGTAAATTAAATAAAAATGTGGAATTGAAAATTATATACCTCTTTTTAATCGACAATACGTTTGCTGAAATCCAGGACTGGGATTCCCATGATGACAGATGAACAAATACCGAATCTCGAATGCTTTCGTTTTGCCGTAGCAATAGATATGCCTTCGTTATAATCTTTAAAATAGACCATTTTCCTCTTCCTATTGAACCCCGATGATCCTGCCGGGACAGCCGTACAAATTTATCGTGTTTTGCGACTCTACCCCTGGGGTAGAACATCTATTACAATTTAATTAGTTTTCCAAATTGTTCATTACTTTTCTATATTTAGTATCCATATTTTTGACCACTTCCGGTAAGGTTGACGCGAGATTCCGGGTCTCGGAAGGATCTTGGGTTATTTTATAAAGTTCCCATTCCCCTCCGTTCATTCTTACGATTTTGTAATCACCGCTTCGAAACATTCTGAATTTATCAAGCCCGGACATGAAATAATCCGGTTCGGTGCGTTGTTCACCTTTGAATACGGGCAGGAGGGAAGTCCCGTGAAGTGGAATGGTTTGATAGTCTTCTATAGTTTTGGGGTACTGAATGTCGAGAATGTCCAAAAAAGTAGGGGCTATATCAACCACATGGCCGGGTTGGTGGGTAATCGTATTGGGGGTGATTTTACCAGGCCAAAAAGCAATGAAAGGAGTGTGACTTCCCCCTTCATGACCACATTGTTTATATTGTCTGTATGGTGTATTTCCCAAGTTAGCCCAGGATGTTCGCAAACTCCAATACGAATCAGCGGGGCCGGGTTGTACATCCGGTATTTTATTGGAATAAAACGGACATGATCCATTGTCCACAAGAAACAGGATCAAAGTATTTTCAAGTGTGCCTGTCTTTTCCAGATGGGAAAGCACTCTTCCTATATTTTGGTCCATTCTATCTATTATGGCAGCAAAAACAGCCATTTCCAGGTCCAGGGAGTCTTTTTGGTTTTCAGAAAGGGAATCCCATTTATAATAATCGGTATAAGACGGTTTTAAAGGTCCGCGAAATTTGTTGTTATTATTTTCGGGAGGGCTCAATTTTGTACCTGGTGGCAACACACCTAATTCTTTCATTTTATTGAATCTTTCATTTCGCAGGAGCTCCCAGCCTTGCCGATACGTATTCCTGTATTTTGCTATATCTTCAGGTCGGGCCTGTAATGGGTAATGGGCCGCGTGATAAGGCAAATACAGGAAGAAAGGATCATCACCTTGAGAAGCTTCATCCAACCATTTCAAAGCATAGTCAGTGATGAAATCCGTTTTATACATAGGAGAAATTTCATGTTCTATCTGGCTGGCGGGAATTTCTACCCCTTCTAAATAAAAAGGTCTTTCGAATTTCCCGGAAGGCGGTAAAAAATATTCGGTAGTAGCCCAAAAATAAAAGGAGTGATCGAAGACATTTTCTGCTTTACAGTAATCGGGGATCCAGGAATCGAAGTGTTCTTTTCCACTCATAATATTGAAATACCCGGCTTGCTTTGTCAGTTGGGCAAGGTGTACGGCACCTTTACCTCCCTGGTACAAACCAGTAAGCAGTGACGACCGGGTTGGGTTGCATTTGGCCATATTATAAAAGGTGGTAAAGCGCATTCCACCAGTTGCCAGTTGGTCTATATTCGGCGTTTCTATTTCACTTCCATAACATCCGATATCTGAAATGCCGATATCATCTGCCATTATGAGGATGATATTAGGTTTTTCTTGGTCCTGACTAAAACAAGGAGAAACCAGAAAGGAAAAAATGAAAGTAAGGACCAACATTTGGCTAAACCGGGTAAGAAATAACTTCATACATCATATTTATTGCGACGGCATTAATATAGTGAATTTATGTGTTTGGAACCAGAGGCCTACAAATAAAAATGTTGATCTATATATAGGGGGCACCTTTGATGGAGAAGGGAAATGGCGTTACTGGAAAAAGGTAAACGTTAGGGAGTGGCTATAAAGAGTATGCTTCTATTACTTTTGTTGACTACTGATACTGTATGTTATCCTTCAAAGTGGAAAGAAAAGGTCAACATCTGTGAAAGTGCTTTTTGCAATAAACTGGCATTATTGCCTGGTACATTATTAATAAGAATATTTGAAATTCCCCTGGTAATCTTGATTTCCGGGGATAAGATAAAATAAGGGAAAAAGAACTGCATGCCGATCCCGCCTTCAAGGGAGTAATCAGATGCGGACACGTTCAGATCAGCAATTTCATTCATAGTCCTCGACTTACTGGAAATATCAAAACTGTATTTGGCCCCTGCAAATACATAAACGCGCATATCCTTATAAGGGTGAGATTTGTAACGAATATGGAAAGGCAATTCACCGTATACATATTCCAGGCTTACCGGATCCTCATTGGCACCTGAGTTTTCCTGGTACATCATTTGCATTTGTCCGAATGAAAATCCGGGTAAAAGTCTGAAATCCCAGTATTCTCCTATTTTGAGGTTTCCGATTACTTTAATATCATATCCTGGACTTTGGTAAGATTCAATCAGGGAGACCCTGTTTTGTCCCTGGAAATTTTCACTGTGTAATAGCTTCAAATTAGACTTATGCAGTCCAAAAGAGATTCCAAAGTAGTATTGTTTGTGCTGTTTATTGCGATAATTATGAAGGCCGTCCTGGGCTTGAATACTTGTAACAGTCAGAAGAGCGCATACCGCTACCATTATTTTTTTCCATAATATATATGACATATTCCCCATGTAAGTTCTTTTAAACCAACGTCGTTAAATCCTATTTCTTGTAAAATCCCTAAAAAATTTTTTCGATCCGGAAAAGCTTGTACTGACTCGTATAAGTATGTATATGCTTTGGGATCTTTGGATCTTAAACGTCCAATTACCGGAAGTATTTTCTGGAAATAAAAATTATATAATTGCTTCAGAGGGAATATATTCGGTTTTGAAAATTCGAGAACAAAAATATGACCACCGGGACGAGTTACCCGATACATTTCTTTGAGGCCTGCTTTCAAATCTTCAAAGTTTCTGACACCAAATGAGGCGGTTGTTATATCAAATGTTGCATCTTCTTCCTTAATATTTTCTGCATCTCCCCATTGCAGGGTTATACGGTCTGAGAATTGCTTTTTATCTACTTTTTTTTGACCGATTTTCAACATATTTTTTGATATGTCGATACCTTTTACTTTTACAGACGGAGATTTTTCAGCCAATGTAATAGCTACATCTGCTGTCCCTGTAGCCATATCCATGATATACTCCGGTTTTTTGGCAAGAATTAGTGCTGTGAGTTTATTTCTCCATGAGACATCAAATCGGGCAGACAATAACCTGTTGAGAAAATCATAACCGCCGGCAATATTGTCGAACATTTTTGTGACTTGTTCTTTTTTTCCAGTATCTTCTGATTTGTATGGAGTTATATTTTTTGCCATAAAATTATTTGATAAACAATCGATAATATGAATGCAGGGCAAAAATAAACAACTTGTTGACAAATCAAACTCAATATATATGTTAGTTACTATATATTTTTAATACATTTGCATCGCTTAATAAAAAATGAATACCATTTAAATGGCGGATTTACAAAGAATTATACCTATAAACATCGAAGATGAGATGAAGTCGGCGTACATTGATTACTCAATGTCCGTTATCGTCTCCAGGGCTTTGCCCGACGTCAGGGACGGTCTGAAACCGGTTCATCGTCGTATTTTGTACGCAATGCAAGACCTGGGACTCTATTACAATAAGTCCCACAGGAAGTCTGCAAGAGTAGTGGGGGAGGTACTGGGTAAGTATCACCCGCATGGAGATTCCTCGGTGTACGAAGCAATGGTGCGAATGGCTCAGGATTGGTCATTGCGATATCCGATGGTAGATGGTCAGGGAAACTTTGGACACATTGATGGCGATGGTCCTGCTGCTATGCGTTATACGGAGGCAAGACTCGCGAGGATTGCAGATGAAATGCTCTCTGATATCAAGAAAGATACGGTTGATTTCGAATTGAATTTTGACGATTCTATCAAAGAGCCCACTGTGTTACCAGCGAGAATTCCTAATCTTCTCGTAAATGGTGCTTCGGGAATTGCTGTGGGGATGGCTACCAATATGTTGCCTCATAACCTCCGCGAAATTATTGATGGTACTATTGCTACCATCAAAGATCCACAGATTGATACGGATGGTCTGATGGAATACATTAAAGCTCCTGATTTCCCGACAGGCGGTATTATTTATGGAGTGGAGGGCGTAAAAGAAGCCTTTGAGACAGGCCGTGGAAGAGTAGTTGTGCGCGGAAAGGCAGAAATTATTGCAGATGCGAAAGGGAGGGAAACCATAATTGTTACCGAAATTCCTTACCAGGTAAGTAAGGCTGGGTTGGTAATCAAGATGAGTGAACTACGACGAGATGAAAAAGTTCCGGGAATATCTGAAATTCGGGATGAATCCGATAGGGAAGGTATTCGAATTGTAATTGAAGTTAAGCGCGATGCCATGGCCCAGGTGGTATTGAGTAAATTATATAAATACAGCCAATTGCAGACTTCTTATGGAGTCAATAATGTAGCGCTGGTCAAAGGAAGGCCACAGACCCTTTCGCTAAAGTCTTTAATTGAGGAATTTATTGAATTCCGAATTGAAGTGATTGTCAGGCGCACGCAATTCGAGTTGAAAAAAGCTGAAGAAAGGGCACATATTGTTGAAGGATTAATTATTGCGGTAGACAATATTGACGAAGTTATTAAGATTATTAGGGGCTCCGGTACGGTAGATGAGGCTCGTAATAGCCTCATGGATCGATTTGATCTTTCGGAGATTCAGGCTAAAGCAATTCTTGAACTTCGCCTTCAAAAATTAACCGGGTTAGAGATTGAGAAGTTGCGGGAAGAATACAATGAACTTATGGAGAAAATCAAGCGCTTCAAGGAAATTCTTGCTAGTGTTGAGATTCAAAAGGACATTGTAGTGGAAGAATTAATGGAAATCCGCGAGAGATACGGAGATGAGAGAAGAACCGAAGTAACCTTTGCCGATGGTGAAATCAGTATCGAGGATATGATACCCAATGAAGAGATGATGGTATCGATTTCTCATCTTGGGTATATCAAACGAACCAAATCGGATCAGTACAAAGTTCAGGGACGGGGTGGAAAAGGATCGAAAGGTTCCAGGACAAGGGATAAAGACTTTGTCGAACATATATTCGTAGCCAATGCACATAACTATCTATTATTGTTTACCGAAATGGGCCGGTGTTATTGGTTGAGGATATACGAAATACCTGAAGGAAGCAGAAATGGTTCCGGAAGGGTGATGCAGAATATTTTGCAAATACCTAAAGAGGATAAAGTAAAGACCTATATTGTCGTAAAAGACCTTACGGATCAGGAATTTTTACAGAATAATTTCGTTATGTTCTGTACTAAGAATGGGTTAATAAAGAAAACTACGCTGGAAGCGTATTCTCGTCCGCGCGTCAACGGGATAAATGCCATTACCATCAATGAAGGGGATTACCTTATTGATGCCAGGTTAACAGATGGAAACAAAGAAGTAATTCTTGCTAACAGGAACGGACGAGCTATCCGGTTTAATGAAAGTAAAGTTCGTTCGATGGGTAGGAATGCGGCAGGAGTAAAAGGAATTACCCTGGATGATAGCGAGGACCAGGTAGTAGGAATGGTTTGTGTAGATCCTGATGATCCTGCCGTTACCATATTAGTTATTTCTGAAAAAGGAAATGGTAAGCGGACAGATGTAGATGAATACAGGATCACAAATCGTGGGGGCAAAGGAGTAAAAACCATGAATATCAGTGAGAAGACGGGTAAGTTGATCGCGATAAAAGCCGTAGTAGATGATGATCATATTGTTATTACCAATAGGTCGGGATTGATGATACGAATGGCATTGAGTGAAATCCGGGTAATGGGTAGGGCAACCCAGGGTGTTCGGGTGATTTCCCTGAATAAAGGAGATGCTATTGCCGATATTACGGTTATAAAACCAGAGGAAGAAGAAGATATCAAAGACCTTGATAACACTGAATATGAAGAAGAGGAATAGGATTAACATTTTTATAATAAACTTTTAACCAAGCCTAAATAATTATTCTTATATTCATTTCGGTCATAAGAATGAAAACTAATCTAAAAAAAAATGATTTTTACAATGAAACGACTATTTATTATTGCGATTTTAGCAGTCTTTGGGCTAACTTCTATTTCAGCCCAGGAAGACATCAGCCCTAAAAAAGCCTTTAGACAAGCGAAGAGGAATTTAAGCGCGCATGAGCTTGATAATGAAAAGGTTGATGAACTAAAAGAAGCTGTTGATTTAATTACTATTGCTGCCCGGGATGAAGAAATGGGAAAAGATGCTGAAGTTTGGGTAGAAATGGGAAATATCTATAGTGCTTTTTTGGAATTGGATTATAAGAATTCTCTAATGGATGAGAATTATCAAAATCAATATTTGCAAGAGGCTAATAAAGCATATATGGCTTATAAAAAGGCCTTTGAACTAGCGGAAAAATCCAGGAATCAAGGAGATGCGTTGGAAGGTATGGCCGGTCTGGTACAATCCATGAGTAATTCTGGAATTACTGTATTACAAAGTGGAGATGCAATGGGAGCATATAACATTTTTAAAAATGTCCTCGACATCGATGCATTGTTGGTTGAAAATGGAATGGATAGCCCATTACAGGGAGATGAAGCCAAAAACAATCAATTGTTTCTGGCCGGATATGCAGCGTTGACAGCGGAGCAATTTGAATTGGCTAAGCCGTATTATATGGAGTTGAAAGAAAATGATTATGATGATCCGTCGCTATACGAAGGATTATATAAAATCAAAGCGCAGGAAGATCAGCAGGAAGCCATGGATATATTGGAAGAAGGAAGGGCTAAATACCCAGACGACCTTTCCCTATTGTATGCAGAAATCAATCACGCGCTTCAGAATAATGAGATTGGTTCCCTTGAGACTAAATTGAAAGAAGCTATTAACAAAGATCCTAAGAATGTTTCCCTCTATTCCACGACAGGTTCAGTTTACGACAGGTTATTTCAGGAAACAATGGATAGTGAGCCAGAAAAAGCTTCCAAGTACTTCGACAGTGCCAAAGTGTATTTTGAGAAAGGACTTGAATTGGATCCCGATAATGTCGATGCTATTTACAGCATTGGTGCATTGTACTACAATAAAGCTGCACAGGGTACCCAGGAATTGCAAAAATTGGCAGATGATTTGAGTTCCGACGGAATGAAAAAGTATGATTCTACCAAGGCCGAAGTAGATAAGATTTTTGATCAGGCTCTTCCGTATTTTCAAAAAGCGGAACGCGTTAATCCGAGTGATCGTAATACGTTAATTGCATTGAAAGAAATTTATGCAAGAAAAAATCAAATGGACGTTTCTGATATATTTGATAAAAGATTGAAAACCATTGAAAGTGGAGGCAAAGTCGAAGAGTCTTATTTTGAAAACAAACAATAATTTTTGATTGGAGCTGGTTTCTCATTAGAATACCTGGCAATGATTAGAATATAAAGTATTAATTACATGAAAAGCCGCAATCTCTTGCGGCTTTTTTTATATTTATACCCATGAAAGACCTGAACCATGATTGATAATCTACTCAAAAGGATATCAAATCTTTATTTGTTTTTTGGTAAAATTACCAGTTTATTAAACGTAGTTCTCGTTTTATTGGTCGTAACCGATGTCTTATTAAGATATTATTTCCTATACTCCCAAGCCTGGTTAACAGAATTGGAATGGCATGTTTTTGCATTGATATTCCTTCTAGGGGCTACCTATACCCTTCAGTATGATAGCCATGTTCGAGTAGATCTTTTTTATAATGGCTTATCAAAAAAGACACAGACCTGGATTAATTTGGTCGGTACTCTTGTTTTTTTACTTCCCTGGTGTTTAATAGTAATTATATCATCGGAAAATTATGCGCATAATTCGTTTCTAATTAATGAAACAAGTGCTGATCCGGGAGGACTTCCCTATAGATTTGTTATAAAGTACGCAATCCTTGTGTCCTATGTTTTTTTATTTTTTTATGGGATAGTATTTATATGCAAAAGTATATTGGTATTGCGGGGAAAAGATATTTCTTTATTTATTGAAACAGAAAGCAAATAATGGAGTGGATAGCGCTATTGATGGTAGCATTAATATTTATTTTGCTGGTATTTGGATTTCCGGTTGCATTTACCCTGGCAGGAGTGTCTACTATTGTGGGTTTGCTTGCTCTCGGCCCTGAATTTTTTAATTTTTTGCCTTCCCGGATCATGGGAATTATGAGTAATTACGTCCTATTGGCCGTTCCATTATTCATCTTTATGGGAATTATGTTGGAAAAATCCGGATTGGCTGCTACGTTACTTGAGACTATGGCGCGGATTTTTGGAAAAATGGGAGGTGGTTTAGGTGTGAGCGTAATAATAGTCGGTACGATGCTAGCGGCTTCTACGGGAATCGTAGGGGCTACTGTTGTCACCATGGGGTTGATCAGCCTGCCTTCGATGATCAAGTCAAATTATAATATCCCCCTCTCTACCGGGATTATTGCTTCCTCGGGTACATTGGGTCAGATTATACCTCCTTCGATAGTTTTGGTTTTATTGGGGAGTGTATTGAATGTAACTGTTGGAGACCTTTTCAAGGCGGCTGTTTTACCGGGTGCGTTCATAGTGCTGTGTTATATTATCTATGTATTGGTTATTGCCAAAGTGAAACCAAATTTAGCTCCGCCGATGGAAGGGAATGAAAGGGAAAAAGTGAGTGTTAAAAAAGTCATAATAGCCCTGTTAATGCCGATTGTCTTGATGGTGATTGTACTAGGGAGTATCTTCAGTGGTATTGCCTCACCCACTGAAGCTGCTGCAGTGGGCGCATTCGGAGCCATTATCCTGACCATTATTGCCGGGAAATTTAGCTGGAAAAGCCTCAGGGAAACCAGTGAACAAACTACCCGACTCACTACCATGGTATTTTTTATCCTTTTGGGGGCCACCACTTTTTCGTTGGTCTTTCGAGGATTACGGGGGGATGATTTTATCCTCCATTTGATCCAGGGAGCGAACCTTACCGAAGTACAGTTAATGGTATTCATTATGCTTATCGTTTTCCTGCTGGGCTTTTTTATTGACTTTGTAGAAATTATTTTTATAATAGTACCTATCATTTTACCAGTCTTGCAAGCGTATGAAATTGACCTTTTGTGGGTGGGTATTTTATTGGCTCTTAATTTGCAAACCTCATTCCTGACTCCCCCTTTTGGGTTTTCACTGTTTTATTTGAAGGGGGTCGCACCACCGGAAGTAAAAACAAAGCATTTATATACTGGGATAACACCTTTTATTATTATTCAGGTAGTCGTGTTGGTCGGGGTGTTTCTCTACCCGGAAATCATACGATTTTTGATTTAGTCATTCGCCATCAAATAGATGATCCCAAATTACAGAATAGACGTCTGTAGCAGATATCATAGGGTTGGTTATCCCTTCTGAAGAAGAGATGACCGGATAGTATTCCGGCGGTACCCCGATGCTTCCATGAGATCCTTTTACTAAGGTGGCGTCTGTAGGTATAACATTCATCCGATAGCGAAATCCTAATTTCTTTCGTAAGAGTTTATATCCGGCTTTTATTTTGACGAATGGGTTTAGGGGATCCATAAACATTTCCACCGGATCATAACCGGGTTTTCGGTGTATATCAACCATATTAGCATAATCAGGTCGTTTTTCTTCTTCCAACCAATAGTAATACGTAAACCAACTATCGGGATTGGCCATAACTACAAAATCCCCGGAACGGTGGTGGTCTATCTTATATTCTTTTTGATTTTCTTTGTTGAGAATTAGTTCAATACCGGTTATCTCCTGTAGAGTCGCTTCTACCGTATCGTAGACCGTATTGTCATTTACATAGATATGTGCTATTTGGTGGTCTGCTACAGCAAAGGCCGCACTGGCCCCCGCATCTAATAATTCATGACCGCTTTCTACCCTTACCGAGATAAGATTATTCTTTCTGAGTATCCTGTTAATGTGGATCGGATTGTTAACCGGGTTGATTCCGTATTCTGATAGGAGTATTATTTTAGTATTCTTCGATTCGTAGTATTCTACAAGGGTTTTTACCAAATGGTCGATATGGTTTAATTCAGGAATAATCTCCCTGGCCCCAGGACCGTATTTCTGGAGGCAATAATCCAGGTGGGGGAGATAAATTAAAGTCAGGTCAGGGTTATTTTTTTCATCTACATACATGGAAGCTTTGGCTATCCACTCAGATGATTTGATATTGGCATTGGGTCCCCAAAAATTGAAAAGGGGAAAAGTGCCAAAGCGGGACTGTAATTCATCTCGTAATGCTGCGGGAAACGTATAGCAGTCGGGGAGTTTTACGCCATCTGCATGATACTGTGGGCGCGGTGTTGCTGAAAATGCCACCTTTGAATACATATTGTACCACCAAAACATTTTGGAGCAGGTGAAATCCGGATCTTTCTTTTTTGCTTCTTCCCATATTTTAGGAGCCGCAACCAGAGTATCCGGTTGTTTCCAGAATTTAATTTCACAATCGTCGCGATCATACCATCCGTTTCCCACAATACCGTGTCCGGATGGTGGCCGTCCGGTAATATAGGTTGACTGGGAGGAAGTTGTTACCGCCGGGAGCTGGGGTTGTATGGCGGATACTTTATTTTTAGCAATAAATTGTTGTAGAAAGGGGGTGTCTTTACCAACAAGGTTCTGACTTAGACCTACAATATCAATTACTACCGTTTTATTCATTTTTCAAGATACTTTTAATGTAAATAATCCTTTACCCAATTAATTTCCCGGATAATAGATTTATCCGTAGGAACTTGCATTTCCTTTGGTAGAACCCCCCAGGTATACGTTTCTATTTCCAGGTGATCCGTAAATTTTCGTTCTTTGAGAAGGTCAAGGGTATCTTTTATCTCCTTCTGCGTAGATTGTAAAAGGCCAAATTTTTCTATAAATATGGGCACATGGAAATGAACCCTCCAGGATGTATATTTTCCATGCGTATATCCCGATAAAGCAGAATCCAGATCACGGAAGGATTCAATTCCCCCACGGTTTAATTGGGCTACTACCTGGTGTAAATAAACAGGTTCATCAAATTGGGCAAGCGATTGTATTTTGTCTTCGCTTTCTTTTTCCAGGTCTATTTCCAGGGCAGAACTTATTTGAATTTTTCCAACCCGAATTTCATTCTTTTCCAGGGTATGTACGATCTCTTCCGGATTTTCATACGATACCGCAAAATGGCATACGTCAAAACACATTTGAATGTGTCGTCGGATAATTTCTGAGCCTTTTTCGGGATGTCCGAAATATTTCCGGGCCATAGGTTCAAGGATGTCGAGATACCAAGCAAAAAAATCGCTGGCATTGCCCAAAATCCCATCGGGTTCGGGTTCGATATCCAGGTGAAGAAATTGACCGGATTCCTCATAAATACGGGAAAGATATTCAGCAGTTTTCAAAATATTTAAAGTGGCTGTATGTATCGTGGCGTCAAGTTGTTTGGTGTCAGACCACCATGGTCGGTAAGAGAGAGGGGACGTGGAAATACCACCCGATTGTATTTCTCCGGGCAATAGGTTCGATAGCAAGGAAAATAACCTCTTGGTGTATTCAAAACGGTCATCTGTCGTCCAGTCTGGGGTATGTACCTGATCTTTTACCCGGGTATTGTGAAATCCGCCATACGGGAACCCATTCATGGTAAATACAAAGCAATCATTATCTTTCAGCCAATTAGTCAATTGGTAGAATTGATTGTCATTACATAAAGCTTTACTGGCCTCATTGGCTAACCGGAGACCTATTCCCATAGGCCCGTTTGGGCTAACGTCTTTTTTAATGGCCGGAATGTTATTTTTTAATTCCCTGAAGTGATCTTGCCAATCCTCACCGGGATGGATATTACTGCAATAAGTTAATTGTCCGTACTTCGTATTCATACTTTTTGTGTTGAATACCTTTTGAGGAATTGAATGGACTTCTCAATCCGATCATAATCCATTTCGTGAACTTCCATACCCTTGCCCAAATGCTCCAATAATGTAATGGTCAATTGTCCCCCCAGGTGTTCCCTGAATTCATCCAATCCACGCTGTAAGGTGCGACCTTCTTCCAGCTTTTCATGAAATACATTCAATCCTACCCGGTTAAAAACGGAAATTATCCTTTGGAGATCATCCCGGGAAATCATCCCGGTATAATGGGAATAGGTCGAATCCAATGCGATACCTATAGCTACGGCTTCCCCGTGTCGCACTTCATAATGAGTAATATGTTCCAATTTATGGGCGGCCCAGTGTCCAAAGTCAAGTGGACGGGCTGAACCCGTTTCAAAAGGATCACCGCCTGCAATATGATCACAATGCATCTGGGCACATCTGAATATAAGATATTTCATAGCCTCTTCATCCTGTTGGCGAAGCCTGTCAGCATTATTTTCCAGCCATTCAAAAAATGCGAGGTCTTTTATCAGGGCAACCTTCACAGCTTCTGCTATTCCGGACCGCCAGTCCCTTTCTTCCAGTGACCTTAAAAAGACAGGGTCATTAAATACGCCAATGGGGGGAGCGAATGTTCCCAGAAAATTCTTTTTGTTAAAATAGTTGATACCGTTTTTTACACCTACTCCCGAATCATTTTGCGATAAGACGGTAGTAGGAAACCGGAGATGCCGGATCCCCCGATGGGAGATTGCAGAAGCATATCCTACCATGTCAAGCAATGCACCACCCCCGACACCAGCTACATAAGAATGCCTGTCTATACCGTATGTATTAATCGCATCCAGGACTTCGTCAAGCGCGTTTGACCTATTTTTGACTTCTTCACCACCCGGTAAGAGAATGATTGGATCGACAAGTTCAATAGTTTCACTATAGGTAGAAAAATAGGAGTTTATTTTTTCTATCAATTGGGGATGACCGTTGACTACGCCGTCATCGATCACAAACAGGATCTTTTGTTTGGTTCCCCTGGAATTGTATTCTTCAAAGAAATTCTTGAGAATCAGGTTGTTTTTATGAAAAATATCTTCGGAAAAGTAGACATTATAACTGAAATTGACCGAAAATGATTGTTTTATCAAATCCATTATTTCTAAATCAAAATTAATAATTAAAAAACTAACAAATTGAAAAGATAATTTGTTAAGTCTGTACGGAAAAATCTATGAATCAACCGCTAATAACTAGTAACGGCGAATGTACATAAATTGATTAGAAATTGGATAGGTTTTTATATCTGGCTAACATCAACTCTTGTAAATTCCACGATTTTGATATAACAATTGTTAATCTTGAGATGCCTGATCCGTAAATTCACTTACCGACCTGTACCCTCATTGACATAGGATAGGGATCGATGTTTATCGGGGATAGTGAAGTTGATAATGGCTATTACCGCGAAGAGCGCAAAGTACGGAAATGAAGAGGGGGCAGGGTCGAGATTTCGTATCGTTAGGTGGTGGTAGTGGACTGTATAGACTGAATGGTTGGACAAAAGATCTTAGCGCCCTCAGCGTCTTTGCGGTGGGAAAAAATACAGGGGCGTGGATGTAAATGAAGAGGGTATTATTACCGCGAAGATCGTGAAGTATGCAAAGTGGAGCGTCTGGGTCGCGATTTGGTAGGTTAGGTGGTGGTAGGGAAGTATAGTTCGTATGGTTGAAAAAATTCTTAGCGTCCTCAGCGTCTTTGCGGTGGGAAAAAATAGAGGGGTGTGGCAGTGACCGAAGTGTCTTTACTATTACCGCGAAGGTCGCAAAGTACGCAAAGGAGGAGCGTCTGTGTCAAGATTTCGTATCGTTACGTTGCAGTAGTGGACTGTATAGACCGAATGGTTGGAAAAAAGATCTTAGCGCCCTCAGCGTCTCTGCGGTGGGAAAAAATACAGGGGCGTGGCAGTGACCGAAGTGTCTTTACTATTACCGCGAAGGTCGCAAAGTACGCTAAGGAGGAGCGTCTGGGTCGAGATTTCGTATCGTTACGTTGCAGTAGTGGACTGTATAGTCCGAATGGTTGGACAAAAGATCTTAGCGCCCTCAGCGTCTCTGCGGTGGGAAAAAATAGAGGGGCGTGGATGTAAATGAAGAGGGTATTACTATTACCGCGAAGATTGCAAAGTACGTAAAGTGGAGCATCTGTGTCGAGATTTCGTATCGTTACGTTGCAGTAGTGGACTGTATAGTCCGAATGGTTGGACAAAAGATCTTAGCGTCCTCTGCGTCTTTGCGGTGGGAAAAAATAGAGGGGTGTGGATGTAAATGAAGAGGGTATTATTACCGCGAAGATTGCAAAGTACGCAAAGTGGAGCGTCTGGGTCGAGATTTGGTAGCGTTAGGTGGTGGAAGGGAAGTATAGTTCGTATGGTTGAAGAAATTCTTAGCGTCCTCAGCGTCTTTGCGGTGGGAAAATATACAGGAGTGTGGCAGTGACCGAAGTGTCTTTACTATTACCGCGAAGGTCGCAAAGTACGCTAAGGAGGAGCGTCTGGGTCGAGATTTCGTATCGTTACGTTGCAGTAGTGGACTGTATAGTCCGAATGGTTGGACAAAAGATCTTAGCGCCCTCAGCGTCTCTGCGGTGGGAAAAAATAGAGGGGCGTGGATGTAAATGAAGAGGGTATTACTATTACCGCGAAGATTGCAAAGTACGTAAAGTGGAGCATCTGTGTCGAGATTTCGTATCGTTACGTTGCAGTAGTGGACTGTATAGTCCGAATGGTTGGACAAAAGATCTTAGCGTCCTCTGCGTCTTTGCGGTGGGAAAAAATAGAGGGGTGTGGATGTAAATGAAGAGGGTATTATTACCGCGAAGATTGCAAAGTACGCAAAGTGGAGCGTCTGGGTCGAGATTTGGTAGCGTTAGGTGGTGGAAGGGAAGTATAGTTCGTATGGTTGAAGAAATTCTTAGCGTCCTCAGCGTCTTTGCGGTGGGAAAATATACAGGAGTGTGGCAGTGACCGAAGTGTCTTTACTATTACCGCGAAGATTGCAAAGTATGCATAGTGGAGCGTCTGTGTCGAGATTTCGTATCGTTAGGTTGTGGTAGTGGACTGTATAGTCCGAATGGTTGGACAAAAGATCTTAGCGCTCTCTGCGTCTCTGCGGTGGGAAAAATATATAGCAGTAACCCAAGAGAGTTTTACTATTACCGTGAAGATCGTAAAGTGAGGAAATGAGGAGGGATCACCTAATTACCAAAATCGATCCCGCTTTTGTTTTTAATCTACCGTGTTGGTCCCGGTAGTTAACTTTTACCATGTAGACCCCGGGAGGTAGCTGTAACCATACTGTGGTATCTATAACTTGTGAATCGGTTGTATGGATTGTGTTTCCCCATTTGTCAATTAATGCTACGGATTCGATGCTTTGACATCCGGTAGAAAAAATGGTCAGGGCATCGTTGATTCCGTCGCCATTGGGGGAAACGGCATTGGGTATGGAGATGGCGCATTCTTCTAGTTCGCACTCCTGGCCTTCGCTGGGTACTACGGTATATGTTGCGCGAAACGTGCAATTTCCGTCCGATATGTCAAAAGGGTATTCTCCGTCGTCATCCACTGTGAGTTCCCGGTTCGGATGCTCTTCACTCCAGGAAAAACTATATTCTTCCGTATCATCGGGTAAAGTAATCGATAGAGAGGTGCCGTTGCACCGGGGGAAGGTCTCGCTGTATTGTCCGGAAGGATCATTATAGGAAGTAACCGATACGGAATGCGTAGCAGTACATCCGCCTAAGTAACCGGTCAGGGAATATTCTCCCGGGTCGGTCAGGTTGATCACATCCCCGGATACATACATAGCACCATCCAGTAGTATGGAGTCCAGTCCCTGTACGGTAATTTGGCCGGTAGTGCCGGGGCAAAGTCTGAGGGTGTCGGGATATGAATCGGGGAATTCGATTTTATCTGAAATGGATACATCGAAGTCAGCGCGGAAATAGCACCCGTCCTGCTGGGCTTCCACCCAGAAAGGCCCGGTATCATCGCTGTTAATGATAGTAGAATCCCCGTTTTCACCGCTCCACCAGATAATATCGCTGTAGGCGCCGGCCGGTAATCCGATTTGGGTGCTTTGTCCTTCACAGATAGAGACAGGGGCGAAAGGCAGTTCCTGAGTCCCGGTTTCTTCCATGGTGATCTGTGCCGTATCGGTGCAGCCTTCCGATTCCACAATATACTGGTAGATGCCTGGATTATCGGAACCGGGCCTGAAAACGGATCCCCCGTTTTGGAGGCCGGGTTCGAGCCAGCGGGTACTTCCCGTGGGAGCGGGGAGATGATCGTTGAAATCAATGGCCGGCCCTTCCGGACAGTAGGTGAAAGTAGTATCCGGCCCGGCGAATGGGGTGTCCGCCAGGTTGGTTACGGCAATAGGGATGCGCACATGGCAGGAGCCTACGGACACGAGCGCATAGGGATCTATGACGCTGTGGCTGATCAATATGGAGTCGCCCGTACTGCCGTCCCACCATTCGATGGACTCGTACACACCGGGTGGGAAACCGATGCGTATCTGGCTGCCACCACAGATTTTCACGGTATCGAACTCCAGATCTGCCAACCCGGTTTCCAGGGTTTCTACATTGATAATGGCGGTATCCCTGCAATCGTCTTGTTCAATAATATAGAAGTATTCCCCGTCATCATCCGTACCGGGGACAAACATACCGCGTCCACCGGAAAGCGTAGGTTCGAAGCGCCCGGCTTCGGTATCCACGCCTTCGCTCAGGTAGGTAGTCAGGTCGATGGGGTCCCGGGCATCGGGGTCGGCACAGTAGCTAGCGGTGGTATCCCGGCCTGCGTAGAGGTCGTCGGGCTCCAGTTGGAAGACGGACCAGGAAGAAGTACTGTCTTCGCCTACGTGCATAGTCACTGCTACGACGCGCTCCCGGCTTTCATCGGGGTCCCCCGGGTCCCAGTCGGCGTGGTATCGCAGGCTGCGCAGGAAATCTTTGATGCTTTCGGTATCATTGCCGTAGGGATTATTCCACACCCATCGGGAAGGATCGGAAGTGGGCTGTAACTGGTCCTCGAAGCCTTCGGCGGTAATGTATTCTTCGGGCAGGTGGGGCTGGTCGTAGTACATCAGCCGGAAAGATATATAGTCCACCTCTGCCCCGCAGGTGGAGATCTCGATATCGTCGTCGGTGATGGGGGCTCGCGGCATACAGGTAGTGAGAGTGTCGTAGTAGCCGGCGGTAGCGTGGTAAGAGGAATTGTCCGTATCCAGGTCAATGCGGAGGGGGGATTGGCGGAAGTCGGTGGGTGTGGCGAGACCATTTACTACCCAGTTAGGTGTAGGCAATGGGCCATCTGACATTAGGGGGTGGTCCTGACAGATTTCCGAAAGGGACAATTCTTCGGTATTGATTCGTAATAACCGATGATTTCTTAGGCGGTTATAAGAGGCTGTTGTTAAATACTGGACGGGCCCACATGGTGGTATATAGGGTGAGGGAAAAGCATATTGGAATTGAAACGAATAATCAAATTCCAAAGTGTCTACTATCCCTGTGTGGGCATCCCAAATGGGTAATATCAGGCCTGAGTTGCGAGAACTACCTTGATTATTACTACTTTCACCACCCAATACATATAAGTCTCCGGGAAGAATTGCCTCAACACTAGATACAAAAACATCGGTTCCGTAAAATTCCTCAGGAGTATAACGTTGTATTATTGCTCCTTTCCTGATGTCAAATTCTGTTATAAATGAGTTGTTCGATCCATCTAGGTTACTTATTATTAATCTTCCCTCTTCGGATATAGCGAGAGAGGAAAAATTGTCGTTATCTGAAAGGAAGGGAATAGTTTTATCAATTTGGTTGGTGTATACATTATAAGCTATAATTTGATCGTCAACCATGAGATATAATCTGCCATCTGAATGAAATGATAAACCACCTCTACTTATTTTTCCATTGAATTCGTTTTCAAAATCATATTCTTCTTCGAGTACGCATTCTTCTGGGTTGTATTGCATTAATTTTTTGTAATTACTCCTTCCATCTGCAAGGGGCCCCTCTAGGAAGTAAATTTCTTGGGATAAAAGGGTTGACGAAATGAAGAGGAGAACTGTTATTAAAAGCAGTGTCTTTGTAAAGAACAAATATATATTAATAGCTTTCATAGTAAAACAAAAATAAAGCGTCTTCCATGGCCGGAAGACGCTTTGTACAAAGTTTTATTCAATTCAATCAGAACATGCAAGGTAGGAATTATCCATTTCTAACCAATAAGCGGTTCTTTCACTATCCCATGTTGCCATAGTAAAATTAAATTGGTCATCCGGTGTACGTAAACGAACCCAGAATTCTTCTGTGCTTCCACCATCTTCGGGTTGGACATAAACATCATAGGACTTTGTATCATCATAAGCCGGAGGTGATATAACAGTTGGTGTACTCTCATCTATAGTGCCATAATATATTGGCAATACTTCACCTGTTTCAAAAATAAAGAATTCATATTCAGTAGCTGTACCTTGCGTTCTTTCCACTTCCAATTCAAGACCACATTGATCGCGTAATTCTATTCTTGTTGACCGGTCTTTACGAGGTGCTTTAATTTCGTAAAAATTCCGTTCAAGTTTACTTCGATCCAGGTTTTTATACCAGTCAGCTACTTCTTGCTTAGATAAAGTACTGAAGTCTGGTAATAACTCTACCTCTTTCGGCTTCTCAATCACCGGATCCTCTTTCTCACAGCTTGTAAAGACAAATAGAACAGCCATCAACATCAGGGTGATTTTCCAGCCGGAGCTAAAGGCGGTTAGGAAATGGGGGGGGGGTAGCTTTTGGTTTTTTTAAATAGTACATAAAAAAAATTTATAGTTAAAAAATAGTTAGTACGATAGAGCGGCAGCCAGCGGGCCCTTGATGACTGTCTTTCCACGACTATAGGTTACAAATTTAGAAGATGGACGCATACCACCCCAAAATTCGGTAAATGAGATAATAGTTGTAGGTTGTTCACTAATGTATGTAATTTAATTGATTATAACAAATAAATTTCATTTTTTTATCGATAAATACCCGAATTTTTAATTTGTAATGAATGGAAAAAGAAAAACAAAGATATGAATATTGGGACTTTTCGGGATATTTATGGTATTAAAAATAATTCAGTAGGATATAGGGATTGTATTATAAATTTCTGCCCTTTTTGATGGCTATGTGCCATCTTTAATCCGGAATTATATACAAATATAATTAGTTCCGAAGGGATGCTCTGCCGAAGGAGGCTTCGGAGAATCCTTTGTTATGATGTAAGGTCCCGGTCAGATTGCAATGGACTCCCCGGGAGAATCCGTTGCTAATAATTTTGGGAAAGTGGGTGACGTCGATTCACCGTACAGGATATTATTTGCGGGATGAAGAAGCCCGCAGTATGAAATGGCGATCATACTTGCATAATTCTTAACCTGCTTTACGGAGATAGGGGCAACCAGGAGGAACGGGATTAAAAAAGGCAAACATAATAAATGGAAATTTCAAGGTTACGTTACGGCAAATTTTTTACCCAGAAACATAGAAACCGGTAGTAAGGAAGCAATTATAAGGGCGAGAGTTATCGATCCGGCTACACCGGCCCAGGCAGCATTCATAATGATTAAGGACAATACACCGGCTTTTACGGATTTTCCAATGAGTGGTCCGATCGGTGTTTTTATTGCCTTTAACAATGGCTTGAAAAGTAAAAATATATGGAGGAAAATAAAGGGTGAGGCTATCCATAGATTTTCGTATAAATAGGCGGTGATACCTTGTGCTAAGTGCACGATGATATACATTCCTGCAGCGGCGAGAAGTGGTTTTTTGGAACTGCCATGTACTTCACCACGGCTAATCATAGTAATAGCAGAAATATATACTACGGGAATAAGCGCTATCCCGTACCACCCATTCAAGGTATCCGGTAATATACTTATCCCCAACAATAGATTCAAGCCCCGGCACAATCCCATGTTGACCGGCCCCATAATGGAATGGTGTTTACCATACAGGTCATAAATTACGGAAAAGAATGTAATGAACAACGCAAGAATTCCACTCCGGATGTCAAATGAAAAGGCAGATACTATTCCGATGGCAAATAAAACCACAGTAAGTTTGAGTGCATTTTTACTGGATACCCTGCCGCTGGGAATCGGTCTTTCGGGTCGTTCAACGGCATCAAGTTCAGCATCAGCTACGTCATTGAACACAATTCCACCGCCGTACAACCCTATGGTTGACAATATAAGAAGGCTATATCCTTGCCAGGGCAAGCCTGATAATTCCATAGTGCCAATAGAAGCAATGGCTATACCTGCTAAAATATCGGAAACTGATGTAACAATATTCGCCGGTCGGGCGAGTTGTAAGTAGGGTATTATTTTCAAATTTATTTTATTATTACAGAGCTTTTATCAATTCTGGGTTGTTGTCCACCACGGAGTACGGTATTCCCACTGTATTTTTTGCTTTGGTCAATAGACACGGGTTCGAGCAAGTCCGATTCATTTATTTGCCCGCTTTGACCAAAAGCTTCAATAGCATTATTATAGGTTACCAATTTGATATGCTCTGCGGGTATTCCCTTCATGGTCATCAGGGCAGCGGTTTTGGGAACGGCCAATGGGTCGCTTATACCCCAGTCTGCCGCACTGTTTACCATGATGCGTTCGGGACCGTATTTTTTTACAATTTCCACCATTCTTTCATTGCCCATTTTTGTAAAAGGATAAATGGTGAAAGCTGCCCAGAACCCCTGGTCTAATACACTTTCTACCGTTTCTTCATTATTGTGGTCTACAATAACCATGCGAGGATCCAGTCCCATTTCCAATGCAATATCCATACTTCTTTCCGTACCTTTTTTCTTGTCACGGTGGGGAGTGTGGATTTGTACCGGGAGCCTGGCTTCTTTTGCCAGTTCCAGTTGCAGCCTGTAAAATTTTTCTTCTTCGGGGGTCTGGTCGTCGAATCCTATTTCTCCTACGCCGACTACACCTTCTTTATACAGGTAAAGGGGAAGTATTTCCATTACTTGTTCTGCCAATGGAACATTATTGGCTTCGCGGGAGTTCAACCCGATTGTGCAATAGTGTTTGATACCGAACTGGGAGCTCCGAAAACGTTCCCATCCAATCAGGCTATTATAATAATCCTGAAAGGTAGACAATCCCGTTCTGGGCTGTCCCAGCCAAAACGCCGGTTCTATAATGCCCCTGACACCTGCATCTGCTAATGCCTGGTAGTCATCTGTTGTGCGGGATGTCATGTGAATATGGGGATCGAAAAAATTCATCCCTTTTATATAATCCCTGTAATTGTTTTCTACTTTTTTTGCGGATTGTTGCTCTTCAGGACTTCCTTCGAAGTGTGAAGGATTTTGTCTCATTTCATTTCCACTCTGACACATTTCTATTATTCTTTTGAAATTTAATAAATATTGAAATCCTTATTTTTCCAGATACTTCCAGGTAAGTTGGGTATCACCTAGCGTTTCTATTTTGCTTTTTTGTTTATTGAGTAAAGCTTTCCCGTTGCTATTGGTACTGGCTTTAAGAACCAGGAATGCAGCAAGAATATTATCGTTATCTCCTGTTTTCATAAGGTAGTCAAGGTCTTTCACGATTTGATCATTTACATAGGGTATAGTCAGTTTCCATATTAATGGGGGAACAGTCCTGTTGGCCGCCCATCTTTCGTGGGCAAAATCCGAAATAGATATTGCCAGCTTTTCATTTCTCCGCTCGTCCAGTCCCACGATCCTGTGTATAGATTTTTCATTAAAAATGCATTTCAGGATTAGTTGGTTCCATGCCTGCTTATTAAAATGTATAGCGGGGAAAGGATTTCCAAAAGCAATGGCATCAAATACTTCTCCAATATTAGTGCGCACGGCTTCAGTAGCTCTGAATGTCCAATCTTTCCGGTATTCCAGCAAAGGCAAAGCAGAATAAAGTGCGACGGCTTCATTGATATCCGCAGAGAGGAATAACGATTCTATGGTAGAAAAGTAAGAATCTTTATCGGTAGGATCAAAATGAAGCAATAAGTAAATTCTTGCCAACTGGTCCAGGGACCAATTGGCTGCGGATACATCAAAATTGGACTCTTTTACTGAAATCGTAAAGGGTGAAATTCCTTTTTTGGAAATAAAGCGCGGGGCACCTACAAAAGCCATTTTAATACCCGTGGTATTTTTTTCCGCCTGTTTTTGTAGCCATTCGATTTCTTCGGGGGAAGCATTGTTCTCGAATACATCAAATATCTCCTGTTTATAACTCATGAATCTTTGATTTTTAGTATTCAAAATTTGAGGTTTGTCAAATATAACATAAGAGAAACTGAAAGTGTAGTAGAAAACAAGGATTTTAGTTATCAAAGTTTTAAATCCGGTAATCTTATCCGGCATTATCGGAATATATGTCAAAATTAAAATAAATGCGAATAAGTGATGAATGGGAGTTAGTGGCTTTAAAAATTTTTAAGGGGGACCTTTTTTCTGGCTAGCGGGTTTCGGATAAAAATCATCAGAAAAAAAATTTCTTTTCAAACGAATAATAAAATTGGGGGCGTTTTGATAGTTGTTTTCAATTGACAGGTTCTTTGCATTCGATTTTGGGAAAAATGGGAAGGTCTGTTGTGGTTACAAATGAAAAATAAAACATTATATCCACTCAAATCCATCGTACATTCTCTACATATTCCGTACCTAAGGCATGGTATTTAGCAATCATATCCACTTTATACCTACTGTCAATATCTACGGCACACTGTGAAATCCTATCGGGGGAACTAAATATGGTTAGAATTACTTATTCCATCCAGTATTTTATATTAGGATCTTTGGAATAGCGGGTAATCATGGACTTAGTGAGGAGTATCCAAAAGGGGCTTAGGAAGATCGTCACTGAAATTATCAAAATAGTCAGGTTGTAATTTTCCATAGATAACACCCCTGACGCACGGCCTTCTGAAGCCAGGATAAAACTGAGTTCCCCGATTTGAGCCAGTAATCCGCCGCCGTATATAGATTGGCTCCTGGAATTCCCCAAAGACCTTAGGGAAAGGGTATTTATTCCGTGGTTGGTTATAAAAACAAAAAGGACAAGGATCAGGACGGTACTCCAGTTCTCCACTAAAAAGTTGATATCTATTAATATTCCTATGGAAATAAAAAATACGGCAACCAATACTACCCGGAAAGAATGCAAACTATCGTGAAGCCATTCCGTGCTCTTACTGGAGTGGACTATGATTCCGCCGACAAATGCACCCAGGGCAGCTGATAAATGGAAAAAGTCGGTAAGGAAAGCCAGTCCGAAACACATAAAAAGACCCGCAAACACCTGAAGTTCATGATCATTTTCCAATTGACGGGAAAAAGGAAGTTTTATTTCTCCCTTCCACAAAACATACAACAATATGGAAAGCAATAAAATACCTCCGGTTACCTGCATCAGAATTATACTATTACTTATTCCGTTTCCGGCAATATTACTAAGGAATATAAGAATAGGGACGAATAGTATATCCTGGGTAAGAAGGATAATAATTACGTTTTTTCCCACAAATTTTTTAATTTTTGGATGGTCTTCAATCATTTTAATAACCACCGCAGAACTACTAAATGCGATAATAAATCCCAGAAATAAAATTATATAAATTGACCAATGGAAGATCATACCTAAAATCCCACACAACACAATACTCAGGATCATTTGAAGCCCGGTTCCCAATACCGCTATCCGCCATTTGCGTATAAAATTGGGCAGGGAAATTTCCATTCCAATAAAAAACATGAGGATAATTAATCCAATATCCCCTACATTTTGTACCATTTCCAGATTCGTTACGGATTCCGTCCCGCTAGGACCCAATACAATACCGCACATCATATAGGCGAGAATATAAGGTTGCTTTATTTGCTTGAGTGCAAAACTCAGCATTAAAATGACAAATGCAACCAACAGATATATGGTAATATCGATTTGAAGTCCGGCTAATGCCCAGGGGATGAAAGGTATATTTATATCCATTTAGTTAGTTTCGTTATTATAAGGACTTCAAAATAAAAAGTTATATCAGCATATAATAGCAATAATGTTATTTGATTTTGATTTCCAAGAATATTTTTCGAGTCGGGATTGGCCCGGAAAACGCTCAGGAATATCTTCTTAATTCACTGGTTTTGAAATGTCAGTATGGTCGGGGTAATTCCTTTTACTCAAGTCATCCGATCAAATACGGAATGGATAGGAGTGATTTGGATTCCCTTAACAGATCGTGGATTCGGGGTCAGGTGTATGAATCAGGATAAAGAAGGAACTTCTATTGATAGTATCTCGCTGCAAATTTATAAGCTTTGCCGGATAATTATAATTTGTTTTGAAATAAATATATTTATGGCAAACCAAAATGGGTGTTTTAAGGTTTACCTTCAGTAACAAGAAAGAGAAATGAATAAAGTTGATATTTTAGCAATTGGCGTACATCCGGATGATATTGAATTATGTGCTGCCGGAACCCTGATTTCACATATTGACCAGGGGGGAAGTGTAGGGATCGTAGATCTTACCCAGGGTGAATTAGGTACCCGGGGGACACCTGAATTGCGGTTGAGCGAAGCTGACAAGGCCGGAAAGATTATGGGGGTGGATTTTAGAGAAAATGCCGGTTTCAAGGATGGTTTTTTTAAAGGCGATGAAGAAGAAAAACTCGAAATTGTTAAATTTATCCGGAGTGGCCAGCCAAAGATATTAATAACAAACGCCATCAGAGACCGGCATCCGGATCACGGTCGGGCTGCGAAGTTGGTGTATGATGCGTGGTTTTTGTCTGGTTTGGCTTCTGTGAAGACCTATGTGGATGGGGAACTTCAAAGTCGCTGGCGTCCGGACGTGATTTATCACTTTATCCAGGATTATATTATTGAACCCGATTTTGTAGTGGATATTTCGGATACTTTTGAAAGAAAAATGGAGGCGATTAAAGCCTTTAAGTCACAGTTTTATGATCCTGACAGCAAAGAATTGGATTCACCGTTGACCAATCAAGACTTTTTTGCCCAGATTGAGGGACGGGCACGATCGTTGGGCAGGCAAATTGGAGTAGAATTCGGAGAAGGGTATACCAGCCACCGGTATGTTGGTGTTTCCAGTTTATTGGATTTGCTCTAATAAAAGACGTTGCCGGTCTCCTTTTTGTTCGAGGTAATTATTATACGGAACCGATCCCAGGCGGAATAAACATTGTAATTGGTTTCCTTCATTTATTTTGTCTTCAATGCGACAAAATATGGGGGTTTCCACCGATTTTTTGGCAAACATTATAGAATTATTTTTCCGGGTATCAAGATTTTGAAAGTCGAAATAGTTGTATTTGTTGAATTTGACAGCGTATTTCAAATCTCTCAATTCTTTTTTCTCAGAAGATGATTGATTTTCTTCCTGTGCCATAGCTACTCCTACAGCGAATAATACCAGGGGGACAATAAGAAATATCTTTTTTAGCGTTGGCATGAAATTGCATTTATTACCGTGTAAACGCAGAGGAACGAATAATAGTTCATTTCCTGCTGCCGGGAAATACAACATGATGATCGGTATGTTTTCAAAACCCTATCGCAGCATTAGATATGTTTTATTCACGAATGAAAATCAAAGGATGATTTCCTGAAGATAGGCAGATATAATTTGTATTGTGCAGGCAACGTAAAAAGAGGTTGTAATTGTCAGAGGAAGAACCATGCCCTGGATCCGAGTAGGTGGGGCAGGGTCTTAGACCTTTAGATCATACTGTGACCCATCCAGGGTTAGGGATAGAGCTGATCAATGATTCTAACATATTCAGACCCCACCGGATAGGGTGTGCAATATCATGTTCCGATTTTCAAGCTGATTTTTTCAAACATTGGTTTCGCAATTGAGCCAAATTAGGAGAGAGGTGATCTTTCTTCCATAGTTCTAAATGCTCCATGCGTTTTTCTTCTAAAGCTTCTTTAAAATCAAAGAGCTTGTTTGGAATCGGACCGTTTAATTGGGTGTAAATGGGCAAAAACAAGATAAATGGCGTAACCCCATTTAACTTATTGAATGATTTGCGGGCCTTATATTGGCCAAAGAGCGATTCGATAATATCTGATGAGTTATTATGGGCTATATGGGGGGACAGAACCTTTTCTTCCTCGGTAAGGAAGCGCCATATGGATTCGCCCAATCGAATCATTCTGGAGTTGCCCCTCAAAAGACACTGCCTGATTTTTTGCCGGCATGCACCCACGGTTTCGGATGAAAAGCCTTTATGTTTGCATAAGAACTCTATTTGGTTTACGCATTGTATGACTTCTGATAACTCGTCTATGAGAGATGCATTTTGAGGCACGAAAGCGAATACAGCTCGTTCTTCTACGGATAGCGTATGGTAATTACGAAGCAATCGAGAAGACCAGTTGACCCATTCGGAAAGATTCATAAACCGGGCTACGGTTCGTTGGCGAGGGGGGAGTAGATAAGCTATTTTCTTCATATTGTGTTTAAATTTAGGCTCCGTCATCAGCTTGAGATACGCTTTGAAATCATTCGCATTCTTATAAACTCTTTCTAATAACATCCCTAAGGAATGACTGATGTCTCGTTGCTGCGGGAAGCCGGAACACCGAATCCCTTTGTTCATCACCGAGGCATTATCACTGATCACATAGAGTGGGGCATGCCCCACTCTATGTGCCGCTGTTTGGAGGTGTTCGCTTATATTTTCCCCATTCCAGCTCGCTGCTACGGCCATATCCAGAATCTGTACATCGGTACACCTCAAAGGTCGTTCCGAATGGGCGGCCGGAACACCCAGGGTCAGTAATAATTTCTCGCTGCCGATCATCATACTTTCATCTACCATCTGGGCATACTCCGTATCTTGCCACTCCGTCCCGGCGGTTTCATAAACTTTTAATCCGCACTTCTTGACCCAGTTTTCAATGGTCGTATGACACGGAACTTTGCCTAAAACACCATCGAAGGCCTCATTGATCACTTCCATCATTTTAACGACTTGACGAAATCCGCAATGAATACGGGTATACAGCGTCGTACTTAATCGAACCATCAATTCGGAATATTCATATCTTTTGATCGGTTCCAAAGTAATTGTTTTGGTTCTTTGGTCAGTCCGACTTTCCGAACGTCGTTTTTTTTTAATTCTTTGCGAAGTTGTCCGGTTTGGGCTTTGGCCTTCTCTAATCGCTGAGCTAATTTTTTGTTCTCCTTGTTTGCCTTCGATAGTGCTTTTTTTAAGCGGGCATTTTCTTCTTCCATTTTAGTTTTTTTTATCATGGCTCTCTTGTTTTAAATTTAGGAGCAATAATACAAAAATCAACTTGTTATAAATATTGTATTTTATTAATGTGTAATACCCAGATATCCTTATTTCTCGGAACAACAAATTGGACACACTACCCACCGGGGTCTTTGGAAATGCGTAAGGAGAAAAGGGATAGCCAATTTTTTACCTATGCTTTGTCCCTGCTGGGACAGATTTCATATGGTCCAATTTTTATCAGGTGCGCCCTCCCTATCCTGTGCACATAAAAAAAACATATATGGGAAATCCAGCCAGGCAGAAAAGGTGGCCAAGGATAGATAAGCGTGCCATCGGTACGCCCTATTGGTAGGAGAATGTCCAACGAGAATAATCCGTGTTCCGTAGGTGCGCCCTGTGGGTAAAAAAACGTCCCCAATCCTGAAGGGATTGAATCTACATAGCCCCGTATGAAATGCGGGGCTATCGTATAAAGTTGTAAACAACCCTGAAGGGGTTGAATATCTTTCCGGAATAAATAGAAAAAGGTCAGCAAAAATAATCCATGTGCCAGAGGTACGCCCTATGGGTAGAAGAATGTCAAACGAGAATAATCCGCGTGCCGTAGGTACGCCCTATGGGTAAAAAGGGGTCAACGAGAATGATCGTGTGCCGTAGGAACACCGTGTGGGTAGAATTAAATTCCATAAAATAATCCGTGTGCCATCGGTACACCCTATGGGTAGAAGAATGTCCAACGAGAATAATCCGTGTTCCGTAGGTGCGCCCTGTAGGTAAAAAAACGTCCCCAATCCTGAAGGGATTGAATCTACATAGCCCCGTATGAAATGCGGGGCTATCGTATAAAGTAGAAAACAACCCTGAAGGGGTTGAATATCTTTCCGGAATAAGTAGAAAAAGGGGCAAAGAGAATGAACGTGTGCCAGAGGAACCATATAAAGGTAGATCTTTTCAATACCCTATCGCAGCATTAGATATGTTGTATTCAAGAATGAAAATCAAAGGATGATTTCCTGAAGATAGGTAGATATAATTTGTATTGAGCAGGCAACGTGAAAAGAGGTTGTAATCATCAGGAGGAAGGACCATGCCCCGGAGCCGAGTGGTGGGGCAGGGGCTTAGACCTTTCGATCATACTATGACCCTTCCAGGGTCAGGGATAGAGCTGATCAATGATTCTAACATATTCAGACCCCACCGGGGTCTTTGGAAATGCGTAAGGAGAAAAAGGGATTGCCATTTTACCCACGCCTTGTCCCTCACGGGACAGATTTCCTATCGTTCAAATTCTCTAAGGTGCGCCCTCCCTATCCTGTGCACATAAAAAAAACATATATGGGAAATCCAGCCAGGCAGAAAAGGTGGCCATGGATAGATATGCGTGCCATCGGTACACCCTATGGGTAGAAGAATGTCCAACGAGAATAATCCGTGTTCCGTAGGTGCGCCCTGTGGGTAAAAAAACGTCCCCAATCCTGAAGGGATTGAATCTACATAGCCCCGTATGAAATGCGGGGCTATCGTATAAAGTTGTAAACAACCCTGAAGGGGTTGAATATCTTTCCGGAATAAGTAGAAAAAGGTCAGCAAAAATAATCCATGTGCCATAGGTACACCCTATGGGTAGAAGAATGTTCCACAAAAATAATCCGCGTGCCGTAGGTGCGCATTGTAGGTAAAAAAACGTCTCTAATCCTGAAGGGATTGAATCTGCATAGCCCCGTATGAAATGCGGGGCTATCGTATAAAGTAGAAAACAACCCTGAAGGGGTTGAATATCTTTCCGGAATAAATAGAAAAAGGGTCAACGAAAATAATCCGTGTGCCAGAGGTACGCGCTATGGGTAGAAATGGATGGATTTCGTGCTGCAGGTGCGATCTTGCAGTCCAATACCATGGCCCTATAGAAAGATTTAAAAATTCAGGATAAATTTAGATATTTACATTAGCAATTTTGATGATATATATTAAATCCCCTTTATGCCGCTAAATATAATTAGAGCTTCTGCAGGATCGGGCAAAACCTATACCCTGACCCGAACCTTTATCGAATATTGCATAAGCGACCAATTCAGAAGGGGGGACAATACCTTGAAATTAAAGGTTAAGAATATCCTGGCAATAACCTTTACCAATAAGGCAACCGCTGAAATGAAAAACCGGATCCTGACGGAATTGTACAGCCTTGCCTATAACACACAAAATAGCAATTACATCGCCTATTTTACAAGTGAATTGAAAATGGATAAGGAGATGGTTCAAAGCCGATGCCAACAGCTTTTGAAGGAGATACTATCCAATTATGATCATTTCAAAATAAGTACGATTGACAGTTTCTTTACCGGCTTGTACAGATCGATTGCCCTGGATTTACTGGATGAAAAAGCGCGGGACATATTCTTGAATACCTCCTATTTAATAAGTAAAGCTTCGGCCAGTTTATTGGATTCATTGAAGATTGATGATCCTTTATTTGATTTGCTCCGTTGGATAATGCAAGATAATATCGGTGAAAGTAAAGGTATTAACCCCAAGGGTGTTATTGAATTACTGGGCCAGGAACTATTCAAGGATAATTATCTGAGTCTGGGAAATCAAATAGCAATGGTGCCCGGTGTGACCGACTTCTATGAAAATCTTATACAAAAGATCCATCAAATCGATACCAAAATTATGGCTTTCCAGGGTGAAATTGCCGGATTATTGGAACAAGTGGATATGACGCCCGGGGAATTTAGCTATGGCCGGTCATCGTTTGCGAACGCTGCTTTGACCAAGGAATCCATTATTGACCTGGAAAAGAGTAAACGGTTTATGAATGACTCTTTGGACCCGGATAAGTGGTTTACCAAAAAGGATACAGTAGGTCCCCAAAAGGTAGGTCCTGTACAAAATGAATTACACCGGGTATTAAATAAATTTGTAGAATTTGTTGAAAGAGATGTCGTTCGCTATAGATCCTTTTTAGCGATAAAGTCCAATTACTCTTCTTTTTTGATTCTCGGGTCGGTCGATTATTATATCAGGAAATATTGTGAAGAAAATAATTTAATTCCACTGTCTGAAATAAATGTAACCCTCGTCCGCAAATTGTCGGCAGCAGATGCCCCCATTATCTTTGAAAAGATGGGACATCGCTTTAAATCCATTATGATTGATGAGTTCCAGGATACATCGAATATACAGTGGCAAAACCTCCTTCCACTGGTGCAAAACAGTCTGTCGGAAGGATATCCGAACCTGGTAGTAGGAGATATCAAACAATCTATATACCGCTTCCGGGATGGGGACTGGACCTTAATGCACAGCGAAATTCCTCGGTTGCAAGAGATGTACAATAACCCGGAAAAGAAGGGTACCTGGGAATATGGGACGACTACCAACCTCGATAAAAATTACCGGAGTTACCGGAATGTAGTGGATCTCAATAATACTTTTTTTGAAAAATCATCCCGGTGGATCAGTACACAACTGGAGAATTTTGCCCGCGATATTGATTTAAGCCCTGAAACCGGGTGGAAGGAGATCGCCGAAGCACCGGCTGAGATCTACAGGGATGGCCATCAGAATGTACCGTCGGATGAGGTGCCCGGTGGGAAAGTACAAATAGAGTATTTGACATTTGAGAATAAAGAAGATCAACAAAACCAGATCCTGGAATGGCTGGATCATACCCTGTTGGAATTGAGTGAACAGGGCTATGGTGGGAGCGAGATCGGTATTTTGTGCCGTGGAAAAAAAGAAGAAAAGGTAATTGGTGAATTCCTCAATGAAAAAGGTGCCGGAAATAGTATGTACAAATTTTCATCATCGAGTTCACTAAAAATTGAGAATTCTTCGGTGGTCCAGGCATTGGTGGCAGCATTAAAAATAAAGTCGGGAATCCATCGGTCCGTAAATATCCAGACTTTTTATTCGCATTTGTTTAAATTGGGTGGAAGGGCCTGGGATAATGAAGCTGCCCCTGAATATTTCCAGCCCGGAGCCGTGCGCGAAGAAGAAGAAATTACCTTTATCCTGGATACTCCTTTGGACCAATTGTATCAGTTTTTTGAAACGATAGCGAATTATATTGGCATCAACGATTATCCCGACGAGCATTCCTACCTTATCTATTTTTTGGAAGAAGTCAAAGCTTTTGAAGGCAAGTTTGGGCAGGATACCCTTGGTTTTATCGAGGAATGGACCATTAATATAAAAGATAAAACCATTCAATCAGGGGAACAACCGGACGCCATCAATTTATTGACAATACACAAATCCAAGGGCCTGGAATTCGATATTGTGTTAATGCCATTTGGTAATTGGGATATTGAAGTTCCTAATGCCACTACGATTCTTTGGTTGGAATCCGACCGGGAAGAAGTACTGGAAAAAGCGGGGCCTATGCCTATCAGATATACCTCGGATCTGGAGGGATCCTATTTCCAGGATGAGTATTTCCGGGAATATTGTATGAATGTGATGGACAATCTCAATATGACATATGTGGCTATGACCCGGGCCAAAAAAGGGTTGTACATCCTGTTGTCAGAGAAAGGAACATCCGGGAAAAAAGGAAAGAAATCAAATAAAAAGCCGATCAAAAACACATTGAGTTTCTTTGCCTCCTCCTTTCCGGATATTTATTCTACTTCCTATAGCCAGGGCTTGTTGCCTGAAAAGGAGGCCTCTTTACCTGGCAGCCATTCCCAAAACGAAGGGTCATTTCTCCTGGATCATTTCCAGCATCGTGATACCGAGCTACCGCTGGCGTTTTTCGGTCACTACAAAAGATTAACATCAGAATCTATAATGCGGGGACGGCTCATTCACGAAATACTTCAATACATCAAGACGGCAGAGGATCTGGAGCACGGGGTCCACAAAGCGGTTATCGAAGGGGTCGTGAATGAGCGGGAAGCCGGCTTCTGGAAAAAGGAAATGTCCGATTTTATCCATTCCCGGGAAGTAGCCCATTTTTATGACAAACGATGGAAAGTATACAATGAAAAAACTGTCATGCTGCCCAACGGCAAGGAATTCAGGCCCGACCGGGTGCAGGAAGATGAATTCAATTTATTGGTGATTGATTACAAAACCGGGCTTCAGAACAAGAAATATGTCAACCAGGTCCGTAATTATATGGAGATTCTGTCCGATATGGTATCGAAGAAAGTTCGGGGGTATATTATTTATATCGAAGACCGCCAGGTAGAGGAAGTTATTTTATGATTAACAGAACGAAGCAATGTCATTTTTAGAAAAAACCGCCACCCATATTTGGAATGTATATAACCGGGACATCGACCAACAATTGTTTTTGTTCCCTACGCGAAGGTCCATGCTATTTTTCAACCGTGAATTGGTCAAAAAAGCGGGGAAACCGATCTGGATCCCTGACGGATATACCCTGGATGAATGGATAGGGACAGCCTCGGGATTATTATCTATGGATGAATTGACCCTTATTGAATTATTGTACCAGTCGGCACTGGAAACAAAATTTACCAGGGGGTCGTTTGAAAATTTTTACCCCCTGGGGAAAGTGATCCTTGATGATTTCGAGGATGTAGATTTTAGTTTGCAGCATCCGGATGATGTTTTTCAGACGGTTTCCCAGGTGCGCAATATTGAAGAAAGGGAAAATGCGGTAGCAGGAATATGGGATACGATCCTTAGTGGGGAAACGTCTGAACTCCAGGAGAAATTTGTATTCAATTGGGACCACCTGTTGGGGGTATATAAAAATTTTAACCGGAAGTTGGAAGAAAGGGAATCGGGATACAGGGGAATGATATATAAAAATTACCTCCGGTCCATCCGGAAGAACTTCCAGTCGAATCATCAGGGAATCCACTGTATAGGTTTTAGCACCCTGACCCCCTGTCAGGAAGCTATTTTTGATATCCTGGTAGCCCATGCGGACACCCATTTTTACTGGAATGAACACCCCATACTTTTTTCGGCATTCATAGAAGGGGGTGAATTTGTCAAAAAAGGTATGGAAAAATACGGTCAGACATTACCTCGTAGCTCAGAACCCGGAAAACCGAAAATTGAAATTATTGAGGCACCATCGGCTGTTGCCCAGGTAAAAGCTTGTGGCCAGATACTGGCAGGTCATTCCCCTTCGGAGTTGTCTGAGCGGATGGCGCTGGTTCTTCCCGATCCGGTCATTATGGAATCGCTAATGAATTCGATCCCAGATGAGGTCAAGGCTGTCAATATATCGATGGGATTTCCCCTGATCCATAGCCCGGCCTATTCCTTTCTGGACTGGTTAATTGCATTGTGGGAAGAAATTGGGGACTCGGGAAATTTTATAAAACACAACCAGATAAATAAGATTCTATCCCATTATTATAGTATACAATATGTCCGGTCAAAAAAGATCACTCTTCCCTCCCAGGATGGTATATATGTGAACCTGGAAGCATTGCGCGCACTTGATCCCTTGTTTGATGAGCTCTTTTCGCCGGAAGAAAAGACCGAATTGTTCTTTCACAAAGTAAAGAGCTTATTTGAACGGATTGTATCCGAAATCGAAGATGCTTTTCAGGCCGAGATTTTGTATTATGCCATCGACCGGTTGACCCGGTTGGAAGACGTGCTCCTGAAATTAGGAACGGATATATCCTTTGGGTTTTTGTCCCGGCTCATTACCGAATACTTCCTGAATGCTTCCGTACCCTTCAGGGGAGAGCCTATGCAGGGATTGCAGATATTGGGACAATTGGAAATGCAGAACCTGTCCTTTACCCGGTTATTTTTGCTCGGGCTCAATGAAGGCGTGTGGCCCGCCGGCCATTACCAGTCTATGATCCCTTACAGTATACGGAAGCATTACCAATTGCCGGGGCAGCGGGAAAACCTGGTCTCCCAATCGTATTATTTCTGGTCTTCGGTCCTGAATGCGGAGAAGGTCACCTTGCTATATAGTAGCGGGGAAGATATTATGGGAGCGAAAGGTGTAAGCCGGTTTATCCAACAGATAAAATACGGCAACCTCGGGATAGATGTTACTGTTCGGTCCATCGGATTTACGGCCGGGTTCCGGGAAAGTAAGGACAAAGTGATCAAAAAAGATGCATATATTCTTTCGAAGCTACGTCATTTTTTGGTCGACAATGGGCTTTCCTCTACTTCCCTGGTGGATTACGTAGAATGCCCGTTTCGTTTTGCGTATAAGCATGTATTGGGGATCAGGGAAGACGATACGGTTGACGAAGAATTATCGGCCCGGGATTTTGGTCTTGTTTTCCATGCGGTTTTGCAGAAATTATACGAGCCGTTTGTGGGGCGGGATTCCATTGATTTTAATGGCCTGAAAAACGTTCCGGAGGATTTGGTAGAACATATTTACCGTGAGCATTTACAATTTTCGGAAAAGAACCGGGCATCGGATAAGGGAATCCATGGATTGCAGATGGCCATTGTAATCGCCAGTGTGAAGAAAGTCATTGAAGCGGATTCCGGTATGCAGGGAATGTCCATCCTGTCTTTGGAAAATAGGTTGGAAACCCACATTCCCATTCCAGAAGTGGGTGCCATCAAGCTCAAGGGGTTTATCGACCGCGTAGATTCCGTAGAAGGTACCGTACGGGTGGTGGATTACAAATCGGGTAAGACCGAACTGGCGACCGTCCATTGGGAAGACCTTTTTGGGGAGAAGGCGAATAAGCACACTATCCAGTTATTGATATATGCGTATTTATTACATAAAAATGAAGGGTATGAATTGATGGAAGCCTGTCACTACGCCCTGAAACAAGAGGGGCTAGTGAAAGCTTTGAATGTAGATAGGAATAATACGGTCATCTCCACCGATGAATTCCAGCGATTTGAAGAAAAGTTGATAATTCTCCTGCAACAAATGCTGAATCCTGCCATTCCTTTTTCCCAGACGGAAAATATAATGAAATGCCAGTATTGTGAATTTAAGAATTTGTGTGAGCGGTATGAGGGATAGGGTAGAAGTGGACCTGGTACAAGTAAGCATTGAGTGGAGAATGCCAGTGGAATTTTCAGAAGCAGCAGGGAGCCAGGCAATTACTTTATGCTAATATAGTTGACGGGTCCTAGTTCAATAGCTCTTCTAATTTTTCATTTAGTTTTTCTCCTCTCAGATTACGTCCGATTATGGTTCCATCTTCAGCTAATAAAAAGTTGTCGGGTATTCCGTTAATTCCATATATTAAGGATGCCTCATTGCTGCTGCCTTTCAAATCACTTACGTGTTCCCAGATTAGGTTGTCTTTTTCAATAGCGCCTATCCAACTTTCTTTATTTTCGTCTAATGATACGGCAAATATTTCAAATCCTTGCGGGCTGAATTCCTGATAGGTTTTTACAAGATTCGGATTTTCCTGTCGGCAAGGTCCACACCAGGATGCCCAGAATTCAAGGAGTATGATATTTCCTGTTAACTCCGATAATTTCTTTACTTCTCCCATTGGGTTTTCGGATTCAAAATCTACAAATTGATCGCCAATTTTTGGTTCTTTGTTAAGCGCAATATATCTTCCGATATGCTGACCGTAATCTGTTCTTTTGTTTTCTAATGAAAATGGTTCATACAGTTCTAGCGTCTTTTCTCTACCCCAGGTAGTTGCGTAAACAGACAAAATATGGGCACTGATTATACTATTTGGGTGCTTTTTTACAAATTCCATTTCTTTTTTAATACGTTCTTGTCTTGGTAGGGAATCGGTATATTGATATAAAGTCTGGCTTAGTGATTCAATTTCAGAACCCGTTATGTTCGCATTTTTAAAGTTTGCATCAACAGCTACAAAATTCATGGGTTTATTCTCTGCCCAAAACGGTCTGTAAGTGGAAAAATCTTTGGTATGAAGCCAAAGCTTTGCAGGTGAGGCCGGTAGCACAGAAGTAAAAGTAAAAGAGTTATTTTCTACTTTTGTTGAATCAAATACTTCATTCTCATAATCGAGATATAGAAAGGTCCCATTTTCAATTCCTATTGTCGTTCCTGTTAAAGAAAAGGCAGCTTCTTTTTTTTCGGTACAGGAAGCAAATATTAACACGATTATTCCAAAAATGATTTTTTTCATCGTTGATTTATTTTACGCTTTTCTAACTCGCTTATATCGGAAGCATAGGCACCTTCCTCCTTTCATTATACTATATAAAACTCCATGCCTTACATGCAAACTTTTCCGTTTATATCGTCTGAACTCCTTTTTTTGAAATATTATTTTACAGTTTTAAATTCAATTCTCGAAGACATTTTATGGCGAAGGTTGTATCTATTCTGTTTCTTTGATTGTACTTAATGTGTAAATTTTGATTTTATTGAGCGTACCTGAAATATTTTAGGATGGGGTAAATAGCGGGATTCCAACAATGATCTTTGGGTTTGTTCCTGTCATTAAATGTACTGAAATCATTTTGAATGAAGCAATTAGCCCCCTAATTTTTTATTCCCTATTAGTCTAAGGGATTGTATTCGTCTTGATTTTTTGATGTCAATTCAATCATATTTTTAATGAATGGATCGAGGTTATTTCCCATGACAGAGAAAAATTCGATATCTGAATTTTCCACTTCTATAAGTGCCTTTTGTAGAATTTTGGCACCTTCTTCTGTGAGATTTATAATTTTCGCCCTCGTATCGGTCGGATGTTCTTGTCTTTTGATAAATTTCTTGTTCTCCAATGTCCTCAAAACCTTGGAAACCATCATTCTGTCCGCATTCCCTTGATTGGCTATATCAACCTGGGTGACCAATTCATTTTCTCTTAAAAGCCAACCTAAAGACGCCAAAAGCACAAATTGTGTATGTGTGAGATTTAATGGGTCTAACGTTTTCTTTTGCTTACGTTGCCACAGTAAATTAAGATGTGCCAACAAATAGCCTGGACTTTCATTTGGGCTTTTAAACTTAAATTCTATTTTTTCAGGCATAGGTGTTTTCCAGCATTTGGGTTGATATTAATTCGAAATCGGATTTGATAATTTCAAAGAAACCAAAACGAAAGGGATATCCCCAATATTTTTTGTTCTTTATACATTCTAAATGGTTAATTAATGGCAAAATGGAGATGTCCTTACTTTCAAAAAAAGTAATGTTCCTTCTGAAAGGACAAAAATCCTTAGTCATTTGGAAAGAATAAATTTCCTCATCTTTCACTTTTCCTATGGCTGTAAATTCCTGGCATTTTTCGGGTTTACCAAAATATTGTTTGCCCGAATAATAAACGACGAAATCCCCCTTTCTCATTCTATGCAAAGGAGATGATTTCCCATGACAGGCTTGAGCGATTCCTTCGGCAATTCCTTTTTTTACATGGTCTTTTGAAGCAACGATTACCCAATATTTTGTTTTTCTGTTTTTCATTTTCAACTATTGATTGGTTCAA
This sequence comes from Membranihabitans maritimus, assembly GCF_021729145.1. Taxonomy (GTDB): domain Bacteria; phylum Bacteroidota; class Bacteroidia; order Chitinophagales; family Saprospiraceae; genus Membranihabitans; species Membranihabitans maritimus. Next base: position 14,635 of record NZ_JAJSLW010000016.1, on the reverse strand, counting down.
AAAATGTGATTTTGTAGCCGTCCGGATCTTTTACGTGCAAAGCTTTGCCAAAAGGTGTTTGCATAACTTCCCCCAAAATATTTACCTCGTTTTGTTGTAGTCGAACTTTCAAGTCCTCCATTTTTTCATGGATGGCAAACCACACCGAAACGCCGTTTCCGAGTTCTTGATCTTCAATATTCCCAATTGGGGTTCTGATCGCAAAGCTCGCTTCTCCTTTATTGAATTGGAATACCGTTGCTTCCGGGTTTTTCATTTCTGAAAGTTCAAACCCCAGTTTTTGAGTGTAAAACGCTGTTGAGGCTTGTAAATCCCTAACTTGAATAGATACGAATTCTAATCTTCTCATTATAAAAATTATTTTGTTGTTGCAAATATAGTATATTCGACAACAAAATAAAATTATTTTTGAATTTAACCGGGATCATCCGGCGCTACAGTAATCTGGTAATCTCAGTAAAGGGTCCGGGGTGATATATATGCTAACGTGATTTCTATGATAGAGAAAATAAGAGCTCTTAAGTGCCTGTCCCGGCATGAAATTGTCGGGAAGCGAAATATAATTAACGCTGGGTGCCAACCCAGTGTGGAAATCAAGGTAAAACGATGATTCTTGTATTGATTTCCACGAAGTCCTCATAGGGATGACTTTGCCAGATGCCTTGGGCATTGCATTTTTCGATAAAATAATGTCATAATCAATTATGCGTCAAGTTCAAGTTAGTTTAATACTGAAATGGAAGTAGAAGTGTATGCCGGGAACACACAAAACCTGGACTTGCAATTAACAAAAACCCCGAAAAGACAGGGAAAATCTCCCGAATGACGGGACAGACTTATCCTCTAATAGACTCAGAAACTATCAAGAGGAAACATCCAGGCAGATTTCTTCATTCTGCCGGGATATATGCAGGTTAGTAGCGCTTTTACGAGGTAGACAGGATGGTTATTCACGTTTTACTCTTTTAATTAAATGCTCTGATAGTATGGCTTTAAACTATAGGGTTTGGTATCATTTTTTATTCTGTTAATGGAAACTAATATTTTTATTCGCTACCCTTTAACAATAAATCCATTTACATTCTCAGATAGGTTTCCATATTGTACATTCACAATAATGACTTGCCCGACTTTCATTTCCATATAGGATGAGTGGTCTCGATACATGTCGAGGGGACTTCTGAATTCAAATTTGTCATCAAGGAGCTTTTCCAGGGGCTATTTATCGCCTGTTTGGTATCAAGTAAAATATGGTTGGATCATGCCCGGGCTTATCATTTGCGTTTGGTAGCTATCATGTTATTGGATGCTATCATATTTTCTAATTGATAAATGTGCCTTTGGGTATGGTAAATATTAAACCATATCCATTCGAATCTTGTGAATTCTCCATACTCCGGAATTGAGAAGTCCGTACAGGTCAAAGATAGATCTTTTGTTTGTATGACCTGTTTGATCTGTTCGATCCTATCTTTCAGGCATTGTATTAAATCATTTTTGACGATTTTCCCGGAAGAAGGCAGTATGGCCGAAGGGGCTTCCATTTGAATGGAAGTATCAGAGAAAAGGATTTTAATCGGTTCCATTTTCTGGTCAATTGGACGTTCTGTTTTTTTTGTTTTTCCTTCTAGTGTTTCAACAAATGCATATGATTTACATAAATGCTCTCCAAATTGTCCCGCTGACCACCCGTTTTTTGGTTGAAAGTTTAATTGCTCTTCGGATAATGAAAGTAATAGCTGTAGTAATGTTGCTGTTGTTTTGTGGAATTCATTCAATGTATTTTGTCTAGAATCTATCATGTATCGGATTTGTCTTAATGCACCACAACATGTTTACTAACGTGCCTTTGTTCCTCATTATTTCAATGTGGGGTGGTAGTGGGAATGATCGTTCTCGAATGGACGGTAGCTCCTAATCGTTCAAAGGTGTCCTTGAAGGTTTTTCTATCTATGGAACTAGCTAAAGTCTTATGCCCCTGATACATTTCTGTTTAGCTTTAGTATGCATGTAAATAATTTCAGAATGTAAATATCCCTCCGTTCAGGAATTTTTCGTCAGGTATATCCCAATAAATGTAGTGAATACAACTACTATGTTACATAAATTATAAAAGTCAACGTGTCAGCCGCTCTGCTTTCCCGCGATTGCTTTGCGGCAAGAGGCAGACACTAAATTATGCTATAAGGCATTCCGTACAGGGAATCCTGCCGGGCAAGCAGCGAAGTCGAGGAAGGTGGCAGCCACCTGATCCATACACTCGGAACCCCTATCCCGAAGCGAGTCCGGGACAGGTTATTCCGGATGGTTATAAATATTATCTCCCGCTTGAAAGGTGCTTCGGGAAACGTTGAAATACGAAGCGCTCGTGAATAAGTGATTTCATGATTTTGATACCTGAAAATCCTTTATATTTCAATGGATGGAAGGAGGGTATGACTAGCACAGATTACATCCCTCATTTGAATTCCTAGCTTCTTATGAAATGGACACATATTATTACCTCCATGCACTAATGTCGCTTAACATGCGATATCTTTCAGAAGCTTTCCCCAAAAAGACAAACATAATGCACGATCTCCGCTATGGGCTTCTACCTGGTTAACGCTTGGTATGCCTGGTAACCAGTTCTGTCGGCGTCAGTCTAAAATGCTTTTTAAAAGCGTACGAAAAATGCGATAAGTTTTCAAATCCTGTTTCCAAATACACTTCAACAGGCCTTTTGTTTTTTTCAGCAAGTTGGTAATATGCTGACTCGAGACGTTTTTGAGTTAGCCAACGTCGTGGTGTGTTGTTGTAAATTCGTTGAAAGTCACGTTTAAACGTTGTCAAACTACGACCGGTCAGGTAAGCAAACTTTTCCAGTGGCATATTAAACATATAATTCTTTTCCATAAAACATGATAATTCAATTTTATGTGGTTCTTCAAAGTTGGCTAAAATGCTGTCAATGTTTTTGTCAATCGTTCTTATAATTGTAATAGCTTCTTGTATTTTTAGTGAAGCAATATTTGCAGGAAATTGGTCCTGTATGTCAAAATAGGGCATGAGTGAAGCAAGGCAGCTTTCCAATAATGGATGTTTACAGAAACTTCGGATCTTTTGGGTTGCGGAAACGGTAGGCTTTACATCCAGGTCAGAATAAAATGCACGTAATTTGTCAATAGTCAGGTGCATTACTACCGATTTGTGCGGTAGTCCGTCTTTTGGATAATTGATGATTGTTGCCAGCTGATTTCTTGGTATGAGGAAAATATCCCCTGCCCGGAACAAATAGTTTTGGTCAGCTTGAATTATTTTTGTTTCGCCCGAAATGAACCACACAAGCATATGGTGGTCAAATACAACTTCTGTTTTAAACAACTTGTCTTCGTAGTGAGAAAGTTTTATGTCGTCTGTTATGTATTTTAGTTGAAAATCCATAGGGTTATGTAATTGTAAATGTACAAATCTCAATTAGGTTGAAAGGATATGCCTGTCATTTTTTCGCTTAATGCCCACAGGCGCTTTGCATTTGTTTCGTCCACCGAATAGGGTTTTACCCCGGTTGAAAAATCTTGTCCTAAATGCAATTCGGCTATGTCGTTGTCTTCACAATACACACCGCCTATGTTGTTTAGTAACGGACTTGTCGCACACCAAATTGTAGTAGATGCACCCTGGGGAATGGTTTTGAGTGAATCGGCTACGGCTGGCAACATTTTTCCATTTTCATCACAAAACCCCATTTGTATAAACAATTCCAACGGTGCTTCTCTTGCCAATTCTGTTCCGCCAATAGACCCTGGATGCAATGAATATACTCTCACGCCAAACTTTTTTGCACGGTTGTCTAATTCAAGTGAAAACAGATTGACGGCCGTTTTTGATTGTCCATACCCTTTTAATGTTTCATATTCACGATTTTCAAAATTCGGGTCATCAAAATTGAGTGGTGCGAATTGATGTCCTTGTGAAGAAACATTTACAATTCTTGCTCCTTTGGCTTTTTTTAATGCAGTCCATAAGTTGGCTGTTAGTTGAAATTGTGCCAAATAGTTGACGGCGAATTGTGATTCGATTCCACGGCTGCATCGGCGTAATGGGACCCACATAATTCCTGCATTGTTGATGAGTAGGTGCAAAGGCCTGTCCGAAGATAAAAACTTTTTCGCAAATGCGTCAATGGAATTATGATTCATCAAATCCATTTCTTCTATTTCTACATTGCTAATTCCTTGTAGGTTTGTTTGGGCTTTTTCAATGTTCCTGGCTGGAACGATCACCCTTGCCCCTGCTGTAGCGAGTGTTTTTACCGTTTCCAATCCTATTCCGGTGCTGCCTCCGGTAACAATGGCGATTTTCCCTGTAAGGTCGACAGTTTTGATTACTTCTGTTGAAGTTGATTTTCCGTTGAAGCCAGAACCTATCGGCTTCTGTAAAGCTCCGTTGTTATTCATTCGTACCATTTTTACATTATTTTGTTGAGACAAATGTATATAGTCTTATGTTGTCAGACTTTGTTCAAACGTCCAACTATGCTTTGTTCAAACATCCATATGTTTGGATAGTAAATGTTGTTATTCCTGCCACGTATTTATTTATACGTGTATCTTTCTCCCTCCTTACCCAGATATAGGGCTATAATGGTGATTAGTGTTCTCGAATGGACGGTAGCTCCTAATCGTTCAAAGGTGTCCATGAAGGTTTCTCCATCTATGGAACGAATTAAAGCCTTATCGACAAAACAGACGGGAGTAGTGATTTTTTCATACCTCTGAATGCATTTCTGTTTTGCTTTAGTATGCATGTAATTAATTTCAGAATGAAAATATCTCTTCATTCGGGCATTTTTCGTCAGGTATATCCCAATAAATGTAGTGAATACAACTACTATGTTACATAAATGATAAAAGTCAACGTGTCAGCCGCTCTGCTTTCCCGCGATTGCTTTGCGGCAAGGGGAAGACACTAAATTATGCTATAAGGCATTCCGTACAGGGAATCCTGCCGGGCAAGTAGCGAATTCGAGGAAGCTGGCAGCCACCTGATCCATACACTCGGAACCCCAATCCCGAAGCGAGTCCGGGACAGGTTATTCCGGATGGTTGTTAACGCTCAACTCTTTTTTAAGGGAGATTCCACAAATATATAAAGTATCAAAAGACGGTATGTGTGGAAGGACCTACATTTCCGAAAGTATAGGATGACAATCCGGACCTGTATTTGATGTTCTCTCATTCCTTCCCGTCTTCCGGAAAATTTATTAGCTTTATTAATATGTCCAAAAAATAATCCGCAATCTCCATGACAAGTTCATGAAAGCCTTCTTGCGTGATATTGAAATGGCACGGGATTATTTTGCTGAATTTCTCCCGAATTCATTTAAGACGATCGTTGATCTTTATGGAATACGACATGCCTGTACGAGCTTTATATCCGGTGTGAAGGAAGGGGAGATCTTTTTGGATGTAATGGGATCGCTAAGCCGGGCATCAGCTTATGTGATGGCTAGGATTGTCCCAAGGGATCACTTTGTGGGTGAGCCCAAATTACCCGGTACGGGGCTGTCCAACCTGGAATGCCTGCCCACCCTCGCCGTGGAAGGCGATGTTCCCTCATCAAGCGTGCATTTAGCACCCTTGGTCTTCACCGATGACTCGGGTAAAGACGATATTCAGGAATCGGTCGCCCTCCGGCCACCGGGAATCTCTCTCCGGTCCTTTGACCGGAAAACTCCGCTTATACCTGCTTTCACCGGTCCGTCGTGGACTCAGCAAACACAGGTCATAAGCAGTTCCTGAATTCCCTTCCAGGGAACGTTGCTCCAACCTTGAAGGTCTCTGATTTGACGCTTTGAAGCATTCTCAGAATTTCATTAGTCTTTACCTTCCTTACATGCAAGACCTTCAAGGTTTTTTGTTTTGAACTGCACATTCCCGTTCTGTCATGGTTTCCACGAAGTGATGCCTTGGGCATTGCAAAACGCAAAAACACACGCCAGAACTTCTAAGTCGTTTCTTACTTACCCCGGGTTCAACACCCGGGGGTACCCATATTCAGCCCCTTCAGGGCTGGTCCATAGGGGTTTCCATTCCCATCTGCAGTTCCTGAATTCCCTTCCAGGGAACGTTGCTCCAACCTTGAAGGTCTCTGATTTGACGCTTTGAAGCATTCTCA
>NZ_JAJSLW010000016.1:0-8376 GCF_021729145.1 Membranihabitans maritimus | reverse complement strand
GAACTTCATCAGTCTTTACCTTCCTTACAAGCAAGACCTTCAAGGTTTTTTGTTTTGAACTGCACATTCCCGTTCTGTCATGGTTTTTGCAAAACGCAAAAACACACGCCAGAACTTCTAAGTCGTTTCTTACTTACCCCGGGTTCAACACCCGGGGTTATTTGCCACTAAAACAAATCATGTAGTCTCGGAATGGAAGGCTCGGTTCTCTCATCAGAGCTTGCCCACCCTCGCCATGGAAGGCGAGGTTCCTGTATTTACTGTAGCCTCGGGACGGAACCCTCGGTTCCCTCACCAGAGCTCACCCACCCTCACCTTGGAAGGTGAGGTTCCCTCATCAGAGCTTGCGCACCCTCGCCATGGAAGGCGAGGTTCCTTCACCGAAGATAGATTTACCATCTTCGATCCCGTTGGTCAACGGGATTGCGTTCAGTCATACCCTTGGTCCGACCTCCGGGTCGGACTACATTCGGTCATCTTAAGGGTTTCTTTTATTAATTTATTCCCATCAAACCCTTTCAACTCCTTTTTCTTTAAATGGTTTTGTTGATTGTAGGGTGGTCCCGGTGTAGGGGAAGGTCCATATCCATCACATTAGCAGCCTCCAGGGCATCCTGATTGCGGGCAATACATATATCCGGAAAAAATTTTGTTGACGTCAAGGGCCGGTATGAACTCCATAGACGAAAGATCCGGCACGGCAGGAGTCAATAATAACGTCATTTCCGACCCTGGGCTTCGATCCATGGCAGGATATTCACGGGAAACAAGCGGTGAAAGGATGTCTTCACCGTGTGCCTTCGACAAATTGACGGGCATACCCTTGGAATCACATCCGTTGATGCGAATCGGATGATCTGATTCCGGTCACGGAGTTTCTTGTGAAGGAGCTGTCGCAAGCAAGTTTTCCTCGATTATTTGCTTTAGTACCAGCTCCGAAAGTGCCCCATGTTGCATCATAAGCTGTCCTTCCATAGGGATGAATAGCAGTGACGGAATACTGCGAATCTGAAAGAGGGAAGACAATTCCCTTTCTGTTTCCGTATCCACTTTGTATATAATGACCTGATCTTTATATTCTTCGGAGAGTTTTTCCAGTACGGGAGATACCATTTTGCAGGGGCCGCACCAATCGGCGTAAAAGTCGATAATAGCAGGTTTATCCCCTTTATAGTCCCATTCCTCTTCTGTGGAATAATCAAAGATGTCGGACTTGAATTTTTGTGCTGTTAGTTTAATAGTAGCCATAATATTCTGTATTTTATTGTAAAGATAAGCAAGTACTTATTGATTCGCTGTGATGAAAGTTACAGAACCCGTATAAGGGGTGTCACTGTGACTTATTTTCAAAATGGTAGGGTAATCCGGGATACGCGGGTAATGTGCAAAAAATACACATGGGTTAATAATTTTGAATGGCCCCCTCACTAGCGTCACGGCGGGAAAACTTTCAAAATGAGCGAAATGTTGAGGATTATAATCCTTCACTTTCTCTACGTTTCTGAGTGGTTGCCCAGTTGTATTTCCATGGTGCTTGCATTCTTTTTATTCGTTGTCATTCCTTGACGTAATCCTTTTTCATTGCCACTTACGATGATAACAGTGTTATTAGATTTGATGTTTGTTATAGCAAGGTTGTCAGGCAAACCATTACTGTAGTGTTGCCAATGATCCTGTTCGCTACTTTTCCTGTAAACCCCGTCCCATTGGGCGGCAAATAGTAAATGATCCTTTTTAATCATGTCGAAAGTGTAAAGTGCTGCCGGTAATCCTTGTTGGATGCTTTTCCAGGTATTTCCATGGTCTGTAGATGAAAGCAATTCATTGTATGTCATTGCGTAAACACACTCGTCATCCGAACGGATATTATGAATAGAATACCCATCTAATATTTTTTTCCATTCCCTTTTACTATTTGCATTTGTATAGATGCCTTGATTAGTGCCTATATAAATACGGCCCTCAAATTCTGTAATCCCGTTAACTTGTAAAGAAGGGCTCCCAACTACTAATTGCCAGGATTTCCCTTGATCTGCAAGTAAATACAGGCCCGCCATGGTTCCTGCATATAATCTATTTCCGAGGGGAACAAGTTTGCGAATGGATAGATTCTCAAGCCCTTCTTTTACATTTTGCCAATGATGACCGTTATCTGAGGTATTGTACACTCCGTTTAACTGGGTGCCGATGTATACCTGGTCCTTGAAAAAAGCAAGTGACCCTAAATTATTCTTTTTGATTTCTTGAGCAGTCGGTAATGGAGTCCAAACCTGTTCCTGTGAATTGTAGAGATATATCCCATATTCTTTGGTAGCTATTCCTACGGAATGGTCGGAAACGGCCAATCCGCCAATACCCAGGGAGACGTTATCGGGCAATCCATGGCTTTTATCCTTCCAGGTTGTCCCGTTATCGTCCGAAAAATATACAATCCTATTTGTCGAAGTATCCGTATAAACAGATTGGGGATCTGATAGTTGCCCTCTCCGGGTGGTTCTTTCAGATTGTCCGGTACAGGAAATGAACATAATAACCATAACCAGTTTCCATCCGGGAATATTTATGCGATATTTTTCCAAATGATGTTATTTTACGTTTATGGTTTCTTTGCGGCAAATGCCCATGATTTTCACATCTTGAATCCTCTTTGTGTGGCACGTCATACCATTGATGAAACGTAGAATGACTATTTATATTGAAAAATTCTCCAACAGACTTCCGCTCTAAGGATTAAGTACCTTTATTTTTGATCGAATCGTCTGGCCTTTCGCAAAACCGTATCACCGCTTTACTGTCCACAAATGGCAACAGGTAATTCCCGGATTCCCCAGGTCCTGTCGGGATATAGGCCTGTTGTGGGTACACATCTATAATTAAGATTATATTGCCTTGGATCCATCGCGTATTTACCATATGTACCGTACCTACGGCACGGAAAGCAACAATTATACACTCGTTCTACCCAGGGTGAGTACCTACGGCACTCTCCGAAACGGTCCCAGCGGGACAAATCATGGATAGAAATAGTGTAGAAACAAGATTTTGCGTGCTGTGGGTATGCTGCAGAAGATCAATAGAGCAGGATATTACCAGAATATATTGATAAAAAAAAACGTGGGTTCAACAAAGAAAATAAGAGCTCTGAAGTGCCAGTCCCGACATGAATTTGTCGGGAAGCGAAATATGCCTAACGCTGGGTGCCAACCCAGGGTGGAAATCAAGGTAAAACGATGATTCTTGCATTGATTTGCACGAAGTCCTCATAGGGATGACTTTGCCAGATGCCTTGGGCATTGCATTTTCAGCAAAAATAATGACAGAATCAAATATTCGTCGAACTGACGGTAAATATAGCCCATTCTGCCTATTGTTTTAGTATCCGGGTTAGGGGCTGGCTGTTTTTAGTTTAGTTCTTTCCACCATGGGGTAAATATTTGTTTACTATTATTAAGATATATGATTTCTCCTATTATGGGTGTTACTAAAGGTAAATGGTATTTATTTTTGTTATGTTTTGATAGAAGTTCTAGTGGTTCGTCCCAGGGATGAAAAGCCAATTTGAATTTAGATGAATGTACGGGAAAAAGTCGCGCTGCTTTGAGGTCTAGCGTTGCTTTTAATACTTCTTCGGGCAACATATGCAATTCTTGCCAGGCTTTATTGTATTGTCCATTCTCAAGTATTGCAAAATCAAAACCGTCGAATTTTTTTCCAAGTTCAGCAAAATGAGTATCGTAGCCACTATCTCCACCCAGGTACATTTTGAAGGTAGGTGTTTGTAAAATAAATGAAAGCCAAAGTGTATTACTTCTTGTGAAACCACGACCCGAAAAATGACGTGCCGTTGCTGTGTGTAATGTTATATTGTTATCAATCACCACTTTTTCATTCCAGTCTTTCTCTATGATTTTTGATGAGTCAAATTTCCAGTGCTCAAAATGTGAGCCTACACCCAAACCACAAACTACGCGATTAATTTTGGGCTTTAATTTCAAAATAGTTTCATAATCCAAATGGTCGTAATGATCGTGGCTGATTAATAAATAATCAATAGTGGGCATATCATCTACCGTATAAATATCTGTTCCGGTAAATGACTTATTGGAACGGGGAATAGGCGAAGCATTACCACTAAAAACCGGATCTATTAAAAATCGAATTCCATTGAGCTGGATAAAATAGGAGGAATGCCCAAACCACACCAATACATCTTCGTTGACGGGCAGGTTTTTCAAATCTGTTTTTATCGAAGGGATGGTATCTAATGGTACCGTTCGGGGGAATTGGGTAAAAATAAAGTCATAAGCTATTTTTATCATCGAATATCCTTCTGTGATATAAGGGGTAGAATGTATGTTTTGAAATGTTCCCTCTTTGAAATTGGGTGATTTTTCCAGTACTTCAAGATGATTTTTGCTGGGGGCTTTTCCAAATTTCGGATGCTGCATATATAGAAAAATGGCGGCTATAATGAGAAGTACCGCACTCATAAAGAGTATCGTCATTTTTTGTATGAATTTCATGGTTGTAATGTAAAATAAGGATCATTAACTCTTGTGTCAGACACTAAATTGCTTTGGCAAAAGTAAAAGATATTGTTGTTAAATCTTGATTTTTCCTCATGCGCTAGCAAAAAGGACCGGATTATACAGGGAGACACCAGGCCGGCCCGGACAAATTTGTATGATATGAAACATATATTTACCCTGAGTTCGATGAATTTTTAGGATACAGAACACTTGAGAATAGTACGGTTCGACTAGAAAGGGCAAATGCATAGCGGACTATTTTGAGCTCCATTTAGGAAGAAGATCGCTGTTTTCAAGTGTTAACTCCAAAATGTAAATTCTCAAGCTTGGATCGACAAGGAGAATCTGCTGCATTCCCTTCCTTAGCTTTATCCCGATAAAGCTCCAGGAAGCTGCCTTGTATTTTCACCTTATGCCTCACGAACCTATAACTATTCGTCAAACTCGGATTAACTTAACGTGAGTTCGACAGCGTATATAAGAGCCCTGAAGGGGCGAAATATTACTAACCCTGGGTGGCCACCCCAGGGTGAAAAACAAGTTGAATCGTCGATTCTGGCATTGATTTTTTGCATTTTCAGCAAAAATAATGACAGAATCAAATAATCTTCGAACTGACGTTAATCTTTAATGACTCCGCTATTTCTATTTTTTATATCTCCGGACTATCTGGTTTTTCGGATAGGAGTGGACCAGGATTTGCTGAATTTTAAAGATAATAGGGAGGGGGCAGGAAACGAGAGTGGATTGACATGGTTTTAGCCAAGTACCCTTACAGGATATGAACCTGGGGGGCATCCTATCACAATGGATCCCCCTGGGATTTGCAAACGGGACCGGATGGTTATTAATATATTCTCCCGCTTGAAGGGGGCAGTGCGAACGGATTATACAAATAATTGGATGGTATCCCAACAAAAAAGACAGGTCTCGATCCGAAAATTCCCTTTGAATTCGCAGGTCCCTAACACTGTAGTTCTTTTCAAAGTCAATGGAAGAGACAGAGAAATATCTGCCGGATTAATTTTCTGCTAAATGTGAGTGGTCTATACGGGCAATTCAATAAATTTCCGGTTTCAAAATAAGAAAGTTAACAGAAGGTGGTCAGACAGACCAGAAGGTCTATAGGATAGAATGTCTGACTTCGGTAACATTGAGTTTGCTTAATCCACAAAACTTATGTATATTTATCCTGAACCACTGAAAGTCCGAATGGATCGTAGGTGGTGTTTTATTTTGGATAATGAACGATTCCATACTGATTGTTTCTTGAGGCTTTGGTGTTTAATACAGGAAGCAATCTGTCCATTGCAGACACCTCATCTCCATAGTTTAATACCTTCAAACTTCTTCGCGACCAGTTCCTCATTGGGTTCAACAAATTTCTTACACTATATAAGTATAGCGTATAAGCTACAATATCACTGATCTGAATAAAATAGGATTCTCTGCTGTCCTTTTCTATTGGATCCTCTATCATTCCCTCTATTTCCTTTCTATACGAGGCCCCAGATTGAAATCTTGAAGGGATATAATTTATTCTCTGGATCTTTCTAGCTGTTTTTCGCATTTTTCCAACTCTTCCCTTATCGCAGAATATCATATACCTGGAGCTCGGGTTTATCCTCTCCAACGTATTCTATATTCTTTGAATGGAATAGGTAAATGCTTTTTCCAACACATCATACGGTCGATGGCCGATTTTGCTTTTATCTATTACTACATTTATTATTTCCAGGTCTAAAATCACAATCAAATTTATAAAAAGGTCATAAATTTCTTTTCTGATCTGAGGGGAATATATGCCGTGATATGGATTTTTATCCATAATAAATTGACGGCAGTGAAATTCTTGCTTAATTGGAAAGTTGAAATCAAGCTTTAATTGTCTTCTAAATTCCACTATGTTCTCATAATTATCCTTCCAATTACTATAATGCATATAAATGGATGACAAGCAAAATATGGTCGAACTGAATCTTGGATAGCCATCATCACCGGATTCATCATAATAAGATATATACATTTCTTTGATTTTTACGTACTGTCAATCTTCAGGTGGATTATTTCATAGTTGCACAGCCACGAGATTAGCGGTATGGCTTTCAGCTAATTGTTCTGTAAGGAAATAGTAAAAGGGTTTAGGTCGATATCCCAGCACCACTATCACATGTACAATCCCTAATGTAACAAATTAAATTCAAAAACTAACTCTTAATCAGATACACCCCATCAAAATTATCTGAATATATGTAGTGATTATTCGTTATTAATAGGATTATGCCAAATAGGTTGGGGCGATTGTAAAGATGAGAAATACAACTGTTATAACCTTCTTCTTAATGTTTAACGTGAGTTCGACAGCGTAAATAAGAGCCCTGAATGGGCGAAATATTACTAACCCTGGGTGGCCAACCCAGGTTGGAAAACAAGTTGAATCGTCGATTCTGGCATTGATTTTTTGCATTTTCAGCAAAAATAATGACAGAATCAAATATTCGTCGAACTGACGTTAATGTTTAATGACTCTGCTATTTCTATTTTTTATATCTCCGGACTATCTGGTTTTTCGGATAGGAGTGGACCAGGATTTGCTGAATTTTCTGGATAATGGGGTGGGGGACAAGAAGTGAGAGCGGATTGTAATTAATATTCCTCAATTTTTTGTCGGTATTGCGAAAGTTTACGGAACCTCGTTGACGGGACCAGTTGAAGGACAGCTTGTGAGATGAGGACAGCCATAATGTATGGGAACAGGTACGAGCCGACATTTCTTATTTCATGTATTGTCTGATCTCGATGGTGAAGAAACCCGTTACTTCCTGGAGACGGTCCAGGGCGGGGGATATGCTTTATAACATGAGGCGTAAGCCCTATTCCCCTGCGCACATGCCAGGCGGCAAGGTTCTTCCGCCGGGGGAGGCGGGATGGAGTTAATTGGGATTATTGAACAAGTCCGGGCTTTCCCGACCTTTCACCTTTTCGATCATCGGCTCCAGGTGGTCTGCATACCAATTTTCGGGAAAAGTGTCATTGAGGTTCGGGCCGTGCGGCCGGTACAGGTCCCAGGATTTATTTTTGCCGGATTTGAGGGCGGGATCGATCCGGTAGGCATTGTATTCGGTGGAGTCGAAGGGTTTTAGTAGTTGCAGAACGGACTCGATGTCATTGTCCATATCCATCCACTGTTCGATTTCATCCCCTTCCAGGACTACCGGGGACCGGTGGTGGCCCACCTTATGGAGCAAGTCATTCGCTACGGTGGTCATGATGGCAAAGGTATTGATCTCCTTTTCATGCTCCTTATCCTCCCAGGTATCCCATATTCCGGCCAGGAATATAGAATGGTGTGGGTCCCGCTTGTGGATAAGATACGGCTTGCTGTATTTTTCCTTTTTCGGCCCTTCGATAAATCCGGTCACGGGAATGATACATCGCTGTGACTGTATAGCGGCCCTGAAAAATGGTTTTTTGGTAATGCCCAGCGGACCGTCGTACATCGGGTCGTTTTCTTTATTATTGTCGCCTTCAGACCGGGCATTGATCACATACATATTTTTCCTGGCCCAGAAAGGGGTAAATCCGAATTGGTAAAAGGAGAAATCATCCGGGGCTTTGGATGAGACCACAGCCGTCTTGTTCCCGACCCGGATATTGGACCGGTTCCAATCCATTAATTTTCCCCGGGCCTGTTTCATAGCTGCTTTATGATCTCCGGGAAATTCTACTTCCATTTGTACCGTACCTCCGCACATAGTATTTTTTTGTCCTTAAGATACTCATTTTTCAGTATTTGATCACTCTCCCTTTGATTTTCAGTTCCCGGGCCAGGGTGATGAGATTAAGG
>NZ_JAJSLW010000015.1:14157-128559 GCF_021729145.1 Membranihabitans maritimus | reverse complement strand
TATTAACATTTTCTCCCGCTTGAGGGGGTCAATACTCCGGATTGACGGGGTCAGTATAAATCGGAACTAGGGGGTCAGTACGACCGGATTATACATTTTTTACACTCGTTCGACAATAATGGCAGAAACGTCCTCATTTCAATAATTATGTATTAACTCTATCCCAATTAATACAATAGTTATCGTAAATAATTGGTCCATATGTAACAATGGTCACAACCCTTCCTTTATTGAATACCTACATTTAAATGCGTAAATAGCTGAGATGTCGCGTATTATTGTTTTTCTTATATTTATTGGAAACTACTCCCTTGTTGCACAAAATAAGGACTACACTCATTTTAGTAGCTGGAATACACTTACTCTAAAATTTAATGTAAACGAAAAGCTATCTGTAAAATCTGAATTTAATTTCAGAAGGACCAATTTCTTAAAAGATTGGGAACAAATTGTATTGCGACCATCCATTCAATACCAAATACTCCCTTCGATAAAAAGTACTATAGGATATTCATTTATTCAAAACTATAGCTACTCAGACCATCTCTCGCCACTGGACACACGAGAAAATAATATTTGGCAACAATTATTTATAAATCAAAATTTCAAATATTTTGATATTTCCCACAGAATACGGTTTGAAGAACGCTATGGAGAAAAAGTATCCATAGAAAATCATATTCCATCGATCACAAGTGCAAAATACACCGGTAGATTAAGGTATCGCTTTATTGCTGCCATTCCAATATTTCAGGAAAAACAAATTTCAGCATTTCTTTATGACGAAGTCTTTCTTGATTTTGAGCGTACGTTTCAACCTAAACGACTCAACCAAAACTGGATATTTATCGGACTAATATATCGGAAAAGCGAACACCTTTCTATTAAATCCGGATATCACCACATTTCCATACCATCAGATACCAGAACAATACAGAATCACATTTGGGAAACAACTATTTTATACACCTTATAGGCAAAAAAGAACACAATGACATTAGCAATATAAACTTCTATCAAAACTATCAAATAATACTGCTATATAATGGGACCAATAATTTGTATATTTCACGATACAGGTTCATTAGAGAACGAGTCATACTTTTTAGCCCTATTGGGCTTCAGCATTAAACGTGAGGAAGAAAAAATGATTTTATTAAATACCTACTTTGGTTATGATCAATAAATATGGGGTATTGTATGGATACTATTGGGCTCCATATTATTCACCTTCTTTAATTTTAAAATCTTGAGTGAAAGGAAACTAACATATAAGGATTATGCCTTTGTATTTATTCAATTAACCCTATTTGTGGCTTATGGTTTGCCCGTAGGTATTCATTCTATCAACTTTCCTGATTGGCCTGGCTATGCCGGATTAGTAATTTTAGGATTGAGTATATTTCTGGGATTGATGGCATTGGCCCAACTAAATACCAGGCTCTCCCCTTTCCCCTCGCCCGTTTCAAACGGGAAGTTGATTACCACCGGAGCCTTTAAAATATCAAGGCATCCTATATATACCGCTTTAATTTTTTCGGGCTTTGGTTATGGACTATATAAGGAATCGTTATTTAAGGCTTTGATTGCCATTTTATTGTTTATTTTGTTTTATTTCAAATCAAAATTTGAAGAGAAGTTGCTTCTTCAAAAATTTCCCGAGTATAAAAATTATATGGAAAGTACACGGAGATTTATCTAGAAATAATGTTTTCAATTCAATGTCAAACAATTTTGAGAAATATAAAGTAACTACACTAACAGGGATTGCATTGGTAGTAGCCAATATGATTGGAACAGGTGCATTTACGAGTTTAGGATTTCAGATAAAAGATTTACACAATCCCACCATTATTCTCATACTGTGGATATTGGGTGGTATCATAGCCTTATCGGGAGCATTTAGTTATGCTGAAATTGGTACCCATATCAAAAGATCAGGCGGTGAGTATGCTTTTTTAACCAAGCTATTTCATCCTCTTATTGGGTATTTATCCGGATGGATTTCCATAACCGTTGGTTTTGCTGCACCGATTGCTTTGTCAGCTATGGCCTTTGTTGCTTATTTTCCCTATTACCATCTCCATCCAAAATTGACAAGTATAGTCTTAGTTGGATTAATTACTCTAATCCATACCAAAAGCCTGGATGTAAGTTCTAAGTTTCAGAATATTAGTACTTTTCTAAAAATTGCTTTGATTGTTTGTCTTATCTTAATTGGTATTTGGCAAGAACCTACCTTTCAAAATAGTGGATTCGTAAATAATTCCAACTATTCATACATAATTTCACCAGCATTTGCTGTGGCACTTATTTATGTCAGTTATTCCTATTCCGGTTGGAATGCCGCCGCATACATAACCGAAGAATTCAAAAACCCAAAGAAATCTTTACCCATTGCTTTGATAGGAGGCACTATATTGGTAACAATACTGTATACTTTATTGCAGTATGTCTTTTTAAAACACGTACCCATTGATGAATTAAAAGGGCAATTAAATGTAGGAACAATAGCAATAAACAGGATGCTTGGAGTAAATTATGGGAAATTATTGGGGCTGGCCATATCTATATTATTAATATCAGGGATAAGTGCTATGGTGTGGGTAGGGTCAAGGGTTACTTCGAGCATCGCTAAAGACCACAGGTTTTGGAATTACTTTAAAGTCCAAAAAAACAATATCCCTCAAAAAGCGCTATGGCTGCAATTTGCCATAAGTGCCTTATTGATTACAACTGGCACATTTGAACAAATATTAATCTATTGTGGCATTCTTTTAACCATATCTTCTATGACTACCGTTTTAGGAGTTTTTAAATTGCGATACCAACGAAAAGACACACCATCCGATAGATATAAAAGTCCTCTATTTCCCTTTTTCCAGATAGTATTTATTATCTTATCCTTATGGATGATTATTTATGCATTTATCAATAGCCCGTATGAAATCATTGTCGGTTTCCTCAATATTCTCCTAGGATTCATAACCTATTTATTGAGTGAACGCTTATACAATAACAATCAAAAAGCTAAATAAAATGACAACTAAAATTCTGTTTATAATAGCAAGCTTAATGGTTTCGGTTTTGGCATTTTCTCAACAAGAACACGGCCAAAAGCACAGGAAAGAACATAAGTCCAATTCAGCTAATGAACATATGCACCGGTCATCTGTCGATAATTTGATAAAACGGTTTGAATCACCACAACGCGATGCATACCAAAAGCCTGAAAAAGTTCTTGAATATCTTGGCAATATAAAGGGAAAAAAGATAATGGATATTGGAGCGGGCTCGGGATACTTTTCTGTTAAACTGGCAGAAAAAGGAGCACACGTAATTGCCGCCGATGTAAATGATGAATTCCAAACGGCGCTAAAAAAACGCATTGAAAATAATAAACTAAAAAATATAACGCTTCGGAAAATCCCCTATGACAGCCCAAACCTGAAGGATGCAGAAGTGGATATGGTATTCATTGTAAACACATATCACCATATAGAAAACCGAAGTGAATATTTTTCAAAAGTAAGAAAAGGGATAAAACAGGATGGTAAATTGCTCATTATTGATTTTTTTAAAACCGATATACCCGTAGGTCCACCCGTAGATCATAAAGTATCTATGGATGTTGTAATATCAGAACTTAAAAATGCAGGCTATTCACAATTTGAAGTCAATGTTGATTTGTTGCCCTATCAATATATTATCAATGCAAAATAATAAGGGCTTCCGGAATAAAAGGTAGAAGTATTTAAGAATTTATAGTATCCTTTGTTTTTTCCCAAAGACAAACTGGACGTAGTATTTTCAATTTCCGATCTTTTTAATAGTTTCAATTTTCAAGGTGCATCACAAAGCCGTATTACAAATTACTACTACAATGACAAACCGGATTCCCACAGATTTTCCCTTACAGTGCAATATCATTTGGGAGGAGAGTTACTTAGAGAAAAAACATCGAAGACCGATGAGGAATAGCGGTTATAAATTAAACTACATTACATTGAAATCCCGCCATCCGGACCTGGTGCGTAATGAAAACAAATCTGAGTGTCTGAACATATCATACCCCCATCGCAGGATCACTGATACTGTCTTTTCCCGTTTCCATACGTCCTGCGAACCGAAACAAGTATCTATCCCCGGATTCTAAAGAAAAATCATACCAATTACCACTTTTCTCCAGACTCCAATCCATAGAAAATGATCCTGAAGGTGGTAAGGTTTTGGTGCCAAAAGTATCGTATTGATAAGCGTTGTCCTTAAGATTAACTTCCAGTTTCACATCACTTTCATTGGTTGTTTTCAGGACAAGCTTCCCATTATCCTCCTCGTAGACGATTGTTGTCCGTAGGTGCGGATCAGTAATCTGACCTTTGTATTTGCGGAAAAAACCATTTGGACCAAAAACTTCCAGGTCAAAATCGCCCTTCTCTCCATACCCCAACCAATCATCAAACAATTCTTTACCCGCTTCTACGGTATAGCGCTTAGGGATCTGATCAAGCCGGTGCAGATCGTACACATGAAAAACCACACCGGCTGTTCCGGCATTGATAAATCTGAGCCGGATCGAATTATCCTCCGTAAATGCATAATCTACTTGCAATTTATAGGGCAGTGCACGGGAATATCGACTTCCCAATTCCTGATATAACGGGGCAGGTTGATCTGGCGGTCCGGCAATAGGGAGTGAGCGGGAAGCCTCATCCTTTGAGGCGTGATCGCTCGTGTCGGGCATGGCCGGGAAATGAGGATCATTAGGTGTTTTAAAATCAAAAGCTGAAACCAGGTCGCTGGCAACAGACCGGTGCCATGGACTGATAGCCGGAAGCGTTATACCGAATCTTTTTTCGATAAACTGCCCCACTGAGGTATGATCCGCTACTTCAGAATGTACCCATCCCCCTTTGGACCAGGGGGATACAATGTACAATGGGACCCTTGGACCAAACCCCCAGGGCCGGATAGATCCGGAAATCGTATCCCGTTCGTCGAGATACTGTCGGGAAGGAACATCTTCCCCTTCACGAAGTTTCTTCCGGGCTACCTCACTGTCAGATTGGTCCGAATTAAAATACATCCCCTTCAGATCGATAGTCGATTTACCCATCAGTCTGCCTTCCGCATCGTAAGACGGGACTGCCGGAGCAGGAATATGGTCGAATAATCCATCGTTCTCGTCAAAAGTCAGAAAAAATACCGTTTTACTCCACACTTCCGGATTGGAAGCCAATGCATCCAACACCTGATGTGTAAAATCACCTCCCCTGTAGGGGCTGGAAGGGGCTCCAGGATGTTCAGAATCGTCCTGAGAAGGTAATACCCAACTCACTGCGGGCAGGGAATTGTTTTCCACATGACTTCTCAGGTCGTCCAATGACCATTCTTTCATACCGTTCTCATAAATTGGCGACCCCGGTTTGGCGTTACGAAAACTCTCAAACGCCAGACATCCGTGCATTGCACCTGTCCAATTGTTGTTGGGATCCTGGTAAATCCTCCAGCTGATGCCGGCCTCTTCCAATACATCCGGGATGGTAGGCCAGGTGAGCGGATTCCCCTGGTAAGTATAACCCGGTTCCGGCATTGTGCCTTTTATCCAGCAACGCAAATTCACAGGTTCGGAATCCACATCGGTACAATTGATTCCTGCTGCCCGTTTTACAGGATCAAAATTGGAACCGGACCAAAACATGATTCGGTTGGGGTCGGTTCCCGTAGCAACCGAACAATGATGAGCATCCGACGCTGTGAATGCTTCCGCCAAGGCATATTGGAATGGAATTTCTTCCCGGGTATAATAAGCCATCGAATACGGGGTCTTATACAATGGCCAATAACCGTATTTCCCCTGATTCCAGGCAGCTTGCATATCGGGAAAATTATGTGGAGTCCCTTTTATAAAACCCGCATTGGAAGAATTTTTGTCTGCGTGGTACGGGGGAATGATTTTTTCCCCATCCGACTGATGAAAAGCCCTTTCTCCACTTTCCAGCGGTATAGGAAATCTGTCCCCATACCCCCGCATACCTCTCATTGTGCCAAAGTAATGATCAAAAGAACGGTTCTCCTGCATGAGAATCACTATGTGCTCCACGTCTTCAATAGATCCTTTGACATTATGCGCCTTTACAGCTAAAGCTTTCTGAATCAAATCGGACCAGGTCAGTGCACCAACTCCTGCGCTAGCAGAAATCTGAATAAATTTTCGACGGTCAATCATGGACATATTTACCTGAATAATTGTTGAACAACGAGCCAGATGAAGTTGATACAGTCCTCAGTCTCCAAACTTGCGTAATCCAACGTTATTAAAATTCTAACTATAACGCGTGTTCGACGAATAATGGTTTCTGCTTGTTTTCTACCCTGGGTTCCTCCCCAGGGTTAGAAATATTTCGCTCCTTCAGAGCTTTCAACTTTCCCATCGAACTGACGTAAATATAAGAAATCGACCTGATGATTGAAAGTCCAATTCGGTTGTCTTCAAAATCTTTCTGCACATAATCAACTTATTCCGGATTGTCCCCATTCTGCGTTCTTTTGAAGCTTATCCAATTGCCTATTGGTAAAAGTCCTTTAACCCTTTACGCTCTCCCTAACTGGAAAACTAGATCAATTAAGACTGAGATTTAAAGTAAGAAAAAAAACCGGCACAATTAATTGACTACAATTTATAGGTGTTATTTGGAATCGCTAACCTTTCTTTTGAATATCACTATATTTAATATTCTTCTACTTCTTTTGCCTCTTTCAATATATAGTAAAACTCTAAAGGATCGTCGTAATTCAACTTTAATTCCCCTTCAAAATAGAGATATTCATCAATTTCGTATTTCCTTTTCTGGTCTTTGAAATAAATACTCATAACGGAAGCAGGACTGGCCTGACCACAAAAAAAGCAAGAAGCGTAGGGATTGGCAGATAAGGCAATTGCCGTTCCCATTTCATCCAACGGGATGACAAATCCTTCCACTTCTACTCGTTTTCCGTCGAGTTTTTTAAGCTCTTCTGTGAATACAGGTGCCAACATTTCCATATCGGTTTCTTCGAAGTATTTTTCTTCATAATCGATAAACATTAAGGTAGTCCAGGGTACTTTGACTATTTCCCGGATCTCATCAGCTGGAATATTCTGATTAGTGCTGTAATCCCCTGCATGAAACCGGAAAGGAACTATAAATACCACAATCTGCCACATTATCAGGGTACCTACCAGTCCAAAATTTAAAATGGGTATCATATATTTTCAATAATTTTCATGAATTAATTTTCTGCCAGGACACGGGATACATTCATTCTCATAGCACGTATGGCCGGGAGCAATGTAGCTAATATCCCCACCCCTATCGTCAGTAAAAAAATCCAGGCCTCGCTGCTATGGTAATATGAAGAGAATACCATATGAAAGTCAGCCGACGCCTTTTTATTAATAAACCACAAGCCGGCCCGTGACAGGAATACCCCCAGGAAATACCCGGAAATCGAAAGGATTATACCTTCCCAAAGTAACAAGTATAACAAACGTACCGGACGATATCCTACTGCCCGAAGCAATGCCAATTCATATTTCCGGTCCTCCATGCGATTGTAGAGAATAAAGAAAATACTAAATCCGGAAATAAGCATTATCCCACCGGCTATCATGCGGAGAGTAGTAGCTCCGATACCAATTAAGGAAAATAACCGGTTGATCTCCATGCCAGGATTGACGGCTTGCATGGAAGTCTGCTCATTTATGGTTCGGGGCATATTGAGCAAGGCCATTTTGGTTTTGAAATTCATAAGAACGGCCGTAATATCCATGCTATCCGCAATGATCTTCTCTTCGTGATTATCGTGACCGGGTTCATGGCTTTCAGGATGATCGTGCTGATGACTTTCATGATGTTCTTCATCATGGTGGTGTTCTTCATGTGAAGGCTCCTTTGACCCTCCATCCTGTTGTGAAGAATGGACCCTCCATACACTGGGAATATTGGTAAGGACAAGATTATCTATCACACTATGGTTGGACCGGAGAATACCCTCTACGGTGTATTTGTGATCCTCGTGGAGGTGGCCGCCTTCCACATCACCGTGTGTCCCCACAAACGTATCACCAATTTTCAATCCTGAAGCCACAGCCACATTCGCACCTAATATGGCTTCCATGTCTTTGTCAAACCAATTACCGGCCTCCAGTTCCGCATCATATTTTTGCAAATAGGCTTGTTCTGTGCCCAGGATACGGTAACCATTGTAGGAGTCGCCATAAGCCAGCGGGATAGCCTGTTCTACAATGGGACTATTCATAATTTTCTTTGCCTCTGCCAGCTTTATATTACCCGTAGGTGCATCTACATGATAGAGAGCGGATAAAACCAGTTGTAACGGGCTTCCCTTGGCCCCCATTACCAAATCAATGTCCCGCAGGTCATTCTGAAACTTTTCTTCGATATCCTTTTGCAAAATGACAATCAGGGTAATAATGCTTACACTAAAGGTCAATAATGCCAGGCATAATACGGTATTCAAAGGTTTGTATCCAATATTTTTTAAAGCAATTTTTCGTATCATGGTTTCTCTGTAACATTCAAGGTCATATCGGAAAGATCCAATTCATTTTCGACTTCTTTTCGAATACGTTCATCATGCGTGCAAATGATTAGGACGGCATTTAGTTGTCGTGCTTTTCGGATCAGTAGTTCTATCACTGCCGCACAGTTTTTATTGTCCAAAGCACTGGTAGGTTCATCGGCCAAAATGAGTTTAGGGCGGTTCATCAGTGCCCGGATAATACTTACACGCTGTTGTTCTCCCGAACTCAACCGGGAAGGTAATTTATTAAGTAACCCGGACAGGTTCAATTCCTGAATGGATGATTCCAATGCCGAAAGGGGTTGCTTCATATGGGAGAGGTACGGAGATATTCTTAAATTTTCATAAACAGTCAACGCTTCTATAAAATGTGGCTGCTGGAATATCATACCAATATTCTGTCCGCGAAATCGATCGCATGCTGCGGGATTGAGCGTAGAAATATTCTTTCCGTCTAATACTACTGATCCGCCATCCGGATTAAGTAAGCCGGACAACAGATGTAAGAATGTCGTTTTACCACACCCGGAGTCGCCGAGAATAAGAAGGGGATTGTCCGAAGTTACTTCCAGGTCCGGGAAGTTCAATTGTTCTTCCCCCGGGTAAGCAAAAAACAAACCTTCTACCCGTAATGCGGAATGGTTCATTTCACTTTTCATCTGCATTGTGGTTATGAATTTTGTTGCGGAAATTGAATACATGGGCGACAATCAATCCCAGTGATCCCGTATACATAATAAAGCTCCCGGGACTTACGTGATAGTGTTCCATAATCAGTCCAATGGCCAAAAGAATCCAGGTAGCCCAAAGAAATACTTTTATATTTCTATTGGTTTGGCAACGGGATGATAACCACACTGCTATCAATCCTGAAATTAGAAATATTAAATCCAATGCATGCCAATACCAAGGGCCGTGGCTATGCTGAGTTTCGGCGATCGCCTTTCCAAAAAAAGGGGTGATGGCAAATAAAAATGGCGTAGCTGCGCAGTGTATAGCACATAGGCCACTGGCAACAATACCTATAAAATCAGATTTACCTTTGAATATTAGCTCCATGCCTTTACATTTTACTAAGTGAATTGATTTTCAATTGATTAATTATTTTCGTTTTTTTACCCTACAAACCCTGGCTTCAAAAGTGCTAATTGATTTTCTGTTTCAAGGGATATATTCGTTGGACCGGCCAAGGGTCGGGTTGACCGGTTTCCCATTCAATGGAATCAATTTCATAGGGTCGGCAAAGACATCTTTCCAATTGGGTTTTGATTTCATCAACATTCATATCCTGTCCGATGAAAACCAATTCGTTTTTACGGTCCCCAAAGGTGGAATCCCAATTTTCCTCAATGCGTTCTCTATTTTGTAAAAACACCGGATATTTCATTCTTTCATCCATCTGCATGCTACCCCACCACAATCCGGCACTATCAGCTCGCAATGAACCTCCGGCCTGGCTCCATACCAGGGCCTGGTCTGGTCGGGATGAGACCCAGAATAACCCTTTACTTCGAATAATATTCACCGGAAAGCCGGTTTGTATATACTTCCAAAACCGATCGACATGGAATGGACGGGAGTCACGGAATACAAATGAACCGATACCATATTCTTCCGTTTCAGGGTTATGTTCTTCTTTTTCCAGTTCAGCCAGCCATCCCGCGCTTTGTTCGGCTTCATAGAAGTCAAAAAGTCCCGTTCCCATGATTTCCCCGGGGTCAATTCTCCCGTACGATGTCTCTATGAGTCTGGCTCCGGGATTGAGCTTTTGTAGTGCTGATTTTAGTAAATTGAGTTTTCCGGGGCTAGTTAAGTCCGTTTTATTAATTACAATGACATTAGCGAATTCGATCTGGTCGGTCAGCAAATTGACGATAGTACGGAAATCGCCTTCTACATCATTCAGACTGCGGTCGGTAAGGGTGTCCGCACTTCCAAAATCTTTGAAAAAATTATAGGAATCCACAACCGTAACCATGCAATCAATATAACTCATTTGGCTCAGGTCAACCCCCAAAAGGTCATCCTGATATGTAAAAGTTTGAGCTACAGGGATGGGCTCTGAAATTCCGGTACTTTCGATTAGTAAATAATCAAACCTCCTTTCTTCGGCCAATCGTTGCACTTCGATAATAAGATCTTCCCTCAGTGTGCAACAAATGCAACCATTACTTAATTCCACGAGCTTTTCTTCGGTACGGGAAAGCACATTTTCATTTTCGACAAACTGCGCGTCTATATTGACCTCGCTCATATCATTCACGATCACGGCAACTTTCATACCTGATTTATTGTGAAGTATATGATTGAGAAGAGTGGTTTTTCCTGCTCCCAGGAATCCACTAAGCACGGTTACAGGTAATTTTTTCATAATTTACATTTCTTTATGATTTAATTCCTCAGGAAATATCCGATCAATATCCTCAGGAATCAAGTAGATAATTAATTAAAGAATTAAGCATTTTTCACTACCCGGCTATACCATCGCACGACATTTCGCCAATGGATAATACCGTAATGTTGTATAAATACTTTTGCTTCTTGTTGTGATGCGTCTTTCAAGGTTTCTAATCTTTTACGAGCAAAATCCGGGGTTAATTCAATTTTACATTTCTCAGTGATACAATATTTCCAATCTTCAAATGTCCTGGGGATCATAGGTCAAAATTTAATATTAAAAAATAAGGGAGCTTTTTGACTATAAACGATATGCTCCCTTATGCTAACCAATGTGTCCAATAGTGATTTTACTTAATTGGTCTTTTAGGCTTTCTATTTGCGACTCCTCATTATGGTCATTACCAATACAAAGATAGCAACAATTTGATCAAATGCAACAATGTTGCAATAAATAAATTTACTTTTTTTAAAGCCCCTGTAATTTTTCAATTTAAATATCGATGAATCTTCGTATATTATATGCTTGCTAAATGAATGACCCTGCCATTTAGCTTTTCAATTTTGATCATCATCGCAATACCCGAAAAATGTGGTGTAAAATCATTCATATATTCCTGTTTTTTATATTTTTGAATGCCCCGGTTCATTCGTGGGGTCAGGTCAATACAGGAGAAATATGCGATAACGGTATCGACGATAATGAAGACGGCCTCATCGACCTCAATGATCCGGATTGTGATTGTCAGACGTCTGTACCCCCATCCCATATTCCTAATCCATCTTTCGAAGAAATCGATTGTTGTCCATCTGGTAATTCTCAACTGAATTGTGCAAAAACCTGGATTCAGGCTTCTGAAGCCACCACGGATTATATGAATCGATGTGGATATTTTGAAAGAGATCAATTCCCCCTTCCCAAACCCATCCCGGACGGGGATGCCTATATCGGGTTTCGCAATGGTCGATTTACGAGGAATCCGGAGCCTAATTGGAAAGAATATACCGGCGCCTGCCTCAACTCCCCATTGGAAGCAGGCACACAATATACCTTTCAATTTCATATCGGATTTGTCGACAGGAATATATCCCCTCCAATGGATGTGGTTTTGTATGGAACTACAGATTGCAAAAATTTACCTTTTGGCGTAGGTGATCGTTCCTATGGATGCCCTACGAACGGATCAGGATGGAAAGTGTTGGGAAAAGTATATGTAAGCGGGAGTCAGGAATGGAGACGATATGAAATCACCACAACACCTGCGGAAGATATCGCAGCAATAGCTATAGGTCCTGACTGTATTGAATTGGACCTTTCTGTGAATCCATATTATTTTCTAGATAACCTCATACTGGCTAATTCCCAATTATTTGGTCCTACAATTGAAAAAATAGGACACCCCTGTAACCCGGAATTTGGCTTACTCGCATCCGAACGTCAAAACGTTGATTACCAATGGTACCGTGACGGGATA
Organism: Membranihabitans maritimus; assembly: GCF_021729145.1. GTDB lineage: Bacteria > Bacteroidota > Bacteroidia > Chitinophagales > Saprospiraceae > Membranihabitans > Membranihabitans maritimus. The sequence continues at coordinate 116,101 of NZ_JAJSLW010000015.1, read as the reverse complement.
GCAATAGTAGGTGCAACAGATAGATTTTTACAGTTTGACCAGCGGGAAGGGAAGTATCAGGTCATGATTATGACTGGGGGAAACTGTGTACTTTCTGCCCCCTATGACTATATCATTCCTACATTTGAAACTCAGACCCGTAAAATAATTTGTCCTGACGCTACTTTCGCATTCGGCGAAATGGATCTCAATAGATCCGGCTCATATACTCATACTTTTACCACCCGTGATGGCTGTGATAGCACTGTGCACATGGATCTCACAGTGTTGACCGAATCCGTCGATACGGTACAAGAATATTTTTTTAAAGGAGAAACGTTTGAAATGGGCCCATATAGGTTCAATTCACCTACAGCTTCTACCTTTCCTCTTGTATCTTCTATCGGATGTGATAGCCTCGTACATTTGATTTTAGATGAATACGACATTTATATTCCCAATGCTTTTTCTCCTAACGGAGATGGGTTAAATGATACTTTTACAATTTACGGTAATGATGCTTTAATCAAAGTTCAATCAATGCGCATTTTTGACCGGTGGGGCAACAGGGTTTATCAACAAGACGAGACACAACCTGTCAACTGGAATGGAACGAATAATGGGAAACAAATGGAAAGTGGGGTATATGGCTATCTACTTGATTTGATTTTATATGATGGGAGTATTAAAGTATTATCCGGAGACATTACTTTATTGAGATAGTTTTATATTAATGAGTTGTATTTACCTAAGTATTAATAATCAAATTGTAAGTATTTTCGTAAATTCCGATTCAAAATTAAAATAACATGGAAAACAACCGACGAGATTTCTTTAAAAAATCAGGATGGAAGATAACAGCTCTGGCAGCAACCCCTTACCTTTTACCTTCACAAATTGCAAGTTCTAAAAAACCTTCCCAAAACAGGAAAATATCTTATGAACTGGGTATGGCTGGGTATACCTTTGTAAAATTCCCCCTGAATGATGCGTTGGAAATGACTCAACGGGTCGGTATCAACTATCTATGCATCAAAGATTTTCACCTCCCTATGGATAGTTCAGATAAACAAATAGCCGATTTCCATGCCAAGTGCGAAAAGCACAATATTAAAGGCTATGCCGTAGGACCAATATACATGAAGTCCGAAGAGGAAGTTAACAAGGCATTTGACTATGCTCAAAAAGTAGGAGTGCAACTTATTATAGGAGTACCAAACTATGACCTACTTCCCTTAGTAGATGAAAAGGTAAAAGAATACGGCTTCCAGGTTGCCATCCACAATCACGGTCCTGGGGACGACCTATACCCCACCCCGGAAGTCATTTATGAAAAAGTAAAAAAATTTGACCGCAGAATTGGCATTTGCCACGACGTAGGTCATACCCGCAGATATGGCAAAGACCCTGTGGCCATGACAATGGCATATGGGGACCGCATATATGATATGCATATCAAAGATGTAACAGAACCAACAGCCAAAGGCAGGTCTTGTGAAATGGGACGTGGTGTGATTGATTTCCCCTCCCTGTTCGCTGCTATCGCCAAGACCGGATATGCCGGAAAATGCAGTATCGAATTTGAAAAAGACAATACGGATCCACTAGCGGGAATAGCAGAATGTGTAGGATATTACAATGCTATAGAAGATTCAATGTAATATTAAATAGTATTCTTTTAACTTACTAAGTACGATTCTTTATCTGTATTTGGATTCTTTTCTTATACCCAGACGGAATCTGTATCAATTTTTCATCGAAAATAATAAAAATCACAATTCGAATATAGATCCATTTTTATTAAATTTGATCAAACAATAAAAATGGATTCATCGGCAATAACTTCGCACTGGGGGTTGACTAAGAAAATAGCTTTCAGATTTGTGTTTATTTTCTTTGTATTATTTATTGCTATTCAAAACAATGGTGCATTTCCTTTCTGGTATATAATAATAAAGTATCCAACGGAACTGCTGCATACAATCATCCCCTGGATAGGCAAACACATTCTTCATCTTCCATACGATATTACCGTCTTTACGAATGGCAGTGGTGATACAACATACGATTACGTTATACTTATTACCATTTTGATAATTTCACTTTTGGGAACGGTCCTGTGGTCGGTGTTGGATAAAAGTCGGGAAAATTACGATAAACTATATTACTGGCTCACCGTCGTTGTCCGATTCTATGTAGGATTAATGCTAATTAATTATGGATTTGCAAAAATTATTAAGTTCCAATTCCCCGATCCTGCCATGCACAGGTTAATCCAAAATTATGGAGACTCTTCCCCTATGGGATTAGCATGGACTTTTTTGGGATTCTCAAAAGGGTATAATATTTTTATGGGAATTGCCGAGATAGCAGCTGTCTTTTTATTATTTAGGCGGACTATGACGTTCGGGGCAATTATTACACTTATGACTACAGCTAATATCATGGCGATAAACTACTTCTATGATGTCCCGGTTAAAATGGTTTCTACCGCTTTGGTCGTTATGACTTTATTCCTTTTGTTAAACGATGCAAGACATTTGTTCAAATTCTTTTTTACCGGCAATGCTGTATCACTACCAATTATTAAGGCCCCGGAAATTAGAAAGAAATGGATAAAAACCACAAAATTAGGCATTAAAACCGTAGTGATAGGTTATTACTTAATTTCAGGAATCGTAATATATTCAAATAACCAGAAAAAGGTTCCAATACCAAAGTTATACGGACTTTACGATGTCGATACATTCATTATAAATAACGACACTTTACCTCCATTAAAGACCGATCTTAAAAGGTGGGATCAATTTATTATCGATAAGGGAAGTGCAGCAAGAATCATTTATATGAATAAGCGACAAATCCCCTTCCGATCCCAAATAATTGATACTGGTGATCCGGGTACAATAGAATTAACTTCCGGAGATGATTCACCGATGGAATATTCCTTCAAGTATACGATTCCCGATTCCAACAGACTACATTTATCCGGCAAATTGATATCGGGAGATTCCGTGAAAATTTATATGACTCGCAGAGATTTTGAATTAATCAATAGAGGATTCAATTGGATAAATGAAAGACCCTATAACAGATAAATTGAGGCATAATATTCATTATTCTCGCCCCATATTTATCCTCACTATATGGCTGCTCAAAGCCATATACTATTCATTGATTGAAATTAGATCTTTTTCTTACTGAATTTTAGTACAAAATACTTATATATATCATTAACTTCGGATATAAACAGCTCAAATTACATTAAAACCACAACCATGAAAAAACCGCTCCTTCTTTTCATTCTGGCTTTTTTCGCTCATACAATTTATTCACAGAATTTCTCCCTGACCTCTATTGACGGAAAAACAAAAGTATCCATATCTATTGACGATTTTATCACCTGGAAAGTAGAGAAATACGGAAAAGCCGTTTTGCCGGAGGTAAATATTGATCTAAAAGTCAATGGCCATCTTCTGAGTAAAAACCTCAAAATCGGAAGAGAAAATACAGTAGTAGTTGAGGAAGAGTTTCCTGCCTTCCTGCCCCTAAAAAGCAGTACAGTACTAAATCACTTTAAAGAATTACAATTAACTTTCGAAAATAATTTTCGACTGGATTTTCGAGTATATAATAATGCCGTTGCATACAGGTTTTCCACTTCTTTTGACCGAACTATTGAGGTAGACGAAGAAGTGATGAACGTACATTTTCCCAATGGGACAACCTCTTTTTTTCCCCTGGAAGAATCGACCTACTCCCATTATGAACGAAGCTATATCACTACCAAAATAGATACATTAAAAAACAATCAATTTGGCTCATTGCCTATATTGTTTGACGAACAAAACGATGTAAAAATATTATTCTCCGAAGCCGATGTTTTTGATTATCCCCAGCTATTTCTCAAAGGATCTGCTGGCAATCATTTGTCAGCTATGCACCCCAAAGCAGTAGCTGAAACCATTCCACAGGAAGGGAGCGGTGGCGACAGGAATGTCATCATTACAGAAGAACATCCATACATTGCCAGGACGGAAGGCACACGAAATTTTCCCTGGCGATTTTTCGTTATCACTGATGACGACACTGAGTTTATAGAACAGAATCTGGTGTTACAACTCTCCCGTGAAAGCCAATTGAAAGATATTTCCTGGATACGTCCCGGGAAAGTAGCGTGGGATTGGTGGAATGCCAACAATGTTTTCGACGTGGATTTTGAATCAGGACTCAATACAGAAACCTATAAGTACTATATTGATTTCGCTTCGGAATACGGTCTAGAATACGTTATCCTGGACGAAGGATGGACTAAATCTACTACAGAAATTTTGGCTTTCAATCCCGATATAGAAGTTCAGGAACTGATTCGGTACGGCAATGAAAAAAATGTACGGATCATTCTTTGGTGCCTTTGGAAACCACTGGATGAGAATATGGAAGAAATTCTCGACACGTATGCCAAATGGGGCGCTGCGGGGATCAAAGTAGATTTTATGCAACGAGGGGACCAATACATGACAAAATCGTACGAAATCATTGCCCGGGAATGCGCAGAAAGAAAATTGTTGGTTGACTTCCATGGGGCGTTTAAACCCGGGGGCCTGCGAAAAGCGTTTCCTAATATTATCAGTTATGAAGGGGTAAAAGGTAATGAGCACCACAAATGGTCTCATGACATCACCCCCACTCACAATACGATTTTACCCTTTGTAAGAATGGCAGTCGGACCGATGGATTACACCCCGGGTGCGATGCACAACACTACCATAGAAAACCATTTCATCAATTTTGACCGCCCCATGAGCATGGGAACCCGAGCCCACCAGATAGCACTGTATACTATTTTTGAATCTGCACTTCAAATGCTTTGTGATACACCTTCCGCTTACTATAAGAATAAAGAAACGATCGAATATATAAGTCAAATTCCCACTATATGGGATGAGACCATCGCCCTTCAGGGAGAAACCGGCGAATATGTAGTAATCGCCCGTCGAAAAGATACAAAATGGTATGTGGGTGCTATTACTAATAATGAATCCCGGCATCTTGAACTTGATCTTTCTTTTTTACCATCCGGGGAATATAACGCCACGATTTACAGGGACGGTATCAATGCTAAAAAATACCCGGAAGATTTCACAATCGAAGAAAAAGCAGTTAATTCATCTACTTCTTTGACGATGAATTTGCAAAATGGCGGGGGATGGAGTGCTATATTAGTGAAAAAATAATTTCCGAAACTGCATGAGGTTTAAAGCTTTCGACAATCTAGTGGGTCCAACACTAAGTTGCTATGCTATAAGTCGCAGATATTTTTGTACAAATCAAGGCGGCGTTGAAGGAAGATAGCTGGGGTTCTCTGACTGAAGCACAATCCCGAATTCCGCATGTCTGCGGAGCGGAAAGATGCCCATAAAGATCAAGACTTGGTACTCATATGAATTTAGTAGTTGATGCACTAGCCTCTGTAAGGACTCAATTAGCGAAATTAGTACCCCCCTCACTCTAGAGTCATTGAATTCGGATGTGGCGCCGGGGATCTCCCTTTTTAAACTTTCGCCGATTATTCATTCTGGACTGGACATCGGTTGCTCAAAAAAAGTAATCACCCAAGCCCAAAACAATCAAAATATAAATGGTATTTCCAATTTGAATTTTCAATGTCAAATGCAGAATCAGAAGTTTGGAACTCCAGAGCGTTACACTATTTCTATTGCCAGTTTGTTTCTGCACGTTATTCTGATTCATGATGTCATTTGCCTGGTCAACAAAAAGCTGGAAATATCAAAAACGGTATTAATATGTGGTTTTTCCCGCCCTGAAACTTTATACTAAAAAATTGTACTTCAAGTGGATCAGCGGTTGACCTACCACTACAAAAATTTTACATCGTACCAAAATGCGGGATACGTAGACGGTATTATAGAAAAATCATCAAGTATCCAGTTCTCCATTATTCATTCATATGTATCATTTTTGAAAATTCACCAGATACAAAGTCATAATTCATAACACAAAAAAACCCCGGAAGGAATGTCTTCCACCGGGGAAATTTTCATCGTAAAGGAAAGACTCAAGAATTATTTCAGATCAAAACGATCCAGATTCATAACCTTGTCCCATGCTGCGATAAAGTCCTTTACAAATTTATCTTTTGAATCTGTAAATCCATATACTTCAGCTACAGCCCTTAATTCCGAATTGGAACCAAAAATAAGATCAGCCCGTGTTCCTGTCCATTTCAATTCACCACTCTTTCGATCCCTGCCTTCAAACAATTCGTCATCTTCAGATACCGACTTCCACTCTGTACTCATATCGAGAAGGTTAACAAAGAAATCATTTGTCAGATTTCCTGGTTGGTTGGTAAACACACCGTGCTTAGAGCCATCATAATTAGTTTCGAGAACACGCATACCTCCTACCAGCACAGCTAACTCCGGAGCAGTCAATGTCAGAAGCTGAGCTTTATCAACAAGCAATTCTTCCGTCGAAACATTAAAAGTTGTTTTACGGTAATTACGGAAGCCATCTGCTACTGGCTCCAGATACTTAAATGAGTCAACATCTGTTTGTTCCAATGACGCATCCATTCGACCGGCCGAAAAAGGAACCGTTAGATCATATCCGGCATTTTTAGCTGCCTTTTCTACTGCAGCACAACCTGCCAAAACAATAATATCTGCAGTGGAAATCTTTTTATTTCCAGATTGTGCGCTATTAAAATGATCTTTTATTCCTTCTAAAGTATTCAATACCCTTGTAAGCTGAGCTGGATTATTCACCTCCCAGTTTTTTTGTGGTTCTAATCGAATACGGGCACCATTAGCTCCCCCCCTTTTATCAGAGCCCCTAAAAGTAGAGGCCGATGCCCAGGCAGTGGAAACCAGCTCCGAAATAGAAAGTCCGGATTCTAAGACTTTTGATTTAAGCGAAGCAATGTCTTCGTCATTTATCAATTCGTGATCTACAGCTGGAATAGGATCTTGCCAAATGAGTTCTTCCTCGGGAACTTCGGGGCCAAGATATCGCTCTTTTGGTCCCATATCCCGATGGGTAAGTTTATACCAGGCACGTGCAAATGCGTCGGCAAATTCATCCGGATTTTCATAAAACCGTCTGGATATTTTCTCATACTCAGGGTCAAAACGCAAAGACAAGTCTGTTGTCAACATAGTAGGTCTATGTTTTTGATCCGCATCAAAAGCATCCGGTATTACCTCGCCAGCATCCTTTGCTACCCATTGTTTTGCCCCGGCAGGACTATGGGTCAATTCCCATTCATATTTAAACAAATTCTCAAAGAAATAATTACTCCATCTTGTGGGCGTTTGCGTCCATGTCACTTCTGGTCCCCCGGTAACAGCATCTTTTCCAACTCCTGTACCGAAACTATTGGCCCATCCAAAACCTTGTGCTTCGATTGGTGCAGCTTCCGGTTCAGGACCTACATACTTTCCAGGATCTGCTGCGCCATGGGTTTTCCCAAAAGAATGGCCTCCCGCAATCAAAGCGACAGTCTCTTCATCATTCATCGCCATTCGTTTAAAGGTCTCGCGTATATCTATTGCAGCAGATACGGGATCTCCATTTCCATTCGGACCTTCAGGATCTACATAAATCAGCCCCATAACCACCGCTGCTAACGGGTCTTCTAAATCCCTTTCTCCAGAGTATCTTTTATCATCTAGCCATTCTTTTTCAGATCCCCAGTAGACATCTTCTTCCGGCTCCCAGTCATCTTCTCGACCGCCTGCAAACCCAAACGTTTCAAACCCCATGGATTCAAGAGCTACATTTCCCGCCAGAACCATAAGGTCCGCCCAGGAAATTTTCTTTCCATATTTTTGTTTGATTGGCCAAAGTAGTCTCCTTGCTTTATCCAGGCTTGCATTATCGGGCCAACTATTCAGGGGTGCAAATCGCTGTTGTCCGGCTCCTGCCCCACCACGGCCATCGCCAATTCGGTAGGTTCCAGCGCTGTGCCATGCCATACGAATAAACAACCCTCCATAATGTCCAAAGTCAGCAGGCCACCAATCCTGAGAATCTGTCATCAGGTCATTGAGATCTTTTTTTAATGCTTCTAAATCTAGACTTTTAAACTCCTTGGCATAGTCAAAATCTTCACCCATTGGATTGGATAAAGAAGAATGTTGGCGGAGTATATTTACCGGCAGTCGATTCGGCCACCAATCGCGGTTTCTGGTCCCTCCTCCGGCACTTTCTTTTGGTGCTGTGCCTCCATGAAACGGGCATTTACTGATATCATTTCCTCTATTCTCCATATTAGATACATTTTTTGTTTTTTCCTTACTAATCAAAATTATAATAATAAATTAAGAATCTCCATCTATGATTTCTATACACTCATAAAGGAAATCTATAATTAAATTTTAGAAGCGTACACATTTACGATTTATTGTAACATCGAATGGTTTATATATCTTACTATCCTTCCCTTCCAAATATATGGTGAGAAAATATACTAAATAAAGGATGGATCAGCAAGCGCTGATATATTAATAAATAAAGATTTAAACATACTTTTCACCAACCTTCCTGATCAAATCCTTTCAAAACGATTCTGAACTACTCTTTTATAAAATAGAGATCCTTGTTTGGCGTTAGAAAATTATTACTATTATTATTCAATATGATCTCCGCTCTTTCGTAAAATGAATTGAAAATGATTATATTAATTCAAAATTTTGACCTATGGCAGTTTTCACATTAAATATAAACGGACAAAAGAAGGAAGTAGATGTAGATCCTGGCACACCGATGTTGTGGGTACTGAGAGATCATCTTAAATTACTAGGGACCAAATTTGGGTGTGGTATTGCCCAGTGCGGTGCTTGTACCATACACTTAAATGGTACGGCTGTGCGTTCTTGTAGTCTCCCCGTTTCTTCCGTTGGTGAAGATAAGGTAACGACCATCGAAGGATTATCTGAAAAAGGGGACCACCCGGTGCAAAAAGCCTGGATAGAACACGATATCCCACAGTGCGGTTACTGCCAGGCGGGACAAATAATGAGTGCATCCGCCTTACTTTTGAACAATTCCAATCCTTCAGATAAAGATATTGAATCCGCAATGAACGGCAATATTTGTCGATGCGGAACCTATACCCGAATTAAATCTGCCATTAAAACAGCTGCTAAAACCCAGTAATTGAAAAAGATCAAATTATGACAAAGGTAATTACAACTCAAGATAGGAGATCATTCTTAAAAGTATCGGCTGCTGCCGGAGGTGGGATTTTAATTGGATTCAACTGGCTATTAGGATGTACCCCTTCCGCTGAACAGGTAAAATCAATGCCCGAAGAGTGGTATAACATTAACGGGTTTCTAAAAATCGGAGATAATGGATTAGTCACTATTATGTCTCCGAACCCGGAAATAGGACAAAATGTAAAAACATCAATGCCGATGCTTGTTGCTGAAGAATTAGACGTGGACTGGAAAGATGTCATGGTAGAGCAGGCACCCTTGAACACCGATATTTTTACACGGCAATTAGCTGGTGGAAGTCAGTCCATTCGACAAAGCTGGGAAAGCTTGAGAACAACCGGGGCTACAGCCCGCCAAATGCTGATCCTGGCAGCTGCTAAAACCTGGGATGTTCCTCCGGAAGAGATAACTACTGAAAATGGAAAACTAGTTCACAGTGGAAGCGGAAAGGAAGCAGGATACGGAGAAATGGCATCAGCAGCCGTTGACATCCCGGTACCCGATAACGTACCTCTTAAAGAAAAAAAGGAATTTAAGATAATAGGTACATCTAGAAAAAATGTAGATGGCCATAAGATTGTCACAGGACAGCCACTTTATGGCATAGATACCTATGAAGAAGGCATGTTGGTAGCTATGATTATTCATCCTCCCGCATTTGGAATGAGTCTCAAATCTATAGATGCTTCTGAAGCCAAGAATATGGCTGGGATTAAAGACGTTTTCACATTTGAGACTTTTGGATCAGATGAAAAAAGAGGTAGTTTTGATATTTCCGCATTCCCTCATCTTATAGCTGTAGTAGGAGAGTCTACCTGGCAGGTAATGCAGGCCAAAAAAGCTGTAAAGGCAGAATGGGAAAAAACCGGGGATCAGACTGTTCCTTTTCACCGATCAGGCAGAGAATGGTCCGTCAATTTCCCTGCAGGTTTGGAGTCAACTGAGATGTATATGCAGAAAATGAAAGATAGAGATGCTCAGGGAGGGGAAACCGTTCGAGAAGATGGGAATCCCAGGGAAAATTTCGATAAAGCAACTAAAATACTTGAACGTACATACACGGCCCCTCATCTGGCTCACAATTGCATGGAGCCCATGAATTTCTTTGCTCATGTAACTTCGGATAAAGCAATATTAAAAGGGCCCATTCAAACTCCTGAATTCCTGGAGGAAACAGCATCCGACCGATTAGGTCTACCATTGGAAAAAATAGACATACAAATGACCCGTATGGGAGGAGGATTTGGTCGCAGGCTATATGGCAATTTTCTAATAGAAGCGGCTATTATTTCGAAAAAAGTAAATGCCCCGATTAAATTGATATACACTCGCGAAGATGACATGACAGCTGGAACCTATCGACCAGCCTATTTAGCTACCTATCGTGCCGGATTGGATGCAGATAATAATATTACTGCTTTCCAGGTGCGAATGGGAGGAATGTCGGAAAGCCCATTATTCGCCAATCGCTTTCCAGCTGGAGCCCTCGATCATTATCTGGCAGAAAACTGGTCTATTGATACAAATATAACACATGGTGCTTTCCGTGCACCTCGCTCTAATTTTTCAGCCGGAGTAGAACAAGCCTTCCTTGATGAACTTGCTGAAGAAGCCGGAAAAGACCCAATCGACCTTCGCCTTGAATTATTCGAAAAAGCAAAAAATCAGCCAGTCGGAGAGAATAATGATTACGACGCAGAAAGATATGCCGGGGTCATTAAGCTAGTCCGGGAGATGAGCAATTGGGATACCCCCCCTGAAAATGTGCACCGGGGAATGGCTGCGTATTATTGCCACAACTCGTATGTAGCTAATGTTGTAGATTTGGTAATGGATGGGAATAAACCTGTAATAGAAAAAGTTTATTGTGCCGTTGATTGTGGAATTGTTGTTAATCCCGATGCCGCAACCAATATGATTGAAGGAGGTACCATAGACGGTATTGGTCACGCCCTTTACAGTGAGTTGACTTTTATAGATGGGGTTCCCCAACAGAAAAATTTTGATAAATACAAACTCATACGTCACAGTGAAGCCCCTAAGTCCATTGAAGTACAATTCGTAAAGAATGACATCGACCCTACGGGATTAGGAGAACCACCATACCCTCCGGTAATTGGTGCACTGGCTAATGCACTTTACAAAGCTACAGGTAAACGGATTTATGATCAACCGTTTATTAAACATTTGTCCTGATTTGGAAAAAGTTAGTTGGTTAGAATTTGAATGATCTCATCGATAGTATGAGTAAGGAATTATATTTTCCTACTTCATTTTCCCCGGCACATCGAACCGGTCAATCCAAAACGTCCCGGGTAGTATATAACCCGTAAAACATAGGTTTCTATTCTTATATTTGAAAACTCCTTACTCCCCCAGTTTTTTCTTAATGGCATGAACATCCTGTAAAATTTGATTCTTGATATCATTCATCGCGCATTTAAAGGCATCCAAATTGGACTTTCTCCGGGCATCGTCCTTATTGTATCCGTGGTAGAATGCCACATGTAATTTTCTTTCACAAGTAGCATTATACCGGGCAATCAAATTCTCATCCAGGTCATAGATTTCGACTTCGATATCCATTGCCGTCTTGATTCCGCTCATCGGCATTCCTAATAAATAGGGTCAAAATGGAGAGAACCATCCACCCATGGTCCGTATTGGTAATTATTGCCGGGATCTTCAGATCAATATACCCTTTTTTTCACCTACGGACTGTGTAATACTGTTCTTAACCTCTCTCTCAAAAATCGTTGTCACATCGTGAAATCGGTTATCCCCGGCAATTCTATTATTTGCAATTGGCAAAAACGTCTCGGGATCTATAGAAGCTGTCGGTGCTTCTCCCCTATATCCGTAAGCTCCGATTTCTTCTGCCACGTGAATCCGGGGCTCAAGGACCGGCAACAATACACCCATTTCCTTCCCCGTCTGAAAATCCGAAATTTTTATGGTTTTGCAAGAAGTACACAAGGTCAAACATCCTAAAATGTAAAGTAACGTTTTTACACCACATGATTTTTAGCTCAAACAGAAAAATTTAACGATAAAAAATATGAAAAAATAATTATTATATATTTTAATATTAAATTAATACAAATATTAAAAATTTAATTCTATTCCAACAACTATATCAATTTTCTTCAAGATCCTTTAGACTCCAGCAATTTCTACTGAAAAGTAAAACCTGATAAGCGCCTGTTTTATATCGTTTTTGTTCACCAGGATGCACCTGGTTTTAATGCTTCCAAGCTATGATAAAAGCCCCCTTGGGGGTCTGATTATGTTAGAAGGACGCGTAAAACAGGATAGGTGACCCCGGAGGGTGTCGGATTACCTGTTTTTACTATTTGACGTTAAATCCAACCCCAGAATTGGAAGGGATGATTTTAGAAGAATGGGAACTTATCCGACCTCTCTGAGGTCGAAACAATCGTTTTGGCGAATCACTAATAGAATCCGACCCCTCGGGGGTCGGAACAGGCCCTTTCGGGATCCTGTCGCAACAAAAAAAAATAACAACAACAGGCCAAATGGAGTTTTAACGAAGAAAAATTTTCAGTAGAAATTGCTGTTTAGACTCAGAACATTGCGAGCATTCGACTGAGAGCTTCGGCGTTACTCAGCGGTTCTTTATGTAATTTTTAGCTCTTACCTGTCTCCAGTCGAAGACAGGCAGGCGCAAAGAATGCTGAGATTCCACATTCAGGTGGAATACACAATACACAGAGCTGTGCAGAGAATTTGTTAAATTTAGACAAGCTCTTATCCACATCAAAACCTCCAAAGATTTTACTACTTATTTCACATCCCACCAATTCTTTGTCGCCTGGGAATCACCTCCTATTCGTTGTGAAGCTTCTTCACTATTTTGGGTGTTATTAGCTTTTGTAGAGGTAGGATATAATAATCTACCGGGAAGGTATTCGACATCGGGATCCAGACTGCCTGACACAGGCGCTACAAACAGATCTTCACCATTTGGTTTCTTAAAGTCCATTCGCAATCTTTCAAACCAGGCCTGCAATCCCTGCATATACATTGCCAGCCATTTTTGAGTACCAATTACGTTGTTCCAGGATCCAGAATCATATGGTACCCCTTCGATATATTGGTCAATAGTCTCCTGGTCCTCTATTCCCCATTGCACCATAGAAGCTTCTATCCCTTCCTGATACCACTCTTCAGCAGTTTGGCCAACATTCATTCCTCTGGCTGCAGCTTCAGCCAGTGTAAATGCTACCTCGGCATAGGTAATAATATACCCCTTCGCTGAACCGCTAAAAGCAGCAGATCCGGGTTTTGACAACTCTATAACAGTAGGATCGTTAGCTTCCTGTCCATAATCTTTACCTATATATTCACCGTTCGTCTCGTCCACACTGGCATAAATACTCAAACGCGGATCATTCACTTCTTTTAAATAATCAATCATAGTAGTCGTAACTGCAAATTGAATAATTGGTCTTTCTACATCATTAAATGGAAATCTATTGGAAACGGTAGATTCATTATAAGGGAAAAAAACATTTTCCTCTGAACTGGAAATCGTATTTTGAGCTGCTTCTTCGATAATTTCCCTGGCCTCACTTTCCCTGACATCAATCATCCGCATTGCAATCCTCAACCGAAGAGCATTGGCAAACTTGATCCAGGTATCTTTATCACCTCCGGCAATAATATCTCCAATGATAAATGTTGAGGTATTATTTAGTATTTCTATTTGGTCCGATAATGAATTGAGAATAGAAGTATAAATACTCTCACCGGTATCAAATTGGGGTTGGATATATTCTTCACCCATCAATGATTGGGAATAGGGAACATCTACATACAAATCTGATAATATATGGAATATCCAGGCTTCTAGAATTTCAGCAGCTGCTTTGGTGGCTTCTCCTTCCACCTCAGGATTATCGTCATAATAATTGTGGATCTCTCTGAGGTCAGCAAGCGGGCCCGAATACAAACTAGACCAAATTCCATCATCCGTAAATAGATATCTTCCGTCAGAAGTTTTGTCTGTTCCCATCCAGTATTGCGCCAATTGCATTCCCTGCCGTGCATTGTAATACTGGTGATATATCAAGTCCGTTGCGGACTTTTCCGCATTAGCTAATAAATACTCAGGCAAAGTCTCACTTGCCCGGGCAGGATCAGTGTTTATTTCTTCGAAATTACTACAAGAAAACTGAATAAATATAAGTACGATTATATAATGATAAAACTTCATTGTTTATATTTTAGAGTGTAAGGTTTAAATTGATTCCTATACTTCGCACAGGCGGTAGAGCCCCCCCCTCAAACCCGATCTGGTTTCCATTAGAATTAGTTATATTAGCAGGATCCACGTTAGGGGAGTTGCTATGCATTAACCATAGATTTCTTCCAGTCAATGTAATTCTCGCACCCTCAAGTCCCAATTTTTGGACAAACGAAGAAGGGCTATTCCATCCCAGGCGAATTTCGCGTAAATAAATGTAACTTCCATCGTACAAATTCGCTTTACTAATCCGGTTACCTCCATTTGAATTAAAATGCGATTGTGCTGTAATTGCCACAGTATTTGGAGTACCGTCTTCTTTGTTTCCGTCAACAATAATGCCGTTTTCCCTAATACCATTTTCAGCTGTAGCTTTCAACATGCCCGACTTATTACCGTATAAATTGGTATAAGAGAAAAAGTCCCCACCTTTTTGAAAATCAATTAATGCTGATAAATAAAAATCACGATAAGAAAAACGGTTTGAAAACCCACCTACAAAATCAGGATTGGCATCTCCTATAATCACTGGACTTGGAGTTACCATATATATTCCATTTTCTCCCACGATTGGATTACCGGAGTTATCATATATATAATCGGTTCCCAACATAGTTCCCAGGGATTTCCCCACTTCCGCAACCATAGACACCTTCCTGGTTCTTCTTTCTGTACCCACAATAAATCTATCTAACCCCCCAATTTCATCGCTGGTACTATTCAAATCCAAAACGGTATTTTTATTTTTTGAATAGTTAATCGAGGTTCTCCAGGAGAAATCGTCCGATTGTACCAGATAAACTGAAGCAGATAATTCAATTCCACGGTTTTGTACATTTCCCCCATTCACAATCTTTGAGGTAAACCCTGTTTCGGCCGGTATTTGTACATTCCAGATCTGATTTTTGGTTGTCCGGTCATAGTATGTAAAATTAAGGGACAAACGATCCTTCCAAAAACGAAGATCCAGACCACCTTCCACTTCAGAGGTCAATTCAGGTTTTAAATTAGAATTAAATAAAGAGTTGCTTGTAGTCTGCAATGGGAAAGATCCAAAGGATTCAACATAATCATAATATCTGGAAACAGTATAAGGATCACCATCGTTACCCACCTGAGCAAAAGACAGTCTTAATTTACCAAATGTCAACCAATCTCGTTTGGGCAGTAAATCCGTAAAAATAAAAGAACCCGCTACCGAAGGATAAAAGTATGAATAATTCCCTGTTTGATAAAGTGTAGAAGCCCAGTCATTCCTTCCCGTTACTGTCAAAAATAAATAATCATTAACACCAAGTGTAGCAGACCCAAAAACAGAATTCGTCTGCTTATCACTGAATGTTGTCCGCGTAGTAGGCGGCAATACAGAATTCTGAACTACATATACACCCGGACTTTGAAGTCCCCCATTGGTATTGTCCCTGTCTTCCGTTGAATTTATACTTAATATATTTCCACCTCCCACTACATCCAATGAAATCGCACTTGAAAGCTGGTTGGAATAATTCAAAGTCAATTGATAATTATTTTCATTATATTCAAGTTGTCTTTTTTGATAGGAACCAACAAAAAAGCCCTTAGCGGATCTTCTTTCATCGACATGAGAGAAAAAATCTGAGAATACTCGTATATCAGCAGATAGAAAATCTGAGAACTTGTAAGTTAACCCCGCATTCCCATAATACCTTTTATTATCATCAGTGGCATAATTTTCATATTGATTCCAGTAGGGACTTTGTGTAAAAGCAGGTTGCTGAATATTCCAAGCTCTTCGATTCCACCCCTGCTCAGAACCATCTGCATATTTATAATTCCTGAAATACTCATCATTGATCTGTCTTTGACCATACATTACATAGAACAACATAGGATTGTTCCCGTGAAATCCGGTCCCAGGTCTGCCTTTCGATCCATCATCCAGGAAGTTTACACCACCACTAAATGACAAATTATCATTAAAATTATAATTGGTATTCAACCCCATGGAAAACCGCTGCAAATTACTTCCGGGATATATAAAGTCCTGTTTTGTATGTCCGAGAGAAAATCGTAATGCACCATTCTCATTACTACTGGCGATAGAAAGATTATTTGTAAATGTAACCCCTGTTTCAAAAAAGTTTCGGGCATTGTCAGGATGAGCCTCCCAGGGAGCTGTCTTCCCAAAATTAGGATTGTTCCTGTCCGGGTCCCAAGACCAATAATGGCGTACTTCCCTTCCATCCAATGCAGGCCCCCATGATTCATCCACCCCGTAATTTGGCACCAAATCATAAGGCCCTTTCCCGTCATTATCATCATACGTTCCTCCTCCCGGTAAAAATCCTTCCGGATTTTCATTGACATAAAGCTTCATAAACTCCTGACTACCTCCTCCACCATATGAATTTTGGTATTCCGGCAAGTAAGAAACCTCGTCAAATTGCAAATTCATATCGTAATTCACTTGCAATTTACCAGCCCCTTTACCGGTTTTTGTAGTTATATAGATTACACCATTTTGGCCTCGGCTTCCATATAATGCCGTTGCAGCTGCGCCTTTTAAAACCGCTATATTTGCAATGTCATTAGGATTTATCAATTGAGCCGGATTTCCCCAATCAAAGCCTCCTCCACCGGTACCCTGGCCACCTGTTGTACCTACTGAATTAAGATTCATATTGGCCATTGGAACTCCATCAATAATAAACAAGGCATTATTATTACCTGAAATTGAAGCCTGGCCACGTATAGTAACCTTTGAAGATCCACCCATAGAACCTGAATTACCACCGATCTGGACCCCTGCCAATTTACCCTGAAGAGAATTGAGATAATTCACTTCTTTAGCTTCCTGAATGCTACCGCCATCCAACTGCTGAACCGAATATCCTACATCCCGGGTATTCCTCTGAATTCCGAGTGCTGTAACGACTACCTGGTCCAAAAGTTGCGAATCATCCAGTAAAGTTATTGTAATCGTACTCCTACCCTCTACTGGCACTTCCTGTGTTTGGTAACCAATGTAAGAAACCACCAGGATATCATTATCACTTATTTCCTGCAAGGAAAAATTCCCTTCAAAATCACTTGAAGTACCCTTTTCCTTTCCCTTAACCAGAATATTGACACCTATCAACGGATTTCCATCCTTATCAACGACCTTCCCCGATATATCCAGTATCTCACTAAAGGTATTTAATGTGTTGTAATTGGGTACGTTAACGGCCCTCGCATTGATAGAACTTAGAAAACAGCATACCAATATCGCCGAAACCTTCAAAAAAAATCTATCCCTTTTGGGAATAGATATAAATTCATAAGAATTATATAATCCTATAAGACTATATGTAGTCATACATCAACCATTAATAAATTAATAAATTTTTTTCATCCTGCCTATCCTAATTGCTAACATTAAGAATATGATATAAAGGCCAAAAATAAATTCTTTGCCCAGGCATTTTCTATCATTCTTTTGGAGTAATGGAATAGATTCTAAGAATATCTACATGAAAACCCATCAGAAATTTAAACTTATAAATATAATTAATCTATCACCAGTTTAAAAGTAGTAAAAAAAATATTTTTTATAATACTTTTTTCACTATTTAAGCTAAAAAATTTCACAATGATACACATAAGCCATTTTTAACTTACTCATCGACACCATGAATCAGCATTTAGTATTTTTTCAAATCACCCATTCCTGAATTGGTAGATTGCAATCAATTTAGTAAGTTTATCCAGTGTTTTATAAAAGGTCATTAAGCCTTTTATCCACAAGCTAATCTTCCCAATCAAAAGTATTATAATCCGTATATTCCGGCAACGTTGAGTGCCTGAAAAAAGTAATATGTAACCTTAAATAAATAAAACTATGGAATTGAAAATTTCTCCGTCCATTGGTATTGCACGGTTAGGCAATAGCCCTGATACCTTTTGTCTATCCCCCGAAAAACTCGGCGGTCTCCCCTATGATTCGGATGAATTCGGGAATATGAAAAGCGCAGTTAAACATTTTAAAGATGATGCCGGCCTGATAAAAAGGCAAGGGCAACGTTTTAGGATTTTTGATATGAATGAAAATGAGATTACCGAGAATTCGCCCAATATAGAATCCATAAATTGGACCGTTCATTTGGCCAATAAAAAAGCTGCCTGGTACCAGTATAGCGAGTTGGAAGGAAATTTACTTTACGGAAAGGATAATAGCTACAATAACAGAAATGTTCCTTTACGTAATGCTTCAGCGAAAGACCGAAAAGACTTAATTATCGACCCAGGTCCAAGAAATATTTCAGGTCCCAGAAAATCTATTGGTTTTGACAAAGACAATGTACCTGAAAATTATCCCGCTACCTACCCAAACCCCTCTGTAAAATTTGGCACACCGATCAAAACACTGGGTGAATTAAAGACAGATGATGAGGGAAGGCTGATCGTCATAGGTGCCTTCGGCCATGCAGGAGGTGACAAACCCTTAACCAGTTATGGAGGTTCAGATACCTGGCATGACGACATTGCTGACGGCCCCGTGTATTGCACGGTAAAATTCTCAGATGGTAGCCCGGATATTCACTTACAGGCATGGGTAATTGTCGGATCACCTGATTTTGCCCCTGAAATCGTAAATATTTCCACCCTTAGTGATACCATGTTCGATGTTGGAGTGAGAAATTTTGACCTTGTACCTGAAATGTATTCAAATGAAAAATACAATGATGATTATATAGCCAATTTTCATCGTGATATTCTGCCAATTATCCAGCGCATAGGCAATTATCAATGGGTAGCCAATGTGCAATCCATGTCAGCATTCAATTCCTTTATTTTTGACTTTTCAGATCCTGGTGAAACGAACCGTAAAAACAGGGAGACTTATTTTTCGTATTTCAGACCACCAAATAATAAAGCCAATCCTTCACCCAATCAATCTCAGGAAGTATTATTCAAGGAAGAAAATGACAATTTCATACCCATGATGCCGCTAAATTCCGGCAGCAATTCTGTTAGCAATGAAACAATTGTAAAATTTCTCTCCCTGGATCAAACCCAATACTTTTTACTCGGACAATGGGCTAAAGGTCTTTTTGAAAACAGTCCTAATTATCAACCATTTGCAATTGATCAGACCACTGCAAATAGCGTAGGAAATTGTGTAGGCCTTCCTATGTGTCCTGGTATAGAAGTCACCTGGAGTATGCAAAATCCCAATGTCTATGAAGCACCTTATTTAATTTCTGACCAGGCTGGCATAGGTGGATATAATGAAACCGGACTAAATCCCAACCGCGATGAATGTGAAGGTGGAGGTTGTGAGCCGGGAGATCTAACTAAGCGGATGGCATGTCCCTGGCAGGCAGATTTCTTCCAATGTACGATTCAATATATCAATTTTACTGACCCGGAAATAAACAAAGACAATAATACACCCAAACCTCCCACTTATTACTCGTATTGGTGGCCACCTCAAAGTCCATGGGATGTGATTACCGGCGAACTAACAGCAGAGGGCCAATCCCATTCCCATTTGCCTGCTGGTCAACAAATGAACTATGCTCGCGGCATAAACAGTTTTGTACAAATGGTAGAACACTGGTCGGCACTTGCCTTTATAAAAAACAACAATGCGGGAACTGAAGGGTTTCCTTACTTCACTGAAACAGAAAGGAATAATGAATTATTCTCTTATAAAGAAGTTCCTGTGGGAACCATTAGTGGTAATGACCAGGATAATGAAACAACAATTCCAGTGTTTTATATTGAAGAAAGCATGAAAAAAGTGGCTCAAAAAAGTCAAAAGGCAAAAAAATTAGTCAATTACCTGGAATCCCGTGCATTTAATGAGATAGAAGTTCACGAAGATGGACTCGGTATACCCAGGTCCGGAACAAGGTCACGCAGATAATTAATCGAATTTGAAAACACTAGAAACGGATGTTCTTGTAGTCGGTGGAGGTCCAGCCGGAGCTTCCACCGCCTTAAGTTTACTAAATTATTCAAATCTCAAGGTAGTATTGGTCGAGCAGTCAGACTTGTCAGGGCATCGCATAGGAGAAAATGTTTCAGCATCTATTTTTAATCTTTTGGATTATCTCAAAATTGATAAAAACGATCTGGAATCCGATTGGATTTGTCCCACTAATGCTACTGTATCCCTTTGGGGAAATGAATATCCTGTAACTATAGATCCACTATTGTCCTCGTCGAGATCTTCCTACCAAATTGACAGGCAAAAGTTGGATTTTCATCTTTTACAAACAATAGCTGACAGAGGAGGAATCGTACTTCCCCGAACCCGGTATATAAACATTTCCAGACCTGACAATTCCAGTTGGAATATAGACGTAAGTCACGCTACTAAGGGGAAATTAAAAATAGCATGTAAATTTCTCGTCGATGCTACAGGGAGAAAGGCCAGTCTATGCAAACATTTGAAAGTACCTACCCAAAGATTGGACACATTAATGGGAGTGGGCATATTCTTTGATGAAAATAAAGCTACTGAAAATCCTAAGGTACAATGCATAGAATCTACAGAATCAGGTTGGTGGTATACCTCTCATCTGCCTAAAGGAAAAAGGATAATTGTATTTTTTTCCGATGCAAAAATAATCGCCCATAATCATTTCAATGAAATCGGATACTGGACTAAAAATTTATCAAAAACCCGGGAAATAAAAAAATGGTATTCCCTCAATCACCCGCCTCTTAAAGAAGAACTGTGGATAAAAGATGCTTCTTCCCGTATTACAAACACTTCTCAAATTAATAATTTTATTGCTGTAGGAGATGCTGCATCTTCTTTCGATCCAATTTCATCTATGGGTATAGGATTTGCGATGACTTCCTCATTTCATGCAGCCAGGCACATTAAAAATATTATATCCAATAACTTCTCGTCAGACTCAAATCACTATCAAAAGAATATAGAAGAACACTACCATCAATACGTAAGTCTTCGTGACCAATTTTACAATAAAGAAAATCGTTGGAATTCATATCCTTTCTGGGCAAAAAGGCTCCCCGGAAGCGGTAGATAGCACTGAATTATTTGCAAGTGAATCCGGGCCTGTATTAGAAAAATATATTAATTTCCTTATTTTTATAAATACTTCAACGGCTCATTATGAAAAAGTTCTTTCTATTAATTAGTTCTATAATTATTTTATTTCAGGGCTGCACTTCCCGTGAAAAAAAGGATGACTCCACAATGTCGGAGAAGCGTATGGTGGCGTATTTAGACAGAGGAAAAGATTTGGCAAATAAAGCCCAAAAAGCACTAGGAGGACAATTAATCGAAGCTATAAGCAAAGGAGGGGTGCCCTATGCCGTTCAATTCTGTAACATCAAAGCTATTCCCATTACAGATAGCTTATCCAATGAAGTAAATGCAAATATTCATAGAGTGAGTGACCGTCCAAGAAATCCTGAAAACCAGGCTAACGAACACGAAAATAAGTACATTTCACAAGCCAAAGCTTTACTTTCTTCCGGCGAAAAAGTACTTCCTTCTATACAAAGACAAAATGATATAATGGTAGGTTATTACCCAATTATTACCAATCCGCTTTGCCTTCAGTGTCATGGAAAGCCAAATGAAACAATAGCAAATGAAACCTGGGATGCTTTACAAAAGCACTATCCAAAAGACAAGGCCTTTGGGTACGGACCTGATGAAATAAGGGGTATCTTCGTAGTTGAAATGCCAGTTTCTGCAAAATAACTGGAATATGTTTTAATGCAAATCCATAGTTAATAGAAATATTTTATCGGAAAAAAAGCAATAAGGCACCAACAGCCGTAAGAACCAGTATCATCTTTCGATAGAAATTATCCTTTATCATTTCAACCAATTTGACACCGCAAAACAATCCTATGATTATACCGGGAAGAAGCCTGGCACTAATCATTAATGAATCAGCATCTATTGTCCCCCAAACAAAATAATGAAAGGGAATCTTAAAGATATTTACGATAAAAAACAACCAGGCGGCCGTCCCTATAAATTCATTTTTAGGCAATCGCATCGCCAGAAAATAAATATTCGAGAATGCTCCTGCCAAATTTCCTATCATCGTAGTGATACCTGCTAAAGTACCTATGAATCCCGCAAAAGCCCAGTGTGTTGGAACATTTTTTGATTTTTTCCGGTCCCACCAGTACATCATACCCACCGTAAATAATATAATACCAGCCATTACCAGCTTAAAAGCATTTTGGGGTAATTCATTACCTATCAACGTACCAAGTATCACCCCGATTACCATCCAGGGTAATATACGAACTATGTATTTCCACTGCGTATGCCGGTTGTAATAAATAACAGCAAAAGCATCACCCACTACCAATAGGGGTAAAAGAATTCCTGTGGAGGCCCGTGCTCCAAATGCAAGTGCCAGGAGTGTCACGATTACAATCGATATTCCTTTAATACCTGACTTGGATATTCCCAGGATAAAAGATGCCAGTGTCGCAATCAACCAGGTACCGGAAATCATCAAAGGGAAGGTAAAATCAGCCATGGAATGAATTTAATCCATAAAGCGACCAAAAGTATAAAAATTATAGTAAATTTTACTATCCCTACATAAAAGGCACAATGTCCATATGCTCAATGAAAAATTACAATCCCATAAGCAATTGGACTGGATTTTCAAGTAATTCCTTAACTCTTACCAAAAATGTAACAGAAGTACTTCCATCAATAACACGATGGTCATACGACAAGGCCAAATACATCATTGGCCGAATTTGCACCTCACCGTTCACAGCAATAGGTCTTTGGACAATATTGTGCATTCCAAGGATAGCAGATTGTGGCTCGTTGAGAATGGGCGTACTCATCATGGAACCAAAAATTCCTCCATTCGTAATGGTAAAAGTACCACCAGTCATTTCATCCAACGAGAGTTTTCCTTCTCGTGCCTTTTCTGCCAATTCTTTAATTTTGAATTCTATTTCATGAAATTGAAGCGACTCAACGTTATGAACAGGCGGGACAACCAACCCGTTGGGAGTCGAAACAGCTACAGAGATATCTACATATTCGTGATATACCAAATGATCCTCATCGATTCGGGCATTTACATCCGGCATTTCCATTAATGCCTGTGCACAAGCCTTCGCAAAAATGGACATAAAACCCAATTTGATGCCGTATTTGTCAACGAATTTTTCCTGGTAAGTTTTACGCAATTTCATAATCTCCGTCATATCTGCTTCGTTAAATGTAGTAAGCATAGCCGTTCCATTCTTGGCAGATACCAAACGCTTCGCTATTGTGCGTCGCATACGAGACATTTTCTCCTTACGTTCCTCTCGGGAAAACGCTTCCTTAGGTGTAAAATCAGGATAGGATTCTTCTTTCTTTTCCTGCGGTTGGGATTTTTCAGATTTCTTAGCCTTTTCAGCATCTTCCTTCGTAATTCTTCCATCTTTCCCAGTCCCTTTCACAGCTGCTGGGTCAATCCCTTTTTCGGATAAAATTTTAGCAGCAGCAGGTGAAGGATGCCCCATGGCATAACTGTCAGATCCTTTTTGCTTTTCCTCACTAGTTTCTTCTTTCTTTTCCTCCGCAGCAGGTTCTTCCTGTGTCTCATCACTAACAGAATCTGCACCTCCATTTTCCGGAGAAGATACAGAAGTATCAATCTTGGCAACCAGCGCTCCAATCTCCAAATCATCTCCTTCACCGGCAACATATATCAGTTTCCCAGATGCTTCGGCCGGAAATTCAAGGGTAGCTTTGTCCGATTCAAATTCACAAATTGGCTCATCCATTGATACGTATTCTCCGTCTTCCTTCAACCATTCCGACAAAGTAACTTCAGATATCGATTCTCCTATGACAGGCACTTTCATTTCTACGATGCTCATAACTAAGATTTATTGTACGTTGATGTTTCACAAATATGCAAAATTAACACAAAACTCCATTGATTGTACTTTGACTATTTAAAATCAAGATAAAATATTAACACCTCATAAGAAGATACCTCAATATCATCTCAATAATCCAATTTCATTTCAAAGGTAGCTGGATCCTTAAATAACAAATATGACTTCTTATAAATTGAATACCCTGACTCGACTTTCCAATTTATGGCAAAATTTTGCCTTGACACCAGGCTCTTTTTCTCTTCCTGAATATTGATTTCAACGACTTCTCCATCAGCACCATAAATAATCTTGACCTTATCGGCCGGTGCTTTTGTATTTTCAGTCGAATATGTATGAATCTCAAATCCCGAGCTATCTGTAGTTACCAAATCATATCCCTCAAACCATCGAAGTGATGAAAAATCAAAGTCGTTAATATCTGCCAGGTCACTTTTTATGTTATAATCCGATAATTGCTTTTTCTCAGGATTTGTCTCATTGACCATTATCGTTTTTGTCACAGAGGATTGAATACTATCCTCTATACCAGCTTCAAATATATCGACTACAGCTTTTGAAAGGCTGAACGTCTCTTCAGGTTTTACAGTTATAATTGATTCTGTGCCCGGGTTACACCCCTGTGAAAGGATAAAGCCAATAAAAAATATAAACAAATTAATTTTCAACCAATACATTTCCAGTCATTTCGTCAGGTATATCTAAACCCATAATCGTCAAAATAGTTGGGGCCAAATCACCTAACTTTCCATCTTTTATCCTGGAAAAGATTTTTTGGTCATCGATATAAATTACAGGTACCGGGTTTTTGGTATGGGCTGTGTTCGGAGAACCGTCTTCATTGATCATATAATCCGAATTTCCATGATCTGCAATAACAATTATGGTATATTCCTTTTCCAATGCTTTTCCAACAGCCCTTTTCACGCATTCGTCCACCGTCTCCGCAGCTTTCACAGCAGCATCAAAATCCCCGGTATGTCCTACCATATCTGCATTGGCATAATTCAGGCAAATAAAATCAGGCGTATTGTTTTCTATTTCATTTTCGATGGCTTCTGTAATTTCAAAAGCGCTCATTTCCGGTTTCAGGTCATAGGTAGCCACCTTTGGAGAATTAATTAGGATTCTGGACTCACCCTCAAAAGGTTTTTCTCTTCCCCCTGAAAAGAAAAAAGTTACATGAGGATATTTTTCCGTTTCCGCAATTCTCACCTGGGTTTTCCCAGATGCAGACAAAAATTCACCCAGAGTGTTCTTAATATCTTCTTTGCTATAAACCACATGTAAATTCTCAAAGGTCTGGTCGTAATTCGTCATCGTTACAAAGTACAAATCCAAGGCTTTCATTTTGTAGTCGGGAAATGATTCCTGGGTAAGTACTTTCGTAATCTGTCTGGGGCGATCTGTACGGAAATTCACAAAAAATACGGCATCTTCCTCCCTGATCAATCCTATTGGATTATCCTGATCATCCGCACATATCAAGGGTTTTATAAATTCATCTGTCACCCCCTCATCATAACTGGCCTGTACCTCAGTCAACGGGTCATGTGTCAATTTACCTTCCCCCTTCACCATGGCATTATACGCCAAAGCTGTCCGCTCCCATCTGTTGTCCCGGTCCATCGCATAATACCTTCCGGTAATGGATGCTATTTTAGCACTGGTATTTTCAATGTGACCAATCAAATCTGCTAAATATCCTTTTCCTCCTTCCGGATCAGTATCCCTGCCATCCAGGAAACAATGTAAAAACACCTCAATACCTTCCGCGACCAATATATCAACTACAGCTTTCACGTGATCGATATGTGAATGAACACCGCCATCAGATAATAAACCAAGTATATGGGCAGGTTTATTATTCTTCAAACAATAATCAATAAGGGCTCCTATTTCTTTTTCCGACTTAAGTGTATTCTCCTGAATCGCTTTGTTGATTCGAGCCAGTTCCTGATACACTATCCTTCCTGCCCCTATATTAAGGTGGCCAACTTCTGAATTGCCCATTTGTCCTTCAGGTAATCCTACGTCCATGCCATACGTTACTAATTCTGCATGGGGGTATTTTTCATATAATGAATCCGTATATGGGGTATTCGCCTGGGCAATTGCACTTACTTTGGGTTCAGGACCTATTCCCCAACCGTCCAAAATCATTAAAAAACATTTCTTCATAATCCCTAATTATTTGTCCGTACAGGTTTTTGGTGAATGACTTTCCATAGCCATACTTCTTTCAAAACCATTAATTATGGCGGCAAATTAATAAAGCCCTCTCTAGTATCAAAGTTTACGGTAATAATTGATGGTAAATTATTCTTCATTTGAAGAATTTTTATGATTCAGATCACATGAGAATAGTAAGATTCTACTAAAAGTGGCAAATACATAAAGGACTATTTAGAGCTCCTTTTAGGAAAAGGATCGCTGTTTTCAACTGAGAACTACATAATACCTATTCTCAAGCGTGGATAGACAAGAGCAATCAACGGCGTTCCCTCCCTTTGCTTTATCCCGATAAAGCTCCAGGAAGAAGCCTTGTATATTCCCCTTACACTCCCTCAGCCTATACCTTCTCCTTGAGCTCTTGATCAATTAAATGACAATAGTGGACAAGAACAGGTTTTGGGAAAAAATTGAATCTAAAACAGTAAAACGTACCCTCTTCTTGCCAACCTTTCACAGTCTTTTTACGTCTTATTACCATAAAATATACAGTATGCGAATCGTCAAGTACTCAATAATTTTACTTTTAGTCTCTACATTAAGCTGCGAGAAGGTACTTTTAATCCCCAAAGAAATAGATTTTGAAAAATTTTCACTCACAGTACCCAACAACTGGGACCCGTTCCAGGTTCAGGGAATTGATTCGTACGTCGGAGGGATTACGAACGGCCGGGACACCCTTACATTTGATTATGGTTGGTATTCTTATGGACTCAGTAATGAAACCGAAGAAACCCACAGTCGCGTAAAAACAACCATTGACGGGTACGATGCCTTGATAGTAATCCCTTATCAACCAAGACAGGAAATCACTGGTATGTATATAGAATTGGATTCTATGAACCGATTCAATCTATACGGGATGTGCCGTAACGAAGCTACCGCTATGAAAATATTTAGTTCCGTGGAATTTCAATAACTTTACTCGCAGTTAACTTTTTAACCTCCACTGGCAAATCTGTTTGAATAATATCCGCCCTGGTCTTTAATAATTCATAAAAACTGTCTTCTTTCCCCAATCTCAAATCATCATCTACCTCTCCCAGTGAGTTGATCCATACCCGGACACCTTTACTATGTAAAAGATCCGACAATTCGGGAGTCGCAAAAGAAGGGTCAACGTGAATAGCCCAGGGATTAAATTTTTCATATGCTTCCAATGCTTCCTTTTTATTATACGAACGCGGCATAATTTTCCAATCCGAGTGGGCTGCATAGACTTTCTCCAATACATCCCAATCGCTATCAAAGAAAAAAACACTTGCTGAGGCATTTGTTTTCTCAACAACTTGAATGATTTTCCCAATTTGCTCTGTCTTAATATCTATATCAAACAAGATCTTGCCTTTGCCATAATTTAATGCTTCTTCAAAAGTCAAAATCTGGTATTCCGTTTCCTTCCCCTTATATAATAAGCGCATCTTCTTTAACTCATCTTTCGTAAAAGAAGCAACCGGTCCAGTCCTATTCGTCGTCCGATCTACCGTTTCGTCGTGCATCAAAACAGGTATTCCATCCTTACTGATCCTTACATCAACCTCTATAATATCAATATTATTTTCAATAGTCTGCTGAATCGAGGCAATAGAATTTTCAGGAACGTCTACATGCAGACCACGATGAGCTGTGACTAGTATTTCCCATTGTTTTTCGGGATTACTAACCTTATTTTTCAAGACACATCCTGATAAAAACAATAAAATACATATAATCGAAAATAGTATAAACTGTTGAGATCTCACAAGGACTATTTTTTACGATAAAAATTCAAATTCGAAATAGGTTGATGAATACCATAGGGGCCTGTATATTCAAATCGCATATAATTGTAGTATCGATGGGTCTGGTACTCAAGTTCAAAAGGATGTAATCCCTTTTCCAGATAAACTTCCGTAGTGCCGTCAATTTCTCGTTTATACTCTTCTATTTTTAATTCATCATGAAGATAAAAACGAAAAATGTGATACCCATGACCATTAAACTTGTAATATCCCGATTCAGGAACCTCAATAAAACCTTTGTAAGACACGCCCCAATGTCTGCCTCTATGTGGTATTTTATCAAAATCAAAATCTTCTACTTTCCCGGAATTTTCCAATGTCAACTGATGAGAAATATGTTGTTTCTCGTCCCTCATTTCCCCCGTAAAGTATTCAAAGTTCAAACCCAGTTCAAAATTATTAGTTAATTTTTCACCAGTTATCAAAGGACTTTTCGTATAACTTATCTTGACTTCATCACTTTGCCCATGATCATTCTTAGCCATTGCTCGTATTGTCCGTGAATCCTCCAGAAGGATAAAGTCTTTCATTGCATCTCCGTTCGATTCTGAAGGAGCTGAGCCGTCAGTAGTATAATAAATCACATCTCCATCATTCACCGTTCTCAAATGTACATGCATCGTATCCCTGAAAATCCTTCGTGATCTTTCAGGAAAAGGCGTAACAGGGGGCAATTCTTTTGAAGAAATCTTTTTACGGCTTTCTTTTAATTCAAAATAGTCGAATAAATCCCCCTTTTCATCAATGGCCTGATATTGTAGTGTCTGCCCATTAATGGCAACATAGGCATAATGATGGGTAGTACGGGTTTTATTGGTAAACCAGGCTCTCGTAGGAGAAGCTTGTTCCAGTTTTCCTCCTGCACCTCCAACATTCAGATATAAAACACCCCCTTTTTCAACAGGTTTATTATTCAACAGCGGCCATGTTCTTTCATACATGTGTATGTGACCGTAAAAAACAATGTCCACGCCATATTTTTCATACAAGGGTATCAACATCTGTGCTTCTTCATCTCCTCTTAGCGAAAGTTCGTAATTTGTATCCCCAAAGTCATTTTCTTCCGTAGTATAGGGCGGATGATGTTGTATTACGAATTTCCAGGTAGCATCAGAGGAGGCCAACGCATGCTCCAGCCAATGGTACATTTCAGTACCGGGTTCCTGGTATTGGTCGGTATCAATCAGAAAAAACTCCGAATTCCCATAGGTAAATTGGTAAAAATGTTCCGGCTCGGGATTTTTTAAGTATTGATAGTAAAAAGCAGCATCATGCTCGTGGTTACCCAATATCGTAAACAGGGGAATTTGCTTCATATAGGGATTAGACGGGGCGAAAAAGTGATTAACCCACTCGTGTTTTCGATAGCCCAACCCTACGAGATCCCCGGCGTGAAGACCAAAATCCGGTCGATCCCTCAATGCCTGATTGGTGATTTTCCCCCATATTTCAGGATTACTTTGTGAATCGCTGAAAACCGTAAAGGCAAAGGGTGTATTGGCTTTAACAGCAGTTTTGAAGGGCAAAACTTCTGACTGTAGTGTATCTCCAGCAGCAGTCACTGAAGTAACCTTGTAAAAATAATTCGTTTCAACCTTTAATCCATCCAAGGTAACTTCATGCATAGTATTGAACTCATCACTCGAAACGTGTTGGTCGAGTATTGCCTTTTCAACATTGAATCGGCCAGCCCCATATTCTACTATGGAGGTAGATGGATGTGATGTTTCCCAAAGGATACTCATTTGGTTCTGTGTCGAAAACTGCAAATAGGGCTTAATCATAAATCCGGGCTGCCTGTCCTCTTTCCATTGTCCAAAACATATAATAGGGATTAGCAAAAGAAATAATAAAATCGGTTTTTGAGGCTTCATATGGTAGATATAAAATCTATGGTAGTTAAATAAAATATTCTTTTAATTAATTCTCTATTAATTTGTTGCCATCGGTTGACTTCTCCAAAATAAATGAATCGAATAACTTACCAGTAGCTGAATAGCTTTTATAAATCAGGCGGTCATTTTGGGTCTTAATTACCTGAAATAGTTGAATATTATCTCCCCGGGCCTGCATCCAGTCTTCATTTCCTACGTCGTACATCTTTGGTCCACTAACTGACACTACATACATCGTACCCTTATTTCCCGGACCTGTTTCATTTACCATCCCCCTTCCATATCCGTGGTCGTGTCCCTGCAATACAAGATCCACCCCGTACTTATCCAATACAGGTTTGAAAGCCTTTCGCAATTTGGGATTGTCACGGTTGGGTTTAGTACTATAGAAAGGGTAATGCAGTGTCAATATTGTCCAGGGCTGAATAGTGTTTTCAAGCACATTTTCCAACCATTCTAACTGTTTTAAACGCAATTCAGGATCCTCATCAATTTGTTCACCATCCAGTGAAATTACTCTCACAGAAGGATAATCGATAAAATAACAAGCTCCGTACAATTCTTCCTCTCCTGTTGGGCCATTTTCCGGAAGGGTAAAATGGGTTCTCCACAACGGTGATAATATAACATCGGTATATTCGTGATTCCCTGGAGTCATAATCGACGGGATCATTCGATGGATAAAACTGCCTGCACGATACCAATCCCCCCATTCCTTATCATTGTATCCCCTGTTTACCAGGTCACCTGCATATAGCATAAAGTAAGCGTCAGGGGCTGTAGCATATGCTTGCCGTATAACCCTGGACCATTGACTATGCAAATCGTTCTGTGGATCCCCTAAATAAATAAAGGTAAAAGTAGAATCTGAATTTTCTGAAGGTAAATTAAATTGGATCCACTCACTCCAACCATATTGATCACTTCCTACTCTGTACATATATTTATTCCCCGGTAAAAGGTCGTTGATTTTCACCCGGTAATTCTTGGATACAAGCGTCACACCATTGTAATCAACAGTATCAATTCTGCCTTGGGCTTCTGCCTTATTAAATGCAGATAAACCTTCAACAGGATGGGGAGTGGCAATTCCATATTGGATATTTCCTACGTCTACCTGCATTGGGACCCGCCATGTTACCGCCACACCTTCAGCACCGGATTCCAATGGATTGATCATTATCCGGGTCGGTTCGGTATTCATTTGACAATACGAATGCTCCAAGAAACATAATATAAAAGCAATTGAACAAATCCCTTTGAATAATAACTTCATATAAATTTACTCTGTTTTTTCTGTTTGATCTCCGAATCTTTTATTGGCCCCATGCATTTCATCATGACTTGAACTTGCTATGGCAGCCAAAATAAGAAGAACGGCTATAACTCCGCCCCAGACCTTTGTTAATTGGGTTTTAAGTTTTCTATCTGAAACCGGGTTAACAAAAGGCGTCCAGGGACGGGTCTTCCATAATACCAAAAGAACAATAATAATATTGGGAATTCCCAAATCATCTGATGTAAAACGGTATTCATAAAATGTTCCTGATGATATGGTTCGGAGCAAGAAATACCACAACCAACTAGCTACTAAAACATAAAATACATTTTTCCAATTAGCACTCCCCTTAATAATTTTATAAAACTGGGTTCCAATCACGAATAATGCTAAAAGACTAAGAATAGCTACCTGTATCCATTGACTGACAATATAGGATTCGACATTCGACATGGATAACCGTTCTGCCATCTCAGCTAACTTCTCGTGATTAAAGGCAAAGCTAATAACCAAAGCAGGAACAAATAAAAATATCAATGCCCCTGACCACCAATTAGCAGAATTTGACAATTTTGGCATTTCAGGCCAGGTTTGATTAAAAATTCCATAAGCCATTCCAAGTCCACCAAAAAAACCAATAGAGTACTCCATAACATTCCACCAATTAAAGGAAATACCACTCACGAATCCCATGGTTTGCAGGAAATTACCAAAGGCAAAACCAAAACCCCCGCCTACCATCGAATAAAATGCAACATTCCAGGAACGATTGTATCCATTGCGCTTCATATACCAGGCTAAAGCCGCTGCCGCTCCCAGGCAGCCCGCCCATAATTCCGAACGGGGTGGCGTCATCAACAACTCGAATTGATAAATAAGACCTCCCCAGACCAGATAGCCCCCGGCTACCATTTGAGTAACCAACATTGCCCAGTCCGGCTTTTTCTTTTCTGATGTTTCCAATAACATTCCCGTCAATCCACCTCCGAGAAATCCAAACAAACCACCTATTACAAACAATCCCAAAAGTCCATAGGATACATTGAAGAACTCTGTGCCTTTTCCATATCCTACAACCACTCCATAGCTGATCATTCCCGTCATTCCCCAACCTATTGCACCTATTGCCATTATGGACGGCCAGTTTTTTATCCAATCTTTTCTACCTGATGCCAGGACCATACTCACTACTCCCAGAGAGCCCGCCCAGGCAGCTCCCCATTCATGTCCAAACCTTCCCCGTATAGCCCAGGCTGTTCCAAGGGTAAGCATGGTCATCAAAATCGCCAACCACTTCTGCCGATTACTTTTCATTATTGATTCTCTTTAGAAAGGTTTTTGATTTGATCAACAGTACCTTCCCAGAAAGCTACTTTTTCACGTTGCCAAGTGTAGACAGCAGCAACCTTGTCGCGACCGGCAGAGATAATAGAAGGATATGAAAATTCATCATCAGGCACACCTGTTTCTATATCGTGTTTATACGGCCATGTTTTTCCATTATCTTCTGATACTGCAAGGGTCAAAGGAGCACGGTCTCCCCAATTTTTGTCATCGGGATTATAAGCCAGGACCAGGGCACCATCTTCCAATTTCACTAAATCAATTCCGCTATTGGGATTAGGAAGAGATGTCTCATATAATTCAGACCAGGTAACTCCATAATCATCGGAATCACTTCTTCCAATAAAGCCTTCTGAAGTCCGGACTAACATATGAACGTGACCGGGTTCAGACTCCCACAATGTTGGTTGGATAGATCCTTTTCCCTCGTATTTCTTACGGTCCATCGGAATATATTCACTGGCTTTCCATGTTTTACCACCATCCTTACTTATGTCCACAAAAGAATCCCATTGTCCTTCTTCATGGGAAGCCGGAGCCAACCAATCCCCATTAGAAAGAATAATGGGTTTATTTTTCACAGGACCTCTTCCTCCCCGATCTCCGGGAACAAGTTCCTTAGCTTCTGACCAGGTAGTTCCATTATCATCGGAAACGGTATACCAGGTCTCCCATGTAGGTATTTCTTTACCTACCTTGAAATACAAAATAACTTTTCCGTCCGGCGCAGTAAATAAAACAGGATTCCAATGCGGATCCTCTCTCAATTTTTCAAGTTCAATCGGATCACTCCAATTGCCCGGCTCACCCTTTGATATCCATATTCCTACATCATCGTGTTTTTCATGGCTTCCCCCAAACCAGGCGACTATATAACTTCCATTATTTAATTGTGCTACGGTGGAAGCGTGGCATTGAGCAAAATCTTTATTTCCTTCATTAAATACAAAGTCCCTGGTGGGTCCATCTAATTCCTCTGTTCCGGGTGTTGTTCCCGATTCAGATTCAGATTCACTACGATTACAAGAGATTGAAATTGATGTGAGGAACAGAAGTAGTGGCAATAATACAATTGCGTACAACTGATATACCTGATTTGTTTGTTTGCTTTCCATAATTTTTTATTTTATTCTATAGTTGTAGTATGATTATTTTATAGTTAATTGAGGCAAATATTGAAGATGGGAATAATTCGTTACTCGTTATTTAATTGCTTTCCTTCTTTCCATAACTTCCTTCCAGGTAGTGAGGATAATTCCCTCTTTTTCAATATAATTCTTCAACTTAGGATCCATCATTGCCAATAGATCACCCTTTCTTCGTACCCCTGAAGAAGATATACTATCGAATATTTCAGACGGGTGGGTACAATGCATAAGAACAAGAGTCAATCCAGGCTGTAGCATTTTAAAGGATTCCAAATATTTTCCCGTATAAAATTTCTGAATATTTTCGTCAGTTGGCTCGAGTTCAGAAGGAAAACCCCAACCGTAACTTATATTGTGTAGGTCATCCAATACAGGTAGCCCCATTGACCAGACTTTCTGACCTACTCCAGGTGCCTGATCCAAAATTTCCGGAACAGGAACATCCATGCCATCCTTCCATTTTCCACTTTTTTTCAACTCATGCATAACTTCCATTCGGTATTCTTCCCGCAAAACCGTATTATGGCCACCGGGAAACATCACCGGAATTTCATACTCGGCACCAACTTTGATATATCTCTGTAAAAAATCAGGATCCGCAAATAATGTCCCCATATGTGAATCCAGATGAGTAGGTTCGAATCCCATGGTCAATGCCCGGTCTATTTGCGCTCGAATTTCTGCTTCCACTTCATCAGGACTGGCATTTTTTACGACCTGATCGACGGAACGCCAAAGGCAACCTTCCGGATCTACTAACCCGGGCACAGCAGGTTTCCCCATCAAAGGTCCCCATCGATAATCATGCCATTCCGATGTCAGGGTCAGGTGTAGTCCCGCGTCAGAAGTAGGAGTTTGTTTGATATACCTTACAATGGCCGGGACCCAGGGACAAGGCATCATTACACTAAAAGAATTAGCCATACCTCTGTCGATGGCATCTCGCGTTCCTTTATTTGAATCCCAGGACATACCGGCATCATCCACATGAAGAATTATTATCCTGGCACCCTTGGGATATCCGAGTTTCTCAGCATATGTCTCCTGGGCTTGAACCTTCGTCATCGATATAATTGTAAAGAGAAAAAGCAAAAAAACAGTTTTTACTTCTAAAATTCTATTGATATTACTCTTTTGTAATGTCATTGTAAAATATTATTTATTGAGGTTTTTTATAATCTTTATTCTCCATGTAATAGAACAATCCGTCTTCTGCTCCTATGAGTAAATCCGGGATTCCATTATTATCCCAATCAACTACAGTAGGACTCGTAGTATGACCCACGAGGTCCCTTTCTGCCATTTTGCCCTGGTTCGATATGATAATACTACCATCATTTTGTCCAGTATTGAGCATTAAATCCACATTGAGGAAGCTATTTACGATTAAATCTTTTCTTCCATCTCCATTCCAATCAGTAATGGCAAACTTCCGACGACCACTTCCCCCGTGTAAACGGCGATTGAATTGCAGCGCACCTGCCGTACTATCCATGACTTCATTCTTTTGGTTATATGCGCTGTATTTATCATCATAAAAAATTCGGCTACCTGGTTCCAATATTAAATCACCATTCATCTCCTTTCGTTCAAAAAGGCATAAATACCCTTCATGGTCCATCATAACCAAATCCATAAGCCCATCTTCATTCCAATCTATTGCATAGGGTGTTGTTCTCCATTGTGTAGCCAGGGTTCCAGGCTCCGGATCCCACCAAAACCAATCGGGTTTGGGAGTTTGACCACCCTTCCAATCCACCTGGATGGGCTTTGCAATTGTTAATCTGGGGGCCGTTTTGGTCCCAATATTCTCATACCACAAAATTTCTCCCCAAATGGAATTGACCAAAACATCTAATAATCCATCTCCGTTCCAGTCGGCTACAGATAATGTTGTATACCCCCATTTTGCCTCACAAGGCCCCTGGATGGATCCATTTTCACCTGCCATTATCCTGATCACTTCATCGTCTGCTTTTAAATACTCTGGCTTTGCCCACTTAGGAGAAATTCCACCACTTAGATTTTCTATAAAACCTATGTAACCAGCTGTATTCCCGGCGATAATATCTTCGTCCCCATCACCATCCCAATCGACACTAAAAGGAGTTACAAGGGCTCCAAATTTTAAATAACCCGGTTTTTGCTGAAAAAACTCGGGATCAGCAAAAACAGGCATATTATTTTCAACGGCACCGGTGTTCTTCAGGAAAGAAACACGTCCATCTTCTTCTCCCACTATAAGATCTGTAAATCCATCCTTATTCCAATCAATGGCTACAGGAACGATCATCTCAAGATCCATACGTATCACCCCATTTGCATTTTCAAGAAATCGCCCTTCCGCATAAACTGGCTTCTCCCGTGACCCCGTATTCTCAAACCAGGTCATTCGATCCAGGAATTCACCACATATTATATCCAGGTCTCCATCCCCGTCAAAATCCGCAAAATTTGGTGCAGGGGCCCCGTAGACGTCTATATCTTTTCCCCCGGCCTGAATCCTACCGGCATTCGTAAATTCACCATTTTTATTTTCCAAGAGGTACACATAACCGTGCAAAGGACCATTTGTCCAATGGCCTTCATCATCAAAAGCATTATCCCAACCATAATCCCCCCAGTCATCAACCCCAACGATTATATCGTAATCCCCATCATTTTCATAATCTACATACTTCCATTGATCAAATCTGGGACGATCCTTTTTTAATTCTTTGTGGATTTCTTCCTTGGGAAACAAATCCACCATTTTTAATTCACCTTGCTTAAATCCCAACACTTCCTTTCCGGGGATTAAAATCCTGGGTTGTCCATCTATGAAAGAAACATCGATGTTTTTATCCCCTTCCTCGTGAATCTTTACCGGTTTTTCAAACACCGGCATATCTACATCACCCGTAGTATTCTCAAAAAAATAAATACCGTTGAATGGCGCATCCGGACAGGAAACAACCATGTCATAATCCCCATCATCATCATAATCCATAGGTAATGGCCATGCCCATAATCCTACACCTAAATCTGTAGTAATGTCCGGATTATTATACATTACCCTGACGAGATCCGGCGCCTCCTGGACTGCCGGTTCTATATCGGGATCTTCCGGTTCGGCACATCCAAATATCAATCCAATACATAGTAAACAACCTAATCCACTGTTTATTTTAAAATCCATTGCTAATTCAAAATTACCTGAAGTAAAAATCTAAAAATTTATCATTTATGCATTTGCAAATTCTCACCATTACTAATAGTATATTGACTATGCATTGGAGCGAAAATATCAAATACAGAAAGTTTTGTATTACCATTATTCCAGGCAATACACCGCAATAGATTTCATGGAACCCCTCATTAAAACCCCAACTAAAATATTGGTCAATCGGTAATTTCAAGAATGGGGTGACCAATGCTTCCACTTGGCATTTGAATTTTCAACATAGCAGCCAATGTAGGACTTATATCAGTCATACCTATTTGTCTATTAGTATGCCCCTGCTTGATATTCCACCCCATCCAAACCAACGGAATATGAGAATCATAAGGATGCCACAAGCCATGAGTAGCCCCACTCCATCTGCCTCCTTTCCAGTTGGGTTGAAACAATATGGCAATATCACCACTCCGCTTTGCATTATAACCGTTGACAAATTTCTCCCGGACAGGTCTCGGCAATGCTGCCTCACCCAAATCCTTCATGGGTACAGCATCTGCGATTCCGGGATGTTGCCGTACCAAGTGACAAATAAATTCGTAGAGTTCATCAATATCGACATCAGAATTATAAACATTTTTCCAATTAAGGTACAAATGGTAATTTGCTGAACTTTCGATTACTTTTTCAATATTGTATTTTTCGGATACCTTCTCATTTATCTGTTCTACAACCTCACTTCCGTATACGCCAGTAGGCAGTCCTTTTTCTTTCAAAAATCCTGGCGATTGAGAAACTCCGTGATCAGCCGTTATAAAAAATAGATACCCGTCCCTACCATACTTTTCATCCAAGTATTCAAAAAAAGCTTCAAATTCTTTATCCATCCTTAAATATGTATCTTCTATTTCAATAGCATTAGGGCCTACTGTATGACCCAAACCATCGGGAGTAGAAAAACTTATAGTCAGCATATCTGTAAATTCACCGCCTCCAAGATTTTCAGCTTCTATTGCAGCCCTGGCTATGTCAAATGTTATAGTATTTCCAAAAGGTGTATTTTTCAATAAACCATACTCATCCCCTTTTAAAGTCTCCAGATCATAGGGAAAAGTCGGAGTTTCCTTACCACCTAAACGGTTCTCATAATCTTTGTTATCTTCAGTACTTTGTTTATAAGTATCAATAGGGTATAATGTCTCCCATGTTTGACTAAGGTATTTTTCCGGTAACTTTTGCGCATTAAATTCTTTAACCCATTCCGGTAGATCATCGAAATAATATGTACTGGATACAAAATTTCCCGATTCATTATCGAACCAATAAGCTCCATCCGATAAGTGACCGGAAGGGAAAATAGCACCACGGTCTTTAAATGAAACACCTACAACTTTACTTCTAAAATTATTGGCTAACTTTAGTTCATCGCCAATGGTAGTCGTTAATAAGTTAACCGGGGATCTTGAATAACCCGAATGTGGTACACCCAAAGTTTGGGCTACCGTATCTTCTGCGCAATATACATCTCTTCCCAAAGCTTTATCATACCAATTATTACCGGCTATTCCATGCACAGATGGAACACTTCCCGTATATACACAAGTATGGCCACACGCCGTCACAGTGGGTGCATAATCAATATGAGTGTTTTCACAGGTAAATCCTTCTCGCAACATTCTTTTGAATCCACCTTCAGTATAACGGTCCTGATAACGGTATAAAAAATCCCACCTCATTTGATCAACAACTACTCCGACAATTAATTTTGGCTTTTCAGCACGGCTATCCGTTTGTTGGGCATTCGATGAATTGAAACATAAAAAGGAACAAAGACTAAATAGTATTACTTTAAATAACAACAGCGATTTCATTTTACAATTTTTTGGTGATAAAAGTATGTAAACTTACAATTTTTACACCTTTATGAATATCTTATTTTTATACAAATAATAAACGGGGATATAACAAAGAAAACAAAACAATAATGCCCATAGGAAAGATACAAAATACGGGCCTAAGCCCAACCCTGTTCCTCCACTCATAAACAATGAACGTATGCTTTCTTCCCCAAACATTGTTGAATGTGTTAAAATCGGAAGCACTCCTGAAATAACATATGCAGTAATAGCATTTGAACCAAAAACAACGCCAGGGAAAGTCCCTTTTTTTTGATTAAGTGTATCGATCCAGAAGTAGGATATACCCAGGGCTAATGAAGCCAATCCTGATGTATATAAAACATAGGAACTTGTCCACAAATTCTTGTTAATAGGAAAAAACCAATTCCATATTGAGCCAAGGGTAAATGCCACAAAACCACCTGTCATTAGCCATATCACCTTTCGATCATCTGTACGGTCACTTACAATAAGGTGTCCGGCCAACATACCGGTTATACCACTTACTATCGCAGGAATAGTACTTAAGATGCCTTCCGGATCCCAGGTACCCTGGTACATACTTCCGGGAACAAGTTTACTGTCGATCCATGCAGCTATGTTCTTGCCCGGTTCGAGCAATACCTCTCCATAATCCGGATGAGGTATCAATACCATTACCAACCAATAAAATATAAGAGAAACTATTCCCACAATCCAATGGGTTCGCTTCGATGTAAAAAGGAATA
Source organism: Membranihabitans maritimus (assembly GCF_021729145.1). GTDB lineage: Bacteria > Bacteroidota > Bacteroidia > Chitinophagales > Saprospiraceae > Membranihabitans > Membranihabitans maritimus. The sequence goes on along the minus strand of NZ_JAJSLW010000015.1, from coordinate 76,267 downwards.
ATAGGGCACAAACTAAAAATACAATTGATATCCGCTGCAACACACCGGGGATACGAACATTAGCAAAATCAAATTCGGGGAATAAATTTAAAAATACACCTAATGCGAATATGATAATGGACCGCTTGAAAATTTTAGGGACCATTTCCTTCGGCTCCCTTCCTTTTGACAATTGTTTGGTATAGGCCAGCACAATTGAAACACCTACAATAAATACAAAAAACGGAAATACAAAATCAGTAGGCGTTATTCCATTCCACTCTGCATGATGTAATGGATGATAAACAAAATCCCAGGATCCTGGAGTATTAACTATTATCATTCCCGCAATAGTTAATCCTCTAAAAAAATCGAGGGATATCAGCCTTTTTGAAGTTTGTGACATAATGTATTGGTTTAATTCTTTTCAGGAATAATAACATCTAAATATCTTCCCATCCAGTAAGGTAATAAATATTCGTCTCCAGCCAATTCTCTCTTTCCATTACTTCCCCCATCGAGATCGAAAGGATTACCATTATATCGCATTGTCTTTCGCTCAGCCGGAGACAAAACCTCTTTAATTGATTGTTCTCTGAAATTCGGCTCTAAAAAATCAAGATCTTTACGATGTGAATTTTTCGAATTCCAGCGTATCATATCCATTTGAAATTCCCTCAAATGCCATTTAACAGAGGGTAAATCAATCTTCCCGGTAGTTCCATAGGTAATCAAACTCCAAAGAGAATTTCGCTCGGGTTTTTCAATTTCAAAGTGGTCGTCGATTACATCACTGTAAATTGATTTCAAATCTTCATTAAATGCATAATGGTATAAAACCCAATAGGTAAGAAAAGACATTTCATCATCGGAATGATTCCATCCACCCATTCCCATATTGTGCCCCTGGTATATGACATCCGGTGTATAATCGATTTTATCATATGGGATCTTGATATTATCCAGATAACCATGGTCCTCGAACAAACGGAAGGCCTCTTCTTTATAAATTTCCTTCCCGGTTAATTCATAGGCCAATTGTAATCCCGCCGTAAGAGTTATACTACCCAATTTCCTATCAACTACTGTTTCCGGATACATATTTAGATATTCTGGATTCCATCTTCCCCACAGGGTAGGTTCTCCATCCACATCAACAAAATAATAGTCATTTTCGATAATGTGGGTCATAATATCATCTATAAAAATAGTTACTCGTTCTTCCTCTTCTTTCGTCAAATCGAGGTGTCTGTGTAAAATACCCGCCACCCACAGGTAGGCTACAAATTCATCACTACTGGTATGACCTTTCCATTCCCACCCGTCTTGTGGACTATCCCTCCACCTCTCATGGTCAGAGACCTTAAAACCTTTACGTGCAAAAGTTCTTGATGGAAATCCATCTAATTGATTGATTGATATAAGACGCTCGAATGACTCAAAGGATTCCAGTGCATTTTTCTTTGCCTGGGGATCTCCGGTTGTAGCATATTTAAATACTTCACTTCCAAGATAAAAACAAGTCCACAAACCATCGTTATCCGTATCGATTAATTCTGCTGTAGTCAAATCTCCCCTTTTTCTCAACCTGGTTTCACCTATCAATCCCAACCGCAGATGCCGTTTTCGTACTTTGTCATGGAAATATTCCGCCTTCTTTCCGAGCGTCATAGATTTATACTTGATTTCAGAAATACCTCCCTCTGTCAAAGCATAAGTATTTCCTTTCGAGTCAATAGCTATATCTATCACCCCGTCCTGGAGCAGCCAGCGTCCTGATTGAAAATAATTGAATTTCTCAAAGTCAGAAGTAGAAAATGCACCAATCTCCGTGCCCGCCCACAATTTACCGTTGGAAAAATCCATACATGTAACTTCCAAAACCGGCAATCTGGAGACCGCTCCCATTGTTTCTTTCCAATTATCAGTAGAAACAGAAAATATACCTTCATGGGTGGATACAAATAGCTGGTTTTCACCAAATTCCCAACTAAGGATACCACCTTTGCTTACGACCGGAGTAAACCTTCCGTCCTCATATTTAGAAATACCAAACTCCGTACGTATAAAAAAGTCATCACCATGTGCTTTCACCTCGAGTATTGCATCGGGCTCACGCCCGGAAGTAGCAAATTCTTCCGAAAATAATTGAAATTCATGTCCTCCGGTTACGAGAACTTTACCGGAACTACTTACAGCAATTTGTTCAAACTTTCCACTGTCAAAATCACCATAAGGCACACCTGCATGGGCATTTGACAAATAATGATCATCAAATAAATAATACAAATTTCCCGTTTCACTTTGTATCGTCAAATCCTTCGGAACCATGCCCTGTAATGGTAAGTACCTGTCATCTTTCACCAATTGCCCATCTAAAATCACATACATAGCTTCTTCCGAAAGCGCATAAACATTATCATCACGATCTATTAAAATCTTTTGCAACTCCATTTCTTCATTAGATCCTTTCAACGGATACTTGATAGAAATAGGTTGCAAATATTCTTCATCAACAAAACTTTGTGCACTAACCGTGTTTAAACCTACTGCCAGACACACAAATAATAACCATTTTAAATCACGCATATTATAAAGAAATTTAATTGTTTTTAATTAGCCACAATTCATTCACTCTTGAATGTTGTCTCCAATTGAGGTGGCTCTCGTCTATACCTTTCCATGTAATTTTCAATTTTCCATCTTGGGTCACTTTTGCCGGAATTTCAAGCGTGACCTTCTCCCCCGTTACTTTAGGTTCTGTTATTCCCCTAAGGTCTACACCATCAGCCTGGATATATGACCTTCCGACACCGGTATATACCAACTTATAGGTAGCTTCCGGATCCAGGTTATTATATTGTACAGCATGTGGCCACCTCATATTTATCATCCATGAAAGTCGGGATTTATTATACCCTGAATCCCACCAGTCAAATCCTGGGTTATCACTTAATTCAAATAAATAATCGTTTTGTGGCGCATTCAATTTTACGACGTGTGGGCTCTTATACACATTCCCAATATCGTCATAGTAACTTCCCTCCCCGGGATTTTCCCATAAACCTATTTCCTTTAATCTTTCCTGTTTTCGGTCCTCGTTCCAACCTTCCATGTTTTCAAACTCCTTTTCTATCCACCACTTATTGTTCAATGGACGGTCTATAAAATCAATATAAGCTCCTCTTTCCGGATTTCGAGCTCGGTAAAGAGGTACACTTGGCTGAAATCCAATAACCTCAAATAAATCGTCTGATAGATGAAAAATGCGGTTTCTCCGTACATCTTTATCAAAAAGCTCCTTGCTTCTGGCCAAAATCAACCGAACTGAATCCATTGTTTTAGCAGCACCCCATTCATTACTTTCCCTCATCACTTTATTGGCCTGATTTTCCAATTGCTCTTCATATATAAAACGATCTCTCACATATGAATCCAGAAGCGCCCGGGTAAGATACATTTTCCATCGCCAATGTTCCCAAACCTTATCCAATTGCCTTCTTTCATTGATAGATTGCCAACGTTCCAAAGTGGCGTCAATTGCACCATTGTATTTTATAGCACCATCCCAGTTCCTTTCCAATGCAAACAGGGCGTCAGCTATTTCCTCTGAAGCTTCGGAATCAAGGAAATAGTTGGCATAATCTTTAACTATAACCCGGATATCCAATGTCGGATCAACACCCAATTGTGACCAGATCATTTTATTTAAATCATCGTGAATTCCATCAGAATATGTAATAAATCCATCCGTCCATTGCTGAGTATGTAAATAAATATTATGGTAGCGAAGCGGTTGGGGATTGATTGGCTCACGCCCCAATACAAAATTAAACGCAGGATCCCACCAACGGTTCGGATATTGACATCGAACCGTATGGGTAATATCGGGATAATGCCGTAACTGATAGGAGTCAGGTAAGGCCTTTCGTGTTTCTTCCATAGGAGGGCTACTTGGTCCGGAAACCAATCCACCCATCCATTTTCGGTCCTGAGCTTCCATATAATCATAGACATATTTACTGGCTTCATCGGTAAACCCCTGAAGTGATAACCACATTGTAGATTCAGGATGGTATTCACGAAGCAATGCAGCCATTTTTTCCATCATTGGCAACACTAATTCCGGTGGATTATTACCCGGATCACCCCCGGGAACAAATACAGCATCCAATCTGGATATTTCACTGTAAAACCTTTCGCATTCTTTGAGATAATCGTTTGCTTTCCCTTTGTCATTTAGGTCAAATGTTATTGGCGACCAAATCCAATAATCCATATTGTATTTATCACAAATTTCACTTACTCTCAAATTCATTTCCCAGTTTGAAAGGGTGAAATGAATAGGACTATCTTCCGAAAAAGGAATATTCTCCATACTATTTGCACCGAAAACAATCATATCCCGTATATATTGTTCGTACTGCTCAGGAGTCCAGGCATCAAATGCATTGGCGGTATTCCTGTAACCAATCTGGTGTCCCCGGATTGATTTATCAGGTTTCACACTAACATCACATGGTTTCCATCCAAGCTGTTCGCCATATATAGCAGTTCTTAGAAAATGGCCAATCCCAAACAATAGCCCCCTGAAATCACGCCCCTGGATAAACACCCGTTTATTAATAGTAATAACACGGTAAGACTCCGGACCATCCGGTAGAGAAAATTCGTTAAGCTTTTTCTCCTTTCCCTCAGGCCAATTAGAATAATTACGGGGGATCAAAACAATTTGTCCTTCATCAAAATCTGGTATGCCTGTCAATTCCGGAATACTTCCCACTCTCTTACCTAATTCCTCCTTGAAGAATTTCCAGGCAATACTATCCCGACCGAGATCAATTCCCGGTTCTATGTAAATACTTTTAATCTCAATATTACCTGCCCCAAAAGAAAGATTAATGAGTACAAATAAAAAAAAGCTGGTTTGTAAAAATTTCAATTCACCAATAATTTGACTGATTTCAAAAAAAAGATAAAGGCCCGCACAAAGTAATAATTTTGACCTTGATTCAAAAAAGGTTTGGGAAGAATTTATGACTATTATTCATTTAAATTAAAATAAAGAGAATCCTCACCCATTACGTACATCCGGCTGCTGAGTGGATAATCTGAAATAATGTCTCCCTTAAAGCCAACATTCCAATAAGTTGCTAAATACCCAGATTCCGGACTTTTGACACTGGCTTCAAATGAATTGTCATGCCCAACAGCTGTCCGGTTCACCTCCCATAATTCGTTCCTGAAGTCCCTGTCAGGTGAATATGCGATCCATTGTTCAATAAATTCAATGGGATCTTCAGAAGATACAGACCAACTAAAGCCATCCTTCAAAGGGACATATTCGTATGCAAAAGTAGGAGATTTCTGTCCTTCCAGCATATCATTGAAAAACTCGCTAAGAACCGGGATGGCTTCAGCTCCCCCATTAAGGTCATGTCCCGCATTAGGAGTATAATGGATATACGTTTTTCCCGGCAACTGGGTCAAATAGTTCTTGACCGCATCTACGGGCCAATAGGGGTCATTTGTACCAATGAAAATTAGCTTCGGCTGGGACAAATCATCGCGGTAAGAATAGGGGTCAATCATTGTTGCCAATGCCCTGCCCCCTGGTGAATTAATATCCTGAGCAATTCCCAAACGGACATAATCCTGAATTTCTACACTATAATCTCCCCAGGTTTTTACCTGATAATCAACGTTTACCGGCATATTAAGTATATCAATTACCCCAGGGGCTATGGCTTTAACTCTATCGTCCTTGGCACCAGTCAACCAGGTAGTCCATCCCCTTTTGGAAAACCCGGTCAAAAGAAAAGAATTAATTGCTTGATCAACTTCTAATTTGCAAAATTCCTGAACAACATCCATTCCTTTGACTACACTCTTTACCATTGGAAAAAGTAATGGCCAATTGAAATCATTATCCCTTTTGTAATTATGCAGCGTAAATGAAATTAATGCATCTTCCGTTAGGTCATCAAATAAAGGTTGGTTAGGAACCTGTCTGATTAATGAAGTAACAGCATGGTTTTTTGAAGCAATATCTAATAGTGCGGTCAACACTTCATCATCCCCGTCCGGATGAATAGTCGCTTCGTTATTTTTCCCTCCGGATATAAAAATTAGTGCTCCATCCTCCTGAACTTCCTCAGGAACAACAATACTTACAGAATGTGTCCAGATAATACCCCTCCAGGTCTGGGACGATAATTTCACTTGATAAATCCGAGCATTCCCTTTTTCCAATGTTTGTTCCAATTCCCATTCAAACGTTTCATCATCATTCTGCAAATAACGCTGCAAGGCGTTTTCAGGATTTATTTCTCCATACATTTTGCCTCTATCACCAGGATTTCCCGAACTTTCTGTACAGGACTGAGCGCTAAAAATAAAAACTGCACCAAATAGAAAAAAGATAATTACCAGCCTATTTTGCATTATAACCATAATTATTATAGAAAAGTTTGTCCTGGGGATTTGGGTTTTGAATTGCGTCACATACTATTTAACACAATTTCTATTTATGACAGAACAGATTTCCTTTATATTTTTAGTACGGTTTACCAGTTCCCTGCAACAGCCACATTTTCGACCACGCACTATTATTACTCACATCACTACCTTTATATTCGGTAGGTTCCAATCTAGCAATAGCCGTTTCTGCATTTACTGTATTCCTGGATATTTCACTATCAAAATGATAATAGAATCGGAGTGGTAATGCCGCTCGCTTCGCTGACTCCCCGGTTTCCAACTCCGGCAATCCCGTTCTACGAAAATCGAACCAGGATTCGGCAGCTGCGGTCCAACTGGCAATCCATTTTTGTTCTATTATACTTTCAAGTCCATTATATGGCGCTTCAAAGTTATCAATTTCACCTCCGACTCCCCAAGCATTAAATGACTGTCGAATACCTTCCGTATAGTATTCTTCCGGGGGGGCGGACACCCAGCCATATAGCGCAGCTTCGGCCAGAATAAATTGCACTTCTGCAGCAGACAATAATCTCATTTGTAATAATGGACCGCTGTTTTCACGATACATATCGGCTAACTGTGAGGCATGCGGATTAAATACCCCCTGATCAAGATTAGGATTCATATTGTATTGTGGTGCTGCAAAAACAGATGGAGGAATTCCGACATATTCCGGATCCAAATCTATCGCTAGATTCCAGGTTTCTTCGTATGCGTTTATAACATCTGAAGACACATCCCGTCGGCCATCTACGACCCTATCTATTTCTGATCCCGGCACCTCAACCAATGGTATAGTCACTTTATTAGCCCAAACGCTTAGTCTGGGGTCATCATATTTTTGAAGTGCTTCTACTAATGTTGAACACATTTTTAGACGCATATAATCACCGCTCGGATCCGGATTAAAAACCATAGTGGTGGGCCATGAGTCCGAAGGGGACGTACCTATATAACTTACATTGGCATCTTCAGACGCATCGGTTATTATGGGAAATTGTGCGGGATCAGAGATGATTTTCTTAATACCTTCCTCCGCTATCCCGGGTTCTTTAAGAGAAAGACGCATATAGTAACGAAGTGCCAGGGAGTTGGCAAACTTTTTCCAACGAACAATATCTCCTCCATATAAAATATCCTGTACGGGGTCTATATTATTATAAGAACTGCTGTTTCCGGACAAGACTGAATTAGCTTCCTCAAGGTCACTTAGTATTCCCAGATAGATATCCCTTTGTTGATCATAAACCGGTTTGAAGTAATCCGCACTCTCTTCTGCTTTCAATGCTTCTGAATACGGCGCATCTCCCCAAAGATCAGTTATCAAACCAAAAGTATAAGCCTTTAAGACCAGGGACACCCCCTGGTGAAAATCATATCCTCCGTCAATCGATTTTTTATACAATTCATCAATATTTCTCAAGATACCATATAAACCTTCCCAACTTTTACTTTGATTATCCCAATCATAATCATTGTGCCCCGATGACCATCCATCTTTTTGAGTATGCTGCATCACCCCCGCTATATCTCCATAACCAAGCTCTACCACACTACTTCCAATACCTGAAATCACAGTAGGCATCAGCAAATTAAGATCCGCAATTTCTGGATCCACCCCATTGGGATTAATATTCAATTCATCCAAATCCTGGCACCCCATTATCCCAAATAACAACAACGGGGCGTATAGCATCAACCTGATTTTTAATTTTTGCATGGTTTCATTTTTAAAAGGTAAAATTTAATTTAACCCCTATCGGTACAACCCATGGATCAACGTTATACCTTTCTACTCCCTGGTGAAATCTTCCACTGCTCTCCGCCTGATAAGCTCTCTCCGGATCAACATTCAGAGGAGAGTCTTTCGTCCACAACATAATATTCCGACTATAAATTGATAAATTCAGTTTATTAATTTTCCATTTTTGGGTCCAATGATCCGGAAAATTATATCCCAGAGAAATTTCCCTCATTTTAATATAATCAGCATCGAACATATTAGCTTCTCCAAGATCCCAGGGATAACTTACCACGTACGGCAGAAATGTAGTTCCTTCATTTCCAAGATTCTCCCTATCCAAAATAAACTTCCCGCTTTCATCGTGATAGCCCAGCACACCCGGAGCAAATGTTCCATCATAAACGGTAAACCCACTGAAGCTCTCCGGAAATCCGCCATATTCTGGCGTCGGTCCACCTACCGGCCTGACTTTATCACTGAGAAGCAAACGATCCTCATTAGCCACTACCCAATCCCGGAGTTCCCGGCTAGGACCTCCACCCAGCTCTCCCGGGTGTATCAATTCGTCAAGCCACGTCTGGGTAAGCACTGATTCAGACATATACCGAAAGGTTTGGGATACGAATTGCCCCCCCGACCTCCAGTCAAATGTCATATTAAGTGAAAAGTTCTTAAAAGTCAGAGATGATTGAAGTCCTAAAATAAAGTCAGGATTGTAATTTCCAACTTTCGAATATTCTTCTTCACCCTGCCATTCTGTATCAAGACCACTCCCCAATATCGGATATCCATAGTACGGTGAACTTTCATCGGTTACCCTCATCACCTTACGTGTGTATAAATTGCCGACACGGCCATCCCGACCTAATTCATCGTTTTTGGCATAGCCTATATTCTGTACCCGGGCCTGGTCCCAGAATTGAATAAAATCGATTTCATCAGCTAATTCCAATACACGAGTATCATTTTTAGTAAAATTGAAAGTAAGGTCCCAATTCCAATCCGGCGAACTGACAGGTGTAATTCCGAGTAAAACTTCTACACCCTGGCTTTGTAAGAGTCCCGCATTGATCTGGACCCTACTAAACCCCGTAGATGCTGCGAGAGGTACTGATAATATTTGGTTCTTATTATCAACTGTATAATAGGTGGCCTCAAGCCGTAATCGATTGGAAAACATAATTATGTCCGTTCCCAGTTCAAAAGAAGAGGACGCTTCCGGTAGCAAATTAGGACTCAACAAACCACTGGGCTTGGACAATTGGATCGCATCTCCCCATTGTCCCGCATTGGAATAGGTAGCGACTAAACTATAAGGATCAGTATCATTTCCAACCTGTGCCCATCCCCCCCGCAATTTGAACATATCCATTTTTCTTCCAAAATCAAATATTTGATCTAATAGAACACTTAATGAAGCCGAAGGATAAAAATATGAACGATTGGCCGACGGCAAAGTACTTGACCAGTCATTTCGGGCAGTCAAATCCAAATACAATAGGCTTTTCCAACCTACATTAGCCATTGCGTAAATACTATTTATCGCCCTTTGGCTCCGATAATTGGAATAATCAAGTGCTCCGGAACGAATATTATCAATCGTAAACAGATTGGGAATTACTAACCCCGCACCGGACTTCGAAGAGGTCCGTGATCCGGAAGCACGAGAATAAAGCATATTTCCTCCCAAAGAACCCAAAATTGAGAAATCATTCCAATTATTATTATAGGTAGCAAGAATATCAATATTCCTTTCCAGACCATTTGAAGAGGCAATACCATAAGACCCATTATTCGGTTCCTGGGTATAGCCAGGTCCAATTTTTGATTCTCTTACTTCATCGGACTTATTTAAGGTAAAACGCCCCATAATTTCGAAAGTAGGAGCCACTTCCCAGGTAGCCATTAGATTTCCAAATATTCGATACCGATCAATGCTATTATTTACATCATGTGCCAGGAAATAAGGATTTTCGTGATTATTTGAAACTCGCTTGATATTGTTTCCCGAACCGTAATCTTTCAGCTTCTGAATGTCTATATTAGTAGGATGACTATATGCCCATTGCAATGGATTGGTACCACGATTAGATGAGGGTCGGTTGTCCGAATTAGTGTTGTTGAAATTAATATTAGTGCTTATCGTCAATCGATCACGGAGCCTGGAAGATGCCGCCAGGGTTAAATTATTCCTATTCAAATCCGAATTCGGAATCAGGCCACTGTGAACCATATTGGTATATCCAAGCCTGTAATTCAGGTAAGGATTACTGTTAGAAACGGATATACTATTGGTACTGGTGAGTGCATATTCATTTAAAAAATTCTGGATGTTATTAGGATACGATATCACCTCTGTCGGAACGGAAGCACCGTTGGCATCCACGGGTGCGTCCCATTGTACTGCCCAATACCCTTTATCGTTTTCAGGTCCGGAACCCGTTCCATCTCCTGGACTAATCGCCGGTAGTATTCCACCACCTACATTCTCAGGGGTAAATGAAAAAAATCCTGTAGAAAACTTATTCTGGGTATTCACGTAGCGGGAGGGCAAATCAAAAACCGTGTTGGAAGTAACTGAAATACTCATGGGTTCACCTTCCTGAGCTTTTTTGGTGGTAATCAACACAACTCCATTGCCAGCTCGAGTGCCGTACAAAGCTGCTGCGCTCGGACCTTTTAGGATTGAAACATTTGCAATGCTTTCGGGGTCCAGGTCTGCAATTGCATTCCCATAATCTACCCGATTGTCATTTCCGAACCCACCCACATTATTGACGGAACTTGTAACAGGCACACCATCAATTACAAATAATGGTTGGTTATCGGTACTCAACGACGTAGCTCCCCGAATCACCATATTTACGGAAGAGCCGGCTCCACCTGTTGAACTAACAGACACACCAGCTACTTTACCTGCGAGGGAATTAAGTACATTCTCCTGGGCCACCCTTGTCACCTGATTACCGTCCACTCTGCCTACAGAATACCCAAGAGACTTTTCTTCCCTTTTAATTCCTAACGCTGTCACAACTACTTCATCAAGTGCTTCGGCACTTTCCTCCAACACGACATTTATGGTACTTCGGTTTTGCACAGATATTTTCTGTGTTGAATATCCTATATACGAAAATACAAGAACAGCATCTGCCGGCACCTGAATACTATATTCGCCATTTTCATCGGTCACCGTGCCATCACCAGTGGATTCTACCAGAATGGTCACTCCCGGTAATAATTCGTCATCAACCGCTGCGGAAACTCTTCCCGACACTTCAAAAGTAGAAGTTTGAGCATTCAGATCGCCTAAGGCATAAGAAGCACTAAAGAAGATTAATAACATACGCCAATAAACAGGGTTCCAATTCATATAACTCCTTGAATACTCCGCTATATTTATATTTAAAATTCCAAAATTCATTGTAAATGGATTTAAGCTTACTTATTGAACAGCATCAAAACTGAGAATCAAAGCATGGGTATTTATACCCGGGTAATCCTGCGAAGCAGCCATAAACATAATGAGCTGCATTTTGTCATTTGTTATTTTATTCACGATAACCTTTCTTTGAAAATCCCTGAACCCAATATATTCATTACCTGAAAAGTCAAGTGTACTAACATCATTAAAAGTCAATGCTCCCTGAGCTCCGTATACAGACGAAACTGTAATGTCTTCTTTGGATGAATATGTAAAAGTGGCATTATTTTCAGGTTCATACTGAGCAATGCATAATCCAAATTCCGCACCATTAGCATTGATAATCCCCGTCCCTCCATTAAGAGCATACTGATATACAATACCTCCGAAGGCTCCACTATCATCTTTCACATCATGAGTATATCCTCCATCGTAAAAAAAAGTAAATTCATCTTTGTAAATATCTCCCATACCGAATTCCAGGTCAAAAATACCGGTAGGAAGAGGATTTGGTGTTCCATCTACCACACTAAAATCGGCATCTGCATTGGCAAAATAGTCCCCACCACTACCGTGATCTGCACTGAGCTTCCAGGTTTTTCCCTGATAATCATCCCTGGTATAATCACCCGTAAGCATAGAATACGGTGTCAGATCAAGAGCTACGGTCACTTCTTTTGTCACCGAATTCCCCATTGCATCCGATGCAACAAGAACAACCCTGTAATAGCCTCCTTCCTCATAAATATGTACAGGATCTTTCTCAGCACTTGTATCGCCATCACCGAAATCCCATTGCCAACTCACCGCATTATGTGTCAATGCAGTAAGAGCCAATTGTTTTTCTTGTATACTATGAAAGATTTCGGCCGAAAGAGGAAAAGTATTACGGGGTTCTTCTTTTGTGCACGACAGTATTAATCCCAGCACCGAAAACACCACTGCTGAGAACAATAATCTCTTTCGGTTTACTACAGAGGATTTGAAATTGTTTTTGATCATCTCTTCACTTTTTGAACCAAAGTCAAACAGCATTTTGTCCAAAATAGCACTTTCTTAAAGATTTTTGTTTGCAAATATTATCCATAAATAATACTATTCTATCTGAAAACCTCAAATCAATTTATAATACCGACACATTTAAAACAATCAAATATTTATTTTCTAATAACACTCAACTGCAAAATCATACGATTACAAACAAAAAGAAATAGTGCGGACTTTTGCATAGGAGTATTGACCGTTAAAAAAGTTAAGAAATTCTTGTGAGAGATACCCGATACTAGGGCACTAAAAAAAGAAATCCGGCTCCATGTACAACAGAGCCGGATTTTTTATCTAAACAAAGGATTAAAATCAATATGGTTTACCTGTTCCAGCTATCAACCAAGTTTTCGACCAGGGACTATTCTTATCATTTTGAGAAAAATTTGTCAATTCCAGTCGATCAATCGCCGTACTTGCATTAGCTTGATTAAAGTTTAATTCATTATTTCCATAAATAAATCGCAATGGAAATACTGGTCTTGGACTAAAAGGTCCCATCTCAAGTTCGGGAAGACCTGTTCTTCGGTAATCGTACCAGGCTTCTTGAGCCGCCGTCCAACTGGCGATCCATTTTTGCTCTATAATTTGCTCGAGACTACCATCGAAAGATACATTTTCCTGAGCTAAATAATCAGAAACGTTATCAGCAACTCCCCATTCTTCCATAGAAGCTGTTACACCTTCATTATAATAGTTTTCAGCTCCATTAATCCAACCTTTCTGAGCGGCTTCTGCCAATAGAAAATTTACTTCTGCTGCCGTCATCAACCTTGCTCTTAATAAGGGACCACTTGCTTCCTTATATCTTTCATTTAAAAAAGAAACATACGGATTAATTGAAGATTGAGCAGGAGCGGTATTCAAGTTAAATCCATGTGTACTTTGAAGCTGCGGTGGTGCCCCAACATAATTTGGATTTACGCTAACATTCGATATCGTACCTTCACTTGTTAAAAACTCTCTGTCCAAGTATCGAACACCTTCTACAACTTCCAGATGATTAATTGTTCCTTTTTGTTCTTCCGTCAAGAATTGAGAAGGTACTTCAATAGTCTCAAACCACACTCCAATTCTAGGATCATTTTTTTCTCTTAAAGCATCTACTAATGTTTCACAAGCTTTAATCCTGCGATAATTACTTCCATTTGTCCCGTCAAAGGCAGGATCTGCATTATTTGGCCATGCATCCCCGGAGGTATTTCCCAGAAAAGACATATAAACATTGTCTTCATTGGACAAAATCAAATTACCTCCTTGAGCCACACTAGCGAAATCACTCTGAACATCTTTTTTCAAAGAAACTCGCATCAAATAACGTAGTAATAAGGAATTCGCGAATTTTTGCCATTTTGCCGGGTCTCCATTAAAAAAAACGTCTGCTTCGTCTAAAACTTGTCTATATTCTCCTTTTGGCAAGGACAACAATTGTGAAGCCTCCTTTAAATCGGCAATAACCCCATTGTATATTGTTTCCTGGCTATCATACACAGGCAATAAGTTCTCATTTCCTCCTAAATCGCCATTAAGAGCATTTGTATACGGAGCATCACCCCAAAGGTCTGCTATTTGGCCAAATACAAATGATTTCATTACCAATGCAACACCCTGGTGGAATCGTAAATCATTCTCCACTGCTACATCATATACAGCCTGATTATTTCTCAAGATATTGTAATATCCACCCCAATCTTCAGGGCCCCATTCAATACCATTGTGACTTCCTGACCAGGCATCTTTTTGGGTGTGCTGCATAATACCAGCTGCCCGACCATATCCCAAGTCATTATATATTTTGGCCGTTTCGGTCAATACCGTTGGTAAAATTAAATTCACATTTGCATTATCAATGGTCAATCCATTTGGATTTTCATTGATCTCTGATAAATCCTTACATGACTCCAACGCTAAGGAAGAGCAAATAAGAATGAAAAGTATAAATATATTTCTACTATTTTTCATCATTTACTTTTTTTAAAAATTAGCGGACAATTTAATTCCAATCGGCAATACAAAAGGAGTGACATTATATCTTTCAATACCCTGTTTCCAGCCACCTCCTCCAGTAGGTTGAAATGCTCGCTCCGGATCAATACCTACATCAGCTTTGGTCCACAACATGATGTTCCGACTGTAAACGGACAAAGCCAGATTGTTGATCTTAGCACCTTGTATCCATTCGTTCGGGAACTGGTAGGATAGAGAAATTTCCCTTAACTTTACAAAAGAAGCATCAAAAATTGAAGCCCTTCCAAAATCCCATGGGTAATTGTCAGCTATTGGGATAAAACGAGTACCCTCCTGGCCTAAGTTTTCAAAATACCCTGTCAGGTTTCCCTGATCATCATATTCCGGGATCACTCCAGGATTAAACACACCGCTGGTCAACTCAATTCCTAATGGTTGATAGAAAAATGTGTACCCACCTAATTCGGTAGTAGGTCCTCCCACTCTCGTCAATTGATTAACAATAAGGTCATCTGCATTTTCTTTTAAATATTCAGTTATATTCCCATTAATTGTATTGGGATCAATGATTTCATCCAATTGCCTTTGGGTAGCCCAATCAGATTCTCCATATCGATAAGTTTGGGACAAGAACTCACCACCTTGCCTCCAGTCAAAACTAGCTGATAAACGGAAGTTCTTAAATCTAACCGAAGTTTGACCACCAATAATAAAATCAGGGTTAAAATTACCAACTAACTCTCTATCAGTCACTTCATTACTATTCCCCCAGGAACCATTATTGTCTAAAATAGGCCATCCATAATAAGGGGAACTTTCATCTTCCACAGTCAATAGTTTACGGTCGTAAATATTCCCAATATCTTCTCCTACCCAGGTAGTGGCATATACTTTAGCATCATCCCAAAATGTGTGATAATCAATTCCTTCTGCCAATTCTTCGATTCGCGTACGATTAAAACTATAGTTGAAATCCAAGTCCCAGCTAAAATCATTATTAGAAATAATAGTAGACCCTATTGACAATTCAATCCCGCGGCTAGAAACTAAACCTGCATTAATCTTTTTACTTGAATAACCTGAAGACTGTGGCAAGGATAGCCCTAATATTTGATTCTCATTGTCTGAAGTATAATAAGTTCCACTAAATCTAATTTTATCCTGGAACAAAATCCAATCAGTACCTAACTCAATAGAAGTAATGATTTCTGGTTTTAAGTCAGTAGACAATAAAGAACTTGGGATTCCCAATCGGGTGATATTCCCCCAGTCACTTGCATTACTTAATGTTGCTAATAATTGATATGGTCCTGTATCATTACCTACCTGAGCCCAGCCTGCTCTTAATTTAATCATATCTATATTACTCCCTAAATCAACAATATTATTAACTAAGGTAGATAATGTAAAAGCAGGGTAAAAATAAGACCTGTTCTCCTCAGGTAATGTACTCGACCAATCATTTCTGGCTGAAATATCCAGGTAAGCAATGTCTTTATAACCAAAATTTGCTACCCCATATACACTATTAATAGCTTTCTGGCTCCATGCAGAACTGGTGGACAATTGATCCCTGTTAATATTTGACAAATTAAACAATGCCGGCAACACCAGGGGATCTCCATTTGAGGAAGTATTTGAATAATACTGGTGCATTAAATTGCCGCCAACTGAGGCAGACAATGAAAAATCTCCCAAATATTTATTGTAATTCAAACTTAACGAGGCGTTTCTTTCTGAACTCGTGATTTTTTGAATTCCGTAAGCCCCTTGTGGATTTCTATCATAACTGTAAGGTATCTTCGTTTCACGTTCCTCTCCTAATCGATCCATTGCAAAATCAAAAGAAGCCACTAAATCATCAGTAAGTTTATAATCTACTCCGACATTACCAAATATACGATCTCTAAAGAATGAATTATCTACTTCGTATGCCAAGAAATACGGATTATTGTGTTCCGGCAATCGTCTTTGCTGAATATCTTCTATCTCCCAATAGTCTTCCAATGATTTAATATCAATATGAGGAGATACATAATAAGCCCACTGTAATGGATTAGTTCCTCGCTCAGTGGAGGGAATATTATTGGAATTTGACCTTCCTACATTAATATTTGTATTAAAACTCAATCGATCACTAATGTCATAATTAGCACTAATATTTAACGAATTTCTATAGTAATCAGACCCAGGAACAATTCCTTTGTTATTCATATTTGTAAAGGATGCTCTAAAAGAGCTATTTGTACTTCCTCCACTAATTGCCACATTATTCGTATTGGTGATTCCGGTTTGCAAGAAATTCTTAACGTTATCTGGATGCGACACTAAGGGAGACGGGATAGGATTACCATCAGCATCCAATGGGCTATTCCATTGGATGGCATTGATTCCGACATCCAATTGGGGGCCCATTCGATAAACTACATTTTCTTCAACCTGACCTCCAAACAAAGCGTTTAATTGATCTTGCGTCCAGGGATTCTGGCCGGCAGCAAAACCACTGTGGAATTTCAAAAACTCTACAGGTTTATCAAAAACCGCAGAGGTACTAAAATCCACTTTCATTTTTTGATTTCGATTTCCTTTTTTCGTCGTAATTAACACAACACCATTACCTGCACGTGATCCATATAATGCAGAGGCTCCAGCTCCTTTTAATATGGAAACATCCTGAATATCGGAAGCATTTAAATCTGATATTGCATTTCCATAATCTACAACATTCCTACTACCTACCTCAGAGGTATTACCAGCAAATCGATTTTGAACCGGAACTCCATCAATCACAAATAAAGGCTGATTATCTCCGGACAGGGAAGATGCACCGCGTATAATCATACTAACGGAAGAACCGGCACCACCCCCAGCACTATTTATAGTCACACCTGGAGCTTTACCCGAAATTGCATTTAGCACGTTTTCCTGTATTACTTCATTCAACGCACCTCCATCAATCTCTTCAACAGCATATCCCAAGGATTTTTTCTGTCGCGAAATTCCCAATGCCGTAACCACTACCTGGTCTAGAGTCTCAGAATCTGGTGCTAACTGGACATTAATGGTAGACCTGGCATCTACACTAATTTCCTGTTTTACATACCCTACGTACGAGACTACCAACACGGCGTCAGCAGCTACATCTTTCAGTGAATAATATCCATCAAAATCAGTAGATGTTCCGTTTGAAGTCCCCTTCACCAGAACATTTACACCAATTAATGGCTGATTGTTTTCATCGGTCACCTGACCGGTTACTTCATCAATGGCCACACCCGCATAACTCATAAGCGGGTTGATCAATAGACAAAACAACACAGCCAACATGACACTCGCTTTTTGCACATTTAATCTCATCGATAATTGTTTTTTCATGTTAGTTTATTAAATAATTCCTATCAGGCATTGCCACTAAACAATTTAGCGACTACACCAGTGTATTCTCTATACACTATTTTTTTTATTTTAGACTATAATTACTTTTTTGTTGAATTACTGGACTAATTGTTTCGAATCCTCAAAAAAATGCAGCCTTCACATCAATAATTCAAACACTTTTCTTCACATTAATTCCACACACCAGACGATTTGAACCAAAGTCAATTTCTCTGGTATGTCAAAATTAATCCTCTTCCTTACTTTTGAGTTTGTATATTTTGACAATAAACAATACTATTTTGTCTTTTGATATTTTATTAACCGTTCCTATCAGCAAAAGTGAAACCATCCATTTTTTCTTCGTTAATTTTAAATTAATTTTTTCCATGCCAATTTCAAAAGGATCTCACTTATTAATTACCCTACAGAAACTATTATCGAAACTTTATTTATTATTGTCAATATTAAAAAAATTTTATTCCGTTGACTTAACCAATACTCTTCAAAATTTTATGCCAAAATAATCATATTATCTTTATGTTACTTTTTTGTGAAGTAAATATTGGACTTCACTACTATTATTAGAACGATTTTAAAGTAATTTTCAGCAGCTAATTATATAGTAATTAGCAATACTATTTTGTCAATTTATTATTATTTTAGCTTTAAATATTGTATCTTTTGGTAAAAATAATATCTGAAGTATGAAGCCGATACTTAGAAAAGTCGACTCGAATGCAGAACATTCATTTAGTGTAAGGGAAAATATTTACCCATTTCTCTACAACTATTGGCATTATCATCCTGAAGTTGAATTGACTTATATTCGAAAAAGTTCCGGAACAAGATTAGCCGGAGACAGTATTGATCGATTTACTGACGGAGATTTAATCTTACTGGGAGCAAACCTCCCTCATATGTGGCGCAATGACGACATCTATTTCGAAAAAGAAAACGGCTACCATATTGAAGCAGTAGCAATCCACTTTAAAGAAGATTTTTGGGGAAGTGAATTTTTGAATATACCCGAAAACCGTCACATTAAAGAACTACTTGCTAAATCCAAAAGGGGCTATAAAATTGAAGGTAAAACCCATGATATTATCGTCCAAAAAATGGAGGAAATATTAAAGTTAAAAGGAACGAAAAGAGTTATACAATTATTGGACATGCTGGACATCCTGGCCTATTCCAAAGAAAAAAAGTATCTTTCAAGTCAGGGCTTTATAGATGATTATAAAGTTGATCCGAATGATAAAATTAATGAAATTTACCAATACACTCTTTCCAATTTCAAGAATGGAATTACCATTGATGAGGTCGCCCAACACGTGCACATATCTCCGAATTACTTCTGTAGATATTTTAAGAAAAGAACATCTAAGACTTTTATTGAGTTTGTCACTGAATTAAGAGTTGGACATGCCTGCAAACTATTACTGGAAGGCAACTTAAGCATTTCTCAAATCTGCTATGAAAGTGGCTTTAATAACCTTTCTAATTTCAACCGGAAATTTAAAGAATTAATTGGCCAATCGCCTAGTGATTACTTCAAAGAATACAGCATGAAAAATACTTATGACAACCTGCACCCCAATGTTATAAAAGACCTGGAAATTGCAACAAGCTAACAGCTTACCTTTTACAGCTCTATCAAAAGAAATGCGGGCTTGCAATAAACAAGTCCCGCAAAAATTTTACTGATTTCATTCATTAGTCTCAAACAATTAGTGACTGTGAAGCAGTAATGTAGAAATTACATTATTTCTACGTATTAATACCCATTACAATCAACCCCCCACTTAGTTGCGGAAGTCGAAGTATTGACATCGATATCAATTACAAAATTATTATAGAGCGGAATATAGTCAACTCTTATTTCATGTGGACTTGAGTCCTCAACTCCTTTCACAGTTACATTGGATCCCGAAACAGAATACGTCCCTTCAGCATTATTGTTATCTACATACAATTTTCGGATATAAGTACAAACACCTGCCGTACCGCTTACAGAATGAGATATCTCGGGAGTCCCATCTACTGAAATATTTATCGTGCCTGAGAGAAGCACCCGTTCGACTGTTGACTTAGTAATTTCCTTTCCTTCTAAAGGACCAATATCATGTGATATCAATGTAAAAGAAAATGCAAATCCGACACCTAGAAGAAGAAATAAATAAACGTTTCGCATAAAAAATATTTTTATAGTTATAAAATACAACCTCTGCGGTTCGCCTCTTCTGGGTAATAAAAATTATTCTTCAAATGTAATCATAATACTATACTGAATACTAATATTATATTTACTAAATAAAGTACTATATGTTCTTCACATAGAACAAAACACCCAATTTAATCCAATAAACATTATAAAAAAATAGCAAGAAGAATATAAAATAAAATCACCATTACTTTTGAATAGAGGGAATACATGAAAATTGGCTAAAACCAACATCTTTGGATATACAACTACAGCTCCAAAACAGTCTTTAGGAAATTCGATTAAAACTTATAATTGAAAATTGGAACGGAAGCGTCTCAAAATATTATTACTGTGGATACAATAATTGAATACTCTTTTAGTGTAATGCAATTACACCACTTATTCTCCTTCCATTGTTAAGGAAATAATGAATATCATTTCACGAAAAAATAATATAAAGTGGATTCAATAAAATTAATCACGCATAGAATTAATATGCTGATACAACCGGTTTGTACCAGCGTGCATAAAGATTCATTATTTAAACTATAGGGAAATAATAATTCTCACATTAACTATTCTGAGGAGTGAAAAACCTGAGGAGTGAAACGATATCTTTATCTAATTCAACACCTTCTACCAATTTATGAAATGTTGAATTAGCTTCATAACGCTCTACCAATGCCTCTTCAAGAGTATCCATAGCTGCCGGGATATCATTTCCATGAACGAGGAAACCCGCCTTACAATACAATAACTCCGGATCCATTGCATTCTCAATACCTTCTTCTATCACCTCCAGAGCAGCATTAAACTCACCAATTCCATAGAGGAATAGTGCATGCTTCTTCCAAATATATGACTGGTCAGGACCAATCTCTTCTGCTTTTTGAAAATAAAAATGTGCTTTGGTGTATTCACCGGTTCTAGAATAGGCAGAAGCAAGCGAAGCAAAATACTCTTCTCGCAAACCCTCAATACGAATTGCTTTCAGATAAGAATTTATGGCACTTAAATATTCACCCTGTTTATAATAAGTTCTCCCTAATAAAAAATAGATCTCGTCATTATACGGATCTAATCTATTTGCTTTCTTAAATATTTTATTTGCCTTTTTATACTTACCCAGACTAAGGTAACAATGCCCAATTTGACATAATAAATCAGAATCTGGTCCCAACACTTCATACCATTCATTGTAACAATCCAATGCTTCCTGAAACCTCCTCAATTCAAAAAACAGATCCGCTCGATCTTGGTATCCCAATTCGAAGTCCGGTTCAATCAGGAAGGAATATTCATACGCTTCGAGGGCTTTATCGTATTCATTGATACACGAATAAGCCTGCCCAAGATTATACCATGCGAGGTAAGAGTATGGATCTTCTTCAATAATAGAAAGATGGAGATTGATAGAATCCTCAAACCGACCTACTATTTCTGTACACACCCACATCTTCTTTAAGGCATTTTCATTAGTAGGATCACACAATAAGGCAAATTTCATTGACTCAAACATCTGTTCATATTCCTCAGATCCTTCAAAAATCAATCCCTCTAAGTAATAAATCTGGCCCAACTCCTGATTATCAGCGCCATTCTTTATTTCTTCTAATATATTTTCAGCTTCTTCATGCTTTTTCCTAGCAATAAAAATTCTTGCACTGAAAAGTCTAACATCAAAATCATAAGGAGCAATTAGTAAGGCACTCTCCAGCGTTGCCTCAGCTTCGATATACTTTCTTAGGTGAAAAAAGTATTCAGCTTTTTTCAGGTGAAAATCAATATTGTATTGAAACCGCTTTACTGCCATTGAAGCAGCTACCAGCGCATTATTATATTCTCTTTCATCTTCAAAATACTCCAAAAGTCGCATGAATGATTTCTCATCGATATAGTGGTCTATATCTGATTTAACCATTTCCTCGAATTTGAAGACAAGCTGAAAGATGTCAAAATCATTATTTGGTCTACTTTCCATGTCAAGGGGGATTTAAGATAACTTGTCGACGGTAAATATACAGAAATTATATCCACAATAAATAATTAAACATCATACTTTTTCAACACCATTCTATACATTATTTAAACTTTTAATAACACTTTAAAACTCTACTAATCAACTATTTATATCTATTCGAGTTCTTTTATTAAAATTATATGTATTTATAAGTGTTTATAAATAATAAATGAATAGATAAATTTCATACACATATCAAAAGTGTTAAAACTTCAAGTTCGGGATATAATTAATGATTATTCGAATTCAGGCTAAATAAAAAAGCCGAATGGTAAACCACCCGACTTTATAAAAACACAGATAATTTTGACTTTATTGACTTCAATGGTAGCACCTACATATAAGTAGATTTGCCATTTACATCAATTTTTTTCTTTCCCTTTACGAAATCTCTCCAGCAATTTGTGCCGGAACTCATCTTCAGCTTTTTCCAACAAATACACTCTTTTATAGGATATAACCTTGGAAATATTATTATAAAATTCCGTAGTAAGTGCCAACTTTTTCTCATCAATTTCCAACTCCTTCATCAAATAGGCCCTTGCATTTTCATCTGTCAAATCAGATTCCCTGATTCGATCCTGACTTTTTTTAAGATCCCATATTTTATCTCTGTACTCATTGTAAACCGGCCAAAAATCCTGTGCTTCATCAACAGACAAATTTATTTTCTCGGTAATAAAAGCAACCTTTTGGGCGTGTATTTCCTCAAATCGATTCTTCCCTTTATCCTGTGCCTCCAGGCCAATAGCCAGTAAAAAGAAGAAGGATAACATTAATATTCTCATGATTTATAATTTTGTATTTAATAAAGGAGTTCTTCAAACTCCGAAATGTTTTCATTTATATAATTGAAGTACTCATCACCATTATCAGCACCTGTGTCTATAGCGGAGATATTCTCCTCCCCCATTGTTTCCAGAATTTCATCTATATCCAGATCAGAATCATTCAAGTATTCTATGATCTCCAGGTCAGAGATATTATTTAATTCACCTGGCTCTGGATTCTGCGAAAAATCTCCAATAAATAGAATCAATAAAACTGCAGCGGCGGCTGAAGCGATCCATACCAAAGGCCTGATTACGCTTCTACTCGTATCCGGTTCACTTAAAATATCAGATTCTACATCCACTGTTTGGGTAAAAACTTTTTTCTCCAATTCCTGAAAATACCCTTCCGGTATTTCAAAAATCTCACCTGACTTAATTTCCTCCATTTCCGAAGGGAATCGGTCTTCCGGGAAATCATAATTTGGATCTGGTTTCATTTTAAAACAATTTTTTGCTTTAAATAATCTTGAATTTTATGGACTGCGTGATAATACGATGCTTTTAATCCTCCTTCCGTAATCTCAGTAATTTTAGAAATCTCTCGGTAACTCATTTCCTGAAAATATTTTAATTCAAAAATCTGTCGCTGCCGCTCCGGTAGGCTTTGTACCGCATTCATCAACATTTTATGTATCTCATTGCCTTTAAAATAGGGTTCTGCTGTCAGTTCATTTACCACAGATTCAACCTCTTCATAGTAACCATTATTTCTCTGCTTCTTTTTTCGGATAATTTGCAACGCTTCCCTGTACCCAATGCTAAAAATCCATGTTTTCAATGAAGAATCCTCACGAAACTGCCCTATTTTCTGATAGACTTTAACAAAAGTATTCTGCATTGCATCGTCAGTATCTTCATGACTGTACAATACTTTTCGCAAATACCAATACAATGGTTCCTTATATTCTTTGAATATCATTGCAAACCCCTCATTTAGGGTCTCGGGCTTCCGAATTAGCTCTACTATTTTTTTATCTTGAATTTCCGTCACAATTAAATCCTGATCGTTTCATTCATCTTAAATTACTTTCCAAATCGAATCGGAACGCCAAATTCCCTCTTATTTTAACATTAGAGTACTTTTTCACTAAAAGGTTTAATCATACCCCAAATTTTCTTCCAAACTACCGGTAGAAATGAATTCAACGTTATCAATTAATAGCTTGGGATCAAGTACCAAATTGACAATAAGATACTATTTATTAAATTGAAAGTCCTTTTGGTGAGAGCTTCGTTAAAAACCCTCGACTTGGCCCTGCTATTACTGTGTTTCGCGTCACTTTCACAAAAAACTCTATGCAGGTTTATGTTGCACCCTATAATCTATTTGGTATATTTTACAATCTTCCATCCTTCATCTTTTTTAAGTGCAGGAATCAACTTTTCTATAATGGAATTATTAAAATAAGCTAGAAGCTTCTTAAACGTATAGGGTTGATATTTTCAAACTTTCCAAATTTAGTCATGGGAGTATTATTTACCGGAACATTTAGTAAATTCATTCTTAAATATATAAAATGTCCTGGGCACAAAAAGTTTCAAAAAGTATTTTGAATATAATGGGATGGCGAGTGACGGGTTCGATCCCCACTACCAAAAAGGGAATTTTTGTAGTAGCACCCCACACCCATTGGATGGATATTCCAATCGGATTATTGGTTCGCTCAGCAATAGATTTGGAAGTAAAATTTATTGCTAAAAAATCCTTATTTCGGGGTTTGAAAGGACCGATATTCAAATACCTGGGTGGATATCCGGTAGACCGAAGTAAAAGTCAGGGATATGTAGAATCTGTGGCTGACATTTTTAACCAACACGATCAATTTTTCATAGCCATTGCCCCTGAAGGGACAAGACAAAAAGTCCATCGATTCAAAACCGGATTCTATTATATTGCCCGAAAAGCAAACGTACCTATTTATTTGACTAAGTTTGATTTTGAAAATAAAGAGGTTAATTTTAATACCCCAATTTGGCCCGAAGGAGAACCTCAAAAACAAATTGCGGAAATGGAGGATTATTTCAAAGGTGTCAAAGGAAAAGTAGTCGCAAAAAGTTTTTAAAAAACAAATAATGAATTTGAATCCTGAAAAACAATTAATGGACTTGAGCAGGGATTTTATCAAATCCAACTCTTCGGCCAATTTCACAAAAGAAAAGTACGAAGATCTATTAGACGTCTTGCGATTTCATGAAAGGAAATATTATATAGAAAATAATCCATTGTTTTCCGATAGGGAGTACGATAAACTTTTTCAGTTAGCTAAGGAAGTAGAGAAACAACATGCAGAATGGATAACTCCTTTAAGCCCGACCCAAAGAGTAGGTAGTGATGTAGAAAATACATTTCAGACTGTTTCTCATTTAACGCCAATGTTGTCTCTAGCCAACTCTTACAATGAAAATGATTTATTCGAATTCGACACCCAAATGAAAAAATTATTAGACCGAAAGGATAATGTCACCTATGCAGTCGAGCCCAAGTATGATGGGGGAAGCATAGTACTCGTGTATGAAAATGATATTCTAATTTCTGCAGCTACCCGCGGAGACGGCCAAGTAGGCGAAGACATAACACCAAATATCAAATCACTTAAAACAATTCCGTTGTCTGCTCCATTTTCCAACCTTGGAATAACAAAAGTAGAGCTCAGGGGAGAAGCCATTATCCCCAAAAACATTTTTCAGGATATTAATAAAGAGCGAGAGAAAACAGGACTCCCGGTATTTGCCAATCCGAGAAATGCAGCTACGGGTGGATTGCGAATGAAACAACCACAGGAAACTGCCAAAAGGGGGATCGAAGCTTTCATTTACCAAATATCCTACATTGAAGGAAAGGACTATAATACAGAGAAGCTAAACAGCCATTACCACCGAATTCAACTTCTTTCTGAAATGGGGTTTAAGGTACCTGAAAACGAAAAAGCCCTTTGTAATACTATTCAGGAAGTAGTAGTATTTTGTGAAAACTGGGAGGCTAAACGAGATGAATATATTTATGAAATAGATGGGATGGTCGTCAAAATAGACAATGTCGAATGGCAGAATCAATTGGGAGCAACAAATCATCATCCCAGATGGGCTATGGCCTATAAATTTAAGGCGAAACAAGCTACAAGCAAATTGGAAAATGTAGAGTATCAAGTCGGAAAAATCGGGACCGTTACCCCAGTTGCCAAAATCACTCCCACTCAATTGGCTGGTGTTACCATTTCATCGATATCCCTTCACAATGAAGATTTTATTACCGCGAAAGATATACGGCTGTATGATACTATCCTTATTGAACGGGCCGGGGATGTCATACCTTATATTGTTAAATCTTTTCCGGAACTTAGAAATGGTGAAGAAGTCAAAATTGAATTCCCAACATCCTGCCCTGCGTGCGGAACCCCATTGATCCGGGAAGAGAATGAAGCAGCATGGCGTTGTCTCAATGCGAATTGCACAGCTCAGGTACTACAAAAAATGATATTTCATGTATCTAAAGATGCGATGGATATAGAAGGGTTGGGGAAATCCAATATTATTAATTTCTTTGAATTAAAGTTCCTGCATGATATTAGTGACATCTACAATCTAGACTATTCAGCCATTGAAAAACTGGAAGGATTTGGCGAAAAGTCTGCTTCAAATATAAAGTCCAGTATTGAAAAAGCTAAAAAGAACCCATTACACAGGATCCTACACAGTTTAAGTATACATCACCTCGGGAAAAAGGCTTCTAAAATTATAGCCTCCCATATCACCAGTATTTATGACTTACAAGATTGGGATTTGGAAAAGTATCAGGAAATCAAAGATATAGGTCCGGTATTAGCAAAAAACATTACAGAATTCTTTTCACTTGATGAAAATATTCAATTACTAAAAAGAATGGAAAAATACGGTGTGGATATGTCCCAAAAAGAAGCGGACAAACCCATTGAAGTCAGGGAAGATGCTGAATTTAAGGATAAGACAATTCTTTTTACTGGAAGTTTGGAAAATTTCACCCGAAAAGAAGCACAAGTAATGGCTGAAGAACAAGGTGCAAAAGTCATATCTGCCGTTAGTGGAAATTTAAATATTTTAGTAGTCGGAAAGAATGCCGGATCTAAATTAGCAAAAGCTGAAAAACTCGGTACGGTTGAAATAATGACAGAAGAAGAATTTGTAAACAAAATCGGTCTATGATGGCATTATTATTAATCGTATGCCTGTTATTCACTTGGACAGGTCATTCCTGGTCCCAGTCAATACTGGAGGATAAAGCAACTGCCAGTAAATTTGTTAACGTGCAAGAATTGGACCCTACTATCGAACTGGATATTCGGTATGCAACCACAAACAATTTTACGAATAAACAAATGTATGATTGTGGTAAGTGTTATTTAAGGGAAGAAGTAGCTGAAAAAATGGTCTTAGCGAACAAAGAATTCCGGGAAATGGGGTATCGAATTAAAGTTTTTGACTGCTACCGTCCCCAATCCGTACAATACAAGTTGTGGCAAGAAGTACCTAATCCGCAATACGTAGCTAACCCCGATAAAGGTTCTGTTCACAACAGGGGTGGTGCAGTTGACCTTACTCTTATCGATAAAAACGGGAAGGAATTACCAATGGGCACCGGATATGATTTTTTTGGAGAGCAAGCCCATCAGGACTACTTTCAACTTCCAGAAAACATTTTAGAAAATCGCAAGTTACTTAAAGAGACCTTACATAAATTTGGATTCACTCCTATTCGTACAGAATGGTGGCATTATGATTTTTACAACAATAAGTCATATCCAATTTCAGATTTACAATGGGATTGCAATTGAATGATTGTATATTCGTTAAAATTGAGAATCAATAATAATATTTATACATGCAAGAAGTAAAGTTTTCGTCCAATAAGGAAGCCGTTGACCAACTTGCCCAAAAATACAATGCATTGCGATCAGAGATCAGTAAAGTGATCGTGGGACAAGAAAAAGTCATCGAAACGGTAATCATTTCCCTATTCAGCAATGGTCACAGCCTTCTAGTCGGAGTCCCCGGACTGGCAAAAACTTTATTGGTAAGTACCATAGCAGAGGTACTGGATCTAGAGTTTAAAAGAATTCAATTCACTCCGGACCTGATGCCATCTGACATCACCGGATCCGAAATACTTGGAGACAACAGGCAATTTCAATTTAATAAAGGACCTGTTTTCTCAAATATTGTATTGGCAGATGAGATTAATAGAACGCCACCCAAAACTCAAGCGGCTCTTTTAGAAGCTATGCAAGAAAGATCAGTTACGATCTCCGGTCAGAATTTCCCTCTCCCAAAACCGTTTTTTGTTTTGGCAACGCAAAATCCTATTGAACAAGAGGGAACCTATCCGCTTCCTGAAGCGCAGCTTGATCGCTTTATGTTCAATATTACGCTTGAATATCCCAGCTATGAAGAAGAACTAAAAGTTGTACGAGAGACGACCGGAGAAAAACAATCAAACCTCAATCATATTCTCACGAGTTCTGAAATTTCATATTTCCAACAATTAATTCGTAAAATCCCCATTGCCGACAATGTTTTGGAGTATGCTGTGAAACTCGTTCACAAAACAAGACCTTCCGGAGACCTTGCACCGCAAATAGTAAAAGACTATATCCAATGGGGAGCTGGACCCAGAGCTTCTCAATATTTGGTTCTTGGCGCCAAATGTCATGCTGCCATTAATGGGAAATATTCACCGGACATAGAAGATATTCAGGCAATTTCAAAATACGTATTAAGACATCGTATCGTCAAAAATTACAAAGCCGAAGCAGAAGGACTTACAGAAGAGAGTATCATTGAACAAATCTCATAGTGTACAACAAATGTGTGGTTTTCTTCATCTATCAAGTAGTAAGGAAATATTGACCAAATGAATTTAAAATTGATTCTTTTACATATAATACTACTTTCCGGCATACTTTTAATATCAGGGTGTGGTAATGGCGGTCCATCCGGTCCTATTGTCAAACCACAATCAATGGGTAAAATTTATCAGGTTAATGTTCTTTCAACAGACGCCCTTATCAATTCACCTACTATGGATACGCTGGATTTTCAGTACGGGCAGGCATACCCAATCCTTCCCCAGCCAGAACCATATTTTGAATTGAGACCTTATGTAGCCGAAGACCTGGATGCGCAACCAGTACTCAGACAGCTAAAATGCTTTCTTATTCTTGCGGATCTAAGCAAAAATAACCCGCTGGTAGATATGGTAAAGAAAGATTTTAAAGGAACATTGGAAGAAAAAGCTTCAGGAGTCAAAGTGGGCAGGGACAAATGGGCCCAGGACCAACTTCTAATTTATATCTACGGGCCAAATGAATCAGCACTGCAAAAGGAAATAAAAAAATCATTTCCATCAGTTGCACGTGAAGTTGAAAAGTTTTACCAGGGAATGATACGTTCCACTGTTTTTGTTCAGGGTATTAATAATAGTATAACAGAAAAAATCAATGCAAAATTTGGAGTTGACTTGCCTATTCCGGCAGACTATGTAACAGCTCTGGAAACAGATTCAATGATATGGTTGCGTCAGGAAATTCCTGATATTAGTAGGTCTATCCTCATTACAAAAAAACCTTATAAAAATCCAGAAGAGTTCTCCAGACAAGGGTTTAAAGAAATGAGAGATCGTTTGGGACGGTATGTTTCTTCTACTATTGAAGGTACTTTCATGCAAATTAACGATGAGGATTTACCCCTGTATATTAATCAAGTAGAAATAGATGATAAATATGCCTTGCGGGCCAGAGGCATTTGGGAAATTGTAGGCGATTTCATGGGAGGATCTTTTGTTTCCTATGCTATTCTGGATGAAGAAAGCCAGGAAGTAGTACTTCTCGATGGATTTGTATATTCTCCCCAAAAACCAAAAAAGTTATCAATGATTTACCTTGATTATATTTTACGTCAAGTTCAATTGGCCGGTAATTAAAGCTATTAACCTTTAGCTGGTACAATAAATGAATTCAAAAGAATTAAAATTTCTCCAGGAGGCTATTAACCTGGCCAAAAAAGGAATGGAATCCAATTCCGGTGGTCCTTTCGGCGCTATAGTAGTAGATGAAGCAGGAACGATAATTGGCCGTGGCTACAATCAAGTCACAGCTACCAAAGATCCAACAGCACATGCTGAAATTGTAGCAATACGACAAGCTTGTAAAAAAATAAATTCATTTCAGTTAACCGGATGTACAATATTTGCCTCTTGTGAGCCTTGCCCGATGTGTCTGGGCGCTATTTATTGGGCCAGGCCTGATAAATTAATCTATGCAAATACCCGGGAAGATGCTGCTTTGATTGGTTTTGATGATCAGTTTATTTACGATGAAATCAATGTGCAATATTCAAAAAGAAAGATTATCACCCAAAATGCTCTTCGGGACAAAGGATGGGAGGTTATGAAAGAATGGCGAGTTAAAAATGACCGGGAGGATTATTAATAAATGCCGGCTTTCCAACCAAACAATAGACGAAAGTCCTTAACTGTTCTGCTTTTTGAACCCGATAAGGCAAGTAATCCGAGCTCAACGAATAGTTATAGGTTCATAAGAGCGGATGGGGAATATACAAGACAGCTTCTAGAAGCTTTATCGGGATAAAACAAGGTAAGGGAACGCAGAAAATTCTCCTTTTCGATTCAAGGTTGAGAATGGGTATTTCGGAGTTAAAAGTTTAAAAACAACGATCTTCTTCCTAAAATGATCTCTAAATAGTCCTCTATGTATTCGCCCTTTTTAGTATAACCTCTCTATTCTCAAATGCTCTTGATCCTAAAAACCCTTCGAACTCAGATTAAGGAAGTATTTCTTTACACACCCCCCTGAAGACACAGACATTAGAAGTAAAATAAGATCTGGTTCAATCTCGCTTGTAAATTTTGACGCTGGCATAGCTCAGTTGTTATAAATATTTCACCCTCATTATAGGACACCAATATAGTCACCTATAAAGCTATCAGAGCCCTTTATAATCACTGATCCAGATAACCGATAGAATTATTGTACTTTAACAAAGAAATCTATACACACAAATATAAAAACTACAGTAATGAATCAAGAAAACTTCTCCATCTACCATGATTTAACAATTAATTCCAGTCCCAAAAAAGTATTTGAAGCCGTGAGCTATCCCCGACATCTCCAAAATTGGTGGCCTCTAAAATGCACCGGTACTCCTGCTTTAGGTGAAGAATATAATTTTTATTTTACACCTGAATACAATTGGTATGGCAAAGTATCGCAATTAAAAGAGAGTAAATCTTTTTTTATTAAGATGACAAAATCCGAGCCCGATTGGGACCTCACTTCTTTTGGGTTTGAATTAAAAGAAAGTAAAAACGGGACCCTGGTGATGTTTTCCCATAAAGGATGGCCCGAGTGTAATTCTCATTTTCGTGTATCTTCCTATTGCTGGGCATTACTATTAAAAGGCCTTAAAGATTATACAGAGAAGGGTATTATTATCCCCTTTGAGAAAAGATCCTGATGAATACAACACTTGGGAAACAATAAATAAAAATAATCATGGGATTTTATGACTTATCTAAAGAAGAACGATCTAAATTGGTAAAAACTATTAACCGGAAACTTAAAAAAGACCTTCGTGATAATACTGATTCCCAATTCATACATTTCTACTCTGATGAAGACACGTATATCAGAAAAGCAGCCTATCTGGAAACGGGGAAATTGTATTTAATTAGTATTAAATGGAGAAATACGATCCTTAAATTTTTACATAACCTATTTGAATCAGGTTCCGACAAAATAAGGCAAACGGTCATAAATGCTTCCGGAGAAATCGGGAAAAGTGATTTCTCAAGCGTTGAAGAATTTTTCGCCAAAGGGCTTTTTGACTCCCATCACCGGGTTAGAAATGCCGTCATTGGTTCCATTAAAAAAATGGGCCAGAAAAATCCGCTGCCAGTACTTAATTGGGCGAATCAATACCTACTCCATCCCGATAAAGAAATTCGCAGGGAAATTTGTCATGGGATCGAACTCCGCGGCCGAACTCATCCCCAGGATATCCTTCCAATGCTAAAAAAACTTCAGAATGATCCTACTTCGAGGGTACGAAACACCCTGGTCCACGTACTCGGCCAAATATCCTATAAAAAAGGTTGTTTAGAAACAGTCATTAAGGAACTAAACAGTTGGGAAAACAGGGAGCTGGTAACCAAAGCTATCGATGAAATAATTAGTGTGCATGGCCGATATAAAGATTTTGCTTTTTATGAACAGAAACAAGCGATCAAATACATTTCAAAAAATGCTAATCCAGAAATAAATAATATTTAAAAATTAAAAGATTTAAAAAGATGCTGTCAACAGAGAAAAAATCTTCAATACTATCTTAAAAATCAACCGATACACCGATTGTATTATATCAAGCAAACAAATGCTATTAAAATTGTTCATCTTGACTAAACCCACTCTTCCTCGGTAGGATAATCTTCGGTAAAGATCTCGACTGGGCTATAGAAACAGCTGCATTATTTTTGGTTTTTTAAATAAAATTCTATTCGAATTTAAACCACTCTTGCAAACTATTTGGTAATCTTATACGTAAAACAATACTGGTAAATATTAAATTTGAATTACCTATTTTTAATATTCTTGCTTTAATAAATAATTTTCACCGGCTTACGAGCTTTCAGATTTAAAACTCAAGATCTCTGATGAAAATACTTTTGACTGGTGCTACAGGCTATATTGGTAAACGTTTATTACCCTTACTTCTCAGTGAAGGTCACGAAGTAATTTGTTGTGTTAGAGATCTCGAAAGATTTCAAAAACCCAATGGAATACGGGGTGAAAATGTAACACCAATAGAAGTAGATTTCCTGAACAGGGAGAGCCTTCGTAAAATACCCAAAGACATTGATGCCGCTTATTACCTCATCCATTCTATGTCTTCCTCAGCTGTATATAAAGAGTTGGAATTACAGTGTGCATCCAACTTTAAAGACCAACTTAATAAAACAGAAGTCAACCATGTAATATATCTAAGTGGCATTGCCAATCAGCAACCCCTTTCTAATCATTTAGAATCAAGGCTTAAAGTAGAAAAGATTTTGAATCAGGGGTTATATCATTTTACTGCCTTAAGGGCTGGTATTATTATAGGTTCCGGAAGTGCTTCTTTTGAAATAATAAGAGATTTGGTAGAAAAACTTCCTGTTATGATAGCACCAAAATGGCTAAAAACGAAATGCCAGCCAATAGCTATAATTGACGTACTTTCCATGCTGATAAAGACATTAAACCATCCAGAAACATTCAATAAAAATTTTGATATAGGAAGTCCGGACATTCTTACGTATAAGCAAATGCTTATGGAATACGCCCGTGTAAGAAATCTGAAAAGAATAATACTTACAGTCCCCGTAATGACGCCAAAACTTTCGTCATATTGGTTATATTTTGTGACCTCCACTTCCTACAAACTCGCCACCGCCCTGGTCGAAAGCATGAAAGTGGAAGTAACCTGCAGAAATAATACAATAAATACCATTCTTGATCACTCCCCCATTTCATATAATCAGGCTTTAAAAAGGACGTTTTCTGCTATCGAATCAAATGCCATTGTTTCAAGCTGGAAAGATTCTCTTATAAGTGGTAGAATTTCAGAAGACCTCTCGGAGTTTATAAATGTTCCTACATTTGGTTGCTTTAAAGATAAAAGACAACGTTCCTTTCAAAACCGGGAAAGTTGCATTAAAAAGCTTTGGTCCATTGGTGGGGACACAGGTTGGTATTATGGTAATTTCCTGTGGCGCATAAGAGGCACAATGGATAAACTGTCGGGTGGAGTGGGATTAAGAAGGGGGCGAACAAATCCCAATCAAATCAATTCCGGTGATGTCGTTGATTTTTGGAGAGTAATTTATGCAAACCAGGAAGAAGGACGGTTGTTGCTTTTTGCAGAAATGAAACTCCCGGGAGAAGCATGGTTGGATTTTCAAATTTCTGATAATCAATTAATCCAAACGGCCACTTTTCGCCCCAAAGGAATAGCCGGCAGACTGTATTGGTATGCAGTTTTGCCTTTTCACGGAATTATATTTACTGGACTCATTAAAAAGTTAACAGAGAAATGAATCATTTTACAAGAAAGGATATCGACGAAATGGAAAAGATCTTCAGGATTAATTTGATAAATTCTGTATCCGGTATTAAACCCGGTAACCTTATAGGAACTCAGACGAATGAGGGAAATCTCAACCTGGCAATATTTAGCTCTGTTCTCCACTTAGGCAGCAACCCTCCTTACTTGGGTTTTATCTGCCGACCCAATGAAAAAGTAAAACGCGATACTTATGACAATATATTATCCACTGGATATTATACAATAAATCACATTCAGGAATCCTTTGTTGAAAATGCCCATTTCACTTCTGCTAAATTTGAACCCCACGTTTCTGAGTTTGAACGATGCAGTCTGACCCCTGAATTCAAAGATGAATTTCCGGCCCCTTTCGTCATGGAGAGTAAAATAAAATTGGGACTTAAATTTGTTGAAGAAATACCCATTAAAATTAACGGTACTAAAATGATAATCGGGGAGATTGTTCATTTATTTGTGGATAAAGAGATAGTAGACGACAAAGGAAATATAAGGCTGGACCTGGTATCGAATATTGGCATCGCAGGACTTAATTCTTATTACAAAATCTCCAAAATCAAAGAATATCCATACGCGCGCCCTCACGAATTACCAACATTCTCATAAAATTAAAAAAACGTATACGAACCAAATTGTGAAATACAGCTACCTGTACATGGTACGCAAAAAATTGAAACAGACTTTCTGTAAGTAGGAGGAAAAAAATATTCCGAATGTTTCATTACATGGTAGCGGGATTAGGGAAGATAAGGATTTTTAGAGTAGGGTGCCCTATTAAAAAAGTCTTTACCGGCAAAGACTTTCAGTTTAAAATAGGATTTTATATATTAATTGGGATGAATCAATAAAATAATAAACATTTAGTTTGAGTAAATGGTAAGCATTGTTTTTCCCCATCAACTTTTCAAAAAGAACCCATTAATTGCTTCTAATTATAAGGTTTTTATTGTTGAAGAATACTTGTTTTTCAATCAGTATAATTTTCACAAACAAAAAATCGCTTTTCATCGGGCAACGATGAAAACATATGTAAACTACATTCAGCCTACATGTAAGGAAATCATCTATATTGATGCTCAAAATCCACTTTCTGATGTCAGGAAATTAATAAAGCATATATCAGAAGAAGGGCACGAACAAATACAAATTATTGACCCCGAGGACGACTGGTTACTAGAAAGGATAAAATATACTGCCAAATATTGTAACCTTACCATATCGATAAAGAACAACCCGATATTTATTAATAGTATTGAAGATCTGGAGGATTATTTTGAAGCTGCTCACCCCCCATACTTTCAAACTGACTTTTATATAAAACTTCGAAAAAAATATAACATATTAATAGAAAAGGGGACTGCACGTCCTAAAGGGGGACATTGGAGTTATGACAAAGAAAACCGAAAGAAATATCCTGCTAAAAAGTCGCCTCCATCCATTGAAAAATTTTTATCGAATGATGTATTCGATGAAGCTATTAATTATACGGAAAAATTCTTCCCTAATAATTTGGGTACGGTAGGCCCCACCCCCCTGTATCCCATTTCTTTTGAAGATGCTGAGATTTGGTTTCAGGATTTTTTAAAAGAGCGATATTTACATTTTGGGGACTACGAAGATGCTATTGTAGAAGCTGAATCTTTGCTCCACCATAGTGTCCTTAGCCCACTCTTAAATACAGGATTACTAACCCCTCAATTCGTAATTAACGAAGCATTATCCTATTCAAAAAAACACGAAATCCCCCTCAATTCGACAGAAGGCTTTATTCGGCAAATATTGGGGTGGAGAGAATTTATAAGGGGGGTATATAGATATAGAGGGAGGGTAGAAAGGACTAAAAACTTTTGGGGCTTCACTCGTAAAATGCCCCAATCTTTTTATCGAGGCGAAACCGGGATTCTGCCATTTGACAAAACCATTTCCAAAGTATTAAAATCCGGGTATTGCCATCACATAGAAAGACTTATGATACTCGGTAATTTTATGCTACTTTGTGAAATCAATCCTAATGATATATACAAATGGTTTATGGAATTATTCATCGATGCATACGATTGGGTAATGGTTCCTAATGTATATGGGATGAGTCAATTTGCCGACGGAGGATTAATGTCGACCAAACCCTATATTAGCGGAAGTAATTACATTCTCAAAATGAGCGACTACAAAAATGGTGATTGGACCAAAATTTGGGACGGTCTATTTTGGAGTTATATGGAAAAGCATCGGGATTACTTCACAACTAACCCCAGAATGAAAGTCCTTTTATCTACTTATGATAGATTTGATTCTAAAAAGCAACGTGAATTGAAAAATACGGCAAAAAACTTTATCGCGAATTTGTCATAATTTTAACTTGCCAACCGGATCAAATAAAAACTTATGAGTTCAGTCTGCTACTCCACGTATGGATGGCAATCTTAATTAACTGGATATTCAGCGAAATTTCTTGGTGTTTCGGATAGTCTGACTTTTACGTCGTATTTTTCATCAAGTACGGTTCTCAGTCGATTGTAAATTACAATACAAAGATTCTCTGTTGTAGGGGGACTATCTTTAAATTCTTCGAATTCCAGATTTAGGTTTTTATGGTCAAAATATTCCTCTATGTGTTCTGTGATAATATCCTTTAAAGTTTTTAAATTGATCAACATTCCCGTCACAGGATCAATTTCCCCAATCACTGTAACTTCCAGTTCATAATTATGACCATGGAAATTAGGATTGGCGCATTTCCCAAATATCCTTTCATTTTTTTCCCGGGTCCAGGAAGGAACGTATAATTGATGAGCCGCATTAAAATGGCCTTTTCTAATCACAGCAATTCTCATATAAAGTCGTTATTTTTGACAAATGTAAAGCTAGATTAAATAAAATATGTGCCTTTCAATAAAACATTTTTCAATTTGTTTGCACAAAATCAATTTCGTTATTTAATCGTTCCTTTTCATGTATAAAACGCAAGCTGTAAAATAGTTTGGATTGTTCATTAAAAAAATAAGTAAAACTGAATATTTTATCTGCCATAGGAACCGATGTTATAAGAAGTCATCTGAATTCGCTTATCGAAAATGACAGAGCACCTCATGCCATATTATTTTCAGGCAAAGAAGGGAGAGGGATTTTTTTAGAGGCCTTTTATTATACTCTACGACTTTTGTGTTCTACACCAGAGAATGGCAGACCTTGTCTAAGATGTAAAAATTGTAAACGGCTTAATCATTGGATATATCCTGACCTTCACCTTACGGTTCCTACTTACGAATCCAACCAAATCACTAAAAACATACTATCGGAATGGCGAATTTTTATAGAAGGAAATGACTACTTCAATATCAATTCCTGGGCCAATCACCTGGGGACTACCAGTAAACCCAACATCACCAAAAAGCAATGTGATGATATTCTTCAAACATATAACCTTAAATCCTATGAAGGGGGAAAAAAAATATTTTTTATTTGGGGTACTGAACTACTTGAAAAAGAAGGTAATCGATTATTAAAGATCATTGAAGAACCAACCGATGATACTTATTTTATATTTATTGCTTACAACAAAAATCAAATTCTTCCAACTATTCTATCAAGACTTCAACAAATAGATATTCCGCCGGCTTCTGACACAGAAATAATGGATTATTGTTCGCAGCGAGAATTGGGCGACAGTAATGAGATAAAAGAGGCGGTAAATCTGGGGGATGGAAGTATATCTGAAGTCATCAATATTCTGACCAGTAAAGAACATCTTTTCTCAGAATATCTTTTGTCGGGATTGAGAACTGCTTATCAGGGCAATGGATTGGAAATGATGAAATGGGTCGAAAACATTCAAAAATTAAATACAGGTCAATTTATACAATTCCTTCAGTACCAACTTCATTTTTTTCGCGAAGCCATAGCGGGACATAACCAACGTAACTATATTAAAAGATTACTTCGATCTGAACAAAAAGCAGCAAATTGGCTTTTTAATAATGTTCGATTTTTAGAAGTATTTAGATTAGTTGAGCAAATTGATCACTATATTGGCTCCATGAATCAAAATGCCAATAAAAAAATATTGGCAACTAATCTTATATTAGATTATAAGAAATTGATTAAAAGAAGTTAGAAAATAATATTAACGCAATATAAATTAGAAATGAAATTATGGGATGTGAATCTTGTGGAAGTGGCGGTGGGAAACCAGCCGGATGTAAAAGTAATGGGAATTGCAGCACTGGAGGATGTAATAAACTTAATACCTTTGATTGGCTGACAACATACGATATTAATGATATAGATGAATTTAATATAGTCGAAGTAAGTTTTAAAAAAGGTACACATAAATATTTTTATAGAAAACCGGAGAGATTGGATGTTTCCACCGGAGATATGGTAACGGTGGATACAGGTAATGGGTTTGATGTCGGACAGATTAGCCTAAGTGGTGAGTTGGTTAAATTACAACTTAAGAAGAAAAATATATCCCTTCAGAATAGTTTTAATCGTATTATACGCACAGCCACTGATAAAGACCTGACAAGTAATGACCGGGCCCGTGAAGTAGAAAAAAGGACACTTGTACGTGCACGTGCCATAGCCAGGTCACTGGATCTGGATATGAAAATTTCAGACATTGAATATCAGGCAGACTTAAAAAAAGCTACTTTTTATTTTATAGCTAATGGTCGGGTCGACTTCCGGGAACTCATTAAACAATATGCGCGGGAGTTCCATATCAAGGTTGAAATGAGACAAATCGGAAGCAGACAAGAATCTGCATTAGTAGGAGGAATAGGTTCCTGTGGAAGAGAGTTATGCTGTTCAACCTGGTTGACAAATTTCTCATCAGTAACTACATCTGCTGCTAGATACCAGAACCTGGCACTCAACCAATCAAAATTAACCGGTCAATGCGGACGGTTAAAATGCTGCTTAAACTATGAACTCGATATGTACATAGAAGCACTAAGAGAATATCCATCGAAAGCAAAATATATAAAGACTAAAATAGGTTCAGCAGAACTTGTCAAAACTGATATATTTAAAAGGACAATGTATTACAGTTTTACAGATAAAATGGGAAAGACGACTATATTGGCGCTTGACCCACAAACCGTAAAGAAAATACTACAAGCCAACCGCAACAATGAATTGCCTGATCAATTTGAAGAAAAACAATTTGTTGATTTTTCAGAACAAAATATTGAAGTAGGATTTGAGGAAAATCTTACCGGTATTATAGAACTCCCTGAAGAAAAAAAGCAAAAGAAAAAAAGACGCGGTAACAGATCAAATAAAAGAAACAAAGGTCCGCGAAAAAATCAAAGGAATAAAAATAACAGATCCAATAATGGTAAGGGCAAGCAATCAAAAAAATAATTTTACTAAACTAACAAAATACACTGAAAATGACATATGATGTCACCGTTATCGGTTCCGGTCCCGGAGGATATGTAGCGGCCATACGAGCCGCTCAATTAGGATTCAATACTTTGATTATAGAAAAATATGCAACCCTGGGAGGTACGTGTTTAAATGTAGGATGTATTCCCTCCAAGGCTTTACTTGATTCATCAGAACATTTTTATGCGGCCAAACACAAGTTTGAGGATTTTGGAATATCTACCGGAAATTTAGAACTTGATATGGCCAGGATGATTGATCGAAAGGACGAAGTTGTAAAACAAACTTGCGATGGGATCGACTTCCTTATGAATAAAAATAAAATAACCGTCAAACATGGTCATGGAACCATCGAAGGGAAAAACAAGGTAAAAATTTCTTATCATGATGGTAAAGAAGAAACGATAGAAACAAAATATATAATTATTGCAACCGGTTCAAAACCAACTACTCCTGCAATGTTCAATTACGACAAAAAAAGAGTTATTACTTCCACAGAAGCACTTAATATCAAGGAAGTCCCTAAATCTATGTTAATTGTAGGTGGTGGTGTTATCGGCCTTGAATTAGGTTCAGTATTTTCCAGAATAGGAACAGAGGTAAAAGTCGTTGAGTTTCAGGATAGAATAATTCCGACTATGGACAAAGACTGTAGCAAAGAATTGATGAGGGCGCTTAAAAAACAGGGGATAAGCTTTTACCTAAAACATAAAGTGACCGATGTACAACCCAATAAGAAAAGTGCGACCGTTACATTTGAACCTGTAAAAGGTGGAGAACCTATAAAAGACAGATATGATTATTGTTTAGTAGCTATTGGAAGAAGACCATATACGGACAATCTCGGGCTGGAAAACGTAGGAATTGAAGTGGATAATAATGGTTTTATACCGGTAAATGAAGGGCTGCAAACAAAATTAGACAATATTTACGCTATAGGAGATGTTATAGGCGGGGCCATGCTAGCACATAAAGCCGAAGAAGAGGGAATTCTTGTAACAGAAAAACTGGCTGGCCAAAAACCCCACATCAACTACAATTTAATACCAGGTGTAGTATATACCTGGCCTGAAGTAGCTGCGGTAGGCTATACCGAAGAACAATTAAAAGAAAAAGGAATAGAATATAAATCCGGAAAATTCCCATTTAAAGCCCTCGGAAGAAGCCGGGCAAGTGGTGACACAGAAGGTATGATAAAAGTGCTTGCAGAAAAAACTACGGATGAAGTCCTGGGTATACATATGGTCGGACCCCGAACAGCAGATATCATTGCCGAAGCAGTAACAGCTATGGAATTTAGAGCTTCTGCTGAAGATATTTCCAGGATGTCACATGCACATCCTACTTATACGGAAGCCGTCAAAGAAGCTGCGCTGGCCGCTACTGATAATAGACCATTGCATATTTAGCATTTTACAAACTCGGTCATAAAAATATAAGCCGTATTAATATTGATTAAGTTTTATTAATACGGCTTATTCTAAATTACCCTATAAGATTGTATTTTACATGACAGGCTTGTTTTCTGCAAATACTTGGTAAAAAAATATTCTTCGTAACTAGGGATTTACCCGCCACAAAGTGGTCCCTTCGGGACTTTTTTTGCCTCATGCTCACAGCAAAACCAATGCAAGTTTAGGCTGTAGGCTAAAATCAACCTGGTTTTATTATAATTAAAATGTTAAATTAATACTAAAATAATCTAAATAGTAATTTAAAAATACCCTAAATTTATTCCTCTTTCTCCATTCCTATTGAATTCATTTACCTTCCCAATTTGATCAAAATTCGTATTGATCCGATATGAGTGAAATTTAATTTACCGTCATATTGAAAATCAATAATTTACATCATTGAAAAATATTATTAAATGAATTATTTAGGAAAAGTTTTCACAATTTTATTTTTGGCTGTAGCAACCATTACCGCGCACGGACAACAGCTACCCCAACAACAACCAGTCACAGAAGTAACTGACCAGGATATTGATAAATTTGTGAATGCTATGAAAACCGTTGAAAAAGTAAATCAGGAAGCACAACCTAAAATGGTTAAAGCTATTGAAGGAGCCGGTATGGATCCGCAAAGTTTCATGCAAATTTCTCAAACTCAACAACAAGGGAAAAAACCAGATTTGGGAGAAGAAGAAATGAAAAAATTTAAAGAAGCTCAACAAGAGGTTCAAAAAGTGCAATTAGAAGCCAATAAAAAAATCGAAGCAGAAATAGCTGAACACGACCTTAGTGTCCAGAGATTTAATGAAATTTATCTGGCCTTGCAGCAAGATCCGGAACTACAAAAGAAAGTCCAACAAAAAATGGGCGGACAAAATAACTGATTTTATCTTATCCCTCTTTCATCTTGAAAGGGGGATTTTATTTAGGTTCATCCACTTACCTCTTATCTAATTCCCTATACGTATCAAGACATAATTCCAGACCAATCCCATCCTCTATTGGTAGATCTATTTGTTTTGCCAACTCTTCAGCTGCTTCCACGACATCCATTTCTCCATGCACACTATCTCGCAGATAATTCAGAAACTTCATTACCAAAAAACCATCGAACCAATGATAAAAGTTCTTTATAAAGCTGCCAGGATTATTGCTTCCAGACTGAATTTGATGGATTCTTTCCACAAAATTTATCTCTTGAAAAAAAGATAGCACATATTCAGGTACATTTTGAAGTTCATATTGTTGATTCAATGTATCAATTCCCATAAATACCAATTTCAAATCCCTCCAACAATCAAAATGATATGTATTTTTATACCGCTTGTTTTTCATCCATTCCTCCTGAGCCCTTCCCGTACCAAAAGGGACACGGTCCGAAACCCGGGCAGATGGATACACAGTAGCTCCAGACATCTCAATGACACCCCCATAAGCAAAGCATTTATTTAAAAAATAAAAATCCTCACCAGCCCGTCTTCGATTCATACCACCTAACTTTCCATACACAGAAGCTCTGACTCCCATGCTACTCCCTACAGTATGATATGCATAGGGAAAACCCGTCCATTTTAATGCATTTTTGTAATACCTGAGATGCAGCTCATAGGCTAGGATTCCTTCACGTAAAAGGAGATCTAAATTATTTGTCGGGTGTTCAAAAGGAACTACAAGTGTATTACATTTATGGTCTGCAAAATAGGCTGTACAAGTACGTAAGTAATCTTGCGATACGGTGCAATCGCCATCCAGACACATAATTATACCGTCGGACCCGGAATCTGCAAATATTTTCAATGCCTGATCCATTCCGATTTTCCGTGCTGCTCCTACACCAGTCCTTTTCTCCGGCAAATCAAAAGCCTGAATAACCTGTAGTTCAAAACTTTTATAAAATTTTTTACTTTTGTTTAGTATTTCATATTGAACATGATGAAATTCCGCCCATTTTTCACCCAATTTCACCGGGTAATTAAGGACCACTAACACTATTACCTTTTTATTACCGATTTTATTCTGATCCAGGGATTCAAGAGTAGTCAACAACTGATC
This sequence comes from Membranihabitans maritimus, assembly GCF_021729145.1. Taxonomy (GTDB): domain Bacteria; phylum Bacteroidota; class Bacteroidia; order Chitinophagales; family Saprospiraceae; genus Membranihabitans; species Membranihabitans maritimus. The sequence continues at coordinate 33,149 of NZ_JAJSLW010000015.1, read as the reverse complement.
CTCATGATACGCCGGGATAACAACAATGGTCTCGGGGCCTTCTGTGGAATAAGAAATTTCATATTCGGGCCAGTAAAGAAACCGTTCTTTGTAATTCTTAAAAACATCTGAAATATTTTGCGTTTTGCTCAAAAGTAACTTTTTTGTGTAAACGTAAAAATCAGAGTAAAATGCCGGATTTTCAAATAAAAGAATTAGAACCATCCAATCCAGAATGGGTCAAAGCTGTTTTGGCAGATTTTGATGAATTTTTAAAAGACCACGCAGACTGTGAAAGGAAAGCCAGTGGAATGGCTATGAGCCTGGTGGCAAAATACCCGGATCGGGATGAAATTCTGGATGAATTAATTCATACGGGAATCGAAGAACTCGATCATTTCAGAAAGGTCTTTTGGATCATGCGTGAACGCGGAGTCCCCCTGAACCGAAAAATGAATAAAGATGCCTATGTAGATCAGTTACTAAAAAATATTCGCGGAGGAAGAGATCAGGGATTATTGGACCGCTTGATAATAGCAGCTTTGGTAGAAAATCGGGGGTTTGAAAGGTTTAAACTTATAGCAGAAAACTGTAAAGACCCTGAACTGGTAAAATTTTATGACCTTATTTACAAATCCGAAGCCCGACATGGTGAAATGTTCTTGCGATTGGCGCTAAATTATTTCGATCAGAATACTGTTGAACAGAGATACAATGAGATGGTTGATATTGAAGGTAAAATTCTCGCCTCACTACCTATTGGCCCTGTTCTCCATTAACAAAAAATCTATTCATTAAAAAATTCCGGGATATTTCTTACAACTCCTAACTTTTCAGCAATTTGAATAGACTGAGAATAGTCATTTACCAGGGGAAACTGCACACCGTATCCAAATAATTGATTTAATTCTGTTTCATCATCCGTTCCAAAATAATTTATTTGCACTCCGGACTCAAGTAACTTCTCCACCATACTTTTATACACCGGAGAGATATCTCCTTTCAATTGTATAAAGTCACTGTTCCTGGCAATAGTTTGATTGACATAATCCCAATTAGAGTCTTGCCGATCCATATTACAGATCTTAATCTCTTCACTAATTTTTTTGGCTTCTAGTGCAACATCCTTACTACAAGCCAAAAAAGATTGGTGAAGTCTATTTTGCTTCATGACATCTTGCGCCACCAATTTACCGATTAATGGGTCACCTTTGATATGAATATTCAACCAAACATTAACAGGCATTCTCTCTAATACTTCCTGAAATGTAGGAACACGTAAACTCCTGAATTCATCAGACATCCATCCCCCGGCATCCAATTTCCGTATTTCATCAAATTGCATTTCTGAAACCATTCCCGATCCATTCGTCGTACGATCCACTGTCGCGTCGTGCATAATTACCAATTTTTTATCTGCGGTAAGTCGCACATCAAATTCTATCATATGAGCCCCGCTTTCAGCAGCTGACACCAATGCAAGTAATGTATTCTCAGGATATTTAGTCATATCACCCCTATGAGCACATAAACCTTTTTCAGGCATTGTAGTGGTGACTCCATTATTCTGTGCATTTGAAGTAATAACCAGCGATAACAGTAATATAAAGATATTTAGGCTTGTATTCATTCTGCAATATAATTAGAACCAATGACAAGTTAAATTAAGAAATAATTATTTCACGAATCCATAGGTTTTAATTCCTCGGTTTTTTCCCGTGAAAACTCTTGCAACCGATTTTCTTCCGGATTACAAAATTAGTTGTAGATTAAGAAATGTAAAAAAATTAAGTAATCTTCATGAATGGTATAGATAGAATAATATTACTTGTATTGATCATCAGTTATTCCTGTAAATCACCCTACACCTATTATACTGTTGAGGGAAAAATAAATAAGTACCCTACAGAGGGGGAAATTTGGTTATCCCATGAACATATTCTAGTAGATTTTATAGGGGCAATGAAAATTAATAAAGACGACTATTCACAATCGGAAGTGATAAATACCATCCTACCAAAACTAAAGGAATTGCATAAATGGGGGGTTAAATATTTTGTCGATGCTACTCCTAATTTCCTGGGACGAGATCCCAATTTACTAAAAGAATTATCGAGACTTTCCGGGATACAAATACTAACTAACACTGGATTTTATGGAGCTGTAAATAATAAATACATCCCGAAAATTGCATTTGATCTTTCAGCAGAAGAAATAGCCGATATATGGATTGATGAATTCGAAAATGGGATTGGGGATTCAGGTATAAAACCAGGTTTTATCAAGATAGGCGTAGATGCTAAAGATCCTCTGCATCCAATGCATCAGAAATTGGTGAAAGCCGCTGCTTTAACCCACCTGCAAACCGGTTTAACCATTGCCTCTCATACAGGAAAAGCAAAGGGTCTCTGGCCGCAATTAGAAATACTGAAAAAAACAGGAGTTTCCCCCTCAGCATTTATATGGGTCCATGCACAAAATGAAACCAATCCAAAAGAGTATAAAAAGGCAGCTGAAGAAGGCTGCTGGATTAGCCTTGATGGAATGGGCTGGAATACAAATTCATATAATACCAAACTCCAGTGGGCCAAAGAAAACGATATTCTTGATAAAATATTAATTTCCCATGATGCCGGATGGTTTGATCCTCAAAAGTCAAAGCAAGAAATCACTCCGTACACCAATATTTTTGAGAAAATCATACCCCAACTGAAAGCATCGGGTTTTACTGATTTTGACTTTAATTGCTTACTTAAAGAAAACCCGGCTAAAGCTTTTAATATACATTGAACTGTAGATAGGAATTGATTAGACTATTATCATCAAATTAAATGATACTAAAATTATTTATTGACCACCATAGTTAATTATCCAATGAGCACCGGTTTAGGGGCTTCTCTATATTCAATTTTGTACTCTTATATCCCTCTTCCTATAGTAAGAAGAAACGTGAAGATATACTACTGAATCCCACAACATTAACATCAGGATTATCGATGAACTCATAAATTGAATGCATTATACTAATGATAATTTTAGAAATTGTTTTTTCTTCATAGTTAAAAGACATCAAAATCCTTGTGCTTATTTCCTCAAAATTCAATTTCATCTTTGCATACAATCCAAATTTTTCCCTCACAGTAATAAAACCTGTACTGTAATGTTTCATACCCCAGTATGACAAAATCTTCTGATATTAACTTGTTCCCGGCATAGCCCTGATAATTGTCTCTTTACAGATATTAAAGGGTGAAACCCCCTTAAAGATGTTCGGAATTAAGAAAAGTAATTATATTAAGCCCCCTGGCCTACTGAAGCTTGTCAACTAAACGTCTTGCCGCACGGACATCGTAATCCCTGTTTTCATCATCCTCAGGAATAATCTCCTGAACAGCAGGAACAGCAGGCCTCGCTTCTTCCCCCATGGTTTCCAAGACATTTATAGCTTGTACCCTGGCCATTAAATTGTCCTCCTCCATGCTTTCCGCTAAAACAGTTACTGCACTTCCGGATTCTCCTAAATGAAATAAAGCCTCAGCTGCTGCAATTCTTACCGCAGGATATTCATCATTCATCAAGCCTCTTACTTTCTCAGCAGAAATATCTACTTTATCAATATACATAGTAACACCTGTGGCAGCCCAATATCTCAAGACCGGGTTTTCTGAAGTAAGATTTTTTTCAATGGTCTTTTTATCTCCCCGGGTTATTTTTCCAACTATTTTATTGACGTTGGCAATTGGATAATCCCCACTTCTACTGTAGTCATATAGCGGAACCTGGGAAGCCAGATCAGACAGCATAGCTTCAGGTATAAACCCTACATCACGGATGCGTTTCATCCATTTTTCATTGGCTTTTCGCATTCTATTCAATGTTGATTTATAGGCAGGATCCTTAGCAAGGTTATTTACGTTATGAGGATCTGCCTCTATATCAAACAATTCTTCCACCGGTTTTGGATTCCAGAACTGTGATTGTATTTCATCCAGATTACCAGCCTGATATTCTCTCTCCCATGAACGCATGGAAGGTGCCCGCCATAAATACCCCAAATACTGACCATAAATTTTGTGGGGAAGGTAATTACGAATATACCTGTATTTTTTATCCCTCACTGTACGACTCATATCAATCCTTTCATCCATTCGACCGCGAAAACTATAGGCATATTCCCGCGGTTTCTCTTCCTGGCTTCCGAGAAAGGCTTTACCCTGCATATATTGGGGAATAGGAACTCCTGCCAAACTCAAAACCGTAGGTGCAAAATCAACAAAAGATACTAATCTATCCGTTCGGGTCCCCGGTCCACCCGGAGCAATCTCTCTATATTTTTCTGGGAATCGAATAACCAAAGGCACATGCAGACCAGAATCAAACATAAACCTTTTACTTCTCCCAAGAATTCCTCCATGATCACTGTAATAAAAAACGATCGTATTATCCGCATATCCCGATTCCTCTAATTCACGAAGGATCTCTCCCACACGAGCATCCATAGCTTGTACCTTATCGTAATACTGGGCCCAATCGTGTTTCATTTCAGGAGTTTCTGGATGATACGGGGGAATCGGGACCTCATCCGGATCGTGATTCAATTCATCCATTGATTTATGAATAGAGCTTTCGTGAGAAATCCCGATATTAAATACAGCGAAAAAAGGTTGTCCTTTATTTTTATTTTCATAGGTGGCTTTTCCACTGGATTCATCCCAGGCAAACGGAATTCGATCTTCCGCATCAGAAGTATTGTAATCCGTCTTGGAATTATTCGTTGTATAATATCCTGCCTTTTTCAAAAACTCAGGGAAAAAACGAATCATATCAGGAATTGGATACCTGCTACGCATGTGTTGAGTACCCATAGAAGGAGGATAAACACCAGTAATTAAAGTTGATCGGGCCGGAGCACAGACGGGTGCACTTGCAAAGGCGTTTTCATATAAAATACCTTCTCGTGCCATTTGATCGATATTGGGAGTCGTGGCAAATTCATCCCCATAAGCTCCGATAAAAGGACTATTATCCTCGCTTACTATCCAAAGAATATTTGGCTGTTCCATTTGTCCATACATCAGGAATGGAAAAAAAAGCAAGGCTACTATTTGTAGTAATTTTGTAGGTGTCATATTTAGAAATAGTTGATTTGGTATACTCTAAGTTCAACAATTATTTCCAAACCATAAAATTCACCTCCCTATTATATTAACTAATTATATCTATATCTTTTTCAATTAGTAAATCCTCGTAATTTCGAGATAGCATTATTGAATCCGTCTTTTATGAATTTACTGTCATAACTGTATGTAATAAAACGCATTCCCTTTTTCACCCATTTTTGTACGAGGTCCATATCTGCAAAATGGATTCCCGGAGCCACACCATATTCATTGCAAGCTTCTATTATCTCCATATAAGCTTCTTCAGCTTTTGCATGCGTTATTTCACCAGAAATACCCATATCCTGGGAGAGATCAGCAGGTCCTATCATCACGGCATCTACCCCTTTTATAGAAACTAACTCTCGTATATTATTTACTCCTTCCTCACTTTCAATTTGTATGATATTTAGCAATTCATCATTTGCCCATTTCGTGTATTCTTTTTGTTCAAAGTCTCTAAAACGGGTTACTGTATTTGAAATACTTACACCGCGTTTCCCCCACGGAGCATATTTTGTAGATTGTATAATTTGGCGAACTTCTCCAGATGTATTGACTCTTGGTAATACTATTCCTTCAGCTCCTATATCAAGAATTTGCGCAAGCTGATGGTATAATTTATCAGGCACACGTACGAACATTGAAAGATCTTCATATTTAGCCAAAACCGAGAAGGTGCCCAGTGATTCCAAATCAAAATCATTGTGTTCAGTATCCAGAATGACAAAGTCCCACTCTACCGATGCACATAAAGCAAAGCTTTGAGGTGATTTTAAGACCCGCAACATAGTTCCAAAACAAGTCCCGCCTTTACGTAACTTATTTTTCACTTTACTCGATTTTAAAAATTGCCTGTTCATACGCTTAATTATTTAATTGTTTGCAATTCCATTGAGAATATTATTTCATAGAGATTTTCATACATATACCCACCTGTCCATACTTCCGAACATATCTTTCAGTACAATCAGAAGGCTTTCGGCTTCACCTCTTAAACAAAACCAAGTTTCCGGTTGGAAGCTAACGGGTTCATCTCGCTCCTATTTCCTAACCAGCCACACTTCTGCGACCGAACACCCCCTTCCCGGACCCATTCCTCCGGGATGAATATTCCATTCTAATTCAAGTGTGCCATCTTTTGTCGCCTCCACAGGCACATCAAAAATTACTGGTTTGGGGTCGTAATCCGGTAACAAATAGTCGTGAACCATATACTTGCCATCAGCTTTCAAACGAATTTCCTGGTCTTCTACATACACAACTTTCACCTGATAATTGGCATGAGGATCTAGTCCTGTGTATCTCATTTGTAATGGTTGTTCAAATATTGTCTGCATGTATGTCTTCCATGAAACCCTCCAATCTTTAATCCTGTCAAACTCCAGGCTATATCCTCCCGGTAACCCGGCAAATGCGGATTTAAAAGAATTTGGATCTTTTTCATAATCAAGATTGGCTATCATATGTGGTTGATTTTCTGGGTCACCCAAATCGTCATAGAAACCTCCAGGGCCAGGATTCGTCCAATTAAGAATTTCATGGATTCCGGCCAACCTCTCCTCTTCAGAATCTATATTTTCAATTCGGTCAAATTGTTTTTCCAACCAATACCGGTTATTTAACGGGTAGTCAACTAAGTCTAGGTTAGCCCCTCTTACAACATCGATTGCATGATACTTCTCCACGCTTAATTGCATACGAATACTCTGGAACAAGGCCTCTGCTAATTCAAATAACCGGCTTTTCAAATCCTCAGAGACACCATATAAAACTGCCTTTTCAAGAATTCTTCGGCTCTTTTGAATGGACAGTTCCGACCCAATTTCCCCAGCTCTCCTAAGAACATCCATGACACGTCCTTCCAAATGGTTCTCATAGAGTAACCGGTTCCTTGTATAAATATCATAATACGACCTGTATAAAGCCAATTGAAACCTCCAATTCAATAAGGTTGAAGGATTTGCCTTTTTCTCCATTTCATGAAAAATAGCGTGGTGCACATTCACCAAATCATTACTTGATAAATCACCCTGCCAATTCTTTTCCAGATTCAATATACTCTGAGGGAACACATCAGCATAGTGGGGGCCAATAAAATACCGACTGTAATCCCTTAATATTTCTAATACATCTGCTTCGGGATTCCACCCCAATCCACTCCAAATAATTTTGTTAACATCATCATTTACTCCTTCTGAGTAAGAAATAAAACCTTTGTAATTTTCAACCGGTACCGAATTAAAGATCGTTTTGTGGTCTTCCGGACGGGGATTTATAGTTTCTCTGTTCTCAGTAACCGTATACGCATAATCCCAGTCGGGAACAAAATACTGCGCATCAATACTATGAGTAATATCAGGGTATCGACGAATAGGATACTTTTCGGGTACCACCTCTCTAAGATCGTTGACATCCATCCGAACCCAGGGACCATGAACGATCCCCGTTAACCATTCAGGATTCCCTTTGAGAATTTTAATAAATTCATCCATCCATTCTGCACTATAGCCCTGCGGAGAAACCCATATTTCTGCATCAGGGTGGTATTTATGCAACACCTTGGCTTTCCTTTCCAAATGTTCAAATAATACTGATGGCTCTTGCCTTCCAGGATCTCCACCAGGAATAAAAACTGCATCGAGTTTTGGCATACTACTGAAAATGCTGTCATTTTCCCGCAGGGACCTGTCTACTACAGATGTTTTCTTATAGTCCCCATGCATTAAAGGGTACCACATCCAAACATCAAGTCCATACTTTTTCAATAATGAAGACATTTTTACAAGCATCTCATCTTGCGGTAGGGTAAACATAGGACTATTGGAAGCATCATCTGTATTTGGAGGCATTAATTCAACTGCATTGGTCCCAAAAACAACCAGATCCTTTATGTATTGCTCCCACATATCAACTGTAAATCCATCGTATGAATTAACCTTCGGTCTGTATCCCAATTGATGTCCTCTTAAAGGTACAACCGGATTAGTAGAAATCACTATATTTTCAGGTATATCAATAAGCCCCTCCGAAAGGTTCGATTTTCTCAGCAAATATCCACATCCAAACAACACTCCCCTATTGTCATTTCCGGCAATTACAAGAATGGGGTGAGAGTCACCTTGAATAACGCCAATAGAAAAACCATCCGCTACCGTATTATCCATTCCCGGAATACTCTTCATATCAAGCTCCTTAACTGAAGCCAAAACCTCCTTCTTTCCCACAACAATTAGTGGTTTTTCAATAGTCGAGAAATTATTATCAACCGAAAACTCTATTTTACTTCGCCTACTAACTTCATCAATTAGCATCTCAACGGCCACATTTTCAGTACCGTTATCTTCCGCCAAAAGAATTATGGAAGCATTGGAAAAATTCATCATTGATTGGGCCCCAATATTTAATGGGATCCCAAAAATCAACAACATAAAACACTTCAATATTTTGTTTCGTCCCATATTTTACTATATTTTATACGATATTAATAAAATACATTTTCAACGTAAAACCAGACTATTAAAAAAGACAATATTCTATCACGATTAGAATAATTAGTATAAAGTTTCAAATTAAATTCATCAAATACATAATGATATTGCCTTTCACCTCTTATCCTTGACTTATTGATGTATCATTTTGGGAACCTAATATTCATTAATATCGTTAAACATTGGATGATTAATCAAATAAATTAAAATGACCTATTTAATTACTGCTATAATTCCATTTTTAGTATGCGCTTCTTTTAATGGCCTATACTCACAAAATATAGCACCTGACTTCCCTAATCCTAAAATCCAAATCACAACCGCCCTGCATGCCGCTCCTGCGGAGAAAAAGGATGGTGCCAAAGTATATGGGTATGCAGCTAATGGAGAAATGATTCTTCTACGAAAAGGCAATAACGATTTTGTCTGTGTAGCAGATGATCCCCAAAAAGAGAATATACATTCGGCCTGTTATGTTGACAAACTCGAACCATTTATGACCAGGGGAAGGGAACTTGCAAAAGCAGGAAAATCCCCCAAAGAAAGATTCGAGATACGTGAGGAAGAAGTCAAGTCAGGTGAACTTATGATGCCTACAGCCCCTTCTCCCTTATTCGTTTTTGATGCAGAGCAAGATCAGTATGACCCAACAACCGGAAATGTAAAAGAAGGGAGATTGCGGTATGTTATTTATATATCTTTTGCTACCGCTGAATCCACAGGTCTTCCTACTAGCCCATCTGTACCCGGCATGCCCTGGATTATGGACCCGGGCACCCACAGGGCACATATCATGATTACACCACCCAAATGATATTACTTAATCTGACTTATGTATTCTAAACACGGAATTGGGTTTTTCTTCTCCCAGAAATAGTATTGATATCCGGTTTCCTTTTTTAGTTTTAGTAACTTCTATTTTCGAATTAATTATTTCAAGTAACTCTTTGACAATAAAAAGCCCCAACCCTTTGTATTGACGCAAATAAGTATCATTTTCCTGAAAACCTGTTTCCAACCAATTAATAATTTCTTGCGGAATTCCCCCACCTTCATCTTCTATACTCAATGTAAAAACGTCACTCTTAAAACTATTTCGAATTCTGATAGTGCTACCTGATAAAGTATTTTTCACACTATTATCTACTAAATTAGAAATAACAATTTGTAGCAATGCCTCATTGGATTCTACTTCAACATCATCGTCAATATGGCTAATAATTTGAACATCCCTTCCCTTTGCAGAAAGATCGAACATTCTTATTGTCCTATGAATCAGATCCGATAAATTAAAAGTGGTGATATCTATTTTATCTTTTTTAATCTGAATTTTTGAGAATTCTAATAACTCACTCATCAATTCGTAAACTTCCTTAATGGAAATATGAATTCCTTCCGCTACTTCAGATACTATCTCTGGTGAAAATGAATGCCCATTTTTACTAATTTTTCCCGTATTTAAAAGAACATATTTCAATGGTGTCACTACATCATGATTCATTGCTCCCAATAAATATTCCTGGGTTTGCAATTGTCTTTTCAAGCTATTCTTGGACTTCTTGAGACTGTCTAAGGCAGCTTTTAAAGTTATCGTTCTTTCATTTACTTTTATTTCCAAAAGACGATTTCGTACCCTAACCCTATGCAGCGAGACCCGGATATATAGATACACTATAACTATTACCATGCAGATTATAAGCAAATAAAACGTCCAGGTTTGATAAAAGTACGGAGGTTTTATCAATAGTATACTTCTCTCCGAAAAATTGTCCTTGCCAAAGCCATTTAACTTTCTAAATCGGAATTGATATTCTCCATGATCAAGCCTCGAAAAGCGTATTTCCGTATTATACAATCGCCATTTTGGAGCTTCAGACTTTGGTTGTAAAGAATAATAAATGTATAAATCTTCCTCATTCCCTAAGTAAGGAGTACTTAATTCAATTGCAAATTCCTCAAAATCCCTGGGGAAAACTATGGTATCTGAAATTACTTGAGCAACATTATCTACCGTAAATTCATCAATTTTTAATATTCCTGATGGTGTAATTTCTTTTATTTCCAATGGGTCAAAGACTACAAGCCCTGAAAGGGAAGGAAGTGACACCAGGCCGTTATCCAATTCCAACGCACAAGGTTGACATCCCCCATTGAATTCATTCGTGCCAAAACCAAAACTACGGTCATAATATTGATAATAGATGTGTTCCTGTTCCTCTTTTGCATAATTTAGAAGGTCTTGTTTTAGAATTCGGAATAAGCCTTTGTTCGTTGTCATCCAAAAGTAACCTGCACTATCTTCATATATGCAATGAGTAGATCTCAAATATTCGTCCCTATCCATGGGAAATCCGTAAAGTGAATCATTCTCATTAAGAAAAAAGCCTTTTTCATAAGTGGAAATCCAAATTTGTCCTGAATCTGAATAATGAAGGCTTCTGCAATAAACACCATTTAATTCGGGAATTGAATCAATAATATTACCTTTTAAATCCACCTTATATGTACCATTACTACTCCCCAACCACATAATAGAATCGGAAGTCTTCAAAAAGCAGGAAATCCCTTTCAATGAATTTATTTTTTGAGGTTGTGTATTTGGTTTGTATAAATGAATCGAATACAATCCTTTGGTCCTACAACTAAACCACAATTCATCATCAAAGGAAAAAAAATTGACAATTTCATTCCCTAAATCCCAGGATTCTACTCTATTGAAATTAGAATCCAGTTTCAGAAGTTCTGTATTATTAGAAACCCAAATAAAGTTATTACTATCACAAAAAATGCCATAATCGTTATTATCTATTTCCTGTACTTGGGTATAATCCCAATTCCCACTTGAATTATTAGTAAATTTATATCCATCAGGCGTCAATATAGAATTGGTATTGAATTGAGTTTGTGCGTAAAAAACATTGGACTTATAACTTATTGCAGGAACATTAATAGTGTTAAATTGAAAGCTACTTAATAGTAAGAGCCCATTTGTTAAGCTTCCGAGTAAAATATAATCTCCTTCCTCTGAGAAATAATAACTTTCAATGATTGAAAAATTATATGTATCCAGATTTACAATGTACTTAGTGGTTAAATCCCCATTTTCATCGTAAAAAAAAGAATATAATTTTCCTTTGCAGACTATAAGATTTTTATGACTGTTTATATTCCATACAATTTGAATGTCAGGACCTTCCATGTCATTTAAAGTTACATCTCCTTTTAGTATTACAGGTTTTATCGCTCCAGCCTCAATTTTCCAAAACTGTTTACCTGCTTTGTAATACAATTTATCCTGCAACAAAAATAACCCTGCGAAATCCAGTTCGTCCATCGGTAACGTAAAAGACAATTCTCCATCCTTATAATACTTGATCTTGTCATGAAAACATAAATAAAAAGTATTTAAATAATTAGTTTGTATGACATATACAGACTTACTTGAATGGGCTTTGATAATTCTCGGTAAGCCTTTAGCATAAAAAAAATTATTATATTTGGATGAGTCAACAAAAGTTGAATAGTATTTATCAAATCCCTTTTTGGATATTTTTTTATCTACTCTTACATCATCTAATAAATTTACATATTGATAGTCTTCCGTAATAGCATAATGAGCAGTCAAATGGTTCATCTTTTTTTGAAAACCGAAATAACGATCCGAACCAGTTCCTGTACGTCCGGAACCGAACTTGATAAAATTCTGACCATCAAATCGAACAATTCCGTTTTCTGTAACCATCCAATAATAATCCAGGGAATCTTTAACTATATCCTTTATACTATTTTGGGGGAGTCCCGATTCATCTGTAAAATGTCGAACTGAATAACTATCATTCTGAGCTATAAGGCCAGTTAACACAAAACCAATCAAATACAGGCAAACCACTACCCTTACAAAAGGAAATAATCTTTTTTGCCTTATCAACTTTTTATCATACACTTTACCCATAAAACAACTCTTACGAAATAAGTTAAGTCACTAAAAGCACCTCAAAAGTTCACCAACAAATAAGAAGAATTTTTAAAAATACAATTGTGGCATTATCTATTCTTTGGGTAAATAGAATAATTTACTTAAAATCAAATGTAATTCTAAAAATAAAAAGAGCGAAACCAATCTCAAAATTTCACTCCTTATTCTCAATTTTATTTTTTTTGCTATCCGACTGCTTTCATCTCTTACATCCGCCTATATTATATTCTATGATAATCTGTAAACGTTCTCTATCTATCTTAGAATTCAAGACTAATTCCGTAAATATTACCCTTCAACAATAAAAAAAGACTAGCCAAATGAGTTTTTTATTTTTCCATTAAAATACTATATTTGATAAATACTGGAGAGGCAAATAAAGTTTCACCATTTGAGTCACAGTTAAACTTAGGAGTATTTTAAAGTTTTATTACAGAACTATTTCCATTTTACGGCAAAACCATTTCCACACAAGAATAATTTCTTATCAATAATATTATTGGCTTGAGTAATCAATTTAAATTCACAGCATTTACATTAACCAATATCCTGGTTGTAGAAGACCATAGAGTAGTGCAAGTGGGAATTAGAATGCTATTGGAAGATTCTGGTATAAAATATACAATTAAGTATGCTTCTAATTTTCCTAAAGCTATTGAAATATTATCAAATCACACAATAGATCTGGTCATTTTAGACCTCAATGTACCCGGAGGAAACAATACAAAAATGATTGAATTATTAAAAATTAAAAATCCTTCAATCAAAGTTTTAGTGTTTTCTAGCTTCGATGAAAAAATCTATGCACGTCAATGCCTTAGGAGTGGCGCAGAAGGATTTATTTCCAAAACTGCCCCGGATCATGAATTCAAAAAAGCACTTTATACGGTATTAAGTAACCAAATTTATGCAAGTGAACATATCCAACAAGAGTTACTGACCCAATTTAATGATAGTAATAACAATTCAAGATTAAATCCTCTTAAGACCCTATCTACTCGCGAAACAGATGTCATGAAACTTTTGGTCAAGGGGTTTTCAACTAATGAAATCTCAAATCAATTAAATCTTCAACCTTCAACCATTAGTACTTACAAAAACAGGATATTTAAAAAAATGACTGTTAATAATGTAGTTGAACTTATAGAGCAAATTAAATTCCTGGAAGGGAAATAAAAAGCCCCCTCCAATAAATTGAAGAGGACTTACCCTAAAAAGAAAATATTAAGACACCCAGCCTTATTTAGCTATTATCAATTTATGACTGTTAATAGTTGAATCATCAATTAATTTGATAAAATATGACCCAGAAGGCCAGTTTGAGGAATTAATCCTCACTGTTCTTTCACCATTTAGCATCTCCTGTTTGTATATCTGATTTCCTACCATGTCATATACCTGAATTAGCAATGTAGACCTTCCATTTCCCGGTTCTAATTCTATTTCCACAAAGTTGTCAGCAGGATTAGGATAGACCCGATAGTTAAACTTCCGGGTTCTGACTTCATTCAGGTTAATGGAAGCTGCAGATGAATTACCCAGGTTATCTGTTAGCCTCAATCGAACCTTTTCGAGGGGTCCCATTCCACGCGTTTCAAAATATTCTAACGCCTGTTCAGACTGCTCCCAATCCGATTGTCCTGATAATATATATTCCCAATGAAAAGTAAACGGCCTCACTCCTCCCTTGATCCCGGGATATACCCGTGTTCCACTTCGACTCAAAGTAGTCTTAAGAGAAATGCCATCCAAAACAATATAAAACGTGTCCTTTGTAGTATTACCACAGTAATCAGTTACACTATAGGTATAAAAATATACATCTTCCCCGTCCGATCCTTGTTGTCCAAATTCCCAGTAAGATGTATCAATTCCACAATTGTCATATACATCCACATTCGAATCAGCATCATTCCATGCTTCATACTCCTCTACAGACAATTCAATGGTATCCATAACCACTGAAATCACAGGTGCTTCTGTATCCGGTCGAATTTGAATAGTTTGACTTGTACTTGCCACCTGACCACAAGTATCGGTAGCAATCCATGTTCTCAACAGTCTATAATTATTACTACATTTCATCCCCACTGTGTCTTCATAGAAAAATACATCAATGGAGTCACACGTAGATTTCACCAGTGGTTCTTCATATGGAATTTCTCCCAAACAATTGGCTACCATAGCAATAGGTCTATCAAGAAAAGCAATTAAGTTTTCCTGCCCCGGAGCCAACACAGCAATATGTTGGCGGGTTGTATCAGTGAAACCACATGAATTCGTAACCGTCCAGGTCTTTATAATAAAATAACCCAACCCCTGGCCACAATTATTGGTATCCACAATACTATATGATATAGATTCGTCTATATTCAAATCATGGCAATAAGTACTTTCCCAAAGAGGAATTCCAGAAGGAATTGAATCTCCACAACGTATAGATGTATCTGCAGGACTGAATACAAGTTTTAAATCCGAAGAATCCGGACGTACCCTAATCTCCTGTAAAAAATGGCTGGAATTACCACATCTGTCAACAGCCGTCCATTTTCGTAATATATTTCCGGCACAACTATCTGCCGTATATTCATCCTCATACATCAAGGAATCCAGGCCAACATTATCTGAAACGACGGGCATTGATATACTATCTAACTCACCGCAATTAATCTCCAATCTAGTTAATGTATCTTCAAAAACAGGTGCTTCAGAATCTTCAAACGTGATTTCCTGGTAAGCTGTATCCCTGTCGCCACAAGCATCTGTAGCTATCCATATTTTTTGCAGGATTGTTTGACACGCCGTAGTAGCCAATGTGTCTATAAAAGAACTTACATCCAAATTTCCTTCCTCGCATGAGGTCTCAGCCTGAGCATTCTCTTGAGGTAAAGAATTTCCTATGGCTATGGTTGTGTCTTTCGGCACACTGGTAAAAGAAACCGTTTCCTCCATATTGAAATAAATCATTTGACTAAATACCGTCAAATTACCACACGCATCTGTTACTGTCCAATTGCGAATCCCCATACGATCTTCGCAATTACCTTTTGAAATGGTTGTTTCAACTGAAATATCCACCGGACCTCCCGAATTATCGGTCACTTCAAGTTCGTACTCAGGAATGTCTGAATTACATGGCAGCACCAAATCATTCGACGGAGGGTTTAGAATAACCGGTTTTTCATCATCTCCTTCTATCTCAACCTTTTGAGAAGTTGTAGCAGATACTCCCTGACCATTTGATGCCCTCCATGTACGCTTATAAATAATTCCCGCACAGGTATCTCCTTCTATCAAATCCTCACCAACAATTTGAAGGGTAAATCCACTATTCTCCGGATTAATTTCCGGTTCATCAAACGAAGGTTCAGATCCAAAGGGAAGGACTTTATCCTGAGGAATTCCGGTAAACACAAGTTCAGAACCTTCTATCACTATGGACTGTGAAGCCTGGCTAAAGTTTCCACAATTATCAGTAGCCGTCCAGGTACGCTTGATTTCCGTTCCCCCATGGACTTGAAAAGTAGAATCAACATATGTAATGTTTACCTGGTCACTACAGGCATCTTCTACTCTAGGTTGCCCAAATACAACAGGGTCCCCTTCACCAATGGTTTTATCACCTGGTACATACACAAATTCCGGTGGCATACGGTCCATAGCAAACATATAAATAGTATACGATGATTCGTTTCCGAATTCGTCAGTTGCTGTCCACCAACAGACTACTTCTCTTACAGCATTGGTTCCATTTTCGCAATTATGGTTTTTCGCGTAATCATGAATTTTAATGTCATAATCTTGCGGACAATTCTTACATTCATTGGCTACTTTGAAATCATCTTCACTAAAGTAAACCGGCTTACTACATTCAAAAAACAATGTATCTCCATCTTCCAAACCTGTCAATAAAGGATGTACGGGTTCTAATACGGGAGGGGTGTTGTCATCTATGATTATAATTTGAGAAGCGACTGATACATTTCCACAATGATCCGTAACCGTCCAGGTCCTCCTGTGTCTGCACCCCTCTCCCGGTATAAAATATTCTGTTTTTACGTCGACATCCGGGCTATTGTCACAATTATCCCGGATATCGGGCCTATCAAAAATAGCTCCATCATCACAGTTAATAATCTTCTTCGCATCTATTACTATTTGAGGAGCTTCCTCATCTTCAATCCAGGTATAGATTACTTCACACGTACCTACATTCCCACATGCATCTTCTATACTTACCGTCCAGGTTTGCAAATAACCACAAGGGCCTCCTGTAATTACACCTCCTTGCGCGGATAAGGTAGATTCTACCACTCCGCAATTGTCTGATGGTGCTCCTACATCTTCAATAGCTCGTTCAGCATCCGGACGCTCAGGATTACATCCCAAATCAATCGGGCTTTCATCCTGACTACCTTCCGTGCAATTGGCGAAAACAGGATTTTCTTCGTCTTCTACCCACACGTACGTCACTTCACAGGTACCTACATTCTCGCATTCATCTTCTATACTCACCGTCCACACCTGGGTATAGCCACACGCGTCTCCCGTAATCGTACCGCCCTGTGCTGATAACGTAGATGCTACCACTCCGCAATTGTCTGATGGCGCTCCTACATCCGCAATAGCACGCGCAGCATCCGGACGCTCAGGATTACATCCCAAATCAATTGGCTCTTCAATCGGACAATTGGCGAAAACAGGGTTTTCCTCATCCTCTACCCATACGTACGCAACTTCACAGGTGCCCACATTGCCACACGCATCTTCTATACTCACCGTCCACACCTGGGTATAGCCGCATGCATCACCCGTAATCACTCCTCCTTCCGCTGATAACGTTGATGCTACCACTCCGCAATTATCCGATGGCGCTCCTACATCCGCAATAGCACGTTCTGCATCCGGACGCTCAGGATTACATCCCAAATCAATCGGGCTTTCATCCTGACTACCTTCCGTGCAATTAGTGAAAACAGGATTTTCTTCGTCTTCTACCCACACGTACGTCACTTCACAGGTACCTATATTCCCACACGCATCTTCTATACTCACCGTCCACACCTGGGTGTATCCACATGCATCGCCCGTAATCGCTCCTCCTTCCGCTGATAACGTAGATGCTACCACTCCGCAATTATCCGATGGCACTCCTACATCCGCAATAGCACGCTCTGCATCCGGACGACCAGGATTACATCCCAAATCAATCGGGCTTTCATCCTGACTACCTTCCATACAATTGGCAAAAACAGGATCTTCTTCATCCTCTACCCACACGTACGTCACTTCACAGGTACCTATATTCCCACATGCATCTTCTATACTCACCGTCCACACCTGGGTATATCCACACGCGTCTCCCGTAATCGTACCGCCCTGTGCTGTTAACGTAGATGCTACCACTCCGCAATTGTCTGATGGCACTCCTACATCCGCAATTGCACGCTCTTCACCCGGACGCTCAGGATTACAGCCCAAATCAATCGGGCTTTCATCCTGACTACCTTCCGTACAATTGGCGAAAACAGGATTTTCTTCATCTTCTACCCACACGTACGTCACTTCACAGGTACCTATATTCCCACATGCATCTTCTATACTCACCGTCCATATTTGCATTCTTTCACAACCGTTCTCTATGATCTCTCCTCCTGAAGCGGAAGGATTATTATTTCCAAGGTCGTGATCATCCGAAGGTTCTCCCACATCGTTGATAGCCATGTCTTCATCTGGCAAATCTTCCGGATTACATCCAAGGTCTATAGGGCTATCATTTTGACTATTTTCATTACAATTGGCAAATACAGGGTCTTCCGTATCTTCAGTAACATCTACTGAACACTCAGAATAACAGCCTGTTTCAGTTACCGTCACCCTTAAGGTATAAGTTCCTGGCTGGCTTACCGTAGGAGTTGCAGTGTTTGCCCCGCTTTCAATCATTCCATCATTTGTACTCCATGAGAATGAAACCCCTTGTGTCTGTGAAGCCCCCTCCAGGATTACAGTTGTCGATCCCTCCTGGCATGAAAGAACTTTAGCATCTCCTGCATCGCAAGTAGGGGTGACAGTTTCTTCAAACACTTCCACTTCACATTCCGAGATACATCCCGTCACCGGGTGGGTAACGGTTAATTCATAGGTGCCGGCAACCGATACCTCAGGGCTTTGTTCATCGCTGGTAAATCCGCCGGGACCCGTCCAGGAATATGTCGCTCCCTCTACATCCGATGATCCATCCAGGGTCACCTCAGTCACCGCACAGGTCAAGGTCTTGTCCAAACCCGCATCACATTCTGGTTCTGTCAAATCTTCAAACACTTCCACTTCACATTCCGAGATACATCCCGTCACCGGGTGGGTAACGGTTAATTCATAGGTGCCGGC
>NZ_JAJSLW010000015.1:0-14057 GCF_021729145.1 Membranihabitans maritimus | reverse complement strand
CCGGGACCCGTCCAGGAATATGTCGCTCCCTCTACATCCGATGATCCATCCAGGGTCACCTCAGTCACCGCACAGGTTAAAGTCTTGCTCTCCCCAGCATTACATTCCGGTCTTTCTATTTCCAACACCTCCACTTCGCATTCAGACGTACATCCTGAAGTAGGATGTGTCACGGTAAGTTCATATGTACCGGCAACCGATACTTCAGGGTTTTGTTCATCGCTAGTATATCCACCGGGACCCGTCCAGGAATACGTCGCTCCATCTACATCCGATGATCCGTCCAGGGTTACACTGCTTACATCGCAGGTTAAAGTCTTGCTACCCCCGGCATTACATTCCGGCTCTTCAAAATCTTCGAAAACCTCTACTTCGCATTCTGATTCACAACCGGAAGTTGGGTGGGTTACAGTTAGTTCATATGTACCGGCAACAGTTACTTCAGGATTTTGATCATTGCTTGTATATCCATTCGGTCCGCTCCATGAATAAATGGCACCAACAATATCCGAAGACCCATCTAATGTTACAGCACCATTGTTTGTACAAGACAAAGTTTTATCATCACCGGCACTGCAACTGGGCACCACTGTATTTTCAAACACTTCCACTTCACACTCCGAAATACAATCATTTCCCACCAGGCTGACTGTCAAAGTATATAGGCCAGGTTCAGTTACGGTAGGATTTTGCTCATTACTGGAAAACCCACCAGGACCACTCCAGGAATATATAGCTCCATCTGTCGTAGATGAGCCATTAAGTGTCACCATACTGTTATTCAAACAAGTCAGTGTCTTATTTTCCCCGGCATTACAGTTGGGTACTACGTTCTGAGTAACTTCCGCGGTACATACGGACTGGCATCCCGAAGTGGGATGGGTTACAGTTAGCTCATATGTACCAGGCATATCAACCGTAGGATTCTGCTCATTACTGGAAAATCCTCCGGGGCCACTCCATGTGTAAGTTGCACCATCCGTATCGGATGTACCCAATAATTGGAGTTCGGGTTCCGAACAAGTGAGATTTCCACCGGAAGCATTACAGCTTGGAGTTGGTTTTTGTGTTATTGTAAAAGAACAAGTCGATGTACATTCATTAGCGTCCATGACCGTAACTATATAATCTCCCGGCCCCAGATCCGAAAAGCTTCCTGAACTTTGGAAATCTCCATCGCCCAATTTATATGTATATGGCCCTTGTCCACCGGTTACACTAACATTGGCACTGCCCGTATTTTCCTCACCACAATCTATATTGGTAGTTTGATCAATAGAACAAGAGAGCACTGAAACAGTGCCACTGCAAGTAAGGTCATAAGTACATCCATTGGAAGATACTGTAACTTCTACTGTATATCCACCTTCAGCCAATCCATCAACAATAATGGGATTGGTGGTAGTTGTCCCGGATTGCATATTATTTTGACCGTCGGTCACTTTCCAGGAATAACTTCCATCGATAGACACTTCAATAGAAATCTCACCATTCCCGGGTTCGGGACAGGCAGTTACTTCACATCCTACGATCGTAGGACAAAGTTGACTTGCGAAGTTTGACAATCTTTCGGCGAGGGCATCTATGTTTCCAATGGCATAATCCGTGTTTCCCGCATTTTGGCCTGTAGCACCCGTAAATTGAGTATTCCCCGATATTTTACGCAAGTAGGTAGAACTCAAATTAGCTCCCCCTACTCCCAACCCGAAAACATGAGCGCCAGCTCGCTTTAGTTTGTTTGCCTCGATAATAGCATTGATTATTTCAGGGGCTTCAGTTGTCGTTCCATCATAACACAATTGCTCTTCATCTTCGCTATTAAATGGATCATAATACGGATAATCGGCTGTCCCATTTCCCCAGGAAGTAGGGTTGCCATCTGTAAAAAATAATACTAAATCAGGTGTGGAGAATGAACTATTAGCCTTGTGAAATGCTCCCATCCAATTGGTACCACCGAATGGAGTATATCCTGAGGAAGAGGGAGGGTATCCTGATCCAAAATTTCCAAAATAGGTTACCATATCATTTCTGGTAGCAGAAGGACTTTGGTACCCTTCAACCTTATCAGAAACATCTGCAAATTCCAGAACTGCCACTTCAATATTATCACATCCTCCTGCTTCTAAACCTTCCAGGAAATCAAGTACGGCATTTCTAAGTTTTATAAAGGCATTACCTTCTGCCATAGAGCTTGATTCATCCAGCATTAATAAAATTTTAAAATTTCCGCAGGCGTCTAAAGGAAGGTTAGAAGCAATAGCAGGTTCTTCACAATCGGGGCTGGTCCCTGCGCAATCTTCACAATACGGTGGATCCATCATAGAGACGGATGCATATTTGGTATCATTTGCTTTAACAGACTTCATAAAATGTGCAGCCTTATTTTCCCGTACTTTCATTGTTGGGGCGATAGTACCATCAAATAAATTCTCAAGTAAAGCATCAAATCCCTTCTCGTAAATACTCCCAAAATTCACCTCATGTGATTCCACCTGGATGGTAGGAGTTTCAGCACTAAAATCCGGGAAAGTAGGTATGGAATAAAGGTTGTTTTGGAACGACAAAAGGACAACAGCCAATAAAATTAGTTGACAAGTCCATTTTTTTAAATAAACATTATAAAATTTAAATAATATTATAGGGTATAGCAATTTCTTTTTCATAATTACAATTAATTTGAAAAGAGAGTATTATAAATAGTCTTTTTTTGTAAAAACAAGATCGGTATAGCATACTTGTCCGCTTGCAATCATTTCAGAATAAATGCATCCAGACTATAGCTACATGGATTGACAAATACTGGTAATACTATTTTTGCACGTGCCTTACCATATTAATGTATAGAAGAGCCACCTGCAAACATAAACTACAGCAATTCAACCGATAACAACATGTAATATTTTCTTACTAATCATCAAGGTATGTACTTCTCATATATTTCTTTTTAGGTTCAACAATATTCAAATGATAAAACACAGCACAATTGTTTATTGACCGATAGCATCTCCAATTGGATTAACATGTGGCAAAAAACAACTTCAATCCTTGCACTTGAGGTGAGAGCAAAGAAAGTTCCAACGTATCATTAGTATTGTTTGGCTTAGCTTAGCTTGAAAGGGTTTTTTTTGGGTTTTTAGCTTTGGCCTCCAATACTTGCAACCGCTAATGTAAAATAATAGTTTGGTATGGCCAAATGAATTTATTTATTTTTGTAAAAAATGAAAAAAAGAATAAAATATTCAATTATTACAACAAAACCATTATAAAAATATTAATGTCACATTGCATTAAACAATTAAATTTCAGCAATAAAAACTTTTAAAATACATTAGTTTTCATTTATTACACACAAAATTAAATGTCCTACTTTAATTTATATGTAGTAATTATTGAATACTTTTGTAGTAAGTTTTCTACACCTAACTTATATAAATAACCGATTCAAAAGAAAACTTCATAATACTATCCATTCTTTTTCAATAAATAGTCCTGATCCATACCCTCTGCCTTTACCAGAAATATACTCCAAGTATAAATTGTGTAATTGAAAAGGGAAAGGAGAAATCAAGTGATCGCCAACTCAATGGGACCAATTCCCCCTATATGGTGTATTCGTCAGGTAATAAGGGCACTCTGCTAAGGACCACCATATATTGGCTATGGTCAATAATTATTACCCTATTTTTTGGATATATTATTTCTCTTATAATAATCTATAATGTGGTATACTCGTAATGACAAAGGGAAGAAAAATAGCAAATACAAACCTTTCCTGAAAACAAATTGAATATCACTGCTTGGTTTTTGCGTATAGTAATTAATTCTTAGGGAGCAACCGGTATTTATCACACAATTGGCAAGCCGGTATTCATTGGAAAATGAAGTATTTTTACGCAAAATGATTTATAATGAGTACCTCCATGAAATTAGTATACATTTCGAATCTAATATAAAATATATTTTGGTTTATTAAATTGGGGCTGGAATAAATCCGGAACTTTCAAGTTCAAGTGCCAAAACCCGATTATGCAGCAACTTTAATCATTTGATCTCACTTCTCATATTGTAGTAAAATTTCTACACAAACTCCAAAAAACTATTACAAAATTTGTAACCAAGTGGACCTATATTGCGCATGAAGAATTTATACATTTTGTTATATGTTATAAACTATGACCAAGAGCTTGTTTATGCAAACGGCATTAACTAGAGAAAATCCATAAATGGGTGGTAAAAGGCTAATTTTGTTTCATCCCTTGTTTGATTTGAATGATAAATGTTGAACATTTTCCTTCTAATCAAACTCGTTTAAATTAAATTAACCTCAAATTTTTGAGGTTCCCTCCATTTTAAAGATTTAAACTAACTCTAAACATCAATGTATAAATTATTTTGAAGCACTTTATAATTTATTATTTAGGGTTACAATAAATTAAATTTGGAGGTTAAATCCGGGAGTTGCTCCCGGATTTTTTCCCTTTGTAAAATTTTATACACAACCTGTAACCTCTTTACGAAAATTACAACCTTCCCCTCACCCCACTTAATGATTCAATTACCAGGCAAGGTCGTTAACCGGCCTTGTTTTTTTCACCCTTAATGATATATCATTTTCGAACACACAATGTCCGATATCGGACAATATTTACAATAAAACTATATATATACCACTCAAATACAGTTTGTTAATATTTGGCAAGGATATAGCACCCTTCCAGGCATGGATAAACATTTAGATCATACATACCAAAGAAAAAAAAGGCTGTCGAAAGCCGGACTTTACCTGTTAGGAATCCTGTCATTGCTATTTACGATATGGGGTATTCGGCAATTACTAAACCGTCCCGTTGATACGACGAAAATAATTCAAGGAATGGTAGACTACGGCCGGCTAGAAAACTCTATAACGGCAGGTGGAGTTGTTAAACCTCTATCCGTATTAACACTCACCAGTCCTCTCAACACCCGCATTCAGGCCAATAAAAAAGAAAATGGATCCTTTGTGAAACCGGGTGAAACCATTATGACACTGGACACTGAATTTGCTGAATTAGAACTGGACCGCCTTGAAGACGAACTCGATCTCAAAGATAATAATGTAGTAAGAATGAAATTGGAACTGGAAAAAAATATCAGAGACATTGAGCTGGACGATAAGGTAAAAGACCTTCAGGTAAAAAATTTAGAAGCCTTGCTGGCTGACGCAAAAAGACTATTGGAGATAGGAGGAGCCACTCAGGAAGAAGTCGATAAGGCCGGTCAAAACCTGGCTATAGCTAGGTTGGAAAAGAAAAAACTGGAAAATGAACTCGGTTATCGAAAGGCTTCCATTGGATCTGATGTTCTGAATGAAAAGATCCAATCTTCTATTCAACGGAAAAGACTTTCTGAAGTCAAAAAGAAAATTGATCTAGCCAACCTAACCTCACCGGTGGAGGGTGTAATAACCTGGATGAATAAAAATATCGGGAATCAAGTAGCGGAAGGAGATCCTTTGGCAAGAATCGCCAATCTCAACAGTTACTCCATAGAGGGCCAGGTTGCAGACATGCACGCCGGAAAAATAAAAGTCGGATTACCCATTCAGGTCAGACTGGCAAAAACGGTATTAAAAGGCCGTATAGAACAAATCCTGCCCGCTGTAGAAAACAATACCATACAATTTCGAATTGCTCTGGATCAACCCAAATCGCAAAGTCTCCGACCTAATATGGAAGTTGACGTAAGGATCATAACCGATACCAAAGAACGAGGCCTTTATCTTCCCAATGGCCCAGCTATAAAAGGGGGGAAACTGCAGACCCTTTTTGTAATAGAAGGCAATAAAGCCATAGCGCATGAGGTAACAATCGGAATGAGAACTACCGAACGGGTAGAAATAGTAAGTGGCCTTGAACCCGGGGACCAGGTAATCCTCTCAGACATGTCACAATACGAAAAACGTCCCAAAATCAGACTGAAATGAAAGAAGTATTCTCCATTATATTTTTGATCCTGACATTTCTTACATGGCCGAAATCTATCCGAAGTCAGGAAACGACACTAAGCCTGAATGATGCAATATCCATTGCTCAAAACCGTAGCATTATCAAAACCCAATCCCTCCGTGAATACGAACGGGCCGACAACCAACTGAACTTACTTCAAGCCCGATTGAATCCCCAGCTTTCACTCAATGCTAATGCACCAAATTTTTACAAAAGTTCTTCTGCAGTGGTACAGCCTAACGGGAGTATAAGTTTTCAACCCATTTCTCAGGACAACAGTCTTTTGAAACTCCAGCTATCTCAGAAAATACTCACGACCAACACCACTCTATTTGCGGAGGGGAATATCCAACGATATCAGGATTTTGAAGGCGCTTTTACCAGTTTTAATACCGTTCCTTTCCGGTTGGGTATAGAACAACCACTTCACCACGTAAATTACGACCTTTGGAACCAAAAATTTTATCAGCTGGACCGGAAGATCGCCCGTAAAAAACTTACGGTCAGCAGCGAAAAAATTGCAGCTGACGTAACGGCTGCTTACTTTCAGGTCCTCACAGCGCAAATAGATGAAGAAATTGCCCGGACCAATATAGAGAATAACCAAAAACTTTACGAAATTGCCAAAGAACGCTTCGAATTGGGTAAGATTTCGAAAAGTGACTTGCTACAATTAGAGCTTGGATTGAGCAGCGCTGCTCAAAATAAAATGAAAGCAACCCGGGCCCTGATCAGTTCCAATGCAGATCTCAAAGAAGCTATGAATAAAAATCTATCTACTGACGATTTCATAAATGTCCTCACCCCGGAAATTCCGGAACTGCAGCCAATAGATCCTACCAGAGCTGCAAACTTGGCATGGGAAAACCGTCCGGAGCAACTGGAATACAAGAAATTGGTCCTGGAAGCAGAACAAGCTATGGAAATTGCCGACCGGGAAAACGGCTGGCAAACCATCCTGAGGGCTAGCATAGGATTTACAGGCAGTGGAAACACTTTTGGGGAGTCTTATTCCCAGCCAAAATACGAAACCCGGATCGAAGTAGGAGTAAATATCCCACTAATGGATGGGAAGAAAAGAAAACTCAGTAAGGAGGATGCAAAATCTAATTATGTCTACAATAAAACAGAAAACGAATTTTCTGAATTGACATTCAAACAAAACATCCGACAACTTGTACTTCAATTCAATCAATTACAAAAAGAAGCCGGGCAGGCTTTGAATAGCTATGAAATCGCCAGGCAAAGATACGACATCGTGAACCAACGATATGTACTGAATGATATAAGCATTACGGACCTCTCCCTGGCATTCGGGGAACGGGATCTCGCGTGGCGTAATTATATTAATCTTCTCCGGGCATACTGGATCACTTATTATTCCATCCGTCAATTAACCCTCTTTGATTTTGAAGAAGGTCAAATAATAAATTACTCTTTATAACATCAAAAAATTCGAATTATGATAAGCGTCAACAATTTGAGTAAATCGTACTTTACCGACACCCTGGAAACCCTGGCACTAAACAATATCACATTGCACATAGAAAAGGGAGAATTTGTTTCCATTATGGGCCCATCCGGATGTGGAAAATCCACTCTTCTTAATATGATTGGTCTTCTGGACAGTCCTACAGAAGGAGTGATCCGAATTGAAGGACAGGAATTTCGACATAAAAAGGAAAAAGAATTAGCTCGCTACCGAAACCAGAATCTGGGCTTTATCTTCCAAAGCTTTCACCTGATTAGCGACTTGCCTGTCATAGACAATGTAGAATTGCCCTTGCTTTACAGAGGAACAAGTGCCAGGGAACGCAGACACAAAGCAGAAGAAGCCCTCGCCCAGGTAGAACTGAGTCATAGAATATTCCATTACCCGAACCAATTGTCAGGTGGGCAACGTCAAAGGGTAGCCATAGCCCGTGCTATTGTCGGGAACCCGACAATCCTGATGGCGGATGAACCCACGGGAAACCTGGATAGTGTACTTGGGGATGAGGTCATGAAGATCCTTATGGACCTGAATCAAGAGAATAATGTCACTATAGTAATGGTAACGCATGATGAGAATATGGCTCAAAAAACACACAGGATCATTCGCCTTTATGACGGAAATTTAGTGAATTGATGGTACTACGAGACTTCGAAAAGGCCGGTGGGGTAGCAATGATTGCCGTACCTATCAAATTAACTCTGCCACAAAATGATCCTCCGGGAAGTCATTGGGACCTTTTTGGACAATCCATCTCCCTACTCTAATCCAAGAGTGACCGATCCGATTAAAATTAAAAACATATAAAAATGCTCAAAAATTATTTAAAGATTGCCCTTAAAGTACTAAAGCGAAACAGATTCTATACGTTCGTCAGTCTCTTTGGAATCAGTTTCACTTTAATGGTTCTTATGCTTTCGACAGCATTTATTGACAATGAATTAGGAGCTAACCGTCCACTCAGCAATAAAGACCGCATTCTGGTTGTATCCGGTATGGGAATGAAAAAATGGCAGCGGGAGACTAACACTACGATAGATACGATATACCGAAACGATTCTACGATTCTGGACACCACCATTATTGAAACACCCATTGTCGGAAATTCCCAGAGCTCATCGAGTTCCCAATTGGGTTATGACTTTTGTAAAGAACATATTCTGCCTATGCAAAGCCCTGAGATGATTTCTCTCTTTGTACCTCAGCGACAGATAGAAGTCTATCCCAACAATGCACGCCTGGAATTATCCACATGCATGGTTGATGCCAACTACTGGAAAATATTCGATTTTGATTTCGTAGAAGGACAACCCTTTGGTGAATCAAGTATTGAAAATCAATCCCACCATACGGTTCTTACCGAGGAAGCAGCAGGTAAGTATTTCGGTGCACAGGACTCATATCTCAACCGCGAGTTGGTCTGGGGACATGATGTATATAAAATCGTCGGGATCATTAAGGAGCCGAATACATCTTCCTTTGTTGTCCAGGGTGATGCTTTCATGCCGGTTACCAATTTACCGGACCACGCATTGAATTACGGTTATGGTTACTTCGGAGGATGCAATGTGGCATTATTAGCAAAAGATGGAGCGTCCGGGGAAAGTATGACGGCCGAGCTAAAACAAATAGAAAACAACACCGAGATGAAAGATGGTTTCGATATCCTATATCTTTGGGAAAAAGATATAACCGACCTATATGCCTGGCCTATCATTGGAAGTCAGGATACCCGTTCAGGAAATAAATTTTTAATGATCCTTTTTGGAGTTTTGATTTTGTTTCTCATTATACCTACATTCAATCTGATCAATCTGAACATTACCCGGATTCTGGAACGTTCATCGGAAATCGGTGTCCGTAAAGCTTTTGGAGCCCGTACCGATCACTTACTTATCCAATTTCTTTTTGAGAATATTGTCCTAACGTTTCTGGGAGGCCTGTTAGGTTTGGTCTTTACATTTTTTGCCATGAGATGGTTTAACAAAGCACAAATCCTCGAAGGAACCCATCTGGAATTCAATAGTACGGTTTTTGGTATTAGTCTTCTAATCACTTTATTTTTTGGCATCTGTTCCGGCCTTTTCCCTGCCTGGAAAATGGCAGGAAAAGAAATAGCCGTAGCCATAAAAAACAGCAGAATATGATAAAACACTATTTAAAAATGATTTGGAAACGCCGGGGGAAAAATGCATTCCTTGTGGCAGAACTTATTCTTTCATTCCTAGTAGTATTCGGAGTCCTGGCTTTTGCTATGAAACAGTTTCAGAAGTTGAAAATACCCGAAGGGTTCATCACTGAAAATATATACAACATTTATCCCTCTCTCAACGTAGACGATCTGGATTCCCTGGAATTCAAGACCAAAAGAGAACAGTTTAAACGGGAAATATTGGCCCTGGAAGACATTCGAAACGCTACATTTGCCACGGAAGTCACCCCTTATGGAAACAGCAACTGGAGTACCGGGAACGGGGATGGAGATGAAAACGGATTCAAATACAATACCGACTACATTCTATGCGATCAGGATTTTACCGATGTATGGAACACGCCGATAAAAGAAGGGAATTTTTTTAAAGAAGAAGACCTCGTAGGAAAATATGTCCCCATTGCCGTAAACCAACTATTTGTCGATAAATTCCTCAAAGACACTACAGCATTGGGATTCGCCTTTGAAATGAATGGAAACGACGTCATTATAAGCGGTATTTTTGATCATTTTAAATACCAGGGTAAATTCGGCGATGAAACTCCAATGGCACTTGTGCCTATAAGTACTAGATGGAACAACGTCGGATTACTAACCGTAGCCACCCATGCCAATGCCAATGAAGAAATCGTAAAAAAAATGTATGATATAACCGCCCGAATTACTAAGAATTTTGACTTCTGGATCGAGAAAGTAGAAGTAGTACGTAAGAAAAAGAATAAAGCAGCCTGGATTCCTATTATTGGTTTGTTTTCCCTGGCAGGATTTCTCCTGATCAATATCTCTATGGGATTATTTGGAATCCTTCGATATAATATTAGCCGCAGAAAACCGGAAATTGGTCTCCGTAAAGCAATGGGAGCTCATGCCGGCCATATTCGAAGCCAGTTTGTTGGGGAAATGGTTATTCTTACTTCACTGGCTATAATCATAGGATTAATTATTGCCATACAGGCACCTTTGTTAGATGTATTACAGATGGAAAACTTGATCTATTGGAAAGCCATATTCCTGACCCTGGTAATAATTTACGGCATCGTCATTGCATGCAGTATAATCCCGAGTTCACAAGCCGCAGCAATAGAACCGGCCGTATCATTACACGAGGAATAGGAATTGGTGAATAGTGAGCAGTGGTTAGTATAAAATGGCTATTCCTGACTGAAATTCAGTAAATTGCAATTAAGAAATTAACTACCAATACATATTCTATGAAAACCCACAAAGATTTAAAAGTATGACAACACTTATTAGCTATGGTTGCGGAAATTTATAAAATTACAAGAGACATCCTTGAAGAGGAGTTATATGAATTAATAAATCAGTTGAGAAGGAGTATAGTATCAATACCTTCTAATAAAGCAGAAGGAGTTGTAAGAAATCACGGGAAAGACTTTATACACTATTTGTATATTTTGCCTGGTAGCGATATGGAATTGGATGCCCAATTAAGAATTGCAAGAAATCTACATTTTCTGTCAGCGTACGTATTTCATGAAATCAAGGAACAAAATTTTTCCAAAGGTAAAATGTAGCATAAATTAATTCCATAGTAAACCGGAGACTATTCATCAATCACTAAAAATAATCACCCCCCTTCCATGGATCCAAAAATACTCATTATAGACGACGACCGGACGGTATGCCAATCACTGAAATTACTTTTCAGCAAGGCAGGGTTTCAAGTACAATCTATTTATAATCCCCATAATGTGTTGGAATTCATCAACAGTTTTCATCCGGATATAGTATTATTGGACTTGAATTTCAGTGTTGATACCTCAGGAAGTCAGGGGCTTAAAATTCTGGAATCCCTTAGGCCCCGGCACCCCGATCTTCCCATCCTCCTGATAACTGCCTGGGGGACACTGGAACTGGCCGTGAAAGGGATGAAACTCGGCGCCAAAGACTTCATCACCAAACCTTGGGATAATCGCCACTTGCTTTCTGCGGTAAATACACAAATCGAATTGAACTCAAGTTTGAAAAAAGAAATCTCCGACTTTTCTTCACTCGATGCGATTATTGGGCGTTCGAAGGTAATCAAGGATGTAAAATCCATGATCCTTCAAATTGCATCCACCAATGCTACTGTACTTGTAACCGGGGAAAGTGGAACGGGAAAAGAACTCGTAGCAGAAGCAATACACGACAATAGCCAAAGAAATGAAAATCCTTTTGTAAAGGTCAATCTCGGTGGAATCCCGGACGAACTCTTCGAAAGTGAGTTATTCGGACATGTTAAGGGGGCATTTACAGGTGCCGTAAGCGATAGAACCGGTCGCTTCAAAGTAGCTGATAGGGGAACCATATTTTTGGATGAAGTAGGAGAATTAAGCCGACGTACCCAGGTAAAATTACTCAGGGTTCTCCAGGAAAAAACGTTCGAACCCCTCGGAAGCAATAAAACCATCAAATCTGATGTGAGAGTTATATCCGCTACCCACAGAAATCTGGAGACAATGGTAATTGAAGGACAATTTCGGGAGGACTTATTTTACAGACTTAATTTATTACAAATCCATCTACCTGCGCTGTCTGAAAGAAGAGAAGATATCCCTCTGCTTGTGCATTCTTTTATCCAACGACTCAATCAGACACAAGGGGACAAACACATAGAAGCCGGTGCTTCAGCCCTCGAATGGCTCTCTTTACAAGAATTTCCTGGAAATATCAGACAGTTAAAGAACATAGTTGAACGGGCATGGCTGCTTTCCAGGAAAACTATTCTCGAGAGAGGAGACTTCAAACAACATTTTTCAGATCAAAAACCAGAGCAAGGTAAATTGCCCAAGGTAGGATCCATGACACTAGAAGAAATGGAAGTAACGATGATACAAAGAGCAATGTACTTTCACAACGGGAATATTAGCCAGGTAGCTCGCAGCCTGGGAATTACCCGAAGTGCCCTGTATCGCAGACTTTCCAAATACAATATTAGCCATGAATATTAAGGTGCAATTCGGATTATTCATCGGCCTATTAATTATAGCCCTATCGGTCACAGCTTTTCTTTTATTAAGGGATAATATACTATTCCTTATTGTTGGCGAGATCATAATCATCATAATCATCTTGCTCGCATTTTTGGTTTATTCCAAAATTTTCAGACCATTGGATCAATTGAAACTGGGTAGCGAAGCCCTTAGAGATCGGCATTTCACCAGTAAACTAAGACCCACTGATTCCCCTGAAATGAACAATCTGATAACCGTATATAATAATATCATTGAGAATATCAGGGAAGAACGCGTATATCAACAGGAACAACACTATTTCCTCCAATTACTTGTAGAAGCTTTACCTGTAGGGATATTGATCCTGGATTATGACGACAACCTTAGCACATTTAATCCGGAGGCAAAGAAAATTCTCAAATTGAAGGCACAAGATATTGGACAATCTATCCACTCCATCAATCCGATTCTTGAAAAAGAGCTAAAAAAAATTAAGTACAATGAAGTTATCAATTTCAGGACGGGAGGTAACAAATACTACCGATGCATTATCAATAAATTTATGCACAGGGGATTTTCTCGAAAGTTTATTATACTGGAAGATGTAAGTTCCGAAAGAATAGCAATCGAAAAAGAATCCTATGGTAAAGTAATTCGAATGATGGCCCATGAGGTAAATAATTCGGTCGGAGCAATAAATTCTATCCTGGACTCTCTTCTCAACGGATCAAGATTCTCCGAGCACGAACTCAATGAATACCTTAGTATTGTACTCGAAAGAAATAAAAACCTCAACCGATTTATGAGAAACTTCGCTGATGTAGTCCGGATTCCTTCTCCTAATATGACAACCTTTGATCTTAATACTTTAGTAAAACACGTTTACCTATTATTGGAAACACAACTCCATAATACAGACATAATTTGCGAATTGCTATTACCTGAATCTGAAGTACTTGTTCGGTTGGACAGGGATCAAATGGAACAGGTTTTTATAAATGTAATATTGAACTCAATACAAGCTATTGAAGGGAAAGGTAAAATAACAATAGAAGTCCGAGAAGATCCACGATCGGTCCGAATACAAGACACCGGAACCGGTATTACCCCAGGGAATGCTCAAAAGATTTTCACCCCTTTTTTTAGTACCAAACCCTCCGGTCAAGGCGTAGGGTTGACAATGGTTAGGGAGATCCTTAATAATCATAATTTAAATTATAGCCTTACTTCGGATCACAATAAAACAGCATTCTTGATAGAACTATAAAAAAAGTGAAGCCTGTAAATACAAGCTTCACTTTGAATTAACCCAATTTCCCCCAAAATTAGATCTTATCTGATCAAAATCATCTGTTTGGTTTCTGTGTAATCACCCGATCGGAACTGGTAATACATTACCCCCCCGG
>NZ_JAJSLW010000014.1 GCF_021729145.1 Membranihabitans maritimus | reverse complement strand
AGGGTAATCGTATCTCCGTACCGATACGGACCGGGGAAAGCATTATTGATTCTTTTCTGTAACGCCAGATCATACACCGGAACATACAACGGATCGTGGTCATCTTCATCCGTGATCCCGTCCTGGTCTGTGTCTACACCATCATCTGCTACGTGGTCATCTTCATCGCTGTTCGGTGTGCCACCCGTATCGTTCAACGGATCTCCGTCTGCCTCACTATCTATATCGTCCCATTCCATTCCCGACGTATCCCGCGCATAACCAATCTCCGAATAGTTCGTCCAACTTGCAGAATCCGACGCTCCCACCATTGCCAGTTCTACATACAATAGTATGGAAAAACTGTCTGTCTGGTATAAGGTATCCCCGCTCCAAGCATATACGGGATTCAATGGGTCTGTACCATCCCAGCCCGGATTCAATGATACATCATCTATATAGGTCAATCCGGCCGGTAAGTAATCGGTTATCTCAATACTGTCCACCGGCACATTCCCCTGGTTATAGACCTCGATCTCCATCGCCAATGTGTCGCCATATCCAAAGGGCCCGGGTGTAGTAGAACTCAGCACTTTGCGCAGGGCAAGGTCTGCTACATTTACTTGTCTTTGTTCAATATCATCCTCTTCAGGGTCATCATTGTCCGGTGTCGAATCTTCATCATCTTCATCCAGATCATTTTCATCATAAGTGATTTCAGCTGTATTTACATACGCATCCGGTTCGAAATCCTGCACTAATACCAGCTCAATTAAAATCGTAGTATCATCATAAGCTTTCAGGGAATCGGTAACAGTCCTGGACGCCATACTAGTTCCGTCAAAAGTCCATCCTTCAGTATCGTTGGATGAAATATAAGCAAAACCGGATGGGATCAAATCCGTTACTTCAAAAGAGCTCGCTGTTACATTACCTTCATTAATCACATTTATTCCAAAAATAATGGTGTCACCGTAATTCAATGGTGGCGACAAAGTATCTGCGATCACCTTTGATAATGCCAGATCGAATCGGGGGTTCATATTAAATTCTGCCGGGTCATAGTCATCACTATCATCGGGATTATCCTCTGTTCCGGGAGTACCCGGCCCATCGTCGTCTACATCATTATCTGTGGAAAGTTCGGCTTCTGACATTTCATTGTCTCCCGGAGTAGAATCTTCATCTTCCAATCCCGGCACATTCGAACCTAAAATTATTTCCGCATTATTGATGGCATTTAATCCCCTGAAATTCTCATTTATTCGATAGCTTACATCAAAGGTAACACTATCCAACAACGGTAATGTATCCAAAGAAAAAGTTCCATCACCGTTATCGATCAGCTCAATGGGTGTACTATTAGCGGAAGACATTAATGACACACTTAAATCTCCTATTTGTTGTAAGACACTATCCGTACTTCCCGGCATATTGGGATCCAAAGGAACATAGTCCTGAATAACAATACTATCCGCCGAAATAAATCCCTGATTAAATATGGTTACTTCAAAGTGGATCGTATCTCCCCAGGTAAAGCCATCAACGGGAAGGGTTCCCGGCTTTATAATTTTTTTCAAAGCCAGGTCAAAGGTCTTTAACACCTCAAATTTTGCAGGATCGTGGTCATCTTCATCAGTCTCGGGATTTCCATCACCCGGGTCTCCGGAACCATCACCCTCTACAAAATTATCAGCATCACTTTCCGGTTGCCCTCCCGAATCATTATAACGGTTGCCATCGGGATCAGAATCAATATCATCAATGTCCAGTACATTGGAAGCATACGTAATCTCAGCATAATTCGTAATGGAATCACCCAGGAACAGTTCATCTACCAATAAAGTAATATCAAACTCCAATGTATCGTAAGCAGCTAAAGTATCTATCCCGTAGGTACCATCCCCATAATCAATTACCTGGGTAGATATTCCATTGGCAGAAGAAAGAATTTGATTGCCTGTACTCGTATAATGAAGGCTATCCATCATTAAATAATCCATTATCCTAATGGAATCGGCACTCAATCCGTTTTGGTTATAAAGGGTAATGGTAAAGTCTATTTCGGCTCCCGGAAATACCATTAATGGATCCCTGGCCAATTCTTTTTTCAATGCCAGGTCAAAAATCTGTTCAACTTCGATCTCTGCCGGATCGTGATCATCTTCATCACCGCCATCCATGCCGTCTTCATCTACGATATTATCATCGTCCAAGTCATCTGTTTCACCCGGTTGGTTAAAATTTTCATCATCCGGAGAACTGTCCGAATCGGGTTCGTCCAGCACATTGGTAGCATAGCTGATCTCTGCCCAATTTCTAATCGATGTTCCCATAAAATCCGCATTAACTCTCAGGGATATATTGAATTGTAAGGTGTCTCCTGCTACCAGGCTGTCTACTCCATAAGCACCGGCTCCCAAATCTGTAATTGTTACCGGGAACCCGGAACTGGAATTTTTCACAGAATCACCTATAGCTAAATATTCCAATTCTCCTGCAGGTAAATAATCCTGTATTGTAACACTATCGGCAGATACATTTCCCTGATTATATAAGGTTATATTGAAAACAGCAGTATCCCCCGGTCGATAAGGACCTGAATTTTCTACTTCTTTTAATAAAGCCAGGTCAAACACCGGTTCAATTTGCTCAATATCGGTATTGGTCCGCACTTCCGCACAAATACAATTATTCACAGCGCTTACGACACCTATGATTTCACCTGAAGGACAATCACCCGGTACGGTTCCGTTAAATGCAATAGTTTCCCCGATTTCCGCCGGACCTGAGAATACTGAACTTCCCAATGACGGACCGACCGGGTCTCCGGTTGCATCCGCACAATAAAACTCTACCCGGAAGGTATCTAATGCTGACACCGCAACCTCGCTCACCTCCAATTCTCCTTGATATAAAACTTCGTTTGTACCTATTGGATTGACAGCAGTAAAGGAAGTAAACATTAATTCGGTATTTTCCACCTGATATATTACACTGTTTCCACCGGTAATTACGGTATGAGGGCCGTCGCATACAGTAGCCCCGCAATCCAATTCGCCTTCAACTATGGTCAAATTTTCCAGACCAACTTCAACTGAACTTCCACATTCAAAACTATTATCCAATACAATGTCAAAACTATATTCAACAGTGGTTCCCTCCTGTCCGGATGGGTACCACAGGTAAACCATAGATCCTCCTGAACCGTCTTCCTCCACCCTGGCAAATACAGGACATAGCATAGGATCTTCACAATAGATGCTTCCCTCTACAAAATTAACACCCGGGGGAAGTAAAATAACAGCTGAGTCCTGGCCTATAAAATCACCGTCTGCAACTTCAAAACTCACTCCTATGGTTGTTGTCTTTCCACAAGATAATGCCCCCTCCAGTCCAGAAAACAAAACTGGATCCGTAATATAAGGGTTCAACCCCTCAAGTCTTAGTCTTTCCGTCTCCACAGTAGAACCATCGCCCGTGGCCGGTCCACTGCAAGGACGGTCAGCAGATAATTCAAATCGTAGCCTGCTACCCGACCTGAAATCACAATCGGTACTACCGTAGAATCTCATCAATGCCTGTCGGTTTGGAACATCTGTCGTGGTAAGCAATCCCGGCAAACTATCATGTTCTAAATCGGGATGGTCATAAAAATTAGCTATTATTGATGATCCCAAAGTAGTATGAGAGATTATTTCTGTATTGCCCATATACTCTACTTCCACATAATCAATCACGAAACCAACAGGTAAGGAGGCGGTTATTGAAGGATCAATAATATCCCCGGCTCCCGAAGAATTAATTCGCAATTCATATAAAAGGTCATCACACAAATCAGGATAATCTACAGGCCCTACAGCGGGTTGCTCAGTCAATTCCAACATAATGGTTGATTCAATCGGCCTCAAAATATAGGTAATCGTATCATAGGAACATGCTTCCTCATGTTCTGCATCCGAAGGATATCCATAGCAATCCCAGCCAAAGACAACCTGAACTTCCGTCTCACTACATGTTGTAAGATTGGCACATATTTCGAAAACCTTTTGATCGTTATTATTATGTATTCCTGTCGGGTATATACCATTTTCTAATATCAAGGGTACCCCTCCCTCTGAAACCGAAACTATTTCAATATCCTCCGGGTTGAGAATTTCCAGCCATGTATAGGCCAGGTTACCTCCCTGTGGCCTTACCCGCAAATCGAAACAGGAAATTTCATTCGCTGCCTCTATTACTGCTGAAGAAGAAGGATTAAAAGAAATATTTCCGAGATTGGCTCCGCCACCGGCTTGTGCTGTCTCGTCCCTTTGAATAAAGAGGCTGTCAGGACAGAGGGGCGTCCTGTAGGATATGGACAAATCCGTCATCAACTGTGAATTAGACCCACAAGTCCTCATAAATTCTATATAATACTGAACCGTAGCATTTTCTTCTTCAAATGAAAAATCACCTCCAAAAGCATCATGGATGGCCTCAATATCATAATAAATCACCGAGTCAACTATCATTGTCGGAACCAGTCCTTGAGTCATTGTAGTCGTCCCCCCATCGGTCCATTGCTGTACACGAAGCCATGCCGTATCATAATTTATATTTGGTTGCATCCGGATTGCAATGGAATCCGGGAAGTACAACGGCCGGAATTCATTCGGGAAAAAATCAAAATTAGCCCCTGAGCCACTTGAAATACCTCCTATATTTTGCCTGACATCAATCCTGTACCGGAAATTTCGGTCACATCCGCTCCCAGTAGCATCATTGCTGACAAAATCAACTGATAATGCAGTCCCTAACAAAGTTAGCCGGTTAGCATCAAAACCACATTCCTGCGACTCCATCCCTCCTACTGCCGTAGTTTCCAAACTATGTCGAACCAATATATCTTCATAAATATTATTAGATTCTGTAGCACCATCCAAGCTATACCAATCTTCATTTTCTTCCTTGCAAAAGATATATTCAGCTCTGAACAACAATGTGTCAGCATTATCGTAAGCAGTTGCATATGCTCCGGTTATTCCTAAAGCATCCGGGGACAAATCATATTCAAAATCACCTCCGGTGGAAGAAGAGGGTATTATATTGCCAATATTTACGGAGTTACCCATATTGTCTTTGACAACTACCCACGCTGTATCAAAACACCATACCGCATCATTCGGAAAAGCTTCTGTATACAAGACCTGATCCCAGGAGCCGGATCCCATCAAACCTATGGATGATCGGTTGCGGACAGTATCTCCCACTATTACCCGGGTCAAATCGACATCTGATGAATCTGCACGGGTAAAAGATTCCCAGTTCCGATCATCATTCGTGTCCTCATACCCAAAAGATACCCGCTGAACGTCAGTAGAGTAGAAGGTACCTCCTTCGTCACAATCACATCCAGGAATTACTACTTCATACGTCTCACAACGCAAATTAACCGCACACGCCGGGTCACAATCCAAATCCAGAGTCTGCCCGATAGAATATTCAATATCTCCTCCTACTCCTGGACAACTTGCTGTAACATCAAAACAAAATTCCAACGGATGCGAACCCGCCATATCAATTTCTGACAATGGAATAGCTACAGTTACCTGGTCATCAGTCTCAACGGGCAACATTGCTCCTGCAAAAGGCATTCCATTATAACTTGCGACCATTGATGCATTATCATAGGTCAATCCATCCGGTAATGACACATTAAAAATTACATTCTGATCCACTTCATCAAATAAATCCAAAAATGAATGTGAGGGGAAAGTAACGCAAATCGTTTCACTTTCACCATCCAGTATCTCAGCCGGACCCGATACTATCGGAGCGGAAACAGATGCAGATCCATCTATTCCACCATTACCGGTCCAGTTTCGCGAATTCTCTCCGCATTCATTCAATGCCCACACCCGGATAGACGGACGTGAGAGGGAAAACGGTCCGCACTCATCAGTGGGACAGCATCGTACGTACCTCATTTCCAGGATAATTGAATCCCCCGGATCTAATGACAAATGAGACATTTCCATTGGGTCGTTTGAAAAGGTAGATTGACTGGTTCCGCCTCCACAACCCGAGCCTGAATTAGAATCTTCATCAGAGAAAACATCTCCCAGCGCGAACGCCATTGTATTTTGAAAAAATTGCACCGAGGTTATGGCCGATCCATTACCACCTGAATTATAACGGACCTGATTTATTAATGCATTCTCAGATCCATTATTAGTCAATCGTACCCGGAGTATACCTTCATCTGATCCATCAAAACAGATTTCATGATTATCGGTTGTAATTTCCAAGCCCAAATTGGGAGCCACCGATGGAGCAGATACTGTTCCTGTAATTGTATTGGAAGGATCACATGTAGCACCATCGCATCCCCAGTTACTTCGATGATCGACTGACAGTCCTCCGGAAATATCACATTCGATTGTAAAACATTCCTCCAGTAACAGGGCTTCCCCGTTTTCCAGGGTATCCATTCCATAGATACCACCTTCCCCTATCAAACCCGCAAAAGGAGCTTGTGATAAATCCAGCTCATACCACAACGTATCTCCACTTGTAACACTGGGTGTCAAATCGGTCCCATTGAAACTCAATGTATAACTCTGCAAACCCGGTTGAGGTATTACGCGGTGTGTGAGACGCGTCAAATATCCATTTCCACCGTTGGTAATTCTGATATCTCGACAAGTATCTGTGGGCCGGGAAGAAACTGATGTGTTTGCCGGACTTTCATATTGAAGAAACAAATCTCCATATAATACATTGTAATTACTGGATGTAGTATCAAAACTTCCAGTGGTAAAATCTACTAATAAAGAATCAAAGTAGGTTGTACCCATTGAAGCATTACTACTTGCCTCACAATCTCCGGTTTTCAGAATAGTTGCTTCTACATAATCACCCATGGAAGGTGAACCTGAGATCACAAAAGAAGGTTCGTTTAGATCTACAATTGTACCTTCTGTCAAAGTAAAGCCGGAATTATCTGTTATAGTTAATGATCCCAAAACATACGAAATCCCTAGGGGTAAATTGATATCTACACTTGACAGACCCTCACCACCTGTCTCCACCTGGACCCTGAAAGTAAGTAAGCTTTCCGATTCACAAACAACTATTGGCTCCGGAAGCTGTGGAAATGTAACTGTAACCTGCGCATCGGCTTCAAAATGAATAATACCCACGAGTGTGAGTAAGGAGATAATTTGGAAATAAATGGAACGACAGATTTTGGGAGTAAAAATTCTTATCATAATTAAATTGCTTTAGGAAAAATTGATAAAGAGGCAGTAGAACTTTGGGTGAATGACTTTGGGAGGTAGAAAGATCTCCGTTCATATGGACTTTTAGCGAAATAGGCAAAAGTCCAATTTGACATATAATGAATACATAATCTTCCTATTATGCTTCTTGCTAAAAACATTTCATTTCCTTGTTTTAAGATTCACAAATAGCAAGTCAATCACAAAAAAACCTCAAAGGGCATTCTTCGTAATTTCCTCACGTTAACACCAAAGACATCATTATTTCAGTTGCAGTTAATTCATTTGATGTTATTTCTTGGCAACAAACATATATTATTAGTTGAAAAATAGAAATAACCATAAAGCAAATTAGTACAAATGTACTATCCAAGAAATACAATTACATACATATAAGTTATTTTTATAATATGAATGATTTTCTTGCCGGAGTCCCTTTAAAACAACTTATTCCTGTGAATAAATTAACCATATAAAGACCTGATAAAAAAAGGACTCTATTTCAAAAGTATGTCCTTTGTTAAAAATCCACCTGGATTAACTCTTTACTACTGTTTTCCAGGTTTAAAAAATATCTTGAGGTACCATTAAATCTCTAGTAATTTAACTGTTACATACCTCTTTTAAAGAAAAGGGGCTGCCTGCTAAAGAACAGCCCCTTAAATGCCAAAAACTTTCTTGTTCGTATTTTCTAAATCCACAAAGGATATCGTAACTTTTTTCCAATTACATCTTTATTAAAAAAAATTGTAATGTGATAAAAATAGAAACAGATTCTAATCATTCATAAAATTGATTCTGAATTAATATATTTAAACTATTATAAAAACCATTTTAATTCAAAAAAATTAGCATGTGTTCTTGTATTTCAATTACGTTGCGATAGATATCCAGGAGAAGAAAACGCCGGAACACGAATTAATAGCTTGTTGAAAATAACATCGTCTTACAATATTTATTCTATTAATAAAATATTGTATTTTTCAAATTAATTCATACTTTTCCGCACTTTGGACGTTTTTACCAAAATATTTTATGCCAAAAAAGGAAGAATCTTTTTATAAATTTACCTTTGCTACACAGTATAAAGGTTAAAATACCACAAGTGACTATTTATTAATACAATAAGACTACAAAGTTGTATTATTTTAGCACAAAAATACTACCCAATGAAACAACTATAAAAAACAAATCAATTACAGCAAATATAATTTCTAATAAAGCATTTATAATGTTATTAATTCTGTTTTTAGTGTCTGATTTTTCATTGTTGTAAAGCAATTCACATCATATCATGAACGAAAAACTTCACAATTGATTAACAGATAACTTAAACAATTAATTCTCTCTATATTTGCCGTTCAAACAACTATGCTACAACTTTATAAATGTATTTTTTTTGTAAAAAAAAAGAAACTATGTACTATATAGTATTGTTATCGATCTTTAGCTAAACAACCTAACAAAAATGACAAATAAACCCAAACAGAAAAAAGCTATCGTATTTGACGATCATCGACTATTTGCAGAATCATTTGGAAACCTAATTGAGCAAATGGACATTTTTCGAAATGTACATACTATTTTCGATGATAGAGAACTAGTAAATTACCTGATGAATGAGCGTTCTGGATTTCAAATTTATCTATTTGCAGATTTTTACCTTCAAGGTAAAACTTTTATTCCTATGATTAATGAGTTGCGTAGGATACACAATAATTTTGTGATTATCATAGTAAGTTCTGTAACCAACCCCATATTAATCAATGAAATCCTTTCATACCCCATTCACGGATTTTTAAGTAAATCTTCCAAGACTCCGGAAATTATTGATTGCAAAAATAGTATTGATAGCGGGAAACTCTATATTTCTCCGACCATCCAGAAAATATTGGATGAATCGGGAACTGCTTTCAAACTTCCCTTTACGGATCGGGAAATTGAAGTTATTCAATATTTTGCAAAAGGTCTAACCGTTGATGAAACAGCAGCTGAAATGAATTTAAGTCGACATACTGTCGCTGCCCACAGGAGCAAGATGATGAATAAAGCAGGATGTAAAAACATTATACAACTATTGGCATTTGCACGTAAAGTTGAATTGATTTAATTTTGACGTAATGTTAATCTTCTTTTAATGAAAAAGATATTTTTTATCTTCTTTGCCACATTAAGCTTACTTTCTCCGTTTAACGACGTCATCACTCAGGAATTTGATATTGGTACAAACCAATCAGAGGCAATTAACAAACTGGATAAGGTTGAGATGGAATATAAATCAGGGA
Source organism: Membranihabitans maritimus (assembly GCF_021729145.1). Lineage (GTDB taxonomy): Bacteria > Bacteroidota > Bacteroidia > Chitinophagales > Saprospiraceae > Membranihabitans > Membranihabitans maritimus. Next base: position 123,647 of record NZ_JAJSLW010000014.1, on the reverse strand, counting down.
CACTTTCTGCTGAAAAATATGTCATGCAGGTGGATTCACTTTTATATGATTTCTTTAGTATTGGGATTGTATTCCCCCACCAACAATATCTGGACCTCCTGGAATTTTACAGGGATGTTATTTGGTCCCATTCAGATCTTAAAAAGTATCAAACGGATTATTATCTTAAATTAATGACCAATGCCCAATTTTCATTTAGAGGAGGGGAAGCAATGTTTTACGCCTCCAAAGCCAGTCAAAACGACACGCTACTTCCCGGGCCGGAATCACTACTGGAAATAGGAATTAAGGCCGACTTTTACAATGAACACAAAAACTATGAGAAAATAATTGAAGATTACCTGAAGTATAAACACTTCTTTATCCAGGTTCCTGAATTGGTCAAAAAGAATACAATAAGCGACTATAATTCTATTGACTGTATAACCCATCTAAACAATGTAGTGGTTGCCTATCATAGCCTCAAAGATACAATGCAAGCCCAACAAACTGTTAATCTGGCAGACAGTATTGCAAAGGCTTTATTACCATCATTAAAAGAGGATATTGACAATTACCATTTAGTGGAAGCTATGATTAATGAGATGTACTTTTCGCAAGCAGCATTAGTAAAAGATGCTAACGAAATGAAAAAACGCATCGAAAAGGAAAGAAAAATCCTTGCAAATTTCAAAGGATCACAAAGTGAATCAAATTTCACAAAGCAGATTTTAACCAATATGCTGTTAAATTATCATCTGGAAACCGGACAAGTTGATAGTGCTTCGTATTATCTTCAGGAAACCACTAGTTCCCCTCCGGTTCAAAGTGACACTGAATATAGTATTGAAGTTGTAAAGGCACAAATTAGTGCCAAACGGGGGAACTATTCTGAGGCTTATGATCTAATGCTAGATGCTATTGAAAAACAACAAGATGCTCATGCCCAGCTTCTTACTGATCTAGATGACATCCTGTACGCATATACAGAATCGGAGTTTAATAAAAAAGAATTGCAAAGGGTCCAAAAGGAAAAAAGCCAAAGAAATCTTTGGCTGTTATTCATAACCCTTCTGTTTATAATTATTATTGGCTCCGTTTATTATTTCATGCGACGAGAAAAGAAAAAATCCAAAAAGCAAATTATGGCTCTTAATGATTCAGTCAATTTCCAGATTGCAATGATGGAAGAAAATAAAAACAGGATTATAAAAGAACAACAAGAGTCACTGGGACAGGAATTGCACGATGGCCTGACTGCCACCGTCGCAGGTATTATTCAACGAATTGAACTCTCCCTGCATAAAACCAAAGAAATTGACCTAAAACAAGAATTAACCGAAATTCAATACCTCACTGGTGAGGTATATCATTCCATCAGAAGTAAAAGTCATAGTTGGGTAAATAATGCACACAATACCTACATCCGGTCATTTAGTGAACGAATCCAAAAGGTAATCGACAATGCATTGCCCGAATCCAAATATGTCAAGGAAGTAGAAATTGACTCCGAAGCTATAGCAAGCATTGATTTTAATGCCCGTATGGAAATGATTCGAATTATCCAGGAAGCATTGACCAACATCATTAAACACGCCAAAGCAGATGTGGTAAATATATTTCTTTATCAAAAAAATGATACTATTATTCTTAGTATTAGCGACAATGGAAAAGGCTTTGATATTTCAAAAAAGAAAGGGTTGGGAATCCAATCCATCATACAAAGAGTCCAAAAAATCAATGGAACATTCAATATCCACTCAGACAGGGAAGGTACTGAAATAAGTATCGAAATTCCCGTATCGGCTCTTGAATAATATTTACAAGGTAACTAAATACTAATCTGTTTCATCAATAAGGAGATTATGAAGCCTGTTTTCATTCTTATCTATCTCATTTGTAGCGTGGGATTTTTAAGTTCTACCCCCCAATTCTCAGCTGATGAAGAGCAATTCTCCCAAAAAGAAAATGCAATCCGTATTTTGGAAGAACAGACTATCCTGTACCAAACTGGCAATATGTCTGATACAACGTATATTGATATTATCGACTCCCTGACCTTCCTCTTTAATTCAGAAGCAATATTTTTTACACAGAGAGAAATGCAGCACCTGTTAAAAACTTTTGAAAAGATTGTTTGGGGGAATCCTGACTTTCATTACTTGCAAAGACTTTATTATTTTATCCTTCTTGATAATGCACAACTAGCAGGAAGAGGAGGTGAATCCATATATTACGCCGAAAAAGTAAGCGAATATGACTCGCTGTCTTCGGAGCAGGTTCCTATCATAGAACTAGCCGTCAAGCTGGATTTTTATTCTGAACACAAAAACTTTGACAAAGTCATTGACTTGTACAAACAAGCCCAAAGTTATATAGCTACCATTCCTTCTCGTCTTCAATCCGGTTCTATAACCGATTCCAATGCAGAATCATGTATTAATTTACTGGCCATCGCAATCGATGCATATCATGAAATCAGAGATTCAGCCGGAGCCAAAAATGCAATTTTGCTGGCAGAAAACATAAGTGAATCCCTTTTGCCTAAACTCAGGGATCTTCCCGGGCCTCGCAATACAGTCCTCTTCTATATTTACAGCATAAAATACGGACAAGCCATGCTTCTGGAACAAAGGTCAATAGCTCGCGCGTACCTAGCCAAAATTCAGCAAATACTAGACAGGAACGAAGGCCCAAAAGGAGATCTTAATTTTATAAAAATATCTTTAACGCAATCTTTTGTTACATACCATTTGAAATTCCAAAATATAGATAGTGCAGCCTTTTACCTAACAGAATGGGAAAAATTACCTTCTGTCTCTAATGAAACCCCCTATAAAATCCAAACAATGAAAGCGAATATATACAGGCAAAGGGGTGAACTAAAAAAAGCATTTGCTATAATGGAAAATGCTATAAAAGAACAGGATAAAGCTCATGCCCAGCTCCTTTCTGATTTAGATGATATCCTGTATTCATATACCGAATCGGAGTTTAATAAAAAGGAATTGCAAAGGGTCCAAAAAGAAAAAAGGCTAAGAAATCTTTGGCTATTAGTCATATCCCTTCTGTTTACTATTATTACTGGAATCATTAATTTTCGTATGCGAAGGGAAAAGAAAAAATCCGAAAGGCAAATTATGGCTCTTAATGATATGGTCAATTTCCAGATTGCAATGATGGAAGAAAATAAAAACAGGATAATCAAAGAACAACAAGAATCACTGGAACAGGAATTGCACGATGGATTGACTTCCACCGTCGCCGATATTATTCAACGTATTGAACTCTCCTTGCATACAACAAAGGATAATAACCTGAAACAAGAACTCTCAGAAATTCGATACTACACCGGAGAAGTATATCATTCCATAAGAAGTAAAAATCACAGTTGGGTAAATAATACACACAATACTTACGTCAGGTCCTTTACCGACCGGATTCAAAAAGTCATTGAAAATGCATTGCCCGACACTAAATACATCAAAGTGATAGAAATTGATCCCAACGCTATAGCTCACATTGATTTTAATAAGCGGATGGAAATGATTCGAATCATACAGGAGGCATTGGCCAATATTATTAAACATGCCAAAGCAAATGTGGTAAATATCCTTCTCGATGAAAGAGATCATGCATTCATCCTTTCCATTGGCGACAATGGAAAAGGTTTTGACGCATCAAAAATAAACGGACTTGGAATACAATCCATCAAACAAAGAGTACAAAAATTCAATGGACAATTCTACATCCAATCAGGAAAAAAAGGAACCGAATTATTAATTGAATTACCTAAGGATTGATATCTCATTGCTAAAAAAAATTGTTTAACCAAATCAAAAACAACGAATGGTAACCGTTTCACCTGTCCAAAACACACCACAATAAATCATTCTCCCATATCAATCAAAATCAAACTTTAAAAACATAAAAAGAATTATTAATAATATTTTACACATCAAAAAATATTATTATCCAAATAAATAAACATTTCAAAATATTATCCTTTTCTATGTAAGATTCAATATGTTAAAATTTTTAACACATCAATACTAAAAACTTTTTTTATTCTTTTCTAAAGTTATTTACTTTTGGTTGAAAATAAGGTCATATGAATCCTATATTCTTATTTTTTGCATTGTATTATTCTCTGATTCAATTCGGTAGTTACCAAGAATATCATACCTTAGATGTTAATGAATCTAATGCAACTTTTATGGAATTGGATTCAGCAAACAATCATTCCGGGTTATTCACGGCTTATATTAAAAAACCAGATGATAAACTCCACCACTTACCTTACTTTCTTTCTGAATTTGAGATACAAGAGGAATCAGACCCAAATTTTCCAGACTACGAAAACTCGGTCACAGGAATTTATAAATTCCATCTTTTATATCAATCCATATTATCTCATCATTATATTTTTTCAAATGGAAATATAGATTTTCCATTATCGAACACCTCTAGGATAATTTTATTCCAGTCCTTTTTACTATAGGAATACCAACTTTCACCACACCAGAAATCAAAACCACATCGGATTTGATTTTTGAACTTATCTAAGTAAGTGCAAATTGAATGGAAAGCAATCATGCTTTATCTATAAGAGCAAATGACATACAACAATAAGCACACAAATTTTTCTGGATTTTAAACAAAGTCTACCCAATTCTTACAGGCAGGATTCAAGCCTGAAATATTACTGTTCACTATAAATACATTTCAAAATGAAACATTTGATCGTTATAGGTTTATTAACCTTTATACTTAGTAATTGTCATCAAGATGTAGAAGAGCATGTCGAGCATGAAAAAATTCCACTACTTGAAGCTAGCACACCCTTAATCAGGGACACAGTGTTATCGAGAGAATATGTGTGTCAAATTCATGCAAGTAAACGCATTGAACTCAAAGCATTGGAAAGAGGATATCTCCAGAAAATATTTGTAGATGAAGGGCAGTATATCCATAAAGGCAATGATATGTTCAAAATAATGCCAAATGTGTACGAAGCCGACCTTCAAAAAATGAAAGCGGAAGCCGAAGTAGCCGACATAGAATACCAAAGTACTAAAATGTTATTTGAAAAAGATGTGGTATCCGAAATTGAATTGGCTTTATCCAAAGCCCACCTCGACAAAGCGAAAGCTGAGATCCAATTGGCGGAAACGCACCTTGGATTTACAAATATTCAAGCACCATTCAGTGGAATTATGAACCACCTTCACGCACGCGAAGGTAGCCTTCTGGAGGAGGGGGAATTGTTAACCACTTTGTCGGATATTGACAGGATGTGGGTTTATTTTAATGTCCCCGAAGCAGAATACCTGGAATTTGTTTCCCAAAAGAAAAATCAAAACCAAAAAGTAGTAAGTCTTCAATTGGCCAATGGAAAAATATTTGGTCATGAAGGTATAATAGAAACCATTGAAGGGGAATTCAATAACGAAACGGGGAATATAGAATTCAGGGCAGGTTTCCCCAACCCTGAAAGAATTCTAAGACATGGACAAACCGGGAATATCATTATGCACACCCCCTATAAAAAAGCAATGATGATACCCCAAAAAGCAACGTTTGAGGTACTGGACAAAAAATATGTATATGTTATTAATGAAGACCAGAGACTTGAAAGGCGGAAAATTGTAATCGAGGAGGAGCTGCCTCATTTATATATTATCAAGGATGGGCTCAAGGAATCGGACCTGGTGTTATTAGAAGGATTGCGAAGAGTAAAAGATGGCCAGGAAATTGAAATAGATTTACAATCTTCCGGACAGGTACTTGCGAGTATTGATCTTCAAGCAGAATAAAATTTAGAAATAATGTTTAAAAGTTTTATAAAAAGACCGGCTCTCGCAATTGTCGTATCGCTAGTCATTATTTTTTTGGGAATGCTTTCCATTAAAAATCTACCCGTCTCTCAATTTCCGGAAATTGCGCCTCCAAGAGTTTTAATCTCGGTAGCATACCCAGGGTCCAGTGCAGATGTTTTGGTAAAATCGACATTAATCCCCCTGGAAAGAGCCATTAATGGGGTCCAGGGTATGAAATATATTGTATCAGATGCTACAAGCGCAGGGGAAGCCACTATACAGGTTATATTCGAACTGGGAACCGATCCCAATAAAGCGGTAGTGAATGTAAAAAACAGGGTAGACCAGGTAATGAACCGGCTCCCACCGCTGGTCCAACTTGAGGGAGTTGTCGTTTCCAGAGTGCAACCCAGTATGTTAATGTATGTAAATGTATTCAGTAAAGACAAGGACGCTGATGAAAAATTTCTTTACAACTATGCAAATGTCAATGTCATTCCGGAAATTCAAAGAATCAATGGAATAGCCAGCGCCAAGATTCTGGGCAGCAGACAATACGCCATGCGTATATGGCTACAACCTGATCGGATGCGGGCTTACCAGGTATCGACTGAAGAGATCATGGAAGCCATCGATGAACAGAGTATAATTGGTAGGCCGGGGAGACTTGGAAGAAGTTCAGGTATAAAAGCCCAATCTCTTGAATATGTCTTGACATATCAGGGTCGATATAATACTCCAGAACAATATGAAAATATCATAATCCGATCCTCATCGGAAGGAGAAGTTTTAAGATTAAAAGATTTAGCTTCAGTTGAATTGGGAAGTGAATTTTTTGATATTTACTCAAATAAAGATGGATATCCTTCTGCCGCCATTGTACTAAAACAAAACTATGGTAGCAATGCCAGTACGCTGATAGAAAAGGTGAAAGGGAAAATGGCTGAATTGCAATCGGATTTTCCCCAAGGAATGGAATATGAATTCAGCTATGATGTATCAAATTTCCTGGATGCATCTATAGAGAAAGTAGTCCATACCCTAGCAGAGGCTTTTATTTTGGTAGCTCTTGTAGTATTTATATTTCTTGGAGACTGGCGCTCAACACTTATTCCTACCCTCGCTGTTCCGGTATCACTTATTGGAACTTTTATGTTTATGCAAGCCTTTGGTATCACGATCAATCTCATCACACTATTTGCCCTCGTACTAGCTATTGGTATTGTAGTGGATAATGCAATAGTGGTAGTGGAAGCGGTCCATGCCAAAATGGAAGAACAAGACCTGACACCTTACAAAGCAACTCAGGAAGTTCTTGGAGAAATCGGAGGTGCAATTGTAGCAATCACCCTTGTGATGACCGCCGTTTTCGTTCCCGTAACCTTTATGACAGGGCCTGTAGGAGTATTTTACAGGCAATTTTCAATAACAATGGCTTCTGCCATTGTACTTTCAGGTGTAGTCGCACTAACCCTAACACCTGTATTGTGCGCAATGATCTTAAAAAACAATCACGGTAAATCCAAAAAAAGAACACCGATTAGTTATTTCATGAACGGATTCAACCGGTTATTTGAAAATTTAACTGGTAAATATACTCGATTTCTAAACGCAATAGTCAATAGGAGACTGATTACTATTTTAGTTTTAGGTGGATTTATCGTAGGGACATTTTTTGTTAATGAAAATTTACCTGCCGGATTTATTCCCAATGAAGATCAGGGAATGATTTATGCTATTATTCAAACTCCCCCGGGAACAACACTGGAAGCTACAAACAAAGTGTCTAGGGAACTTCAGGAAATTGCGGAAGAAGTGGAAGGAATTAAATCAGTTTCTTCACTTGCAGGATATGAAATTTTGACAGAAGGACGGGGATCCAATGCAGGAACTTGCCTGATCAACCTGGAAGATTGGGCAACACGTACTCATTCAGTACATGAAATTATCGAAGAATTAGAAGAAAAAACGAATGATTTTGGCGCAGTCATAGAATATTTTGAACCTCCGGCAGTACCTGGTTACGGAGCTGCTGGTGGACTGGCTCTTCGATTATTGGACAAAACCAACAATACAGATTTCCACGACTTTGATGATATCAATCAGGAATTTATGTCCGCATTGAAAAAACGGCCTGAATTAGACGGACTATTTACTTTTTATGCCGCTAATTATCCTCAATTTAAGTTGGAAATAGACAATGAATTAGCCATGCAAAAAGGAGTGTCTATTGGAAAAGCGATGGAAAATTTAAATATTTTGATTGGAAGCACCTATGAACAGGGATTTATTCGGTTCAATAACTTTTTTAAAGTGTATACGCAGGCAGACCCATCATACCGAAGATATCCCAGTGACATTCTCAACTATTTCGTAAAAAACGAAGAAGGCGAAATGGTACCATATTCTGCTTTTATGAAATTAGAAAAAACACAAGGTCCTAATGAAATCACACGATACAACCTTTACAATTCAACCACTATTCGCGGTGTTCCGGGGAAAGGATATACTACAGACGATGCTATAAAAGCAGTCAGGGAAGTAGCTGATGCCACTTTACCAAAGGGGTATGATATTGCATGGGAAGGGTTGTCATTTGACGAAGCTAGACGGGGTAATGAAGCTATCGTAATATTTAGCATTGTTTTGATTTTCGTTTACCTCGTCCTGGTAGCTCAATACGAAAGCTTTATCCTGCCACTTATCATAGTGTTCTCCCTTCCTCTCGGTATTTTTGGTTCATTCCTTTTACTTACATCTTTGGGATTAGCTAATGATATATACGCTCAAGTCGGAATGGTAATGCTGGTTGGTTTGCTGGGTAAAAATGCTGTCCTTATCGTAGAATACGCCATCCAGAAACACAATCAGGGCATGACTGTCAAAGAGGCTGCCGTCGAAGGTGCTCGAGTCAGATTCAGACCCATACTAATGACTTCATTCGCCTTTATCGCAGGCCTGATACCCCTTCTTTTGGCTACCGGTGCCGGTGCTGTCGGAAACAGGACGATAGGCACATCAGCCTTTGGAGGTATGCTTTTTGGCACCATCTTCGGAGTCATTCTGATTCCCGGTCTATATTACATTTTTGCGAAAATGGCAGATGGAAGAAAATTAATTAAAGACGAAGATTTCGTCCCACTAACTGAAGATTTTAAATACAATGATTAAATTTATCAGATCCTTTCCGCTTTTCTTAACAGGGATTCTTATCCTTTTCATTCAATCCTGTAAGATACCTGAATTGACACAAAAGGAAATCAAACAAGAACTTCCTGAAAATTTTATATCCACCCAGGGAAATGACGTTGATACTATCAATTCTGCCCGAATTCCCTGGAAAGAATTTTTCAATGATCCGTATTTGACGGATTTAATTGATACGGCATTAGTTAATAACAAAGAAATCAACATACTCCTTCAGAGAATAAGTATCGCCAAAAATGAAATTTTCGCGAGAAAAGGGGAATACAAACCTTTTATCAATGCAGGTGCAGGATTAGAATTGGAAAAAGTAGGTCATTATACCCGTAATGGAGCTGTAGAAGAGAATCTGGAAATAGAGGAAGGAAAACCGTTTCCGGAGCTCCTTGGAAATCTTGATATTGGATTGTTTGCATCCTGGGAACTGGATGTGTGGCAGAAATTAAGAAATTCAAGTAAGGTAGCGGTTCTGGAATATATGGCTACCCTGGAAGGTAAAAACTTCATGATAACCAACTTGGTTGCAGAAATAGCCAAAAGCTATTATGAACTCCTGGCCCTTGACAATACTCTCGACAACTTGAAACAAAGCATCCGAATTCAGGAAAATGTTTTGGAAGTAGTAAAAACGCTTAAAGATGCAGGTAGAACAACATCTTTAGCTGTAAAGAGATTCGAAGCAGAAGTGAAAAAGAACCAAAGTGAAATCTATGCGATCAAGCAAGAAATAATAGTGACTGAGAATACAATAAATTTCTTACTTGGGAGACCGGCTCAAAACATTCCCAGAAATTCCGATTCCTTCAATTCTCTAATGCCCAAGTTGGTGGAAAACGGGATTCCATCACAACTTCTCGAAAACAGACCTGATATACGACAAGCAGAATTGGAACTACAGGCCGCTGAATTGAATATACAAGTAGCAAAAGCCAACTTTTATCCATCTTTTGATATACGAGCCGGACTGGGATTCGAAGCTTTTAATCCCAAATTTTTATTAGCTACTCCCAAGTCCCTCGCAATGTCAATAGCTGGAGATGCAGTGGCTCCGCTTGTAAATCGAAACGCCATTATTTCTGTCTATAATAACGCTAATGCAAAACAAATTCAAGTTGCATACGAATATGAACAGACTATATTAAATGCCTTTTTTGAAACCAAAAATCAAATTTCAAACATCAACAACCTGAATGAAAATTATGCTCTCAAAACGCAACAGGTGAATTCACTTTCTGAATCAATTGAAATTGTTAATCAACTGTTTCGATCAGCCAGAGCAGATTATATGGAGGTATTACTTACCCAGCGTGAAGCTATGGAATCTAAATTCGAACTTATTGAGACAAAAAAAGAACAACTTATTGCTGTAGTTGATTTATACAAAGCACTCGGAGGAGGATGGCAATAAGACTATGTTCAAGCCTCCGAATTAAAAAATCCAAACTTAATATTTGGTGTAAACAGAAGTACTACCTGCCACAGTTTTGATAATTGTTTTCTGCTGGCAGGCAGTGCTTTTTTTATTCTTACACAAAATTTTTATTTTGCAGTATATATCAATGATAATCAAAAGGAAAATGTATGTATCAGTTTTTTTTGAATAATCAAATCATTTTCCCATGGCGTCTAAAATAGGATTAAAAGAAGCAATGTCCATTGGAATTGGAGGAATGGTGGGAGGAGGAATATTTGCCGTTCTTGGCCTGGCAGTGTCATTGGCAAAAGGGGGAACTCCACTGGCATTTCTCATAGCCGGGATAGTGGCCTTAATTACTTCCTACAGCTATGTAAAATTATCCCTGTCATTCCCGGATCGTGGAGGTACGGTAAGGTTTATTAACCAGGGGTTTGGTAAAACTATTTTCAGTGGGAGCATAAATAATTTACTCTGGATTAGCTATATCATAATGCTTTCTCTGTATGCATCAGCCTTTGGAAGCTATGCGCCAAACCTCATGCCCCTAACAGGCCATTCGACTATTGATTTTCACATATTTTCCAGTGTCATAATTTTAATAGCTACATTTATCAACTATTACAGCATTGAAGTAGTAGGCAAAATAGAATCATACTCGGTAATTATAAAATTGGTAATACTTATTTCCTTTGTAATAATAGGTGCGTATGGACTAATCGGCAACCCCAATTTACAACAGTTAGCTCCTTCAAGCTGGGAAAAGCCTTTCACCCTGGTAACAGGAGGGATGGTCATTTTTGTAGCCTACGAAGGTTTTGAATTAATAGCCAATTCAGCCCCGGATATAAAAAACCCTGGAAAGAATATTCCCAGGGCCTACTACTATTCTGTTTTATTTGTTATTCTCCTTTACATAGTCATAGCAATTGTTACAGTGGGTTCATTACCCTTTTATAAAATCGCCAGTGCAGAAGATTATGTGTTAGCTGAAGCTGCACAACCCATGCTAGGTAAAATCGGATTTTCTATCATTACGATTGCCGCTTTAATTTCTACGTTTTCGGCTATTAATGCATCACTTTATGGAGGAAGCCGAGTAAGTTATGAATTAGCAGAGGATGACGAACTACCTCATGAATTCACAAGTATTTTATGGAATCAACCCATTGGCCTTATAATCACGTCCGGGATGACTTTACTCCTTGTTAATACACTTCCATTAGAAAGTATTTCCACTGCAGGAAGCGTAGGGTTTTTAGTAGTATTTGCGGTAGTAAACTATACAGGGTTTAAATTGGCTAAAACCATCAACGGTGTAAAATATATCCCGTTATTGGGGGCGGTTTTGTGCATTATGGCTCTGACCGCTTTAATGATACAAGAATATTCGACCAATACATTAGGAGTCCTGGTCGCTCTGGGGATTATTCTAATATGCTTTGCCATTGAGTATAGCTACAAAAAATCAGAAAATACCACGAAAAAATAATATTCGCTACACTATTTTTTCTTTCGTAAAATACTCTCCAATGTAAAGTCCAATTATTCCCGTTGACTTTTGACGATGCCCAATCCCATGTAAATGAATCTTCCGATATATCATAAAATACCATTCGTTGAAGAATATTGTCCTGTTCATTAAAGGTAGGTTGTGAACGAAAGATTCTCCTTTCTCCTTCAACCCTTAATTTATGAAATAAATTGATACCAGATATTCCATATAAAATATGGCCAAAAAAATTAAGAAGTTTTAGATTTTTACGACTTCCAACCCTAGGTGTATTTCTATAAAATCAAAATCCCGGTCGTTATGCAATAGTCGAATATGATTTTCAATTCAAAAAGTCGCAACGATCATATCTATGGCTTTTCTTGGAGTGATTCCATTTTTTCTTAAATAGAAGAAATTTTTTAGCAGAAGCTAAAGAAATTTCCTTTCCACACAGGCTAAAAAATGGCAAACTCTCTAATAAAAGTTTTCCTGTATTCTAGTCAGGTGAAGTAGAAAATCCTAGCAAAACTTCAACCATAATCAAATCTCCAATGATATCTATTTCCTCACCAAGAATGTCATCCAACGCATTCGTATGACGATTTACCAGACCATTAAACTAATCTATCCAAACCGAAGGATTCCACTAAAATCATTGACCAAGTCTCATTTGCTCCAAATTACCTTCCCAATTTAATTTTCCCCGGAAAGTTTTGATCCTTTTCTGCTCTTTTAATGTGACCAAAAGTTTGAGCCCTGCCTCTACAGTGGCTTTTTTAGTTTTGAGACCGGAAACCTTCATCGCTCTCTTCATTAAATTTTCATATATGACAATATTTGTACGCATAAGTGTGTATTTTAAAATCATATATGCACATTATTAAAACTACAATTCCCAAAAAATTTCAGTCCTATCATTCATTGAGAAGATCGGTCTATTGGCTAACACAAATACATAGCATATTTTATTATGCATTCTGCACTGATTATGAGAGATAAAAAAATTATACTTTATTTTTTCTGTCAGATCCTTTCTTCATAACTTAGTAATGAAGAAATGCTATTCGAATGGCGAAAACAAGAACAAGGAAGAAAAAAGCAACCTCGGAAAAAGAGCGTACCACTGAGTCCGGAAAGTTCTATCCGTTAAAAACACGAAATTTGCCTCTGGGACTGCACTATATAGCAGTCGATTGGGGAAATTCGGGTGTCGCCGATATAATAGTGGTCGCGACCCACAAAACATGAATAAAATGATCGGATTTTATCTCGACGATCCCTAATATCTCTTCATCAAGGATTCATTCTATTCGTTCAATATTCAGTATAGAAAATAGGAACAAGATGAAGAGGCTCTAACTTTCTATTTTCTCTTCATCCCCCCTATCGATTGCCAAATGATTCAATAGCCACTATTACCACAAATACTCCCCCTCTTTTATACAACATGGAAAATGATACACATCCCGGGTATGTGTTAAAAATATCAGTTGAATTATCTTTGTAACCATTTGAAATCATGTTACCTTCACAAACAATCTACACCATATAGGGTTACCTGAATATATGCCAAAATCGATTTTTACACTGGCTTTTTATTTCTGCATGCTTGGAGGAGGGCAGGCCACCAATTCCTTTCCCAATAATACAGTATTAATGTCTTATTTTCAGGTCAATGTAACCCCCAATGTAGGGGATCCACTCGCATTTGGCCCCGCCCGGGCAATCCGTGATTCTCTGAGCGCTCGAGGATTAGTTTTGATTTTTGATGAAAAACCGGTAGTAAAGGTAGCAATTGACTGGATAGGCATTTCGAATGAAGGAATGGATGTATTTCGCAAATCCCTTGCAAAAGCGGCAGGAACCAGTGAGGACAGGGTCTTAATTCATGCCTTGCATCAACACAATGCAGTGCGGTGTGATTTCCTGACCCCCAGGATCCTGGATCGGTATGAAGGTTCTGATCTCTACTACGATACGATCTTTCTGCACGACGCCATCGACCGTGTGGCTCAGGTGGTCAGGGAGTCATTATCGGAATTACAACCGGTAACCTCAATCGGTTATGGAAAAGCCAGGGTCAATCATGTTGCTTCCAACAGACGAATTATAGGAAGCAACGGGAAAGTGGAAAAAATGCGCTGGAGTAATACTAAAAGTTCTTTGCTACGTAATGAAGGAGAAGGTTTGATTGACCCCTGGTTGAAGACAGTTACACTATACAAAGGAGAACAACCCCTGGTGTCCATGTCATATTATGCCGTTCATCCGGTCACTGAGTTTGGAGATGGTATTGTATCATCTGAGTTTGTAGGCATTGCCCGAAAGTATCAGGAAATGAAAAGAGGGTACCCTCATATTTACTTTACAGGGGCAGCCGGTAATATAGGCGTTGGCAAGTACAACGACAATACCCGTAATATCCGATATACTTTTGCCGCCAGGATAGCATCAGCAATCGACAAGGCATTAGAATCCGAAATCCGGAAACCCGTTAATAAAAACAGCTTTAATTTGGAAACGACACTCGTATACCTCCCTCTAGCAAATCATTTGGACAAAGATAGCCTGGAGCAGATCGTTTCCGGCGGTAAATACGACCCCGAATTACCCTATCTCCGTGCTATAGCTTGTCTGGCTTGGTGGAACCGGGTACATAAAGATCCTTATGTCCGTATTTCGGCACTACATATAGATGATGTCCGGTTACTCAGTTTGCCCGGAGAACCCTTTGTGGAGTATCAACTAATGGCACAAGATTTATTTCCCCAATATAGAATATGTACCGCCGGCTATGAAGAATATGGGATGGGCTACATAGGTACTCGCAAAGCGTATCGGGAAGGGGGATATGAAACGTCTAAAATGGCATCCATGCTGGGGCCAGGTGCAGAGGATTCCATGATGCGGGGCATCCGGGAAGTATTGGAATAAAATATTTACGGATATTTAAAACAGACCTGATGACAGCTCATATTATAGCGCACCTTCCAAACGCTTAATCGGGATCTTAAATGAATCATATAAATCCAATTCAATTGTATTGTCAAATGTCATTTCAATTGGCAATGTATAATATTCACCGAGGAGGGACATCCCTTCCATAGTTTTTTCGACCCCCATTTTCAAGAACCCGAACCGTGTATCACAATACCTCTCCAGATACACCTCCGGTTGACCGGCACCGAATGCCTTTACCCGGGAATCGCTGACCGCTGCTACCGGATGCAAGTCTGCATAACCGCCGGCTCCCGCAACAATAAAGGGAAGTTCCGTACCGTCTTTATAAATTTTAGAAAACCGTTGATAATTGTGGACATGTCCGCTAAAAACAGCATCTGGTATGATTCCGGCTACATTAAATGCATCTTCCAGAAAGGATATCATGGGTTTACTGGAACCATGATTGATATCGGCCGAATAAGGTGCATGATGAATACATACCAGCAGTGCCCGATCTTCATGTTCCTCTGCGGAATAACGCAACTCTTCGACAAACCAGTCCCGCTGTTCCTGCGTAATGTGTCCGTGTCTATTGACATTGGCATACAGGCCGACGAACCGGGCCAGCGGAGTTTCCAATGTCCAGTATACATGGGGTTGTATAGAAGTATACCGGGTAGGCTTTCCTCCCCATCTGATCTCTCTACGTTCCGTATTGCAGAATACTTTTTGAAAAGCATCAAGGCTATTATATGACACAGGACTGTTCGGATTGACATCTCCGTCATGGTTGCCGGGAATGGCCACTATTGGAGCA
Source organism: Membranihabitans maritimus (assembly GCF_021729145.1). Classification (GTDB taxonomy): domain Bacteria; phylum Bacteroidota; class Bacteroidia; order Chitinophagales; family Saprospiraceae; genus Membranihabitans; species Membranihabitans maritimus. Next base: position 107,976 of record NZ_JAJSLW010000014.1, on the reverse strand, counting down.
TTATAGTCCTTATACGGCTCCAGGAATTGACCGGGATATTCACTGGCCTCACCAAAGTTATATACGATGTCTCCTAAATGATACATAAAAGAGGGTGCTGTCGCTTCGGAAGAATTCACCTGTCTGGTTAGCGATGAAGCTACCAATCTCTGGAAATCAGAATGGCGTACACTCCCCGTGTCTCCTACCATATGAAAGAACATACGCTCATGCAACTTTTCGACCCGGTCGCCCATCAACTCTTCCAGGGAAATGCGGTAAGGATAAGCCCCAGATGGAGTAGGCAAGTCTTTAAATTTTATGGAATCATCTTCGATTTCCTTTAGTATCACCGGTGTATTATACTTTAATTCCTTCATAGTACAAAACTATAAAAGAAAGGCAAACTAAAGGTTAAGTCTGGCATCTATCTAACAAGGACTGCTAAATTACCATTTTCCTTATACAACCCTTCATCAAAAATCAACCCTTCCTGAAGTCAAAATTTCATGTCTTCTAGAAATTCTCTGGTCCGCTCCTCACATTCCTCAATATTGAATTTTGTCTCACCGCGATACCAATTTTTCCATTTCTCTCCCCTCGAATTAAATGCCTGTCCTTTATGAACTAAATCAAAGGCGCTAATAGCCTTATCCAGCTCTTCCCTGCATTGGGTTTTATCTCCCTCCAACTCATAGGCCTTCACTGCTGCCACCACCCCTTCTATCCACCGGGTAAAGCCCAAAAGTATTTTTTGTTGCGAAAGCAAGTTGACTTCAAGGAAATATTTTTCCCAGTCATTCAATTCTGACAAAGCTTCTTCTATCATTTCCCCGGCTTTTTCCAATCCGACACGTTGTTCTTTCACTTTTTTTTCCAATTGTTGAAAGGTCAAATCTCCGCATCGTTTATCGACTAAATATGGGTGGGTCCAGTTCATATCTACGCCTGCAATAGCACCATTTTCCTCCTCATTTTTCATTCGGTCCTCCCATCCATTAAGAAGTCGCAGGACTTTTCTCCTGATTTGACCATCTAGAAGAACAGGGGCATTTGTTTGATCATGCATCTGATAGCTGTCAAAATATTGTTGATAAGCAGCTTGGATTTTCCCGGATGCCGAACCAAAATTCTCAGCACACCACTCTTCCATAAATATCTGAGGGTCAAATTCATCAAAATTATGTAACATTTCACCGGAAGCATCCAGTCCAAGTACAAACGTCCTTATATTTGATACGTTTAAGACAACATAATCATCAGACTTGTGATCTTTGCCTAATTTCATAATTTCATGAACCTTATGGGGTGGCACCCCTTGTGCCAGATGAGGTCCGGTTCCCCACAACTGGTGGTGATAGTATATTCCATACTTTCGTCCATGCTCCCTTTTCGTATTAAAAAAGTCTTCCTGCATTTGCCAACCGGGGCTATTGTCTGAAAAAACAACTGTCACCCCATCGGGAAAATCAAGGTGTCCTTCCCTATTGAGATCAGAACCTTCCATCCAAAGAGTTGTGGTTACAGGGATTTCACCCCTTTGATCAACAGAACGAATAATATCCATCTGAGCTTCCATAGCATCAGAGATCAATTTTCCCCGGTCCGCATCCGACTGAGGGATTTTGTCATCCGCCATCCACATTGGACGGTCGGCTACTCCCCGAAGTCCTATCTGCCAAATTACATTCTCATATTTTGACCATTCCTTAGCATATTCAGTCCATACTTCCTCAAGAGCTTCAGGATGACTATAATAGGAGAATTTATAATCCTTACCTCGTTCCTTCCAATAGTTAAAAAATGTATAACCGCTTACACCCAGTGGTTCTATATGGTGCATACTGAGGAAAACACCCCTTGATGCTGCAATATCCACTAATTTGCGTTCGGGTGGATTTTTAATATCGATAAAACTCGCCGGGATAATCAAATTATACCGTAGCCGCACCATAGATTCTACTAATTTCCCCATAATATCGGGATGTACTACCTGGCTATAAAATGGATAATCAATATTGCGTGTACCACCTCCGTTCTTCCATTCTGTAAGTAAGTCCTCATCGTTAATAAACCAGCCCCGGTAGCGGAAAGAAGGTTCATTCTGTTCGATATTCACATTATCCCATGCCAACACCTCCTTTTTCTCCGGTTCGCGATCCTTCCAGAAATACAACGGATCTACCTCCAGGTATTCTTCGATAAAATGATAAATACCAAACATGGTACCTCGGGCGTCACTACCAACGATATACAAATCCCTATCTGTGCTTTTCACTTTGTATGATTCCCATTGACCTTTTAGGTCTAAAAAATTATTATCCGTAGATAGTAATTGTTCTCTAAATTCAGGATTGTCCAATGATCCGATATAAACACAGCCTTTCTTACAGTCTTTTGTATCCCTCACTATTTTCAGTCTATGCCCTGTAATTTTTTCCACGTCGGAAATCAAATCTTCTGCTGCAAGTTTTACAAAATTGGATTCGTCAGGTGAAACTAAAATACTTTTTTGAACATCAGCGGAAACCAAAGTAAAACTAATTTTATCCTTACAAGCAACCAATGCTACGACACATAGACACCAAATAAGATTTAATATTTTTGACATTATAAACCGTTTTTTTTAATTATAGCCAGGATTTTGCTCCAGAACAGCATCCTTATTTGCTTCTATTTCATCAAAAGGGATGGGCCATAATTCGTGATGATCCTTGATTTCATCACCGTTTAAATCATTGTACTTACGCACCCTGTCCACCAGGGTACCTGTTCTATGTAAAGTGATCCGTCGTTGTTCTTCATATACGAGTTCCCTGGCCCTTTCATCCAGTATATAATCTAACGTTACGTCCGATTCACTAATAAGTGTGGCATTAGATCTTTCTCTTAACATATTAATATCATTTGCGGCATTGACCAAATCCCCTTGACGCAAATATGCTTCAGCTCTTAGCAGATACGTTTCTGCCAAACGCAAATAATACATATCCCTATAGGTACTCCCAGCGGTAGTCTTTAAAGTACCCAAATCCTTGTTTTCAAACAACGCATCCGGGTGATCATGAGCGGTCGTAATTTTGGATGGGTACGGGTACCATCTCCAATTTTGGTTTATCCAGGTCGGGCTTGGATACTTTACTGCACTTGAATCAAACCAAACCGATTCAGGGTTTGTATATACAAAGTCCCGAATAATATTGTGAGAGGCATTGCGGATATCTGAATTCCAATCATCTTCCCATAAATCGTTTAGATAAAAATCTGTATTCATCATAAAAGATACACCCCTTCCGCCTGAGTTATAATTTGACTGTCCAAAACCTAATGAACCCTCATTCCCATCAGGATCCTGAAAGGTCAGCCAAGGTACCGGACCTGCCCATCTTTCCAAATTATTTCTGCTTCCTCCGGAAGATTCCAAAAAGCCCCCGGGCACATCAATTTCCATTTGAGCGACCCAAAGTGCTTCCTTATTTCCACTGCTCCTATTTTGATTCCCTTGCTGGAACAAATCCCAATACACATCTCCTTCACCCAAATCCAGGTATTCATCTATAGGATTTTCATTGGCTTTACTTCCAAATCTGTCAGTCATTAAAGACGTATTAGGGTCTTCAATTACAATGGATAATTCTGCTACAGCTCTATCATAATTTTCTAAAGAAATATATGTTTCTGCAAGCAAGTGATGTGCAACGAGATTGGAAACTTTACCATCCACTACTTCACTAATATCTGGAAGCTGGTCTGCTGCTACTTGAGCATCCTCTATAATTTGATTCAAAACTTCTATTTTCGTTGCTCTAGAAAAATTTGTTTTAGGTGAACTGACTTCATCCAAAAGCAAGGGCACACCACCATATAAATATACCAAATATCGAAAAGATAATGCTCTGAAAAATTTGGCTTCTGCCTCTATTGCTACCTTTTGGTCATCGGTTAATTCAGAATCTGGAAGTCTTGAAATAATTGTATTGGCATTGGCTATCACTTTATACCAATTATCCCAATGAAACTCAACCATGCCGTTGGTCGGGACCAACCATACATCATAATCTCCAAACCGATTGGCATCTCCTCTGGCGTGTTTAGCGACATCAGTAGCGAGAAAATGAGCAAAATAGTTTTGATTATTCCCACCATAATGAATATTACGTACCCTCGCATATAGATCCGTCAATGCACTTTCAAAGTTTGTTATCGTTTGATAGGAATTCTCCGGACTAAAAAAGTCTAGTGGTACTTCTTCAATAAATTCTTGCTCATCGCAAGAATATACTGAAAGGAAGAGTATCGTCAGAAAAATTAATCTTAATTTATAATTGAAATAACTCATGATTCTTATATTTTGAAATAACTTCTAAAATGATATATCCAAGCCCAAAGTATATGCCTTCATTAAGGGAAATGCATTGGCATTTCCAATACCTTGATTGGTTTCAGGGTCCCAGCCGTCCCACTTTGTCAAAGTCAGGACATTTTTTCCACTGACATATATTTTTGTATTATTAATTCCAATCTGTTCAAGTGTAGACTTTTTGAAACTGTAAGACAATGAGAGATCTTGCAGTCTTACAAAACTTCTTGAAAAATATTGCGAAGGCTTAATTTGAGCAGCCTCCCATGTTCTGGGATACTTTCCATCCGGATTTAATGTAGACCAATAATCGTAAAAAGTAAACCAATTAGAGTTCTGGGCTGTCCCAGGTGTTCCCGCAACCCCTGATGGATGATTCGCGCCCAGATATCCATTTTTGCCACCCTGTATTGAGTTCACAAAAATGCGTAGACTTAAGCCTTTGTATCGAAAGGTATTTTGAATACCAAACCGAAAGGCAGGTTCTGATCTCCCCAAAATCACACGATCATCAGATGCACTAATAGCACCATCATTATTTTGATCCACTATACGGTATGTTCCCGGGGAAAATCCCTCCTGAATTTCATCGTTGACTTGCCAAATCCCATCAATTTCGTAACCATAAATAGTGCCAATTGATTCCCCAATAAACAAACCACTGGCTACAAGATCATCCTCTTTACCGTCTCCGTTGTTGTCCAGTTGTAATAATTCAACTATCTTATTTTGGTTACGCGAAAAATTCAGATTTAGATTCCATCTAAAATTTTTCTTCTGAACAGGTATAGTTTGTAAGGACACTTCAAAGCCTCTATTTTCAATTCTTCCTAGATTCGTGGTTATTTGGGAAAAACCAGTAATTTGTGGCAATCGCAAATCCCATAACAAATCTGTAGTAGCCGTGGAGTAATACTCTATGTTTCCGCGGACCCTTTCATTAATTACCCCAAAGTCTACACCCAGGTTTAATCCCGTTGATGTCTCCCAGGAAAGATCACTGTTTGCCAATGAAGCAGGAGACAGCCCTAGCGAAGTACCGGAACCATCCCCATATACATAATGATTACTTTCCGATGACAAGACTCTTGCAAGAGAACTATATCGTGCTGCTTGATTCCCATTTTGGCCATAACTAGCTCTAATTTTCAAGAAATTAATATTCGGCATGCTAAAAAATGATTCTTCAGACACTACCCAACCCGCTCCGAGTGATGGAAATAATCCAAACTTGTTATTTGCTGAAAACCCACTAAATCCGTCTCTTCGCAGGGTTCCGGTGAGAATATACCGATTTTTAAAATTGTAATTAAATCTACCCATTTGGTAAGTGGATACCTGTTCCCAGGCATCAGAATTGATTTCGCGAATAATAGATTGCTCCAGGCTATTATAAGATAGACTTAAATTAGGGATATTTTCTCCTCCGGCATAAGTCCTATCAAATTTGACCTTATTATATCCTGCTACCAAGGTGAAATTTACACTGTGATTATTAAATTCTCTATTATAGGTAAGGATATTATCCAACATGACATCGTAATTGGATGCGTGTGCTTTACTGGCTGCACCACTCAACCCTGCTCCGTAAATATTACTTGTAGAATGCGAAAACCAGTTTAGATTATTATTAAAATTCAATTGATATGACAAACCTTTAATTTGAGGTACTTTAATTTTCGCGAATAAATTTCCGGAAACTCTGTTATTCAAATCCCTGTCATCTGCTTGTGCATTCAAAAACGGGTTAACATTATTATCTCCCAAATGATTCACTATTAATTCTCCATTTTGGTCCTTGGGGGCAACCAGGGGAGATGTCCCTCTGGATATACCATTTATGTTTGGATATACACCGGAAAAATCGGCAAAGGAAGCATAGGTATTCGTACCTACTGTCAACCAATTTGTAAGATCAGTTTCGATATTTATACGCGCCGTTGCCCGGGAATAATTATCATTCAAAATAAATCCCTTTTGATCCGTATAACCACCGGATAAATAGTAATTAGTATTCTCCGATCCTCCCGATATACTCAACACATGATTCATTATATGACCCGGTGAAGTAAGTGCACCCCACCAGTCATAATCCGTTCCGTTTTCTATTCCGGATAAAAGTTTGGGCAAAAGTTCCGATTGGTCAAATTCCCAATCAGGATTGGGTTCTGTATAGCCTGGCCCCAAATACGCATTTCTATATTCTATATCTTTTATTTTTTGCAACACTTCTTCCCTGTTCAATATCCTTGCATCTACTGTCGGATTTTGGGTAGAAATGGACCCCGAATATTGAATGGTGGGTTTTTGGGATACTTTACCTTCTTTCGTAGTTATTAAAATCACCCCGTTTGCAGCTTGTGCCCCGTAAATCGCTTTACTACTGGCGTCCTTTAATACATCTACGGATGCGATATCTGCAGGGTTTAAATCGGCAATTCTACCGCGAAATATTATCCCATCCACTACTATCAGTGGAGATGTGCTACCGTTTAATGTACTCTGGCCCCGAACCTGAATCGAAGGTTCTTCTCCGGCCTGATTCACCTGACCGATCTGTACACCAGGTACCGAACCCTGTAAAGATTGCATAATATTTACATTCGGAGATTCCCTGAAAGCCTCTATATCGGCTGAAGCTATCGAACCTGTTAGATCACTCTTTCGTTGCGTACCATATCCTACTACCACTACTTCTTCTAATCCTATCGCACCTTCTTCCAGAACAACATCGATTCGATTTTGAGCATTGACCATCACTTCTTGCGACTTCATTCCCACATATGAAAAGACCAATACCGTATCCGCACCCACATTTGCTAATTCATACTGTCCGTCAATATCTGTCGTCGTCCCATTCGTAGTACCTTTTACCAAAATGGTAGCTCCTATCACCGGTTCTCCGGAAGCATCTTGTACGCTTCCGTTCACTGTAATTTCCTGGGCAAAAATCCCTGTAGAAATAAGGCACAGTGTTATTACTATTACCATATTTCTGCAAAGCCGCTTAGGATTGCCCCTTTTGTAATTTAAAGAAATGTAATCATTCATAATTCCATCATTTAATTTATTTTAAAATCCCATTAATTATTCATTTTCAAATAGCATATCACTATCCGAAATATCCAATTTCATAGAAGTCAATTATATTTTCAGGTTGTTATACTATCTCATGTCTTATAGCATCAGTTTTATTATTTACATATGTCTCCAAGATTCCTTTAATGTATCCAATGGCAAAAACCTTCCCCATTATCTCATAACCCGCAGATATCCCTCCTGAAAATTCCTTTTGTATTTCACCGTACATGGCCGGAGCATGATCAGGCCGTAAGGGACCTTCAAAACCACAGTCGTAATAATGCTTTAGAAGTTCGGCCATAGGGGTCGGGCCATTGTCGTGGAAGGTCTCCCGGAACTTGTATTTATCGCCTTCCACATCCCTTAGATGGATAAAAAAGACTCTGTTGTCCTCAATCCATCGAGCCGAAATAGACTTGAGATCTTCTTCCATTAATCGGAAAGTGGCCTGGCAAAAAGTAATTCCATTGGAAGAACTCGGGTATTTCTCTATAATTCTGTCAAAAGCAGCCGCATTCGTTAGAATTCTCCCCACACCTTTAAGTGGACTCACAGGTGGATCATCCGGATGGAGAGCCATTTGCACACCTTCTTCTTCTGCAATGGGTAATACCGCATCCAAAAAATAAAAGAGGTTATCCCATAGCTTATCTTCAGTAATCTGCAAGTGCTCATCAACCAATTCATCCTGAACCTTTTTGAAATCAAATTCACTACAAAGTGCTCCTCCTCGCTCCGGGACATTCACCCGGGTCCGAAACCAACCTATGGATGCCATAAAATTATAACACAACAACGGGATCCCCAGGCGTCCCATGTTCCGTATCATCGTCTGATATTTCTCAATCCATTCATCCCTCCCCGGCAATCCGAGTTTTATCGCCGACATATCAAATTGATCACCTTCTAATCCATAAAGTTGCAACCCCGCATCATCAAATTCCTCCTGAATACTTTTCAATGCCTTAAAATCGTACGGCGCCGGTTTCCCCGACAGGGAAGGTATCGCTTTGGTAATAGCATAATCCACACCTATTTGCTTCGCAAGGGTCCACTTACGAGCGTCGTATTTGGGTGGTAAAAGCATGGAAAGTTTCATCGTCTAATTTTTTTCTATCTAACTAAAATGAAGCTACTGAACATTCAGGTTTTCAAGAGTCGCGAATGCCTGCCGACCTCAGGTGGGCACGAATAAATCGCTCCCGAATATTTTGGGTTGTCCAATGGACAACCATTCGTGCATTCGTGGCTAATTTTACATTGTTGTTAGCCCTTCTAGACTTATCATTATTTTTTTGTATTCAATTTCAGGTTATCTGTTCTTTGTATGAGCGAATTCCGCGAAGCGATCCATTTGGGAAATTTGCCGTAATAATTCAAAAATACCCTCCCTTATCCGTTATATCCTTTGCAGACCGGCCCTCCTTGACCCATCCAAAAATTTTCTTTTCGTTTTCCCTGATTTCTTCTGCTCTTTCCAAAACCTCAAATGCGATTTCACGGGGAATGGCTAATACACCATCGACATCCCCAATGATTACATCACCCGGTTTAATCAAAACATTTCCAATCTCCAATGGAACCTGATAATCCGTAATCAAGCATCTACCCAATGCCCCGTTGGAAGAACGGTACCGGTAAAACACCGGAAAATCCGCTCCAAGAATCTGGTGTGTATCCCGAATACCTCCATCAACACATGCTGCCTTCACCTTTTTTCCTTTTGCAGTAGCTGTCATTACACCTCCCCAGGAAGTTGATTTGTTATCGTTGCTCGTATCCCAAATTACAAAGGCATTTTCATGCATGGCATCCAACATTCGTGTCCGGTGTTCCATTTCACCCCGCACCACTGTAGTGGGAGCACTTTTTACCGTAAAGGCAAATCCTGCAATGGTTTTATATTCCCTGAGAGGCATAATCCGGTTGGGCAATGCACGATCCATACGTCCGAATTCTCGAAGTACATCGTTGATCGCTCCGCTATATAGGTTTTCATATCGGTTTAATAATGCCTGGTCATCGATAGGAAATGTTATATCCGGAATATTTTCCCGAAGCTCGATCAAACGATCCAACTTCATCATACTCACTTCTTTCTTATATTGATCGGTACTCATATAATTTATTTTTATTTAACGTCAGCTTGACGAATAATTGATTCTGTCATTATTTTTGCTAAAAATGCAAAAATCAATGCCAGAATAGACGATTTTACTTGTTTTCCACCCTGGGTTGGCACCCAGGGTTAATAATATTTCGCCCCTTCAGGGCTCTTATTTTCTCTGTCGAACTCACGTTATTTATTAATTTCTTCGATCCTGATCACACTTTTTTCGGCTATTAGAATAGGTGAATCATAGACAGGAATATTTCGAAAATTGAATTGGGTACCATTTTTATCCCAATCAGCATCCGGTATATCATATATTTTTCCATTTAGCATATCTATATATACGGGATCTTCAAAATTTCCTTTATTAAATTCAAAATCTATATTCGTCTTATCCAATTCATTATTTGGAGTATCTCCATTCTCCCAAATAGTGACCACTTGATAATCGAAGTTTTTAAGGGCGTATCCATACACTGAAAGAGAAAGGTCCGTGGATGAGGAATAAGGATAATTGGGTATTCTAACCAAAGAATGGTCAAAAATAGAAGTTATATTTTGGTATGCACCATACGAAGGTTTTAGGTAATCAACCGAATTATCTTTTTTGGCTTTAATAAGTCCTTTCGTATTGACCGTACGTATTGGTTCTTCCAATTCTATAACCTCATTGTTTTCTCTTCTATATCTTCTTATATAATTGAGGTCAATGATGGTAAAGTACAAGGAATGGAAATCATGCCCCAAGTCACCCAATAGTTTTCGTAATAACCATTTGGATTGTGAAATTTCCGTCCAGTCATAACTATTAAGGGCATACATAGGTTGGTTCTCCGAAGGAGCACCTAATTCTCCCTGGTTCAATTTTATTTTATCTGAATAGGATTGTACCATTTGATTCATCCTGAAATAGCGGTCATACACATCTTCAGGTCTGAATGAGTATCCATGTAAAGTGATTTCATCGACAAGGTTAAGTTTATCTTTTTCTTTCAACGTTTCCAGAAATGACTTTACGTATTCTACATTACCCGGCCCCGCTAAAGAAAGGGCATAAATGGTAGCATCCGGTATTCCATTTCGAATGATTTCTGCCGTTCGGATAAAAAGTTTGGTATATGCTTCCGGGGTATTTTTGGCATTTAAATCACTCTCATTCCAGATTTCCCAAATCTTTACCCTTCCCCGATATCTTCTGACTAATGCTGTCACCCAATTGTCCCATGCTTTCAAAGCCTCAGGAGAGGTCGGGAATCCCCCCGATAAATATATGTCACCTCCTCCTTCATAAATAGGATTTCCGTAAGAAGTTTGTAACCAGGGTTCGATCCCCTGAGCAATAACATCATCGATAATTTCATCCAGCCATTGAAAATTATATTCCCCTTTCCGGGGTTCACATTTTGCCCAACCGGCCTGCAGTCGAATTTTTTTAGCACCGAGAGGCCCCAGATATTGTTTCCATTCATTGTAATCAGAGTAATCCCTGTCCATAGTTTCCCCTCCAATTGCCCAATTGGACGCGACTATTTCATTGGAGCTACGGGATTGAACCGTGCCTATTAATGGATAGTTTATATCTCCCTTAGTTTGGGCATTGCACCAAACTGATAATGCCAAGGCCATTACCAAACACGAAATTTTAAATTTGATTTTCATTGATACCATTTTTTCTACATTACTTGTTTCACTTAAAATAATTTCACACTCCCGAGTCAGCCAAAAACCCACCGTCTACAGGAATTGTAATCCCTGTTACAAATCCTGCTGCTTCGTCATCGATCAACCAATTCAAACAACCCGTTAATTCCGACGCTTCCCCGAATTTTCGCATGGGCGTCTGCCGGATAATACTTTCTCCCCTTTCTGTGTAACCGTCTGGCGTAGTCAATAATTTTCGGCTACGATCATTGAGAAAAAATCCGGGAGCTATAGCATTTACCCTTATCTGTGCAGGAGCTAAATATCCTGCTAGCCACTGCGTAAAATTCATAATAGCAGCCTTGGCCATTCCATAAGCACCTACCTTGGAGAGGGGACGATAACTGTTCATAGAAGCAATATTGACAATATTACCTCCTCCACTCCCTGCCATTTGCCTCGCAAATACATGACAGGGAATTACTGTTCCCATGGTATTGGTATCTACTACGCTTCTGAATGTTTCCATATTGAGATTAAAAAAACCACGTATCCCATTTGTCCCATTCAATTCCCTATTCTCAAATTCCCGGGTAGTAGTTACTGCATCAGGCTGATTGCCACCGGCACCATTGATCAAAATATCGCAAGGACCAAAGGTTTCTACCGTTATTTTTCCAGCCTTTTCCACCTGTCCTTCATTTGTAATGTCAGTACTAATTGATAACGCCTCACCACCTGTATCCTTAATTTCATTTTCAACTTTCTTCAATTTATCCAAATCTCGGCCTAACAACACTATCCGCCCTCCCTGATCAGCCAAATTCCTGGCCATTTCAGAACACAGAGTCCCACCTGCACCGGTAATTACTATTACTTTATTTTCCAATTTATTGCTCATTTATCTAATCTTTAAAAATCCATTTTTTACTATTGAAATAACTGATGTCCTGTACCAATCTAGATAACAGGTCTATATCATGTGGCAAATGCCCTTGTTCTACCCATTCTGAAATTTGTCCGCAAAGAATCCTCCGAAAATACTCATGCCGGGAAAAGGAAAACACACTGCGGCTATCCGTAGTCATACCTATAAACTTCGATATCAAACTATAGTTAGCCGCTACAGATAGTTGACTCTTTATACCCGAATAATGATCATTGTACCACCAGGCTGGTCCAAACTGCACCTTTCCCCACACACCATCCTGCGTATATGAACCGGTTATAGCTGCCATCACCTCGTTGTCGGAAGAATTGAGCGTATATAGTATTAGTCGAGGAAGTTTACTTTCTTTCTCCAGTTGATCAAAGAAATTACACAAACCCGCGATATCACATGTTCGGCCAATTCCAGCATACCCTCCTGACGCACCTGCCAAATTCCTTAACCGACTACTGGTAAATCGCTGAGCTCCTATGTGTAATTGAAGAATCCAATCTCTTTTTGAATATTCCATACTCAAAAAAGATAGTAAATGCCTCTTCAAGGCCAAAAGCTCTTCGCCAGCCAATTGTCTTTCTTTTATCCATTTTGTAAAAATATCAGATACATTCATCGATTCATCATGGTGAAATTTAAAACCACCATCAATGGCATGGTCAGCTAATTGGCAGCCTCCTGCAGAAAATTTATCTAATTGCTCTATAATTGCGGCCTTAAAATTGTCTAAATTACTGATTCCACTCCCGAATTTCTCTTCCAAATTTATCAGCCATTTCGACATTGAAGGCTGGTCAAAAGCCAGTATAGTATCCCCCCTCAACGAAGGGAATACTTCAATTCCTCTTTTTTTTGATACTTCACTATGTGGTTTCAAATCATCCAACAGGTCATCTGAAGTACAGAGGACCTCAATATTAAACTTTTTCACAATATTGACTGCGCCGCATCCTTCCTTTTGCAATTCTTTATTACAGTATTCCCAAACCTCCTTTGCATTCTCTTCAGATAATGATTCGTCAATATCAAAGACACGTTTAAGTTCTAATGAAGACCAAAGGAATAGCGGATTTCCTACAGTTTGAGGTACAACTTTTGCCCAGTTGAGAAATTTTTCCCAACTTGAACTTTCTCCAGTAACACCGCGCTCTGCCACTCCACAAATTCGCATCGCCCGATGCTTGTATGGATCAGAGACAATCCAGGCTTCAGCTATATCTCCAAACACTTTATTGTCTGCAAGGTGTTTCGGATTTAGATGATTGTGAAAATCAATTGCGGGCAGATCTTTGGCAAAGTCGTGATATAGCTGCTCCGCAAGTTCATTGTGTAAATAAAAATCTTTATGTATAAATTTATTAACCATCTATTTTCTCTTTAGTAACTTCTTTTCTTTTTGTAAAAAACCACATTAAACCTCCTATAAAAAAGCAAACTAACCCCGAGGTGACCGATAGTGCTCCACTGTAATCGCTAATGGCCGGAATCCCCATACCTACAAACAGGGCTCCCGATACCACGAGTGATGTCGCATATAGAACTGTCAGTGCATTGTAAAATCCCGGATCAATAGCCGGAGGAATAGCAATTCGTGTATTCAGCCTTTTAAATAATCCCGAAACTTTTGACAAATATTTTTGATTATCAATATTCTGAAATGATGATCCATAGAAAATTACCAGGCAAAATACTGTTTCAATCAACGTAGCCATTTCCCAGGAAAAAACCGAAGGCATACTGTTTAATACAATACCCACAACGGCTCCGAGAATTACTGTATACATAGCCCCCCTGGGTGTGGCACGGCGATTTACAATTCCGAGTACGAGTGGAATCCCAATCGGTATAGCAAAAATTCCCGTAAACAATTTGTTAGCCTCAAATGCACCTCCAAAATCTTTGATAAACAAGCCCCCTATTAGCACTAATAACCCAACTAGAACAGTAGACAATTTAGCAACCATTAACATCTGGCGATCCGTAGCATTTTTATTGACCAATCGTTGGTACACATCCTTCGAAAGTACCGAGGCAATAACATTGTACTCAGAATTTAATGAAGACATGGTAGCGGCAAACATTGATGCAATCATTACCCCCATCAACCCAGGAGGTAAAAGCCGGCTGGATATCGCCACATATGCCATTTCTTTATCAGGCAAATCCGGCATAATGACCTGACTTACAATTGGGGGTATCATAAAAACGATTGGGAATATGAAAAATAGTGCTGCCGTAAGATATCCCACTTTTTGAGCCGCTTTTTCATCCTTTACTATATAAAACCGCTGGATAAAAATCCAGTTTTCATTATATTTTATAATAATCATGATGTAATAGACTATCAGCCAGAAAAATGCGCCTTTCGGACCATTGAAAAAATTAAAATGATCAGGGACTTCGGCCATCAAAGTATTGATACCTCCCACATGATTAATCGAGAGAAAAAACAATATTAGTGATGTAAAAATTAAAATAACAAACTGAACCGTGCCCATAATTGATACAGCCCAAATTCCGCCGTACAAAGTGAATGTTATAACGATAAGGGACGAAATAATCAAGGCCGTTGGCAATGAAAGTGGAGTAACAGCAATTAAAAATATCCCGATTGCATACAACCGTACCATATTATCCAAAATCCGCATGACAATCCCCACCCATCCAATAATTTGACGTACGGTCGGATTAAATCGCGTTTCCAGGTACTCTATGGGTGTTGATACTCCAGCGCGTCGCCATCTTTTTGCAAAAAATAAAGCCGCTATAATACATGCGGGAATCGTACTCATAAATACTGTTACCGAGACTAATCCGTGTTCATAGGCAATCCCGGCATACGCTACAAAAACAAAAGTACTGAACAAAGCCATAAAATTACTCACACCTGCTGCTATCCATGGAATAGTATTTGATCCTTTGGTATAGGCGTTTATATCCTTGACATACCATTTGAAAAAGATTCCGATTCCCGCCATCAATATCAAATAGAGGGAAATAGCTATATAATCCAATGTGACTAATGAGGTCATAGCGTCCTTACTTTAATGGCAACAATTTCATCATATAGATCTAAAAATTCAAGCGGCAACTCCCGGCCATTCGTTAATGCCGACAACACAAAACAACGAACAAAACCCAACCGCATATACATCATAATTCAGTATTTTATATTACACATACTCTTTACCACAAAACAAATGTAAAATGAAAAAACAAAGACCAATAAGATAAAATTTGCCATTATTTGAACTATATTTGCACGATAAATCCAAATCAGCAATAAATAGTATAAAATTGTGCTATGAAGCCCATTTATTTCCGTAAATACGCTACCCAACCCGACCATTCTTTCCTGGTAAAATATGCGGAAGTATCACATACTTATAACCAATTTCACTACCACAATGAATTTGAATTACTTTACCATATTGAGAATAAGGGTACCCGGTTTGTAGGTGATAGCATTCAGCGATTTAACAATGGGGACCTGGTGTTGGTAGGCTCCAATATACCTCACTATTGGCTAAGTGATGAAGAATACTTCCAAAATCCTGATTTAAAAGCCAAGGTGGTTTTAGTACAATTCGCACCGGATTTTTTGGGAAATACTTTTATGCATCTACCGGAGATGAAACTGATCGATGATCTTTTGATAAGAGCTACACAAGGAATTCAAATTTGTGGAGAGGAGGCGAAATATATTGGTCAAATACTTAAACAATTGCCTAAAAAAGAGGGTTGGGAAAAAATGCTTCTCATGATAGAAATCCTTTGTAAAATGAGCCAATCCCGAAATTACAATTTATTGGCAAGCAGGGGTTTTTGTGAAGCCAGTAAATTGGGTAATGAAGAAAAAATTAGTCAAATATTTAATTTCATCGTCAAGAACCACAATAAAAATATAGCCCTTGAAGAAGTTGCCAACGTAGCCAACATGAACCCTTCAGCATTCTGCAGATATTTTAAACGTTCAACCAGCAAAACCTTTTCTACCGTGCTCAATGAAATCCGGATTGGGTTTGCCTGTAAAGACCTCATCAATACCGACAAGTCCATATCTGAAATAGCCTATACAGTGGGATATTCCCATGTCTCATATTTTAATAGAAAGTTTAAAAAAATAAAGAAGGTTACCCCACAGGAGTATCGGGAGAAGTTTAGAAGGGTGGTAGTATAATAATTCGCATTCTAAATTCAAGGCTCTTTAGTGTTTTTCTTTTTTATGCATTTTAGAAAATACTAAAAAACACCCCAAAAAGAATAAATCAATTAGAACGATATTTTTAAGAATTATTTGAAAGCATACCTCTCCTCTGACCTTATACTCAGCCTCCAACAAACATTATGATCGGCCCTTATATAAATCAGAAATCAGGTTCCACAAAAAGAAGGAAGTTCCTGTGCGTGAATCTGAAATCTTACCCTCTTAATTTTCTTTCTATTTCTCCTAAAAATTCAATGTATGTTTTACCAAAACCTATATTCCACCTTCGTTGCTGGTCCTTACGGCATTGATTTCCTCCTCCGTCACTTCCGAAGCTTCATTACCAAAACTCGACCGCACATAAGTTAAAATTTTTGCAATTTCATCATCTTTAAGAAATGAAAAAGAAGGCATATGTTCATTGTATGTCACCCCATTAACTACTATTTCACCAGACACCCCTTTCAAAACGGTATTGATCAGGTTTGAACTTTCTCCCAAAACCGTTTTGGTACCACTCAATGGAGGGAAAGTGCCTTCTACTCCCTTACCGTCTTTTTTATGGCATGAGGAACAAAAATCACTGTAAAGGCTTTCTGCCGTCACAGTAACCACTTCTGCATCTTGATTTCGTCGATATTTATATTCCAACACAGAGTCTGGAATTTCTTTATCTGAAATATTGAATAACCGAATAATTCGGTCGTCATCTTTCTCGGGAGTATTGGTTCTGTACCAATCCCGGTTACTCGTTGAAATATAAACGTCTCCCTCAGGGGAGATACAGAGATCCCTTATCCGACCATATTTATGATCAAAGAAAATATCTTCTGAGACAATGGATCTTCCATCTTCACTCAGCTTCAACACTCTTAAACTGGAACCTTTTAGTGTGGTTAACAAAAGCGAATTATTCCACTCCGGTATGGATTTGCTATTATAATAATCAATACCTGCCGGCGCAATTGTAGGAGTCCAATGTATCATTGATTCTATTATAACAGAGTCACTACAATAAACTTTTTCTTCCTCAGTATCACAAATTCCCCGTACATCAGGCCAACCATAGTTACCTCCTTTTTGTACAAAATTCACCTCATCATCAGTAGCATCACCGTGATCCGACGTATAAATCCTACCGTCTTCGGTCAAAACCAAGCCCTGGGGATTGCGGAATCCCCAGGCCCATACCGGGTTGTCCATAAATGGATTGTCGTCCGGTATTGAACCATCGATGTTCATTCGAAGTACCTTACCTCCCGGATCATTCACATTTTGCGATTCTTCCGCCCGGGCTGCCTCACCGGAAGAAATATATACCAACCCATCGGCTCCCACCTTGATCCGCGAACCGTTATGTCCACGTGCTCCCGGTATTTGTAACAATACCATTTGGTCCGTCAGTCGGTCTCCGTCTATCCTGAACCGGCTGATATTTAAAACAATTTTCTCATCACTTACTTTTTGATTGTGCAATGCAAATAAATACGGGAAATTTTCAAGATCGGGGTGAAGGGCAATACCAAGTAATCCAGGAGTCGTCCTAGTATAAACACTGTCCAACTTGTGGATTATAACTTTCTCACCCGTCCCGGGATTGATCTTTCCAATTTCTCCCTTAATTTGAGAGTACCAGATCCAATTATCCGGTCCCCACGTAATTTCCCAGGGGACATCCATTCCAGTACTAATCGTACTCACTCCAACAGTTGTTTGATCTAATTGGAAAAATTCTTCAATCGGAGTATCTATCTGAAGGACAGTTGACTTTCCGCTCTCGGAACAACTCACCACCAATATCTGAATTAACAACACTCCCAGCAGCACTCCTAAACTATTTTTCATCCTATTTTTTTGATTTAAATTCCATAAAAAATCTCATTCCTCCATATGAGTATTAAAATGGTAAAAACGCAAGTCTCAAAATAATACCTATTTACAAACTTTCGGCCATTTGTTCGCCTACATCATAGCAATTACTGCTTCTAATTTGCGGATGTTTTCTGAATATAGGCAAAAATATCGCGTACTTCCTGATCCTTGAAGCCATCCAGTAAACCTTCCGGCATCAGAGAAGACTTCATGGGTTCCAAATGTTCAATCTGAGCATCGGAAAAGGTTTGTTTCTCACCACCCAACGGCTGAATAGTAACCATTTTACCACTCTGATCAACGATTCTTCCCACTACTAGCTGTCCAGTGTTTGTTTTTAAAGTGTAGGTGACATAGCCTTCCCGGATATCAGCATTTGGATCAATAGTATTAGCAATAAAGTATCCAGCATTCCTTCGGTCATAACCGGTAAGATCCGGACCAATACTTCCTCCTTCTCCGAAAAGGCTGTGGCACGTACCACAGACCGTCATAAATAAGGTTTTTCCCCTTTCAATATTACCTGCCTCGCCTTCCTTCAATACTTTTTGCACTTTCTTTATCCTTTCCGCCAATTCATCTGCAGTACTGCTTTTTGCATTTGGCCAAATATCAAAAATACGATTTGACAAATTATCATCCTCCAGGTACTTCATCCGGTTGACTACGTCCAATGGTATATCTTCTTTGTGGACAACCCTGCTATTTTCAATTTCATCCAGTAGTTGATGGGCCCAAACGGATCGACTGGCTAACAAGTCGATCGTTTCCATTCTAAGGTTATTGTCCGCACGCAAATGATTGGGGTACTGCGCCACTAATACTTTACCGATTCCCGGATCAGAATACCTCTTTAAGGATTGTATTGCCAATTGCTTTGCTGCGGCGGGGTTGGAAACATTTTTTACAACATTAAGTAAAACAGGTACTGCTTCTTCGAATTCAACCTCGCCAAGAATCCGAATATACGTTATTCGCTCACTGTGAGAATGGTCGCTGTCATTTATGATTTCACTTACCTTATGTAAGATGGTAGTATCCTTATTCCGAAGGCCTCCTGCCAATTCGGGCTCCCCTTTACTTTTTCGATAATTAGATAACAAGTTACTGAGCTCTTCCGGTATTTCATTGGTCTTAATACCCCTCAATCCCTCTTCTAATCCTTCCATCAAAAGCGGTGAATATGAATTATCAGGTGCAGATTTAATAAGGGTTAAACAACTTTTATAATTTTCTTCCCCTCCTGCAAGAGAATATCTTTGAACAATCCTTTTTAGCAAAATTTCCCGAACTATTGGTCTTTTCCAGACCTCATTATTTTTAAAAAATTCTAAAACTTCTGAACGACCGGACTCAGCCTTGGCTTCCAGGGCCCACCAAATCATCAAGGGAATATCGGGATCTTCCATATCATTGTGATAAATAAGTAAAGATTGAATAACTGGCAATCCTACTTTCGCCGGAAGCCTTTTTGCAGAAGCGGCAAGCTGACTTCTTACGGATATCTCCGACTCTTTTTCGGCAAGAGCAATGAGCTCTTCAGATACAATGTCAGTTGCTTCCTTCCTATCTCCGATTAACCGGACACTCCATTCCCGCACAAAGGAATCACTATGCTTCAATCCCTTTAATGCAATTTCATCTGTGAACCCACCTAATAAATTAATAGCCCATAGACATTCTAATGCGATCCTGCTGGTATCTGAATCCAGTCGCTCTTCCAGCACTGGCAATACTGATTCATCCTGACGATCTGCCAACTCTTGCAATGCCATGAATCGATACCATTTATTGGCTTTATAAAAAAGTTGGATTAGTTCATATGACGTATATAAGGACAAATTCTTCCCGAGAACGGACTTTTCTATATTGGCGGACTTATCCCTAATCCGATATATTCTTCCCGTACTTTTACTCCAGGTATCCCTGGCATCCACATGTGACAACCTACTGTCGTACCAATCAGTGATATACACTCCACCATCCGGTCCCGTGAGAATATTAATAGGCCGAAACCAGTGGTCATCTGTCTGAATTACTTTTCCAACATCAATATTTTTTAGAGAAGATCCATCTCTTTCAACTTTGGAAAGTACAACCTCGCTTTGCAAGGGATTCAATGCAATAAATTGATTTTGATACCTTTCTGGTAATTGCCCTCCTTCATATCTCACTAAAGCATGGGTAAAGCGCAATCGTTCTCCCTCCAATTCCATATCGGGAAGATAGCCAAAAGCATAGGGATTGGTAAGGGGACCATGCTTCCCCCAACTTTTTTTATAATAACATCCCTGCTTGTAATAAGGGCCCCTTCCATATCCATTTTGACCACTAAACACCTTTCCTTTTGAGTCAATTTCCACGTTAAATGTATTGCCCCCTCCCTCGGCATAAATCTCGAAAATTTCGGATTCCGGATGATAGCGCCAAATCGCCTGTCCGCTAAAATATATATCCTTTGATACAGAAGAACTGATATTAGCAGTAGTAGTACTTCCCTGTGCCCCGTAGATCCATCCATCCGGTCCCCAACGAAGGCTATTCGCCACAGCATGTGTATCCTCCAGTCCAAATCCCTCCAACTTAACTTCAGGATCTCCATCCGGTATTCCATCACTATCCGCATCCGGGTATGCCAACAAATACGGCGGGCTCAACACCCACACTTTACCTCTCCCCCACAACACACTTGTGGTTATATTCAATCCGGTAATTACATCCCTTGATTTTTCAAACGTCCCATTACCATCCAAATCTTCAAACACTGTTATTTTATCAGCCCCCTTTACCCCACCTGGAGGTGGCAAGGGTATTTTATCAAATTTAAGCCTGAGGTGATTGTCGATATCTACTACTTTCAATCCCTCGGGATAGGGATATTGATTGTATTGTACTACCCACAAGCGGCCACGGGAATCAAACTTCATTTCCACAGGTTGATGAATATCCGGTTCCGAAAGGACAAGGTCCACCTCTATATCCTCAGGATGAATGAATTTTTTTACGGATTCTTCGGGATCTGTAGGCTTTGAATCGTCAGTTAATGCACCCCGTCCTTCGAAAGCCCTTAGATATTCCGCTACTTTTTCATTCGCCGCTAGCCGGCCGATATCTTTTTTATTCTCAGAATTGTTACTACAACTCAAGATTATTATCATTGTAATAAAAAGACACCAACCTTTCATTTTATTCTATTTTAAATGATTGACAGTATAACATATAAGACTGTTTCTCAATGTATCGCCATCTTCAGAAACCATATTTTTCAATTGCCATTCATACACACGGTCCTTTTCCATAATATCCAGTTCAATATTCACCTCTCGACCTGCTTTCAGGACTTCCACATTTTTAATCCCTATTTCTTTCTTATCAAACTGCTCCGAACCGTATTTCGCATGATATTCGTAATAATAACTATTAATCAAATAATTATCGGGATTTTTTAGAACCTCCGGATCCACCGGCTTTGTAAATCGAATGCCAAAACCCTCTTTCCGAATTTGCATAGTTTCAATATCCAATGGCAACTTACCGGTGAATCTAATACGCTGGATCCCAGAAGCACCTGCCCATCCACTCGCATTTTGTCCTACCCATAAACTCCCATCCGGAGCAAATGCTAAGCGGTTGTTACCTTTTCTCAATCCCTGTTTGTCTAAAAACGGTACACAAGCTCCCTGTAATTGTCCATCTACTTCTTCCAACATGACCCGCACGATCCGTTCCTGATTCATTTCCCCCACTAGTATCTGCCCTTCAAAGGGTCCGAATGCCCCATCAGTATCAATACTCAAGGGCTGGGTTGGTGAATTCGCCATAACGTTATGGGGAAATAACACCACCGGCTTCTCACGCATGCTATCCAACACTTCTACCGGAAGTTCCGCCGGTTTACCTTTATCCCATCCTTCCTGCCAAACCAAGCCTGCAGGATGTCCATAAAACTTGCCCTTTTCGACCTGAAAAAGTGGACTCGTACCTACCCAATCACCCTGATTATCCGTCACTAACAAATGTCCTTCTTTATCAAATCCCAATCCATTTGGAGAACGAAATCCCGTTGCATAAGGCTCCAATTTACCGTCCCGAGACAACTTCATAATCCAACCTCGATAAGGTACTGCAGAATACATTCCCTTTTCACGAAATCCCTCCATTTTTATTTCACCACGTACCTCCTTCATCATTTCTCCTCCACTAGAGGTTGAATTCAACCCAATAAATATATCCCCGGATTGATCCCTGACAGGGCCGTACGTAAATTCGTGATAATTGCCTGCGATTCCAAAATCATCTGTGACTTTTTCATAAATATCAGCTTTCCCATCCCCATCCGTATCCTTTAATCGAGTCAGTTCGGGATATTGCATCACTAATACCTCGCTATTGGAAAGGGGTAGCAGCCCCAACGGCAAGTGAAGCCCACGGGCAAATACCGTCCATTTATTTTCCACGCCATTAAAAATCATCACCTCTCCTCGCCGGAAAGAAGCAATCAAACGACCATCGGGCATAAATTCCAAAGCGCCTACCTCGCCACTTAATCCTTCAGGCATTTCGATAGAGTCTACAACATATGATGCAGTCAATGTTACTTTATTCGTTCCCTCGGATTGACAACCATTCAACAAAAACAATACGATCACAGCCAGGATCCCAAAATCTGCTTTTCGTTTATCCCCTTTTTTCATTGTTTCGAAGTTTGATCAAATATTTGGTGTATCACAAATTCAGGGACTTCGCCAGGCTTTATTATCCCTGGCAAATTCAATACCTCTCCTTCCTTGGTTACCGTTTTTACGCCCAGTCCTTTGGTCCAGTAAAAATTCACTTCCATTGTTGCTGGTAAATTTTCCATCCGGAACCTACGCTCTATGCCGTACTCTTCTCTTAGTGGACGTATTCTTTCAAAAGTTCTTATTCCGTTTACCAAATAATAAAATTCTGGATATCCTTCTTTTGTCAATTGATAGCCCAAATATTCAACCACCTGGTCCCCATCTCCCATTTGTAATGGATGTAGTTGTTCTTCTATATATATTTTCTCCCCTAATAATTTTGCCCGGGCATCTCCTTTGATTGACCAGGGTTCAGATATATCCAAAAATCCACCATCCCAAATATATCTCAACCGGCACTGGATAGCATCCCAGCAATACGATAAACCTTCCGTAAGGTGAACCGCAATGGAAGCCGGTCCGGAGTCGGGCATAAATATACGATACATATTGGGTGGGGCAATGTCATATGGATGTTGCTTTTCACTTTTGTGGTGATCGTGCGCCATTCCCATTTCCGAATGTACTCCTTCCTGTCGCCGGTGCTCGGGAACATTCATGTCCCCTGCCAACGGGGGAAGTTCTTTTTCAGTCACATACATAGCTCCGTACATTATGGTCCCATGCCCCGGATACGTGCATACGTACGGATAAACACCTTCCTTCTCCGGTGCTCTAAATTCCAACACCTCCTCCTCTCCGGGTGAAACCACCCCAATACTTTCCAGGATAAAAGTACTCTCAGGAATAAATTCCTTTGCAGGACCGTCCGCAGCCAATTGAAAGGCCGCCTCTACCACTTCCTTCCGCTTTCCTGCATCTGTGATTAATAGATTGTGATCCATATCATCTGTATTCTGGAAAAGTAAACGTACCTGACTGCCTGGGGGTACCTGAAACCGGACCCTGTCATATTGTAATCCACCCACTGCCTTAATTACCACTTCTTGTATTTTAAAATCCTGAGCAAACAGGCCAAGGCTAAAGACCATGCTACAGACAAACAAAAAACCGGTAGATTTATAAAAATTTATTCTCATAATTATACGACTGATTCGTAATGGGAAGAAGAAGTAAAAATCCCTCCACTGGTCTGGTAAAATTCTCCGTTTAATGAAAAAACACCATCTTGCGCATCCGTCCAGGCATCTTTTCCTCCATTGTGATACTTTTTCATTTCATTCCAAGTTACATAATTCATATCTCCATTGGTCTCCATTATACCCATTTCTAGACCTGGGAAAGGAGCCAACCTGGATGCTAAATTTTTGTGCCAATCCACTAAAATCGGATTAACGGTCAAATCAGAACATACACAAGGGATTTTTTGCTTGTGCGCTACGGTCGCCATTTGAATGGATAAACTCAATGACTTTGCAATTCCTTTTAATACGATCACTCCATATCCTTTTTCCAAACGAACTTTCACATCATCGACCGTATGGACACTATCGTCTGCAGCAATGGGAACAGGTAAATCCCCGACGTATTCATCATTCTCTTCGCTCAGGGGTTCTTCAATAAATAATATATGGTCCAATGCTCCAATTTCAGATGCAAAATCTATAAACCTTTCTAATGTTTCTTTTTTATAGTACCGTCCATTGGCATCAATCGTATAGATTAACCGGCCATCTTTAGTCTGGGGTGTTCGATAGTTTTTAAGAACTCTGTGAATTTCGGATAATCTATCTTTATCCTTTTGTAACATTTCTTCCTGGGTACCCGGTTGTCCTGTTTTGATTTTAATAATAAAATATCCCTGGTATGCCGCTTTTTGTATATCCGAAATATCCATGTTGTACGACACTTGAAACATTATTCCCACTTTTTCATTTCGATGGGATAATGATTCACGAAATGGTTCCGGAATCAAATCCTCTAGAACAGTAGATCCCGTCACCCCGGATCTCAAGCCCCACAAAGCGTTGTCTATACTTACAAGGGCATTTAGCACAAAATTTGGATTTACATTATTCAACCCTGTTATTCGCTCCGCTATCTTCCGGGAAACCGGAATTAATTCATTATTAAAAAATGAAATGTGGTCATCAATTTCACTCCCTTTTATCTCGCTCAAAACTTGTTCGGTAAGGGAATACATCAAAGCATTTCCCCCTGCTTCTGAATATTTAGAAAACAGAACCGGATCACCATATAAAACACTTTGTGTAGCCAGACCAACGGAAGAATGGTTTCCGGACCTCAATCGAACTACCGTTTGCCAAAGTTCCGTTAAATAACCTCCTTTGAATCCAAAAGGAAAGCGAAGTTTTTCACGTTCAAAATTAGAATTTACACCATCAATTTTCATCAATTCTTATTTACATTACATAGACACCTGAAGGATAATTGCCACACGGTATTTCCTTATATACAATTGCATGATTTCTTGAGTCATTACTGATTTTCGGAGTAGGGTTTTACCCTTTATCCTACTTTTTGTTCAGCTAAAAACTTCCGCACAAATTCATCATCATTTAATTCAGGATAATTCAACTGTATCCGGTCCAATTCTTCAGCTTGTCCTGTCGACATTTCCTCTTTGGGATTTAGGCACCAGGTACCTTCCAGTAGTCCCTGCCTTCTCAACACTTCATGAATACCCGGTATACAACCGTGAAAGTCATTAGCTGCATCGAACAAAACTGCATTGGCATCAGTAACCTTGATATTTCGTGTCAGCATTTCTGCCGGTATCCCTGAATTGGACTTCCGTATTTCCTTTATCTCCTCCAACAATTCAACGGCCTTGCTTGTCCATACCGCCCAATGACCTAACAGACCTCCAATGATTTCTTTTCGAACTTTTTTCCCCTCTACTACAAATTCATAGGTGGTTAATAAATCTGCAATAATATTATCATCATTCCCCGTGTATAAAGCAATTTCATCCCGACGGGGAGAATGGCAAACTGCTCGTACTACATCAATTGTCTGGTATCGATTAAATGGTGCCATTTTAATAGCATGCACCGAGGGAATTTGAGCAAAATCTTTCCAGAATTCGTAACTTAACAATTGTCCTCCTACGGCCGGCTGTAAATAGAATCCAAATATAGGGAGGACTTCACCTACTTTTTCAGCGCGCTTTATCAACTCCAGCTGAGAATAATTTTTCAGACCTCCCATACTGAGAAGCCCTATGTCATATCCCAAACCGGAAGCAATCTCGGCTTCCTTAATTGCCTGATCTGTGGGACCTACTATACCCGCTACAGCAGCAAAAGGACGGTCTAATTGAGCCTGGTTAATTTCTTCCATTGCCAGTCTTAATACCGGTTCAAACAAGCCGATTTCTTTATCGCGTATTTCAAATTGAGTAGAGTGTACTCCTACAGCAACGCCCCCGGCGCCACTGGCCATATAATATCGGGTTAACAATCGTTGACGTTCAACGTCCAATTGCCTATCTGCATTTAATGCCAACGGATGTGCTGGTATTACTGTTCCCTCTTGTATATGTGTCTTTATATCTTGTTGTAACATTTTAGTGTATTTATAATTATTCCAAGTCAGAATCCACCCCCGACCATAGGCCACCCCCGCCAGCGGGGTTTAGGGGGGGCATCAAGTTAATCATGTCTTCATTTTTCAATATCTACAAATGGTGACCTGCCAGATAGATTTAAAACAATTTCCTCAAAATTTCCCCGAGCGTACTTGAAAATGTGTAGGCTTATCTATCGTTTTACCACCTTCCAGCACCCATTCTTCGGTCCAATCAATCACCTGGTTCAATGATACGAGTGGATACCCAAACAAGTGATGTGAATGTGATGCGTTATTCAATAATGCCGTCGATTGCTCTTCATTTTCAAATTGGGGTTCTTTACCAAATCTCTTACCAAAATCTTCCGCTAGTGCTCGAATTGAGATGGTCTCAGGACCTGTCACGTTTAACAATTTGGGGGGAGCAGAACAATGCAATAGCGAACGTAAAGCAATGGCATTAGCATCTCCTTGCCAAATAACATTCATATGTCCATTTTCCAGGTTTATGGTCTTTCCCTCATACACCGATTTCGCAATCTCCAACACGTTCCCGTAACGCATTTCTACCGCATAATTTAATCGGTAAATCAACATCGGAATTTGATGGCGGTGCGAAAAGTGTTCAAATACACGTTCACGGCCCAGACAGGATTGTGCATACTCTCCAATTGGCCCCGGAGGTGTATTTTCTGTAGCTCCCCCTGATCCAAATGAAACGAATGGATAAATATTGCCCGAAGAAAACACAATGATTTTTGAATGCCTGAATTTCTCTGCTACACGACCGGGTAAGTACGAGTTCATAGCCCAGGTTAGGTGCTCATTACCTGAAGTTCCAAACTTTTTACCCACCATATATATAACATTCTCTACTTCCGGTAAGCTTTGTAATTCTTCCTCATTTAATAGATCAGCAGCAATCGTTTCCACTCCCGATTCCTCTAACTCTGACCGCAATCCTTCATCCGAGAATCTTGATACGCCAATTATCCGCTTTTTGCCGTTCGATTTTTCATTCGCCCGAGCGGCTAACTTTGCCAGGCTCGGCCCCATTTTACCGCCTACACCCAAAATCATAATATCACCTTCAATCGAAGTAAAATCATCAATTAATGCCGCTGAGGGCTGCGACAAGGCATCTTCCAGTTCATTTATTGTTCTCATACAATTAGTATATCCTTTTTACGATAAAAATATATTCTTAAAATTTGCAATGGCCAATCCAAAAAGTACTAACAGACCTATAATTGCTAATATGTTGTCCACCATTTTATTCTTCAAATCCCCCATTATCCTGGCATCATTGGCAACTATAAAAATTCCCAATCCGATAAAGGGGACAACAAAAATCGTAACGCCCTGAGCAAACACAATTAATTCAAGTGGCAGCCGACCAAATATTATCGCCACCGCTGCTCCCAGAACCATAATAAGGGAAATAAGTAACCGAACGGGCCGACTATTCAAATTCTTACCAAGCGACAAAGCATCAGCAAAAAGCGTCCCACCAATACTTGCATTCCCGATGATAGATGAAAATGAGGCTCCAAATAATCCCAACATAAATAGTCCCGTTGCCCAATTTCCGTATAAGGGTTGCAATGCCAACCCCATATCTGCTGCTGCTTTCACCTCAATCCCCTGTGGGTGGAGAATAGCACCTGAACTTATCATAATCATAGCAGATATTCCTCCCAATACCAGTATTCCAGTAAAACTTTCTTTGACTACTTGTTTAAACTGTCCTTTTTTCCACCCTTTTTCCTGAACAAGGTATGACTGATAAAAAGCACCTGCAATAGAAAAACTCGAAGCCATCAATGCAACGACCAATAATAGCGCCCCATCCGGGATCCCCGGTTTCAAACCCGCAAAAACATCCAATAAATTAGGTTTGGCAATGATTAATGTCAACAAAAATGAAAGCAACATTATTCCCACCATAGCTATCATTACTTTTTCCAACACTTTATAGAAGGACTTGAAAAATAAAAGGGATATTCCACATAATGTAATCATGATAATCCACGGCGTTGCCCCCGTATTAAAAGACTCAGCAAAAGAAATTCCCGCACCCGCAGAATTTCCTGCCTGAAATGACGCTGTTACCAAAAATATTCCTATTCCCGTTCCAATTGACGCCCAGGACCCCCATTTATTTTTGAAAGTCTGTAATAGAGAAGCTTCCGTTGCTATCCCTATCCTCGCCCCCATACTCGTGTATACCATCATGAGTATTGTCGCAGATGCTATAACCCAGATCAACTCATATTGATATAACGCCCCTAATTTTGAGGTAATGGTCAAACTGCCCGGACCAAACACCAATGCAGCCGTAATGATCCCCGGACCTAAAAATGTTAACCATTTTTTAAGTCCAAAATTACTATTTCCTTTTGTTTCACTCAAGTTATAATTATTTTTCGTTTCAATATCTTTCAAAACTACGTTAAAGAATTTTGCCAAGATATGAAAATCAATTTACGGGTACGTTACCGAAAGATAGGTATTTTCATTAAACGGGCAAATTTTTTCTGCCAATAAAATCTTAGAGGTCAATTAAAACCTAAAAATCCTTAAAAGGGCCCCGCGGTTCGGCATTTTCCATTTCCTTTTTCCACGTACCAAATTCCATTTTCATCCTGGATAGTATATCAGGGTATTGTTCCGAAAGATCTGTGGTCTCGCTTATATCTTCGGATAAATTGAATAATCCGGTTCCCCTCCTGGAATCTATCCATTTCCAATTGTCAATTCGCGTGGCAATATCCCCTCTAAACTGCCAAAACATTTTTGTTCTATCAGACTGTTTCCCGCCTTTGAGCACTGGCATCATATCAAATCCATCATAAACAATATTTTTTGGTAATGACCAATGGGCAGCATTCACGATGGTAGGAAAAATCTCAAGAGCTGAAAGGAACTCATCACTCACAGTACCAGGAGGTATTTGCCCAGGCCATTTAACAATACAAGGGACCCTTATGCCTCCCTCAAAAAATTGAGCCTTTCCACCCCGAAGAGGAAAATTATCCGCATTTCCCAATGAACCTCCGTTGTCCGAGAGAAATATCACCAGAGTATTATTTTCTTCCCCCATTTTTTCTACCTCATTGAGAATACTTCCAATGGCATGATCCATTTGTGTAACTGCAGCCATATACCCCCTTCGTTTCTTTTCTTCCCGCGAAGTATCCTCCGGGTAAAGGTCAAGGTATTCTTCAGTGGCTTGCACAACACCCCTTAATTCAGGATCCAGTGTAGAGGGCAAATGCGGTGCATTAAAAGAAAGATACAGAAAGAAGGGAGATTCGCTATTTTGCCTGAGAAACTCAAGGCTTTCTCGCTCAAATAAATCTGTAGCGTAAATACCTTTGTCACGGGTGGTTGGTTCATTTCCATCCAACATCGACGGCGCACCATATCTTTCGTGCGTGAAATAATCAATTCCCGTATTGGCAAATCCGTAAAAATCGTCAAACCCCTGCTGCAAAGGCAAGTATCTTTGTAACTGTCCGAGATCCCACTTTCCGAAATAACCATTCCTGTACCCGGCTTCCTTCAACACTTCGGATATAAACACCTCCCTCAAGTCTGTCCCCAGTATTCGTTCAGGAGAAACACTGTACTCATATTCCGTATATTTATGTCCGTAGTTTACCATATTGTTCCGGAAAAGTTCAAAGGTCCCGTTTCGCTGAGGGTATCTTCCTGTCAATAAACCACTTCTGGAAGGAGTACAGCCGGATCCAGTGGTATAAAAATTGGTTAATCGTACTCCCTCTTCTGCCAATTGATCCAGATTGGGTGTCTTAATGACTGCGTTCCCATAGGATCCCAGGTCGTGATACCCCTGATCATCGGAGATTATGAGAATAATATTAGGCTTCTTTTCCTGGGCGATTAATCCGATTAAAGGAATGCTCAACATCAGTCCTGTAATCATCCAATTTATAAATTTCATAATGATTCCATTTTGTTATAGGTTTTGGTTTTGATCTAGGGATCAATAGCAAGTCCTTTCTTTTTAAAAATTGACCGCGTCAAATCCCTGTAATTCCCACCCAATATCTTAGTCCGATTATCATGAGAGATCGATGCATCCAGAACTTTTGCTAACTCTGTGGAATACGACCGGCTCGGTCCATGACCACCCCATACGATCCGGTCTGCACCCAGTTCATTTACCGCCAGATCCACCGATCCCGAATGAGGGTCGGAACCACAAAACTCCAGAAATACATTTTCACATTCCCGGATTGCTCTGACACCCAATTCCCAATCTCCACCGGCATGTCCGCATATAAAAACAGTATCGGGGAATCTCTTTGCCAGGTTGACAACATGCCAGGGAGTGGATTCCCCGGAATAATTTCCTCCCCCGGGAATTCGGGGACTACCTCCTGTCTTGATCCAGGTATGGATATATATGATTGCACTGAGGCTCATTGCCTTTTGAACAATATCATTATTATTCGGATGATCACATGTAATCCCCTTATCGTTGAACCCCGCATACTTAATCCCAATACAAGGGCCCTTTTCAATCCACGCTTCCATCTTCCTCATGCTTTTTTCCGGATAACTCGGATCAATTCGAATTATTCCGGAAAGGTTTGCACTGTTCCTTTGCAGGTATGACCTCTTTTCCTTATCAAACGGAGAAGACCCAAAGGGAACTTTCCTTGTACCACCTACATCCAAAGCAATCACTCTTTCCACACCCATCCGGGAAACGAACTTCATCATTTTTTCATTGTAAGATATCGGATCTTCATCATTCAAAAAACCGTGATAATGGGTATCCCAAATTCTTAAATCCTTCAATTGCTCTCTATCCGGTATTCCGTATTGCATAGGATCGAAAACAAAGTGGTTCATTTTGGTACAATTTTGAATAAGATATCAGGGTTTTAGAGAAAGTCCCTTTTTCTCAAATATTTTCGCTGCCAGAATTCGGTAATTACCGCCAAATATTTTGACTCTTTCTTCATGTGAAATAGAGGCATCTAACACTTTTGATATTTCCGTCGAATACGAACGACTCGGACCATGTCCCCCCCATACGATTCTATCTGCACCCAATTCATTCACCGCGAGGTCAACTGAACCGGAATGCGGATCCGCACCACTAAATTCAAAAAACACATTTTCATATTTGCGAATCGCTCTTGTTCCCAGTTCCCAATCGCCCCCTGCATGGCCGCAAATCATTTTGGTGTCGGGAAAGCGCTGAGCCAATTCGGCTACATGCCATGGGGCAGATTCACCATCAAGGTTTGCTCCCCCAATCACCCGGGGATCTCCGCCGGTTTTAATCCAGGTATGAATATAAATGACAGCATCAAGTTCCTTCGCTTTATTTATTATAATATCATTATTGGGGTGGTCACAGGTAACACCCAGTTGATTTCCGCCAACGTATTTGATTCCGATACAAGGACCGCTTTCTATCCATTCTTCCATCTTTTTCACACTCTCGTCCGGAAAACCAGGATCAATAGGAATAATCCCAGAAAAAAAATTCGCATTATCTTCAAGAAACTTTCTCTTTTCATCATCGTATGGTTTGGGTTCCAACGGACGTGGAAGGGTCCCCCCGATATCTACTGAAACAACTCTTTCTACCCCCATTCTTTTGACATAAGACAACATCTTTTCATTTTGAGCGATAGGATCACCTCCGGTCAAATACCCATGGTAATGTGTATCCCAAATACGAAAATCCTTTAATTCCTCTAGGGTAGGGAGACCGTATTGACTGGGATCGAAAACTTGGAAGTCCTTTTTCATTATTAGTATATTTTAAGTATTTGATATAAGCCCACAGATTTATCGTCCTGGATTACAACTCAAATCTTTAGTAATTTCTCTGCATTGTCCCTCATGATACTTCTCAATTCGGATTCGCTCATGGGGTATTCAAAAAGCTTAAGCAAGGCCGATTCGACAGGAAAATACGGTGCATAAGATCCAAATAAAAAACGTTCAGCAGGAATTTTGGTGTCAGGACCATACCACGAATCTCCATGGATTAATCCACCTACTTCTCCGGCTCCTTCCACTCTTGAAATATCAAAGACTATATTGGTTTCATCACCCAACCTCTTTAATATTTTATCATCCAAACCGTGTAGGCGGTTTTTCCCAAACATATGGTGGGACTCTCCTGTCATTTGTCCCAATAGATTTTTATTAATTCTTCTATTCCAATGCAATAGCTGTATTCGGGCCTTCGAATACTTCTTTCCAATATCCACGAGAGGAGCAAAATCAATATTTCGAATTTCCAACAACGGATGATGATGTCGACGGTCTTCTACATCTCCTACAATCTGTATCAACATTTGATACCGCGTTGCCAATTGGACAAATTTTTCAAATTTTTCTCCACTCAGTTCATTCATTTGATAGAGTGGAAATATTCGAACGATATCCATTTGGTATTCTTCCTTACACCGTCGAAGATCTTCTTCCCAATCCGGCCAGGTAAGATTCACACTGCCCACAGGCACCAGCATATCTTTGCCTTTTGTATCCACTTCTCCGCGCAATTTTCGATTGGCTAAATCAATATTTTTGTGAAACAGGTGTTCAAAACTGCCCGCCCATGCCTCGGAAATCTTATGTTTACGGAGCTTGTTAATAAGGTCACCGGTTTGAGAATATTTTAAATTCCTAAAAGGATAATCGAATAATTGTACATACGTATCAATAATTTCTGGACCATCCCCTTTTATCTTATTTGCTTCCCTTTCAGGAAAGTCGTTAACCTCTTTTTGTCCTAAAATACTTCCAGGAAAAGCCAATGCGGCTGATGACAGCAAAGTGTTTTGACAGAAATTCCGCCTGTTAATTTTTTTGGTCATGATGTGTTGTTCTGCTACAAATAAATTTTGTTAAAGATCCTTCAATTGGTGCCGGTTTTCATAGACTTTCATCACCCCATCGACGATCATTTGCATTTCTTCCTGACTGCCCAACAGTATGCCTGAGCCCCAAAGGGACACATGGGTCTCATCGGTAACTTTATCACAATTAGGCATATCCATACTTTCTTTGAACTCCATAAGTCTTTCACTACTGTACATGGTTTGATATTCTTTTAATCCCAAAACATGGTCCACCCAGGGTTCTCTGTGAAATCCGTTACGAATATAAGAACTCAATGGAATCCCTTCTGCCACAACGGCCTTTAAAAATTTTGATCGGTCCGCCCCATTAAAAGCCTCCTGATTATAAGACAAGGCATAGCGATAATACGATCCACTCTCCGTACCATCATATTGCTTCTGAGGTTTTGCACCCGGTAAATCTTTGAATTGATCATTTAAAAATGTTGCATTTTTGTCCCGCGTATAAAATCGCTCTTTCGCCCCTTTGATCTGTCCCATCAATACAGCCCCTTCAAATTCATTCATCCGATACTTCGGTCCTATAGTTTCATTCTTTCCCTGGCGTGAAGAGCCTCTGTTTTGGATCGTATAACATTCTTCCATTAATTCCTTGTCATTTCCTATTACAGCGCCACCTTCTCCACAAGCTATGGCTTTGCTCGCCTGAAAACTAATACATCCCAAATCCCCTATTAAACCAATTTCCTGCCCCTGATAGCGAGAGAAAGGAGCCTGACACGCGTCCTCGATAACTTTTAAATTATATTTTTCTGCCAACTCCATGATCTCCTCCATATTGGCAGGTAAACCCGAAATATGGACAGGCATGATAGCTTTGGTGTTGGCATTTATCTTTTTCTCTACCTTCTTCGGATCCAATTGAAATGACTCGGGATCTAAATCGGCCAAAACCGGTAAGGCCCTGCAAGTCAATATAGAAGAAATGGTCCCAAAATCAGAATACGGCGAAGTAATCACTTCATCTCCCGGGCCAATGCCCAGGGCGAATACTGCCGTGCTAAGTGCTTGTGTACCCGAACCCGTTGCCACACAATAACCTGCATTCATCATTTCTGCAAATACCCCTTCAAATGTCGGCACCTTTCCATTTCTGGATTGAATTCGGCTCCAGATCCCGCTTTTGGTAGTTTCTACTACAGAGTTTACCACATTTTCGTCTATATAAGGCCAATCTACACCAATTTTAGCAGAAGGTACGACCGGAGTTCCCCCCATTGCAGCCAGGGTATTACTGCCAGAATTGATATAAAACGGAGGTAAAATGCCTGGGGAGATAGCCCCTGCAGCTGTTCCTGCAGAAAGAGTTGATATAAATTTTCTTCTGTTAATTTTCTTTTTGATCATTTTAGATGATTTAAGGTGTAACAAATAAGATTGTTTTCCAGGATTTTGCCATCTGCGCTTTTGAGATTTCCAAGCTTAAATTCATAAATGTAGCCGGCCTTGAGTTCCGGTAATTCCAGAGACAATTTTTTCCCATCCCGGGAAACAGATAAATCGGAAACGGCTACCTCCTGTACATCAACCTGAATGGATTTATCTACCGGTTCATCCAAATCCTTTTTGTAATAATCATAGAAATAATGTCTAATTTGAATTTGAGCAGAATCAAATACAGTCTCTGATACAGGGGTTGTAAAATTCAGATCAAATCCGTCCTTTGTTAAATTTACTGAATAGACCTCAAAAGGTCTGGTTCCTGTATATCTTATCCTTTGGATGCCTTTCGCACCTGCCCAACCGTGCTCAGTTTGTCCTACCCAAAGACTTCCATCCGGGGCAAATGCCAATCGGTTATTTCCTTTTCTCAACCCCTTATTATCCATAAAAGGTACACATGCACCTTGTATCTGACCATTCACCTCTTCCAGCATAACGCGGACAATTCTTTCCCGATTCATTTCTCCAATAAATAATTGACCGGCAAAAGGCCCAAAACGTCCGTTTGTAGGGTCAAAAAGTGGTTGAGAGGGTGAATTCGCCATGATGCCCTGGGGGAACAATACAGAAGCTTTCGTCCTCATTCCATCAAGTTCACCAATAGGAGTTTCAAAGGGATTTCCGCCTGTCCAATCCTCTTTCCATACCAAACTGGCAGGGTGCCCATAGAAATTGTTTTCTTGAATATGATACAAGGCACTGGTTGAAACCCAATCACCCTGGTTATCAGCTACAAATAAATTACCATCCTGGTCAAATCCCAATCCATTAGGAGACCTGAGTCCATAAGCAAAGGGTTTTACATCACCTTCTTTAGAAATTTGCATCATCCACCCCCTATATGGGACCACAGAATACATTTGCTTCTTACCATCTTTTCCATCCATTCCCCGAAGATCTAATTCCCCTCTTACAATTTCTTTAAATCCAGCCCCTGAAGAAGCAGTATTCAAGGCTATATAAATATTTCCATCGGTATCTAAAACCGGTCCATAATTAAATTCATGATAATTTCCGGACAGACCAAAATCATCTGTAACTGTTTCATACAGATCAGCACTCCCATCTCCATCTGTATCGACGATTCTGGTTAACTCCGGCTGCTGCATAACAAGAATCTCTGAATTATTTATTACTTGGATTCCCAGAGGATCGTGTAGTCCATAGGCAAATAAATTCCACTCTTTTGTCTCTAAATCATAGGTCATAATTTCCCCTCGATGGAAACAGGCAATAAGATTACCATTAGGAAGAAAATCCAGTCCTCCTACCTCTCCTGTCAGCCCTTCAGGCAATGATATATCCTCCACTATATAGGATTCGGAATGACTATTCTCAGTATTTGAATCACAAGAAAAAAGCAAAATTGTAAAAATGGAAATAGTAACCGTATACATTTGATTAGAAAATAGATTTATCATTTTGGGATTAATTTTTAATGGTTAATGAAAATCTACTGCCTTCACTTGATGGGATTTGGATATAACCGTTTTTCCGTGCTCCTGAACTTACCATAACATTTGGGTCATAAGGAATCCAAATATCAGTATCCAGATTTTCAATTGAAAATTCGCGTATAAGTTCATCTTTATTACCGCCAACGGTAATTTTTTCATTCACTACATAGCCATCAACAGAATATTTAAATACGGGAAAACCCTCTTCTAAGGTATACCCCTTAAATTCAATCTTATTCGTTATGTTCGAAGCATCCCCAAAGCGCAATAATTGTGTATCATGATTTTTATAAAAAATTTCTCCTAATATTTTGGATTCGGTGTTCTTGTGTCCTTTCCAGGCCACAGAATTATCTATAAAACCACCATTCCAGGCATATAATAGATTACAAGGACCTGCATCCCAGCAACAGGAAACATTGTCTGATAATCTAATTGCAATGGAAGCCGGGGTGGCGTCGGGCATGAATATTCTGTAATAATAAGGAGGGTCCAAATTGTACGGATGAGGTTGTGTGTGA
The DNA here is from genome assembly GCF_021729145.1 of Membranihabitans maritimus. Lineage (GTDB taxonomy): Bacteria > Bacteroidota > Bacteroidia > Chitinophagales > Saprospiraceae > Membranihabitans > Membranihabitans maritimus. The sequence continues at coordinate 71,169 of NZ_JAJSLW010000014.1, read as the reverse complement.
ATATGATCCGTATTACCGGCACTTGCCTTTTGATTATTCCTCCTGAACTCAGGAATATTTGTATCATTGTGTAATGGTGGGAGGTCAGAAAGTTGAACATAAATTGCTCCATACATAATATAACCGTGCCCGGGATATGTACATACAAACGGGAGTATTGATTCTTCTGATGGAGCTGTAAACACAACAAATTTCTCTTCTCCCGGTGCCACAACAGGAATAGACCATAATACTTCTGGAATCGCAGGAATAAAATCCATTTCAGGCCCTTTTTCTGCTAAAGCCATTCCAGCTTCAACCACTTTAACTCTCGATTCAGATTGGGTGACGACCAGATTATGACTCATATCATCTTCATTTGAAAGAACTAATTTCACCTGAGTCCCGGGTTTGACTTTTAATCTCACCTTATCATACTGCATTCCTGCAATAGCCTTGACCATAATAGTTGTATCCGGTACAACCAGAGCTCTCGAAGCAACAAGGGTGTTTACTAAAACCATTGACAACAAGATTATGTAAATTGTTCTATTCATAATTAGTCATTTAGGATAAATTCAAGAATTGAGATGCATTTTGATACTTCAATTTGTCTTTAACCGACTCATCATATTCTCTGTCCAGATACTCAATTCTTAGTCTCGGAGTGCAATAATCAAGGATAGGGGTATGAGTACCAAATGCAAACTTATCATCCCCAAAAATCTTTAAATGATCTGATAACCGATTCAGCATCCGGCCAGATGTATCCATTAAAACATTACTCCTTTTAAATAATTCTAAATTTTCATCCGTCAGGCTGGTACTATTGGCTACATTTAGAATAAGATACTTGGCGTCAGGTACCTCTTTTAATAATGGCAACACATCTTGCAGTGCCCATTCCCTTTCAATATCCAGCCAGGATCGTTGTCTAAAATCTACCATTCGGAGTGTCAAAGCCACAGGTACATCGTTTTCTGCGGCCAGGACTGCAAGCTCAATAAGCTCTGGATCACTAATACTATAGTCATGATATTGAGGATAGACACAAACACCACGCATTCCCCAATCGTTTATGCATTTATTAAAATCATATTTCCACCCCGAATAAGAAGGATTGATTATACAAAATGGAATAATACGTTCTTTCAGTATAGAAGATGACTTGCATTCTTCGTAAAGTGCATGATTGGCTGTTTGTGTATTTTTATAAAATATACCATTAAGGCTACTAACCACTGATCGATCAACTGCAAATTGATCCATTCTCCGAATTAATGAGACACCATCTTCAAACATCAGTTTTTTAAAAGGCCATTGTCCAATTTTTGCATTTATATCAATTAACATGGTAGCCTCCTTTTTTCAAAATTGAATTATAATTATCGAAGAAAATCTTTTGTTTTTGACGCTCGGTAAGGTTCGAGGATAATATTTTCCCTACCCCTTGAAAATAACTATTGTCTGTCCCAAAAAAGATACGATCTTCCCCCAGACATTCTACCGCGAAATCAATCATATTTTCTTCGTTATTGCTTCCACCGGCATCTACATAAATATTCGGGAATTCACGAAAAGATTTGCACATGTATTCCCAATCACCACCCCCTCCAATATGGGCAAACTGAAACATAGCTTCCGGATACCTTTCAGCAGCTTCAACAAAATCCTCAGGCCTCGAAATATTTGGGGGACGGCCTACATCGTATTGCATCTTATACCCTCCCACCCCAATCTGAGCTTCTCCATGGATAAAAATAATCATTTTCAAGTCAATCAACTTCTCTATGACCGGGTAATACAAGGGGTCATTGATCTTCACCTGATAATATAATCGGGTACCGACCATTCCTTCCCCTACACAGCGATTAATTTCTTCCAGAGACTCCTTTCCGTACTGTGGATTGACAGATATTTGCCCCACCACCTTCCCCGGATATTTTTTCATTAACCCCAGTATTTCATTATTAGCAGCGATAAACTGTTCTGGGGTCCATTCTTTCCAGGCCATTGGTTTGCCCACAAACATTTTTTCAATTCCCAGCTTATCAACCATATCCATTTGAGGATCAGCTGTACAGTAGGAATCTATTTTACGATAATTGCCCACTTTTCCCAGCATATTATATTCACCTTCTTGACTCCCCCTCTCCGTACTGCCGGAGAGGTCCGGATAAAAAATCAAACCGGCTGAAGCCAGAGAAGTATTGGTAAGAAACTTTCGTCTGCTAAGAAATTTCATGTAATGTCTATTGAATTTTCACAACAATTCAAATACGAAAAACTAATATAAATGAGGCTACCTCCCTTTATTGGAAACAGCCTCTATGAATCTTTAATATCCATCATTCTGCGAGAGCACCCCAGGAGCTGCCAATTGAATTTGTTCATAAGGTACAGGAAAATACTGCATATAAGGTTGCACATCTATTCTTTGAATCTCTGCTTGCCCGGATCCGGGATTGTATTCTGTCTCAAATTCGGACAATTCATTCGTAAATCTTCCTGAGCGCACCAGGTCAAACCACCGTTGATTTTCAAAAGCAAGCTCAAGCCGTCTCTCCAAAAGTAGAACATCCATAAATGATTCTTCATCACCGATATCTGCTGAAACAATATTCATAGAATTATTACCAAATGCCCTTTCTCTAATCGCATTTATTTGCTGTAAAGCTCCATCACTATCGCCATTCTTATATAAAGCCTCTGCATATAACAACAAGACATCTCCAAGTCGCATGATAGGAAGATCCAATCCCGAACTGGAACCAGCCATTGGTACTATGTATTTATTCACATACGGATACCATATCGGGTCGTCATCCGGTTGGGAATTAGCCGTTAATTGCGTTTCAGAAATTGTAACTTCAAATCTCTGATCCCCTTCTTCAAAAAGCTGGTGAAGATCCCAGGAAGGCCGGCCCACCCGACTTCCATTATTAAGGTAGCCATAAATTCCTCCCAGGGGAGCAAAGGCATAGGTAATACCCTGACCATTGGTACCTTCTATAAAAGTAACCGAATAAATAGCTTCACTATTACTTTCAGTTTCTAAAGAAAAAAGGCTCTTAAAATCTCCTACAAGGGAATAATTAAAATCGTTAACTACCTGTCCCAGATAGGTCTGTGCATTAGCCCAGTCCTCCATGTGGACATAAACTTTACCCAACAATGCCATTGCAGCCGCTTTGGATGCACGACCTCTCTCGATATCCTCAGGATTTGGAAGAGTATTAATAGCCTCCTTCAGATCAGCAATAACCTGGTTCAAAACCTCACTTTTGGAAGTCCTGCCAATCTGTTCTGCCTCACTTACTGAAAGAATTTCCGTTACTAAAGGAACATCACCGAAAATTCTGGCCAAATCAAAGTAAAATAACCCCCTCAAGAAACTGGCTTCACCACTATACTGCTCTTTTTCTCCCGATACATAATCCGTCGGATTATCGATATTGGCCAGGATAGAATTTGCCCTAAAGATACCGTTGTAGGAAGTTTTCCAGAAATTATTTAAAATATTATTTTCTGAAGAAACTTCAAGGACTTCAACTTCAGCTAACCCCGGCTCCGTAGCATAATATTCAGCATACATGTTGTCCGACGTCATTTCCATCAGGAGATAATCCTTTTGTACTTTAGATTGTAAGCTATTGTACACCCCCAACACCCCTAAGTCAATATCGCCGGAGGTATTAAAAGCATTGCTGGTAGTCAGTACGGATTCGGGCACTGGACTTAGTAACTCATCGTGGCAAGATCCGAAAACGAACACCACAACTAATAATATATATATTGATTTTACACTTTTCATTATAATCGTATTTTTAATGTTTAGAAACCGACATTTAATCCGATTGCAAATATTCTTGCTATGGGTTCTGACCCACTATTATAACCGGGGATACTATTTATTCCGCTTATTTCTCCACCCGTAGTACCCTCAGGATTATATGCACGGTTATTTTTATCGCGAATCATTAGTAAATTATTGACTGATGCATAGACACGGCAACGGCTCATACCTGCCTTTCCTGCTATATTTTCTGGTAATGTGTATCCCAGGTTAATATTTTTAAGTGTGAGGAAAGAAGCATTTTCAATGTAGAAATCAGTATTAGCATTGTATTGTATCAACTGACTCAATGCAGCTGCCGGTGTTTTACCATCACCCGGTTCCTCTGGTGACCACCATTGATTTTCCACTAAGGACCTTCTCATTGCCCCCAGTGTATTCCCTTCGTAATACTGATTTTCAAAGTTGTAAATCTTAGCTCCTAGAGAAGATTGAATGGCTACGCTTAAGTCAAAATCCTTCCAGGAAAAGTCATTTACCATACCCAAAAGCATTTTGGGTTGGAAATTACCAAGTACGACTTTGTCTTGAGGATCTATTTTACCATCTCCATTTGTATCTTCCACAATTGGATTTCCGGGTTTTGCTCCAGGTAAGTGCGGACTTGCTTCTACTTCAGAAGCCGTCTGATACACGCCTTTTGTTTGGTACCCATAATAAGAAAACATGGGATCCCCTTCTCTAAGTATCCAGCTCATTCCCAAAGAGTGATTATAAATTCTTTCACTGACAGCCCCCAGATCTACAACTTCATTTTTGTTTTTTGAAGCATTGAAGGAAGTTGTCCAGTTGAAAGTACCTACTATATTTCGGGTTGTTAATTCCAGTTCAACCCCTTTATTGTTTATTTCACCTACATTGGTAATCGTGCTGGTAAATCCGGTAATAGCCGGGATTGATACATTGTATAATAAATCTGAAGTGGTCTTGTCATAAAAATCCAATGAAAAATTAAAACGATTGTTCATAATTCCCACATCCAATCCGATATCATAACTCGTTGTCTTTTCCCACCCCAACATGGCATTTTCGAAGGATACTGGTGCCTGGCCGTTAACCAATACATTATTGGGCGAATAATTAACCGCTCCTACTCTTCCCAGATATGCAAAATCTCCGATATTAAAGTTTCCTGTCGCTCCATAACTAGCTCTCAATTTCATCTCGCTGATTATAGAATTATCCCTAAGGAAATTCTCTTCAGAAATTCTCCATGCGACAGACATGGCAGGGAATATCGCCCATTTATTGTCAGGGCCAAAACGAGATGAAGCATCGGTACGTAGCGAGGCGGAAAGCAAATAACGGCTATCATACGCATAATTCAACCGGCCAAAATAAGATACTAATCCCCACTCAGATTTAGTAGTCCTTGTAGCTGATGGATTTATAATTGCATTATTAAGTGTTTGGATAATTTCATTGTTAAATGAGCCTCCTACAGCACCAATGGCTGTTGACCGAGACGTCTGACGCTGATATGAAGCCCCTAGCAATCCCGTAATATCATGCATTCCTGCAATAGTCTTATTATAATTTAACGTATTTTCATTAACCAGGTTGATGCTTTTATAGTCGCTTGCACTTCCGGCAGTTGCTATTAAGTTATCACCTGCTCCCCCTCTGAAATAATCGCTTGAATTATATGTAAGATTGGTTCCAACTGAAGACTTTAAAACCAATCCTTCAGCGAGATTCAGGGAAATAAACCCACGAGCAATATTTTTAAAATATTCTCCTGTATTATTGGTACCGTATAAATAAACATAAGGGCTTGCCTGCCCTGAATGTCCTTTGGGTATGTAATCTTGAGTTCGGGGATAATTTCCATTTTCATCTTGTGGCGCTACAAACGGTGGGTACTTCACAAGGGAGACCATATTACTTCCCGCCGTTCTTGTTTTACTGTAAGAAGGACTCAACTCAAATCCCGCGTCAATCCAACTATTAATTTCTACGTCTACATTTGCCCTCAAACTATATTGCTTATAAGAGGCGGTAAGGATATTTCCCTCTTCATCTTTATAGCTGGCTGAAACATAATACCGGGTTTTATCACTTCCCCCACCTACGGATAAATTATAATTTGCAATGGGTGCGTTCCGCGTAATTTCATCTTGCCACACCGTTTGGGGTAATTCGTATGTCAAAGGATTGACCTGGTAATTACTTGGCCTCCTTTCATCACCAAACATGGGTAATGAAACATCTCCTCCTGCCCATGCAAATTCTCTGTTTTGATATTTAACCAAATAATCATACCATTCTTCTCCCGTCAACCAATCATCGTGCAACATAGGGGATGACACTCCATAATAGGCATTAAAATTCAAGGTAGGTTTTCCTTTCCCTCTCTTCGTAGTTATAATTATGACACCTCCAGCACCTCTCGAACCGTAAATAGCAGCAGCGGAAGCATCTTTCAACACTTCAATTGATTCTATATCATTCATATTAAGTTGTCCCAGATCACCACCAGGGAACCCATCAATTACTACCAATGGACTATTTCCTGCATCAATTGACCCTGCACCACGAATTCGAATCAAAGGAGCCGCTCCCGGAGTATTCCTGTTATTGACAATGCTTACTCCTGACATCCTACCTGCCAGTGCATTCTCTACTCGCCCCGTAGGCATTTGGTCCAGTGTTTTATTTTCAATTTTCGTGATAGCACCCGTTAAGGAACTCTTCTTTTGTGTACCATAACCGACCACCACTACTTCATCAAGGGTTTGACTGTCTTCCTCCAATGTAATGGTCAATGAAGATCTGCCATCCAAAGGCACTTCCAATGTCTTATACCCAATATATGAAACGGTCAAAACAGCGTCTTCTTCGACATCACTTAAAACAAATTTACCTTCAAAATCTGTTGACGCTCCCTTCCCTGTTCCTTTTACCGAAATATTCACCCCGATTAACGCTTCTCCTGCTGCATCTACCACAACCCCGGAAACGTCTATCAGCGCGAAATTCTGAGCCATTTCATTTTTTTTCTGAACTTGTAATTCTTCTTCATCCGTTCGAATAGGAGGACCCTCTACTCTTGAAACCCCTATCATATTACCGATCTTTTTAAATCGTAAAACAGTTTCGGACTCCAGATTGGACAACACGAGTTCTAATGATTCATTTTTTGCATGAATTGATTCTATTGAAACCCTGTTTATCACTGAGGGTTTATACACAAAAGAAACATCTGCCTGTCGCTCTATTTCTTTAAAGATCTCCTCAACACTAACATCACTAAAGTCCAGAGTGACCTTTTGCCCTTCTGCAAAATTCGCCATTAAAAACGTACTGAATATCATCTGAACCCCTGTAACCAGCGTCGTAATTCGCATACACTGTAAGATTAATGGACTATACGTCCTCCAAGTGAAGAAAATTTTTATCATCTTTACATAACTTTATTTAATTAACTAATTGGTTAGAAAGCTGCGGTCCTCGCCTCGCAAACTTGGACTTGTAGCTTTCTTTTTATTTCATAATTTCTATTTTTCCTTTTTCAATCTTTTTGTATTCAAATTCCATCGTATACTTCAAGACCTCTAATACATCATCCAATGGCTGGTTATCCAGTTTTATCGAAATCGTTTCGGAGCTCCAAGCGGACATGTCCCCCAGGATCTCAATATTATATCTACGTTCCAAAGCATTCATTACCTCAAAAATACTTTCGTCATTAAATACCAGGCGCTTATCTTTCCATGCAGCAATGGCCTCTTCGGATGCATTTTCCTTCATCATTTTTTGCAAATTAAGGTCTACAACCACTTGTTCCCCCTTAATAAGCTTAACAGTTTCTGATTCATTTTCCCCCCGATATGCAACATCTACCTTCCCCGACAAAACACTTACTTTAGCAGAAGCCTCCTCCTCATACTCTTTCACATCAAATGAAGTACCTAACACTGTAACTTCAAGATCTTTTGTACGCACATAAAATGGCTTTTTTTCATCTCTGCTCACATCAAAAAAAGCCTGTCCATTCTCTAACTCAACAACTCTTCTATTTCTATCAAATTTTTTGGGATAACGAAACTTTGAGCCAGCATTAACCCAAACAACAGAGTTATCCGGCAAGGCCACTTCTTTTAATTCACCATACGAAGTTTCGACAAGAATCCATTCCTCACGGTTGAAATTCTCCCAAACAAAAATCCCAATAAATACAAATACTATGGCAACAACAGCGATAGCTGCTCTATATCCCGAGAAATATTTTAGTTTCTTGTTCTTTTCCCTCCTAATTTCACTTTTCAACCTGCTCAATATTCGTGTTCTTACATCTTCCTTAGACTCATCCACCTGAATGATTATATCTTCATCCAAAGAATTCAGATCTTCTTCGTACCACCCGTGAAGTTCCTGTTTCTCTCCATCAGAGGCAGTTCCCGAAAGATACTTTTTTGCTAATTCTTCCAATCTCTTTCTATCCATTCAAGTCAAATTCTGTTGTTATATTTATAATTCTTTTCATAAATTTTCGCTTACCTAAAGAATACAATACATGAAGCCCCCTGTCAATAATCTCTTTAAGCCCCTTTCATTTATATTGAGTAAGCTAAGAACGATTATCCCTTAGTACCCTTCTATGTTTTTTTTGAGATCCTCCTCAAACAAAACATAAATATCTACAAATCAGAATCTTATAAAAAAAAATAATTCTTGAAAAATATTAAAAGATGGTAAGCAGCACCAGCAGCAGGCTAATTAATTTATTCATCCTAAACCGGATAAATCGAAGTGCTTTCGTCAAATGAGCTTCAGCTGTTTTCGGAGATATTTTGAGTTCGCGGGCAATTTCCTTAATAGACCGGTCATGTAATTTATTATACGTAAATACCAACCTACAACGCTCCGGTAATTCAGTAGCCAACTCACTAATCATTTCTAACAGGAATTTATTTTCGTAATTAATATGTATTATCTTCTCATGGCGAAAATATCCATATTCTTCTTCCCGCTTCTTTAATTTTTTCTCTTTAGCAATATGTCGATAAATAGCATATCGGGTCATAGTAGAAAGATATGCTGATAAATTATCAATTTCCAGATCACTTCTTTTTCTCCATAGCTGAAGAAATACTTCTTGTACAATTCCTTCAGAAGTATTTGTGTCTTTAAATTTTCTATACGCAATAACATATAGTCTTTCCCAATATTCATTGTAAATAGCAGTAAAGGCAGATTCATCTCCAGCTTTTAGAGATTCCAACCGTTGTTTCTCTGGTATACCTAAAATACTACGCATGATCAGAAAGTTAAACAATCAAATTTCACATACTTCTTCCCATGATTTGAAGATAAATAATTGATATTCTTCAAGCATTGAGTCGGGTACGTTACCGAAAGGTAAATAATATTTTACTTAATTAAAAAAAATACCAATAAAAATAAAAAAGAGAGGAAAAGAACAGAATTTTTAAAAGAACAAAATAACCACACACAACTTACTGACAGACAATAATATACATACACCAAATACCTTTTTACAAAAACATTTAGCATTGGGCCTGAAACATTGTTCACCGTTTACGACAATATCCCTTTATCACATCTTTATAAATCTTTGCACACCACTTCCTTTCCCTTTTTTGCCAATAATTCGAAGGAAGTAAAAACCTTTGTTTAGAGAAGATATATCAATTCTTGCACCATTTGATTCAAAACTTAAATCTTTATTTTTCACAACCTTCCCCGCTAGATCAAGAATTTCAATCTTTATGGTTTTTTCATTAATCCCAAAATTATTTATCCTCCGGATCCAAAGAAACCTGTCTGTCGGATTAGGAAAAACGATAAAAGCCCCCCCATAAGAATTTAGGACAATAGAAGTCATAGTCCTGGAAAATCTCAGGGTATCACTCCATTCTCCACATCCGCCCTCATAGCTCCCGCATACCCTTGCAAAATATGGTCCTTCTCCAGGTAACTCAAAATCAAAATCTCTTTGATACCTGGACAATATGGTATCTACAAAAACATCTGCAAAACTGGTATCGTCTGCAATCATAAGTCTATACCCATTTGCAAAATCTACTTTTGTCCATTCCAGTAGTAAAATTGGATTATCAACTTCCACACTATCTTCCGGTGAAATAAATACAGGCCTTTCGGGAATATCGGTTGTTGTAGTAAAAACAACTATTTCAGACCATTCCCCCATCCCATAATCATTAATTCCTCGAATTCGTAAAAAATACTCTGTCCATTTATTGAGCGGGATGGAATTAATTGAAGTCTGATTTACAACGATACTATCCATTTGAATATTTTCAAAAGTTGAATCTGTCGCTATTTGTACGTTGTATTGTAACAAGTCGTCTCCCGGGTTCCATATTAATTCTGGTTCAAGTGGTACGAACATTTGGTCCGGTTCCGGAGCCTGAATAGACACGGATGCTGGAAAACCCGTTTCAAAAGATGAAACAACACTCTCCTTGCACCCATTTCCATTACAAGCAAATACTTTCCAATAATATTCCCGCTCCCCTTTTAATGCCAACTCCTCTATCAGAATGGATGTATCACGAATCAATCCCGAGGTATGGTATATATCTAAAAATTCCGGAGAATCTGAAATTTCAATGTAATATACTGAAGCATTTTCTGTATAGTTCCACCTTAACGATTCGAATGAAGCTAATTTTTCTTTGCTCGTCCCGTGAACGACCTCCGGTGTTTCCACATTCAAAATTTCAGTACTATAAAACGATGGGTTTACCCGACCAAACCTATTAATCGAATAAACTCTGTAAAATGTAGTTATTGTATCAGCAGGTAATAAAACACTTTCTTCATAAGAAGCAGCTTCGAAAGTCACGGTTCCTTTTTCATCAGCACCTTCGATCCAATAACGATTAGTCGGCTCTCCTTCCCAGATAAAACTTGAAACAGGACTTTTTTCTTTGCGACCAAAAGTAGAAGCAGAAATCCCTGTAGGCAACGGTGAAAGTTCACCTTCAGATAAAAATTCCGGCCAAATGCTAATACTGTCGAAGACTTCGTTCCTCAACATTTCGGTCAGCCCTTCCACTCTTTCCAAATCACCCTGTGAATAGAAAACCATACCTAAAGTACCTTTATCCCGATGATCCCTTAACAAATCAATTTGGCTAAGTATTTCATTGGTTTCCCATTCTTGAGAGGAAGAAGATGGGGGTTGGTCTCCACTAAGTCTATAAGTTCCCAAGGAAGGATAACAGGCAATCCCATTTTTATTACACTCCTCTGACCACCATTCAATCAATGTATTAAAATCCTGTCCACCGCCTCTTTTCCAATACAATTGAGGAGATAAATAATCCAGTGTTCCTTGTTTGATCCAGGCCAGTGGATCACAATATATAATATTATAATTATCCCTTCCTGTAATTCCGGAAGGCAAAGATGTTTTATAGGTTGCAGCCGCAGAGGGATCAGTAGAATATATCCCCGCAGGACTTACACCAAAACGCACCCATGGTTTTACTTGTTTTATTGTATCATAGACTTCAGCAATCATTTGATTAACAGATCTTCGGCGGAAATCAGCTACCGATTCTCCTTCATTACCAAAAAGTAGGTATTCTTCACTGTCTTCAGTAGATATCCCTGCGGGATAAAAATAGTCATCAAAACATAGTCCGTCAATATCGTAGTTCTCTAAGATATCACCTATTATGAGTTTTAGGTATTGGGTTACTTCCGGATTTCCTGGATTAAAATAGGTCTTTCCATCTACATCTATCATCCAATCTGGGTGCTCACTAATCACCTTTCCTTCCTTTCCTGAATATCGCCCCGAAGAAGTTTCAAAACGATAGGGATTCACCCATCCGTGCAATTCAATCCCCCTCTTATGTGCCTCGGATATTGCAAATTCCAGGGGATCATATCCGGGGTCATTACCCCGTTCACCTGTTAACCATTCTGACCATGGTTCATAAGAAGAATGGTACAATGCATCAGCCGTAGGACGTATTTGTAATACAGCGGCATTCATATTGGTTGATTTCAAAGAATCCAGGATTTCTAAAAATTCTTCCTTTTGTGATTGCGCATTCCCCTGGGACACAGGCCAATCTATATTATAAACTGAGGCTACCCAGGTTGCCCTGAACTCGGCATCAGGTCCTTGTGCTAAAATATGAGTTGAAATAATTAACAGTATAAAAAAGGTAAATATTTGTCTCAATGTATTCAAATTTTGTAAAAAAGGACCTGAAAGACTGGTTATCCTCACAGGTCCTTATTATAAAGTAACCCTAGTTAAGAGAAAATAGAGGGGGGTTACCGTTTTTCTTTATCGATTCCAATTCCATAAGGAATAATTCCCTTTATAAAAAACTCCGGTTTCAAAGAACCGTCCAACTTGTACCTTTTCACACCAGAATTACTACCATCACCAACTACTACACCCGAATCATCAATATCATTACGATCACGGTAAGGATAATACAAATACCCATTTTCAGAATCAATCTCCATGTCAGTAACATAGGTCATTTCAGAGGCACCACCTTCAGTTGAATAATCAGGCATTTCATCAATAAGTGAAATATTATTACCATCTATGTCGGTAACATAAAGGCCGGGATCTACTCCTCCGCTGGCAATATTTATAGCTATATAAATTTTCAGGTTTTCAAGATCTACGGCAAAAGATCTGATTTTGTAACTCGACAAAGCATCAATTTTCGAAATAAAATTACCGTCAGTTGAGTATTTATATAAACCTTTACCTGTCCCGTGTTTGCTATACCATATTTCACCATCTACAAAGTTGACATCACCATCGGTCCAACCATAGGTAGAGGATTCACCTATATCAGCAGCCAGAAGGGGGATAGCTACATCAGGATATGCTGCATTTTCCGATGCTAAGGGCAATTTGCGAACCCCCTCGAATCGATTGACCCAATACACATTTCCTTCATCGTCTACCGTAGAAGAGAATGGATCACGGACATAAGCATTACCGCCTTCGTCTGTAGTTGTTATGATTTTCATCCCCCCGCCACTGAGGTTTGTTTTTATTATTCTTCCGTCGGCCGGTGTTCCCCAGGCCGAATATTTGATATTATCTCCCGCCTCAGAAATCACTAAATTTTCCTGATACACATTTACCCCTAATGGATGCAATCCAAGGGATAAATCAGTAGCCTTTAGCTCCGAAGGAGCAGAATTAAATAATTTCTTTCTATAAAGTTTACCACTAATGGCGTCCGTGGCATATAAAGTAGGAGCCAATTCCCCTTTCACCTCGATGGCTTTGGAGGTTGTGAGTGTTTCCTCCGTGTCGTTGATCGTAAGTGTAACAGTATAATTTCCGGGGACCTCATAAATGACTTCGGGATTTGCCTGAATGGATGTCTCTCCATTTCCAAAATCCCAGGAATAAGTCACATCGTTTTCTTTCCCTGGATACATATATAATTTGGCCGAAAAAGTAACTGGCTCCAAAAATTTAATGGCAGTAGGTGAAACAAAAATGGTTGGTAGGGGTTTCAGAACATCAAAATGTAGTTCCATAGAATTTGATTCTCCATTTACCGTGGTGTTTAATGTCGCTGTATAATTTCCAGGTTCTTCGTATAAAACACCTTCCGGCTGAATCCCTGTATATGCTGTCTTTTCCGTTACAAGACCATTCTCTATTACCTTACCTTCTGGAAAAGTCCAATGATAGCTATCTACATTTTTAGAACCATTGATAAAATCTAAAATAGCAGGAGCTTCCAATGTATCGGAATTTCCGATCTTAAAATAGGTAGTCGCTTCTCCGAAAGTGAGCATTTCTTCATCTTTCTGGCAACTATTGAAAATAATTGCACTCCCAACAATAAATAGAAGAATAAATATATTTTTGTGCTTTAAGACCATAGTCGTATCAATTTAAAATTTCAAATGTAGATTCATCCTTCACAGAAATTTCTTTCTGATTCGATATTTCAGCATTTATGTTTATCTCGGAAGTTTCTATCATTTCGCCAGATGCCAAATACGTTTTCAAGACTTCCAGGGTCGTCCAGGAACGTATAGAATCTTTACCGGTCTCTGTTAAATTTCCGGAAAAACCTCCCATATTATCAATTTCAAAAAAAGAACTGTCTGAATCTGGAAAAAGGAACAATGCATCGGTCGCATTCAATTGATTCGCAAAATAACTTTTCACTTCACTCAGGACTAAAGGATCCAGTGCATCAATCACATCTTCTCCCTCCCAAACATTGACTTGATATTGTTCAGGTATTACCCATTCCTTATTAATTATATATGATGTCTCAACGGTTTGATAAAAAGTATCAAGGGAGTTTCCCTGATTTTCAATATCTACAATGATGGATTCAGGATAAAAAAGTGTATCTCCTGGTTGAAAAAGCTCCAATTTTTTTTCAACCTGAATTGAATCAGTTGTATAATTTAATACCCAATTCAGTGATAAATCGCCCACTTTGTATCCCTCTTGTATAATCTTAACATGTGAAATATCATCCTCTACTGCCCAAAAAGTGGCAACTACACTAACTGTATCCATGGGTCGACTATCCGGTATGCTGGCCAAGGTCAAAAAGGGATAATCTTTACCTGTCAAATCTCCCTGCTCTCCTAGAACATCCCTTTTCTCGCAAGAAGCAAAAATCAAAACTCCTATCAATGGTATTAACAATCGTATATTCATCTATTACAATTTTTTCTATTAATAATCATAGCTCACTTATCATAGAGTTGATTCTTCAGCCCACCAAACCATATTCACAAGCCAGAGGGGCTCTCTAGCCCCTAATCGTTCAATTTCATTGGGATTATATATATATTCAGTTTGCGGATCATATGGAAGCCTTTGTATATATTTTCCTTCATATAATTCCAATGCATTTTCCGGATACTCCAATCCAGTATACACATCCGGATTGTAATGATACCTACGCATATCAACCCAGGTCTCGGGCTGTAAATACAGTGCAATATACTTTTGCATCATAATATCAGATACCATAAGTTCATCCGAAGATTGAACTACAGCAGGGGAATCCATATACATACCTATAGAGTCCAATGTTACTCCAAGTCGTATGAAATTATTCCTAATTCCTTGTTCATAGGCGGCAAGTGCACGGTTCAAATCTCCGGCATAAAAAGCCGCTTCCGCTTCAATAAAATTCAATTCCTCTTCTGTCATGTAAATAATTGGCGAATCATCACTAGTCCAATAACCATTATACAAATCAGCAAAATCATTTTGTGAAAGACCGCTTAGTCCTTCACTGGAAGGAATAGAATAATAATTTCCATTTTCACCAGAAGAGGTCAATTTTTTGATACGCGGATCCAATTCTCCCGACAGATTAATAGCATTCATAAAAAAGTCCGTAGACACACTGTTGTTTAAATAATTGGCAACAAAGTCCCACTGAGGTCTTGCCCGTGATGGTCCCCAAAGATTCCTTTCCCAATCATTAACCGGGTCTTCCGAATAGATATACCTGGGGTCTTTCCAATGACTATAGGCCTTGTCTACAGCCGCTAAAACCTCTTCATAATGGCCTTCGAAATTGGCCGTATGAAGTAACATTCTTGCTTTAATTCCATAGGCAAACGAAACCCAATTAGCCATATTTCCCTGATACAGTAAATCAGCAGATCCATCCATCAACCGATCTCCTTCATCAGACATCTCCATATGTTTAATCCCTTCATCCAACCATTGCCCTATGTACTCATAAACCATATCCTGATCGTCATACGTAGGATTGTAAATACCGGTAAATGCATCGTCTACAGGCATTTCACCAAAAATATCCGTTGTTGTCAAAAATGATAAAGCCTTCATTGTCAATCCTACCCCTGTGTAATTATCAGCCCCTTCTTCGCGGGCAATTTCTATCATTTTCTGTGCATTTCCAGCTACATCAAAATAATTTTTCCGCCAAAGGCCTACACGCAGTGTATTTCGATAATCCCAACGATCTTTTTGCGAAGAAGTACCAAAAATAGTAGTGACATACCTGGTAAAATATGATACTGTTTCCCCTTGTTCGTAATGCGTAGAAGCCATATTTCCCTGAATAGCGGGCAATAAATAATTAGGAGACGTGGTTTCAGGTGTATCTACAGATTCATTGATATCCAAAAAATCATCACAACTCAAAAACCCCAAAAATACAAACACATAAATATATAACTTACTGCGTATCATAATTAAAATTTTACATTCAAACCAAAAGAAACAGACCTTCGCGCAGGGACTTGATAATAATCGACTCCCATTGTTCCAGCCCCACTAGCTCCTCCTCCGTTCGGTCCTGCATTATTCACCTGTGGGTCACCACCTGAATAATCAGATAACAATACCAGGTTCTGAAGGGAAATATTCAGGGATAAATTGGAAATATTAATTCTCTCTATCCATTTATTAGGCAAATAATACGAAAAGTCAACATTTCGTAAACGCATCCAATTAACGGTTTCTACAAAATTACTACCCACTAAACCATAGTTATTCGCAAAGAACTCGCGATCCAATACTACAGATTGGGTATTGGGAACAAAAGATCCATCCTCTTGCTCAACAACACCGTCAAAAATAAAATCTTTTCGCCGGTATTCTTCAAGCATGGAATGCAACCCGTTTTGTACCAAACTTCCCCCGGTGGCATTAAGAATGTCCGCTCCCACGGCTCCGTCTATTTGAAATGACACCTGGAAATCACGGCCTATATCAAAAGTATTCACCAAACCATACCAAAGGTCCGGCTCTCTGTTTCCTATATATTGCTTTTCATTATCTATCAGAGGATAGCCCTCTTCATCAATAAGGACATCACCGGCATCATTTCTCTGGTAATCAGTTCCTATAATGCTAAATAATGGCTCCCCTAGTCGGGAACTGGCAATTGCTATGGAAGATACCTGTCCGTAGGTAACTGGGAATTCTACAAGGTCTCCAAACAATTGCGTTAACCTGGACCGGTTCCCAAAAGCATTTAATGACAACTGCCATTTTAAATTATCTGATTGAACCGGTTTTACATTCAAAGCTATTTCCATTCCCTTATTTTCTACTGAACCGCTATTTACAGTTTGCAGAATAGCTCCAGTAACCGGTGTAACTCTGGGAGTAATAATTTGATCATCACTTATCCTATTGTAATATGTCACATCTAATCCCAATCGTCCTTCAAAAAAACGTAAATCCACTCCCAGTTCCAATTCCCTTGTAATCTCCGGTTTCAGGGCAGGATTACCGGCGAAAGCCCCGTTTTTCCAACCTCCTCCAAGGCCGAGATATTGTTCCAGTGTTTGCGTTAATTTATGGGGCGGTGCATCTTTTCCAACCTCGGCATAAGAAGCCCTGATTTTACCAAATGAAAGAATATCCAGACTTGAAGGATCCAACAGTTCGGAAAAAATAAAACCTACGCTATAAGAAGGATAAAAGAAAGACCGATTAATCTCGGGTAAGGTAGATGACCAATCGTTTCTCATGGTAACACCGAGAATCAACATACGTTTATAATCAAACTTGACATCACCAAAGGCTCCAATAACCCTGCGCTGGCCAGTGTACTGACTGTTTTGGATATCCTTCAGGTTATTAATACTATGCAGATCTGGATTCTTGAACTGAGTCCCGCTCACACTGGTTCGTTCGGCATAATCAGATTGGACATTATGGCCCAGCACAAGATTAAAATTAAAATCATCAACAAAAGAGTGATCAAACTTAGCGAGAAATGTTGATGTCCATTTATTACTGTTACGGTCAAATTCTGAGATGGCCCCTTCATAGGCACTCCCAGAGGACCCCCACTGTTGTACGGATTTATAATGTTGATTGTAAAAATCTCTTCCGATTCTGTAATCCAATTGAAACCAATCCGTCACATCATAAGTAAGGTGAATATTCCCCAACATTCGGTTCATTTCGTCATTTCTGACTTTGTTATAAGCCGTCCACCAGGGATTATCGGGAATAGTAGACAAATCCCCTGAGACGGGTTGCCAGATATTTCGTTCGGAACCATCTGCATTGGTATAATTGGACATTTCATCCCACCTGGGCCATCGATACACTGAAGACAACCACCCTCCTGAAGCTCCCACAATGCCATAATTATTTTCAACATTTATCACATTGGCTGTAAAGTTTACTTTTAATCTATCAGATAACTGTGACCCCAGTTTGACAAGCATTGACCTTTTATTATAATCGGTATTCGGGACGATACCTTTATCATTGAGGTTTGAACCCGAAAGATAATATGTCAGATTATCTGTACCACCACTCAAATTCAAGTCCGCTTTAAAAACGTTTCCAGTCTCAAAAAAGTCGTTTAAATTATCATATACCACATCACTTTTTCTATATTTTGGCCCCCAGTGTGAAAAAGTCCTACCACTATATAATCCACTAAAACCCGTGGTATAAAAATCCTGTTGGTCATGCAAATTGACAACATTAGACAAACCGTAATATGAATTAAACCCCACCTTAACTTTCCCTTTTTTACCACTTTTAGTAGTAATAATTATGGCTCCATTTGCTGCATCAATTCCATATAATGCGGCAGCAGAAGCTCCTTTCAAAACGGAAACTGAAGCGATATCTTCAGGATTAATATCCGATGCCCTGTTCATGGTGCCTGACTCTCTGGCATTTGAAATGGGAATACCGTCAACTACGATCAAAGGTTGATTATTTCCATCAACGGATGTTGCACCTCGCAAAATTATCTCTGTAGCAGCACCCGGGGCACCAGAAGTAGAAGATACTTGAATTCCCGAAACCTTCCCTTCCAGGGCACTTAAGATGCTTTCTTGTCTTCCTCTGCTTATTTCTTCCGATTGCAAAGCCTGAACATTTGAAGTCAGGAGTTTTTCTTCTTTTTCAACACCAAGAGCCGTAACCACTACTTCCTCGATCATGGCAGAATTAGAAGTCATTATAAGGTCATATGTATTTCTATTGCCAATTTTCACTTCGTGTGTTTCATATCCGAGATATGAAAAGACCAATACTGCATTTGTACCCTCCACCGAGATAGTATACATACCTTCATAATCTGTTGTCACACCATTAGAAGGATTATCCTTTTCATAAATATTAACTCCGATCAAAGGACTACCATCTTCGTCCACTACAGTTCCGGATACATCAATTCTTACCGGTTGTTTTTCTTCAGACTCCTTCTTTTTTCCAATCCATGTATTCCCCAGCTCAGGTTTCTTACGTTTTATGATGTATAGCTTCGCGTTTATTTTTTGATATTCAAGTTTTTGAAGTTTAAATATTTCATTAAGTACTTTATCCATATTTCCCGAATCCACTTTAAAAGACCGCTGTAACTTTAAGTCATCTAGTACTTCTGACTCATACGTAAAACGTATTTTAAAATCCGATTCTAATTGCTCTAGCACTTTTTTCAGGGGAGTACCTTCTTCAAAGGTTATTGAAAGCCCGGATTGATTATTGCTTTCAATATTTATGGTATACCCAAAATTGGAAAAAAGAATTATTCCAAAAATCAAACTCATTATTTTATTTCTCATAGCATCAGAGATTGTATCTTTTAATGGATTCTGTAAATTTTTTCTTTTTCGAGACTAATATTTACATCAAGAGTTATCTTCAACACTTCCAGCGCTTCATTCAAATCAGTAGCAGCAATAACCCCATTAACTTTTCTTTCCTTGAGGGTATCATTTACAGCATGAAATTCCACTCCATACTGCCTTTCCAGATCTGACAGAATTTTACTCACTTTTTGGTCTTCATATGCAAAATAACCTGTTTTCCACTCTGAAAACAATTCTATATTATCCACGAAAAACTTTTTTAACTCCCCCGTTGATTTCAATGACATTTGCTCACCCGGGGCCATTGTTACATTATTAACCTGCCCTTTATCATCTGCATATTTCATCTGTACTTTTCCTTCCTCAAGGGTCACTTCTGTAATATGATCAGCTGCAACAACATTAAACGCAGTCCCTAAAACCACTATATCTGATAGCGCAGAATGAACCGTAAAATTATTTTCAGTTCGATGAGAAGGAGTCACCTTAAAAAATCCTTCCCCGTCAAGAATAACAGATCGAGCCCCATTTCTATCAAATTTATCCGGAACTTTAAGCTTTGAATATCCATTCAGAGTGACGACCGTAGAATCAGGGAGGACAATAGTTCTAATTTCACCGCTTCCGGTATGATATACCTGGTACTTTACTTCTGAAGATTGATTGGTTAAAATCAACCACGAGACAGCCACCACCAAAGCCATTGCAGCGGCTGAAGCCATACTCCATATAAATATGCTCCTTTTTGTTCTTTTGCGTTTGCGCTTGACCGGAGGTTGCATATTTTTTGCATTCGCAAATTTTTTCCATTCAAGATCAACCTGATCACTATCTAATTCATTCACCTCATAGTATCTTCCCACTTTCTTCAAAATACGTATTGCTTCTTTGATTTCACCCTCATTGGGTGGAGAAGACGCTAAATATTCATTCCAAAACCCAGCTTTTTCACCCGATAAAACCCATCGGCGAAAGGTTTCTTCTTCCAGAAAATCATTGGCTGTGTACCGATTATATTTGTTATTTTTCAAGAACTTAATTTTGTTATTTCAATCGATCTTATATTCCATACAGTCAGTAAAAAGACTTAGTGTAACCCGAATTAATATTATTTTTAAAAAAATTCATTTTCAATTTTATAATTGGATTTATTAATTTCACCCTAATACATTGTGGAAATGATAGTATAATAGTGAAGAACAAAAGTGACAATGAAATTTTAAAATCCCTGCTGACAGCCTATTTAAAAGGAGATAATTCAGCCTTTGAAAGTTTTTACAAAAAGACTTATAACGACTTTTTTACTTATGGTCTTCATTTTGAACACGATAAATCTACGGTAAAGGACCTGATTCAGAATTTCTATTTAAGGATTTACAATAATCCTGAGAGATTTATCCCTTCTGGATTGCTTAAACCATATCTAATTCGATGTTTTAGAAATTACATACTTCGTCAAAAGGCTGATGAAAATAAGAAAAAAGAACATGACAAGATTTACCCTTCGAACGCAGATGTTTCCAGTCCCGAAGAAATAATTTGTTTAAATGAAGATTTACATAATCAAAAAGAAATGGGTAAATCCTTATTAAACCTTTTAAGTCCGCGTGAACGAGAGATTATTTTTCTGAGATATTACAAAAATTTATCAGCTAAAGAAGTAGCAAAAGTTTTGGATATTAATTACCAGGTAGTGAGAAATCTAACTTCAAGAGGAATCAATAAAATCCGTGAAAGGTTTTCATCCCGGGAAGAATTAATAATACAACTTCAAACCTTTTCTCAAAATTTGATTTTATTTATTTTCTTTTGGTTCATTTAAATTCTAAAACTTTATTTTCAAGGTGATATTTTTGATCAAAGTAGTCTTTCTGGAATCAATTATTGGTTTCTGAAAATTAGACTATCTGTAATTCTTTGTAATCAGCTAAAGGGGGAAGATCATGAAGCAGAGTTTCCTAATCATAATCACATTGAGTTTTCTATCGAATCCATTTTTTTTGATAGGACAAATTGCAAATAAAGAGAGTTATCTTGAAAGTATCCGAATTGAACTCCAGAAAAAATGGCCTCAAAATCAGACTATTAACCTGGTATTCCATGGCCATTCCGTTCCTGCAGGTTATTTCAAAACCCCAACTGTGAATACATTGGCAGCTTACCCATATCAACTCCTAAAACGAATTAAAACCGATTATCCCTACGCAGTAATCAATGTAATCAATACTTCCATTGGTGGTGAAAATTCTAAAAATGGTTCCCTAAGGTTTGAATCCGAAGTACTGAAACACGATCCTGACGTCCTATTTATCGACTATGCATTGAATGACAGGGACCTAGGAATAGAAAATGCTGAACGCTATTGGCGTGAAATGATTCAAAAAGCAATTGATAAAGATATAAAAATCATCCTACTTACGCCCTCAGCTGATCAAAGAGAAGATATTCTTAACTCCGAGAGCAAATTAAATAAACATGCAAATATGATTCGCGAATTAGCAAAGGAATATCAAATTGGTTTAATCGATAGTTACGATATATTTAAATCTCAAGTAAAGAAAGGCTTACAGATAAGTAAGTTAATGTCCCAGGTGAATCACCCAAATGAACAAGGACATTTATTGATAACTAGTGCACTTTATGACTACTTCAAGGAGTAAATATTATGTCCATCCTTCCTTTTCACACTTATTAATCTTTCGTTAATCAGACCTTTCGTCAAAATTATTTAGCAACATCCAACGTCTTTAACCCATATCATCAAAATGTAAAAGTCATGGAATCATTAGAAAATAAGATCAGAGGAAACTGGAATATGCTTAAGGGTAAGTTCCAGCAAAAGTACGGTCACTTAACACATGATGACCTAAAGTATGAAAAAGGTAAAGAAATTGAGTTAATTGGTAGAATACAGAGGCGAACAGGAATGTCACATTCAGAATTCAAGAATTATGTAAATAGTATAGTATAACTGATTTTCTTCAATTTAAAATATAATGTCATGAAGAATTTAAAAGAATTATTAGAGCACCAATTGAAGGACTTGTATAGCGCAGAATTGCAATTAGTTACCGCATTACCTGAGTTTATAACCGCTGCAAATGACTCCGAAATAAAAATCGTTTTAACCAACCATTTCAGGGAAACTAAAATTCACAAAGAGCGGTTGGAAAACATATGCAGCGAGCTCAATATAGACCCTACCGGAAAAATTTGTAAAGCTATGGACGGGCTTATTCGCGAAACCTATTCCTTTATAGCAGAAGAATCTGAAGAGGAAGTTCTGGATGCCGGGTTAATTGGAGAAGTTCAAAGAATTGAACACTATGAAATAGCTGGGTATGGTACAGCAGCAAGATATGCCCGGGAACTAGGGCTATCAAATATTGCAAGGGAACTATACAAGACATTTTCTGAAGAAGAAAATGTTGATCACCTATTAAATGGAATAGCAGAAAGTCGCATAAATCAAGCAGCGATTGCATAAAATCAATAAAAATTTATAGAAACCTGATTCTGAAAAGAGTCAGGTTTTTTTTTTGATCCTATCTATAATATCCTCCTTGTTGAATAATGTATAATCCACCCTGCATTAATTTTCCAAATCATAATGTCTCAAATATTATTATAAACAAAAAGGTTGTTACAAGAGTTACCATCAAAGAAATTGTAAAGTACAGCCGACGTCTAATTCCTGTCCTATTATAATATACTTAAATTGGATATTTTGTAAGATGGAAGGATAATGATCTTGTAAGGAATAGGATGAGAGAAAATAGTTAACGAAGGTGGTCTTAGGCAGAAAGTCTGTTGAATGAAAGGCTTTCAATTAAGGTGGTATTGTATAATCTCGTTAAAATTAATAACCAAGGCAAAAAATTAAATAATGAAAGTAGAAATTTGGAGTGATATTGCTTGCCCCTGGTGCTACATTGGAAAAAGAAGATTTGAATCAGCACTGGAACAATTCCCTGAGTCTGGGAACATAGATATAGAATGGAAAAGTTTTCAACTGGCTCCTGACCTGAAAACAGATCCTATGTCAAACAATCTAAAATACCTTTCGGACAAATACGGAGTAAGTATGGATCAAGCCCGTGATATGACTGACAGGGTCAGTCATATAGCGGCTACCGAAGGCCTGGAATATGACCTGGACAATTCTAAAAAAGCAAATACTTTTAATGCCCACAGAATGATTCACTTTGCCAAAAAATCCGGTAAGCAAGGTGAGGCCAAAGAACGATTATTAAAAGCATATTTTATAGAAGGTAAAAATGTTGATGACGTGGATACATTGATCTCTCTGGGCGAAGAAATTGGCCTTGCCGCTAAAGAACTATCCAAAATACTTGAATCATCCGGGTTGTTCTCTGAAGAGGTAAAATCTGACATTGCAGAGGCACGCCAACTTGGAATCGGAGGTGTTCCGTATTTCGTAATAGATAGAAAATATGGAATTTCAGGAGCACAGGAACAAGATATATTCCTGCAAACTCTAAAAAAAGCCTACGGTGAATGGGTAAAAGAAAATGGACCATTCGCTTTGGAAACTATACAAGGAAAATCATGCACACCTGATGGGGACTGTAACATATAATATTCTTTTAAATTTGTTTTGCCAATTTTCCCAACAAATGGATTGAATTTTCCACCGTTTCATTCCATACAAGTCCATAGCTTAATCGAAAACAATTGTGGTACTGATCCTGAAGGGTAAACATCCTACCTGGGGCTATGCTAATTTTGTGCTTTATCGCAGTTTCATAGAGCTTTACCGCATTGGACTTCTTGGGAAGTTCCACCCAAAGCAAAAATCCACCACTAGGGCGGCTTACCCTTGTTCCTTCCGGAAAAGAATCACTTATAGCATGCAAATACCGGAGTGAATTGGAATGCAAAGTATTTCTCAGCTTCCTGAGATGGTTTTCATACCTACCAGTTGCCAGGAAATGAGCAATGGCTCCCTGCACCGGCGTAGTAGAAGAAACCGAATGGTACAGTTTCGTGCGAATGACTTGATCCTTGAATTTTCCCGGAGCCACCCACCCTACCCTGTACCCCGGAGCCAGGGTTTTAGATATGGAACCACACCAAAGGATTATTCCGGTTTTGTCAAATGTTTTGCAACACCTTGGCCGGTATTCTCCAAAATAAATATCTCCATACAGGTCATCTTCAACAATGGGCACATTGTATTTTTCAGCTAATTCAACCGCACGGGCCTTGTGCTCATCCGGCATACAACTCCCTATAGGATTGTTAAAATTACTTACCAATAGGATTAATTTTATAGTCTTTTCCTTCAATGTTTTTTCCAATATATCCAAGTCCATGCCTGTCACCGGATTGGTAGCTAATTCCAAAACTCTCAAGCCAAGGCTCCTGGCCAGTTGGAGTATACCAAAATAGACCGGGCTTTCTACCACAATTATATCCCCTTTCTTGGCCAGTACAGAAATGGAATAGGTTAAAGCACTCATACAACCTGCAGTAGTGACAATATCTTCTTCCTTAAGTTCACCTTCCCAGTTAATAACT
Source organism: Membranihabitans maritimus (assembly GCF_021729145.1). Classification (GTDB taxonomy): domain Bacteria; phylum Bacteroidota; class Bacteroidia; order Chitinophagales; family Saprospiraceae; genus Membranihabitans; species Membranihabitans maritimus. The sequence continues at coordinate 46,223 of NZ_JAJSLW010000014.1, read as the reverse complement.
CCACGTGCAATCTGCCTTCTCAATTCACTATTACCCTGAATTTTCTCATATGATGTCCCGCTATGAGGCATCCTTCGCATCGCATACACCATCGACTTGTTAATTCGCGAAATAGGCAAAAGTTCCGGAGCTGGAACTCCCAGAGAAAACAAAAGGTTATCTTCCGTACCGAGTTCTGAATAAACCCTGGCAATCAAAGCTTCGGTTGTTTCTGCTCCAAAATCACTAACAGGGTTCGACGTTTTCGGCGTAGAAGGGAATTTTTGGTGGGTATATGATACAAAATAACCCGATTTCGGCCTGGATTCAATGAATCCTTTGCCCTCAAGTTCAGAATAAGCACGAATTGCTGTACTCATACTTACTGCATGAATCCTACATATCTCGCGTATTGAAGGTAATTTATCCCCGGGGTTAAGGACATTGTTTCGTATCTGGCGTCCTATACTATTCGAAATCCTCTCAAAAAGAAACTTGTCGTCGAATTTTTTCATCTCCCATCTGTTATGGTCAAATTTAATAAAACTGTATCTGTATATTATAGATTTTTAGTATCATTTTTACACCTGATGTTTTACTCAAAAAAAACTGTATGGAAAACGCTTTCAATATCTCCGTCAAAAAATCACAAGTGGACAATACCCAACGGTACGATTTTACAAATATACAATTCGGGACCAATCCTACTGACCATATATTTACGGCCGAATATAAAGATGGAATATGGAATAATCTCCAAATTGAACCATTTCATAATTTAACACTTAGTCCACTGGCTCTCTGCTTCCATTACGGGCAAGCCGTATTCGAAGGCCTCAAAGCTTACCGTTGCACAAATGGGAATGTCAACGTATTCAGAATCGATCGGCATGCGGATCGATTCAATCTTTCCTTGAAAAGGATGAGCATGCCTGAGGTGCCAAAAGAATTGTTTATTTCCGCCATTCTTCATCTAATTGAAACAGATCGGTCATGGGTTCCTTCCGATTTGGATTCATCCCTTTACCTCCGTCCCATAGCAATTGCCACCGAACCCCGTATCGGAGTAAAAATATCTGATGAATATTTATTTGTTGTTATGGCGATGCCTATGGGGCAATATTTTTCGAAAAACCTCAAAGTAAAAGTAGAAACACAATATATCAGGTGTGCAACCGGAGGGACCGGTTCGGCTAAGTGTGGAGGCAACTACGGGGGAGCTTTTTACCCCACTGCAAAAGCAAATAAAGAAGGATTCGACCAGGTGTTGTGGACAGATGCCCAGGAACATCTTTATATCGAAGAATCGGGAATGATGAATATTATGTTTGTCATCGACGGAATACTGATCACCCCTCCCCTTTCCGGAACTATTCTAGACGGTGTCACAAGGGATTCTCTAATCACTATTGCAAAAGATATGGGCATTGCTGTGGAAGAAAGAAAAATAAGTCATAAGGAATTGGAAAGTGCTTTGCAAACGGGCAAAAAAGTAGAGGCCTTTGGCGTAGGAACTGCTGCGGTTATCTCTCCCATCGAAAGTGTCAGTATCGGTGCCAAGACTTATAAAGTAAAAATTTCTGAAAAGGGGATTCCCTTTCGTTTAAAAGAAGAACTAAAGTCTATTAGGTCAGGTAGAAAACCAGATATCTATGGATGGAATACAATAATACATTCAGTCTAAAAATTCTATACGAATGCAAACAATTAACTTCAATTATTTCGATTATTTTTTTTCTTCTGACAAAGAAATAATGCAATGGGATGTAATCCATAATTGGCTATCGAATCATTCGTATTGGGCGCAGAACATTCCTTATAAAAAGGTAAAAGCTGCTGGAAAAAATTCCTTTCCTATAGGAATATTTCATGCCAAAGCGCAAATTGGATATGCTCGAATAGTGACTGATTATACCTCTTTCGGCTACCTCGCAGATGTCTTTATAATAGAAGAACACAGAAATAAAGGGCTTTCCAAGATTCTTTTAAACTGCATTTTGAATCTAGATTGGGTGAGGGAGTTGAAAAAATTTATGCTATTTACGGATGATGCCCATGGCTTATACCAACAATTCGGGTTTAAATCATTGGATCAGCCAGAAAAATTCCTAATCATCAGCAAATCAACACCATATGAAAAATGAATTTAAACTTCAATTGGCAACTTCTGAAGAAGACATAAAAAAATGCCAACAGGTTATCCTGGAATTGCGACCTCAATTAAAGGACCGAGATATTTGGCAGATTTATCAACAACAACGAAAAGAGAATTTTCAAATCATTTATATTAGAAGAGATGAAATCGGAGTGGCATTTATTGGATTCCGCATCCAAAATATGTTTCACAGTGGAAAAACATTGTATATAGATGACTTATGCACACTCTCCTCTTACCGCAGTAGAGGTTTAGCCGGGGAATTGCTGAAGGAAGTTTTTTCCATTGCTAAAAAAGAAAAATGTGATACAGTCTCACTGGACTCGGGACACCAACGCCATGAAGCCCATCGGTTATACCTCAATGCCGGTTTCGATATTTCATCTCACCATTTCCAACATATACTCAATCGTTAATATGAAAATCATTTTAGTCACGGGAGCCAGTCGTGGGATTGGAGCTGCCACGGCCTTATTAGCAGGAAAAAAAGGATACCATGTTATTGTCAATTATCTAAACAGTAAAACAGAAGCAAATCAACTTGTCTCTAAAATTTCTGCATGTGGAGGTACTGCCACCGCTATACAGGCTAATGTAACTTCCGAAACAGAAATCCTGGATTTGTTTTCACAGATTGACAAGATTGGACACCTCACAGACCTGGTAAATAATGCAGGCATACTGGAACCACAAATGAAGTTGTCAGGTATGACAGGGGGTCGCCTGGATCGAATTTTCAAGGCAAACGTTATCGGTCCTTTCTTATGCACCCGTGAAGCCATTAAACGAATGTCTACTCGATTGGGTGGTACGGGAGGATCCATCGTCAATGTTTCCTCTCAAGCAGCAATAACCGGCGCTCCTGGTGAATACATCGATTACGCAGCATCCAAAGGAGCATTGGATAGCTTTACCAGGGGGTTGGCCAGAGAGGTAGCTTCCGAAGGAATTCGGGTCAATGGAGTTCGACCCGCCTATATACATACCGATATCCATGCTGCGGGGGGAGAACCGGAAAGGATCAAACGACTAAGTTCCCGTATCCCATTGAAAAGAGGAGGAAAGCCAGAAGAAGTCGCAGAAGCCATTTTATGGTTACTTTCTGATAGATCTTCTTATTCTACAGGTACATTTATCGAGATTACAGGAGGAATGTAAGTCTTTATCCACTTTACATTACAAAAATAATAATCAACCGAGCCAGGAACCATTTCATTCCATTTCTCCTTTATTATATTCATCAACTACTAAGCTATGGCTCACCGCACCCTTACCATCGAATACGAAGAATTCAATGTACTGGAAAAACTTCCTGAAGATGAACAAATATTAGTTCACAGAGCCCGGGAAGCCAGAAAATTTTCGCATTCCCCCTACTCCAATTTCCGCGTTGGAACTGCCATTTCCACTAGAGAAGGGCACATTGTAGTCGGCAGTAACCAGGAAACTTCAAATCACAAAAGTAGCTGCGCTGAAAGAGTTGCTTTAGACACAGCAAGTGCTGCAGGGCTAAAAAACCAAATTGCTAAAATTGCAGTCGCAGGTAATCCGGGAATTAACACCCCAGCAGCACCGTGCGGCCAATGTCGTCAGGATATAAAAGAAGTGGAAGACCTCTCAGATAATCCAATAGTAATTATCCTCGCAGGGCAATCCAAAGTCATGAGATTTGTAGGTGTATCAAATTTACTTCCATTTGCATTCGGAAATAGGGATATGTAAAAATTTTAGGAGCCATTTTAAAAGTACTAAAGAATATTAGCAGCGACCATGATCAATACAATTAGAAAGTGAAATACAATTTTATTTAATATCTTAATCCAATTATTATACATCCTTAGTTGCGCTGATAATTCAATTAGAAATCAATTAAACACCCTAGATGCACCGAATAGAATCAGAATTAAAACACAGAATTCTAATATTAGATGGAGCTTTGGGCACCATAACACAAGAATATGGATTCTCAGAATCAGATTTCAGAACGAAAAGGCTTGTCAATCATAATACTGAATTAAAAGGGAATACAGAAATACTAAATCTTTCCCAACCCGATATTATTGAAAATATTCACCTGCAATACCTGGAAGCAGGAGCGGATATCATTACTACAAACACATTTGGTGCCAACTCGATTTCACAGGCTGACTATGGACTTTCAGAATGGGTTTATAAAATCAATTTTGCAGGTGCACAACTGGGCTTAAATGCAATAAAAAAATACAGAATAAACAACGGCACCAAGCCTATATTTCTGGCGGGTGCAATAGGTCCTACTACTAAATTAGCTTCGCTCTCACCCGATGTAAATGATCCGGGTTTTCGATCAGTGGGATTTGATCAATTGGTATCTGCCTATACCGAACAAGCCAATGCATTGATAGATGGTGGTGTAGACCTATTTTTATTAGAGACTATTACAGATACATTAAATGCTAAAGCTGCTATTTTTGGTTTAATGGAATTATTTGCTAAACTGGGTCGGGAATTCCCTATTATGATATCCGGAACCATCACTGACGCCAGTGGAAGAATACTATCGGGACAAACCCTCGAAGCCTTTTTAATTTCCATATCTCATGCCCCATTGATTTCAGTCGGGTTAAATTGTGCTCTAGGTTCCAGAGAATTAATACCTTATGTAAGAGAATTACATGAAAGATGTCCCTTTTATGTAAGTGCACATCCAAATGCAGGACTTCCCAACCAGTTTGGAGATTATGATCAAAGCCCTGAAGAATTTGCACAATTAATTCACCAATTTGCCCAGGAAAAGTGGGTAAATATAGTAGGAGGATGTTGTGGTACCACACCCGAACATATTCGTATGGCCTATTTGGCTGTAAAAGATATTGTGCCGAGGAGGGGTAAAAGTAATTTGACAAGTGGGTTGCGCCAGGGTACGCCCCCATTTATAATCGATAAAATAAATAATTGGACTACGTCAACATCCAAGCCTACATTTGAATTAAAAGAATTGATGAGTATTGTTTCCTACATTGATGACAAAGAATCCTTTATGCGCTTAAAAAACAAATTTGATGCTGAAAGAAATAAATATCATCCGGAACAAGCCTTGCTTCTAAACGCCCACATTTATGGCAGATATCAGTATCTAAGGACTGAAATCGGGCAACCTTAAGAATACCACACATTCAATAAAGGATATAATTATAAAGTTGAAGTTGCATACTTTTTTGCGGATAATAGTACCGGTTATGAAAACATTTTACGAAGATGAAAATTACCAAAACAAAAACTTTTCGACCTTTCCTTTTTCCAGAGGAAAATACGACAACTGTCTGTTTGAACAATGTAGTTTTAGCCAGGTAGATCTCTCCGAATCAAGTTTTATCAATTGCGTTTTTCAAGATTGCGATTTAAGCAACGTCATTCTAAAGAATACTTCTATACAGGATGTGGAATTTATTAATGGCAAGTTATTAGGCCTATCCTTTGAAGATTGCAATGACTTTATTTTTTCCGCTTCATTTGATAATTGTAATCTCAATTTTTCATCCTTCCATAAAGTCCGGCTTACAAAAACAACTTTTACAAACTCCCAATTAAAAGAAGTGGATTTTTCACAAGCGGACTTGTCGAATACTACCATCGTAAATTGTGCACTTGACCGCGCTGTTTTCGAAAATACTAACCTGGAAAAAACAGACTTCAGGGGATCCTTTAACTACACTATAGATCCGGAAATAAATAAAATCAGAGGTGCCCGATTTTCAATTCCCGATGTCATTGGCTTACTGGCTAAATACCAGATAAAAATAGAGTAAAATTTATAGTATCCCTAACGGTTGCTTTATATAATTACAATTTGGACACCCCATTTATCAAAATAATAAATCCACTAAAAATGAATCCTATTGTAGAAGCTCAAATGCTTATCCGCCAACCAATAGCCAGGGTATTTCAAGCTTTTGTTGACCCAGCAATAACCACCAAATTCTGGTTCACAATATCCACAGGAAAATTAAAAGAAAGCGAAAAATATACCTGGAATGGAAAATGTATGGTTTATCAAAAGACATATTCGTAGTAATACTAAATGACAATAAAAATATTTCCATCGAATGGAGTGATCCATAACAACCGTAGATTTCAGATTTACATCTATCTCAGATACAAGATCATATGTAGTCATTAAAAATTGTGGATTCCATGAATCAGGTGACGATTTAATCCAGGCTATAAAAGATAATACCGGCGGATTTACGACAGTTCGAGATGGCGCAAAAGCTTTCTTGGAACACGGGATTAATCTCAATCTAATAAGAGATAAATTTCTCAATAAATAAAACTTTATGAAAAAAATTGACATTGTCAACTATATTAAATCCCCTTCGGACAGAGTGTACGAAGCCTTAACCACACAAGTAGGATTATCCCAAATCTGGACCTCCAAACTCAAAGTAAAACCCGAGGTTGGATATACTAATGTATTTGACTTCGACGAGGGGTATATTACAAAGTTCCAGGTAACAAAACTAACTGAAAACAAAAGAATCTCCTGGACCTGTACTGAATCCAATGAAGAATGGGTAGGTACCGGTGTTACTTTTGACCTAACTGAAAAAATGGTATAACTACCCTTACATTTAGCCATTTCAACTGGCAAGAGTCCTCATAATTTTTTGGATGGTGTAATTACAATTGGTTAATGTTTCTTATGAGACTTAAAAGTTATTGTAAAAATGAATCATCATTAAAGTAATCGGATACTTGGATCAAAACTTGGGTAAAATTCTTAAGAAACATACTGGAACCCCGTATCGATTATTGGCAGATGTGGGTTATGGGACACCTCATTTTGACCCTGGAATCTAAAATTAAAATTCACAAATTTTAAAAAATTTCAAGGTAACAGGAAGGGTTAACATATTATTTGTATACCGACAATCTTTAAGATAATAGCTATCCCTCGGTCCTTTCTGATGAAAATATCAGCGACGAACATGAACTATATGGCTTTTGCATGATCCCACAACCTGTCGGACCAATGGAATGTAAAGTTTAGGGGATATTAATTTCCATCCTTTGATACTAAAAAAACGCTCTTACTACACCTACTACAGGAATTTTTGTACATACGGATATCAGGAAATTAAGAAAAAAAACCATCCTTACATGAAAATATATCGTACCTCAATCCAGAAGGTTTGGCAGGACTTAATGTATAAAATACCAATGAACAATTACTGCTTTTACCTGGATCCATTTAACCTATTACTTGTGGAAAAAGGGAATTATGGACCAGAGTAGTAATTTTCCTGCCCGGGCATGGAAGTACTTCCTTACCAGACTATGGTACAACCAGAATTAAAAAAATAAAAATTAGTACTTTCGAAACTGCAGTTGTTTATCGGGTTTCACCGCCGAACTAAAGCTGTTTACAAGAATATATATGCTCCCATTCCAAATCTAATTCTCACATAAAACCATAAATAAGATTTGTATCCAAATACTTAAGAAGAAAATATTCTATTTTCAATTAAATAACAATTCCAACCATCAACAGTATTCATAAAATATTGAATTTATTCCAACATATCGAATTCGACCATAGAACACCCCCTTCTATTAACCATAAAGGTTCATCACAATATTTTATCATAAAAAGAAGTATATGAAGTAGAATTAATCCAAACTATTTTATTCTTCTTTACTTTGAAAGCGTTTTCTTCAAAACTTTAAGTTTCAATATATGAAAATAGCGCTGGTTGCATTAGGTTCCCGAGGAGATATTGAACCATTATTATCAATTGGGAAAAAACTCAAAAATAAGGGTCACCAGGTCATGTGTGTATTTCCTGATAAATTTCAACATATCGTGTTGGAAGTGGGGATGGAGTTTATTTCATTGGGAACAGAACACACGGATTTAATGTATCAGGAACATGGAAAAGAATTTTTTGGTGGAAACAGGTCTTTGTTTTCCAAATTTCTATCAGCTATCCGATTCGGTGTTGAACATTCTAAGATCGAACAATTATTACTACTCAGACAATACGAAATCATACATAGAACAAGCCCGGATATAATCATTCACAACAGATTAGCTATTTACCCATTTATTTGGGGGCTTCAGGAATCAAACAGATCGATACTGATAGAGTACTACCCTTATACTATGCATTATGTAAAGGAAAATGCAAATATATCCCTCAACATAGACCTAGGTCCTGTTCTCAATAAATTTTCCTATAAACTCTTCAACATTGTTTTATCGGGTCAAATCAAAAAATCAATAAACCAATTAAATTTACCCATTGCCAAATCTAAAAAAGAGATCCAAGAATCATTTCAATCCGGTAAAACACTCTATAATTTTTCTGAAGTGCTATTTCCAAAACCCCAATACTGGGATGACAAAGCTAAAATTATGGGGTTCCAATATCGGGATAAATTAAATAACTGGTCACCTCCGGAAAAACTTGAAAAATTCTTATCTCAACATGACAGAATAATCTTTATAACCTTCGGTAGTATGCCCAATCCCCAACCAATAGAAAAGACAAAAATCTTCATGGAAATATTCGAGGCAAATGGTATTCCTGCAATCTTTTGCACCAATTCCGGTGGCCTGGAAAAGCCTGAACAGTATAATTCCCATCTTTTTTATTTTATCAAGTCTATTCCGTACGACTGGATCTTTCCAAGGATGTACGCAGTTATCCACCACGGAGGATGTGGAACTACTCATGAAGGCATCCTTTCGGGCTGTCCAACTTTAATAATCCCCCATTTTATGGATCAATATGTGTGGAATAAGATAATATCCAATAAAAAACTAGGGCCATTGGGAACCAGTATTCGTTCCTTTTCAAGAAAAAAGGTCGAACCATTAGTTAAAGATTTGTTTACAAATGAGAAATACAAGAATAATGCTGTATTAGTTTCGAAAGATATGCTGAAAGAAAATTTCAGGCCTGAGCTATATAATTTTATATTAGAATAATATTTTGAGCCATAATTATTCAGTACGCCCAGGAAATGCATTAATCATCTAATTTAAACTTTGGAGATACGTGAAAATTCTTATCATGTCTTTAGGCACACGCGGGGATATAGAACCGCTATTAGCAATCGGTGAAAAATTGATGAATACAGACCATGAAATCACTTTTGCTTTTTCCGAAAAATTCAGACCTTCATTTGAAAATAGTCAAATACGATTTATTTCTTTGGGCGAAAAGTTTATGGAGGTCATTGATAGTCCGCTAGCGAAAAAAGCATTTGGAGGCAGTAAATCGGGAATTTTTAAATTTATTTATCATTTGCGACTTGGTTTAAAGTTTGTAAAAATAGAAAAGGATACAATTACCCGGCAATATAATGCGGTGAAGGAATACAAGCCGGACCTAATCATTCACAACAGCATTGCCACCTATCCTTTTGTTTGGTCAATGGATCATCCCGGCCAAACTGTTTTAGTACTTCCCGCACCATATTATTTTCATCCGGCAAATGACCACCCTTATTATATTTTCAGGAAAAACTATGGATATTTTTTGAATCGACTCACTTATAAAATTGCCCTTCACTCAACAGCAATCTCCCTTAAAAAAGCAATGAATATTCTCAAAATTTCAAAAAAACCTACGAAAAGAGAAATAAAGAAAAAGTTGCTGTCAGTAAGGTCGATTTACTCTATATCCAAGTCCCTCTTTTCCAAACCCAATTACTGGAATAATAACATAGAAGTATTGGGCTTTTTCGAGCGAAATAAATCGGCCGAATGGTCTCCCCCTGACGAATTAACTGAATTTCTCACAATGCACAATAAGCTATTATTGATTTCTTTTGGCAGTATGACCAATCCGGATCCTCAACTAAAAACCAAAATAATCATTGAAATTCTGGAAAAAAATCAAATACCGGCAATATTACTTACAGGCTCAGGGGGAATGATCATCCCAGATAGATACAATAAAAAACAGTTTTACTTCAGCCAAAGTCTACCCTATGACTGGATATTACAAAAAATTTATGGAGTAGTTCATCACGGGGGCTCCGGTACTGTTCATAATACCCTAAAAAATGGTTGTGCATCATTGGCCATTCCCCACGTATTTGATCAATTTGTTTGGAATAAAATCATTGCAGAAAAAAAATTGGGCCCAAAAGGCATAAAAATAGGTAAACTCAATAGACAAAACCTGGAGCCTTTAATTTTAGATCTGTATAAAAATAGAAATTATAAAAAAAATGCGGAAAAGATCTCCATACAAATGAAAGCAGAATCGTCCCCAGAACAACTAATAAATTTTATTATCAATAAATCCTCTTAATTTGCGACAAATACGCAAAATGAAAATCTTACTTTTTTCCATCGGCACCCGAGGGGACATGGAACCTTTTCTTACCATTGGTGAAATTTTGAAAAACAAGGGCCACCAGGTCATTTGTGTTTTCGCCAATCAATTTGAAGACCTCGTTCGCCACTCGGGCCTGGAATTTATTCCTCTGGGACCGGAAACACTTGACCTACTGGAAAGCAAGGATGCCAGGATTGCCTTTGGAGGGAAACAACCTAAATTGATCCGGGTTATCTCTTCCATCAAAATGGGTTTCAAATTTTTAAAAATTCGGAAAAAAATTACTCAAAAAGAATTTGAAGTTGTACAAAAAGAATCTCCTGATTTAATTCTCCATAATGCTCTAAATATTTACCCGTTCATTTGGGGATTTAGGAATAACAGGTCCTTACTTGTCAGTGCCGTGCCCTTTATTATTCATTCTGTAAATGAACATCCCTACATCTCTTTTCACACAAATCTGTCCCCATTCCTCAACAAACTATCCTATCGTTTAACCAATTGGGGCTTAGCTTATTTTATAAAAAAAGGGTATTCCTACCTTAAAATAGAAGGTAAAAAGTCCAATCGGGCGATCAGAAAAGCGGTTTTGGATCAAAAAATGGTATTTACTATTTCCACTTCCCTGTTTTCAAGACCCAGATACTGGAAGAGTAACGTGCAAATTCTGGGATTTCACGAACGCAACAAAAGTTCTAATTGGTCGCCTTCTACTGAACTAATTTCTTTCCTCAGTCAACATAAAAAAATTCTATTTATAACCTTTGGGAGTATAACCAATCCCGACCCTGAAGGTAAAACCCGGATATTCATGAATATTCTAAAACAACACAATATTCCAGCTATTATCAATACTGCTTCCGGGGGGTTGTCGGAACCATCAAAGTATAATCATCAATTATTTCATTTTACTCAATCTATTCCCTATGACTGGATACTACCTCAAGTATATGCCATTATCCATCATGGAGGCTCAGGCACCACCCATACAGCTCTTAAATATGGGCTACCTACGATGATTACACCCCATATTTTTGATCAATTTACCTGGAATAACATCATTTCGGATAAAGCTCTCGGTCCCAAAGGAATTAGTATCAAAAAAATATCGGAAGAAAATCTGGAACCTAAAGTACTCGATCTATTCAACAATAAATCTTTTAAAGAAAACGCTGAAAGAATAGCTGTATCAATAAAAAATGAGGATTATGAAGAACTACTATATCAGTTTTTAATTGAACCGGGCCTTTCACATGAAATCTAAAATTCAAAAACCGTCATCTGAGAACTTAATTATCGGAGAGATTGCAGATTATTATCTGGACAAAGAAGGTATTCTGTACTCCTATTCCAAAAAGCCCAAAAGAACGGTACAAAATATTTCTCAAAACGTCGCATTGGTAAAAAAAATTACTAACAACAAGCAAGTTCCTCTTCTAATCTATCTATGCAATTCGCCTGTCCCTGATAAAGAAGCTCGCAAATTTTCTACACAACAACTTCCTGAAATATATAAAGCTATGGCTATGGTATCAAACCCGGGATTGTCACAATTAATTATGAACATTCTATTCAAATTTAAAACACCCCCAATACCTATTAAATCATTTTCTGATGATAAAAAAGCTAAAGCATGGTTAAAGCAATTTTTGTAAGACAGCTCCATTCTTAAATTCATGAATAAATTAAATTCCATAAAAGACCTTTTCAAACCGGTCCAACCCGCTATCAAAGCCGGGCAAAACCAGGTTTCTTATATGGAAACACCTCCAGACTTCCGGCTATCTGATTTTATTTACTGTTACTGGCAATTAGCGACCCAAAAACCATTAGATAAAAATTTTATCTACCGGGTGGTGACGGATGGGTGCATTGACATACTATGGGAAGCAAATTCTCCCCATCAAAATTTCATTACCGGCTTTTCCAACCAATACATGGAATTCCAACTCGAAACAACTTTTAATTATATGGGTATTCGATTCCTGCCTACCGCCTTTCCTCTATTATTCAATCTCCCTGCTTCGGAATTGACCAACCGGTTTGAAGACTTGTATGCTGTAAACTCACTACTTTCCATGCAAATTTCACAAAGTATAGAGGGTAGTAATATCTTAGAAAGTGTGAAAACAAAATTAGACAATCTTTTTCTCCTTATAATCCGGGATCACCAGACAATCTCTGACCCAAGGTTGTTCCACTCCCTAGAGATTATATTGCAAAACAAAGGACAGGTAGGTATCGAAAAGGACCTGGAAACAGGACTTAGCACCCGGCAATTGAGAAGATTGTTCAAGTTTTATATCGGTGATTCCCCCAAAACTTTCAGTAAAGTGGTCCGATTTCAATCATTTCTCAATCAAAACCCTACCAGGAAAAACATCCGGGGTAACAAAATCTACTTTGACCTGGGGTATTTTGACCAATCCCATTTTATTAAAGACTTTAAAAACTTCTATGGATTGCCACCTTCCCGGGCATTTGATTGAAAATGTCCGATTTTTACTATTTCAGTAGTAGTCTCTGTCCTACATTTGACATAAAAGTAATCATACACAAGATGAAATATATAATCACTCTCTTTATGTCACTGACCACTTACACAGCTATTCATTGTCAAATCAATAACACTCAAAACGTTAAAAAGATGAAATTAAACGCAGGAATTATCACAAAACAATTGGAAATCACGAAGGAATTTTACACCAAAAATCTCAATTTTGGCGTCACTTTTGAAAACGACTTTTATTTACTTCTACACACCCCTAATAAAAAGTCTGAATTAGCATTTTTGCTGCCTAATCATCCTTCTCAGCATCCAATATTCCATAAGCCATTTAACGGAGAAGGTATATTCCTGACCATCGAATTGGAAAACGTAGATGAATTTTATAAGAAGATCAAAGAGAAGAATGTAAAAATTATCGTCGAACTTCGGGACGAGCCCTGGGGCGACCGCCATTTTGCCATCAGGGACCCCAATGGACTAAGTATTGATTTTGTCACATATACACCACCTCAAGAATAAAAATAAATTATTTAAACAAATACTATCTTAATTTACATTATATTAAATTAATTTAGAATCACTTTATTTCAAATAAGTGAAAATTCCAAAACTACATATTATTCTATTCCACTTCTTATCCATTGTTTTTGGCTTTTTTGTTGGAATTGGAATCGCCCTGTTAGTTAAAGCAGGGGAAAACCAAATGTTGGCTGCTGCCGCTATAGTAATAGGATATGGTATAATTACGGCTGTTATTTCCTTTATAGTATCCTTTTTCCTGGCCTCTACACAAAATCAAAAGGTCATAGTAAGCTTGAATATCCTATGGACCCTTTTTATTTCTATAATAATCCTTACAATTTTCATTCGGAGAGAGCGTCCCAGGATAGAAAATGATCAAAACAAACTTCAAAAGAAGACGCAACCGGCACTAGGTATTTCAAAGGCTATCTCATTATTCCCCACCTATTGTTGGTTAAATACAAACCTTATCCCTAATAATACAGATCTCCCAATGGGAATGGGTATTTTCAAACCAAATTTAGCCCCGGAATATAGCTTGTACTTTTATGGGAATGTAAAAGAACAAACTGTTACGGACAGTATTAGTTTTACCATAAACAATAATGGTCACATTGAGATTTCATATGCTCCACCCTGGTTACTTCCACAAAACCTTAAATTAGACTACGGTATTTTGTTATTTAAAATAAAAACGATTTACAAAAGATTTTTAGAGATTGAAGTTAATTCAAAAACTCACCAAACAGCCCTCATAAACTCCAATGCAGGAAAGGTGCTTTTATGGCCATCATTTTTACTGGAAGTCCACAGTATAGAATTGCTTCCAAGCAAAAACAACTTTATTCGATCCAGACCCTTTGAACATTCAGACAAAATAAATATCCAACACACATTACTCTTGCCTTTAGCTATAAGGGGAAATTGGATGAAGGTTCAACTAGTAGATGATAACTATACAGCATTAGGAGAAGGATGGATCAAATGGAATGAAAAAGGTCAACTATTAGTCAAATATTCATTATTAAGTTAAAATATTCTTTAATAAATTACCAATGTCAAACAGAGATAACTTTTGCTAATTTACAAAGCACTAAGGCATTATAAAACCGGGATAAAATATACCAGGTACCCCAAGATCATAATGTGCCTTTATGTAACAGAATTCGTCGTTTTACAAAGTGACTTAACAGTAATTCTGCCGTCTTATTGAACGGTATGCTTTGATTGGCCCCATTCGAAGGATTAGGTCAAAAGGTCGTTGCCAAAAAGCAACCGCATCCATAGCAATTTTGTCGAATCCGAAAATTTTCGGTATTCAACTAAAGAAATCATCCACGGCAAACATAAATGGAATCTACCGGTCCTTAATGTAACGTGAGCTCGACGAATAATTGTTCCCTACCCTGGGTTGGCACCCTGGGTTAGGTATATTTCGCTTCCCGCCGAATTCATGTCGGGACAGGCACTTCAGAGCTCTTATTTTCTCTGTCGAACTTACGTAAATTTATTATTTCCTTTATTCTTAAATTTAAACACCATGAGGTATATTAAAAGATTTATATTATTTTTCTTAATTATTGTGGCTCTAATATTTGCTCTTCAAAACTATGATATAGTAACTATATCCTTTTTGAAATGGCAAAAAGATCTCTCCCTTACATTAACCATAGTACTTACGTATATCCTGGGGGCTATTTCCGGAGGATTACTTTTCTCTATGTTTAAATCACTTGTTAAATCCGGGAAGAAAAAAACGTAAAGTTTTCGAGTTTGAGGGTCGGGTTCAGATCTTTAAAATGTAGGTTTAGAGAAATCAAAATGGAGTAAAAAAGTGATTTGTAACATAATCTTGGAAAGAAATGAAAATAAAACACGATCAAACAGGGAGCAAAGGTGCTTTTACAGCAGTTTCTAATGGATCGGAAGCCGGAAAACTGACATATAGCAAAGCCGGAAGTACCAAAATCATCCTTGACCACACCGAAGTGGGTCCCGCATTTAAAGGGCAGGGAGTAGGTAGGCAATTGGTAATGAAAGCAATAGAATATGCTCGAGGCAATCAATTAAAAATTATTCCGCTATGCCCATATGCCAAAAGTGTATTTGAGAAAACTCCTGAAATTAGGGACGTCCTGTAAGAAGATCAATAACGGTGTCAAAGCGACATGGGGAGTAAGGGTTGGTCTTTTAAGGGGGCCCTTGACATGAGCCCAATGCCGGGTTCGATTCCTGTAAGACTATATCGGTATATGCTACCATATTTTCTTAGGAAATTGCGGTGATTACAACTAATTATTCTATAATCAATTGTCTTTGCACATTCGTTTTCCCCAGCCAGATCCTTCCATCATTCAGGTTAAATTCATACCGACTTACCTGATAGGTGAGTCCGGGGAAATCGAAATGGACACGGTAACGTCCTGGCTCAATTTCTCCATAGTTTTATATAATGTAGTATAATTTCCTTTTGTTCTCCACTACGGATCAATGAGAGCCACGCATGTTTCCATTCATCTTTCGAATTGGGTTTGATTATCGGTAATTCACCGGATATCCACTCCCCGTTTTCAACATTAAAAATATTCAACCCCGCCGTAAAATAGCCGAACAACCCAACCCCCATTTTGCCCGGATCCAAATGATAATAATTAATTGAATCATCGTTACGTAACTTCAAATTTAACTCTATGCCTCCTGACATATTTCTCCCTAATGAAGTAATTTCGCAAGTGAGCCCGGCATGAAATTTATTATAGCGCTTCAGAGCATCAATAATCCTGTTGTCCTCCCGGGGATCGGATTGACCTTCTAAATGAGGATAAGATATAGGAATTACATAGTTTGGATAAAAATCAGATTAGATCATTGGTTCAAAAGGATGGTAGGAAGAATACAAAGGAATATCACCCCAGGTATTTCCGCTATATATTTCCTTTCCATCCGCGTAGATCCTAAATCCTCCTTTCAAATTTTCCCGTAGTTAAATTTCATCTTCCGGGAAGATCAAGTGACTTGAATAGTCGTAATAATCTATACTTTCATGACCAAATGCTATATTCTCACCTATCCGGATCGAGAATCCTTCCGAAGAGAAAGCATCAGAATAAGGCTTCTCGCATCCCATCAACATCAACCCAATAAACAAGGTCGCTATACTACATAATCTCATAATAATTTGGTTTTTTCTTAAAATAAGACGGGCAAAAAACGGTCAAGATTGGTCCAAATTGCCGTTTTTCAGGCAGTTAGCTATTCATTGTACAGCAAACTTTTAATTTAACTCAATACATAAAGAATTAATTTAATATTTGGAACAATTTTTGCTTTCATTTTTCCTGCAATAAGTTGTGAATGAAATGCTTAATTATATTAAAAAATACGGACTGCATATTTTTACGATTATAGTCTTTGGACTTTTGATCAGTAAGGTATTTTCAGGTCAGGATTCACTGAGTTGGACCCTTTTATTTTCTGCAATTGCCTTAAATGCCATACTCTATATGTTTGACAAAGGCATTTCCATAATAGCCTGGCTAATATGTGTATGTTGTTTGCTGGGAATGACCATGAGTTTACCAATTGTTTTTTCCTGGTTTACAAATGGCATGCCGGCCTTCTGGACTGATTCCGAATTTGTTCCTCACGAAAGCAGGTTATGGTCATTTTGTTATTTCGGAATTAGTTGTTTCTTTGGGTTATTACAGATTCAGTTTACTTCGTAATGTTTTAAAACAGAAAATTATAAAAGTTTGACAAATCTGTTTCAGCCAATAGCAAAGATTCTATAGATCATATAAATAATCAAGTAGTGAATTGATTTACGCTATTTTAACCTAAGCTCAACCAAGAGTTATTTCTTGTACTGCATTGTGCAAATCAATGCCAGAATCGACGATTTCACTTGTTTTCCTCCCAGGGTTGGCACCCAGGGTTAATTATATTTCGCTCCTTGTGCCACCTCCAAAGCAAAAGTCGGCAGGCGGTCAGAGCTCTTATTTTTCACAGTAGAACTTATATTAATATAATACTGGGTTTTAGCAAGGTTTGTAAAAAAGGTGTGATTCATTCAATCAAAGCAAATAATAGTTTCAAATAAAGCATTATTTAATATAGTGGTTTATGCCTCACTTCCTTTTACCCCACTTCTAATGAAACAAAATATAACCAGGGAATTTTTCTATTGAAGTATTTCATTCGAATCCTTTAAATAGGTCAGAATATGGCCCTACAAATCAACTTCCAGATCTAATGCCGTCGTCCGCTTTCTTGTGGACAAAGCAAACTGCGTCTTTACTCTCCCTAAATTTTCAATATTAGATAACTTATTTAAAATAAATTCATTAAACTGATCCATATCCTTAACCAAAATCTTCAATAAAAAGTCTGAATCTCCTGTGGTATGATAACATTCCATTACTTCAGGAAATACCGTAATCCTTTCCACAAATGAATTAACCTCATGCAAGTTGTGAAGGCTCAAAGAAATCTGGACAAAGGCCACCATTTTGTACCCGAGGAGATCGCGATTCAACAGAGCTACATATTTGTCTATATACCCATTTTTCTCCAGTCTTTTTATCCGTTCAAACACCGGAGTTGATGAAAGGCCCAAATTGGAAGAAATTTCTTTAATGGTCATTCGTGCATTATTCTGGAGCATCTCCATAATTTGCCGGTCGAAATCGTCTATTTTCATAATGTAAAAATAGCGAAATAATTTTGAGATAGCTGATGATGGTCTTAGAGAAGGTTGACCTGATATCGAAGAGGACATCAGTGTTGATGGGATATTGAATGGGACACTTCACGTAAACCGGTTCGCAGGCACTAGATAAATAATTAAATCCTACTTTTATATTTAAATCCATCCCGAATTTTCAGTAACTTTGCCCCTCTAAATCAAAGTTTTAGTACATGTTTCCAGAATATGATGTCATAGTAGTCGGAGGAGGTCACGCCGGATGTGAAGCAGCAGTGGCAGCAGCAAATATGGGTTCAAAGGTACTTTTGGCCACTATGAATATGAATACCATAGCCCAGATGTCATGCAATCCGGCTATCGGTGGAATTGCCAAAGGCCAAATCGTGCGGGAGATAGATGCAATGAACGGATATACCGGAATCGTTACGGATCATACAATGATCCAATTCCGAATGCTCAATATGTCCAAAGGACCAGCTATGTGGAGTCCTCGGGCGCAAAGTGACCGAATGGAATTTGCTGCCAAATGGAGACATATGCTGGAACAAAATCCCAATATTGATTTCTGGCAGGAAATGGTTACCGGAATTATTGTAAAAGACGGTATGGCCAAAGGGGTATACACATCACTTGGCCTGGAAATCCCGTCAAAATCAGTAATTCTTACCAATGGGACCTTTCTCAATGGAATCATCCACATCGGGTCCAAACAGATGGGAGGGGGAAGAGCCGGAGAGCGTTCAGCTAAGGGCATTACCGAACAACTCCGGGAATTGGGTTTTGAAAGTGGCAGAATGAAAACCGGCACCCCCCCCAGGGTAGACGGCAGGTCTTTGAATTGGGATCGTATGGAGATTCAGCCCGGGGATGAAAATCCCGGTACGTTTTCCTTTACTAAAACACCTGAACTTTCTACACAACGGCCTTGTCATATCACCTATACATCACCAGAAGTCCACGAAGAACTAAAAAAAGGATTCAAAGATTCTCCTATGTTCAATGGCAGGATACAGGGAATTGGCCCCCGCTATTGCCCTTCGATCGAAGATAAAATCGATCGGTTTGCCGAGCGAAACAGACATCAATTGTTTATCGAACCCGAAGGCCGAAAGACATGTGAAATCTATGTCAATGGGTTTTCATCTTCTCTTCCGGAAGATATCCAGTACAAAGCTTTGAAAAAGATTGCCGGATTCGAAAATGTAAAAATGTTTCGTCCCGGCTACGCTATAGAATACGACTTCTTCCCCCCGCAGCAACTGCAACTTTCCCTTGAAACAAAATTGATTAGGAATCTTTTCTTTGCAGGTCAGATAAACGGTACTACCGGGTATGAGGAAGCAGGCGGCCAGGGACTTATAGCAGGTATCAATGCTCACCTGAAGGTCAACGATCAATCCCCTTTTATACTCAATCGATACGATGCGTATATTGGTGTATTGATCGATGATCTGGTCAATAAAGGAACCAATGAACCGTATCGCATGTTTACCAGCAGGGCTGAGTTCCGCATTCTTCTGAGACAGGATAACGCCGATCTCCGTTTGACACAAAAAGCAGCTGATATCGGAATGAAAAATATGGAAGACCGGCTCTTTTCCGTTCATGAGAAACAAAATGCTATCCATAAAATCGAAAGATTTAGTAAGGACTTTAGTGTCGATCCCGGATTAGTAAATCCTTATCTGGAATCCATCGGGAGTGCCCCTTTGCATCAGAAAATAAAACTCCATACCGTAATTTTACGGCCGAATGTATCCTTTGAAGATATAAGGAGATACCTTCCGGATGCTGACCGCTTCCTGGATAATTTTTCAAAAGAATATATCGATAGTGCTGAAATTGAAATGAAGTATAGCGGATACATTACCAAGGAGCAAGAACAAGCAGATAAACTAAAACGATTGGAACAAGTGCAATTGGGCACCGGCATTAACTATGAAAACATTTCATCCCTTTCTTCCGAAGGCCGGGAGAAACTCAAACACATAAAACCGTTGAATATAGGACAGGCAAGTAGGATTTCCGGTGTGTCACCAGCCGATATATCTGTACTTCTTGTACATATGGGAAGATAGAAAAATAATATAATGATAAAAATTGGGCCAATATTGTTTCTTGGACTTGTACTGGTACGTTGTACTCCCGACCACCAAGTATCTTCAATACAGGTAGACAATACCCAACTATTTCACAAGTCTGTCAAGCAATTAACGGATATCATTGTATATGATGTTTTTTCTCCGCCAGTAGCTTCCCGGGTATATGCATATCCCGCAATTGCGGCCTATGAAATCATTCAACAGGCATCTCCCACATTAACTTCCCTGGCAGGGCAAATTAATGGACTTACAAACATTCCACCCATAGATTCTACC
Organism: Membranihabitans maritimus; assembly: GCF_021729145.1. GTDB lineage: Bacteria > Bacteroidota > Bacteroidia > Chitinophagales > Saprospiraceae > Membranihabitans > Membranihabitans maritimus. Next base: position 25,645 of record NZ_JAJSLW010000014.1, on the reverse strand, counting down.
ACACAAATCAATACTTCCATTGCAGCTATTGAAGCCTTTACACTTCTCGGTCGCCAACTGGTATTTTCAGTAGAAAAAATGGATGCATTCCGGGATTCATTTCACAACGCCTGGTTGGAAATAGGCATAACACCAGGCCAACTGGAAGCTTCCCAAAAATATGCCAGGGAGGTAGTACAACATATTAATTCCTGGATGGATAAAGATTTCTATAAAGAAACCCGTACTTATCCCAAATTCAATATTGACGATAAAGATGCCTCAAGATGGGAACCTACCCCTCCCGCTTATATTGATGGTATAGAACCACACTGGAACAAGATACGGCCTATGGTCATGGATTCCGCCAGTCAATTTATCCCCCCTCCCCCTCCTCTCTTCAGTATTGAACCAGGTAGCGACTTTTACAAAGAGGCCATGATAGTTTACGATTCCGTTAACCAGATTGAGAAAGAATGCTATGACATTGCCAAATTCTGGGATTGTAATCCATTTGTTTCCCACCAAAAAGGCCATGTAATGTCCGCAACCAAAAAAATATCCCCCGGAGGGCACTGGATAGGTATTACAGGTTTGGCATGTAAGAAATCAGGTCTTGCAATTGATAAAACCATAGAAGCATATACACTTGTCTCCATAGGTTTGTTTGATGCTTTTATAAGTTGCTGGGATGAAAAATACCGCTCCGATTTAATCCGACCAGAAACCTATATCAATGAGTATATCGACGAGGATTGGAAACCAATATTACAGACTCCTCCTTTCCCTGAACACACAAGTGGTCACAGTGTCGTATCACGGACTTCTGCAATCCTTTTGACACAAATATTCGGGAACAACTTTGAATACATTGATACCGTAGAGGAAGAATTCGGACTGCCTGCACGCTCATACGATTCATTTTTGCAAGCATCCGAAGAGGCAGCTATCAGTAGACTGTACGGAGGTATCCATTACATGCCCGCCATTACTGAAGGCATCAAACAGGGAGAGAAAGTTGGAAAACTTATAATTTCCCGGGTCCATACCCAAAACCAACCGATCAATATGAGTACAATTCAATAATTCTATACCAGAATAAGCTATCCGGCTTTTATATTTATTCGGAAACAATTAAGCCTATAATAAAAATATCCTCTACAAGTTCTTGCTTTGTCGATGTATGTTAAATAAATTAAAAAATATCGATTTAAATTAGAAATCACCCTTTTTATTCCGTTTTTCAATAAAACCAAACAACAATGCTTTTATTTTGCAGGAACATCTTTCTACTTTTACTTCCCATCTTTTTATTTTTCAAGTCCAATGCCCAGGATTCTCCTGCAGCCATAAAAGAAATAGGATTTGGCACCAACAATTTTGATAATTTTTCAATACAATTCCGATGGGGTAATGAAGAAAAGTTAAAACGAATTTCGGGAAATCTGGACTTCGATGGAAGATTAGATCCCGTTATTGAGAATAATGGCTATGATTCTCAACTCGGATTTCATTTTAGTTCATTTAAACTTTTACCGTTAAAAGAAAAAATAGGTTGGTTTTACGGCTGGAAAGCAGGTATTAATGCAAACTTTGACCACAGTAAAAATCAAGAAAATGTTTATGTTGTATACAGAAGTAATACTCTAATTTCTCCCAGGGTCGGAGGAATTTTAGGAATCTATTACAAATTCACACCTGAACTGGTATTATATGGAGAACTGAACCCTAATATTTATTATAGATATACAATTAATACCACTAAGCGTACTGGTCCTTCAATTCCTGAACAAAAATCAAAAAGCACTTAGCATGGCTATGGGTTATCAGGCGTCAACAATTTTAATGTCATGCTTACCCTGGTATATAGATTTCTGTCAACAAATTAACTCACATATTAAACACTAACTATTATGAACCACTTATTTACAACATTGTCTTATTTATTCTTTGCCCTGGTACTTTCTATATCCCTCAATGCACAGAACGATCCAAGCCCTGTAAAAGAATTAGGTATCGGGTTATCTGGCTTAGATGATATTTCCCTTCAATATCGATGGGGAGATGAAAATAAACTTCATAACCTGGCAGGAGGCATTGGGCTTACCTTTGTATCATCCAATTCCTACGCTTCTGAATTGAACTCAATGCAATTTTCAGGGACTTACAGCATCTTACACCTAAACCCTATCAACCAAAACTTTGGATTTGTGATAGGCCCCAGTTTCGGAATAGGAATAAATAAATCAAGTAGTGAAACGTCTTTTACCAATAGCAGACGTTCAGTTTTTAGTTTTGGTCCCAGAGTAGGTGTAGTATTAGGTGGCTATTGCAAAGTAAATAGTGAATTTTATATATACGGAAGTATTAATCCAAATTTATTTTATAATTACGTTGATACTAACTATAACAGCACTGGAGACCCCGACAACAATTACAATTCATTCGGCATTTCCGGCCTCAACAATTCCGGTGCAATGCTAACCCTGGCATACCGGTTTCAAAATGGGACAAAATAGAAGTATTTTAATGAAGAAAAGGGTTAAAACGAAGTCTCAAACCGATAGTTCAATTTCAAGAAAAAAGACCGTCCCCAATTGACTACACGGTTTCCCGACACAGAAGAATGTCCTCCTCCCGAACCACCGGAAAGAGCTACTGATTCTACATCCAAAAGGTTTTTCACGCCAACGGACAAAAACAATTGATCGGAAAAGAAATTTCGACTCACTGAAGCATTAACCATATTCATACCACCGATAAAACCCTCCGATATCTCATCGTTTTCATTGAGATAAAATTGCTGTTGTTTGCTCGTCCATTTTTGTGAAACGGTAAAGTCTGTCATAATTAAAGGCCAATAAATACTCGCATTATTCTGCCATTCATACAAATTCGTAAACCGCTGTGTAGAATTTTCAGAACTAAAAATATTGTACAACCGGGTCAAAGCCCCTCCGGATCGCAACTTAAAATTCTTACCTAACTGATATTCGACTTTGAGGTTCACCCCATGGGTTTCATATTCCTCAAGGTTTCTATACGTATATTTGGCTGCTTCGTATTCTGCCAGAACAATACGGTCTTCGATATTATTGTTAAACAATGTAGTAGATACTTCTACTGAGTTTTGCCCCAAAAGCCAACTACCTTCCACATCAATAGAAAAATTAGTCGAAGACTCCGCCATTAGATCGGCATTTCCCAAAATGTGATGATTTATATCTATAAATCGAAAAATCATTTCTTTCAAAGAAGGTGCTCTGAAGCCCTTGGCAAATCCAGCCCTTATATTCCAATGCTTATTGATTTTCCACAATGCCTTCATGGAAGGAATGATGGGATGGTCAAAACGCGTATTATTACCGTAGCGTAAATTACCCGAAAGCGTGAGCTCATCAAAAGGATTGTATTTCATTCCCAACCACCCCGCTAAATTCGAGATCATTGAAGTAGACCCGTTCCCTTCTATTGATTCCAAACGATCTCCTTCAGCAGTTTCCCGCAAATATTCAACCCCAATTTGAGTACTGAGTTTATTTTTAGTGTTCCAGCTCAATATATTCCGGCTTAAAATACTTGTATACCCGGTTGTGTCATGGCTTCCCTCCACCTCAGCTTCTAATCCTTCATCAAAATCTTTTCTATATGTGACAAGATTCCTGTCGTACTGGTTAAATGCATTAGTTGATGTCAAATAAGCTTTACTTCCTAAATATCCTTTCATAGAAACCGAATGATCTGATCGCCTTGTAAGATATTGATCATCAAATGAATAGGGCTTAAATTGAGGACGTCTGACCTGCCCAAAACTCTGTACCTTCTCATCAAAATAACGGAAAGAGTACTGAAGCGAAAAAGAATCACTAAAGTTGTACTTCACAACAGCATCTCCCGAATACTGCCATTTGGGATTCCACGGATACTTCTTTGTTTGATAGGTGTTCCCATCAGGTAATAGAACTTCTTGAAGAAGTCTTAGACTATCCTCATCAGCAATCTGGCTGTGATACCTCCGACCACTCGCTGAAACATACAGGCCTCCTACATTTGTACCCAGGGACAATGAATTATCCAAAACGCCTACTGATTCAGCCATATTTCGCAATTCCACCTGTAGGTCCGAAAGCTGTGATGTTCTCGATATTATATTTATGACTCCGCCTGAGGCATTACTTCCATATTGTGAAGACATGGCTCCTTCTACTACTTCAATTCTTTTGACCCTATTCATCTGAATCTGGGATAAATCAATATTACCATCCAGTCTTCCAATAACCGGCACACCATCAATCATAATCTGTACATTTTCTCCACTGATACCCTGTATCGTAAGACCACTTCCCAAAATCAGATCTGTATTCACTTGCATATTGAGTTGGGTAGTGAGTACTTCCGCTAAATTGACCATTCCAAGCCTTTTGATCTCTTCTTCCTCAATAACCTTCACGTTGTGGACGGCATTTGAATAATGAGTGGGTTCGTACTGAGCCGTAACCACTACTTCATCTATATCAAGCTTCCAAAGAGTACTATCAGCCCCTTCCGGTAAAGATTGTTGTCCAATCAAATACTCGGGAGCCAAAATAATCAAAATCAATATTCCTCTGATAAACAAACAAAATAAATAATACTCTATACCGTAAGCTTGCCTACAGTCAATAGCCCTTACCTGTTTGAGTTTATTATAATATTGGTAATTATTGGTCATCTTGTATTGGTATATCTATCCCCTGCTTATTTTACAGATGCCCTGGAAATTTCTGCCATTAATTTCCTCCAGGATTCTAACTCGGGAATTCCGGGTTTTCTTTTTCCAAAGAAATAAGTAATCAATTGGCCCTCCTCATCAAACAATTCCAAACTGGTAACAATACCATCTTTTGTAGGTTTTTTGACAATCCAGGTTTCAGATATATCATTCGTTTTCAGGTGTAAATTAAATTTACTATCTAATACATTGTACCAGTCCCCAAAAACTTTGAGGTTCTTTACTGGTCCCGAATGGATTTGTACACAACCTTTACTATGTACAAAGCACATAATCGGAACTTTTCTTTCGGCCGCTAATTCCAACATGCGAACAACTGCATCCTTGTCTACTTTTTCTGTCATTCCTTCAGGGGCGATACGAACAGCTCTGGTTCTGTTCAATTCGTACTTTTTCAACATTCCAAAAAAATCGTGGGTATCCTGGAGATTTTTCCAATCGTTTTGGAAGGCTTCTATATCGACATCAGACGTTTCATCCGCTGAATCCTCCAAATTAATCTCATCTATTTGTTCAATAACTAGAGGATTTTGGTCATGAGCGATATATTTTTTTACTAAAGAGTTATATGCATCCAGATCAGAATCGGGAGTGGAAAATATTTTATGGACAGCTTCACCTTCTTTATTAAAAAATTGGAATGAATACAAATCCGCCATCTTCCCCCTTCGCATAATAACTGCCAATCCATGAACCCATTGATTCATAAAAAAACGGAGATCAATATCCTCATTTACTGCTACGCCCATATTCCCTTCACCCCCATAGAATGAAATGTTATTGTAAACACCTTTTCTTTCATGTACGCAAGATTCATTTCGAGTCAGTGCCATGACATACCCCATAGTATGTATCTCTTTCAACAATTCCCTCCAATCGCCATCCAGGACGATTACATCTACATGGGGATTGTTAAGTGTAAGTAATTCAGCTTCTGAAATACCCAATTGATTGGCCAAACTACGATTTCGTAATTTGGGATTTTCACTTTTCAATTGAACCGATTTTTCCCTTAGTTCGTTTAATGATTTCATTTCAATTATTTTTACTGCTAAACCTGAAAAATTTATCCACTCTTAAACCATGAAAAAAAATATTGTAGGTCATCATCATGCTTTCTTTGACAAACAAAATCCCATTTTCTATCATGATGGTAAGGTTGTGATATGTGGACACCCAAACAACGGGTGTTTCTGAATTATTGACTTTATACCCAAGGAGGATTCTATGTGGGTTTCTTTAAAAACTTCCGTTGGACTACCCTTATGGGTGATCCTGCCATTTTTCAGTATAATGATCTTATCTGCAAATTGAGCAGCCAAATTCAAATCGTGCAAAATGGCAAAAACACCAATGCCCTTCTTTATCGTTAATTCTTTTACCAATTGTAATATTTTGAAGGAGTGTTGGATATCTATAGAGGCGGTTGGTTCATCCAGGAACAAGTATTTGGAATCTCCTTGTTCACATTTGTCATCTAGCTGAACCAGACATTTGGCCAAAAGAACTCTTTTTTGCTCTCCCCCGGACAAACTGATAAAATCTCTGTTGAGGAATGACCTCATTCCTACCTCAGTAAGGGCATTATGAATGAGTTCCTTTTTTTCAATATTGGATATTTTTCGTTTGATAGGATAGCATCCCATTTCTACTAATTCTTTTACCTTCATAGGAAATCCGAGAGAAAATTTTTGGGAAAGGACAGCCCTTCTGACTGCCAAATCCTTAAGGTCAAAATCATATAATCTTTTTCGATCCCAGACAATTTCACCTTTACTTAATTTTTCTCTGCTGGTAATAGCACTTAGCAAAGTAGTCTTTCCCGCGCCGTTCATTCCAAGAACGACGGTAAATTGAGAAGGCCGTATCGAAAACGATACGTCTTCTATGATCTTTCGATTTCCTTTCACAACGTCAATACCCTTTATCTCTATCATATCATCAGTCTTTCCTGGTTGGTCCGCATTAACAGCCACAAGAAAAAAGGTCCTCCAATTAATGCGGATAAAATACCAATAGGTAATTCAGCCGGAGCAATTATAGTCCTGGCAAGATCATCAGCCAGGATCATAAAAATAGCACCTCCCAGTGCTGAAGCCTTCATTAAAAATCGATAGTCCGCCCCCTTTAATATCCTTATAAAATGGGGGATAATTAACCCTACAAAACCAATAATTCCACTCATGGCAATGCAAACACCTACGACCAAAGAAGTCAATAAAATGATACCGGATTTTACTTTTTCTACATCAACACCCAGATATTCCGCTTCATTTTCCCCTAATAGAATTGCATTTAATGATACCGAAAATCGGTCCAGAGCAAATGATCCCAATAAAATCACAGGCGCTGCTATGAACAACTGTCCCCATGAAGCACCACTGAAACTTCCCAGTGTCCAGAATGTTATATCCCGTAATTGCTGTTCGTCAGACAAGTAAATAAAAATTCCGGAAACTGCAGCAGCTAATGCCGAAAGAGCTATTCCCGCCAGTAGCATTGTCACAACAAAGGTTTTACCACCTCGTTGTGATAAAAAATATACGATATAAGTAGATATTATACTTCCACCAAAGGCAAAAATAGCCACAACCGATTGCTGTAAAAACTCGGGAATAAATGCCATTATTGATCCCATCATTACCAGGGCAAAAACAGCAAAAAGCATTGCTCCGTTGGTAATCCCTATTAGCGAAGGATCTGCCAGCGGGTTCCTAAACAAGCCCTGTATAGCCGCTCCTGTAATGGCCAGCCCGGCCCCTGTAATTCCTGATAACAGGATACGGGGCAATCGAATTTGAAACAATAAGAATGTATTGACACCAATCAATTCGTCCTGAGATTTACCCGATGAAACCAATGCAGCTTTAAAAGACTTGATAATATCTGAAGCGGGGACAGAATATGCTCCTACAAAAAGCGAAAAGCAAATAACAGCTAATAGTAAGACTACCATACCAACCAAAACCGTATTTGCCTTAATATTCATAGCTCACTGAATTTAAAGTTCTTTTGTATTTATCTTTTTAGCTAACTCCAGTGCCGCCTTCCCCACCCTGGGGCCGAATCCGGTAAGATAATGGCCATCCATGGTGACTACCCGATCATTTTGATATGCAGGTGTCTGGGAAATACCCGGAACCTTGGAAAGCCCTTCTTTTCCATTGAGACTGGCGAGCCCGGAATCAAACATAAGGATGACTTCAGGAGAAGCCTCTAACAAAGCCTCGGGAGATAAAGCCCGGAAATTTTCAAAAGACGTGATGGCATTCTCACCTCCGGCTAATTCAATAATCGCCTGGGCTGAAGTATTTTCTCCAGCCACCATCAAATTCCCCCCGCCCCTGGCATAAATAAACAGTATAGAAGGTTTATTCTGCTCATTGATTAGGTATTCACTCAATGCCGTGCTATCTGATATCAACTCTTTTCTTAGTTCATTTATCTCCTTTTCATCAATGGGGATAAACTCTTTTATTTTTTCTGCTACATGCACAGCATTCATTAACGTATACTTGGTCTTTACAGAAACAATTTCTATCGTTGAATTTTCTAGTTGACTGAAAATATCACTCTGTTTTATTTGATCCTCTTCCATAAAAATCACATCCGGGTTTAATCCCAGTATCCCTTCAGCATTCAACTGACTTATATGGCCTAGCTTTTCAATTTGATTTGCTTCCGGGGGATATGTACTGGTCACATCAATACCTACTATCTTATCACCATACCCAAGTTCAAATAATAATTCTGTGAGAAAACCACTCAAAGATACGATTCGCAAATCTTCCTCCTTATCCAACCCTACCACATCTGTACTCTCTCCACCAGAACTGCCTGAAGGCTGGCAATAGGTAAGTAAAAGAATCATCCCCGCTAAAGCCAATAATTTTATTCTCATATTCAAATGGTTTCGATTTAAAATCACAGCTTTACTATTTAACAACAAAAGGTTTGGTAAGAACACTTTCTCCCATTCTTACCATTAAATAATGCATACCCGATCCACTATTGACTTCAGTCGTGATACGATTTGGTCCTTGTCTGATTTGTACTACCTGATTACTTAAATTCTGACCAACCGAATTGTATATTGATACTGTTGCATTGTGTATAGTTCTTTTTGAATCAAATTCTAATGTCAATTGTCCACCCCTGATAGGATTTGGAAACAAATTTGTGGATTTCACAAACGATGGTACCAAAGCATTATTAGCTAAGACTTCAATAAAAGTCTTCTCAAAAGTCGATGTACCAGTAGTGTTATCAAAGTCCAGGAATTGAATTTTCCAAATGCTATCATTTGCAGTCTTTACAAAATAGACCAGATCCTCAGGAACAGAATAAGCTCCGGCATTGAAATCATATGATTTCCAATCATAACCAATGGTTTCAAGATCTGTAGATAAACTATCTGCATAGCTATCAAAAGATACAGTCTCAGGATCTACTCCCTGCGCTTCAGCAACCTCAACCCCTGCATTAATCAAAACTCCGGTAACACTGTACTGTAATATGATCCCTGGACCAGCAACTAACGGAGTAACATATCTCGTAAATTGTAAATCCCATTCTTCGGGTTCTACATCCAAAGCCGCCTGATCTTCCAAAGAATAATATGCCAATGTCTTGCCCATATAGTCAGATGACGCTACACTATCTATGACCTCATTTTCTCCATCAAGGTCAGCATATGTAAATTTATATTGACTATTGCTATATTCATTAATCAGCAATTTTTTGTACACCCCTGACCTTAGTTTTACAATAAAAACTCGGTTACCTGTTAGTATATGGTTCGAGGGACTGTAAAGTCCCCAACCAAAGTCAAAAACATCAGATGTATCAGCAGCTTCATTAAAAGCCCCCTGGCCCCATGATACACTACTATTGAATAGAGTATCCGAGATCATTGTAGTGTCAGCTCCTGCAAAATCCAATGTGTCAATACTATAAAGGCTTACCGCTGTGGCATCATCTGCTCCACTAACAGATTCATTGATCAGAACACCAACACTGCGATTGGCAACGGAAAATGCAATATCCCATTGAGTATAATCAACAGCAGTCTTTTCACCTGAAGCCAGGTCATAATAAACTGTTTGTGTATAGTTGGTTCCCTGATCGATTTGCTCAATTTCCTGGGAAAATACAGGCCATGTACATAGTAGCAAAAATAAAGTGTAAATATTCGTATTCATATAATTAAGTTTATTTGGACTAAGTCTTATTAAATACAAATATATAACAAAACTTCATTCCACAAAAAAGATGGGATAAAAAAATACCTGCAACTCTTTTGCGTACAAACTTTTAACATATGAATTTTGATAATACGGCCAGGTGTCTTTTCTCAAATACCGGGCGTCAATTCACCCCACAATAAAAATTATTTTAAAAGGAATTGATCTAATTGTTGCTTTATACCCCCTAGTGATTCACTGGTATCAACAATCCAACAATTTTCAGGAATTTCTAAAAGATCAAATTGTGATCTCAATAGTGAAGGAGGCATAAAGTGCTCCCTGGATTGCATCCTTTGGTAAATTGTAGTATAGTCACACTTCAACCACACCCATTGAAAACAATCTCTAGGAATACCGCTAATTAAAATCTCGCGGTAAGAAGCTTTTAGTGCTGAACACGCAAAAACAACATTTTCTCTTTCAATTTTCTTCTTTACAAAGGTGTTAATATTCACTAGCCAACCATACCGATCTTCATCGGTGAGAGGCTTACCGGAAGTCATCTTTTGAACATTGGCTACAGGATGGAAGTGGTCACCATCATAAAAGGAACAATTGAACTTTTCTGCAATCATTTTACCAATTGTAGTCTTCCCACTGCCAGATACACCCATGATATACATTATAATACCGCTCATACTAGCCTACAATTAATTAAAATTATTACATGCAAATTGAAAATAAAATTACAATATACGTAACAAAAAACCCACTTTCCAAATCAATGAAAAGTGGGTTAAAAGCTTAATAAAAAGCTAAACATCTACTATAGCTCCATTCCAGGGACTATTTTTTCAGGAATTTTTTAGAATGTACTCCATCCCTTCCGATTACTCGAACGAAATAAATTCCTGATGACAAACTGCTAACATCAATATAATCTACATCAGATGCATTATTAATTTGTCTAACAACATCTCCCTGGTAATTGATAATTGAGACCCTAAGTGAGCTTATTTCCTGAGGGCTTAATGTTGGAAATTCCAAAGAAACATAATTTGCTACAGGATTTGGAAATACTGATACCTCAACTTCATCAGGTACAGGTTTTAGTCCGGTTGAATCCACTCCGAATCCGCATTCCAATAACTCCTTGATAATCTGTCCGCGTAATTCACCGCCGGGGTTATTCTCCGTATGGATATTCACATACGTCTCGCCCATTCGAACCAACTCTGCAAACTCCGAGGTCATTGGCGTGGCACTCGAATCCGTGAAGTATAAAAATGCCCCGTTGTTCATAAATGCATCACTGAAGTTTAAAATCACATCTCCGTCTTCGCCCATCACCCCATTGTGTATGTGCGATCCTGCAAAATCCGAACTCAATTCATTCGATACTACCATCAAATGCGCTTCGTCCATCCCGCGGTTGAAGGCAAATATTCCCGAGCCACTCACCGAATCAGCCATTACCGGTGCATTCACCTGCTGGTCCGGGCATATATTAAAGGCATACCCGTCTCGAGCCAACCGGTACAATTGACCTCGAACCTCGCCAGCCGGAAAGGCCTCCGTGTGTACATTGATGTAATTGTCTCCCGACAACATCGTATTTACCAAATCCGCACTTACTGATGCGTCTTCTCCCTGGATCGTCCAGCCGTCTATACCGTCCGTCAGGTTCAATACCACATCTCCTGATACTCCTAACTCTCCTGAGTGAATATGTGCTCCCGTAATCGGGCCCGTCAATGACGAGGTCTGTACCCAGTAATCTACCGTCTCCAGTTCCGAATCCAGTACAAACAACCCTAAGCCTATCCCGTTGTTATCCGCCGAGGGGGCTTCCTGACCGCCTGTCATCCACGTATCTATCACTACCCCATGCGTCGGTGCTAACTGCGCTCGGATCTCTCCGCCAGGGTTCGCTTCCGTATGTACATTCAAGTAGATCTCGCCTGCGTTCAACGCTTCTATATAATCTCCTGCTTCTATCTTGATCTTGATCGACTCTCCGATCACCAAATCCGTCAGGTTCTCTACAACATCACCGTTCTCTCCCGCTGAACCCATGTGCAAGTGCGCACCCGTAATCGGACCGGTTAATCCGCTCCACTGTGCATTCAATTCCAATATGTTCGTGTTCGGTGTATAGTGCGCCGTTACCAGTCCGCTCGCATCCGCTTCTACCGACGGTACTTCAGAAGAACCGCTCATCCAACCCGTATAACTGTGCGGTGCTTCCAGCGATAATTGCCCACGCAATTCTCCACCCGGATTATTCTCCGTATGTACGTTCACATACAAGTGGCCTTCCAACAACTTCGTCATCAAACTGTCCGTAATCTCAAAACTCTGCGTAATCCGGCCGTTCGTATAACTGTCGCTCATATTGATCAATACATCGCCGTTCTCTCCCGAAGGTGCTTCGTGTATATGCGCACCTGCAAAAGAACTACTCAATCCACTTACCGTCACATTGATCGTTCCCATGGTGCGGTCTTCATTGAAATGGACCGTCGCAACGCCTACTGCATCCGTCTCTACCGACGGTACTTCCGCGCCACCTGTCAACCGGGATGTGACCAGTATGTCACTGCCAAATCCCGGATCTTCTACTACTATCTCTGGTTGGTTCACCGTATCCACTCCGACTCCGCATTCCAATAACTCCTTGATAATCTGTCCGCGTAATTCACCGCCGGGGTTATTCTCCGTATGGATATTCACATACGTCTCGCCCATTCGAACCAACTCTGCAAACTCCGAGGTCATTGGCGTGGCACTCGAATCCGTGAAGTATAAAAATGCCCCGTTGTTCATAAATGCATCACTGAAGTTTAAAATCACATCTCCGTCTTCGCCCATCACCCCATTGTGTATGTGCGATCCTGCAAAATCCGAACTCAATTCATTCGATACTACCATCAAATGCGCTTCGTCCATCCCGCGGTTGAAGGCAAATATTCCCGAGCCACTCACCGAATCAGCCATTACCGGTGCATTCACCTGCTGGTCCGGGCATATATTAAAGGCATACCCGTCTCGAGCCAACCGGTACAATTGACCTCGAACCTCGCCAGCCGGAAAGGCCTCCGTGTGTACATTGATGTAATTGTCTCCCGACAACATCGTATTTACCAAATCCGCACTTACTGATGCGTCTTCTCCCTGGATCGTCCAGCCGTCTATACCGTCCGTCAGGTTCAATACCACATCTCCTGATACTCCTAACTCTCCTGAGTGAATATGTGCTCCCGTAATCGGGCCCGTCAATGACGAGGTCTGTACCCAGTAATCTACCGTCTCCAGTTCCGAATCCAGTACAAACAACCCTAAGCCTATCCCGTTGTTATCCGCCGAGGGGGCTTCCTGACCGCCTGTCATCCACGTATCTATCACTACCCCATGCGTCGGTGCTAACTGCGCTCGGATCTCTCCGCCAGGGTTCGCTTCCGTATGTACATTCAAGTAGATCTCGCCTGCGTTCAACGCTTCTATATAATCTCCTGCTTCTATCTTGATCTTGATCGACTCTCCGATCACCAAATCCGTCAGGTTCTCTACAACATCACCGTTCTCTCCCGCTGAACCCATGTGCAAGTGCGCACCCGTAATCGGACCGGTTAATCCGCTCCACTGTGCATTCAATTCCAATATGTTCGTGTTCGGTGTATAGTGCGCCGTTACCAGTCCGCTCGCATCCGCTTCTACCGACGGTACTTCAGAAGAACCGCTCATCCAACCCGTATAACTGTGCGGTGCTTCCAGCGATAATTGCCCACGCAATTCTCCACCCGGATTATTCTCCGTATGTACGTTCACATACAAGTGGCCTTCCAACAACTTCGTCATCAAACTGTCCGTAATCTCAAAACTCTGCGTAATCCGGCCGTTCGTATAACTGTCGCTCATATTGATCAATACATCGCCGTTCTCTCCCGAAGGTGCTTCGTGTATATGCGCACCTGCAAAAGAACTACTCAATCCACTTACCGTCACATTGATCGTTCCCATGGTGCGGTCTTCATTGAAATGGACCGTCGCAACGCCTACTGCATCCGTCTCTACCGACGGTACTTCCGCGCCACCTGTCAACCGGGATGTGACCAGTATGTCACTGCCAAATCCCGGATCTTCTACTACTATCTCTGGTTGGTTACGCGGCTCCTCCATTTCCTGAGGAACTCCTGCACGATCAATTGAAGATGCGCCTGGAAACTCTTTCGAATAGTATGGAGCAAAATTCCCTGAGCTTTCAGGTACATCAAATGCTAACACTAAGCCACCTGATTTTGCTCTTTCAGCCACATAAATTTCATTTTCTTCTGGGTCAAAAGCTACATCAACCGGATTACCTAAATGAGTTTTGGAACCAGAGATCCTGATTTGTTCACCTGTACGGATAATATTATCTGCCGAAGCTTGTTTAAAATTATGTATTATCACCAGCGCTCCATCCGAATCACTTGCAGCGCTTCCTATATCTGTAAGAACCATTACATCTGATTGAGAATCATAAGTAATACCATGTGTCCGAACCAGGTCTTCAATGATATATTCTTCGGTTGGCTCTACTTTACCTTCCCTGTAATTAAAGAAATTTTTAATGTATGCAATTTTATTGGAATTATCTTCCACAGCATACATATGAGGACCGTCCAGTGTAATTCCCCAGACATTAAAGTCAACATCATACGTTTTAAATAGCCCAAACGTGGTAGGACTTACAACATAAATATAGAGTTTATTTTCAAAATTATTTTCGGCACTGGCATCCTGTGCCACTACCAACCTGTCACTATGTGAAGCCAATCCACGTCCATTGGTAAAATCCTTTAATGAATGTCCTGTATATCTGGGGTTTTTACCTTCATCCAAACTTTTGTTAATGTCACTATAGGCTACCAATCTATTTGCTGATCTATTAATTTGATACAATGCATCTTGGCTCCTATTGAAATATAGTCCATCTGCGTCATCGCCCTTTACTTTGAAACTATTCATTTCCAACATGTTATTATTAAACACATCGAATGTACCAACCGTCCCTTCTGTGTTGGAAGAAACAAAAAACTGAGAGATTTTAGCCGGAGCTTCGACCTCTTGATCTTCTCCAGCAAAATATACCGCAGATGCTCCCGCAAACTTTTTCGAGTAGACCGGAGCAGAATTCCCTGAGGTATTTGGAGTTCTGAATCCTAAAATTTGGCCTCCCTGGTTGGCCCTTTCAGCGATATATATCATTTGATTTACAGCATCAAAAGCGATGTCTACCGGATTACCCAATTGGGTTTCGTCGCCTTCCACTCTCATTTGTTCATCCAGTGAAATCACGCCATCCTGAGCAGCACTAGAAAAATTATAAATAATCACAAAGGCTCCATCTGAGTCACTTCCAGCATCACCCACATCCGTCAGGAACATTGCATCTGAAGCAGCACTGTAGCTGATTCCATGAGTTCGAACGATACCTTCGATTTCATATACATTTGATGGACTGATAGAATCTCCTGACTGTGCAAATATATTTCTAAATTGCAATAACCTATTGGAGTTATCTTCAATAGCCCAAAGGTCAGCATCTGCTAAGTGGATTCCCCAAAGGTTTTCACTTACGTTAAATTTTTGATCAAAACTTAATTGACCTGAAGAGATGGAGTAGATAATTAATGCGTTTTGGCTTTCATTTGCATCACTAGCATCCTGAGCAACCACCATACGATCATTTGAAGCGGCAATCTCTCTTCCGTTGACAAAATCGGATGAAGAGGTATATTCAAGAACAGGATCTTTATTAAAATCCAACATTTTATTTACATCTGAATAGGTATTAACTACATTTTCAGTTCTATTTAATTGGTATAATAAGTCTTCCTCCCAATCAAAATAAATACCATCGGCATCCATTGCCTGGCTTTTCATTTTCCTTGCTTTAATATTATTCCAATTAGAAACATTGAGAACATTAATGATAGGCTGGGTATTGGAAGAAACAAAAAGTTGACCTGTTCGCTCTTCTGGCAAGACTAAATCACCAGCAAATGAATGAAGGTTTACTGAAGAAGCTCCTGGAAATAAATCGTCATAACCTGGAGCAAAATTACCCGAATTGGTGGGCATTTCAAACCCTAAAAATTGACCTCCTTTATTGGCTCTTTCTGCCACATATATCATATTGAAGGCAGGGTCATATGCCACATCAACCGGATTCCCAAGATGAGTATTATTTCCGTAAATTCTAATCTGTTCATCTCTTGAGATATAATTATCATTGCTTGCAGAACTAAAGTTATGGATTATAATCAATCCTCCATCATTTGCACTTCCAGCATCACCAATATCTGTCAGGATCATCAAGTCTTCTTTCTCATAATAGGTTATCCCATGCGTCCGGGTCAAGCCCTGCACCTCATATATTTCATCGGGGTCTACATTACTACGGTCTCTATTATTGAAAATACTTTTAAAAAATGCAATTTTATTAGAATTGTCTACAACAGCGTATAAATCATTTCTGTCCAATGTAATTCCCCATAAATTAATATCCACGGAATAAGTTTTTTCATAACCAATTCCCCTTGGCTTTACGCTATAGATTACCAATTCATTTTCATCTCCGTTAGCAGGAGAAGCGTCCTGTGCTATAACCATACGATTATTGTAGACGGCTACTTCTCTACCGTTTTCGAATCGAGAGAATGACCGGGAAGTCAGCCTTGGAGGTAAGTCTCCATTTTGGAAACTTTCATTTACATTACTATAGGCGTCAATGACATTTTCAGACCTATTTAACTGATAAATCGCATCATTTTTGGCATCATAATAAATTCCATCTGCGTCGTCGGCAAAATTTTTAAAACCCCATTTAAAAATTGATTCGTCCGTAAGAATGGAATAAATTCCAACCCTTGACATGGTATTTGAAGACACGAATACCTGGGAGACAGGGTCATTTACATCGGCCATCGGGTTTTGAAAATTCATTGTAGGTTCTCCATCTGGTGGTGACTCTCCAAAGAGTACTCCAGGTGAAAATCCACTTAAAATAATAAGCGAATAAAAAATTAGGTGTAGATGCTTCATAAGTAAATATTTTTTGATTAAAAGATATTCTGTCAATTAAAAGACATCACACCTACGTAATAGGTATTTATATGGATTTCGAAAAATGGTATTTTTTCAAAAAATGTTTTAAAAAAAAACCAATATTACCTCTATTTAAAGCTAGAATTCAAAGATTATAGCCAACGAAGTGTGCTCACAATATTATTATCCTTAAATTAACCTGAGTTTGACGAATGGTTATAAGTTCAGAGGAAGTGGAAGAGGAATATACAAGACAGTTTGATAAAGTTTTTCGGGCAAACACAAAAGGATGGAACGCAGTAAATTCATCTTGCCAATCCAGGCTTTTGAATTGGGAATATGGATTAACTACTTGAAGAAGGCCATCTCCTTCCTGTTCTCTAGTGATCTGAATCCTAAAAATTTCGGATTCAGGTTAAATTAATATTCCATTATGAAATCGGGATATAAGAGAACGTTTATTACAATGTATAATATGCTGATATGATAAAAAAAATTGCTACTACAAAACGAGGAAAATCCAAATTATTAAATCGAAGAAATTTTATCCAGAAAACTTCAGCTGCAATATCGGGAATGGGATTGATCGGTCCTTTCCCATTTATACAGTCTTCAGCAGATACATTCGACGAAATATTTTCATTAGGTGTTGCTTCTGGGGATCCACTTCCTAGCAGCGTAGTAATATGGACTCGACTGGCTCCTAAACCGTTAGAAGGGGGTGGGATGCCAGCAGAAGAGGTAGAAGTTAGGTGGGATATTTCTACAGATAAATCTTTTGATTCTATCCTTGTATCAGGAAATTTTATAGCCGTCCCTGAATTGGGACACTCCGTTCACGTGGAAGTATTTGGCCTGGAACCATCCAATCACTATTTTTATCGCTTCAAAGCGAAAGGCCAAACGAGTCCAGTTGGAAAAACAAAAACTGCACCGCCTTATAACGCAGATTTAAAAGAATTAAACTTTGCATTTGCGTCCTGTCAAAACTATCAAAGCGGATTCTATACAGCATATGATCATATGATAAAAGAAGATCTTGACGTAGTATTTTTTCTTGGCGATTATATATATGAGGGTGGTAGTAATACGAATTTTAGAAGCCATCTACCACAAAAAGAAACCACATCTCTTGAAGACTACAGGATCAGATATGGTCAATATAAAAGTGACCCATCCCTTAAAGCCGCACATGCAGCATTTCCCTGGATTGTAACTCCTGATGATCACGAAGTAAAAAATAATTGGGGCGGTGAAGGCCCTCCTTATGAAAATAATGATACATTCCTTACCCGAAGATCTGCAGCGTTTCAGGCATATTATGAACATATGCCTCTTAGAAAGAGTGCCATTCCAATGGATATGAATATCCAATTGTACCGAAGGTTTAATTTTGGTAACCTGGCAGAATTCAGTGTTTTGGATACCAGACAGTTTCGTACAAACTTTGCATGCCAGGATGGTTGGAAAGCAGGATGTGGAGAAAGGATGGATCCCAGACGCACAATGCTTGGGTTTAATCAGGAAAATTGGCTTTTTGAAAACTTAAGTCGTTCTTCGTCCCGATGGAACATACTCGCGCAACAAGTACAAATTGCGGAAGTAGGGAGGAAAATAGAATCAAAAGTCCAATATAATATGGATAAGTGGAGTGGATATGTTGGTACAAGAGAAAGATTATGGGATACTATCCGTTACCACGATGTTTCCAATTTTGTGGTACTGACAGGTGATTCCCACAAAAACTGGGTCAACGATTTACTCACTGATTTTAATGATCCTCAATCCCGGATTTTGGGAACCGAATTTATGGGCACAAGTATTACATCAGGAGGGGACGGAATGGAAATAAACGAAGCCGGGGAGAAAATTATGAATGAAAATGCTCATGTTAAATTTTATAATGCACAAAGGGGATATGTACGATGTAAGCTAACCCATGATGAAATGCGGACCGATTTCAAGGTAGTACCATTTGTGTCCAAACCCAATGCGCCTGTTAAGACCCGCGCAACCTTTGTAGTAAATAATGGGATAGCAGGAGCCGTACAATTATAGCAGTATAAAATCCTGACAGGATCACAATGAATAAAAGTAATTAACCATTTTTTCCCTTTCATCTCTGTCCGGCAATAACCCAAAGCCAGCTCCCAGATTATCCAGAGCATGTCGGGGATTGGAAGTACCGGGTATGACGCATGTTACAGCCGGGTGCCCCAAAATAAATTTTAGAAAATACTGCCCCCAACTATTGATTCCGTATTCTTTTGACCATTGGGGTAAGGGTTTATCTTTAACATGTCCAAACAAAGAACCTCCTTCATACGGGCTATTAATAATCACGGCAACCCCCGAATCCTGACAAGCCTCCAGTAAAAATTTTTCCGCATTACGATCTCGAATCGAGTAATTGAACTGCACAAAATCAATTGGTTGGGAACGGACAATTTCTTGAAGTTGCCTGTGTGAAGAATTGGTATAATGCGTAACTCCAATATATCTGATTTTTCCATCTTCTTTCCAATTCAATAGAGTATCAAGATGTACTTTCCAATCCACCAGATTGTGAATTTGCATAAGATCAATTACCTCTCTATTCATTCTGGAAAAAGATTGAGTAATCTGTTCAATACCTGATTGTTTTCCACGGGTCCATACTTTTGTTGCATAAAAATAATGATCGGGATACCCTGATCTTTGCGTTAATTCTCCCACTACTTTTTCCGCGCGTCCATACATAGGGGAACTATCGATTACTTTTCCACCCTTTTTATACATGGTTTGTAGTACCTGAAACAGAGGGTCCCTATCAGATGCTGATTTTCCCACATCAAATTGCTGCCAGGTACCCAAACCTACTGCAGGAATTCGTTCGTTGGAAGAAGGGATGGTACGATTCAGTATACTCTCTGAATACGCATTATCAAGAATAGTTTCCATAAAATAGGTGGATAAAGTAGATTGTAAGGCAGCAATATTTAACCCTGCAAGTCCCATTATCTTTATTACATCCCTGCGAGTAGTACTAATCTTCATAACTATTGAATATACAAAATTAATGCAGGATCATACCAAACCAAGAACCCCCTTTTGAAACTAACTATCATTCAATAACAGGTATAATTCATTCCTTTCCATTGCCCACAATCGTATTAATAATCCCATCCTCAATATTATCCCATAAATATTCAAAAAAAGAATGAGTAGGGTCTCTTACAATATCCATATTCCCATGCCGGTAACCAAGGCTGTCAACGGATGAATTCTTACTAATAAATAATTTCCCCAAATTGGATATAATTGAATTTACCCGAAAACCATCTCTTTTTAAAACCAAAAATTCAAAATCTTCATATTTCATTTTAATATTTCCTGAAGATGTAAACATGTCACCGTTTAAATCAAAATACATTTCAGACAAATACCCCCTAATCTTAAAATCTGGTTCCAAAAACGAATTTATACTTTCACCGCGGAAATTAAATACAGATCCCTCAGCTGAAAACTCATCATTTGGATTATTGACATAAAAATTCCAGTACAACCGGATATCCGCATGTCCCATAAAATTTGAACTTGCAGATATGGTCGTTTCCTCATTATTGGCAACTGTATTTGAAAGATTATTAATATCACCGTTTACGTTCTCAAAATAAAGCCTGTTTTCATTATTACCCAGGCTATCTGTTTCACTATACTCAATAAATCCTTCAGAAATATAAACGGAATCGATGTCAATTTGGATGGGCAAATTTCGAAGTAGTGTAATATGAAGATCAACTGGTTCTTTTTTGTCAGAAACATTCTGATTTCTCAACATACTAAGTGAAGCATGATTTATGCTCCATTTATCACCTTCAGCTTTGAATGAATTGTTAACTAAATTTACTTGAAAGTTTTCAATACTCATATTGGGTATTGAAAACAATATCTGATTCCGTTCATCCTCCAATACCTTGGATAAACCCGAATTATTATTATTTGAAATATAATCAAGAGTATGCACAGTAATTCTTCCCTCTCGGTATGATAAACTATCAATACCTATATGTTTATTGGGGCTAAAATTATAAAAAGAATAACCAGTGGTACACTCAATTTCGGAATATTGAGCAGGTACTCCTTTTATAAGTTCTTTCAAATTCCCTTTTATATTAAATATTGAAATATTGAGATCATTTACTTCCATTTGAACACTATCCTTTCCTCCTTTCACCAACTGTACAATACCATTATCCAAATTTAATGCTTTCAGGGTAAATGGGATTGAATCAAAGTTTACTTTACTATCTGATATAGTCATACCAGTAGAAACAATATCTTCATACTTTATGAAAATTGGTTCCTCAAAATACCATTCATCAAAATCTATATGTCCCGTAGTAAGATAGGATCCATATCGGAAGCCCTTTACCTTCATTTGTTTACTGAACAAACTTAATTGGATAAATTTTAAAGAATCATCCAGAATTTCAATATTAAGATTATTTAGAAAAACACTACCTGTAAACAAATTAATTGACAAATCATCATAATCAAGGATAATAGCAGGAGCCCTTATTTCATCCAGAAAAATTACAATCCTATTCTTTATCCAAAAATGTAGGCAGATTAGAGATACTACAACTACTATCGGAACCAAAATGAACCAGCGTTTTGATTTATTTATCATTTCCAACTTTTACAACCCTTAATCAGGAATAAGTCCTACTCTGAAATATGATTTTAATAAATATAAAACCAAGATGAAAGAAAAGATAGCTAAAAACTTGTATTACCAAACACATTGGTCAACTAAGGCAAAATATTTAACCTTCTCATGAATACAATTTCACCTTGTCTTCTTAAAGCAAGAAAAGGATTTCACTGAGGAAGGGAAAAAATTCACCTTTTAAAATTGCTCCAATGGAGTATCCATTTATACTACATAAAAAGTAAAAGCCCACCTATGTTCAAAGAACTTAGATGGGCTTTGTCGGGATGACTGGATTCGAACCAGCGACCCCACGACCCCCAGCCGTGTGCGCTACCGGCCTGCGCCACATCCCGAATATAAGGATTGCAAATATACAGTTGATATTGTAAAAAGTATAATTTAAACAGTAAAAAGCAATGGTTATTAGACAAAAAAAAAGCCTAAACAGATTGACTACTGTTTAGGCTTAAAAGTAAAAAAAAAGGCGGCGACCTACTCTCCCACCCATATAGGGCAGTACCATCAGCGCTGAAAGGCTTAACTTCTCTGTTCGGAATGGTAAGAGGTGGGACCCCTTCGCTAAAACCACCTAAAGATCTTAATACACCATTTGTGTATATATATTTCTTGAATTCATTAAAAAAACAAGAGGAAAGAGTAGAATAAATATAAAAAAAAGGAAGCGTTCGGGTAATTAGTACTACTTGGCTCCATACATCACTGCACTTCCACCTATAGCCTATCAACGTAGTCGTCTACTACGACCCTAAAGGAATACTCATCTTAGAGATGGCTTCGCACTTAGATGCTTTCAGTGCTTATCCATTCCGTACATAGCTACCCTGCAATGCGACTGGCGTCACAACAGGTACACTAGAGGTACGTCCAACTCGGTCCTCTCGTACTAGAGTCAGACCTCTTCAATATTCCTGCGCCCACAACAGATAGAGACCGAACTGTCTTGCGACGTTCTGAACCCAGCTCGCGTGCCGCTTTAATGGGCGAACAGCCCAACCCTTGGGACCTTCTCCAGCCCCAGGATGCGACGAGCCGACATCGAGGTGCCAAACCTCCCCGTCGATATGAGCTCTTGGGGGAGATCAGCCTGTTATCCCCGGAGTACCTTTTATCCTTTGAGCGATGACCCATCCATGAGGGATCACCGGATCACTTTAGCCTGCTTTCGCACCTGTTCGAGATGTCTCTCTCACAGTCAAGCGCCCTTATACTAATACGCTCTTCGTACCATTACCAACGGTACTGAGGGCACCTTTGCGAGCCTCCGTTACTTTTTAGGAGGCGACCACCCCAGTCAAACTACCCACCACACAATGTCCCCTGCTTTTACAAGGTTAGAACCAAGATATAGAAAGGGTGGTATTTCAAGGGCGACTCCACAGCCACTAGCGCGGCCACTTCGCAGTCTCCCACCTATCCTGCACATTCTATATCCTAGACCAATGTGAAGTTGTAGTAAAGGTTCACGGGGTCTTTTCGTCCCGTTGCGGGTAATCGGCATCTTCACCGATACTTCAATTTCACCGAGCTCGTGGTTGAGACAGTGCCCAGATCGTTGCACCATTCGTGCAGGTCGGAACTTACCCGACAAGGAATTTCGCTACCTTAGGACCGTTATAGTTACGGCCGCCGTTTACTGGGGCTTCAGTCAAATGCTTTGTCCGAAGACTAACATCCTTCCTTAACCTTCCAGCACCGGGCAGGTGTCAGACCCTATACATCGTCTTACGATTTTGCAGAGTCCTGTGTTTTTGCTAAACAGTCGCCTGGGCCTATTCACTGCGGCTCTAATTAAAAACAAGAGCGCCCCTTCTCCCGAAGTTACGGGGCTAATTTGCCTAGTTCCTTAACCACGAATCACTCGAGCGCCTTAGAATACTCATCTCGACTACCTGTGTCGGTTTATGGTACGGGCTGTATATATCTGAAGCTTAGAGACTTTTCTTGGAAGTATGCTTGGGACCACTATCACCTCACCCAGAGGGTTTGGTGTACTATCGTATTTCAGTTCACTAGCGGATTTGCCTACTAGATCAACACCTACGTACTTCAAGGCTGTATTCCGTCACAGCCCGGGTCTTACGCGACTTCGTCCTCCCATCGCAATATATACAGGTACCGGAATATTAACCGGTTTGCCATCGGCTACGCCTTTCGGCTACACCTTAGGACCCGACTAACCCTGATCTGATTAGCATAGATCGAGGAAACCTTAGTCTTTCGGCGAATGGGTTTCTCACCCATTTTATCGTTACTCATGCCTACATTTTCTTTTCTACACACTCCATCATTTCTCGCGAAACAACTTCAGTATCTGTAGAATGCTCCCCTACCACTTATACAATTGTATAAATCCAAAGCTTCGGTGGTATATTTGATGCCCGATTATTTTCCGCGCACAGACGCTCGACTAGTGAGCTGTTACGCACTCTTTAAATGAATTGCTGCTTCCAAGCAAACATCCTAGCTGTCAATGCATCCGCACCTCGTTCGATTCAACTTAATATACACTTAGGGACCTTAGCTGTTGGTCTGGGTTGTTCCCCTCTCGGCTATGGACCTTAGCACCCATAGCCTCACTGTTGCTGTAGTGACATGGCATTCGGAGTTCATCAGGGTTTGGTAGGCGGTGAAGCCCCCTAGCCCTATTGGTAGCTCTACCTCCATGACACTCTCCACAACGCTGCACCTAAATGCATTTCGGGGAGTACGAGCTATTTCCGGGTTTGATTAGCCTTTCACCCCTACCCACAGGTCATCCAAAGACTTTTCAACGTCTACTGGTTCGGTCCTCCACCCCGAGACTATCGGAGCTTCAACCTGCCCATGGGTAGATCACCCGGTTTCGCGTCTACCCCCACTAGCTGTCGCCCTGTTAAGACTTGCTTTCGCTACGCCTACTCCGCTGAACGGATTAAACTGGCTAGTGAGGAGTAACTCGTAGGCTCATTATGCAAAAGGCACGCCGTCATTCCATATAAATACAGAACTCCGACCGCTTGTAAGCGTATGGTTTCAGGATCTTTTCACTCCCCTTCTTGGGGTTCTTTTCACCTTTCCCTCACGGTACTGGTTCACTATCGGTCTCATGAAAGTATTTAGCCTTACCAGATGGTGCTGGCAGATTCATACAGGATTTCTCCGGTCCCGTACTACTCAGGATACTAATTAATTACAACTAAACTATAAATACAGGACTATCACCTTCTATGGTTGAACTTTCCAGAACATTCTCCTTATTAGTTATAATCGTATATTAGTCCTACAACCCCGACCTGATAAACAGATCGGTTTGGGCTAATTCGCGTTCGCTCGCCACTACTTGCGAAATCACTATTGTTTTCTCTTCCTCCGGGTACTTAGATGTTTCAGTTCTCCGGGTTAGCAACGCCAAAGCGTCGTCATGTCTTCAACATGACAGGTTTCCCTATTCGGACATCTACGGATCAAAGATTGTGTGCATCTCCCCGTAGCTTATCGCAGCTTACCACGTCCTTCGTCGCCTTCATGAGCCTAGGCATCCTCCATACGCCCTTATTTGCTTCCTATTCTTCGAGTTATTCAGTTTTCAATGAAATTGAAAAAAATTTTCAAATTAAATTTGAAACGCTTATACTCTTTCCTACTTGTCAAAGAACTCTTTAAAAATTATCTTTTTATCGACCCTCTTCGCAATCACTATTGCTAAAGGGACGGCAAATATACGTCAGTTTTTTAAAACTGCAAATATTTTTCTATTTTTTTTAAAAAAAAGATTGGGAGAAAAAATTTTGCTGAGCCAAAGGATAGAATGTATCTCATTTTCTGTAAAACAGAAAGAGATCTTACTCGAAAAAGAGGTATTCCAGCCGCACCTTCCGGTACGGCTACCTTGTTACGACTTAGCCCCAGTTACCGGTCTTA
>NZ_JAJSLW010000013.1 GCF_021729145.1 Membranihabitans maritimus | reverse complement strand
CTACTACTCTAAAGACAAAAATCGAACTTCACATTGTGAAAAAATATATTTGTTAAATCTTAATTCTTCCTAATGCGGTCGTCAGGGCCAGAGTGACAACAGCGCCCAGAGAAACACCCTGGCATTCCTGGGCAGTGGTAGCGTGTGGAGGGATGTCAATAGGGCATAAGGGGATGACACATGCTGCAAAATTATTGGCTATGACTGGTGTGGACTTGTTGGAAGATCCTGATTTAGTTGAGAATATTCAATTGGAATTTCAGCGTAAAAGAGGGGATTACGAATACAAAGGCATTATTCCGGATGGTCCACCGCCGATTGAAAAGTAATGCCTGGTTATTTCTTTAACCATTTTATGGCTGCCATAAATATCGGAAATACAAATCAGGTTGATCTCTTTTCCGGGCTCCTATGATATTGATGATAACAGTTAATGAATTTTTGGTTTTCAGGGGTGTTATAAGGGCCGGAATAGACGATACATCTGTATATCCAATTAAGGGAACGCAATCATTGGTTTAAGAACCGTTGTTGAAATTCACCTGATTTGAATGGATGCCGTTAAGGTCCTGGATTGCTTGGGAAGTAGCACCAATCAATCTATTTTCATAGAAAAAATAGTAATATTAAGATATGAAAAGTTTGATCCATTCATTATTGTTTACGTTTTTGTGCTTTACCCTGTTTTCTCAGGAACCGAAACTTACCCTGTTTTATACCGCGTCGGCGGAAGCCTGGACCGAAGCCCTTCCCATAGGGAATGCATACATGGGGGGCATGATTTTTGGGAATGCCGAAAATGAGCGCATCCAGCTCAACGAATCCACTCTGTATTCCGGAGATCCCCATACCAATTCGACCGGGATCAATGTCCGTAGGAAGTATAAAGAAGTGATGCAGCTATTGGAAGAAGGAAAGTATTCGGAAGCGGAAAGGATGATTCAAGATAAATGGCTGGGGCGTGCCCAGGAATGTTATCAACCCATGAGTGACCTGTGGTTGAATCTTGAACACGCCGGCCAGATAGAAAATTATAAGCGTTTTTTGGATATTTCGAATTCTATTGCAGGCGTGACCTATTCTGTAGGGGATACCAAATATCGACGTGAAATATTTGCCAGTTATCCCGATCATATTATTGCGGTGAAAATTACTGCCGAAGGCCCGGGGACTGTTGACGGGAATATATCACTTTCCACGCCACATACGCCTACCATGAATATTTCTTGTAATAAAAGGGACCTGGTTCTGGAAGGGCAAGCACCGGGGTTGGCTTTGCGAAGGACGTTGGAAACTGTAGAAAATCTGGGAGATCAACACAAATATCCTGAAATATACAATGCCGACGGATCCCGGAAGCCGTTTGCCAAACAGGTGTTATATGGAGATGAAGTAGATGGCTTGGGTATGTATTTTCAGACCCGGATCCGGTATAAGAATACAGGGGGAAGTGTGGAAATAACCGATGGAAAAATAGTTGCGGAAGATGTGAAAACACTCATACTTTACGTAACGGCGGCCACAAGCTATAATGGATTTGATAAAAGTCCATCCAAATACCCGGAATTGCCAAAAGAACGATCCCTGGAAATTTTAGAAAAGAGTGCATTATACTCCTATAATGAGTTGAAAAACCGTCATATAGCTGACTACCGCCGTCTATTTGACCGGGTAGCGCTTTCTTTAAATGAACCCACTGCGCAATCCGTGCTTCCCACAGATGAACGGATCATGAAATATGCGGAAGGTGGTGATGAAGATTTGGTGACCTTGTTTTTTCAATATGGTCGGTATCTTATGATTTCAGGATCGCGACCAGGTGGACAGCCCTTGAATTTACAGGGTATCTGGAATGAAAAGATCATTCCACCCTGGGCCAGTGCCTACACAATGAATATCAATCTGGAAATGAATTATTGGCCGGCTGAACTGACTAATTTATCCGAATGCCATGAGCCATTATTCGATGCGGTAAAACAATTGGCTATTAATGGTAGATCCACTGCCCGGGAGATGTTTGGTTTGCAGGGTTGGACCGGCAATCACAACATGAGTATTTGGCGGCAAACAGAACCGGTTGACAGTTGCCCATGTTCCTTTTGGCCCATGGTAGCGGGGTGGTTGACCAGCCACTTCTGGGAACACTACCTGTATACCGCTGATAAATATTTTCTGAAGGAAGAAGTATTTCCTCTATTGAAAGGAGCGGTATTGTTTTACAAAGATTGGTTAATACCCAATGAGAAGGGTTACCTGGTAACGCCTGTTGGCCACTCTCCTGAACAGAGTTTTGTGTACGGAAATGGTAATATTTCTACCCAAAGTCCGGGACCGACTATGGATATGGCGTTGATACGGGAAAGTTTTACCCGGTTCCTGAAGGCATTGGATATACTGGAGATGAAGGATCCGATCGCTGAAGAGATTGCGGAAAAGTCAGAAAAGTTGTTACCGTTTCAAATCGGAAAATACGGTCAGTTACAAGAATGGCAATTTGATTTCGAAGACCGGGATGTGCACCACCGTCATATATCGCATTTATACCCTTTTCACCCGGGCAATCAAATCACCCCTACTAAAGATGAGGAATTAACCAAAGCCGTGAATCGGGTTCTCGAAAGACGTGGTGATCAGGCGACCGGTTGGTCCATGGGATGGAAAGTAAATATGTGGGCGCGCTTGTACGACGGTGATAAATCCCTGGAGATACTTTCCAAGTTAATCAAATTGGTAAAAGAGAATGATGACCGGTTTAGCGGTTCCGGCAGCTATCCAAATATGTTTGACGCCCATCCGCCTTTCCAGATAGATGGGAATTTCGGTGCCACGGCGGGGATAGCAGAGATGTTACTGCAATCCCATGACGGATTTGTTCACTTATTACCTGCTTTGCCCCGTAAGTGGGATCATGGGAAAGTGCATGGATTGCGTGCGCGCGGAGGATTTGAAGTGGATATAACATGGAAAGATCATGACATGACTGAAGCAATAATTCATTGTGACCGGGGTGGTGTTCTTCCAGTCAAAAGTCCTGTCCCATTAAAGATAGATGGGGGGGAAATATTCAACAGGGAGATGGAAAATACTTTTTTACAACCGATGGACGCTGGTGTACATTTAAATCATTCAAAAGTTGATTTACCCGAAATCCCTAAAAATAAGGTTTATACATATTTTTTGAAATGTGAGGTGGGTGAAGTGTTACGATTGAAAAGAGAATAGAAAAAGAAATGTATTTATTAGGAGTTTGATAAAATATTTTATTTTTAGAATGCCGATAGTATATTGTCAGTTCGACGAATAATTGTTCTTTCATTATTTTTGCGGAAAAATCATTGCCTAAGACATCACTTTGAAGAAATCACTGCAAGAATCGACGATTTAACTTGTTTTTCCACCCCGGTTTCCACTCAGTATTAATTATATTTCGCTCCATGTGCCACTGCTAAAGCTAAAGGCGGCACGAGTTCAGATCTCATATTTTCTCATTAGAACTGACGTTAATTTAAATACACTGCCGGAGAGGAGGTAGGTAGAAAAAGCGGATGAGTGTTGTTTGTGCCTGACTATTTACTCAAATACATTTAGATATTTCCTTCTTTTTTGCCTAATTGGGATCTCAAAAACAATTGTGCTTTGTAAAGCTGGACTTTAACCGTATTGATCGATATGCCCATATCTTTGGCAATCTCAGCGTTTCTTTGACCGCGAAAATATTTCCTTTCAATTATTTCTTTGCGTTTAGGCGGGAGTTCTTTAATCTCTTTTTCAAGAAGGCTTTGTCGGGATCCGGTCAGTTCATTTTTTCTAGCCGAACTTTCAGTAGATTCCTGATAGTATCTGATATATTCATCTTCTTGCCGGGAGTCGGCCGCTATCTTTTTCAACTTATTGAATACTCTGTTTTTGGCGATTTGAAAAATATAAGATTTAAAAGTTCCGGACCTTAAATTTTTTCTGTTGTTCCATACGGTAATAAAAACTTCCGAACAAATATCTTCGGCCCACTTGTCACTTTTTAATAGAGATACGATATACGAATACAGGGGAATCTTGTACTGGTCGAATATCCATTGGAAGCTTTCCCGATTTCCTTTTCTTAAAGCAGAAATATGATATTGTTCGTCTCTTTCCAAATCAAAAGTTGAATTGATTTTAATCCTTTTCCAGTTCAAATATAAAAAAAATGTCGCTGGAGTAATACTATTTTCATTTTGTCTTGTATTAGTACTGAAAACAATTATTTCACTAAAGCTTCTTTTAATGCCATATAAAAAGCATTTTGAAGAATTGATCAGAAAACTATATTTTAATAAGGCGAGCCTCAGAGAGGTTCGGTCACTTTTCCGGGAATTAAACTCACGTAAGGACTTGGATGACGGAATTATTCCGGATAGTCTGGAGGAAAAGTTGTTAACGGACGATCTTGATTACAATAATAATTTGGAAAATGTTTGGTCGAAGGTAGAAAGCGACATTGATAAGGATACAGATCCTAAAAGCGGTCTTCAATTATCTATAGTATTGCGAGTTGCTGCTGCTATTGCTCTTTTAGTTATTGCCGGTTATACAGCTGTGACGGTGTATCAGTCATTTTCCTGGACAGAATATCGTACATATTATGGCGAGATCAAGACAATCGAACTGAATGATGGTTCTGTAGTAGTGCTGAATGGTAACTCAGTCCTTAAAGTACAAAAATATCTTACTGTAGATAAGCCAAGGGTTGTTTATCTATCCGGGGAGGCTAATTTTCAGGTGGCAAAGGCCGGTACGAAAGATGCAAGATTTTTAGTACATACAAGGGATTTGGATGTTGAAGTATTGGGGACGCGTTTCAATGTCAATTGCAGAGAGAGTGAAACTTCGGTTTATCTGGAAGAAGGAAGCGTGAAAATTAATCAAAATGATTTTGTCCAAAAAGACATATTTATGTCTCCCGGTGAAAAAATCGATTACTCCTTACTTGATAAAAAATTGGAATTAAGTGAAGTGGAATCAGAAGTCAATGAGATTTCGTGGAAGGAGGGCCTATTTGAATTCGAAGAACTTTCTCTGGATCAGATTTTAAAGCAAATAACCGAACCGTATAACTACAGCTACGAAATAGAGAATGAAAGTCTGGGGAACAGAACTTTTACAGTGAGAATACCAACCAATGACCTGGAGTTTGCCCTGTCGGTATTGGAGAAGTTAACCAACACTTCGATTGTAGATCAAAACGGAATGATAACGGTGCGAGAAAGGGATAGTCTCGCAGAATAGACAGAATATAACTACATACTATTTTTTAATATAAAATTCTTTTTAATATGAAAAGGACTATGCCTCGTATTGTCTTATTCCTGGCTTTTTTTATCGGAATTTCGGTAATGGACTTGAATGCGTCAATAAGGGATGACATTAATTTTGGTACCAGCCAGCAAAAAAGGAGTTTGCTAGAAATCCTAGAAGAAATAGGTAAGAAATACGATGTATTGATTAGTTACGAAACCGATTTGGTGAAAGATATACAGATGCATTTTGAATTTGTTCAGGACGAAGATCTTGAATCTGCGTTCAGCCGACTATTATCCGATTCGGATTTTTCGTATGAATTGTTGCAGGATAAATATGTATTAGTCTATAAAAATGATCAGTATAACCGTAAGACAGCCCGTAAAATACGAAGAAAAATAAAACAATTGGACCGATTACAAAAACAGGGAAGCCTTAGTCTTAGTCAAAGACATTCTGATAAAGCAGGTCAATTACGGGATGTAGCACAGTTTGTTCAAAACAAAATCAATGTTCAGGAAATAGAAGGCGAAGTGGTAAATACAGAAGGAGAACCACTAATTGGGGTCAATATCAGGGTAAATGGGACGAATACAGGGACGACTACGGATTTTGATGGTAAATTTACATTAAGCGGAGTGGAAAATGGCGATATTTTAGTGATTTCGTATATCGGTTATGTGACACAAGAAATTGAGGTGGAAGAAGGGAAAATGTTCGATATTGTATTAGAAGAGTCGGCAGAAACTCTGGATGAAGTGGTGGTAGTGGGATTTGGTACACAGGAATCTTCAAAAGTAGCCAGTTCCGTTTCACAGGTTTCTGGGGAAGATCTTGCCGTGGATAAGAGACCGGTAACAAGTATTCAGTCTGCACTTATCGGTTCTTTACCAGGACTAAGAGGATTGAATAGTAATGGAAGGCCGGGAAGCGCTCCAGGTTTTTCAATCAGGGGGCCGAGTACCCTGAATAATTCTAATATTCTTGTAATCATTGATGGATTTGAAGGTTCCTTGAGCGATTTGGATCCTCAGACCATAGAAAATGTCAGTATTTTGAAGGATGCAGCAGCCGTTGCCATTTACGGAGCCAGGGGGGCAAACGGTGTAATGTTAGTTACTACTAAAAGTACTGACAAAAAAGAAGGATTTGAAGTTAGTTATACCAACAATTTCTCAATACAAACCCCTTCGGAATTACCGGGTACGTTGAACTCATTAGAGTTGATGGAATTTGAAAATATTGCTGTTACAGGTTCGGCAGACGGTGGCGGTAATTCGAGTGCACCATACAGTGAGGAAGATATAGAACGTGCCAGGCAAGGGTTTTACCCGGAAACCGTATGGCCGGAAGAGCTTTATGATAGTAAGGCTGGACAACAATCACATAATCTTGCTATAAAGGGTGGAACCGGAAAAACTGGGTATTTGATAAATACCAGCTTTCTAAATCAAAAAGGCCTGGTAATTGGAGCCGATGATTTTAAGAGAATCAATTTAAGGTTGAAAATAGATAGTGATATAACTGATTGGTTGAGTATAGGTACCAATGCTCTAATTTCCAATCGTGTTACAACATCTACACCGGCTGATGGCGGAAATGGTATATTGGGATCTCCTTTCTATCCTGTAAAGTCAGAGGATGGATTGTGGGTAGATAAAGGAAGTCCGGGTAATCCTAATCCTGTTGCTCAGGCAGCTTCAGGATCATATAATAAGGTGATTAGGGATGTATATAATGTGCAGGGATTTCTCAAGTTGAATCCAATAAAAGGGTTGGAAATTGAACAGAAGGTTTCAATAATAAAAACCAATCAGAATAGAAGAGATTGGAATAATATTTATGATTTTGTGGCATTGGATTTGAGTGATCCGGATTCTTATACAAATCCTGAATCCCCCAATAGAATATACTCTTTCGGTAGCTCGGATTCCAGGCGAGTTTTTCAATATTCATTCAATGGGTATTCCTTAAGGTCATTATCGACATTGAATTATAACAATAGTTTTAATAGTCATACTGTTGGTATTTTATTAGGATTTCAGTCAGAACAGGGAGAAAATGGGACATTTGAAACTGCAAGAACTGGTTATTTATTGGATAATTTGATAGACTTGTCGCTTGGTCAAAGGATTGATGACCAATTGGGGGGAGGTATTGGAAATAATTCGAGTCGTGGTGGTAATGCTACTACGCTGTCTTTTTTCGGACGGTTGAATTATGATTATCTGGGAAAATATTTAGCAGAGATAAGTTTTAGAAGAGATGGTAGTTCCAATTTTTTAGAGAATAATCAATGGGCATTTTTTCCTGCTGTGGCACTTGGTTGGAATATTGCAGAGGAATCCTTTTTGAATAGCGCTCGTTTTTTGGATAAGCTTAAACTAAGGGTCTCTTACGGTCGTGCAGGTGATGATTCCGGTGTAGGAAGGAGAGTGACGCAATTGGTCAACCTGGACAATACTGGGTATCCATTGGGAGGGGTTATTCAACCGCGTTTGTTTTTGGGGGCTCCTGCCAGTCGTGATTTGAAATGGGAAACTTCGACAACATTCAATATTGGAACAGATATTTCACTTTGGAGGGGAAAACTTCAAATTGTTCCTGAATACTTTATAACTCACCGGGAAGATATATTGGATGAAGTCATTACTCCTGTAGAATTTGGTTTTGGTAATGTTCCTGCCAACCTGTATGCAGTGAAAAGCTGGGGGTGGGAAATAATGTTAACCCATAGGAATAATATTGGGGATTTTAATTATAGAATATCTACCAATTTAACGAGTTATGATAACGAAATTTCAGATTTGGCAGGAAGATCATCTCCAAATTTTGATGTGGGGCAAAGTATTAACGATCGCTTTGGCTTTGTAACCGATGGCTTTTTTGACAGTCAGGAAGAAATAGATAATTATATTGGTTCTGATGGTTCGACCCAAATTGATCAAAGCGATGTAGGAGGTGCCTTTGTCGGAGGATATAAATATGTTGATCAGCCAACGATCGATTCTGATGGTGATGGGAAGCCAGATACAGGAGATGGTGTAATCAATGGGGACGACAGGGTGATTTTGGAGCAGAACAGTGCAACAAATTTAAATTTTGGATTTAGTGTTGGAATAAATTACAAAGGGTTTTCCCTCTTAACACGGTTTTATGGAGCATTTGACAGAAATCAATGGTGGAGTGGTGCAGATGCTCATGAACCGTTTTTGAATGGAACGAATGCATTTAATTACCAACGTAATTATTGGCGTCCTGATAATCAAAATGCATTCTTTCCTGTGCCAAAAGGAAATGGAATTCAAGGCTATAGTTCGAATGTGTCACATCTAATATTTAACAATGAATTTATCAAAATACAGAATATTACATTGTCTTATGATTTTTCAAAATCTGTAATTGATAGACTTAGAATAATAAAAGGTCTGGGTTTACTTGTGTCTTTAGAAAACCTAGGTACCGTATGGACCAATAGCCCGGCATTCGAATATGGTTGGGATCCTGAATTAGGGGTGGGAGCTGTGGATTACCCATTACCATTGACCTTTTCCGCAGGTATTAATGTAAAATTCTAAAAAGAAAACGCTTATGAAAATTTCAATTATATATATAAATCTCTCCTTATTTTTATTACTCAACAGCTGTAGTGGATTTTTGGATGTTACAGACCTTGATGAATTATCTTCAGAATCTGTATTTAAGACTCAGACTGATATGGGCTTTGCTCTTAATCATATATACACATTTTTGCCTCACCCTGATTTGGAGAATGAAGGTGAGTTGGTGCCTTATTTTTGGACAGACGATGCTATTCACAGAAATATTAATTCACAAGGTCGAATGGGATCGGATTTTAATTGGCTTACTGTGAGTCAACCTGGAGATACTTATATTTTGGATGATTTTTATAAGTATGACCAAATTGCAGATATAAATTTCTTCCTGGAAGCATTGCCTGATGCGGAATATACCGATGAAAGTTTGCGTGAAAGGCATGGTGCTGAAGCCCGGTTTATGCGGGCCTGGTTATATGAGCGTATGATTTTTGTTTATGGGGATGTTGCATTAATAACAGAAGTCATACCCGCAGATGCGTTGCCTTCGAGAGACCCAAGATTAGAAGTTTTTAATTGGATTGTTTCGGAATTGGAAGAAATCGCATCAACCTTACCAGTACTATATGAAGGAAACGATGTTGGGAGATTTACAAAATGGGCTGCTTTGGCACTTAAAGCGAGAGCTCATTTAAATGCTATTGGCTGGCATAATGATGTATCCGGGATGTATGAGGCAGCCGAATCAGCCTGTGCAGAGATTATTAATAGCGGTCAATTTGAATTAGCAGACGGTATAGAGGGGTTTGAAGCCCAATTTACAACCAGTTCGGATCTGGTGTCTTCAGAAACGATTCTATCAAATATTTTTATCCCGGAGTTGAGAACGCATCCTTTGGCCAGAAGAATTGCACAAAAAGGTTCCTGGAGGGGACCGGCAGCTCGATTTGGAAATAACCAAAGTCGTCCCGGATATACTTCAGATTTTATTGAAGAGGTTCAAACCATTAACGGTTTATTTCCCAGAGATGATCCGGAATATGATCCGTCCAATCCATGGGAAAACAGGGACCCCAGGCTTCGGGCTTGTGCTGTGTTACCTGGTGATGAATTACCGGCAAAAGGGGATCCTGTCAATACTTATATTTACCAACCTCATCCGGCCATACCGCCAAATACCGATGATATTACTCGTCCTTCAAATCCTACAGGATACGGGTTTAAAAAATATTTAGATTATGATTTGCAAGCCCTGGATCAGGGAAATTCTGATTACAAAATTATTAGATATTCTGAAATACTATTGATGTATGCCGAAACGCTAGCTGCACGGGGTAATGATGAAGAAGCACTTGAGTATCTGGATCGGGTTCGGGCACGTGTAGGTATGCCTTTGTATAGTGACATAGGATTGCCTACAATAACCAGAGGGACTACCGGTAATGGCATGATAGATGCAATACTTTTGGAAAGACGTTATGAATTTGCAGCCGAAGGACCCCAAAGGTGGTTTGATATTTGGAGATACAAATTAGGTGATCAAGTGATAGGGCAGGTATTTGGTATCCCTGAGAGTACTGAATTACCAGGTGATTTGGATGGGCCTAAATTTAAACCCGATGGAGAAGAGTATAATAGAGTTTGGCAAGAAAAATTTTATCTTTTGCCTATGCGGCAAAGTATTTTAGATGCAAATCCTAATATTTCGCAAAACCCGGGATGGTAATAATAAATCAAATGAACAGGAAGCCTGCTAAATATATAATTGTTAGTCTATGTTGGATAATCATTTTAGTCGGTTGTAAGCAATCAGGCGAAAAGAGTAAGCCAAACTTTGTTATAATATTAGTTGATGATCTGGGCAAAGAATGGATTGGAGCGTATGGAGCCGGAGACATAAAGACCCCTGAAATTGACCGGTTATCAGAGACGGGAATCCGATTTACGAATGCTTATTCCATGCCGCAGTGTACACCGAGCCGGGTCGCCCTGTTGACCGGACAATATCCGTATAACAATGGATGGATCAACCACTATGACGTTCCGCGATGGGGACATGGCGCAAGATTTGACCCGGATAAATATCCTGTTTTTGCCCGGTCCCTACGCAATGCAGGTTACAAGACCTGTGCTACGGGAAAATGGCAAATTAATGATTTTCGATTGGAACCGGAGGCTATGGTAAATGGTGGGTTTGACGAATATTTTATGTGGACTGGTGGGGAAGGAGGAAATGAAGAAATCAGTAATAAGCGGTATTGGGATCCGTATATTCATTCAAAAGATGGAAGCCAAACGTATGAAGGGCAATTTGGGCCGGACCTGTTCTCAGATTTTGCGATAGATTTTATGAGTGAGAATAGGGATAATCCTTTTCTGGTGTATTACCCCATGGTCCTCACACATACTCCATTTGTTGCCACACCTCTTGAACCCAATGCAGAATCAAAAATCGAAAAACACAAGGCGATGGTCCGTTACACGGATTTTATTGTTGGAAAAATAATGAAGGCCCTTAATGATTTACAAATCCGCGATAATACTTATGTGATTTTTACGACTGATAATGGAACGACACCGGCGATAGCAGGTCGGAAAGATGGAGAATTCATTATTGGAGGAAAATCCTACCTTACCGAAAATGGTATTAATGCGCCCTTTATTATGAATAATCCCGGTGTCATAAAAGAAGGACAAGTATCTGATGCGCTGGTGGATTTTACGGACCTGTTTCCTACATTGATGGAGTTAAGTGGCACTAAAGAGTTGGAAGATAAATATTCGATCGATGGAAAATCCTTTGCATCGGTTGTAAATGGTCAGCAGGAAGTGACCGAAAATAAAAAATGGGTATTGTCAATGGGGAGTCATCCGGCCTCCATAGATAAAAGAGGTCGAATCCGGAACCATTTTACATTCAGGGACCGCATCATGCGCAATGAAAGGTATAAGATATATATAGATACCTTGAGGAGAATTCAAAGAATGTATGATTTGTCAACCGACCCTTACGAAACTAAAGATATAGCGAATTCCGATATTGAAACAGTTGAGAATATAAGGAATCAGGTACAAGAAATTCTATCATTTATACCGGAGGCAGATGAACATCCCGATTATGAGCAATTGGACAGATCACTGTATGATATTCCACGCGATAAATTGAACGCTATGTCCCACAAAGGTAGTAAAAGAAAGAATCAATTAGGGCCTGTAATATCTGAGGATAAATATTTCCAATTGAATAATAAGTAAAAATCAGCTTCAATGAGAAACATATTTCAAAGCAATATTAACACTCCTTTTTTTATATTTATAGCAACGGGTTTGTTCTTTTTGCCAGGATTATATTCACAAAGTCAATCTCCAAATATTATTTTGATAATGACAGATGATCAGGGTTGGGGTGATACGGGGTATAATGGACATCCCCATTTGAAAACCCCAAACCTGGACGCAATGGTTTCCAATGGCATTGAGTTTACGCGCTTTTATGCAGCTTCAGCAGTTTGTTCTCCTACACGTGGGAGCGTTATTACGGGACGTCATCCGATGCGGTATGGCATTTGTTATGCAAATTGTGGACACATTCTTCAGGAAGAAGTTACGATGGCGGAGATGGTAAAAGATGAAGGGTATACTACGGGCCATTTTGGCAAATGGCACCTGGGGACTTTGACCCGATCAGATTTAGACGCTAATAGAGGTGGTCGTCCGGAGAATGATAAGCATTATTCTCCTCCATGGGAGAATGGATTTGATGAATGTTTTGTCACTGAATCAAAGGTTCCGACCTGGGATCCGATGGTGACGCCTCCTATTCAATCCGGAGGAGTGAATAAATCGCAGGTAGAA
The DNA here is from genome assembly GCF_021729145.1 of Membranihabitans maritimus. Taxonomy (GTDB): domain Bacteria; phylum Bacteroidota; class Bacteroidia; order Chitinophagales; family Saprospiraceae; genus Membranihabitans; species Membranihabitans maritimus. Next base: position 133,034 of record NZ_JAJSLW010000013.1, on the reverse strand, counting down.
GGGGGATATTACGGCACTGCATACTGGAAAGGTCCGGGTGAAAAAGCTTGTGATAATTTAGGAGGAGATGATTCCAGGGTGATTATGGATCGGGTTATACCATTTATTGATAGGGCTGTGGAAAAGGAGAAACCATTCCTTAGTGTTATATGGTTTCATACTCCACATTTACCTGTATTGACAGGACAGGAATACCGTGATATGTACAGCAGTTTGTCTGAAGACGAGCAGCATTATTACGGATGTATTTCTGCTATGGATGATCAAGTAGGACGATTGAGGAACCACTTACGTGAATTGGGTATTGAAAAAAATACTGTATTATTTTTTACAAGTGACAACGGACCTGAAGGCAAGAGCTCGGACGAAGGGAGGACCCGTGGTCGTACAAAAGGGCTATCGGGTCGGAAGAGAAGTTTACATGAGGGGGGTATACGGGTTCCGGGCATTATGGAATGGCCCGGACAGGTAGAACCAGGGAAAGTGGATTTCCCTTGTTTTACCTCTGATTATTTTCCTACCATAGCAGGCATTATAGGAATAGACATTGGAAAGTTTAATCGTCCGTATGACGGGCAGAATCTCATAGAAATGTTGGCGGGGACAAATACTGAAAGGTACTTGGCCTTCAGGATTGAGGACCAGGCAGCAATAATAAGGGATCGGTATAAAATATATAGCGATGATAATGGAGGAACCTTTTCACTATACGATCTATTAGAGGACCCGGGAGAAGAAAAAGATCTTTCTAAGGAAAAAGATGAATTATTTTCTAATTTGGTAAGCAGTTGGGAAAAATGGAAATTGTCCCAGGAACGAAGTGCTACAGGTGCTGATTATTAAATCAAATAGAGTTTTAGAATGAAAAATCAAATCTGGCAATGTATTGTCTGTTTAGTTGTATTGTTTGGATGCCAATCATCTACTGGAGATAAGAAACACACAGTTGAAAAACCGAATATTGTATTCATTTTTGCAGATGACATGACCTATGAGGCCATAGGTGCATTGGGGAATGAAATCATCCGGACGCCAAATCTGGATCGATTGGTACGCGGCGGAACGACATTTACCCATGCGTACAATATGGGGGGATGGAATGGTGCCATTTGTGTGGCTTCCCGGTCGATGATCATCTCGGGAAGATATTTGTGGCGGGCGAAAGAAATGGCGGGCAAATGGCAGGATAAAGACAGCATTGCCTTGGATCAGACCTGGGGTAAATTAATGGAGGGAGCGGGATACGATACTTATATGACAGGAAAGTGGCATGTCAAAGCCTCAGCGGACTATGTTTTTCAAACGGCGAAACACATTCGTCCTGGAATGCCGGCCGATGCCTGGGGTAAAGGGGGAGGAGGCCGAAAGGTTGCTGAAGCTATTAGGAATGGAGGAGATGTAGCTGCTGCTATGCCGGTAGGATATAATCGACCGTTGTCAGCAGATGATGATAGTTGGGATCCTACGGATACGAGCTTTGGAGGATTTTGGGAAGGGGGGAAGCATTGGAGTGAAGTGGTCAAAGATGATGCCCTGGAGTTTGTCAAGACCTCTTCCCAAAAACCCAATCCATTTTTTATGTACGTGGCTTTTAATGCCCCACACGATCCCCGGCAGTCCCCACAGGAATACCAGGATCTATATAATGTGGATGATATAGATGTACCGGATAATTATCTTCCGGAATACCCATACAAAGATGATATCGGTGTGGGGCCGGGTTTGCGGGACGAAGCATTGGCCCCTTTTCCGCGTACGGAATATGCTGTTCAAAAACACCGGCAGGAATATTATTCAATTATATCGCATCTGGATACACAAATAGGTGAAATTCTAGATGCCCTGGAAGAAGCGGGAGAAACGGATAATACGTATATTTTTTTTACAGCGGACCATGGGTTGTCGGTAGGTCATCACGGGTTGATCGGTAAGCAGAATATGTATGATCACAGTATGCGTGTGCCTCTGATGGTTGTAGGTCCGGATATCCCTGCAAGTGAAAGAAGGGAGCAGGAAGTGTATTTACAGGACATTATGGCAACATCACTGGAATTAGCAGGCATTTCTAAACCGGAATATGTAGAATTTAAAAGCTTCAGGGATATAATAATAGATCCGGAAAAGGAAGGTCATTATAAAAGTATATACGGAGCCTACATAGACCTGCAACGGATGGTCAAAAGAGGGGATTACAAATTGATTTTTTATCCCGGTATAGATAAAGTACGTTTGTATAATGTCGCGGTAGATCCCAATGAAATGATTGATTTGGCGGAAAAGGAAGAATATCAGGAAAAGGTAAAAGAATTGCTGACTGAGTTGAAGGAATTGCAGAAAGGGATGGGAGATGAGTTGGAGATCACTGTCGATAGGTAGATAAAGCTATGAGAGCTAAATTATTCTGGGTTATAAGCTATCAAAGGTTGTAAATTAGTTTTTCACCTTCTTTTTATATTCTTTTGGTGTCATTCTTGTGTATTTCTTGAATACGTGAGAGAAATAGGCAGGGGAAGAAAAATTTAATTGATATCCAATACTTTGAATCGAAGGGGCATCTGGTACCATCGCTTTGGCTTTTTCTATTTTCATGCTATTTATATAATCTATAGGGCTTCGGCCGACGTATTGTCGGAACTTGTGTTTAAATCGGGATTGTGACAACCCGGTAATTTCACTAAGTTCATCTATAGTCAATAATTCATCTATGTTGTCTTGTATATATTGGGTAACTCTGTGGATATCTCCGGGTAAATGTTTGGTATTTTTAACATGGGATAATTCAATAACTTCAATTATTATCGATAGAATATTGTTTAAAATTTTAATGTTCCTGGAAGGTGTTGCATGATCTCTACATTGATTCTCAGTTTTTTGGAAAAGTCTTTTGATGCGTTGATTTCCAGAGAAGTGAACATTAGGAGCATCCAAAAGTTGGGAGCATAGACAAGAACTAAATTCCGAATTCAGTCCCAGGAGAGGCTTGTCACTGGCAGGCATTTTAAGTATCATCCAATACAGGCTTCCGACAGATTCTGGATAATTGCTGGTTCCATGAATTAATCCTGGTCGGGTGATTAAAAGATCTCCGCCTCTAAGTAAGTACTGGGTAGATTCGATTTCGTATACCTGCTTTCCTTTTTCAAGATAGCAAATTTCAAGCATGTCGTTATGTTGGTGTTTTTCTAATATATTCCCAGCTTGATGATAAGTGTAGTGGCCCAGTAAAATAAGTCCTGGAATATTACATGGTCGTAAATCATAGATCTTTCTGTAAGTAGTTGACTTGAAATCTAACTTTTCCAGCATTCTTAAATATATCAAAATAATGCTGCAATATAATATTTATAGTAATGTTTTTATTTAATTATTAGATTTACTCTCATGATGAAATTATAAAATTATAAGTAAGGCGTAGTTGAAATTAAAATATGTATTGAGTGGTTTCAGGTAATGATTTGTCTTGACGATTTGATTTGCTCATTGAATTGGAAGATGGATTGCTATTTAAATGTTATACGTAATAAATCAGAATTATATAATGGTGTTTTATTGAAAATATACGCTCTTGGTAATGTCATATAAAACGAAAGTGAAGGGCGCAATTTCAGTGCGTGCTCCAAGATTATAACAATGTTATTTTCCTGGGTATTATCGTCATAATAGTTATTAATTATTGAGATGTAATCGGATAACCTACTGGTGGTGTTTTATTTTATGGTAAAACTGAAAGGGTTTAAACATGAACTCAGTTGTATATATATTGAAATTTAATTATTTACATATTAATTATATTTAATTTATGAATTTTGTTCAAATATTTTAGATTATGAAAAAGGAGAAAATTTTAATGGTAATTTTGTCCGTGTTTATGATTTTGTATTTCTCAGTCAATAGTATTGCAAAAGACCGGAAGATATACGACTCAGAGAACATATTACATTGCACAAATGCCAGCAATTATTTTTGTTTAAAACACCCTATTAAAGTCCCCATTACTATCAAAGGACAAGTAGTTGACCAAAATGGAGAGCCATTAATAGGGGTCAATATTTTAGTAAAAGGAACCGATAGAGGTGTGGCTACGGATTTGGAAGGTCGTTTTCAACTTATCGATATAGATGAACGGGCGGTTTTAATCATATCATATTTGGGGTATCAAACCAAAGAGGTTGATGTCAATGGTAGGGGTGATTTAACCATAACCTTACTGGAGGATTCACAGACATTGGACGAAGTTGTAGTTGTAGGATACGGAACGCAAAAAAAGGTAAACATGACAGGGTCTGTAGCTACGGTAAGTACAGAACAGATTGAACGTAGGCCGGTAACCAATGTAAGTGAAACCTTACAAGGTGTGGTTCCTAATTTAAATATTAGTACTTCGGGAATGAGTGCTGAACCGGGAGGAGAATTAAATATTGACATTAGGGGATTGGGGTCTTTAACAGGAAATACAGCTCCATTTGTTTTAGTTGATGGTGTCCCAATGGATATCAATGCTATCAATCCAAGTGATATTGAATCTATTTCTGTACTAAAAGATGCTGCAGCTTCAGCCATTTACGGAGCAAGAGCACCTTATGGAGTTATATTGATTAAGACGAAACAAGGATCTAATAATGAGCGTGTATCAGTAAGTTATTCTAATAATATATCATTTTCCAGTCCTATTGGGTTGCCTCATATGGCCAATTCTCTGGAATATATGTCAGCCCATGATCAAGCCAGTATCAATGCAGGTTTGGGTGCAAATTTTACGGAGGAAAATTACAGCCGTGTCAGGGATTACATGGAAGGCAATATTTCCGAAGAAACCTGGCTAATGGAAGATGGAAGTGATTGGCGGGGAAATGGTATTTGGAGTATTGCAGGGAATGGAAACAATGATTGGTTGCACATCTATTATGATGATAGGGTAATGAGACAAAAACATGATTTAAGTGTAAGTGGAGGGGGTGAAAATAATTCTTATTTTATATCAGCGGGAGTGTGGGACCAACCCGGAGAACTTCGGTACGGAGATAATCACTATAATCGGTACAATGTGACTATGAATGTAGGATCAAATCCTGCTGATTGGGTTTCTGTAACGTTAAATGCCAAATTAATTAATGAGCAATTTCAATATTTTAATACGCAGCAAGGTTGGGATCGTACTACAATGTATCACAACTTTTACAGGAACAATTCTTTCAGGCCATTGATATTACCCAATGGTGAATTCTCAAACATATCTTATATTCCTATGCTAAATGGTGGGAAAGAAAATATTTCGGAGAATACGTATAATTTGTCGCTTGGGATTGAGTTTGAACCAGTTACTAACTGGAAAACACGTTTTAGATATAATTACAGAAACAATTCTTTAAGAAGAGATGACAATGAGGAAACAGTGACCGGAAGCTTTCCATCAGGTGAAGAATATATTATCGCTTATCCCATTGATGCTTTTGAAAGTGAATTCAGCAACGAAAATTACCAGCTTTTCAATGTTATTTCATCGTATAATTTGAATATAGATAACAAGCATAACTTTGGAATCCTTGGAGGTTTTGAGACGGAATTGAATCAATTTGACAGACTTTGGGGTAAGAGAAATGAAATAGTAACCAGTAATGTTACTTCTCTTAGCACTGCTACCGGGGAATTCTTTCTGGATGACTCAAAGTCGCATTGGTCTACCATGGGAACTTTTGGTCGTTTTACCTACAATTTAAAGGAGATTTATTTATTCGAAGTTAACGCCAGATATGACGGTTCTTCGCGATTTGCGCAAGATAGAAGATGGGGCTTTTTCCCTTCAGCTTCTGCGGGTTATAATATTTCGAATGAAAATTTCTGGAGAGACATTGAACCGGTTGTCAATATTCTCAAGTTCCGTCTTTCTTACGGATCTTTAGGAAATCAAAATGTTGATAATTATTTATACTTAAATACACTCGGAATTAGTCAAAACCTTGGATGGATAATGGGAGATAATCGCCCTAATTATACCCTTGCTCCTGGTTTAGTGAGAGAGGACCTTACATGGGAAACTTCTACAACGTTAAATTTCGGCATTGATGCCACTTTTTTACGTGGAAGGTTGAGTGCAACTTTTGATATTTATTCAAGGGAGACAACAAATATGTTTGGTCCTGCAGAAGCTTTGCCCCGAGTATTGGGAACATCAGTACCTCTTTCAAATAATGCTACTTTAGAAACCAATGGTTTTGAAATTCAATTGAAGTGGCAGGATCAGTTTGACAATGGTCTTAGGTATGATGTAACGGCTAATTTGGCAGACAATGTATCCACGGTTACCCAATATAACAATCCAACAAAAACCTTGAGTACCTGGTTTGAAGGAAGAGTGGTCGGAGATATTTATGGTTTGGTGAGTGATGGTATTTACCAGACCCAAAGCGAGGTAGAAGCAGGTCCGGACCAATCTATTTTCTTTCCCAGATGGGGACCAGGTGATATTCGGTATTCTGATTTAGATGGAGATAATAAAATTACAAGAGGGGAAGGGACTGCTAATTCTCCCGGAGACTTTAAAGTAATCGGGAATAATTTATCAAGATTTTTGTTGGGTGTGTCCGGTGGAGTAACCTGGAAAGGTTTTGATATTCGTATGTTCTGGCAGGGAGTCTTGAAAAGAGACTTTGCCTTTGAACCTACGGATATGTCATACTTTGGTTTTAATGGCCATCAATGGTGGAATATGAATGTTTGGACACAGACTACTGATTATTGGAGACCATCGGATGAAACAAATATTTTGGGACCTAATACCAATGGCTTTTACCCTCGACCTTATTTGTCCCAGGAAGATTATAAAAATAAGGAAATCCAAACACGTTTTATGGAAAATGCTTCCTATGTGAGATTGAAAAATCTAACAATTGGATATTCATTTACAGAGGAAATGTTGACAAAATTGAGAATGGATAATGTGAGGTTGTTTTTATCGGGAGAAAACTTGTTGACCCTGACCCCATTAACCAAACTATTAGACCCTGAAGCACTAAACTCTGTAGGATGGGGTGTTGGAAAAGTGCATCCACAAAGAAGAGTTTTTGCGATTGGAATAAATGTAGGTCTATAAAAATAAATAGATATGAAATTTTTAAATTTAATATTTTTCGGCTTTATAATACTTTCCCTTACTTCTTGTAAGGAGCATTTGGATCGTTTCCCTTTGGATGAAATATCAACGGTTGATTATTGGAAGACGGTCAATGATTTAGAATTATATGTTAACCAATTTTATCCTACGGTCTTTCCGGTTTCTGGTTCTGATAGGTATGAATTTATTTTTGAGGAGGATAGGGACGGCAATGATATGGCCTTTGCTTTAGCCTATCCCAGATTGTTGGGGAGTAGAGTTGTACCTGGTTCAGGAGGGTGGGACTACAGTAGTATCAGAGCACTTAATATATTTCTTGCTAATTATCAAACGGTGGATGCTGAATTCGAAGATTACCAGAGATTTGTAGGAGAAGCTCATTTTTTTAGGGCTAAATTGTATTTTGATTTAGTGAAGGAATACGGTGCAGTCCCTTTAATTACGGAGCCACTAAATACAAATTCTGAAGGTCTATATGCCCCCAGAACTCCGAGAAATGAGGTTATAGATTATATCCTATCAGAATTAGATCTGGCCATTGAATATTTACCTTCTGAAATTACAGAAGACAGAACCCGTTTGTCAAGGGGAATTGCATTATTGTTTAAGTCACGTGTCGCATTATACGAAGGAACCTGGGAAAAATATCATGCTGGGAGTGTATTTGGGGTTTCTAATCCCGACCCGGATCGATATTTTTCGCAGGCTGTTGAAGCTTCTGAAACTCTTATAAATAGCGGGGCATATTCTATCCATAATACAGGGAATCCCGATTGGGATTATTTTATGTTCGGAGAAGTTGACTATTCTAATCACTCAGAAGTCTTATTGTGGAAAAAATACGACGTTTCCCTTGGACTCGGACATGCCAGAATGTTTCAGACTGCAAGAGGGTTATCCGGAGGGGCCGGTTTGACAAAATCCCTTATCGATTCATATCTTTGTACAGATGGTCACCCCATATTTCAATCATCCGGAGAAAAGAATGTACTATATCAAGGTGATGATAATTTGCAACTGGTAGTGGAAAATAGAGATTTGCGAATGAAGCAAACGGTATTTACTCCGGGATTTCCTCTGCAAATATCAGAGGGTGATACCACAGTATTTAATAGACCAGTAGTGGAATTGCCGGCTCATACCAAAAATACAACAGGATATCAAATATGTAAAACCCTGAACTTTGATCCTGTTCATCACGCAAGCCAAACCACCTCCGGTGTGGGCTACACCGGATGGGTAATAATGCGTTATGCAGAAGCCTTATTGATTTATGCAGAAGCGAAGGCCGAATTGGGAATTATAACACAAAATGATTTGGATAAAAGTATTAACCTATTGAGGACAAGAGTAAGTATGCCTGATTTGGTGATTTCAGAAATTCAAGTTGACCCAAATTGGGATTTTCCTGAATTGTCCCCAGTAATTAATGAAATCAGAAGGGAAAGGAGGATTGAATTAGTTGCAGAAGGGTTTAGGTGGGATGATATAGCCAGATGGGCTGCTGCAGATGAATTAATTACAAACCAACGACCTTTGGGTGCTAAATTTAATAATGTCAACTATCCCAATTTGTCAGCGGAAAATTTTAATTTGACAGATGGATACTTTGATCCATTAAAAGACCAATTGCCAAATGGATATGGTTTTAATCTACAAAGAGACTATTTAAGTCCTGTTTCGACGGAAGAATTGACATTGAATGAAGCCCTTACTCAAAATCCAGGCTGGTGTTAGACGACTAATTTTACCTGGATTATCTATAAATTACAATAGATGAAGATATTTATATTTCTACACATAATGGTTCTTCTCCTCATTTTGGGCAGCTGTTCGACAAATAAAGAAGGTCTCTCTCAGAAGAAATGGAATGTGGTGTTTATTGCAGTAGACGATTTACGCCCGGAAATAAATTATTTTGGAGCAACTTATATGCACACCCCCAATATTGACCAATTAGGGGCTGAGAGTAGGGTTTTTATGAATCACTTTGTTAACTGCGCTGCATGTGGTCCTTCAAGATCTACCTTATTGGCAGGACGCAGAACTTTGAATTGGGATGTCTTTAGTTCTATAAGGGTATCAGGTCAAAAACCAGACAGCATTTTTTCTCTACCTCAATTATTTAAGGAAAACGGATATAAAACGGTTGGGATCGGTAAAATCAGCCATAAGCCCGGAGGCGTAATGGATTCTTTGCAATTAGTACCAGAAGTACCTTATAGCTGGGATACTACCTATGCCCCCGTTGGAAAGTGGAAAAATCCCTGGAATGCATTTTTTTCATATAATCATGGTAAGTTTAGAAGATATGGATATGATCGTCAAAATGATACGGGAATGCCTCCTTTTGAAGCAGGGGATGTGTCTGATGAAGGATATGCTGATGGATTGAATGCTCAGGAGGCAATTAAACAATTAAATGCTCTGAAGGATACTGCTTTCTTTTTGGCAGTGGGATTTTATAAACCTCATTTACCCTTTAATGCCCCAAAAAAATATTGGGATCTTTACGATCAGAATGAATTGGAGGCGGCCAGGGTGACAAATCCTCCAAATGAAATTGATTCTAGAATTTCTTTACATAGTAATAGAGAAAGTTACGAACCAAGAACGCATTATACATGGACTGGCGATACAAGTAATTATATTATTTCTCGCGAAAAAGGGAAAATCCTTAAACATGGCTATTGTGCTGCGGTGAGTTATGTCGATGCTCAAATAGGTAAAGTTTTGGATGAAATTAAATCATTGGGGATGGAAGATCGAACCATTGTTGTATTGTGGGGAGACCATGGATGGCACCTTGGCGAATATGGCATCTGGGGAAAATATACGAATTATGATCTGGCCCTCAACAGTCCGCTGATAATCAAAATACCTAATTTGAAATCCGCTGGTGTACGGACGGAATCCATTGTAGAAACAGTTGATATTTTCCCTACTTTAAGTGATTTGTGCGGATTGACTAAACCGGATTATTTGGAAGGAAAAAGTTTGGTAGGTGTAATTAATGATCCAGATGCCAGGGTGAAGAATGTTTCCTTTAGTGCAAGAGAGGCATTTGGGGCAAAAGGATATTCAGTAAGGGATGAAAATTACAGATTGATGGTGTGGGATAGGAATGACAAACCAAATGAGATAGAACTATTTGATTATGCTCGTGAAGAGGTGCCCACTATCAATAGGGCTGAAGAATACCCTGAAAAGGTCAATGAATTGTTGCAAATTATGAAGAAGGCATCATTTTATAAAACAGAATGAAAGATTCAAATATGAGAATCATTATTTTTAAGATATTATAAAACGCAAGCCAATGAAGATTTTATATCGAAACACATACGGAAATCCATGTATTTGGATTTTAGTTCTGCAGTTATTTAGTTGTCAAATGGATTCAGCTGATCCGGGATTAATTGTAAAAAGAAATCCGGAAAACGGCCAGTACATATTCGAAGAGAATAATAAGACCATATTGCAATATAATTATCAAACTGTATATGATGAGAATGTAGTAAGGTTAGAAGATGCTAAACCCGAAAATTATAATCGTAGAGAAAGAGACACATTTGTTACGGCTGAGTTGTATGCTATTCCCCGGAGTAATTATATACATCCTTTATATGGGTTAAAAGGGGAAATGTTGACACGCGACTGGCCAGCTGGTGGTCACCCCCATCACAGGGGAATATTCTGGGCATGGCCAGAGGTCCAGTTTGGTTCAGAACAAGGGGATATTTATGCCTTGCAGAAAGTGTTTGCGCGTCCTACAGGCAGAATTGAAATGTCTAATGAAAAGCAGTATGCTCAGTTACAGGCGGAAAATATTTGGCGGTGGGAAGATAGGGAAGCTATTGTCAATGAACAAGCAATTATCAGGGTGTATGAAAAAAATGGGAATTATAGGATTATAGATTTGGCCTTTCGATTTAATGCACTGAAAGATAGTATTACTATTGCAACTCGGAATACCGATAGTTATGGAGGATTGAATATAAGGATGCAGACACCAGATAATCAAAAGATTCAATACCACACCGATTCGACTTCGCAAAAAAGGTTGAGGGCCTGGTCTGATTTTAGTGGAATATTTGAGAATTCAGGAGAAATAAGTGGAATGGTTGTATTACAGCATTCATCCAATCCTGAATATCCGGGAGATTGGGTTGAATATCCCGATTTGTCCTGGGTGCAGCCGACTTTCCCTACCCCCGGTAGCAGGTTTTTACTAACAGTTAATGAACCATTGGAATTGAAATATAGAATCGTTGTGTACGAAGGGGAATTAAAGGAATCCGGAATTTATCAAAAGTGGTGGGATGATTATCATTCAGAAAATTCATCTATACCTTTTTTCAGGGGACAATAATTTAATCAGTCATATAATAAAAATCGTGAAGAATGAATAAAAAAAGAATATCTCAACCATCTATAAATAGAAGGAAGTTTGTCAAAACAACAGCGCTATCAGCTATTTCTATGCCATATATTGTACCTTCAGCTGTTATCAATAAAGAAAATAGAACGGCGCCAAATGATAAAATTAATTTAGGTATTATTGGTTGTGGAGGATTAGGGAAAGCTAATTTACAGGCTTGTATGCAGGATGAGGGTGTCGAACTGGTGGCCGCCTGTGATGTCTGGTCAGAGCGCCTTGATCCCATAGTGGAAAAGTATAAAAGTACGTGTACAGGGTACCGAGATTTTAGAAAATTATTGGAACATCCGGACCTGGATGCTGTGATAATAGCTACACCTGCCCATTGGCACGCGTTGCAAGCGGTGGCAGCGGCTGAAGCTGGTGTCGATGTTTATTTGCAAAAGCCAATGTCTATGTTTCCGGCAGAAAGCCTGGTAATAAGAAATGCATTTCGTAAGCATGGAACAATCAATCAAATCGGCACACAAATTCACGCCGGTGATCATTACCGTAGAATGGTGGAATTGGTACGCTCCGGAAATCTGGGTGCTATCAATACCGTTCGAACTTTTTTTGTTATGAACGAAGCCCCCAACGGTGTAGGTTCAGGTATGAATACAGGCAAGGTCCCTTCTGGTCTGGATTGGGACTTTTGGGTAGGTCCTTCACCTATGCAATCCTTTAACCCCAACCTGGTAAAAGATGCCTTTTATCATTGTTTCTGGATGGATTTTAGTGGAGGTTGGACACTTGGGATGGCACCTCATATCACAGATTTACCAATTTGGGCTTTAGAGTTGGGATACCCTACAGAAATCAGTGCTATGGGTGGTAGGTATACTATTCGTGATGACGGGGATGCTTATGACAACCACGAAGTTATATGGCAATACCCTAACTTGACAATGACCTGGATGCAATCTTCGACCAATAGTCATGGTTGGGCTTTCCAAAATGCTGATAAAACAGGCAAAGGATATGAAACCGGAACAAGAAGAAGGTTGGGTATCTATTTTCATGGAGTCAATGGTACGTTAATTACAGATTATAATTCACATATTTTAATACCTGAAGGAGATCGTATGGCTGGAATGTCTGCTCCAAAAGAAACGATTCCCTCTTCGCCAGGGCAGGAACTCGAATGGCTAAACGCCGTTAGAAAAGGAGAGCAGCCTTTATGCAATGCAGATTATCACATTAAAGTCGATATGCCTATTCAACTTAGTATATTGTCCTTGAAGTTGGGAAGATCTATCAAGTTTGATCCTGAATCGGAAGAAATTATTGGTGATAAGAAGGCTAAGAAAATGGCAGTACCTGAGTATCGTGATCCCTGGAAGTTTCCTTCAGAGTATTTATAACCATGACGCTTGATTTTGACCGTTTTCTGTTCCCAAGGGATCCCTGCGGGCCGGACAAAAATGGCTGTTTTCATCATCAGAAAGCCTCGACGTAACCCCGGCAATGTCTGCGTTTTTTGCTTCGATATCATCCATTTTTTTCTGCCCAGATTACCGGTCAAACCAAAACGCCATGAGTATATAGAGATGTCAACATTTAATTATTAATTGAATAGAAATGCAAAAAATTAAAATGAAGTCCAATAGGAGGAGTTTTTTAAAAAAGTCTGTTGCCACAGGTGTTGGGATAGGACTGATTCAACCCTTTCAATCTTTTGGTATGGGACGAGTCCAGAACACGGTAAAAAAGGTAGGGATGATAGGTTTGGATACAGGACATAGCCCTGCTTTTGTCAAATCTTTAAATACTGCAATGTCTGGAGAATTTGGTAATTACAAGGTTGTCGCAGCCTATCCCAGAGGAACAGAAAATATATTGGCATGGAAGAATCGAATTCCGGAATTTACAGCCGAGGTGAAAAAGCATGGTGTAGAAATTGTGGATTCCATTTCAGCCCTTGTTGATCAAGTTGACTATGTTATTTTGACGACTATTGATGGGAACAAACATTTGGAGCAGGTATTACCTGTATTCGAGGCAGGATTGCCGGTTTTTATAGATAAACCTTTTGCCGGTTCCATTGAAGACGCTCGGAAAATTGCTAAAGCTGCTAAAGAGTCCGGCACTCCCATGTTTTCCTCTTCTTCGTTACGATTTTTAAATGGTGCTGAAGAAATCAGGAACGGGAGTATAGGGCAAATTAATGGTGTGGATGCCTATAGTCCTGCCCATATTGAAGAACATCATCCGGATCTGTTTTGGTATGGTGTACACGGGGTGGAGATATTATTCACCCTGATGGGTACAGGCTGCAAATGGGTAGAAAGAACCTATACCGAAGATACTGATCTTGTAGTTGGTATGTGGAATGATAACCGTGTGGGTACCTTCCGGGGGATCAGAAAAGGTAAGGGAGGCTATGGTGGTCTGGTGTATGCTGAAGACGGTATTCAGATGCTAAATGAATTTGATGGTTATAACGGTTTGTTGCATGAAATTGTTAAATTTTTTGATACAAAGAATCCACCCGTTTCCATCGCGGAAACACTTGAGATTTTCACTTTTATGGAGGCCGCTGAAAGGAGTAAAAATGGAAATGGAAAAAGAATTTTTCTGGAATCGGTTTAAGCAATAATTTAGAAATACATGTGAGCGGAGAATCAAAAGCTTTTGACCCGTAGCACAGTCATATATCTAATTGTAAGTATATCAAATAATTAATTTTAAAACAGGAGATGAAAAATACAACATGGCGCAATGATTCTCAACTATTTAGTATTATGAAGAAGGAATTATATTCTGCGGTAATAGGAGATAGTATGGACAGGAAAAATTACATTCATCAGTTCTTACCTCCACATATTCGCCCTCTCAAAGATGATATGGTAGTAGTAGGAAGGGCATTCCCCGTTGTGGAGGCGGATATAGATTCTTCAGCAATAACCGGTGAGTTATCGGATAAACCTTTCGGGGTGATGCTGGAAGCTTTGGATGACCTCAAGGAAAATGAAGTATATATCTGTACAGGATCTTCTCCCAGTTATGCTCTTTGGGGAGAGATAATGACTACCAGGGCCAAGATATTAAATGCCTCAGGAGCTGTTTTGGATGGGTATTCCCGGGATACACACGGAATTCTGAATGCTGATTTTCCCACGTTTTCATATGGATCATATTCCCAGGATCAGCAAGTAAGAGGGAAGGTAGTAGATTATCGGGTTCCTATTCAAATTGGAAAAGTGGTTATTCGTCCGGGAGACATCATTTTTGGAGACCTGGATGGTGTTTGTGTGATACCATATGAAATGGAAGAAGAAATCATCCTTGAAGCGATTGAGAAAGCCGGAGAGGAAAAAGTGGTACAAAAAGAAATTTTAAAGGGAATGAGTGCTTGCGAAGCATTTGAAAAGTATGGTGTAATTTAGTACTAGATGATGGATCTGAAAGATAAAAAAATACTGATTACAGGGGGAGGAGGAAATGGACTTGCTGCTGGGATTTGTTATGTACTGGGAACTTTGGGTGCGACTCTCATAGTAAATGAAATTTCTGACCCCAGGATAAAAGAGTTGAAAAAGAAATTCAACAATATCATTACGTTTCGGGCGGATATTGCCGATGAGAGAGAAGTTAAAGCAATGTTTTCATTTATTGAAAAAGAGGTTGGGAGCTTGGATGGTTTGGTAAACAACGCAGGTGTAGGACTTGCTAAATATGCACATGAAACGTGTGTAGAAGAATTTGATGCATTATATGGAATAGATGTTAAAGGATTATGGTTGGTATCAAAGTATTTTGTCAACCACTTATTTAAATATGGAGGTTCGGGAAATATTGTTAATATTTCTTCGATACACGCCTTGAGGACAATGAATAAATATGCTATCTATTCGAGTGCAAAAGCTGCAGTGGAAGGTTTGACCAGAGGAATGGCTGTAGAAATGGGGAAGCATAATATTCGGGTTAATGCTGTGGGGCCGGGATATGTGCATTCCGAACAAAATCAGGGTTTGTTGCGCTCCATTACCGACGATCCTGAAAATTGGGTCAGTGACCATATTAATAATTATCAGGCAATTAATAGGATTATTGAATCTGAAAATTGTGGAAATGTGATTGCTTTTTTGCTGTCTGATATGAGTCAGGGAATAACAGGGCAAACGATTTATGTAGATAATGGAACTTCAGTTTTACTGTACAATAACGGTTTTATCAAGAAATAAAATGTTATGAAGATTGCTAGGATTTGTTGCTATGAAGTTATTGTCCCTGCACACAAAGGAGCAATAAACAGTGAAGGGGTGAATAAACCTTTACATAAATTAGAGAGGGGAGTACAAAAAGCCTGGAGTGTTCAATTTGACAAGGTTCCCAAATTGGTTGTGAAACTCGAATTGGAATCAGGGATTGTAGGATGGGGTGAATTGTATCGAGATCACGACTGGCGAAATGTAGAAAGTATTTGTAAGATTTTATTAGGAACAGATATACAAGATATTTCACTGCAGAAATTACCATTTGCTTTTTGTAGAGAATATGACGGTTTTGAATGTGCTATATGGGATGCTTATGCCAGATTACATGATATGCCTGTGGTTGATTTGTTGGGTGGTCCTGTCCAGGATAAAGTGAAAGTAGGAGCTTGGTCTAGCTTTAGACATATAGATGAGATAGCGGATATTGCTACTAAGTTTAATGAAAAGGGGTACGATTGTTTAAAATTCAAATGTGACCTTCAGGATGATGTGGTGACCTGGAGTAAATTAATTAGTGATTGTGTGCCTGGTATGAAAGTGATTTTAGATCCGAACGAGCGGTGGAATAATCTTTACGACGCAAAAAGAAAGCTTTCTGCATTAAGTGAAATAGGCAATATTTTATGTGTCGAGGATCCCATCCCCAGATGGAAGCTCGATGATTATTTTCTACTAAGAGGTTTTTCTGCAATTCCGGTAGTATTGCATGTCGCGTTACCGTACTTGCAACATGGTCAAAGGATAAAGGATGCTATACAGGCGGTCCAATTAAATGCGGTTGATGGCTTTAATTTTAATTGCGGTTTAAATAATTTTCAGTTGCTTTCCAACATAGCTGAGGCAGCCCAAATGCCATGTTGGCATGGCTCTGAGATTGACCTTGGAATATTGGAAGCCATGTATATCCATTCATCGATTGCTTCTGCTTCATGTACGTTTCCGGGGGATATTTTTGGTAGGATGATTCGGGAGCATGACTTATTAAAGACTCCTTTAGACATCCAACCGCCTTATGCCTATTTGCCAAATGGACCGGGACTTGGAATAAATGTCGATGAGGATGCAATAAATTACTATTTACAACACAAAAAAGAATACATATAGATATGAATGAAAAGCAAAATGGAAATACAGGAGTACTTAAGTCCCTGCCGAAAGGTGCTGCTCAACACGATACAGCGGGACCTTATTCGCCGGTATTGATCGTAAATCCCGGCAAGTTAGTCGTTTTATCAGGGCAGGCAGCCATTGATAAGGAGGGTAATATTGTGGGGGATACGATTGAAGAACAAACCCGGTTCATGATGGAGAATTGTCAAAGTCAACTTTCATCAGCAGATTGCACATTTGACGATGTCTTTAAAGTTACTTTGTATCTTAGGGATATTGGCCAATGGTCTACTGTAAATCAAATTTATGAAACGTATTTCAGCACTCCGAGGCCTGTCAGGACTGCGGTGCAGACCGGGCTAATTGGCGAGCTGCTTGTTGAAATAGAAATGTGGGCTGTACAATCATGATTTGGGAAGAATTAACATCGCACCAACTCGGGGAAGTGGATAAAAACACTCCTGTTATTATTAATATTGCTGCGGTTGAACAGCACGGTAAACATTTACCTCTTGGCACGGACAAAATGATCGGAGGTTATTTTTGCAACAAGATTCATGAAAAATTAGAAGATAAGGTTCTGGTTTTACCACAGGTTTCCATTGGTTACTCCCGGCATCATATGGATTTTCCCGGTACCTTAAGTCAAAACCATACTACGATTTTATCACAGTTGGAAGAAATAGCGGATTCGGTCTTTTTCCATGGGTTTACTAAATTTATATTCTTTAACAGCCACGGTGGAAATCAGGGAATCGGCCAGGTATTCATTGAGAAAATGGGCGATAAATATCCCGATGGACATTTTGTGATGATCAATTGGTTTCGCCTCGCCGTGGAAAAATTGAAAGAACTTTGTAAATCCGGATTTGGGGGAGCGGGCCATGGAGGGGAATTTGAAACGTCGCTTATGCTGCGAATTGCACCCCATCTGGTAAGTAAAGACCATATAACGGAAAGAATGAATAGTAAAACCTTTGACTGGGCTGAGGGAGACTTGTTTCAGGGCCCGGAAGCTGCTTATTACAGGCCTATGAAGGAAATGACGACGAATGGAATATACGGGGATCCCCGGTATGCAAGTGTCGAAAAAGGAAGGCAGATAGAAGAGATTGTTTTGGAACGATTTGAAAGCATCATTCAGGATATTTATCAATGTTGAAAATTCCTGCGGAGTCGCTTATAAGGGAGTAGGCTCTTAAGAAGAAACCAGTTTGATTAATAATGCCATAACTCCTTAAAGATTGAAAAATGAATCGTTTTTCGAAACGAATTTCGATATAAAATGGTTACTTTAGAAAATTAAAATATAAATGCTTATGGATATCAGGGCGGACATCAAATGGATACAATCAGAGTTAAACAGTGTACAAGATCCCGCTTTAATTGAAATTTTTGTACGTCTTTTAAAGTATAGAGATTCAATAAATGAGTCTCAATTGGATGTGTACAACAGGGAGTTGGATGAAGCTAATGCCCGAATTGAAGCCGGCAAGTACATTAGTCAGGAAGATTTGGAGAAAGAAGCTACTCAGTGGTGAAGAAGAAGGTGATTTGGGATGAATTGCCCCGGAATGCTTTGAAAGAAGCATCTCATTATATTCAGCGAAATTCCATTCATGAAGCGGAAAAAGTAAAGAATGGAATAATTGCTGCTACCAAAGAACTTTCTGAATACCCAGAGCGATATCCTCCTGATAAATATCGAAAAGATAATGATATTCGATTTCGGGCATTTGAAAAATTTAATTATCGAATATCCTATTTTATTGCTGAAGATGCTATACGAATATTGAGATTCAGGCATGTGAGATAGAAACCAGAAATGTATTAGCTGTACGAATTTGTGAAGTCTATATTGAATAGTTAAAGGTTTATAAAAACACCGGCGCCACCATCAATACCAAATATGCCTCATCTGTACTCATCAACTCTTTAATCAATACCTTTCCTTTCGCCAGGTGATTTTGGACTGTATTTACTGAAATATGTAATTCAGAAGCTATTTGTTTCAGAGAATTCCCCTCTATAAATTTCATTTTGACCACTTTGCGACACTTTTCCGGTAATTGGTCAATGGCTTGTTCGAGGGCGGATAATTGAATTTCGCGCAATATTTGTTCATTATTTTCAGGCGACTGGTCAAAATAATAATAAAAGAAATCTTCCTTTTTTTTCTGGTCTTTTGCCAGTGATTTCAGATAGTTGACAGACAGGTCCTTACTAATTTTGAATAACAACCCTTCGACATTCTCGTAATTGAGAAGCGATTCTTTTTTCTTCCAGATTGTGAAAAATACTTCGGCAGTTATGTCTTCTGCCACTATGCTATTGTGTACGATGGACTTTACGTACTGATAAACATGATCTAAATTCCGTTCGTAAATGTTTTGAAATTTTTGATTGAAATCCTCCTTTGTATTAGTCATATCCCATTTTGCCATTTTATTAGGCTTTAAATCTATCACAAATTAATAATTGTATTTGTAAATGTAAAGGTATGCCAAAAATATTTGGCATACAAGTAGTACATCGGGACAATATTATTGGTATATGGGTGTAAGGTGTCAAAAATGTGTTTTGAGAGTTGAGGCGAATTTCCCTCAGGGATCGTTTTGGTGCATTCGCCGGTACAATCTTCACAATTGAAATGAAAAGTTATATGTCAAAATACTATCAGAATTTATTTGAAAAATTTAAAAACCGGGATATTTCTAAGGAGGAATTAGATAAACTTCTTATTTGGATTAATCAAAACGATGATTTCAGGGATAGTGAAGTTTTGGAGAAAGTTTGGTTGGAACTGGAAGGATCGGGAGCCATAGAAGAAGATAAAGCCCGTAGAATTCAAGCTAAATTGAAAAGTCGAATTCGCGAGGAAAAACTAAAAGACTCCTTAATAGTAAGAAGGTTAAATCCATGGATATACCGTGTAGCCGCAGGGTTTGTACTTGTTGCCGCGTGTGCTTTGGGATTATGGAATTATCTGAATTCACCGATTGTAGTGGAGTCCGGTTTTGGAGAAATAGTAGAAGTGACTTTGCCGGATAATTCCAAAGTACGCCTCAATGCGAACTCTCAAATCAGTTATCCCCGGAGCTGGAGTTCGCAGGAGGTGCGGACGGTATCCCTGGATGGAGAGGCCTTTTTTGAAGTAACTAAAGACACGGAAGATCACAAGAAGTTTGTGGTCAATACCAAAGACCTGAGCGTTGAAGTATTGGGTACGGAGTTTAATGTCAATACAAGGGATATATCAACCCGGGTTTTTCTGGAAGCCGGGTCCGTGAAGCTCAACGCTTTGCATGGAAAGGATTCCCTTCTGATGGCCCCGGGAGAGGAAGCGGGCTTTGACGATCGCGGATCCCTGTCCAAATCACAGCCGGTTCATGCAATACCACCTGCAGACTGGAAGGATGGCTCCATGATACTGAAGGATATTAAACTCTCTGAGATCCTTAAAGAATACGAAAATGTTTTTGGGGAAAAGTACAGCGTAGCTGATAAGGAATTGTTGAATCAGTCCTTTACGGTAATGTTCCCGATTACAGACAAGGACAAAGCGCTGAATATTTTGAAGAATTTGATCGGAAATCCAATCGAAATGGAATAATAACAGGATTGCCAATGGGTGTAATCTGAAAATACACAATAATTTAAAAAGATGAAGATGAAACGAGCATGAACTTTTTTAATCAAAAATTTCACACCAGGAAATGATTAAAATAAGTTCATGGGAGTTCCTGAATGTATTAAAATTTTTTAAACATTTAGAAATTAATAAAATTTTACACAGATGAAATTAATTAAATTTAATTCAAAGGGTATCTTTTTGCTGATACTCTTGACAATTACCATGTCACAAGTATATGGCAACGACCGGCAAGAGCCCGATTGTGATCCCTGCAAACTGGAAGTGGCTCTGAATAGCCTCAGCGAGCATTATTCAGTGCTCTTTTCCTACAAAACCAATTTGGTGAAAGATGTAGAAGTATCTTTCGAGATTAGGGAAAATGAGAGTTTTGACCTTGCATTAAACAGGTTACTTACAGGACTTGAGCTTAAGTATAAATCCATAGACTCCAAATATTACCTGCTTTACACGGAGAGTAGCGAAGATGCGAGAAATATCCGGAGGATGGAGCGCAAGATCAAATCCCTGAGGAGTTTGGAACGGGAAACGGGGATCCGATTGTTCAGGCGGAACGATAACAACAAGTCGGTCCTAAAAAAAATATACAAAAACGCGCAAATCCACTTTAATGACATCACAGTGGAAGGTAACGTGGTCAATACGGAGAATGAACCTTTGATCGGGGTCAATGTTCTGGTGAAAGGGAAAAATGTCGGAACGACAACGGATTTTGACGGAAAATTTACGTTGGAGGGAATCGAAGACGGTGATATCTTGGTGGTTTCTTATATCGGATATGTGGCACAAGAAATTGTCGTGGAAGAAGGGAAGGTTCTGAATATCGTATTGGAAGAGTCTGCGGAGACGTTGGATGAAGTGGTGGTTGTGGGGTATGGGACGCAGAAGAAGACCAATTTGACAGGATCGGTGGATCAGGTAACTTCAGACGTGTTGGAAAACCGGCCATTGGTTGATGTTTCCTCAGGTGTACAGGGAGTTATCCCCAATCTAAATATAACTACTAGAAACGGGGAACCAGGAGCGGAAGCCAGTTTCAATATCCGTGGCTTTACTTCGATCAATGGGGGTTCGCCCTTAATTTTGGTAGATGGTATCCAAATGAACCCTAATATGATCAACGTATCTGATATAAAAAGTATTACTGTCCTGAAAGACGCAGGTGCTGCAGCTATATATGGAGCTAGGGCAGCATTTGGAGTGGTGCTGATCGAGACTAAAAGCGGGCAAGTTGGCAAGACCACCATTACTTTCAGGGAAAACTTCAGTTTTTCCAAGCCGACGATCACACCGGATGTAATTGACAACTCTTATGATCAGGCAGTAGCTATCAATGAAGCTATGTTCAATAACAATGGAACCCTGGTCTATAGTGGTGATCGACTGGAAGGCATCAAAGCATATGCGGAAGATCCTGTAAATAATCCGGAGTGGGATGTCCTCAACAATAATTTTGTCTGGTACGGGTATAACGACTGGAATGAACAATTATTAAAAGATTTTGCACCCACTCAGAATCATTCCCTGAGTATGTCTGGTGGATCTGAAAGAACCCAATTTTACACCTCTGTAGGTTATTCGAAACAGGAAGGTCTGCACAAACAACGTCCTGATTGGTATGATAAATTTAATGTCAATTTATCAGTAAAAAACCAAACCTTCTCATGGTTGACAACTAGAGCAAAAGTTGGTTTTAATAACAACAGAACCAATCGGATGCATACCTACAAGGCCGATGAAACCTCGATAAATAGTCTGGTGTTCTCAAGTCCTTTAGGGCTTCCAGTCAAATATCCTGGTGATGACCCGGCTTACCAGGGAAGATATTTTATCAATCCGGTATCCTATCAATTATTGGGAGGTAGGAATGAGAGCAGAGTGAATCATGTATTGATCAATACAGGTTTGACAGCCAGAGTAGATGATTATTTGTCTTTTGTCGGTGATTTTAGTTATAACATTTATAGGAACAATACTAGTAGTAATCGTAAAAAAATACACTTTCTCGGTAGTGATTTTATAACTAATTTTGGCCAAACCGGTAGTGATTATCTTGAACTTAGCAATTCTAATACCAACTATTATGCGTTCAATATGTATGGTCAATACGAACGCACCTTCAATGATAGACTTTACTCAAGAGGAATGATCGGATTCAATCAGGAGCTGAACAACAATGAGTGGTTTAGCTCTCGCCGGCTTTCTCTGATAAATGCCGATCAACCTGCAATCAATCTTGCAACAGGTGATCAGATAGTGGATGGAAATCAATCCCAATGGGCATTACGCGGTGCTTTTGCAAGACTTAACCTGGTATATGATGATAAATATCTTTTTGAATTCAATGGACGGTATGATGGAAGTTCACGTTTTCCTAAAGCCAGTAGGTATGGTTTTTTCCCATCCTTTTCTGTGGGATGGCGGATTTCGAGAGAAGAATTTTTATCAGATGTTGGTTTACTCAGCGATTTTAAATTAAGGGCTTCTTATGGATCTCTGGGAAATCAGACCATATCATTTAATGGAGGTCAATTGTATTATCCCTATATACCCAGTATGCCATCTGGTCAAACTAAACGTTTCTTGTTTCAGGGTGTAACAGATCTTCTTGTTAATCCACCAGGGTTGATTTCTCCAGGCTTGACCTGGGAAACATCAACAACTATGAATTTTGGCGTCGATGTCGGATTGTTGAATGACCGATTAGGGGCTAATTTTGATTGGTACAAGAGAACTACTTCGGATATGCTAATTAGGGTTGCCTTCCCGCATGTGCTGGGAGCCGATGCACCTGCACAAAACGGGGCCGAACTGCAGACTAAAGGGTGGGAGTTGTCTTTAAATTGGCGCGAAAATCTGACAAATGAATTCAAATTGAGCATTCGGGCTGTTCTTTCAGATAATATAGCCAATATAACTAAGTACGAAAATACAACCGGAACCCTGGGTGATTATTATGTTGGTCAAACACTGGGAGAAATATGGGGATTTGAGACTGCCGGTATTTTTCAATCGGACGAAGAAGTAGGACAGGCAGCTGATCAATCCCAATTAGGCTCGGATTGGAAAGCTGGAGATATAAGATATAAGGACCTCAATGGTGATGGAGAAGTAACCACTGGCGATTTTACAGTCAGCAATCCAGGAGATTACAAAGTAATTGGTAGTAATACGCCCCGTTATTCCTTCGGGCTGGGTTCAGATATGAGTTATCACAATTTCTTTGTAAACATTTTTTTCCAGGGTGTGGGTAAGAGAGATTATTGGCCTTCTTTGGGGGCATTCTGGCCATTCGCATCGGAATGGTTTCAGGTCCAAAAACACTTTGTAGATAATACTTGGAGCGAGGAGAACCGGGATGCTTACTTTTCCCGCCCACTTGCCAGACAAGATAAAAACAAGGAGACTCAGTCCAGATACTTGCAAAATGCTGCTTATATCCGTCTGAAAAACTTAACGCTTGGATACAATATACCACAAGGATTAATTCGAAACATAGGAGTTCAAAAAATTCAATTATACCTGAGTGGTCAGAATATTTGGGAATACTCTAAAATTGGTAAACCACTGGATCCTGAAATTAACCTTGGAAGCAGTGGTGGTTATTTAGGGTATCCTTATCAACGCATTTATTCCTTTGGACTGAATGCAACATTTTAACTAACCAGAACAACTTGTTATATCATGAAAATCAATCCTTCAATTTTTTGCTTAATTATTTTAGTCACTCTTGTTACATCAGCTTGTAATGATGAATTCTTGGATAGAATTCCACTTGGGGAACTGAATAATGAAACTTATTGGAATTCGGAATCCTCATTGGAAATTTATAACAATGGCATTTACAACGAAGCAGGGGATAATACTCAGTATTATTTTCTATTAGGTTATTCCGGTGCAGCTTGGTCATCTGCGTATTATGGGATGCCATGGGAAGACTGTATGTCGGATAACGGAGCACCAAAAGATCCGGATCTGGATCGGTATCAGATAATCGCAACAGGTAAGTATATTGTGCCGAGCAATCCTAATAATAGAGGTTGGAAGTGGGGGTTGCTCAGACGAATCAATTTTTTTTTGGATAACTATGACAAGACACCAATTAGTGAAGAGGTGAAGAGTCAATATGCCGGAGAAGCCCGGTTGTTTAGAGCATGGTTCTATTTTGATAAAGTTAAACATTTTGGGGATGTACCATGGATTGCCAAGCCATTGGAAACTAATTCCGAGGAACTGAATGCATCAAGAGATCCTAGGTCAATGGTGATGAGCCATGTCTTGGAAGATATAAATTATGCTATAGAACATCTTCCCCCTCAATGGAGTATTAGTGAGGAGGTGAGATTCGACAGATGGGTAGCATTGGCACTAAAAGCTCGTCTGGCACTTTACGAGGGCACCTACCAGAAATACCATAATTTAGGTGGCGATGCCAATAAATGGTTTCAGGAAGCAGCGAATGCTGCAGAAGAACTTATGACGGATGGACCATTTAGTCTGTATTCGACAGGGGACCCATTGAATGATTACAATCATCTTTTCCGTCAATTGGACCTGGGATCTATCTCGGAAACCATAGCTTACAGAAAATATTTGACGGGGGTATTAGGTCATCGCTACGTTGGTTATCAGAGAGCTAAAGCCCATGGACTGACTAAGGATTTAGTTGAAGATTATCTATGTACTGATGGAAAACCTATTCAACTTTCAACGATGTATAAGGGAGATGAAGATTTAAGGGATGTTTTTAGCAATCGAGATCCACGCCTAAGGCAAACTGCTCTGCATCCAGAAGATAGTGACAAATACCTGCTTCTCAAAGACTATAATACAGGTGCTTATCCCCGATTTCCTGGAATGACAGGTGCCTTTAAAACAACAACTGGTTACACAATGATCAAGTATTTTGATGTCTCGGATTTATTGAAGGGGTTTGGAAATGAAGAGAATGATGCATTTTTATTCCGTTTAGGTGAAGTTTTTCTCAATTTTGCTGAAGCCAAAGCCGAATTGGGTACGCTTACTCAGGACGATTTAGATAAATCGATCAACCAGTTAAGGGACAGAGTGGGTATGCCTCATCTGACAATGGATGTCGAAATGGACCCCAAGTATACAGATAGTGACCTACCGGCAGTATTAGTCGAAATTCGAAGAGAGCGTCGAATTGAACTGGCTTATGAAGGATTCCGATACGATGACCTGATGCGTTGGAGGATGGGTGAAAAATTAGAAAATCGCGTTCTTGGTATGAGGATTGAAGGAGATATTGAAACCCTTTATCCAGGTGCCGATATTAAAACCACGGAGGTGGATGGAAAAAAGTACATCGACGTTTACCAGGGTTCGCAATTCGAGACTCGTACATTTGACCCTCAAAAACACTATCTATTTCCGATAGCCAATAGTGTGATTGCCCAAAATCCGAATATAAAGCAGAATCCGGGATGGTGATTATAGATTTTTAAAGTGTGAGGTTGTATTCAAAATGCCTCTGAATTTAATCTAATTGACGATCTACCTTACATCACGTGGTCAGAAAGCAGAATTAATGTTTTAATATTAATGACGGTAAGCATATCATAAGCTGGAATCAGAATAATGTCCCTGCCCATGTAAAGGTAAAGTTGAACTTAGTATTGAGCCGGTCGGTGATATTGATTCCTTATGGTATAAGCATAAATCTGCCGGAAGAATATCACTTTCGACCAACAAAGAAATTGTTTTTGATAGTATAATCGGTAATGATATTGAAATAATAATTGAGATTTACCCTAAAGATGTCTAGGATATTGAATTGAACGTTTTATGTTCTCCCGATAGGCAGGAATGTACCTTAATCAATTTCTATAATAACACAAGCTTCTGGGGCTGCAATAATGTAATTTCTATTAACATGGATCATCCATCTATTCTTTCGGACGTTTGGAAAATATCGGTTGAAAATACTCCTCTGACTTTGGAAGATGTTGAGATCATAAGATTGAGAATATTAATAGATAACAGTGTTGTGGTGGTATATGTAAATGAAAAACAATATGCTACGGTCCGAGTTTATCTAGGTTTGGAAGACGGTAAAGGAGTTTTCATTTGTTCGGGACGTGGTGAAAGTGAATTAATATCACTGGATTTCTGGCAAGTGAAAAATATTTGGGATCTCACTTGATGAATGGTATGAAAAAAATGTTTGGAGATAAGTTATACTATTGATGTGGTTCAAAAATTATTATATATAATTGGTGGCCGCGACCTGCCGGGAGAAGAGCGAAGCTGAGGAAGGTGGCTGCCACCTAAATTGCTAAAATTCAAAGTGTCAACCACTCTCCCAGCCCAGTGTCTTTCACAGCAAGTGGTTGACACTTTAAACGTAAAAAATTCTACAACAGATCACTAGTGGAATATGACACTATTCACACATAATATTAATTTATTGACTTATCGAATTAGTTTGTATAATTAACTTTATGTAATTAAATTATTATGATAAATAAAACTTTTTTTTGCAATTGTTTTGCTTGCTAATTAATGGTGGTGTTTTTGCAAATGATACAATCAATGTTTCGAGTGAGTTGAAACGCATGAGGTCGGCTGAGCACCTTTATTACCCACAAAATCATTTACTTAAACAGTATTCCGGCTTTAGTCGTAAAGGGGAAAATCCTGATAGGTTGGATTGTTTGTATGTCGAGGATGAGTGGCGGGTAATTGCTGATCATGAGGGACCTGGTGTGGTAACTCGTATTTGGACTGCACAAGAGAACGAGTTTGCGGATATCCGAGTAGAGGTGGATGGAAGAATCATTTATAATGGAAAGGCGTATGAATTTTTTGACCAAGGCCACTATCCATTTGCACCGCCTTTATCAAGATGGCGGATACATAGCTCTGAAAAGTTGACCATTGAAGAGGAAGTTGGTGAGATTAATAGACAATATGCCGTATCCTATGTTCCAATCCCCTTTAAGAAACGATTCCGTTATATGATTTCCTTGCCAAGGTATACGAATATAAATATCAAAAGCTATTCTTCCGGGCAACCCTTAGAATCGTTCCTGGACGCCAATTGGGAAGCCTTAGAGCCGGAAATCTCTAAGACTGTAGAAGTGTGGGAAGGTATGAATATGTCCAGTGATGGTCTACGACACTGTAGGAAAACAACTAAAATCATTTCGGTTCCTGCTGCAAAAAAAGGCTCGGATACCAGTGTAATGGTATCGAAAATCAGTGGGCCCGGAATCATTCGCGGTATACGTTTGAAAGTAAAAGAAGATTCTGCTGTCGATGGTCTTACGCTCAAAATCTATTGGGATGATAGCCAGAAACCGGCTATCGTCTCTCCATTGGACTACGGATTTGGTTCTCGTGCAAATCGTACACTGGCCATAGGTCAGTCGGAAGATGGTTGGCGCTTTTGTCTTATCCCTATGCCATTCAGGGAAAAAGCCTCGATCCAATTGGTTTCTGGATTTATTGAGGAAGTCATTTGTGATGTTGAAGTGCTATTCGAAGAGAATGTTTCGCTACCGGAAGACGTGTTGTATCTGAATAGTTACAGGAATGAGGGATTTTTTCCTAAAGGGGGGCGGGTGGATGAGCCCGAGTTCCGGTTAGAGGATTTTTTCTATCATAAAGGTTATACCGCATTGGATATCAAAGGTACAGGACATGTAGTGGCCTATATGGATCGCTTTAAATGTCAGCCAGAACTTGATGAACATGTCTTCATTGATGACGAGCGCACTTTTCTCGACAACAGTTGGAATGGTACAGGTCATGAGGATCTTTTCGATATGGCATGGGGGCATAAACCCCTGTCCGCTCCGATGACCAGTGGCGGTAGCGAGAATTTCAAAGAAGTTAATGTCAAACTGTTTTGGAACGAACCGATGACCTTCCAAAAGTCGATTCGGTTTAACTGGGAATGGATTTATACCTTTAGTCAAAATAGTTCGCCGAAAGATGCTCATTTTGCTTCTTGCGTTTACTGGTATGCCAGGCCTTAGAAGTCGCACTTAGCTTTCAATGGTATAGGAATGATAAGAAATATTATTTGTTTTAGAATGGATTAGATATGCAACATATAGTACATGTATTTTTATTTACGGCTTTCAGCTTTCAGGTGTTTTCCCAGGAAAGGGATTTGGAATTGTATTATACCGCTCCGGCTGAGGCCTGGACCGAAGCACTTCCCATAGGAAATGCATATATGGGGGCCATGATATTTGGAGATCCTGAAAAAGAACGCATTCAGTTGAACGAATCTACCCTGTATTCCGGAGACCCCCATACCAATACTACCGGAATCAACGTACGAAGGAAGTATAAAGAGATGATGCAGCTTTTGGAGGAGAGGAAGTATTCGGAAGCGGAGAATATGATTCGGGACAACTGGCTCGGAAGGGCCCAGGAATGTTACCAGCCTATGAGTGATCTTTGGTTGGATCTGCAACACGACGGACAGATAGGGGATTATAGGCGGTTTTTGGATCTTTCCAATGCCATTGCCGGTGTAACGTATTCTGTGGGGAATACCCGATATCGTCGTGAAATTTTTGCCAGTTATCCCGACCATATCATTGCGATCAGGATAACCGCAGAAGGCCCGGGGACCATTGACGGGAATATATCCCTTTCGACGCCCCATAGTCCCACGATGCGTATTTCGTCTCAGGAAGAAGACCTAATTCTGGATGGACAGGCACCGGGATTGGCCCTGCGAAGAACCCTGGAAACCGTGGAGAATCTGGGTGACCAGCACAAATACCCGGAAATATACAATGCCGACGGCTCCCGAAAACCTTTCGCCAAACCAATTTTGTACGGAGATGAGGTAGACGGATTGGGTATGTATTTCCAGACCCGGGTGCGATATGAAAATGAGGGGGGAAGTGTGAAAATTAACAGAGGAAAAATAGTAATGGAAGGTGTGAAAACACTTACCCTTTACGTGGCTGCAGCTACAAGCTATAATGGTTTTGACACAAGCCCTTCTGATTACCCGCAATTACCCGGAAAACGAATACTGAAATATTTGGAAAATAGAGAGTTGTATTCCTATAATGAGCTAAAGAACCACCATATCTCCGACTATCGGGCTTTATTTGACCGGGTACAGCTTTCATTAAATCAGCCTACTGTACAATCAACCCTTCCCACGGATGAGCGGATCATAAAATACGCGGAAGGGGGTGATGAAGATTTGGTGACCTTGTTTTTTCAATACGGGCGTTACCTGATGATATCCGGATCGCGTCCGGGTGGACAACCCTTGAATTTGCAGGGTATCTGGAATGAAAAGATCATTCCGCCCTGGGCGAGTGCCTATACCATGAATATCAACTTAGAAATGAACTATTGGCCGGCCGAATTGACCAATTTGTCCGAATGTCATCAACCTTTGTTTGATGCGATAAAGGAATTGGCCGTTAACGGGAAGTCTACGGCCCGGCATATGTTTGGTTTACAGGGATGGACGGCCAATCACAATATGAGTATATGGCGACAGGCAGACCCGGTAGATAGGTGTCCCTGTTCCTTTTGGCCGATGGCAGCGGGGTGGTTGACCAGCCATTTTTGGGAACACTACCTGTATACCGGTGATAAATATTTTCTGAAAGAGGAAGTGTTTCCACTATTGAAAGGGGCGGTTTTGTTTTATAAGGATTGGTTGGTTGCTAACGATGAAGGATATTTAGTGACACCTGTAGGGCACTCCCCGGAACAGTGGTTTGTATACGGTGAAGAGCAATCTTCTTCCCAGAGCCCGGGGCCTACGATGGATATGGCTTTGATCCGGGAGAGTTTTACCCGGTTTTTAAAGGCATTGAAAATACTGGAAATGGAAGATCCGATAGCTGAAGAAATTGCAGAGAAGTTAGAGCAATTATTGCCGTATCAGATCGGGAAACACGGTCAGTTGCAGGAATGGCAATTTGATTTTGAAGACCGGGATATTCACCACCGTCATATTTCCCACTTATATCCGTTTCACCCCGGTAATCAAATCACCCCGGCTAAGGACAAGGAATTAACGAAAGCCGTGAAGCGGGTGTTGGAACGGCGCGGTGACCAGGCGACCGGTTGGTCCATGGGGTGGAAGGTGAATATGTGGGCGCGGATGTATGACGGTGACAAATCCCTGGAAATACTTTCCAGGTTAATCAAATTGGTAAAAGAGGACGACGACCGGTTTAGCGGTTCGGGCAGTTATCCGAATATGTTTGATGCCCATCCGCCGTTTCAGATAGACGGTAATTTTGGGGCTACGGCAGGGGTAGCGGAGATGTTGTTGCAGTCCCATGACGGATATGTCCATCTATTGCCCGCACTACCCCGTAAATGGGAGCACGGAAAGGTAAGTGGATTACGTGCGCGCGGAGGATTTGAAGTGGATGTGACATGGGATGACCATGAAATGACTACAGCAGTGATCCGTAGCGACCGGGGTGGTATACTGCCCGTTAAAAGCCCGGTGCCTTTGAAAATAGAAGGTGGAAACATCATAAAGGAAGCAAAGGAGAATGCATTTTTACAACCAATGGGTTCGGGAGGTCATTTAAATCATTCGGAAGCAAAGTTGCCGGAATTTCAAACGGGAAAGGAGTATACCTATTATTTGAATACTCAAGTGGGAGAAGAGATATGGTTGGACAGAGAGTAACCCTGGTTGATTATGTTGAAAGTGGATGGTACACTAGTCATCCGTATTTTGTAAAAAATTGATGATTTGAATTCAAAACCGAAAAAATTACTATGAAAAAGGCAGTACTATTTATTTTTTCTATGCTGGGGTTTTTTATGATTGGAGCCGGGGCGATAGTCGAATCACCCAACGGTCGGATTATTGTGTCTTTTGGGTTGGAAAGCGGACTTGAATTAGATAATGTTCCTGTCTACAATGTTACTTTTCAAGGTAAGCGTATTATCGACGATTCATACATTGGCTTTGAGCTGGAAGAAGGCGATTTAAAAGACAATTTTCGAATCTTGTCTACCCGGAGCTCAAGTTATTCCGGTTCCTGGGAACCGATTTACGGAGAGCGATCTATTGTCAAAAATGAATATAATCAGCTTGAAATCAACTTATATCATAAGCATTTAGGATATAAATTGAATTTAATCTTTCGCTGCTATGACGCAGGTGTGGCCTTGCGATATACCATCCACCAGGGAGATGCCAGGTCGGAAAAAGTAAATATAAAACGTGAAAATACGGAATTCCGGTTTCTCGGCGATCATTTTGCCTGGTGTACGCTTAAAGCACAGGGGCCTTATAGTCGAGAAAAGATCAGCACTATGGGTGCTGGGATAGAACGTCCGCTGACGCTTAAAATCGATAGCTCTACCTATGTTGTCCTGGGAGAGGCAGCTCTGGTAGACTATGCCCGTATGAAGCTAACAAGTTTGGAAGAAAAATCTCATTTAATAGTCAGTGATTTAGATAGCCCTGTTCGTTCCGATCTGCCACTCACTACACCCTGGAGAGTGGTTATGTTAGGTGAAAGTCCCGGAAAGCTTCTGGAAAACAATGATATCATTCTAAACCTGAACGAACCTTGTGCATTGGAGGACGTTTCATGGATAAAGCCCGGGAAGGTTATACGTGAAATGACACTGACAACAGTGGGTGGAAAAGCCTGTATCGATTTCGCTGTTAAGCACAATCTGCAATACGTTCATTTTGATGCGGGTTGGTATGGACATGAATACAGCGAAGAATCGGACGCAACCACAGTCATGGTTGATCCTAAACGATACCTGGGCCCTCTCGATTTGCATGAAGTTATCGAATATGCGGATAAGCGCGATATCGGTATTATTCTCTATGTAAACCGGCGTGCACTGGAAAATCAGCTTGACGAAATATTACCACTTTACAGTAAGTGGGGTGTCAAAGGCGTTAAATTTGGCTTTGTACGTGTGGGAGCACAGGAATGGACCACCTGGTTGCATGAGGCTGTGCGCAAGGCAGCAAAATATGGGCTCATGGTTGATATCCATGATGATTATCGTCCCACGGGATTTTCGAGGACCTACCCGAATCTTATGACACAAGAAGGAATTAGGGGTGATGAGGAAAGCCCTCCGAATAGTCTTACCTTAACCACTCTTTTTACCCGAATGCTCTCCGGAGCAGGAGATAACACCATTTGTTATTTCGATAGCCGGGTAGATGAAAATGCCACACACGCCTATCAACTTGCAAAAACTATCTGTCTATATAGCCCATGGCAATATCTTTATTGGTATGACAGACCCGAGAATTCTCCCCGCAAAAAAGGAGGGGCGGGAGGTCAGGAAAATATTATTCGAGACGTACCGGAACTGGAATTCTTCGATGCCGTACCAACGGTGTGGGATGATACAAAAGTCATACATGGTAGTATCGGCAAATACGCCGTAATTGCGCGTCGTTCGGGTAAGGAATGGTTTATTGGGAGCATGAACAGTGGAAAAGAAAGGATTTTTAAAGTGCCCCTGGATTTTTTAGAGAAAGACATGAAATATATCGCATACATCTATTATGATGACCACACAATTGATACCCGCACCCAGGTCGGGATTAAACGGATTGTAGTGAATACAGATACTACACTTAAGATTAATCTGACGGCACAGGGCGGACAGGCTGTTAGAATTTTACCGATAACAGAGAGGGAAAACTAATCAAAAATAATTGGGATGAAAAATTTTCTATTTATAGTTCTTCTGACATTATTGTCAATCCAGCTCTTCAGCCAGGAATCCATTAGAGAATTCCGGTTGGAAAAGCAGTATTTGAATATTCCCGTGGATATGCAGCAGGATCGGCAGAAAGTTTATTTTATTCTGGGGCAGGATACACTGACATATTCTGATATCCGAATAGCGGATGGGGAACCCGATTACTGGGTATTTAAAGATGTATCGGCCTGGAAAGGGAAGAAGCTTACCCTGACCTTCTCCGAAAAAGTGAACGGTATAGAAAAAATTTACCAGTCAGACAAATTTGCAGGAGAAGATAGCCTGTACCGGGAAAGTAAGCGACCCCAATTGCATTTTACCACCCGAAGAGGCTGGAATAACGATCCCAACGGGATGGTATATCACGACGGAGAATACCATCTTTTCTACCAGCATAATCCTTATGAAATTCGTTGGGGAAACATGCATTGGGGACATGCGGTGAGTACGGATCTGCTCCATTGGAACGAATTGGATGATGCCCTTTATCCGGATGACTTGGGGACCATGTTTTCCGGTTCTGCAGTTATTGATAAGGATAATTCGGCCGGTTGGGGCAAAAACACATTAGTAGCATTCTATACCGCCGCCGGGGAAAAAATGACCCAGAATGTGGCCTACAGCACGGACAAAGGGCGAACTTTTACCAAGTATGAAGGCAATCCGATTCTGGGTCCCGACCGTGACCCGAAAGTATTCTGGTATGAACCTACCCAAACCTGGGTGATGGTGTTGTATGAGGACAATTTTTTTGCTATCTATAATTCCAGGGACCTGAAAAACTGGGAATACAGGAGTAAAGTAAAAGGGTTTTACGAATGCCCGGAACTGTTTGAACTGGCGGTCGACGGCGATGAAAATAACAAGAAATGGGTGATGTACGGGGCCTCAGGGACTTATATGGTCGGGACATTTGACGGGGAAACATTCACTCCCGAAAGAGGGAAATATTTTTATTCATGGGGTAGTCAGTACGCTGCTCAAACTTTTAACAATACCCCCGATGGTCGAAGGATACAGATCGGCTGGGGCCGTATTGAACAGAGAGGGACGTCGTTTAACCAGATGATGCTTTTCCCCTGTGAACTCTCCTTGCGTACTACTTCGGAAGGCATTCGTCTGTTTAGTGAACCCGTCGGCGAAATTGAAAATTTGCACGATAAAAAGCACCGATGGGAGCATCTTACAGAGCAGGAGGTCAATGAAAAGCTAAGTACAATAGAAACCGACCTGCTGCATGTCAAAATGGATGTGGAGATTCGGCACGGGCTGCGATTGGCGATCAATTTTAGAGGGAATACAGTGATTAAATATGACGGTAGTTTCAATCAATTTAATGGGGTTCCTTTCACTTGTGAAGAACCCGGCAGCTTTAGATTTAACATTGAAATCCTCCTTGACCGGACTTCGGTAGAAACCTGGATTGACAGGGGCAAGCTTTATATTTCGGAAGGCCTCAAAAAAGACAAATCACAGGACGGACTCCGGATTAAAGGTGGTGTTAGGGTTCATTTCATAGAAGTGAGTGAAATGAAATCTATCTGGATAAAGAAGCAGGATTAGGCAAGTGTTATTAATTAAAAGATAAAGACAGTATATTCATATTTGAAAAGGTTTGAAATTGATGGCTTATAAAAGACGTAAGTTCTATTCTTTTCATCAAAATGAAACAATACTATGATATATTCAGCAATTTAAGTATATAAACCTGTCAGATTTACCAATGCCTAACACTATGAAGTTGGTATACTTAATTACACCTCTTTTAATCGGTTTTTCTCTAACCGACTTTTCTCAAGCACAGAATCAAATTGATAATAGAACAACAGAATTCCTGGGCTGGGATTGCCAACTCGTCGAAAAACCCACTGTGATCAAAGGTCAATTTATCGGTATGGATCCGGATTCAATAGAAATGGAATTCGGGCGATTGATCTATAAGCACTTGATAGAGGGTGAATCGCAAATCCATTTTTTTGAGGTAAGTGAAGGTGGTAGTTTCCACATTATTTTTCCATTGATGAGACCGCAGGAGATAATGATTACGCTTCCTCATCACTTTGGGTATGTGTATGCTGTGCCGGGAAAGACTACGTCTTTTACCTTTGATGTGGCTATTAGCAAGAAAAATGCGGACGTTAATAGAGATATTAAATATAAAATGCCAGCTCCCATGACCTTTAATGGGGACCTTGCTGAATTCAATAATCATTTTAATCAACTCATACCTCTTATACGAGAAGCTTTTTTTTGGCCTGATAATAAGAAGATCCAGGATTCTCTTGACCAAATGGACTATAAAAAAGCACGAATAAAGGGAATGGAAAAACAACTCAAAGAGGTATCGCAGTACCTGGATGCGAATACATGTTCGGAAAGTGTAGGGACTTTTATTAAAAATAAGATCAGGTATAATGCGTATAATGATCTGATGCGGTATAGATGGTTGAAAAATATGGACAACGACCGCTCCAGAATTGATTTGACCGAAGAGTACAGGGGATTTTTGAACGAGGAGACTTTGAATAATCCCAATGCGCTATTGACAGAAGATTTTAGCAGTCTAATGCACGAATTGAACATGGATTCCTATTCACAGTTGAAAATTAATTACAGCGAAGTATACAATTTATTGGAAAAAGCGGAAGTACTTGAGGAGGAAGATGGTGATGTTTTATTGATGTTGGATAAAATGGAAAGTGAAGGCGATCCAATACAGATGGATTCCGTTCAAAAACTGACCCTCAAGTTGTATAGGAAATATGATGAATTTGCCGATTACCAGAGTAGGTTAGTATATGAAAACAAGTTAAAAAATATTGTGGAAATGTTACCTGTAGGTCAGGCGAGGGATATCGTGGCATCCAGGCACTTTTTGACCATTATACAGAGAAATACAACTTTGACAAAGAAAGAACTTCAAGACGCTGAAAGCCTGATCCAAAATCCTGATCTCAAAGATTATATACACAAGGCCAACGAAAATTTGGAAGCATTGGATGGCGAGGAATTACCCGGGGAAGTAACCGTCATTGAGGACCTGTTGCCAATTGGAGATAAGGTGTTGGAAAAGCTGGTAAAACCTTACCGGGGAAAGATCGTATATATCGATTTCTGGGCACCATGGTGCGGTCCCTGTATATCTGAAATGAGGAGGTCTGGAGAAGCCAGAAAAGAGTTGAAAGAAATGGGAGTAGTATTCCTTTACCTTGGTGTAAATTGTGAAAAAGATTCCTGGGAACGCGCAATAAAAAAATATGATATTACCGGAGAGCATTACCTGACGGACGGACGGGAATACAATATTTTATCGGGTAAATTCAATATTGGAGGAATCCCCAGGTATATGTTGATCGATCGATCCGGAAAGGTAGTCAATGACAATGCACCCCGGCCTTCGCAAACAAGAGAATTAATGGAAGCTTTATCGAAATTGTAAAAGAAGAGTTGCCCGTTACACAATATGGGGCATTTTCATTTTCTTTTTGACTGCTGCGTCTATAGAGCATTAGCGATGATTCTTCCTATAAAAGCACTTCTTGGGATTTGAGAATAAAGAGGGAGGTGTAAATATTGTTATCTTAAAAGAGCCTTTTTCTATTTACCTTAATAGGTAATATGTATTCTAAGAATGGTTCTTGTATTTATCAATATAAGTGTAGCTATACTATTGGATGAAATTAACAATTAGAATTCTAAAAAAAATAATCAATTTAAGGTAAAAATTTACAATGTATTGGTCTTTTAAATCCATATTATTAGAGTTAGAATTGACAATAATTTGGACATATTTTGTGAATAAAGAAATTTAATATTAATATTTCATTAATTTTTTCAATAATATTATTTAATTTCAGTGCTGATTTACATTTAGTACCTAGGTTTAACAAGTAGTTTGATGGATTTTTACTTGAAACCTACTACATATTCTTTACAATCTCTACTGAGTAAATGATTTGGGATGAGAATACCTAAAGATCGAGCAATTGAAAAGGAACTAATTATTGCCCTTAGGCGTGGTGATAAATCAGCATTCAAAAGAATTTATCATTATTTTGAAAGTTCGTTATATAAATTTGTGTATTCATATACTAAATCCAAATATGTTTCAGAAGAAATCATTCAGGAAGTGTTTATTAAGTTGTGGGAAAAGCGGCAAACCCTTGATCCGTCAAAATCATTTGACTCATTTATTTATACAATGACCCGAAATCTTACCTTTAATTATTTGCGTGATGCATCAAGACGAAAGTCCAGAAGTAGAGAATTATGGAATAATATGGTATCTCAGAGAAATGTTATAGAAGATGAGCTTATTTTGAAGGAATATGGTGATATAATTGAGGATATTATTCGGGAGTTGCCCCAACAAAAGCGATCTATTTATCAATTGTCCCGAAAAGAAGGTAAAAGTAATTCTGAAATAGCTGATATATTAGGTATTTCATCTAAAACAGTAAAAAACCATTTGTGGAAGACGATGGGAATCATTAGATCACAATTAAAACCATATATAGAAGATACTACTCCTTTACTAATCATTCTTTTCACTTTTTTATAGCTTTTCAATTGCTGCCAATCTTATTTGTAATTAAAACCTGGATTTTTATTGCATTTTCTGCACCACAGCCAGTTTATAGTTTCCCTTTAGGTAAAAGATATTAGAATATTTCCCTAAAGTTTAAAATTATAAATTGAAAGCGGTTGGTGTAATAGTTTGTAAATCAATAAGTAAGAAATAAAACAGGGCTACATTATATCCATAATGTACATCTCTAGGATCACTTTTATTATATAAAAGTTGATTTCTCTTGGGACTTTTTTGGCGGAGTGGTGTATTATCTATAAATCATGGCTAAAATTCGTTGAATGAGCGACAAACAACATATTGAGTTTCTTTTTGCAAAATTTAAAGAGAATTCCCTTTCTGAAGAAGAGTTTAAAATATTATTGGACTATTTTGATAGATCAGAGAGTGAATCCAAAATTAAATCTCTGATGGATAAGCAATGGCGGTATATTAAGAAAATTCCATCAAATGGACCGGACATAGAAGCCACTGCCAGGTATAAAAAGATTCTTTATGCCATCGAAGAAAATCAGCTTGATTGGTCTAAGAGAAACAGGAAGATTGCGAGACGCAGTAGTTCTGTTTCTTTAAAAATTATTGGAATAGCGGCGACGTTTTTATTAATAACTTCTTCTCTTATTCTTTGGAAAATTAATCAAAATCCGAACGTTAATTCAACTGTTCAAACAGAGCAACAAGTCATCCAAAAATATAGCGGAAAGCAATTTGTTCGATTACCTGATGGGAGCTCAGTAATTCTCAATGAAGGTAGTGAATTGGAATTTGACGGATCATTTGGCAAAGAGTCTCGTAAGGTGGTTTTTAAAGGAGAGGGATTTTTTGATATTTCTCATAATGAGGGTAAACCTTTTATTGTACGTACTGGGGATGTTAGTACAACGGTATTAGGTACGGCATTTAATGTGTCTGCTTATAAGAATTCAGATGTGGTAGTTACGGTAGAGCGCGGAAAGGTGGCTGTAGGTGATAATGATAATGAATATGATAAAATTACTCCAAATCAACAATTAATAGTAGACACGAGAACAAAGAAGTATCGAAAGGAGGAAGTGAACTTGGAACGTGAATTGGCTTGGAAAAATGACTTTTTAATTTTGGATGGGATGACAATAGAAGAGGCTGTAACTGTAATCGGTCAGCGCTATGGAGTCAATGTTACTGTGATGAATGAGCATATCAAAAATTGTGAAATTAATGCGGCTTTTATGAAAGGAGAATCTTTGAAGCAAGTTTTGAGTGTGATTTCTGGAGTGCTTCAGGCAGAATATGAGATCAAAGATAATTCTGCTGTAATTAAAGGAGGTAGAAGTTGTGAATAAATTGATAAATAATAAAAGAATATTTTGATCAAAAAAATACAAATTATGAGTTAGGGAAAGTAAAACGAAATGAAAGAAACCACCCGGACAATTTTTCAGTGATGATACCAACATCCTGATTGTAAAATGACCGGATGGTTCGATCTACTCCGCAGTGATGATGCGGAAAGAAACATTTTTAATAATTAGCATAACCATTAAAAACAAATTAAATGTACAAAATCTTTACTGAAAGTAGAAAAAAGAGGTTTCTGATGCGAATCAGTTTTATCTATATTTTCTTGATGGTTTGTAGTATCCAGCTCTTTACCGCTTCGAGTAGCAGAGGACAGGGGTTGGAGGACATTGAGGTTACGATTGAAGTAAATGAAGGAAATTTAATTTCCGTCATTAAGAAAATAGAATTACAGACCGAATTAACATTCGCCTATTTGCCCACTGAGGTGGAATCGTATAATGATATTGCGGTGAAGTCTGGAAGGCAAAGCGTAAAGTCAGTTTTGGAACAGGCTTTGATAAACACACATTTGGATTATAGGTACGTGGAAAACAGTGTAATTATTCTGCCAAAAGAAAGTAAAAGCTACTCCGAAAATGTAGTGCAAAGAGATTTGTTTTCTGTCAAGAATCGGAAATCAATGCATGTTAATCGAAGGAATACTGTGAAAAAAGTAGAATTCTTACATAGGAGAAGTGTCTTTGAACTATTAGATAAGCGATTGGTGATGAATGTTTCTGGAAAGGTTCTAAGTTCAGAAGGAGAACCATTAATCGGTGTAAATATATTGGTGAAAGGAACCGAT
Organism: Membranihabitans maritimus; assembly: GCF_021729145.1. GTDB lineage: Bacteria > Bacteroidota > Bacteroidia > Chitinophagales > Saprospiraceae > Membranihabitans > Membranihabitans maritimus. Next base: position 93,088 of record NZ_JAJSLW010000013.1, on the reverse strand, counting down.
AAAGGAACAGCCACGGATTTTAATGGATCTTTTGATTTGGCAGATGTGGATGAAAATGCTGTATTGGTCATTTCTTATATAGGATATCAAACCCAGGAGGTAACACTAAATGGCGAGAGCGAATTAACAATTACCTTACTAGAGGATTCTCAGACATTGGATGAGGTAGTGGTTGTGGGGTATGGGACACAGAAAAAAGTTAATATAACGGGTGCAGTGGATGTGATTTCAGAAGATCAAATGGAGAATAGGCCTGTCAGTACAGTTTCACAGGTTTTGGAGGGGCAAGCGCCGGGCTTACAAATTGAAGCAGGAAGAAATGGCTATGAACCAGGAGCTTCATTAGGTATAAATATTAGAGGAGTCGGATCGTTAAACGGAGGGAGCCCCTATGTGTTGATTGATGGATTTCCTGGAAATATGGATTTGTTGAATCCCAATGATATTGAATCGATATCCATTTTAAAAGATGCAGCGGCTTCAGCTATTTATGGAGCAAGGGCCCCTTTCGGTGTTATTTTAATTACCACCAAAGGAGGAGGTGGAAGTGATAAATTGGAAATTACATATTCCAATAACATGTCTATTGGTTATCCAAACAACCTACCGGATCTGTTGGATTCCTATACCTTTGCCAGGGTTCTAAATGAAGCAGGCGATAATTGGGGCGGAAGATCGTATTCGAATGACTATGTTGATCGGATAATAGCCTATCAGAATCAAGATTGGGACTATCTGAAGCAATTTTCTTTACCGGACGCAACTCATTTTGAAACTACTGCCAATATTGACAATGGAACATGGGACAGCGGAAGTGGTCATGCTGATTATGATTGGATGGATGTGTATTTTGGTAACAGCAATAGTCAGCGGCACAATCTTTCAGTCAGAGGGGGATTGACCAATAAATCTACCTTTTACTTCTCTGGTAGTTTCTTAGACCAAAATGGAATGATCAATTATGGAGCAGATTCCTATAAAAGATTTAACATTTTGGGAAAAATAAGTGCAGAAATAACAGACTGGATGGACTTCAGGTATGAAACCCGTTTTGTCAGAAGTCCAAGGGAGAAATACAATGGAGGTTTACCTCAGGGGGATGCTACTTATGCATCTACTTTTAGGCAACTTTCCCGTACTATTCCTACCCAGGCATTGTATGATGGATATGGATATTACACAGGATCTTTTGTTCCGGATTTATTATACAGGGGTACAAATCGATTTGAAACTACTGAAAACTGGCATACTTTAGCTACAGAGATAAGACCTTTTAAAAACGGAAAGATTTATGGTGATTTTGCATATCAGTCGACCGGGATTGATGGTACAGAAAAGAATCTGACCATGTATAATCATGATCTAAATCAAAACCCTGTTCCGGTATCATATACTGTCCCTAATATGATCCGTCAATCTCAGACCAACAGTTATTACTGGGTATCCAATGTCTATGCTCAATATGATATAAGTCTAAAAGATAGTCATAATTTTTCTGCTATGGCAGGTATACAATATGAGTATAGTAAAAATCATTTTATGCAGGTCCAGAAAACAAATCTTGTTGTTCAGAATGTTCAATCGTTGGAAACTGCGACTGGGGATGCTATTTCCAGTGAGGCATTGTCTCATTGGTCCACACAGGGCTATTTTTCAAGGATCAAATATAATTATAAGGAAAAGTATCTTTTGGAAGCTAACGCACGTTATGACGGGACCTCCAGGTTTCAAGAGGGCAACCGTTGGGGGTTTTTCCCCTCTTTTTCTGCAGGATGGAATATGGATAAAGAACGTTTTTGGGGTAATCTAGGAAAAAGCGTTAACACTTTAAAATTAAGGGCATCCTGGGGGCAGCTCGGAAATCAACAAGTGGCCGCATATAGTGACCTGGCCCTTATCCCTTTAGAAACCGGTCAATTGGATTGGATTTTTACACCTGGTGCCGGTAGATCAATAGGTTATACATCTATTCCGAGTCTAGTAAGTCCATATTTGACCTGGGAAACAGCCACGAACGCCAATGCTGGAATGGATGTATCATTTTTAAATCATAGGTTGAATGCAAGTTTTGATTTTTATAAAAGAGTGACCGAAAACATGATCGGTCCTTCGGAACCCGTACCGGGTATTATTGGGACAAATGTGCCCCAGTCCAATAATGCGACAATGGAGTCAATAGGCTGGGAGTTGTCAGCTAGATGGGTTCAAAAAATCAAAAATAGTAGTTTTGATTGGTTTATAGGATTGAATATCAGTGATGTAAAATCAAAAGTTACTCAATATTTAAATCCTTCCGGCTTAATTACCAGCTGGTATGCAGGTAAAGAAGTAGGAGAAATATGGGGTTATACTGCACATGAATTATTTCAGACCCAGGAAGAAGTAGATATGTACACGGAGCAAATCAATCTCTCTTTTCTTTTTAATAGCTGGAATACCGGTGATTTAAAATATGAAGACATAAACGGAGACGGTTCTGTAAATCCAGGAGCAAACTCAACGGATAACCATGGCGACCTTTCAATAATAGGGAATAATAGTCCCAGGTATCAATATGGCATCAGTGGGGGAATTAATTTTAAGGATATTGATTTTTCATTTTTGATAAAGGGTACTGCTAAAAGGGATTTTATGTTTGGATCTGCTAATAGTAATACTCGGTTTTGGGGAATCGATCGACTTCCTTTTACAACCCTTACACCAGAACATTTAGATTATTTCAGGGACCAACCCGGAGATAAATATGTTGGATTGTATGAAGGAGATGCGAATATAAATCTTGATGCTTTTTGGCCAAAAATCTATAACGACCCTGGCCAGAATTCCAAAAACAGATTTCCTTCTACAAGATATTTAGTCGATGCTTCATACGTGAGGCTCCAGAATGTCCAGATAGGATATTCACTAAATGCTGGACTATTGGAAAAATTAAGGATAAGCAACTTTAGAATTTATTTGTCAGGAGAAAATTTGATTACGTTTTCTGAATTAATGAAAGGCATTGATCCGGCTGCATTAGGCACCTACGGAGCAGGTCTGACTTACGGCTCAGAACAAGTTTATTCTCTTGGTTTAACCATCTCTTTGTGAATACAATAAAAACTTTATTTGCTATGAAAAACTCATTAATATATATCAGTTGGTTTATATTCATTTTTTACTTTTCCTGTGATGATTCCTTTTTAGATAGGCCGCCATTAGATGCTATAGGCGCTGAGTCCTACTGGAACACAAGTAGTGACCTTGAAAATTATATCATTCAATTTTATCAAACTTTACCCACCCATCGTCAATGGGATAATGGGATTGGTTATGAAATTAATAATTCTGATAACATGATACTTGCCACTCCCAATGCAGAAATGAATGGTGATAGGGGAATTATTGGAGGAAGATGGGTTAATGACTGGGCCAATGTACGGGGTGTTAATATCTTTTTTGATAACTATCGTAAGTGTCAGGATGAATTTGAATCCTATAAACATTTTCTTGGAGAAGCACATTTTTTCAGAGCATGGTACTATTTTGAATTAGTAAAAAAATACGGGGATGTACCATGGGTGAATACTCAACTGTTCAGTGATTCTGAGGAACAATTATATGGACAAAGGGAAAATCGAACCATTATTGTAGATTCTATACTTAACGATTTATATAAAGCAAAGGATTATCTTAAATATCGATCAGAAGTCGGTAATTTAAGGATAAATAAAGAAGTTGCCCTGGCATTCATATCAAGAATATCACTATACGAAGGCACTTGGCAAAAATATCATGCAGGAACAGAATTTGGTACTCCAGGGGCCGATCCTAATAAATATTTTCAGGTTTGTATTGAAGCAACAGAGGAGTTATTGGGTGAGGGATATACTGTGGGGCTTCATCCTGATTATTATGAAATGTTCGGAGCTGATGATATGTCAGGTAATCCAGAGGTGTTTATGTATAGAGCTTACAGTATTAGCGACGGGTTTAGTAATGATATGCAATATTCGACGATTACCCGGCCGGGGGAGAGAGGAGTGACATGGTCGTTGGTCTCTCAGTATCTTGGAGTGGACAATAATCCCATCGATTATAGTGAACTGGCTGAAGTAAATAAAGGAAATGACTTTTTATCTCAGTTAGAACATTCTGTCGACCCAAGGTTTAAGGCCACTATCTGGACACCGGGTGCATTGATGGTAGCTTCAACTAATACGGTTTTTGGGAAACCTAGAATAGATGGTAATGGGCTAACTTTAAATACAACCGGCTTTCAAATTAAAAAAGGTTCAAATCCGTATTCTCCGGGGGCAGGTCAGGACGGAGGAGGTAACAGTGAAACTGGTTATATCTACTTTCGATATGGGGAGGTATTGTTGAATTATGCTGAAGCACTTTTTGAATCCACAGGTGAGGTAGCCTATGAAGCACTAAATAAACTAAGAAGCAGAGTAGGTATGCCTGACTTTTCAGTTAATAATCAACTTGATGATCCAAATTGGTTGGACTACGGATACCCAATCAGCAATGAATTGTATGAAATTCGAAGGGAGCGAAGAGTAGAACTGGCCCTGGAAGGACATCGGGCAAACGATTACAAAAGATGGGCAGCTCATATGTTATTTAAAGGACAAAGACCCAAAGGATATCCCTTTAAAGAATCTGAGTTTCCAAATTTGAATCCTTCCCTAGATGAAAACGGATTGATTGATTTTTTCCAACAGGCACTTGATAACGGGTATCAATTTAGAGAAAACCAGGATTATTTGAGCCCGATACCTTCTGAGGAAATTACTTTAAATCCTAATTTGACTCAGAATCCCGGATGGTGAAATTAGGTTTCAAATTTTTATTCTTTATAGGTGTATTTGTATGTACTGCCTGCAAATCGTCTAAGGAAGAGAATCTTCAACCCAACATTATCCTCATTATGACAGATGATATGGGCTATTCCGATATTGGATGCTATGGAGGACCTATAAAGACACCAGTTCTTGATGGTTTAGCTGCAAATGGTTTGCGATTTACCCAGTTTTATAATACGGGGCGTTGTTGTCCTACCAGGGCCTCTTTATTGACTGGATTATACTCCCATCAGGCAGGAATAGGTCATATGACAGGCAATCTCGGAAGAGAAGGTTATAGTGGTGATTTGAGCAGAAATGCTGTGACCATTGCAGAAGTATTAAAAGGAGTAGGATATTCAACATATATGTCCGGAAAATGGCATATAACTCCTGCAGATCTTCCAAATACGAATCCTCCAAAGCATAACTGGCCATTGCAAAGGGGGTTTGATAAGTTCTTTGGCACCATTACCGGTGCTGGAAGCTTTTATGATCCGGTAACTTTAGCGTACAATAATGAATATATCTACCCCAAAGAAGATTTTTATTATACAGACGCTATATCCGACAAAGCCGTAGAATTTATAGAAGATCATAAAAGTAATCGTCCATTTTTCATTTACATGGCATATACGGGTGCTCATTGGCCAATGCACGCTAAACCAGAGGATATTGCAAAATATAAAGGACAGTTTGATGCCGGCTGGGATAAACTTCGACAGGAAAAATATCAGCGAATGCTCGAAATGGGTTTGGTTAAACCCGAATGGGTTTTGTCAGAAGAGGATGGCATTCCTGACTGGGAAGAAGTCGAACTAAAGGATTGGTATAGTTCACTAATGGAGGTCTATGCTGCCATGATTGATTGTATTGATCAGGGCATCGGCAGAATTATGAATTCGCTTGAAAAGAAAGGAATAATAGAGAATACCCTGGTTTTATTTTTACAGGATAATGGGGGATGTGCAGAAGAATTTGGGTTTTCTGACATAATCCAACCTTTCCATAAAGATGTTGACATGGCTGAATTAAAGCCCATGGAGAATGATGAGATTCAGAAGGATTATGTTCCGAAGTATACACGTGACGGAAGACCAGTGCTTATAGGGAAAGGCCTGCAGCCCGGAAGTGAAAATACGTATCTTGGATATGGAAAGTCCTGGGCGAATACAAGCAATACTCCGTTTAGGATGTATAAGCACTGGGTACATGAAGGTGGAATTTCTACACCTCTGATAGTGCATTGGCCAGATGGAATTAAGGCTAAAAGTGAATTCAGAAATCAACCCGCACACGTAATAGATATTATGGCTACCTGTATTGATGTTGCTGAAGCTGACTATCCAAGAATATTTAAAGAAAATTCCATAATAGAGATGGAAGGTGTAAGCTTAAGACCTGCATTTGATAATTTTAATTTGCCTGAAAGGATTATATGCTGGGAACACGAAGGTAACAAAGCTATAAGAAAGGGTAAATATAAATTAGTATCCAAATGGGAACAAGATGCAGAATTTGACTGGGAACTTTATGATTTAGAATCTGACAGGAGCGAAACCATTAATCTGGCGACACAAATGCCCGAAAAGGTCAATAAGTTGGAAGCATTATGGATAACTTGGGCTAAGAAATCAGGTGTTGTGACATGGAGCGAAAAGCTACTCATAGAGTAGAAATTGTAATATATGGTAAGTAAATCAACTAATGATAATCACTATTTCACTGATTATGGTAATTTCAAAAAAGAATATGTGAGTCCGGAAAAGAAAATTGACTTAACGTTGAGTGCCACGAGAAATGAAGTTTTCACTTTTGACCCAAAACGTATGTTCTTCCAGTTATAATTATGTTTTGTTCTTGCAGAATGTTCGATGAACAGGTTTTTGGGGCTAAATAAATTTTTCATTGCACTCACTTTTTTTGTGCCAAAATTTGTGATGGTATTTCTAAATTAAGTAAAATTTTATAAAGCAAACATGGTATTTAAAATGGTAGATTTGAAGTTTAATTCATTTAAATGGAATACGCTGATATATAGTATGTTTATAATCTTTTTTATTGCGCAAGGTTCCAAAGCACAGAACAATAGTTTTAATGCAGGTGCTTCCATAGTCGATATTACACCATTTCTCGGCCATCGTGTGGTAGGGGGATACAATTCACCTATAGCAACCTATATACATGATCCCTTGCAGGTGAGAACACTAGTTTTGGATGATGGGATCCAAAAACTATTTTTCGTTATAGTAGACAATGTAAGTGTTGGTAAAGAAGTTTTTGATGCAGCTAAGATTATTCTTGCAAAAGAATATAATATTCACAGGTCTCATGTGTTGATGGCAGCTACTCATACACACTCCGCAGTTAGTCTCCGAGGTGTGGGGAATAAGCTAAAAGAATGGAGGTCTGGGGTAGATTTAGATGAATATCAGACATTTGTTGTTAAACGAATAGTCGATGGTGTTCATTTAGCGCTGAAAAACTGCCAACTTGCCAGGATAGGAATTGGTAGCATTGATGTGCCGGAACATGTATTTAATCGAAGATGGATAATGAAAGATTCTGTGATGAGCCCTTTGGGACAGAAAGAAATTGTACGAATGAATCCTGGTCACAGCGCAGATTTATTACATCCGGCAGGTCCTGTTGACCCGGAAGTTTCATTTTTAGCAATCGAATCTATCGAAGGGAAGCCCATTGGATTGTTAGCCAACTATTCCCTGCATTATGTAGGAGGTGTTCCTCAAGGGCATATATCAGCGGATTATTTTGCCGCCTTCGCCGATCGGATGATGACTTTATTGGAAGCAGAAAAGCAAATACCATCCTTTGTAGGTATTATGACAAATGGAACATCAGGAGATATCAATAATAATGATTATTCCAAGCTTCCTACAAGATTACCTAATTATGAAAAAATCAAATATGTTGCGGATGATGTAGCCGATAAAGTTTTTGAGGAATATCAAAAGCTGACCTTTGAGGATGAAGTAGTCCTGGGTTCTAAAATCAAAGAGATGTCCTTGAAAGTGAGAAGGGCGGATCCGCAGGTATTAGTAAATATGGCCGCGGTAAGATCATATAATGGAGATATTCCTATGTTTCATCGACTCGAAAAAGTGTATATGCATCGTATTTTCGATATGGAAGCTGAATATCCCGATTCAGTACATATTGAGCTGCAAGCATTTTCGATCAATGATATCGGCATAGCGGCTATCCCTTTTGAGGTATTTGCTGAAATTGGGCTGGAGATTAAATCGAGTAGTCCTTACAAGGATACTTTTGTTATAGGTTTGGCTAATGGGGCATTTGGATATTTGCCAACCCCTGAACAACATCGATTGGGTGGGTATGAGACATGGCAATATGTTAATAAGGTTGAAAAGACAGCCTCAGATAAGATAGAAAAGGAAATTCTTAATCTTTTTGAAACAATGCATTGATGATTTTTCAACTAATTGATCGGTTATGATATTATCAGAATTAATTTGTCGTGTTCGCCTTTGTTACCTGGCCTTCTTTTTTGTCTTGTTATCAACATTTGATTTGCCTGGTCAAAACAAGACGGATGTAATTATCAAAGATCAGTATCATTACAGTCATGTATTCGGAGCGAATCGATCTTACAGAATATTTTTACCTCCTGAATACGACATTGATACAGATAAGAAATATCCGGTAATTTATTTTTTTCATGGTTGGGCACAAAGGTACTTTGGATCAATGGGTAGTGGATATTCTGATTACGATGTAGGTGAGGAAAATAATGGTGATAACATTGAAAAATTTGTATCGAACAATGATGTTATAGTCGTCAAGGTTGATGGATTGAATCAATTTACACATGAGCCGTTGAATTTAACACCTTATAATATAAGTAAAGTAACTTCATTTCGTCAATTTCCAGAGTACTTTTTGGAATTGGTAAGGTATATAGATGGTCATTACAAGACGTTGAAAGACAGGAGGTGTCGGGCTGTTTCAGGATTGTCGATGGGAGGGTTTATGACTTTTTGGATGGCTGCAAAATTTCCCGATTTGGTAAGTGCCGCCGGAAATTTTTGCGGATCAACTGAATTTCAGGCAGGTCCTTTAGAGTTTCCGGTTGTTTATATGCATTCTGAAATGTATGATAATTTCAAGTCAGTAAGTGTGCGAATGCACAATGGAACCCGCGACCGTCTTCGATTCTATCACAATGATTTTAACCGGTATTGGCAAAGTGCAGTACCTCATTATCAGTACAAAATGTATGAAGCCTCTCACATTACGTGTGGACTAGGGGAAATGTTTGAGTTTATTATGAATGCATTCGAAAATCCTTTGCCCGTCCGGGAACAATGGGATTATATTGATATTTACCCAAGTTTCAATGTATGGGGATATAGTGTAGAATCCTCCCGAAATCAATCCGGGTTTACCATCTTGGAGCGTGTTTCAAAAACTGGTTTTAGATCTTCTGTTCGAAATTTTTTACCTGATGGAGAATTGATGACGCATGTGTCTGTAAAAGTTAAAACAGCTCCTTTTTATGAGGCAGAAACAGAGTATCAAATACGCGATGTGGATGTAAGAACAATGGAGTCTCGTGTTTATCTGGTCGAAAGTGATTCTGAAGGGGTTCTTGAGATAGAAACTACCGGAAGTATTCATGAAATATATATTGGTAAACCATTATCTGATCCAGAAATAGTTGTTTCTTCATGGTCAATTTTAGAAGGCAATTGGGCTATCGCAGGAGATACTGTAAATGTATCAATCAAAGCATTGAATAAGGGGTTTTCTCAAACTGATTCTGTTTCCGTGGAGTTGTATCCGATAAGTGATGATATAGTGGTTATTCATTCCAGTAGAATGGTAGGCGAGTTAAGATTAGGTGTAGAGAAAGCAGTAGATGGAGTTTTTCAAATAAAAAGCAATAACCTGCATTCAGAAATAGGTAAACTGGGTGTTTTATTTAAAGACTCGAAAGGAAATACCTGGAATGATGAATTGGACATCAGGTTCAAAGAGCCTGTGGATGAAATATTGGATTTTGAAATAGGTGATGGAAAAGAGTTGACGGTCGTAAAAGCAGCTGTAGATTCTACCTATCAATTAGTTGGAATTGGAAATGGAGATGGTATTCCTAACCCGGGCGAAACCATTGAGATTTTGGTAGAAGAAGAGGGCAAGCTTATAAGGACATTTGCTTATTCAATTAGCCCATATTTGAATCAAAATAATACCAATATCAGGATAGCCGACAGTTGGCAAGAGTATGATCATATTGGTGGAGCTTTTAAATATTCTAAAACTGTTTTATCAAATAGTATACCGGAAGGTCAAAATATCCCGATTTACATTGAGTACTGGCTTCCTGGTAAATTAAGCGGACAACATATAGTCAAGAGAGGATATGTTAATATAGAAATTACCGGAAAGGATATTACTCCTCCACAAGTTCAATGGCTTCAAGTTTTGAATGAAGAAAGCATTGAAATCAAAGCATACGATGGAGGTAGTGTCGAAAGAATGCGAATAAATCTTGAGCCTAATCCCGGGAAAGCAAATATTAAACATGTTAATTGGGAGTCAGAACCTGAATCGATATCTTTTGAGGTTTACGATAATGGAGAAAATAAGGATCTTATAAAGGATGACGGTATTTTTACGAAATTACTAAAAGGTCTTCCTTCATATTTCTACGATGTTTCAATAGAACTCTGGGACAATAATGGGAATTTTGATAAAATGCCACAAGTACAAACTATTTATTTGAAGGATACAAGAAAATTATATAATGACCATTGAGCGGAGATAATAATCTCACAAATTATAAATGGAATAATCAAATTGCATTGATTGTGGAAGCCATAGAATTTTATGAATTTAGAAGATGATCCAATTGCCGGGGTTAAATTTTGGTGTCTATAGTCAATGCTTTTGATTGTTGTCCATAGTATTCACATCTTTACATAAATAAATATAATTAAGTTATATCCTTATTATTCATAATTTTAAGTAAGGCTTTTAATATCCCTTCTTCAGAGGGTTCTTCAGCCACAATTATATCTGTTGAAGGAATGGAAAGTGACAAGAGTGTATCATAAGTCGGATGGCCAATGGCTATAATTTTTTGTTTTGGAGTGGGGTTTGCTTTTAGAAATGCACGGGCATTCCTGCTACTGGTTAACACCACAATGTCTACAGGGGGAAATACAGTAGGTACCATATCATTGTCGTATGCAATTACCGATTGCACCTTACGGAAAGGTTTGATCGTTTTCATTAGGCGATTAGCAGAATTTTCGGCCCTGAAAAAGAGAATGCTATCATCATTTTTACTTACTTCCAGAAAATCAGATTCGGTCTGATCTGTTCCACCATCCCCTGCAAATGAACAAACGAGATCATTTTGAATCATAAAAGTTGCCGTACCGGGACCGATGGCCGCCAGCTTAATATTTTTGTCATTGGTTTTGTTTGACATTGTATTCCGATATTTAAGGTAGCTTTTTACACCATTTTTGCTGTAAAAGAAATACCAATCGGCATGAGGTAATTCCTGTAACGTTCTGATCTTGATATCAATAAGTGACTGATCTATGAGTTCCCATTTATGGTCTGTGGCGAGTTTACGAATGGGGCTATCCTGGGAAAGTTGGCGACTGATAAACAACCTCATATTGAAACCTTAAAACAAATCTTCTAATTCCCCTTCAGTCCACATATAATTAAAGCACTTGGTGGCTGCCAATACATCGTTTCTGGCGTTATTAGGCCCAGCATATCCGGCTCCGAAACACCTGGTATGTAATTCGGTAAGAGTTGGCCATTTATAACCGCCGTCTTTGCCTACGATTTTGCAAAAATAAGTTGATTCTCTCATGAGGCAATATCGTTCAGACTGGTGCAGTCTGTGATTAATATTATTTCTTGCATATTCTGCACCTACTATACTTTCATTGTAATTCAGGTTAAAAGAAAAGACATAATCAGATTGGTCCACGATGGCTTTGAATTTTTCCAATGCCTCTTCCAGTTCGACTCCATTTTCTTCAATGTCTTCCAATTTTAGTTTATGATATCTCAACATATCCTCAGGAATCTCCAGGGCTCCATTTCGAATAAGTAAATTCTCATCAGAAGCAAGATTGCCCTCCCGATCATAACAGAGCCAGGAGATATGAATCATCCTTGGCCAACTAAAAGTATCGGTATAAGGTGCCTTCCATTTTTTGGGTTTTCCCGCTGCACTTGTGTCAAATATTAAAATCATTTCAATTTATTTGCTATAGTTTCTGCAAGTTCAAATTTAGTATTTGATGAATATTGTACAAAATTTAGATCATCTTTCCAATTATTTCCATAGCAAGACCAAACATGAAAATTCCCCAGATCATCTTTTTCACAATATACTCCTATGGGCATATGACATCCTCCTTCCAGTAATTTCAATACTTTTCGCTCCACATTAACCGTGTCTACCAGATTTTTATCGGATAACCGGCCTAACATTTTTCGGATATCTATCTCTCCTTCCCTGGTTTGAAAAGCAATTACTCCCTGGCCCGGTGCTGAAATAAATTCTTTTGGGTTCAAAACACGCGAATGGAGACCTTCGATGCGTGCATTTATTCGATCTACACCAGCTTTGGCTATGACAATAGCATCAAAATTGCCATCCTTTAATTTTTGGATTCTTGTGGGCACATTACCTCTTATATCTTTCAATGAAATATCAGGTCTGAAATAGCGCACTAACGATTTTCGACGCTGTGAGGATGTCCCTACTATGGAGCCTTTTTTGAGTTTAAATGGTTGTTGCTCGTCATATGAATCCTCCCTGATTAGAAGTAGATCGGCGGGGTTAGCGCGACTGGATAATCCGGCAATGACCAATCCTTCAGGACTTTCTGTCGGTAAGTCTTTTAGGGAATGGACGGCTACATCAATTTCTTCTGCCAACAGTGCATCTTCAATTTCCTTGGTGAAAAATCCTTTTCCTTCTATTTTGTCGAAACTGAGATTTTGAATTCGATCACCTTTTGTTTTTAATACAATTATGCTGCTTTCGATATTAATCTCATTCAGAAGTTGTTGGAAATGTTCCGCCTGCCACATCGCCAATTTGCTGCCACGGGTTCCAATTTTTATCATTACAATTTGTTAAGTTTGAGAAAAAAATTATGGAAGCAAAGATAAATCAAATTGCTGAGCTTATTAATGCTGAAGTGCAAGGAAATGGTGAGGGGGTAATTACACATCCCGGTAAAATTGAAGATGCCGGGCCCGGTGCAATTACTTTTTTTTCAAATGCAAAATATGAAGAATATCTATACCAGACTCAGGCAACAGCTATCATTGTGGGTAAAGATTTTAATCCCAGGAAGCCAGTCCCAACCACATTATTAAAAGTAGAAAATGTCTATTTGGCACTTTCAATACTTTTTGAATTTTTTGATGAAAATAAGGTAAAAATAAAAGGAATTTCTCCATTGGCCAGTATTCATGAGGGCGTTGAAGTTCCTGACAGTGTATATATCGGACCTTTTGTTCATATAGAAAAGGGAGTAATGATTGGTGAAAATTGTGAAATTCAAAGTCATGTTTATATTGGGACTAATGTTCAGATAGGTAATGGTGTCAGGATTTTTCCAGGGGTCAAGGTCCATGCAGATTGTAGGATTGGTAATGCTGTTACACTTCATGCCAATGCAGTGATTGGAAGTGATGGGTTTGGTTTTGCACGTGATAGTGACGGTAATTATCGTAAAATTCCACAAATTGGAAATGTGGTACTAAAAGACAATGTGGATATTGGTGCAAATACTGTGGTAGACCGGGCATCCATGGGATCTACAATAATTGAAGAGGGTGTAAAGCTTGACAACCTGGTCCAGATAGCTCATAATGTGGTCATAGGAAAGAATACGGTGATAGCGGCCCAGGCCGGAATTGCAGGAAGTAGTCAATTGGGTTCAAATAACCAGTTGGGGGGGCAGGCCGGGATAGCAGGGCATATAAAAATCGGATCTGAAAACTTAATCTCCGGTCAATCGGGAGTAATGTCGGATTTGGGTGATAATAATCGGGTATTTGGTTCGCCGGCTTATAGTCATTTACAATTTTTTAAAGCATTTACGGTAACCAAAAAGCTTCCTGAAATAGAAAAAAGACTGGCACAACTGGAAAAAAAAGTAAAAAACGATACTAAATAATCGATTAAATAAAAAGTTAATTCGATTAACAATATGTAAATAGGCACGTAATTATGGAGAAAGGCTTATCTTTGTGCGAGTTTTTATAATAATACCTAATGCGTAAAACGCTATCAAACAAATTTACAATTGAAGGTGTGGGCATCCACACTGGAGGGGTAGCTCGTATTGAGATACGACCTTCTTTTATTGAAAAAGGTATTTATTTCTCATATCAAAACCCGGATGGTCAGTTGGGTTATATCCCATGCCACCTGGCAAATGTCATTTCTACAAATCGATGTACTACCTTAGGCAATGGTGAACGATCAGTATCCACTGTAGAACATCTTATGTCTGCTTTTTATGCAGAAAATATTACTGATGCGGAATTATTTATTGAAGTAGGTGAAGAAATTCCTATTTTAGACGGAGGATCGCATAGTTTCGTGGAAAAGATTCGCATAGCCGGTATTCAGGAATTTGAAGGAGAGGAGTTGACCAAACTTGTAATAGATGACATAATCAACTTTATTTGTCCTGATACGGGAGCTGAGTATTTGCTGTCTCCCAATGATACTCTGGAATATGAAGTAGTAGTAAGATATGATAATAAGGTCCTGGAGAATCAGGAATTTAATTGGAAAATGGGGGGGGATTATTTCAATGAAGTTTCCAAAGCGAGGACATTCAGTATGTATTCTGAAATTCGAGGATTAATAGAACAGGGGTTAATTCAGGGAGGCGATTTATTTAATGCGGTGGTATTAGTAGATACAGGTGCAACAGAATATGACGTTAAGACATTTTTAAATCAGCACATTAATAATGTTTCGGACGTTAGTGTAAAAGATAATGTGATAAATGGACCAATGTTTTATGAGAATGAACCGGCACGACATAAATTACTAGATATGATTGGAGATTTGTCGTTGTTGAATTCGAACATTAAAGGTAAAATTCAAGCGGTCAGGCCGGGACATACCGGTAACATTAATCTGGCTCGACATTTAATAGAGTTATTTTATGGATAGAAAAAATAAAAAAGAGATTCCGGTATATGATCCCAACCTTCCACCCATAAAGGATACGTCGGAAATAATGGAGATGCTTCCACACAGGTATCCCTTTTTAATGGTAGATAAAATCATTGAATTGTCAAAAGAGCGGGTAGTGGGTGTGAAGAACCTAACGTATAATGAACAGTGTTTTCAGGGGCATTTTCCTGGGAATCCTATATTTCCGGGAGTTCTTCAAGTAGAAGCATTCGCCCAAACGGGGGGAATATTAGCACTTTCACAAATGAATCAAGAAGTGAAGTGGGACACATACTTTTTGAAAATAGATAATACGAGGTTTAGAAGGATGGTAGGTCCCGGTGATACACTTATTTTGCAAATGGAATTATTGAATCCAATTCGTCGTGGTATTTGTCACATGCATGGTACGGCATTCGTAGGATCTGAATTAGTTTCAGAAGGTGATTTTACCGCAAAAATTGAAAAGAGAAAAAACTCATGATTGTAAATGATAATGCGTTTATTCATCCCGCAGCAAAATTGGCTGATAATGTAGAAGTGGAGCCTTTCACTACCATAGCTGGGGATGTAGAAATAGGAGAGGGAACATGGATTGGACCTCACGTCACAATCATGGATGGAGTACGAATCGGCAAAAATTGCAAAATATTTCCCGGAGCGGTGTTGGGAGCTATACCACAGGATCTAAAATATAAAGGTGAAGATACTTTGTTGGTTATTGGGAATAATGTGATTATTAGGGAATATTGTACATTAAACAAAGGAACTACCGCAAATTTGGCAACTACCATTGGGGATAATTGTCTTTTAATGGCATATGTTCATGTGGCTCACGATTGTATTCTTTCCAGGAATTGTATTCTCGCAAATAACGTAAATCTGGCTGGGCATATTCAGCTTGATGAGTATGTTCAATTAGGTGGTTTGACTGCTGTTCACCAGTTTGTGAAAGTGGGAGCTCACTCTTTTATCGGGGGAGGGGCTTTGGTTAGAAAAGATGTTCCTCCATACATAAAGGCGGCCAGAGAGCCATTGGCTTTCGCGGGAGTAAATACTATCGGTCTTCGAAGAAGAGGGTTTAGTTCTGAAGATGTACACCTTATTGAAGATCTATATCGTACCTTATACGTAAAAGGAAATAATGTCAGACAGGGAGTAGATATAATAATTAAGGATGCCCCCGACTCGCCATTTAAAGATAATATTTTGAAATTTATTGCTGAAAGTAAAAGAGGACTAATCAGGGGATACAAGAGCAGGTAACCATTTCCATATGGATATAGAAGTCGAGGGATTGTCTAAGGAGTATAATTATTCAACTGTCTTTTCCGGATTTTCAGCACACTTTAAATCAGGGGAAAGAATTGCCGTATTGGGGAGTAATGGTAGTGGGAAGTCAACGCTACTAAAGGTCATATCGGGGATGGTTGAACATACCTCAGGCTCTATTAAATGGTCAGGAGGTGAAAAGGAAGTGAAAAGATATAACTGGTTTAGATATTTTTCCTTTTGCTCACCTCAATTGTTTTTTGATGAACAATTTTCAGTATCTGAAGTAATTGAGTTTTTTACTTCTTTTAGATCTCATTTTACCCTTGAGACAGTAGATGATTTCATCGGGAAACTTGACTTTCAATCTCACAAGGAGAAAAAGGTGAGTAGCCTAAGTAGTGGTATGTATCAGAGATTGCGACTACTCCTTACGATTTCTATGGATGTGCCGGTTTTATTTCTGGATGAACCATGCAGTAATTTGGATAAAGCAGGAGTTGAATGGTATCGTCAATTAGTCGATGAATTCGGAAGAGAAAAGTTGATACTGGTAGCTTCTAATGATGAAAGGGAATATGCGTTTTGCAGAGAACAAATATATATCCCTGATTACAAATGATTTCTCATTTTTTTCATTTCCTTTTGAATGGTATTGAGTTTTACCTTTATTTCCTCTAATTTATTATCCCTTTCTTCTCTCTTTTTGTAAGCAGATTTGGCACCTTCTATGGTAAAGCCTTCTTCTTTAAGCAGAATATATATAGTTTTTATTTTTTGAATATCCTTCTTGGTATATCTTCGATCACCTTTATTCGTTTTTCCCGGATTGATCTGGGGAAATTCTGACTCCCAATAGCGTAAGAGCGACGTAGAAACATCAAAAAGTTTTGCAACTTCGCCGATTGTATAATACAGTTTTGTTAGTTTTTGGATATCAACCATCACTTTTATTTAATATTTCACCAAGAACTTTCTTGGCTTCTTTGGGATTGCTTTTTCCTTTTGAGGCTTTCATTACCTCACCCATGAAAAACCCGAAAAGATTTTTTCTCCCATTCTTGTATTTTTTCAACAATTCAGGATTTTTTTCTAATATATCTAAAATTATTGATTTCAAAGCGTTGGAATCAAAATCCTGAATAAGGTCCAAATCTTTTATTAGTTTTTTTGGATCCTTTTCTGGATTTTTCAACAGTGCTGGTAACAAATTTTGATAGGCTGAAGAGATAGTTATCTTCTCAGATTCTATTAATTCTAAAAATCCAATAATTTGATCACTATTAAGAGGGTAGGATTCCAGCTCATCAGTACCCGTTTTAACCTCTGGCAAATATTTATTAATGATAAAATTTGTAATAGTTCTGATTTTTAATTCACTCGATTTAATAAGCTTAATCGTGTAATCAGATAATTCTTTTGATTCAACAAGGATGTTTGCTTCGTATTCGCTGATCTTATATTCTTCAGTCAACATTTTGAAGTAGTCATCCGGGAGCCGTCCCATGTTTTGTTTTACCTTCTCGATATATTCTTCGTTAAGATCAATGGGAGAGAGGTCTGGTTCCGGAAAATACCTGTAATCGTGTGCATCTTCTTTTTCTCGTGTGACGGTTAGTTTTTGGGTTTTTAGGTTGAAATCCAGGGTTTGTTGCGCAATTGTACCACCCTTTTTAAGGATCGAAAGTTGTCTTTTAATTTCTTGTTCAACTGCTTTTTTAGCATTAGAAGCTGAATTGATATTTTTTATTTCACAGCGTGTATTTAATTCAGTACTTCCTCTTTCGCGGAGGGAAAGATTGACATCACATCGAAGGGAACCTTCTTGCATAATTCCATCTGATACATCAATATATCGGACCAATCGCCTCAGCGTATTGACAAACTCTTCCACCTCCTCACCGTTTTTAAGATCAGGTTGGGTAACGAGTTCAAGGAGGGGGACTCCAGCTCTGTTATAGTCTAGAAGTGTATTTAAAGGATCTATATCATGGATTGATTTACCTGCGTCTTCTTCCATATGGATATGGTGAATATTGATTTTCCTATTACCAGATAAAGTCAGTGATCCTCCCAGGCAAATAGGATCCCCGTCTTGTGTGATTTGATAACCTTTTGGTAAATCGGCGTAAAAATAATTTTTTCGGTCGAAATAATTCCTTGGATTTATTTTACATCCAAGTGCCAATCCCAGTCGTACGGCTTTTTCAATATGTTTTTTATTCATTACTGGCAGGGTGCCGGGGAGCGCAAGACTGACAGGACTGATATGTTCATTAGGAGTTGAAGTAAAGCTGGCTGCTTCAGGGGCGAAAGCTTTTGAAGCAGTGTTAACCTGGATATGAACTTCCAATCCTATTACACTTTCCAAGTTATTCAAATTCATAATTTGCTAAATTTTGATGCGAAGATAATTCTAATCCGGGGAATTTACTAAATTTTCCAGACAGGTGTTACTGCCTGAAACTTTGACCCTGAGGTTGAACCTAGTGCTTGTAATGCCGCTAGCAAAATTCATTTGGTTTGTATGATTGTTGAATTGGAGGATATATATATGCAATTTCCGTCCCGGCATCCAGTATTTGGAGTAGTGTTTAAAATGCCATTCAGATCTGGTAAATAATTAGGTG
Source organism: Membranihabitans maritimus (assembly GCF_021729145.1). Taxonomy (GTDB): domain Bacteria; phylum Bacteroidota; class Bacteroidia; order Chitinophagales; family Saprospiraceae; genus Membranihabitans; species Membranihabitans maritimus. The sequence continues at coordinate 74,132 of NZ_JAJSLW010000013.1, read as the reverse complement.
CAAGTGATAGTGGGTATTTTAGAAAATAGAATATTGATTTTATAAAATGTATATATGTAGTAGCGTCAAGGGACAATTTATGACCATCGAGAAATTCGGACAACGTTTTGGTAATCGCTTTCGGTTTCTTGACATATACCCCTGTATTAACCCCTGTCATCTCGATAATTACTATCGCAATTCCAAGGATCCATCCCAATATAGCCTATGGAAGAATAAATAATAATTGTATTTTCCGCTAAAGCTTAAGCATTGAAAAGAAATGATTTACTGCTTCTATGCTTGATTGAACTGGTTGATAAAATTACCTGGTATACAGTACATAATTATTACTTTTCAATCCAGTGACTTATTGGATTCGGAAGCCATTTTTATCAACTTTGAATATTCTTCAGGAGTAAGACCGTCCATAACATATTGTATAGGGTTGACCGGATCACCTTTGTATCTTACTTCGTAGTGAAGATGTGGAGCCGTAGAAGTTCCGGTATCTCCGATAAGTCCTATTAGTTCCCCTTTTTCAACTTTTTGTCCTTCTTTTACGAAAATTTCTTTCATATGCGCGTACAAAGTTTCATAATCATGGCCATGGTCGATTACAACGTTTAATCCGTAACCTGTTGATTTATTTTCTACCCTGGAGATAACACCGTTTCCGGTCGCTTGAATTTTGGTACCTTCAGGAGCCGTAAAGTCTATTCCTTCGTGGAATTTTGCAATTTTGTGGATAGGATGCATTCTCATGCCAAAACCGGAAAGGTATTGAACATTTCTTTTCAATTTATCCTCTCTGACAGGTTTTATAGAAGGTGTTGAATGAAGAATTTCTTCTCTTTCGAGAGTCATATCTTCCAGCTTATCGAGTTCTTTTGACTGTAGTGTTAATTTTCTTGAAAGTCGGTCAGCTTTATTAAGTGTTCCAACAATAAGGTCTTTTGAATTAAAATTAATTAATTCATTGTATTGTTGATGACCACCGACCCCTCCATTCCAGACATTGTTGTCCATGGGGTCAGTCCCAAATACGATTTTGTGTATGTTGGAATTTCTGGAGTGGATATTTTCCAATACAGAACTCATCATATTCAATTGGTCCTGAACCAAATTGAATTTAATTTCCATTTGTTTTAGTTCTTTTTTCAATTCTTTCTCCTTAAAATTGACGCCCGGAATTTTGGAGCTCAAATAATAGAAGGAGAAAAAACCGAATACGAGAGCCAAACTTAAAAAACCAATTACTTTGAAAGTTTTTAAAAATAGTGAAGTTTTAGCCTTTTCGTATCGAAGAGTTTGGGGGTTAAATACAAATTTCTCTTTACTCATTTATGTACGGAATTTCGAATATAATAGTACATTTGATCAAACGTAGCAATGTATATAAAATTACATGTAAGCACTCAAAAACATACAAATTTATTTAATATATATATAATATAAAAAAAATTAACATTTTATGCAGTCGGGAGAAATAAGGCAAAGGTTTTTTGACTTTTTTAAGGAAAAGGGACATAAATATGTTCCTTCAGCTCCGATCGTTAATAATAGTGATCCATCCCTGATGTTCACCAATGCGGGAATGAATCAATTTAAAGATTATTTCCTGGGTACTAAGGAAATAGTTGATAGCAGGGTGGTGGATACCCAAAAATGTCTGCGCGTTTCAGGAAAACATAATGACCTTGAAGAAGTGGGAATTGATAGTTATCATCATACCATGTTTGAAATGTTGGGAAATTGGTCATTTGGAGATTATTTCAAAAAGGAAGTTATTGATTGGTCCTGGGAATTGTTAACAAAAGTATATGGGTTGGCATCAGACCGGTTATATGCGACTATTTTTGAAGGAGATACAAAGGATGGTTTGGAAAGAGATGAGGAAGCTTATGATCTTTGGAGGAACTACTTACCTGAAGATCGTATTCTCGATGGCTCAAAGGAGGATAATTTCTGGGAAATGGGTGAAACAGGTCCTTGTGGTCCTTGCTCTGAGATACATATCGACCTTAGGACTGATGAAGAGAGACGTAAAACGGACGGTGCTTCGTTGGTTAACAAAGATCATCCGATGGTGATCGAAATATGGAACCTGGTATTTATCCAATTTAATAGGATGGCTTCCGGTGACCTACAAACTCTTCCCGAGAAACACATAGATACAGGGATGGGATTTGAAAGACTTTGTATGGCAATACAGGGTAAGAAATCAAATTACGAATCTGATATTTTTACGCCATTTATTGAAGAAATCCAATCAATTACCGGAGTTAAATATCATAATAAGTACGGTCCGAATGAAAAAGTAGATACTGCATTTAGGGTAGTTGCAGATCATTTGAGGGCGGTGGCTTTTACAATTGCAGATGGACAGATCCCCGGAAATAGTGGGGCAGGTTATGTGATACGTAGGATTTTGAGAAGAGCAGTACGGTATTATTATACTTTTTTGGATTGGAAGCAACCTTTGTTAACTAAGTTAATTGGTCTTTTAGCTGATAGATTTGAAGTTGTATTTCCAGAGCTAAAGGCCCAGGAGGATTTTGTAGCTCGTGTGGTAAAAGAAGAAGAAAAGAGCTTTCTCAGAACATTGGAAGATGGAATTCAGCGTTTTAATATGCTTGAGGTAAAAGGTGAAATTGTGTCGGGCCAGGATGCGTTCTTATTATATGATACGTATGGGTTCCCTATTGATTTGACAGCATTAATGGCTAAAGAACAAGGTCTGGATGTAGATTTTGCAGGTTTTGAAAAGTCATTGAAAGAGCAAAAAGACCGATCGAGAAAAGACGCAGTACAGAAAGTAGGAGATTGGAATATTTACAAAGAGGATAAGTCTACTGAATTTATTGGTTATGACCATACAGAGGCTTACCCTGTATACATTACCCGAACTAGGGAAGTTACTAAAAAGAATAAAAAAGTAAACCAGATTGTCCTTAACCGAACTCCTTTTTATGCTGAAGGAGGTGGACAAATTGGTGATACAGGCATATTGGTCAGCCAATCCGGACAAAGAATCAAAGTGTTGGATACTGTCCGTGAAAATGAATTGATTGTACACATCGTAGACCAATTACCGGAGGATCCGGTGGAGCCTTTTCATGCCGAAATTAATGTAGCGAGAAGAAGAGCTACTGAGAATAACCATAGTGCTACGCACTTACTTCATGCTGCCCTCAGGAATGTTCTTGGGGATCATGTCCAACAAAAAGGATCGTTGGTTTCGGATAAATATTTGAGGTTTGATTTTAGTCACTATGAAAAAGTGACCAGAGAACAATTGGATACAATCGAAAAAATAGTCAATGCAAAGATAGGGGAGGATATAATCCTGGATGAAAGGAGAGAAGTTCCTATTGAACAGGCAAAAGAGGAAGGTGCTACTATGCTTTTTGGTGAAAAATATGGGGAGAAAGTACGAATGATCATATTTGATGAAAAATATTCAAAGGAACTATGCGGTGGATGTCATGTGAGTACAACTTCCAAAATAAGATTGTTTCGAATTACTTCCGAGAGTTCAGTTGCTTCGGGTATACGGAGAATAGAAGCCGTGACTGGATATTCTGCACTCGACTATCTTGACAGGGAGGTGGAAGAACTATCATCGATACGGTCGTTGTTCAAAAATCCTGTAAACGTTGCAGGCCAGGTAGAAAATTTATTACAAGAAAATAAAGAATTAATTAAGGAGTTAGAAATTGTAAAACTGGCTAAAAGCCAAGATTTGAAAAAGACCTTGCTCCAAAAGGTAGTGGATAAAAAGGGGTATTCGGTTTTGTCAGCATATACAGATGGTCTGGATTCAAAGAATCTGAAGAATATTGTTTTTGAAATAGCGGATCAATATTCACCGGCAATTGTGGTTATTGGGGATCAAAGCGGCGAAAGTGCCAATATTATGATTCATATTGATAAAAGTTTGGTCGAAAGATATGACCTTAATGCGGGTAAATTAATCCGTGAAGTATCCTCATTAATTAAAGGCGGGGGTGGAGGTCAACCGTTTTTTGCTTCTGCTGGCGGAAAAAATCCAGATGGTATTCCTGGAGCAATAGCTAAATTATCGGATCTAATTGAAGCTCAAATAGAAGCGTAGGTTTATGGCATTTTCGTATTTTTATACCATAGTATTTCTGGTAGGTTGCATGTTGATTTTAAATATCGTAAATAGGATATTGTTTATGAGATTTGTCCGGTTGCTTCCTCCTACGGACAAGCAGTTGAGTATTAAAGATCTCGTAAATGAAGAAGTTTTTTCCAGATTAATTAGAAATCTGGATGAAGGAAAAAAGACAAGGGCAATTAAAATCCGTAACCGGCTAAAAAAAATAATTGTTACTTCATTTGTTATAATAATTTTGCTAATAGTCGTTACTATTCTATCCTTTATTAAATAGATCACTACTTAATGAAATCAAATTGGCAGGAGTTGAATGTTTTAATTGTTTAAAAAGTTCTATTGTGAAAATCGTATGGAAATGAAAATTGGGATTATTGGTGCGGGGCACCTTGGTAAAATACATATAAAATGCATTCAACAAATTACTGAATTTGCCATTACCGGAATTTATGATAATGACCCGAATGTTTTGGATAAAGTTTCTGGGGAATTCAAGGTGCATGCTTTTAATAGTATAGATGATTTGATAGCCGAAAGTGAAGTCGTTAGTATTGTTACCCCTACATCCTCTCATTTTGAGATTGCTTCAAAAGCCATTAAAGAGGGTAAGCACGTATTTATTGAGAAACCTGTAACAAAAGGGGCTAAAGAAGCAAAAGAGTTAGTTCATTTGGCTAAGAATTATAATGTGAAAGTTCAGATTGGGCATGTGGAAAGATTCAATCCAGCGTTGATGGCGCTGCAAGATGAGATTATTGAGCCTGCTTTTATGGAAGTACATCGTCTTTCTAATTTTAATCCCCGCAGTACGGATGTGTCGGTAATCCATGACCTTATGATTCACGATATTGATATTATTTTGCATTTTGTAAAATCTCCGGTTCGTGAGATAAGAGCCAATGGTCTTAAATTGATTAGTGATCACGATGATATTTGTAATGCAAGGATTGAGTTCGAGAATGGTGCAGTTGCTAATTTGACGGCGTCAAGAGTGTCAGTCACTAATATGAGGAAGATGAGATTGTTCCAAAAGGATGCCTATATCTCTATGGATTTTTTAGAAAAAAAATCTCAAGTAATACGAATACGGGATGAAAAGGAAGAAAATGCGATGCTCCTGGATCTAAATGACCATAAAAAATGGATAACAATTCGAAACGTTGAAGGTCCGGAATTGAACGCGATCAAAACAGAATTTGAATATTTTTTTCAATCGATAAAGAATGATTCCCCGGTATTTGTACCTTTGGTAGATGGTGCTAGAGCCGTGGAAGTTGCTGACAAAGTGGTAGAAGCGGTAAAAAATCAGGGAGACTTGCAACATTTTATTTCCAATTCCGACAAAGCATTCTGATGCGCATACTTACCCGGCAAAAATCTTTATACATATATGCTTTGGGAGATTTGGTTGTTTCCATAGCAATATGGCTATACACCAATACTTCTTTTACGGGAGTAAGTCTGGAACAGTTTTTAGGAGAATCTTCTAGGGCTTACATGTACTGGTTTAAATTATTGACCATCCCAATTTTCTGGATTTTGTTTTATCTGTTTATGGATGAGTACCAGGATCCTTATCGAAAATCTCGATTTCGAACATTGTCACGGACTTTTTTACACACCGGGATGGGAATCTTTATTCTCTTTGTACTCGATATGTTCTCAGCGGATTTAGTAGAGTCCAGAGGAGTGTTTTATTATTTTTTGTTTCATTTCATCGGAATTGGCTTTGTCCGGATTCTTCACCTTACCATCGTTCATGATCAGGTTCAGAAGGGAATAGTCTCTTTTAATACTTTAATAATAGGAAGTAATGAGAAAGCTTTAAATCTCTATCGCGATGTGGTTAACCGAAAAGAAAGCCTGGGGTATAATATTATTGGATTTATTAATATAAATGGACCGGTAGAATCCGGGTTGTCAGATGTTTTACCGGAATTAGGAAATAGTGATGATATCGAAAAGGTTATTAAGGAGAACAATGTCGAAGAAGCTTTGGTAGCCATAGAAAAAGACGAATATTCAAAAATCAGGAAAATAATGGACGGCTTGTTTGACATACCAAGAGGCCTTACCATCAAAATTATTCCGGATTTGTATGATATCCTCTTGGGAAAAGTTCGAATGAATTATGTTTATGGTGCGATATTAATAGAGATAGAACGGGAAATAATGCCAAGATGGCAGAGGATTATTAAACGCGTTTTTGATATTTTAGTCTCTATCATTTTCATTGTCCTTTTCTGGTGGGTATATGTGTATATAGCTATTCGTGTTAAGTTATCTTCCAGGGGCCCTGTTTTTTATAAACAAACCCGTATTGGACTGGAAGGCAAACCATTTACAATATTTAAATTCAGGTCTATGTATGTCGGGTCAGAGAAGAAAGGACCTCAGCTTTCTTTTGAAGGTGATGAGAGATGCACGCCCTGGGGAGCAATAATGCGAAAATGGAGGATCGATGAATTGCCTCAATTTTGGAATGTCTTAAAAGGAGAAATGTCACTTGTAGGCCCGAGACCTGAGCGCTCCTTTTTTATAGAAAAAATCATGGAGAGAGCACCCCATTATAAACACTTACTTAGAATCAAACCGGGAATAACATCCTGGGGACAGGTGAAATATGGATATGCATCTACCGTGGATGAAATGCTCCAACGCCTTAAATACGATATATTATATGTAGAGAACAGGTCTTTTGCATTAGATCTGAAGATTTTATTTTACACCGTCCTGGTTTTAGTAAAAGGTTCCGGACGATAATGATATTAAATATTTTTTTAATATTTTGCAAAAATTATTATTAGTTCGTTACATAAATCGGTTCAAAACTGTTAGATGAAAACTCTTTCACACTTACTTTTATGGGGAATACTCATAAGCTTGCCATCGTTGGGACTTTCACAGAATCTAAAATATTCTCGGATCTATATTCAGGAAGAATTTATAGAAGCTTCCAGGGATTTTTTAACACTAGATCATTTTCACGGAGACAGGACTGGAATTTTCGTTGAGGTTTCGGAAAGTGAACTTAGAAGTCTTACGTCCGGTAATATTCCCTACAGTGTCATAGTGCCGGATTTAACTCAATATTATATTGAACAGAATAATCGTATAACCTCTAGATCAGATTTTGAATTTTGCGGGTTTCAGCCAGGTACAGTTCCAAATAATTTTAATCTCGGTTCTATGGGCGGTTACCTGACATTTGACGAAATGAAAGAAGAATTGGATGAAATGGCTACAAAATATCCTAATTTGATCTCTAAAGTTCTTCCTATCTCAGATTTTGAAACTTACGAAGGGAGACCTATATATTCTGTTGAAATATCCAATCAAAATAGTTCATTTTCAAATAAGAAGAAGGTGTTGTATACTGCTCTTCACCATGCAAGAGAGCCTTTGAGTATGCAGCAATTGATATATTATATGTGGTATTTGTTGGAAAATTATGGTAAAGACCCAATGGTCACTTCTATTTTGAATCAAACTTCCCTTTACTTTATTCCTTGTGTAAATCCCGATGGGTATGTTTACAATGAACAAGTAGCTCCCGGAGGGGGGGGGATGTGGAGGAAAAACCGAAGACCCTTGGGGAATGGCAATTACGGGATCGACTTGAATAGAAACTATGGTTATAAATGGGGGTTTGATGATGACGGTTCTTCAGGTAATCCTGAGTCGGAGTTATATCGGGGTAACCAGGCATTTTCAGAGCCCGAAACACAGGCGGTAAAATGGATCTGCGAACAGAATGAAATTGTTGCCGCGCTAAATTATCATTCTTATGGTGATTATTTAATTTATCCCTGGGGATACGAGGGTGTTGATAATTCTGAGTCAAAGACGTATCAAACTCTCGCTAAGGGACTCTCACTGGAGAAAAGAATATTGTATGGAACCTCTGGAGAGACTGTTTTGTATAATACAAATGGCGATGCAGATGATTGGATGTTTGGTGAGACAAATTCGAAAACCAGGATTTTCTCTTTGACCCCCGAAGTAGGTCCTGATGTTTTTGGATTTTGGCCACCGAAATCAATAATTACGGAATTATGTCAACGGGAACTTGAACAAAACCTTAATATAGCCATCGCTTCTCTTGATTTTGTAAAAGTGGTTCACTCTTATGATCCTATTCTTCGAAATAAGGAATTTAATCACCCATTTTATCTTTATTTATTAGGGGTAGATGAAACGGGAGTGCAAAGTAAAATTCGACCTCTGACAAATAATATTAAAAATTATCAGGAATCTATTTATCTGGTGGGGAAGAATCCGCAAGAAGAGTATTTTATTAATTTTGAATTGGATGACAATGTCAAAGATGGAGAAAAAGTAATATTTGAAATTACATTTGATAATGGTACTATGAATCAAACTGATACCATTACGTATCAATATATTTCTGATCGTGAACCTGTTAAAGTATTGAGTGATCCAGGAGATTTGCAACATTGGATTCGTTCGGAGAATGATTTTAATGCTTGGGGATTGACAGAAAACACTTATTACACAGCTCCAAGTAGTATTACTGATTCTCCGAATGGGGATTACAAACCCTCCTCAAGTAATGAATTAGTAAGTAGAGAAAGCTTTTTAATACCAAATGAAGAAGAGGTTTTTCTAACTTATAAGGTGAAATGGGATATTAAAAATAGAAAGGATTATGCTCGTTTGCTTATAAGTACTGATAATGTAAACTTTATTCCACTGTGTGGAAATTATAGTACTGCCTTTTTTGATTACGGGAATGTTTCGTTTCCAGTTTATACTGGTGAACAGCCCCAATGGTTGTCAGAGCGTGTCTATTTAGGTGCATATAGAGGACAGCGAGTTTACTTTAAATGGGAAATGGTCGCCAATTCTGGCGAAACATCTGACGGGATTTTTATTGATGATATGAAAATCGAACATTCTAATACCCTTACTGCTGGAGAATCTAGCATACTTGATTCTGAGCTTTTAAATATTTTTCCTAATCCGGTACACAATGGGGAGACACTTTTTGTAACAGAAGATGGTTTTGAAGGAGACCTTCAACCTCATTATTGGGAAATAAGGGATATTCTTGGAAAATTAATTTCCAGTGGTGACTTTCGCTCTGTGGGTGATTGGAGTCGATTGGAGATACCAATCCAGGGATTCACTTCGGGAATGTACTTTTTTACTTTGAAATGTAAAGACGGAAGCGTTTACAAACCTGAGAAATTCATGATCGGCAATTAATATCAATATGAAATATGTAGCGATACATTCAGGGACTAAAGCATTATATTTTTCAGAAAAGCCCCCATCTGATCCGGGAAGAAATGAGGTCCTGGTCAAGGTTATGGCTTTTGGGGTTAATCGTGCAGATCTGCTTCAGCGAGAAGGTAAATATCCTCCACCGCAAGGAGCTTCTGAGATTTTAGGCCTGGAATGTAGTGGAGTCATTGAGAAATGCGGTGTTGGAGTAAAACAATGGAAAGTTGGTGATGAAGTTACCGGATTGGTAGACGGTGGGGCTTATGCAGAGTTTTGTGTTATGGATGCAGGGTTGATTTGGGCAAAGCCAGAAGAATTTAGCCATGCCCAGGCTGCAGCGATACCGGAAGTATTCCTCACTGCTTATCAGAGTCTACATTGGTTGGGTAATATTAAAGAAGCAGAAAGTATTCTAATTCATGCAGCAGCTTCTGGTGTAGGTCTTGCAGCATTTCAAATCGCAAAACTGGAAGAAGATATTAAAATCTTTGGAACAGCAAGTTCCGGGAAGGTTGATTTTTGCAAAAAAACTGGATACGATTATGTAATAGACTATACTTCTGAAGATTTTTCTAAAATAATTGAAACTCAGACATCAGGTCAGGGGGTCGATTTTATCCTGGACTTTATTGGGGCTAATTATTTCAATGATAATATTAAATCCCTTTCCGAAGATGGTATATTAGTTATATTGGCTGTACTGGGAGGAACTAAGGTAGAAGGAATTAATTTGCTTTCCATTTTAGCTAAGCGTTTGAGAATCCAGGGAAGTACGTTGCGTTCGAGAAGCTTGTCATATAAGAGGAAATTGGTTTCTTCATTCCATCACGACCTGGGGAAGTATTTTCTTAAGGGAACTCTCAAACCAATCGTTTACAAAGAACTTCCCTGGCAAGAAATCGAGCTTGCCCATTCTATAATGTCAGAAAACAGGAATATTGGAAAAATTATTTTAACTGTGGCATAAAAGATAAGTTGGGTTTTAAAATGGATTTTTCTCCGCAGGATCAGGTAAAGGGATCTTGTTGATAAGAAATTTTTTTAAAGATTTAATAAAATTGAGCAACTTCCTGGAACGGTTTCTTATGAATTTTCGGTACATAAATACTGTTTTCCGGAAATCCTACGGGAAGTAACAGGTAAGGACGTTCATTGTCAGGACGGTCAAGAATTTCGGATAAAAAATTCATTGGGCTTGGAGTATGTGTCAAGGTAACCAATCCGGCATGGTGAATGGCTGAGATTAATAAACCGCAGGCAATACCTACTGATTCATTGACATAATAGTGATTTCGCTTTTCTCCGGACGAAGAATAAGTAAAGATCTGCTTAAATACAATTATTAACCAGGGTGCTTTTTCTAAATATGGTTTTTGCCAGGTTGTAGCCAATGGCTCCAGGTCCTGTTTCCACTCCTCGCTCATTCTTTGGTCATAGTTTATTTTTTCTTCCTTTTCTGCGGCCGCTTTTATTTTTGATTTTATTTCAGGACTTGAGACTGCACAAAATATCCAGGGTTGCTTATTTGCACCGGATGGAGATGTAGCTGCTGTTTTGATAATATTTTCAATTACTTCCCGTGGAACTTCCTTATTAGAAAATTCCCGGATTGACCTGCGGCTTTTGGTTCGGCATAAGTATTCCGCTGACAGATCCACGGAGTTGTTTTCCTGCTGGGGGTGCTGGTATATTATATGGGGATATCCATTTATTTCTTTTTCAATAATTTGTCCCATTTCTTATCTATTTTAGGAAAGTCCTAATCCGCCTAAAACGGTCAGTTCTTGTCCCCTCTTTGGCATTTCGTCCAATAATTCCATAGCTTTTCCTATTAACTCCCTGACGCCGGGTATTTCAAGGGAATGGTCGTGGAATTCCTTATTTTCCCAGACTTCTGTGATCCATACCGTTTGGGGATCATCTGCTTTACTTATAATGTATAAGTGACATCCTTCAGCAGATGATACTAATTCAGATGCCTTCAGTAATAAATTTGATAGCTGTTCTTCACTTCCTTTTTTTGCTTTCAAATATCCGTGTAGCCCGTATTTGTTTTTCATAGTGGAGTCGATTTTATAAATGAAAATAAAAAAATTATGTGAAATATAGTTTTTTGAAATAGTTGTGACAAAGGGTTGTCATGGTGGAGGATTTATTTTGAGCCATAATTAATAAAAAAAATTAAACGATGCAAGAATCAACAAAATCTATGAACCACTCTAAAACAGATGAAATAACCCTGAAACAAGATGAACTACTTGAACATTGGCAGGGGCATAGAAGATTAACCCGCAAAGCGATTGATGCTTTTCCGGAAGATAAATTATTCTCCTATTCAATTGGTGGTATGCGTCCTTTTTCCGAACTCGCGATGGAAATGATTCATATGGCTGCACCCGGGGCCAGAGGTGTTGCTACCGGAGAGTGGACACAATTTGGAGAAAAGGAAGTTGAAGGTAGCCCCGGCACTCCTAAGACAAAAGATGAACTGTTAAAATTATGGGATTGGAGTACGGATCAAATTAATAAAAATTGGGAACAGATCCAACCTGGCCGGTTACAAATGGTCGATTTGGCATTTGGGCAGTACGAAGGGAAAGTTTGGTGGCATGTACTTTATTTTATCGATAATGAGATTCATCACAGGGGACAGGGCTATGTATATCTTCGATCCTTAGGTATTGAACCACCCTATTTTTGGGAACGATAAAAGGGAATTGTGCTTTTTCCCAGGAATTGGAAGACTTTTATCAGGTTTATTTTGTGTTTATAACTATATAAAATTACAGCGGGTAGAATTATTGACCCGCTGTTTTTATTTGAGAGAATTGTAAAAGGTTAATCATTTCAACGGTGGTATACATAATAGAGACTCATTTTTTAACATTCATCACTCCTTTGACACAGAGTTGTCAGGACTCTCATATTTCTTTCTCGAAAACATAAAAAGTTTTTTTATGATTATAGTATTGGGGGCAACCGGGCAGATTGGTTCAGGCGTTTTACAAGAATTGAGTAAATATGAAGAGCTTTTGGTGGGGGTTACGAGAAGAACAGTGGAGTGTTCGGATAGGAAGGGTTATTCTATGAGACGTGCAGACCTATTTGATTGTTCGGCTCTGAAAAGTGTGTTGAAAGATGGGAGGACCGTACTTTTGATGACACCGGAAAACCCATCGTCAACAGATCCAATAAGTGACGCTGAAAAAATTATAGAAAATTACAGGGAAGCAATAAAGGGGTCGGATATTGAAAGAATTGTGGGACTGTCTTCCATTGGTGCTCAGTTCAACACTGGAACGGGAAATCTTGTTATTTCAAACATGTTGGAAAATGCTTTCGCGGATTTATCGATCGAGCAGATATTTGTCCGACCTGCCTATTTTTTTAGCAACTGGTTAGGCTTTGTGAATACAGCAAGGAAAACAGGGGTCCTGTATACTTTCTTTCCTGTCGATCTAAAAATTCATATGGTGGCACCTAGAGATGTGGCCCGGTTTATTGGAAGGTTAATCATCCTGGGTGATTTTAATAAAAGGATTTATGAATTAACATCTTCTCATTCTTACAGTGCTTTGGATGTGGCAGAAATTTTGAGTATACAATGGAGCAGGGATATTAGGACAGAGCAAATACTACCTGAATATTGGTTGGATACTTTGCTCCGGGCCGGTTTTACGGAGAAAGCAGCCAATGGCTTAGCTGACATGACAAAAGCCGTAATAGAGGGGAAGGTGTACCCTGAAAGTCAAGAACACGAAAGGGAAATCCTGTCTACTACTCTGGTAGAGTATTTTAGTAAGAAATCCTGAATTTTCGAAAAAGTTGTGAGTGTCCGGTGAATGGAATAGAATACATACGAAATACCTTTTTTAAGCTTAAATCTTATATTTGGGAAATAATCTATCCGGTTATGAGTGCTGAAACGTTAAAAAAATTTGATCGCATTGTAGCTATATTAATACAGCTACAGTCGAAGAAATTTATTAAAGCCCAGGATCTGGCGGACAGGTTTGAAGTGAATATAAGAACGATCTATCGCGATCTCCGGACGTTAGAGAATTCTGGAGTCCCCATTGTGAATGAACAGGGTAAAGGGTATTCTTTAGTAGAGGGGTATCGACTACCACCCGTAATGTTTACTAGAAAGGAAGCAGTAAGCTTCGTGGCAGCTGAAAAACTGATGCAGAATTTTACAGACAAATCTCTTGGAGCGTATTTTGAGTCTGCCATGTTCAAAATCAAATCTGTACTGAAGGGTAGTGAGAAAGACTTTATAGATGTTCTGGAAACTCAGGTATTTGTGAGTTCTGAACAGATACATATCAATCAAGAAATACCAGATGTGCTGGAGATATTGTTTGAAAGTATAGGGGAACAAAAGCAGGTATTACTTCAATACCGGTCATTATCATCAGATCAACCCAGTAAGCGGTATATCGAACCTGTAGGCGTATTTCAACAAAATAGGTATTGGTATATTTATGGATACTGCCATTTGAGAAAGGATTATCGACAGTTTCGTACCGACCGTATTCTCAATATCAGCCGTAGTATTCATGATTTTTTCTTAAAACATAAAACCCTGGATGAATACCTCGAAAGGACAGAAGAGCTTACCAGGCCTACTGTCAAAGTGCGAATCCTGGTCAAAAAAGAAATAATGAAGTACATCAGAGGAGGGTTGAAGTACCACGGATTTATATCAAAAATAGATAAAGGTGAAGAAGTGGAATTGACTTTTCTTGTACACGAATTGAATGACGGGTTCCCACGATGGTATATGATGTTTGGTGATTATGCCAGAATCATTGAACCCAATGAATTAAAAGATCGAATACGGGTAATAGCGAGTGAGATTCAAGCTACGCTGAATACCTGAAATAGATATAACAATGAAAAATAATAGGACGTATTTCGAAGAAGAGGAGGGGTTGAAGCTTATGAAAGAACTCCAAAGAATAGCTTATCTTTATTCCCGTAAAAAGGAAGAAGTGAAAGATTTGGTTCAGGATCTTTTTCTTGAAGCTGTTCGCATAGGTAAGAATCTTTCCGAGCCGGGATTTTTACCGTGGGCTCACGGAGTTCTTCGTAATCGTGCTGCCTTTATTGCCCGGACAGAAGGACGTCGCAAAAAACGTGAAGTTCTTTTCGACGGAAACCTGAGCGAGGACCATTGTACTTTTAATGTGTTTCCGGAGGCATTTTTTGAAGCTCTTAGGCCCTCACTTCGAATTATTGGCCGCTTGATTAATTGTGGACTAAATAGAAAAGAAATATTATACCTTATCAACATACCTGATTCCGCTTTTCGACAAAGATTGACAGCCCTGCGTCGGGAATGGAGTTCTTATACTGATGTAACTGGTAAAGGTCCGGAAATAAGTAGTGAATCTGAAACCACATTGCAAAGGGGGTTGATAAGAAGGTCTCTACACAGATCGATTAGGGACCCTAAAGGAAAAGACGATATGGATTCCGGGGGAAGAATTATAGGAAGCTATGATCCGGATGGACATTTATTTACAATTCGTTCCGTTTCTGCTCACAAAAAGGAGCCTGGCGGCAACAATATGAGTGAGAAATGATATAGACATTTTTTATGTCTATATATAAATTTGAATTGGTAATCTAAAAAGCGAAAAGTATGAAACCGAAATTTAACAATTTTTCAGTTGTTTTTAATGTAAGCAGTATTGAACGTACGGAGCGATTTTACCGCGATATTTTGGGTGTTGACACAGAACGGCAACCCGGAGGTGAAGAACCAGATTGGTTAATAGCAAAAACAGCCAATGGGGTAGAATTATTATTTTTTGAGGGGAAGGAGGAAATTGGCCGTTCGCCGATAATTGTTTTTGAACTTGAGGAAGGGTATATGGAGACGGTACTGGAAGAAATGTCCAAAGCTGGGGTCGAAATAGTGACGCCAGTGTCTGAAGCTCCTGGTGGATGGAGTTCAGATTTTTTAGATCCCGATGGACATCCAATGGCGTTTTATCAGTCCGGTGAATTGCCATTAAAACGAGGAGAATAATGTAGACTGAATTTGATGAAACATTAGGATTCAGAGTACTTGAGAATAGGGTGAAGATCGGTGTTTTCAGATGGTAACTCCATAATACCAATTCTTAATTTGCCACAGAATAACGGGGTAATCCTTGTATATTTCCTATCCCTCTGAATTTTTAACTATTCGTCAAGCACAGTTTAATTTAAGTGGAACCGCCAAAGAATTTGACCGGTTTCCTCAATATCGTTTTGAGGTTTTCGGGAGAAGTCCTTCTAAAATCTGATAAATAAATTTCATGGTGGAGGCCGTTTTTGACTAAATTATTTTGTCGTTGTATAAATTCATGCATGATTGTCAGGGTTTGTGCTTCAGTGTCGAAGGGTCCAATATGGAGCATTTGAACACAGAGTCCCTCTGACATTCGGAATATTGAAATCTCTTTAGCGAGGTCCATATTTTTTTTTGAATGCACAATGTTTATTGATTTTTGCACTTCTGAGTCTGTTATATATTCAGGTATACGAATTAATATGCGATATGCCCATTCGGATCTTGGGATAAGCAGAGGCGCATCTTCCATAGTGATGGAGTTAAATTTATTCTCGTCATACCACCATTGAGCTTCGAGTTTGGATACTACAAAGTCCCTCCCCATTAATTTGTATGCAAATTTTAAAGTATAGGCAGTGGAATATATTATCTGGATCCTTCTGTTAAAGTCTTGGCCAGAAGGATCTCCTTTCCCCTCAATTGATAGAAATTGTGCCTCTTCGATATTTACGAATTCGGGATGAAATTTTGCATTAAAATATGATTTATACTTTTGGGTGAGGTTCAATTTTTTCATTTGCTCAATGGTGTTTTGACAAAGAAAAAACACGGTAGTGACAACGGTTTGTCATGAGCAAATCCGGATGTGAATAAAATTGTCAGTCATCTACAGCAGCTCCTACCAACTGCCTGAACTTCCATCCTGTAGGGTCTCCAGGGCCACCTCGGGTCTGTTTCATAATGATTCCAATAATATTTTCCTTTGGATCTGCAAAATATTGGGTATTAAAATAGCCACCCCAATCAAATGTCCCTTTGCTTCCCAGGCCACCTGCTGCTACACCCTCCTCAGTAAACACTCCAAATGCAAGACCATAATATTCCTTGTTGGTGCCTCTAAGACTTCCAATTTGATTTGACATAATTGTTTTGATTGTAGTCCTGCTCAATATCCTTTTATTTCGATATACCCCATTGTTTAGGTACATTTGTAAAAATTTAGCGTAATCTTCGGCTGTACTTGATAATCCGGCCCCTCCCGAAAAAAAAGTTTTTGCCCCTTTGACAGGGTAGTTGGGATCAAAAAGGTCTCCGTCATATTCTTTCCAGGTACCTCCATCATAGCTTTGAACTGCAACTAATCTGCCTGCCTTATTCTCCGGTAGATAAAACCAGGTGTCGTTCATATCCAGCGGTTTAAACAACCTTTCACGCAGAAATTCATCAAATGGCATTCCGGATATGATTTCTACAAAATAACCTAAAACATCCAATCCTTCGCTATATGTATATTTTTCTCCAGGATTGTGGTGTAATGGTAGAGCTGCCAATTTTTTTATGTTTTCCTCAATGGTGATATCCTTCGTGGTAAAAGCATCAATGATCCCAGCTTTTTGATAAATCATTTTCATTCTTTCATCATTATCTATCATGCCGTAGCCTAATCCGGATGTGTGGGTGAGCAAATGCCTTATTGTGATTTCTTTATTGGCGGGAACAGTGGAATAAGTAGTATCTGAATACCTAAATCCTTTAAGAACCTGTGGATTCTTAAATTCGGGGATGAATTTTGATATGGGATCATCCAATCGAAAATGTCCTTCTTCCCAAAGGATCATTACTGCGGTAGAGGTAATTGCTTTTGTCTGTGAAGCAATGCGGAAGATTGCGTCCTTTCCCATCAATCTTTTACGTTGTGTATTGGCCATACCAAAAGCTTTGTGGTAAATAATTTTCCCATTACGGGCTATCAGGGCCACGGCTCCGGGTATTTCACCATTAGTAACAGACTCATCTATCATTTTATCAATTAGGGCCAATCGCTGAGGAGACATTCCTTCTTCTATTGGGGTGCCCTGGCTAAGAGGCGGACAGATATTGGGTGTAACTGTTTGCGCCTGGATGTTCATAAATGAGATAAAAACGAAAATTAATTGAATAAAGCCAAATTTCATAAGGAAGTTTAGTGTTAAAGTTAATATTAATTTAGTATGTGGTCAATATAATGAATGTTATAAAGATGAAGAAACTAATTTTTAAATATTAATTTATAACAAGAAGAATTCATATTTTGATATTTTTTGTATATTGTATTGATTTTTATTTAAGAATTGTAACCCTATAATTATGAAGAATATAAATTACATTAATTTCACTCTGTTTTTATTTATTTCTTTTACCGCCTATTCTCAGGATGTAGCATCTGCTGATCACAATATTACTATTTCTGTAGACGAGGTATTTATTATGGATATAGAATCCTCTGGAAGTATTGATATTGACATGGGACTTACATCGCCTGATGAAGCGGGCGCAACAATGGAAAGTACGCCTAATAGTAGCTTATGGATCAATTATACTTCTGTGCTTGAAGATGTAGGATCGGAATCCAGGAATATTACTGCTCAAACAAGTGCCGCTACACCTGGTTACATATTGAAGGTTATAGCAGCTGCAGATGCAGGAAATGGTGAAGGAACTACAGGAACACCTACAGGTGAGGTGACTTTAAGTAATACTATGGCACAAAATATCATAGAAAGCATAGGTAGTGCTTATACAGGGGATGGAGCTTCCAACGGTCACAATCTCACCTATACGCTTGAATCACAGGGAACAGGTGATTTTAGTAATCTGCAAGCAAGCACAGGTCAAACCATTACCGTAACTTACACTATTACGAACTAATTATAAAAGTTTACTAAAGGAAGAATTTTCTTTTAATAAAATTTTTTACGTAATGATTTTTGTCTTTCAATGGATTAGATTTACATTACTTATTATATTAATACCTATAATTTCTCAAGGTAAGATTGTAGTTGTTAATGGTTTGACTCATACATTTAATTTAGCCGGAGAAGATCAAAGTAAAGGCGTAATTCAATTAAAAAATATTGGTAATGAATCAAAATCTGTCTTGATTTACCAGACAGATTATTCATTTAATTACAAAGGAGAGACGAGATATGGTGAACCGGGGAGTCTGGATCGTTCCAATGCAGGTTGGTTGAACATAACACCTGTATCGGTGACACTGGAACCGAAAGAGGAAAAACAAGTTAATTTCTCAATTGAAGTCCCAGGGGATGTTGAATTAATTGGAACCTACTGGAGTGCTATAATGGTAGAACCTTCCGATCTTTTAGATGAGGGCCAAAATCGGAATGGGGTCAGAATTAGGACCGTTTTTCGATATGCCATTCAGGTTATTACGAATATTAATGGAACCGGAAAACCTGATTTGGATTTTATTGATGTGAATTTGCGAAATAGTGGAGAAGAATCCCACCTGGATATTGATGTTATAAATAAAGGAAATGGTTTTATCAATGCTATTATGAATGTGGAGATATTTGACCAGCAAGGAAGTTCAATAGGGGTCTTTTCATCTAAAAGATTACGTACCCTTCCGTCTACTTCCAAGCGGTACAGGGTGGATATCCCGAAGTTGGAACGAGGAACATGAGGCTATGTTGATCGCTGAATCACAGAGTGATGAGGCATTTGGTGTCCAACTTAGTCTGGAAATAGAGGATGATTGATTATTTATATATACGACCTGTTTTAACAATAGTATTATTTTTCCCCTTTTCCTGGATCCAGGCACAGGATTTAGATATTGAATGGATGCAAGAACCCGTTCATGAAATATCACCGGGATCCTCTCAAAGCTTTGTAGCCCAGATCGTGAATCGTAGTGAAGATATTTCATATTATTTAAGTGCTGAATGGGACCTTCCAAATGGTTGGTTTGGGATGAGCAATTTACAACAAGCCAAATCGGTTAATCCAATTGACACTTTAATAGCTATTTTCAGAGTGAGAGTCCCAGAATCTTTCAAAATGCCATCGATAAGGATTCCCATTCGATTGTATCATAAGGATACCATATTGGTATATAGTGATATGTTGCATTTGAACTTCAGTAAAATTTTCGATATCAGTATCGATAAAATCAGTGGTAAAAATTATATAATTGCTGGTGAAGAATATAGAGCTCAATATCAATTGATAAACAAGGGGAATATTCCTCTGACATTGAAAGGGAATTCAAAGGAGTTCATTTTCTTCAATCGGGATAGTCTCTTCATAGAACCCGGTGGTGTGGAAAAAATTGAATTAAAAGGTAATACCCCTGGACATGGAGAACTGATTAAGAGCAAACGAATTAGTATCCATACAAAATGGACTTCCGAAGAAATAGATACATCTATAAATTTTTACGATCGTATTACTGTTTTCCCTGATTCAAGATATAAGGTCCCCGACTACCAGAAAATTCCTATTAGTATAACAGGGAATCTATTAATGAGGCATATTGGAGGGAGTTGGCGATCCGTTATACAGGCAGATATATTTGGAAAAAAGGTATTGAATGAGAAAAGGAATAATAGGTTGGAATTTCACCTGCGAGCGCCGGATCGAATAGCCTATTCCACTTTTGGGAATTATGAAGAATATTACGTTTATTATCAGGCCCGGAATTGGGGGGGAAGGTTGGTGATCAATTTTTTCAATTATCCCGTTTGACAGAATTTGGCAGGTATTCCCGCGGGGCTTCGTTATTTGTAAACAAGGGGAATACTTCTATAGAGGGATTTTGGGGACAACCCAGGTTTTTTCCGGGATTACGCAGTGAGTGGGGATTGAAAACTGAAATTCAACGTAATAATACTACAAAATGGGGTGGAGTGCTTTTGAGAAAAGACTTTGCCGGTGAGGACTCTTCGGTATATATTCCGTCTGTCTTCGTCAATATTGACAAAGAGAATCTGAGTTTTGAAAGCGAAATGGCTTCTCAATGGGATAAAGGAGAGTTGTCTTTTTCATATTTTGGTAATATACATACCCGGGTTAAAGATATACGATTTACGGCCGGACTATTATTCGCCAGTGCGGAATTTTTGGGGTACTACAGGAATTCAACCGTTATAAATTCTAATTTTTTGTATCCCATGGATAAAGTAAATATCTCTTTAAATGCGAATTATACTGATAGTAATCCATCTTTGGATACTTTGTATATTTCTGCACCTCTATCTCAAAATATATCCGGAATTCTCTCCTATCGTTTAGAAAACCAATCCAATATCCGTTTTAACTCAGGATATAGACGACGAAAAGATCGGCTTCGATTGGATTTATTTGATTATTCAGAGGTATATTTTAGACTAAATTTCAATGAAAATCTATCTACATTTCGATATAGATTATTTTCTGAAATAGGGCAGACCCGAAATTATAAATCTTCGGATGATAAAATATCTATGCTTTATAATATGGGAGGATCTATTGAGTATGAATTTTTTAAAAGTTTGTCACTGTCTGGGCACTTTAGTTATTTAAATAGTCAAAGATATGGTGCGGATCAATTGGAAACATTGTTTTACGGTGGCAGTTTGAATTGGACAGTCAGCGACTGGATGCAATTATACCTTTCATATCAGAATTCTTTTACTCCGGAAGAATTTTACTTAAATCAGGATTTTTTTGCATTGAATTGGACGTCAACTATCAACCCTTCTCATTCTGTTTCTATTTCTACCAGGTATAGTAAGCCCCGTAATCAAGCGCGGAACCTGTTTTTTGGTTCAGTTGGTTATACCCTTAATTTAGGCATACCCTATAAGAAAAATGACAACCTGGGAAGTATTAGAGGGGTCTTAAAAAAGTCTGATGGTACGCCCTTGATAGGTGTTATCATTAATTTGAATGGCATGCAAACTATATCAGATTCGGAGGGTGTATATTCATTTAATAACCTCAGAGAAGGGAGTTATTATATCATTCCTGATGAATTTTCTATCCCATTGGGTTTTGTAGCTAAAAGGCCAACACCGGTAAAATTGGAGTTGGGACAGAACGAAAACAAAATAGAAGATTTTATTTTTGTAGAGGGTGGATCGATACAGGGAAGAATATCTCTTTTATCTGGTCAAAATAAGGTGTTACAATATGAAGCTGACCTGGATCGTCCTGTTTATATCAAAATAAGTAATGGGGATAATAAAATGGTACAGGCTTGTAAAATTAATGAGGAATTTAATTTTTCAGATATACCACCTGGTAAATGGGGTGTCGAGGTACTGAAATTTTCAATTGATAAAAACCTGCAGTTTAGCCAACTAGAAAAAAGTATTCTGGTAAGGGAAGGAGAAAGGGTCAAGATTGAATTTGTGGCGAAAAATAAAATGAAAAATATTAAGATGACTGGAGAAACAATTAAAATTTCATCCAATAAAGAGTGAATAAAAACCTAAATATAATAGTGTTCGTGTGTTTGATGATGGTAGCTGTGAAAGAGAATTTATCTGCACAATTATTGGTCAGCCAAAGTAAAAATATTGGAGTTTCTATTGGAGATATAGCTATTATGGATATTGAACCTTCCGGGGAAATACAATTGGCAACTAGTTCCATTTCTGAAGCGGGGTTGGGATTCTCACAACCTTTGGCTGAGGATCAAAGCAAATGGATTAATTATTCATGTTCGGACCGCAGTGGTAATACCAAAAGGATTGATGTCAACGTAACTGCTGGAAGTATTCCGGATGGATTGATATTAAAATTAACAGCAGCTAACTATCTGAGGAGTGGGGATGGAGTACTCGGAATTTCCACGGGGGAAAAGGTTTTGACATCTGCACCTCAGGTTATTTTAGATAACATTGTTCGGGGATATACTGGTAGCGGTGCAGGGAACGGGCATCGTCTAACGTATACATTGGAAGTCGATGAATTCGGGGATTTATCGGAGTCATCTGCAGCCGTAGTAACGGTTCATTTTACTATTACAGATAATTAGTATGATGGTAAGGGAATTTGTGTCTTTGGCATTGGTCTTTTCTTTTTCATGTGTTTCGGCACAAACAATAAGTACTATGACATTAAGTGGTACTGATTGGATGAGTGTGCAGGATGTTTCTCAAGTCTCTGATGCGGGTAATGATTTAAGCAATGTTATTGAAAGTGCAACCAATCAAAATATTATGGATATAAGATACACCACTTCTATATTGATTCTGGGAATTGGTGCAAATCCATTTCGGATTGAAGTGCGAAAATCTGATATTAACTGGAATGGTTCTATAATTCCGGCTGTCCGGCGTACCGGAGGGACACCTGATAATAGTTTGTTGGATATTCTTAGTAACCCAAGCTCTATAACGGGAGGAGTTAATTACCAGAATATTACGAATATTTCTACTACGTTATTTACAGGATATGGTAAAGTAGATAACATAACACTGCAATACAGGTTTTCCGGGATATCACTTGCTTTACCAGCCGATGATTATGAGACAGAAATCATTTATACAATGTGGGATAATGAATAGGGGTTAGATCTTTATTACGTAGGAAGTGATTTTTCGAATCCGGGCCTTTTTGAACCCACTAAAGGAATAGATATCACAAAAGGCATATACCTCTTTATTAGGGGATTTCATTGTTCCATTTACCGAAGCTTCTTTTCCGTGAGTAATAATGTTATCTATTTCTAGTTGAAATTCTTCGTCGCTAACCATATTTTGTAATTTTTTAGTAAAGGCTTCTTTTCCCTTTATCATGAAATCTCCATGCACTGTCCACTCAATATCATCGGAAATATTTTCAATTATAAATGCAGAATTGTTTTTGGCAAACGCTTCGTTGATCTTTTTGAGGAGTATTTTTCTTTGTGTCATGGTAATAGAGATTGTTTAGTTGGTAGAGAATCAATTAAATTTTGGAGTTGATAGTTATGTCTTTGTGTATGGACTGAAATAAAATGTAGCCATTCCAACCGGGTTAATGTTCCTGCATTTGGCAATTCAAAGTCCAGGCAAAGAAGGGAGAGATCTTTCGTCCGGACAAATTCCAGGATCTCATCTGTTCTTTCTTTTAGGTTTGTTAGCAGGTAATCCTTGGCAACGAGTTCTTGGGTGGGTACTATAAACTCCGGTGATTTCATCTTTGAGTTGAAGTCCAGAAAAGTTTCACGAATCCCTATTGCTTTTGCATCAATCGGCCTGTTTGCCGGAGAGGTTTTACCATTTAGTGTTTCAAGGACTGAATAAGATTTATATAGATGGTCCCCAATCTGGCCTGATGTCAAAGCATCTTCATTTTCGGTGCCACTGGTAGATTTAGGTTTGGTATTAAGCTGATCCTGATCTAAATAGGTTAGCATTAAGATTAAAGTTTCAAAGGCATTACTAAATTCGGTAAAAAACTTCCTTTTCATTGTTTTTGAATTGATGATAATACAAATATACTATCATTCTAAAGTGAAATTCCTGTGCGAAAACGACAATATGGAGGGGGAATTACGACAAGTTTGGGAAAATGAAATCCCAAAGTTGTGTGCTTCAAGTTACAATCCATGAGTGAACACCTATAAACTCTTGGCTCGTTACTTGAAACTCTTGTCTAAAAAGCTACGAATATATTTGTGCTAATAACTTCCTCCCAAAATTCTAAAACGAAAGGTACTAATCCTTAGATCCTGTCGATCGACAAATTCTTTCTGTCAACAAAAATCAGACTTTGGACTTCTGACCTTTCGAGGATCTGATGGCAATTGGCCATGGCTTACTCAAAGCGATCTATGCAGTTTCCCCTTCATCCAATAAGTTCATGACGGTCTGAAATGAAACATACTGATTTTTGAATTCTGTGTCCATTTTGGCCTGGAGCGCATACAGGTGATTGTCCAGGTAGTTTTGAAGATTTTTACGTTGTACAGCTACAAATTGGGTTGTAAATGTATGGCCTTCTTCTTCTGGCAAACTGGTTAATTGAAAGAAGCGATATGACTCAAAACATCCGGTTCCCATCATTGCCGGGATATGTTCATCCATCATCCACCGATACCATTTTCTAGCCACTTCATCTTCAATCTTGGTCGTTATGTTATAGACAATTTTCAAATTACTTTTTTTCTTTATAGTGTATTAAAAAAACCAAATTTTACGATTAATGGTTTGCTATTATTTAGTTTTCTCTGATTTCACCCTTTTCTAATGATTCCTCACCGGGATTACCCGGTATATTCGTTTTGGGAGTGATCTCATCATTTTCAAACAATGCTTTTATCTCCCGAAATCTTTTTCTGGCATTCACGGCAAAAGTACTATTTGAATATTCCAGGAAAATCTTTTCATAAATATCCTTTGCTTTTAGAGGGGAATTCAATTTTTGATCATATAGATGGGCCATCGCATATAATGCATTGTCGGCCCAAATGCCGTCGGGATAACTTTTGCAGAGTAGGGCATATTGGGAAAGGGCTTTATCGTATGCTCTATTATCTTCATAGATACGGGCTTCGAGGAATGAAATATCATCCCTGAGGTTGTGAAGTGAGTCTAATCTGTTTTTTAAGCTATCCAGCGCTGCGAGCGATTCCTGATCTCTGTTTTGAAAGTGTAAAAAATCGGCCCGTGCATAGTTTTTTAAATTTTGGTCAGTCGTATCCAACCCCATATTGTCTATAATAAAAACACTCATATCGATCGCATCATTGGCAATTAATCTGGATGTAGCTGACTTGAGTATGTCAAATTGTTTTTGAGCCCAGTCAAATTCGCCCATATAGTACGATAATTTTGCATTTTTAAATCTAGCCATTTGTCCAATCCGGTCTTCCTTATGTGCTTTGTCTACCTGGGAGTATAGAAGCGTCGCTTCCCATCTTTCTCCAATGGATAGGTAAATATCGCCTAATAGAAGTTTGGACTGGCTTAATAGGTTGTTGGAAATTCCATTGATGCTTATGACTTTCTCCAGGGTTTCGACTGCAGCCGTATAGTCATGTAAATTAAATGCCTGTATCTCGGCAATATCCTTAGCAAGTGATGCAGAAAAGCGGGTATATCCCAAACTGTCAACTAGAACCAAATAATTGGATGTCAGTTCATGTTGTAATGTCCTTTGGGTAGAATCATTTCCGCTTTGTATTTGTGCTAGTTTTGCTTTTAATAATGATTTATGGGAATCAAAATAATAAGGTGATTGGGGGCCTTTATCAGCAATGATATAATTAAAAATTCGCTCAGCATCTTTGTATTCATCAGCAGCAAGAGCATCATTTCCCAACTTAAATAATCGAAATCCATTTTCATTTTTCCGTTTGTCTATGGATCGCAATTGGCGATAGGCCATTGAAAAATCATCCCGCTGAATATAGGTCCAGGCTAATACTTCATTAAATGCATCTATACTCGATTTTTGAAGTCTTTCTAATACCTTTGTTTCCAGTGTGTCCAGGTGGTCGTCTGGTAGATATCTTTGAAAATAGTTGAGTACAAAATTAGCACTTTCGGGACGCATTTCTAAAGCATCGAGATAACGATCTATCATTGGACCGTATTGACCTAATCGATAGTGCAATGAAGCCATAGGAAATAGGAAAGAAGAGTTGGTCTTTTCAGTATCCAGAATTTCTTGGTAGGTAGCCAATGCCAGTTCGAATTTTCCCCTTTCCTGAAAATCTTGTGCCAGTTTTGAAACCATTGCTACATCTCCGGAAGCTTTTTCGATAGCTGCCAGGAAGCTTTTTTCTGCTTCCTCTTTGTTGTTTTGTAGTTCGTATATGTTTCCTTTAAGGAAATAATTCATTGGATTCGCAGGCATGGCTTGAATACGGTCGTCAATGCGTTTTATGGCAGTGTCGTATTCCCGTAATTGCGTCAAACAATCCATTAGTTTTTCAAAATAAAAAGGATGTCTGGGCTCTTTTTTTACCAATTCTTCGAAAATGCTACCTGCCTTTTCGTATTCTCCCCTGTTGTAGTAATGAATGGCTAATTGCGGATTTTGGGAAATTAATACAGTTCCGAAACAAGCGAAGAATACAACGAAGAATATGATATAAGGTAGTTTCATCTGAAAAAGGTTATCAGTTTATAATTCCAATCGGTATCATAACAAAAATATTTGTGTTCAGTTCAGCAATTAAATTTTTAATCACATACTCTACTATCAACGATTCCCATAAATGATTATTGGACTAACAGTATTCAATATAAGATAATCGAACTACATTGCTTTTACAATTATAGAGGAAGCACCACCTCCTCCGTTACAGATGGAAGCGCATCCCATTTCCCCGCTACCGGACTGTTGCAAAGCGTTAATTAAAGTGGTTACTATACGGGCCCCTGAAGCACCCAATGGGTGGCCAAGAGACACAGCTCCTCCGAAAATGTTCATTTTTTCATGTGGAATTTTATATTGCTTTTCAAAAAACAAAGGCACGACGGAAAAAGCCTCATTAACTTCGAAAAGATTGATATCATCCAGAGAAAGTTTGGCTTTGTTAATGGCTTTTTTTGCGGCAGGAACCGGGGCTGTTGTAAACCACTTGGGTTCTACGGCAGCATCGGCAAAAGCAATAACTTCAGCAATCGGTTTAAGCCCGTTTGCTTTGACATATTCTTCCCCGGCAAGAACTAAGGCAGAAGCACCGTCATTAATAGTTGAAGCATTGGCAGCGGTTACAGTCCCGTCTTTTGTGAAAGCAGGTCGAAGATGTGGTATTTTTTCAAACTTTACTTTCTTAAATTCTTCATCCGTATCAACTAAAAGAGGGACTCCTTTTCTTTGGGGTACACTGACAGGGGTGATTTCTTTTTTGAACCATCCCTTTTCAGTCGCTTCTGCAGCTCTTTTATAGCTGGATATAGCATAATTGTCCTGTTCTTCTCTCGAAATATCGTATTTTTTGGCTGTATTGTCAGCCGAAATTCCCATTGGAGAATGGTCATAAGCATCTGCCAGACCGTCTTTTTGAAGTCCGTCTATTAATTCAGAAGACCCATATTTATATCCAAACCTCGCTTTGGGAATATAGTATGGAATCATTGACATATTTTCCATGCCACCTGCTACGGTGATTTCATTTTGTCCGAGCATAATGCTTTGTGCAGCGAGCATGATGGCTTTCGTTCCTGATGCACATACTTTGTTAATTAATGTACACGGTACATTATCCGGTATTTCGGCATATCTTGATGCCTGTTTCGCAGGAGCCTGGCCTAAATTTGCAGAAACCACATTTCCCATAAATACTTCATTTATTTCAGTGTGGGGGACTTCGGCCCGTGAAATCGCACCCTGAATGGCTGTAGCTCCCAGTTTTGTGGCGGGTATCCCGGAGAAAATACCACCAAAGCTCCCAATAGGTGTGCGGGTTGACGATATTATATAGACTCTTTGCATATTTAATTTTTTATATTTAGTAGGCTTAGATATTGAATCCTTTCAATCCTTTATCCATTTCTAGAAGTTATGATTTTATAATCTTTGAACAAAATATATTTAAAAGTACAATAAAATTAAAATTTAGTTAGTTACTTTGTAGTTCAAAGTACTTTTAATGGAAGATAAACAAAAATATATTCAAGATCTTAAGGAGATACGGAATCTTATGAACCGGTCTTCAAAATTTATTTCCTTGAGTGGGTTATCCGGTATTTCTGCCGGTGTTATAGGAATAATTGGGACTTTTATTGCTTTTTGGAAACTCGGAATGCACGGGCTAGGTAAAGATTATCAGGAAATAGTTTTGTCCGGAAAGGAAGTCCGGTTTCTTATTCTTTTGGCCGTAGGAACATTTTTGGGTGCATTGGCGGGAGCTTTGTTTTTTACAGCCAGGAAGGCAAGGAAAAACAGACAGAAATTGAATGATCCAAGAACCCGTAAACTGTTAACCAGTCTGGCAATTCCCCTTTTGGCAGGAGGAATGATTTGCTCTATTTTATTGATTCGTGGTGAGATCCAATATATTTTGCCCTTATCTTTGATCTTTTACGGTCTTGGGTTAATTAGTGCAGGTGACTTTACCTTAACTGAAATTCGCAGCCTGGGATTTGTGGAAATTTCATTGGGATTATTAGGATTTTACATTGGCTATGGATTGTTGTTTTGGGCAATAGGATTTGGATTGATGCACATAGTGTACGGAATTTTTATGCACAGGAAGTACGGATCGTGAAACGGATATTAAACAATTTAAATAAAGCTTTTGAGAATAAAACCCGTCTGGGGATTATGGCCGTTTTGGTTGCGAACGAATATATTGACTTCAATGGGTTGAAGGACTTGTTGGGCGTGACGGACGGGAATCTGGCAAGTCATATAAAACATCTGGAAAAGAAGAAATATGTACGTTTTTCTAAAGAGTTTGTCGATAGAAAGCCAAAGACCAGATATTTTGCCACAGAGGAAGGACGAACTGCCTTTGAGCAACATATTAAGGCAATAGAGCAACTTCTTAAATAAAATTTTTTGTTTAATAACTTTGAAATACAAAGTACTTTTAAATAATATGAATATGAAATCAACAGAACATTTTACTTCAGAATTTGGAAAATGGTTCCAGAATTCAGCTACTATTAAATTGGTTATAATTGCTTTTTTATCGCTTTTACTGATGATCCCATCGGCTATGATTCAAGAACTTATTAACGAGCGAATGGAATATAGCCAGCAAATTGTAGGGGAAATCGATAAAAACTGGGCAGGAGGACAATTGATAAATGGACCAATACTGACTATCCCGATTGAGATTAAATCAGGCGCAACTGAGGATGAGATTATTGTAACCAGGAATTTTTTCGTACTTCCTGAAAATTTAATTGTTAATGGCCGGGTTATACCCAAAATATTGTCGAAGGGGATTTATGATGCTGTAGTTTATCAGTCTGAATTAAATATAAATGGTACAATCAATATTGCCCAGAATTGGGAAATAGAAGGAGTGAGCAGGGTTCGTTATGACAAGGCATTTTTAACAATGGGAGTTTCAGATGTAAAAGGTATTAAAGAAGGAATGAATGTGGTGTGGAATGGAAGGGGGCGTGAAATTATACCGGGTACCCGAATTCCTGATATTATTCATTCTGGAGTTACCATTGAATTAGATGATTTACAACAAAATTATACGGGTTACCTGGATTTTGAAGTCAGTTTAAATCTTAATGGGAGTGGTAATATCAGCTTTATTCCGATTGGAAAAAATACCGAAGTTGAAATAGAATCCTCTTGGACCGCTCCTTCATTTATGGGTGATTTTTTACCGGATACCAGAGCGGTATCTGAAGAGGGGTTTAATGCCAGTTGGAAAATACTTGAATTTAATAGGAATTTCCCCCAATCATGGATGGATTTGGATCGTGAAGAAAGTTTAAATGGATCTGCGTTTGGTGTTGATTTTATTATTCCTGTTGACAACTACAAAAAATCTCTCCGGTCTGTCAAATATGCTTTAATGGTTATAGCCCTTACTTTTTTGATGTTTTTCCTGTTCGAGATAACGCTAGAAAGGAGGGTTCATCCATTTCAATATGGATTGGTAGGGTTGGGCCTGACTCTTTTTTATATATTGCTCATTGCATTGTCAGAGTATGTAAATTTTGACCTCGCTTATGTGATCTCCGCTTTAGTGATCATATCGATGATAAGTCTCTATTCGCTCGCAGTATTTCGTGAGAAAAGGAAATCCGGGTTACTATTTTGTTCGCTTGTGGGAATGTATGGATTCTTATTTACGATTTTACGGTTGGAAGAATACGCATTGCTGATTGGAAGTATTGGATTAGTTGTGATTTTAGCTCTTGTGATGTATTTCACCCGCAATATTTCCTGGTATGATTCAGGCCAAAAAGAATAGCAGGATTAATATCAATAGTCCATTTTAGAGAAGTAAAACAAAAGATTCATTTTTGATTTTGAAAAATCCCGTATTTATTTATTAAAATTAATTTTAAGATATTTTCGACTATATAAAATTATTATCTAAATATATTCATATCCATATCACAAAAGTTGGCTGTAAATGATCATACTAGATGAAGTTTTACTCTTGAAATAACAATTTTATAAATAACAAAATAATATTTTTAATATATAAAAACATTATTTTTATAATTTCGTTTTAATATTATCAATAGTTGAATATTTATACTTTATTCTTATGAGCGAAGTTGGTAAAAAAAGGATCGTAATTTTAGGAGCCGGATTTGCAGGCTTAAAATTAGCCAGAGAACTTAAACAGTCTGATAATAAAATCTTTTTGATTGACAGGCATAATTATCATCAGTTTCAGCCATTGATGTATCAGGTTGCGACTTCCAGGCTTGAGCCCTCCAGTATTTCATTTCCGCTTAGAAAAGTATTCCAACATGAAAAGAATGTACATGTTAGGCTTGCGACGGTAGAGGGAATTGATACTTATAGTAAAATGGTGTATACCAACAATTTTGATATAAAGTATGATAAGTTGATAATAGCAATTGGTTGTACGACCAATTACTTTGGTAACGAGCGTTTGAAGGAATATGCAATGCCGATGAAAAGTGTTACGGAATCGATGGCATTGAGAAACCGGATTTTACTTACATTTGAAAAAGCGCTTTATACTCCGGAAAAGGATCTCAAGGCAATGATGAATTTTGTTATTGTTGGAGGAGGACCCACCGGAGTTGAATTGGCAGGGGCTATAGCTGAAATGAAAAAATTTATTCTTCCGAAGGATTATCCGGATATGGACTTTTCAAATCTGAATATTTTCCTTATCGAAGGGACAGATGCTACACTTATTTCGATGAGTGAAAATGCCCAGAAGTTTTCCCGGAAGTACCTTGAAGAATTGGGCGTTATTGTAAAGACGAATACTCTCGTGAGTGATTATGATGGTGATGTAGTCACTTTTCAGGATGGGGGTAAGATTGAAACCAAAAACGTAGTATGGGCTGCCGGAGTCAAAGGGAATTTGTTGGATGGACTAAAGGGAGATTATTTAGTTCGTGGGAATCGTTTGAAAGTAGACCGGTTCAATGAGATAGAAGGTTTGGAGGATGTTTATGCTATTGGGGATATTGCGTATATGGAAACGGAGAAGTATCCCAGGGGACATCCGCAATTAGCAAATGTAGCCATAAACCAGGCAAAAAATCTGGCCCAAAATATCATCAAAGGAAATGACAATAAGGATAAGTGGACTCCTTTTGAATATATAGACAAAGGGTCTATGGCCACTGTGGGAAAGAAGAGAGCTGTAGTGGACCTTCCGAATTACAAATTCCAGGGGTGGTTCGCCTGGATTACCTGGATGGCGGTACATTTTTGGCTCATTTTGAGTGTGAAAAATAAACTCGTAATATTCATAAATTGGATGATGAGTTATTTCAATAATGATTCAACATTGAGAATCATACTGCGGGCCAAAAAGTCCAAGACTTCAGATAAATCCATGACAATGAAAACCTAAGAGTCAGGGTTTTACAAAAATCTTCTTTACCATGAGTTCGACTGAGAATATAAGAGCTCTGAAAGAGCGAAATATAATTAACCCTGGGTGGAAACCCAGGGAGGAAAACAAGTGAAATCGTTGATTTTGGCATTGATTTTCACAAATTGATGCCTTGGGCATTGCTTTTTTCGCAAAAATAATGACAGAAACAATTATTCGTTGAACTCACGTTATTTATGTAAGGTACTCCGCCAAAAAACCCAGTATTACCTTGTATACTTCAAACCTGTTTTCTTCATTGTGAAACCCATGCCCTTCGTTGTATTTTACCATGTAAGGAACGTCAACTCCTTTTTTCCGTAATTTGTCGACTATTTGGTCTGATTCATCAATATTCACCCTGGGGTCGTTTGCACCCTGGATGACTAAAAGGGGAGTTTTGATATTATCAACATGGAAAATGGGAGAGGAGGATTCCATAAGCTCCCGGTCTTTTTCCGGATCTCCTACCATTTCATACATCATATTGAGAAACGGTTTCCAGTAGGGTGGGATGGTCGTCATGAATGTGAATAGGTTGGATACCCCCACGTAGTCAATCGCACAACTATATAGGTCAGGGGTGAAAGTAACACCCGCCAAGGTTGCATACCCACCATAACTGCCGCCATAAATAGCCACTTTACCCGGAACGGTAATCTTTTCTTGAATTAGCCAGTGGACTCCATCTGTTATATCATCCTGCATTTTCTTACCCCATTGTTTGAACGAGGATTTCCAGAATTCTTTACCATAGCCCGTAGACCCGCGATAATTCATTTGAAATACACCGTATCCCCGTGATGCTAATAATTGCACTTCGGGGTTGTATCCCCAACTATCACGAACCCAGGGTCCGCCGTGGGGATTTACTACAACCGGTAGCGGGTAGTTTGATTTGCCCTTCGGTAAAGTAAGGTATCCGTGTATTGTCAGTCCATCACGAGTTTGATAAGAAATGGGGCTCATTTCACACATATCTTCTTCATCCAACCAGGGTCCCACGTCGGTAATTTTCTCCAATTGGCCTGTACTTTTAGTAAACATATAATAAGCACCCAGCGTTCGATCGGTGTACGTTCTTATTAAGAATACAGTTTCCTCCCGGTTGGCATCCTGTATACTTATTTCTTTTCCCGGAAGTTCCTTTTCCAGCATCTGGTACATGGATTTTGTTTCCTCATCAAAGAAATGTCTCTTTTTCTTATCGGTTACGTACGAAGTGGCCGTGAGAACCTTCCGTTTCCTGGAATAATGAACGCCGGATAAATCAACATCTGAATTTTCAAATAAGGGCTTATCGACTTCTTTACCATTGCGAAGATCAAATTTGACCAATACTTTTTTATCGCGATTCAAGTTGGAAAGGGCATAAACTATATGGTCTTCATTGAAATCAAAAAATGCCGGTTCGAGTTCTTCCGTAAAGTCTGTTTTTATTACATCTTTAAATCCTTCATCTTCGGAATCTCTGTACATTACAACACTCTCTGTTCCATTTTCTGTCCGCATAGCTAACCGCAATCTACCATCGTGGTCTGTCATCCAAGCTGCTACAGGGGCTGAAAGAGAATTTTCTGCCAATTGTGTCAGCTTGCCTGTATAAATATTTAAGCGATAAGGATCGAACAGTTGCGGATTGTTTTTATTGAGACCAATGATAACGGAGTCATCAGAATCTTCAAGGTCATCAATGAGTTGGACGGTTACTTTTTCAAAAGGAGTTAAATCTTTAGGATCAGTGCCGTCATAGTTAACACCAAACAATTTGAAGTTCTCATCTCCTCCTTCGTCTTTTACGTAAAGTATTCGATTGGAATTCGCCCAAAAGTAACCTCCGATGTCCCTGGTTTCTTCCGAAGTTATGCGAAATTCCTTTCCGGTGTCGATATCGATAATAAATATATTCTTTCGTCTATTGAAAGGTCCGAGGTAAGCCAGGTGTGTGCCATCAGGTGATATCGAAAATGACGATTTTTCAGGGGTCC
Organism: Membranihabitans maritimus; assembly: GCF_021729145.1. GTDB lineage: Bacteria > Bacteroidota > Bacteroidia > Chitinophagales > Saprospiraceae > Membranihabitans > Membranihabitans maritimus. The sequence goes on along the minus strand of NZ_JAJSLW010000013.1, from coordinate 40,221 downwards.
TGAAAAAGTCTTCAACGGAATATTTGAAATCACCTTCTGCCAGGGCCGCTATTTTATTGAGTTTTTCCTGCGAAGTGACCAGTGATGGGTTGCCGGGAAGTTCTTTTTTATTTGACATTGATAGGTTTTATTTGATTTGAAACAAGCATAAAACTGAATTTAAGAGAAAGAAATAGAGTAAATTTCTCATACTGACCGGGTCCGTTAAAATTGAAATTCTTTTGCCAAGAAAGATACATTCATTTATCGGATACAGCATCGAAAACAAATAAATGAAAAAACCATGTTTAGAACAAATATTGTTCGAGAAATTGTTCGGAATTACAAACCGGTATCTGAGAGAAATAAAAATCTTCAATATTTTCGGTAATGATAAAGTCACACGCTGATTGTAAGGCAGAATAGTATTCCAACCCATCTTCAAAATCTTCTACCGCTTTATCACCGACAGCTTTAAGGACAGTGGTGTTATCTATGGTGGTGGTATTAATTTTGGAGATGAGAAGTCGGATCTTTTTCTTTGCGATTTGCCTCCCACTTTTTTTCTCTGAAAAATAAAATGAAATCGCCAGACACACGGGAGAAGTATACAATTGATAATTTCCTTTTTGTTCTGTAAGACTGAGAATTCTTGATGAATATGTAAACAAAGGGTATTCTTTGTTCAAAACAGAAACCAGGACATTGGCATCAAGGAAAACATTCATTTTTGGTTTTTCAGAAATTCATCTTTTAGGTCCTTTCTATGGGGCGGGTTGGCTTTGTATTCTGCCTTACCTTCCGCAACCTGTTGAACCCATTCTGAAATGGGAAATTCTTCAAGGTTACGATATTGTCCCCTGACAATATTTCTATATAAGTATTCTGTCAATCTCGAAAGACTTATATTTTGTTCTTTGGCGTATCGTTTGGCCTCTGCAATGACTTCTTTGTTGAATGATAATGTTATTTTAGCATCCATGATAATTGTGATTTAATTCCTATACGACAAAGGTAAAAAAATTATACGTAAAATTAAATCAGCTTTTATAGAGTGGTTATAATTCTAATCAATTGGTTTAACAAGACGTGGGAACTTAGATCTAGTACATAGTTATAACGCGAAATTTTAATTCTTCGTTTGATCAAGAATCCAGTCAGCTAACAAATCGGACCATCCCGATAGATGTGGGTTTTTCAACCCCAAGCCAAATCCGTGTCCCCCTGTAGGATAAATGTGCATTTCAGCACTGATTTTGTGATCGACCAAAGCCTGGTAAAAACGAAGGCTGTTTTCTACGGGAACGCCTTTGTCATCACTTGCATGCATCAAAAATGTCGGGGGGGTGTCCGCATTTACATGTTTTTCATTAGAATAGTATTCCGTTTTTTCACTAGATGGAGAATCTCCTAACAAAGCCGTTCGGGATCCTACATGTGAAAAGGATTCATCAAAAGAGATAACGGGATAAATCAAACCTAAAAAATCGGGTCGAACAGAAACGTCAGATTCATTTATCCCGGCCAAAAAAGATTGATCTCCAAAATGAACTCCCGCAGATGAAGCGACGTGTCCGCCGGCTGAAAATCCCATAAGACCTATTTTGTCTTCTGACAATCCCCATTCTTCAGCATTGGTACGTACTATTTGAATAGCTCTTAATGCATCACGCATTGGCATGGTATCATCAATTTTCCCATCTACGGCGTATGGTAGCCGATATTTGAGTACTATAGCTGTAATCCCTTCGCTATTTAATTTCTTCGCAAAATCCGAACCTTCCCAGTTCCAGGCTAATATTCGATATCCCCCGCCCGGACAGATAACAATAGCACAATCTTTACGGTTTTTTATTGAAGGGAAGTATACATCCATTGAGGGATTGGAAACCCTGCTGATTCGAATAATATCAGTAGTGTCGTGTTTCTCTTCTGGAAATCCTTCGGGAATATTGAGTTGGTCTTTTTCCCAGAGGAAAATGGTTTTATTTTGTCCTGAAACACTTAAAAAACTCATTAAGACGATTAATAATATAAAAGATGTCAGTAATTGATTTTGCATTAGATGATATTTATACAAATTTATAGAATAACTGATCTAAATGTATGAAATATCAAGTTGAAAAATAAAACTGTCCCCTATAAAAGTTAAAGAATCCTGGAAACATTGGTTTCTTTCAAGACAATAGCCTTGGCTTCTTCTACTGTTATCCTTCTTTGTCCCAGACTGTCGCGATCTCGAAGCGTGACTTTATCATCTTCTTCAAGTGTTTCAAAATCAACCGTTATACAATATGGAGTACCAATAGCGTCTTGCCTTCTATATCTGCGACCAATAGCATCTTTTTCATCGTACTGGCACTGGAATTCTAATTTCAAATCATCAAATATTTTACGGGCCCGGTTTGTGAGAGGCTCTTTGTTTTTAACCAAAGGTAATATTGCAGCCTTCACCGGGGCTAATGATGGGTGGAGTTTCATAACCGTTCGCTCCGTTTCATTGCCTTTGGAGTCAGGCACTTTTTCTTCCTGCAGTGATTCAGACATCATTGCGAGAAACATCCTATCACATCCTATAGATGTTTCCAATACATAAGGGACATAACTTTCGTTGATTTCGGGATCAAAATACTGCAGTTTTTTACCCGATAACTTTTGATGACTTCCCAGGTCGAAATCCGTCCTCGAATGAATACCTTCCAATTCCTTAAATCCGAAAGGGAATTTATATTCGATATCAGCCGCAGCATTGGCATAATGTGCCAGATTTTCGTGCTTATGGAACCTCAAATGTTCAGAGGATGTTCCGAGAGATTTATGCCATTTTAACCGGGTTTCTTTCCAGTATTCGTACCAATCCATTTCAGTTCCTGGTTTTATGAAATACTGCATTTCCATTTGCTCAAATTCACGCATGCGGAAAATGAACTGCCTGGCAACTATCTCATTCCGAAAGGCTTTGCCGATTTGGGCAATTCCAAATGGGATTTTCTGTCGGGTCGTTTTTTGTACATTGAGAAAATTGACAAAAATTCCCTGGGCAGTTTCAGGCCTGAGGTATAAAGAAGATTCTTCTCCTGCGATATTTCCTAACTGAGTTGAAAACATAAGATTGAACTGTCTTACATCGGTCCAATTCCTGCTACCGGATACAGGACATGTGATATCAAGGTCAATAATCAATTGCTTGAGACCTTCCATGTTATTGGACTTCATGGCTTCATTGAGTTGGTTTTGATGGGCGTCGATCTTCTCCTGGTATCGCAAAACCCTAGGATTAGTTGCCCTAAACTGGTTTTCATCAAAATCGTCCCCAAATCTTTTTTGCGCTTTTCTTACTTCCTTGTCTATCTTTCCTTCCGTCTTGGCTAATTCTTCTTCTACCAACACATCTGCCCGATAGCGTTTATTAGAGTCTTTATTGTCAATCATTGGGTCATTGAATGCATCTACATGTCCCGAAGCTTTCCACGTTTTGGGGTGCATAAATATTGCCGCATCTATGCCCACAATATTATCGTGCATTTGTACCATAGATTTCCACCAATAATTCTTGATATTATTTTTCAATTCAACTCCCATTGGCCCGTAATCATATACAGCGCTTAACCCCTCATAAATTTCACTGGATGGATAAACAAATCCATATTCCTTGGCGTGAGATAATATCTTCTTGAATTGGTCTTCCATTTTCTTATTTTATTTAGCCAGTAAGTTTTCAATAATTATTCTCCACGAAGGGGAGATAAGTTTAAATAATAAAAAGTGCAAAAATATACAAATGTAAATGGATTCAATAATAAAAAGTATGTCGATAAAAAAAATGGACCTATATTGAAAATTATCCCTTGACGATACTATAATATCTGATTCATGCAAATTTTTAGATGTACGAATTGTAGCCGGCAGGTGTATTTTGAAAATACCATGTGCAGCAATTGTGGCCAGAATCTGGGCTTTAATCCTTTGAGTTTAAAAATGATTACTCTTCATAGGGATAATGAAGGAAGATGGATGGATGAAAAATCCGGGCAGTTTTTCCATTATTGCACCAATAGCCAATTTGAAGTTTGCAATTGGATTATCAATAATAATGATCCAGCACAATTTTGTATAGCTTGCAGCCTCAATCAAACCATTCCCGACCTATCCCGGAATGAGTTTCTAATTCGTTGGAGAACCATAGAAAATGCAAAACACAGACTGATTTATTCATTATTAAAGTGGGATTTACCCGTTATCAGCAAAACTCTGGATTCGGAACGGGGCTTGAGTTTTAATTTTAAATCGGATGATGATATGCCTGGGAGCAAACGTGTTTTGACGGGCCATTCAAAAGGAAATATTACAATGAATATTGCAGAGGCAGATGATGTAGAAAGGGAAATGGCACGCAATAAAATGGATGAAGTTTACCGCACGGTGTTGGGACATTTTCGACACGAAATCGGACATTATTATTGGGAGATTTTTGTAAAGGAAAATGTCCTCCTTCAAGATTTCAGAAGGGTGTTCGGTGATGAAACGATTGACTACCAGCAGTCCTTAGAAAAATATTATCAGGAAGGTGCCCCTGATGATTGGAATCAAAATTATATTAGTGCCTATGCAACCATGCACCCATGGGAAGATTGGGCAGAAACCTGGTCTCATTATATGCATATAGTGGATACCCTCGAAACAGCCCAGGCATTTGAATTGATTCCAACTTCAAAATTTAAAGCGAATTCTTCTTTTGCTTACGCTAACAGTAATTTTGAAGAAATTCTGGAATCCTGGGTCCCGTTGACACTAGCTATGAACAGTCTTAATAGAAGTATGGGAGCTAAGGATTTATACCCGTTTGTGATTAACGCCTCTTCCAGGATGAAATTAAAATTTGTACATGACCTCATCCACGGCATTGATTCTCCTATTCATTCATGATTTTGAAGAATCTTACGAATTATGACCGCCTTTAGTAGAGGAAAATATTCCCATACATGTAGTTTTTAAATTTTAATCATTAGGATGGTTTGGACCGTTTCAATGGATAATCAAGTTCTAAAGTATATAATTTAGCGAAATGATATTTAGATTTGCACTATTTTATAACAAGTAATAGATATACAACATGGTCAATTTTTCAATTTTATCTATAATTCCAACAATCCTTTTATCTTATTTATTTGGGTGCCAGGATCTTCAACCGGCGAGTTCTAAATCTAATGCTGTAACAACAGGAGCGGAAAGATTAAATGAATACCTTCCTGGACTAAAAGGAAAGACGGTAGGATTATTGGGAAATCAAACTTCTGTAGTGGGAAAGGATCATCTTGTTGATGTCTTAATAGAAAATGGAATTGATGTAAAGTTTGCTTTTGCACCCGAACACGGATTTAGAGGGAAAATTGAAAGGGGTGAAAAGGTAAGTCATGATATTGATGAGAAATCGGGTATCGAATTACATTCTCTTTACGGTAAAAATGCCAAAGCGGATTCTATAGTAGCATCCGTGGATGTAATGATTTATGACTTACAGGATGTGGGGGCCCGATTCTATACATATATTACATCCCTTCACCGATTAATGCAGCTTTGTGCAGATGCCGATAAAAAACTTCTCATACTAGACCGGCCTAATCCGAATGGGGATCAGGTAAATGGTCCCGTACGAAAAAGTGATAAATTTAAGTCAGGGGTAAGTTACCACAAAATAGCTATGGTACATGGATTAACAGTTGGAGAATTAGCAAAAATGATCAATGGAGAGAAATGGCTTGACAATGGTGTACAATGTGATATTAAAGTAATAAAGGTGGAAAATTATACACATTCAACATTATATGAGCCCCCGGTTATCCCTTCTCCCAGCTTGCCAAATTACCTTTCCATCAGGTTGTACCCTTCTCTTTGCCTTTTTGAAGGTACTGATGTCAGTATAGGAAGAGGAACAGACTTTCCCTTTCAGGTCATTGGATATTCAGATCCCCGGTTTGGTAATTTTACTTTTACTCCTGGAAATCGCGAGGGTATGTCAGCCCATGTAGAGCAACAGGGGGAGTTGTGTTATGGTGTAGATCTGAGAGAAATAGATCCCCGGCAAGTTAAATTTACAATGAAATACTTCATTGATTTTTACAATAGGTCTGATTTTAAAAAAGAGTTTATTACCAGACCGGATTTTTTCAACAAACTAGCTGGAAATTCCGATCTTCAGGAGAAAATTGAAAGTGGATGGAGTGCTGAAGAGATTGAAAAAAGCTGGGAATCGGATTTAGTAGCCTATAAAAAGATGCGAAAGAAATACTTGTTATATGAAGATTTTGAATAGAAATAAAAGCCTATATTTTTACAAGTTTTATAAAAATCTCACCCCCAAAGAATTCACACCCTTCAATTGAGAAAAAATCAGTTTGCTGTCATATCTCGAAAAAGAGGTTCTTCAATGAAAGGCGGTTACAAATATAAAAGAGTCAAATTAAGAGCCCTGATAAAGAGGTGGGAATTGTTGCGGAGATAATTTACTTTCTACACAGCATCCATTTTAGAAAAAAAGAAAGATTGGTACGATAATCTTCATACTTGCCCGGTGTTTTTTATTCATTTATCTCAAATCCCAGCAATTTCAAATCTTTCCAAAATTCAGGATACGATTTTCCAACCACTTTGGGTTCTTCAACCCGAATGGGATGAAGAATAGCTAACGGGGCAAAAGCCATGGCCATTCTATGATCTTCGTAAGTTGGAAATGTTATAGTCTCAGGAAATTTAGCCTGACCATTAATCATATAGTATTCTTTTCCGCTTTTTGAGCTGAATTTCGGGGGCATTTTTACGAATGAAACATCCATTTTCCCCAGTTCATTCTGCAGTGCTGTTATACGATCGGTTTCCTTTATACTCAATGTTTGTAAACCGGTGAATAATCCCTCCGTGCCTGTTCCTGCACACGTAACAGCTATTGTCTGGGCAATATCAGGACACAAAATAAAATCGTGTTCAAAAACAGGCGCAATCTCCCCGGATTTTTGTATAGTGATTCCGTCATCATTGAATATAGTTCTGATTCCAAAGTTCTTATACAAATCAACAGCAGCCGAATCACCTTGAAAACTATTATCAAACAGACCTTTTAATTCTATTTCAGAATCATCGGCTAATGCTGCTATTGAGTAGTAATAAGAAGCTGCGGACCAATCTGATTCTACTGTATACTCTTTCGCAATATACTCCTGATGAGGTATCGAAATTAAAGATCCTTCCCATTTATATTGGATCCCGAAATCTTTCATAATATGCAAAGTCAATTCAATGTATGACCGGGATACCATATCTCCTTCGAGATCAATTTCCAATCCATTAGGAAGGGTAGGTGCAATTAATAATAGTGCCGTGATAAATTGGGAACTGATATTACTTTTTACGCTTAATTTGTTTGTGGCGTCGAGAATGCCAGGTTCAAACTGTAAAGGAGGATACCCATCTTTTTCCAAATATTGAATGTTTGCCCCTAATTCTCTTAGGGGATCTACAAGACCTCCTATAGGTCTTTGTTTCATTCTTTCGGATCCAGTTAGGGTACATTTTTTATCCTGAGTGGACAGATAAGCCGTAAGAAAACGGAATGTAGTACCCGCAGCGCCGGTGTTATAAATATCTTTATCAGTGCTGAGAATTCGATTGAGTGCCACAGTATCATCACTTGTAGATAAGTTATGTATTTTGAATGGCGAACTTGTTAAAGCCCTGATAATAAGGACCCTATTGCTTATGCTTTTCGAACCGTCTAATTTTATTGTTCCTCTTGCACTTTTATTTTTTTTATGAACCGTAATTATTTTTTTCTCCATAGCCGGATTTGGTAGTATTTGGTTTTAGATCGATTTAAAACAGTAAGAATTGGAATAATCCTGTAATTATTGAATACCTATTCTATAAAAGGTATTTGATTTATGGAATACAATATGATTATTATGGCAAAGGTAATTATTTTTGCTACTCTTCTTCGAAATTAGCAACGGTGTTTTTAGCCTTATTTTTGCTTTTGGGGATAAATTGTTCCTCCTCTTTTTTGAAAGCTTTGATTATTTGTTTTACCAACCGGTGCCGGACAACATCCTGCTCATCAAGTTTTATAAAGTCAATACCCCCTATTGATTCCAGGATATCCACTGCTTTTACCAATCCTGATTTTTGGCTCCTGGGGAGGTCTACTTGAGACATATCTCCTGTTATCATACATTTGGCAGATGGTCCCAACCGGGTAAGAAACATTTTGATTTGGGGCATTGTACAATTTTGTGCTTCATCAAGTATAATAAAAGCATTGTCAAGGGTCCTTCCTCTCATATAGGCAAGTGGAGCAATTTCTATGGTTCGATTTTCCATCAGTTGATTTAGCTTTTCGGCCGGAATCATATCATCCAAAGCATCGTAAAGAGGTCTCAGGTAAGGATCTACTTTATCCTTGAGATCTCCTGGGAGAAACCCCAGGCTTTCACCCGCTTCCACAGCAGGTCTTGTAAGGATGATTTTCCGCACCAATTTATGCTTGAGTGCCCTGACCGCCAGGGCAACAGCAGTATAGGTTTTTCCTGTCCCTGCGGGACCTATTGCAAATACTATGTCATTTTTTTCTATAGACTGGACCATTTTTTTCTGATTGCGGGTCCTTGCTTTGATAGGCTTACCATCTCTGCCATGCACAATAACAGTTCTTGGATTGCCATTTTTGTCATTGTCTACAAAAATGTTTTCGCCATTGACCACATCTTTCACAGTATGATCATCCAGATGCTTATTCATTTTAAGCAGTCTTACCAGGGTCTCTAAGTTGGATTTGGCGTTTTGTGAAGATTTTTTGTTACCATTAATTTTCAGGAAATTACCTCGCGATACAATTTGGAGGTCTGGGTAAGCATTTTTGATGATGTTTAGATTTTTATTCCTTTCTCCATACAAATCTCGCAAATCTACACCTTCAATGGTTAAAACGATTTCACTCAAATGTTCAAACTTTTAATTAAAAATAAGTATTTATTATCAACAATATACAATGAAAAAGTGAAACAAAAGTTTCTAATAATGAAAATATGTTTTAGATCTCAATTCAAGGAATGAAGCGTTTTTGAGTTGTGGCGATCATAGTATTGACCGCACTTTTTTTGTGGTAAGAACGAAGAAAGTGGTTTTATATTGATATTTTTAATATTATTGATTATCCTTATATTAATTATTACTTTGTGGTAATTTTGTAATATGGAATTAATTCGAATAGTCAACCTGTATTTTCACGGAGAGTATTCTTCGACTTTTGTCGATAAATTCGAAGAATATAAGCCTAAATTGTTGGAACATGAAGGTTGTTTGGGTGTTAAGCTATACAATGAATGCAATGCAGTTGGTGATTTCGTAACGATAAGTACCTGGAGCAATCAGAAATATCTTGACATATATAGAGAAAGCCAATTGTTTAGAACTATGTGGTCATCAATAAAGCCCTATTTTAGAAAAGAAGCAAAAGCAATAAGTACAATAGAAATCAATAAATAATATAAACTAGAAATTCGATGAAACAAATAGCATTACAAGATTACAGCGTTTGTATAGGAAATATGTGGGCTGAACTTCAAAATGTAGTTGATTTTAATTCTGTTAGTAAGTGTTTTGTATTGGTGGATTCTACAACGAAAGAGTTTTGTCTGCCAAAATTTTTGGAACTGAGCAGGTTGAAGCCGGATGCTATTATCGAAATTCCGGCAGGAGAAACTTTTAAGACAATTGACACTTGTCAACATGTATGGAATGAATTATTCCTTAATCAGGCTGACCGCCAGGCACTCGTAATTAACCTGGGAGGAGGGGTCGTAGGGGACCTTGGTGGATTTGCAGCGAGTACATACAAGAGAGGAATTAAATTTATTCAGGTTCCCACCACTTTGCTGAGCCAGTTGGATGCCAGTATAGGTGGAAAGGTAGGCGTTGACTTTCTGGGATTAAAGAATGCATTGGGCGTTTTTAAAAATCCTTCTGCGGTGTTTATATTCCCGGGTTTTTATGAAACCCTATCGGATAGGCAGCTGAAAAGTGGGTATGCGGAGGCGCTTAAACATGCATTGATCGCGGACAAAAATATGTGGGAAGAAATCAAAGGAATTTCTGATCTTCGATCTATAGAATGGGTAGAGTTTCTGGAAAAATCTTTATTGATCAAGAAAAGAATTGTGGAAAATGACCCATTTGAAAAGGGCCCTAGAAAAGCGTTGAATTTTGGACATACCATTGGTCATGCCATTGAAAGTATTGCCTTGGATACGGATTCTGCTTTATTACATGGGGAGGCCGTACTGTTGGGAATGATTGCAGAAAGCTTTATAGCTTCAGAGAAAGGAATTTTGTCAAAAGAAGAACTTCAGGATATAACGGATAGTCTAAGTAGATATGTTGATTTTGAATTTGATATTCAGAACAGGGATATGATTCATAATTTGATAAAAGGAGATAAAAAGAATGAAGGCGATCGAATTATGTGTACTCTTTTGAATTCTATAGGCCAATACGCAATTAACCAGGAAATTTCACTTGAGGAGATTAATAGAGGGTTAAATTATTTGGAAAAACAATTTAATTTAAAAAATGCCTGAGAAGGAAAATAAGAATTCTGGAAGTTCTAAAGAGAGTCCCAAATGGGAAAAAGCGTTAGTAAAAGGACTTTGGATTGCAATCATTGGCGGTGTCTTGTCGGCTTTTCTAATCATTTTTGTTATTAGTTTACAAAAATTGCCAACATTCGAAGATTTGGAAAATCCTACCGATGATATTGCTACAGAGGTATACTTTAGTGATAATTCTGAAATGGGAAGGTTTTTCATTGAAAACAGAGTCCCTGTCACCTATAATGACCTTTCGAAGAATGTACTTACGGCGTTGATATCGACAGAGGACGAACGATATTTCAATCATTCCGGGATAGATTTTCAGGCACTATTACGTGTTCTTGTCAAGAGTGTGATCCTCGGCCAGGAAAGTTCGGGGGGAGGTAGTACAATTTCACAGCAACTGGCCAAGTTATTGTATACAAATCAACCTGCAGGGAACTTACTTCAGCGGTCGCCTCAAAAATTAAAAGAGTGGATTACTGCTGTAAAACTGGAGCGTAGTTATACCAAAGAAGAGATCATTAGCATGTATCTTAATGAGTTTGACTTTTTATATGATTCTCATGGAATACGTGCCGCCTCTGAAACCTATTTTAATTCTGCACCTTCTGAATTGACGTTAACCGAATCCGCTATGCTTGTAGGGATGTTAAAGAATCCCAGTTTTTATAACCCCAGGCTTTTTCCGGAAAGAGCATTAGATCGAAGGAATGTTGTTTTATATCAAATGTATAAACATGATCACCTTACGAAAACTGATTTTGATTCCCTGAAGATGGAGCCTATAGATATGTCCCGGTTTAGTAGAACTTCTCACGATAAAGGACCTGCTCCTTATTTCAGGATGGAGTTGAAAAAGTATGTAAATGAAATGATCCTTTCCAAGGATGAATATAAAAAACCGGATGGTACACATTGGAATCTTGAAAAGGATGGATTGAAAATTTATACGACCCTTGACCCGAATATGCAAAAATATGCAGAACAGGCTGTAGAGGCTCACTTATCAGGTTTGCAAAAGACCTTTGAAACACATTGGAGCTATGGGGCCACACCCTGGTCATATGGTAGTGATGATGATTATATTGCTCTCAAGAAAAGGCATCTTGAAAATATGGTGATGGAATCACCACGGTACAAATCTATGAAGGCAAGTGATTTTGATCCAAATCTTCAAGAGATTGAATCCTCTTTTTCCAATATTGAATTTACACCGTATACATTGGAAGTACTTAATAGTGCGGCTACGGATCAAGTATATTTTAATTCATTAATTGAGAGTAAGTTAATTACTCAGGATAGGGCAAAGTATTTATTGGAAGTTGCTCAAAGTGATGAATTTAAAGTTTTGCGTAAAAAATGGCTGAATTTTAAGGAGAAAGCAGAAAAAATCTTTGCTACTCCTGTAGAAATGAAAATTTTCACCTATGAAAATGAGGATCATGAGAAAGACACAGTGATGTCTCCCATGGATTCTATTAAATACCACAGAATGATCCTGCAATCCGGTGTGTTGTCAATTGAACCTGGAACCGGATACGTAAAAGCCTGGGTAGGTGGTGCCAATTTCAAATATTTTCAACAAGATCATGTATTTACCCGAAGACAGGTAGGGTCAACATTCAAACCCTTTGTCTATGCGACTTCCATTGCGATCCAGGGAATATCACCATGCACAAAGGTTATGGATCGCAAGTATTTTATTAATCCCGGGGAAGGCAATTTTCACCTACAGGAAATTTGGGATCCCAAAAATTCTAATGATGAATATTTACAGGAACCAATAACCCTTTATGAAGGTTTGCGGCAATCAAAAAACTCAGTTAGTGTTTATTTGATGAAGCAACTTCGGGATGTTGAGCCGGTTATTAAACTGGCTTCCAATATGGGGATAGACCGGAATTATTTGCCTCATCAACCCTCTATATGCCTGGGTGTGCCAGATCTCACCTTGATGCAAATGACCGGTGCATACGCTACTTTTGCGAATAACGGAACCTACGTAACGCCTTCATTTATTCGGAGAATAACGGATGAAAACGGTAAAGTTATTTACAGGTCTATTTCTGAAAGTCAACAGGCACTTCAGCCCGATGCAAATTATGTTATGGTAGATATGCTGAAAAATGTTGCAGTGGGAAGGCCGGGTATCAATGAGTTAAAGACGGAAAACGGCGGTAAAACCGGAACAACCCAGAATCAGACTGATGGATGGTATATGGGAATTACTCCGAACCTGGTTACCGGGGTATGGGTCGGTGGTGAGGACCGTTGGATTCGTTTTCGGAATCTAAGTATGGGGCAGGGGTCTGTAATGGCGCGCCCTATTTTTGCCCATTTTATGAAATCTGTCGAGAACGATGAAGAAATAAATTTTGACACAGGTGCCAGGTTTTTCAAACCACCTGGGGAGTTGGATATAAATATTGATTGTGATTTATACGAAAAAAAGGATGATGAAATGTTAAATCATCCAGAAGAGGTGTCAGAAGAGGAGGAATTCTTTGAAGGATAATATCTTTGTGCGAAATTTATTTTTTTAATGGCTAGATCGTTTTTATTTGTTGTCCTCAAAGGACTCTTGCTTTTTATTGTTATTTCATGTAGTGATTCTGAATTTGTTTCAAATTCGGAGAAAGTGATTACCGAAGTCAATATCAATTTAGACTCAGCAGCCTTTCAAAAAGTATATGATCACCGGGACCGTTGGGAAATTGATTCTCTATTGCCATTTTTCCATCATAAAGATCCTTCATTCAGAGCCTTTTCAGCGAGGATAATCTCGGATATTGGTGATGGATCAATTGCCAAACAATTAGGATCTTTGCTGTCGGATACTATTCCGGAAGTCAGAAGAGCTGCCTTATATAGTTTGGGGCAACTTAGAAGTCCTGAATCTGTTCCTTATTTAATGGAAGTTTTTAGTCAGCAAGATACCATGGGGGTTGATCCTCTAGCTTTTAAATATGCCTTAGAGGGTATTGGTAAATGTGGAGACAGTAGTTATTTGAGCGCTTTAGCAACTATTTCTACATATACTTACAAGGATACATTATTATTACAGGGGCAGGCGTTGGGGATTTTGAATATGGCTTACCGCGGATTTTCACATCCTAAAGCAACTTCTTTAATGGTTCAATTTGTAAGTGATTCAGTATATAGTTATAATGTAAAACTTTTTGCTGCTCAATATCTAGCCACTGCGAAAGATGTCAGTTTAAGTGAATTTTCACAAGAACTATTAGATGCTATAGAAAATGAAAGAAACCCCAATATCAGGATGTTTTTAGCGGAATCTTTGGGAAAAACTGCAGGCGATGGATATGCATGGATGAGTAGGAATTTTTCAAGGGAGGAGGATTTCAGAGTCCGGATTCAAATGCTGAGAGGGGCTTTGAATTTTTCCAAAAACAGAACGCATGCGTTGTTGGCCAAAGGGGTGCGGGATTCTAATCTGGAAGTGGCCCGGGAAGCAGCTGATTTGATTATTGAACACGGTAGTTCTGCCTATTCACAGACATATTTGGACTGGGCATTTGCTAATTTTCGTAAGGAAATAAAATATAAGATCTTTGCTATTGCCAATAGGTATATAACCAATAACAGGTTTAGAAATATGAATCAACAGTTGGTGTATCAACAATATAACCGAACAACAGACCCTTATCTTAAATCCGACCTGATTCGGGCATGCGGATATAACCCTTCTACTCTTTCGAGACTATTGCAGTGGTATGATGAAGATGAAAATCTGGCTGTTCGCACATCAATAATTGAGTCCGTAATTCAAATTACAAAGGAGTCCTCCGGAAATTTAACAACAGCTGCAAAGGATTTCCTTGTAGACCGTTGGTTGGAAGCAGATGCAGCTGCGGTTTCACTTATTAGTGCTTTTATTGGAGAGAATGCCGAGTTTTTTCCCGAATTGAAAAAGAGAGATGAAAAATGGAATTTGGTCCAACAAAAAATTAGTATGCCGGGAGGTGTAGAAGCGATGATTTCATTGAAAAAGGCTAAAGCTGCTGTTTTGGGTGAAAATTTTGATAGTGATTTTTATAAAGTGAAAGAGAATTATACCCATCCAATTGATTGGACGCTGTATAAAAGTCTAAGTACCAGCAGTAGGGCTGAGGTAAATACAGAAAAAGGTAGCTTTGAAATTCAGTTGTATACGGAGCATGCACCCGCTACAGTTGTTAATTTTGTGGAATTAGCGGAAGCGGGGTATTTTAATAAGAAACCATTTCATAGGGTGGTGCCTAACTTTGTTGTCCAGGGCGGAGGGAACCGGGGGGATGGATACGGTAGTCTGGATTATACGATACGTTCGGAGCTGGGACCGGAATATTTTGATGATGAAGGATATGTGGGGATGGCCTCTGCAGGAAAACATACGGAAAGTCAACAATGGTTTGTTACCCACAGACCTACTTTGCATTTGAATGGGAAATATACAATATTTGGTAAAGTGATAAATAATATGGAAGTTGTAAGGCAATTGGAGCGAGGGGATGTAATTCAGGAAATTAACATAAAATATTAATGGATGAGTAAGAAAACGGCTTTGTACGATTATCATGTAGCGGCAGGGGCTAAAATGACTGATTTTGCAGGATATCAAATGCCTATACAGTATACGGGTATTCAGGAAGAGCATATGGCAGTAAGGAATTCCGTAGGAATGTTTGATGTATCCCATATGGGGGAGTTTATCGTGGAAGGAAATGAAGCTTTGGCGGTTCTACAGAAGATTACTACCAATGATTTATCCAGAACAAAGGTCGGACAGGCACAGTATACTACTATGACCAACGAAAAAGGAGGGATTATTGACGATTTGATCATCTACCGGATGAATGAACATAAGTATATGATGGTAGTTAATGCATCCAATATACGAAAGGATTGGGACTGGTTGATTGAGAATAAACCCAGGGATTGTTATACGGAGAATATTTCGGAATCAATAGGACTCATAGCTTTGCAGGGACCGGATGCAACCAATATACTAGATAAGATTACAAAAGAAAATATAAGGAATATCCCCTTTTATCATTTTAGCGTTGGGAAGGTTGCAAATACGGAGAATGTAATAATTTCTAATACGGGATATACCGGAAGTGGTGGATTTGAATTATATGTGGAAAACGAAAACCTTGGAGAGGTATGGGAAGCAATTGTCAAAGCAGCAGAAGAATATGAATTGGCTCTTGCCGGCTTGGGAGCAAGAGATACGCTGCGAATGGAAATGGGATATTGCCTTTATGGAAATGATATTGATGAAAATACGACCCCTTTGGAAGCCGGATTAGGCTGGATTACTAAATTAAAATCGAAGAATTCATTTATCGGAAAAGAAGCATTGGTTAAACAAAAGTCTAAAGGTGTTGTTAATACATTGATCGGATTTGAATTAGGTGGAAGGAGAGTGGCAAGATCTGGTTTTGTGATCTGTAATAGGGATCAAAAAGAAATCGGCGTCGTTAGTTCTGGTACCTACTCACCGTGTTTACAAAAACCTATTGGTTTGGGATATGTTCCTGTAAATTATGTGAAAAATAATAAGGAAATTCTAGTGTCCAATGGGAAGAAATATTTCGAAGGAAGAATTGTAAAACCGCCGTTTATCAATGTGAAGAATTATGGAAGTGGAAACTAAATCATGTACAAGGGAAAAATTTGTTGAAGAATGGGCTGATGTAGCAGTTGCCTGGGGAATGAGTAAAAAAATGGCTACAATCCATTCTTATTTGCTAACGGCTGATACGCCGGTTCCCGCTGAAGAATTACAGGATTCTTTATCTATTTCAAGAGGATGTATTTCCACCAATCTCACCCAACTTATAGATGCAGGCTTTGTCAAAAAAGAATATCAAAAAGATCGTAGAAAGGAATATTATGTGGCAAACAAGAATACATTCGAGATGTTGCAGTGTGCGATTGCCTATCGAAGGAAAAAAGAGTTGACCCCTTTTCTTGAAATGCTCGAAAAATTTTGCCCTACAAAAATGAATGGGGAAATATCTGCCGAAACAATCAATATGATTTGTGAAATCAAACATTATGCTGTGAAATCAGATCGATTCCTTTCTAACCTTGAAAACAAAAGTGAATCCGTGTTCGTGCGATCATTTCTCAAAATGATTAAGTAATACTTTACCGGATTGTTCTTCCATCTATTATTGTCAGTTATCTTTATGTTTTAATTTTAAAATATGAAGATAATTCCCCTCGATCTAAACCAGTGCATCTGGGAAAATTTGAACCGTCCGTTTTTTGTGCCCGGATACCCTCATCAGTTTTTATTACTTAAGATCATGGATCCGGAGATCCAAAATCCAATTGGTTTTTTGGGTAGAATAGCACCCGGGAGTTTGTCTTCTTTATATCCACATGAAAATATTTTACCGGAAAAAGTCCAGAGTAAATCGATAAACCTGAGAAATAGGGAAATAGCTGAAAAACCAATTTTTGCCATATTTAAAGAAACAGATGAGATCATTGATCATTTACGGGCGGGGTTTGATATGGGGAAGTCTCTTACTACCTATAACCGAAGGGGCATAATGTATGAATTGAAGCATACAGATGACCCCCAATGGGGAGATCAATTAAAATCGCTTTTTGATACAGTAGATAACATGGTTATTGGAGATGGGCATCATCGAACAGCGGCTTATAACGAATATTTACAAAAAGGCAATAAAAGCAAAGGTTTATATACCGGTTTTTTTAGTCATCAGCAAATAGCTATCTATTCTTTCGAACGAAGAATTATTATACCAAATGAGATAAAATTGGAATGGTGGGATCGGCTCAATACCCATTGTGAAAAAAAGCAAATCGAGACTATTCCCGATGTGATTCAACCGGGTAGATTTGTATGTATAGAAAGTAATGTTTTGTGGGAACTGTCCTGGAAGGATAAAGGTATTTCGTTTGAAAGTTCTGTTGACACACTTGATGTGTTTTTATTTCACAAACACATTTTATCTGTACGTCCTGATACAAGAAAAGAAGAATGGAGGAAAATTAAAATTGAGTATGTACCCCATTTGAATCCTACAATTAACCATAAAAGTATTAATAGCAACTTAAATGAATTTATCTTCATATTTGCTCCTGTTCCCAGTGAACTATTGTTGGAAGAATCAATCAGGGGTGTGACCATGCCTCCCAAGACAACCTGGATAGAGCCCAAAATGACTTCAAAAATTGTTAATGTACCCATATGAATCAGAAAAGATATATTACAGCGGACAAAATCTTACCCGTCAAAGGAAACCCCATGGAAGGGAAAGTATTGGTTTTTGAGGGGGAGGTTCTATCAGATATAGTAGAAGCAAATATGATTGAACCCGGAAAGGTGGAAGCCTATAATGGTATTTTAGTGCCGGGGTTTGTTAATGCTCATTGTCACCTGGAGCTTTCGCATATGAAAGGGAAGATCAATACGGGAACAGGGTTACTTCACTTTTTACAATCGGTAATTTCTATGCGAGAGTTTCCGGAGGAAGTTATTTTGGATGCTATAGTCAAAGCAGATGAAGAAATGCATGAAGGAGGAATAATGGCAGTAGGTGATATTTGTAATGCTATTCATACAGCTACTGTAAAGGCAAATAGCAATATCTCCTATTATTCATTTGTTGAAATGTTTGATTTTTTGGATCCTGTAAAAACAGAACAATTCTATAACAATTTTTACCCGGCCTATGAATCGGTTCCAGGACTTGGAAAGCATCGAAAATCAATCGTACCTCATGCCCCGTATACTGTAAGTGAGCATTTACATCGAAGAATATATGAAAGTAATACGTCAGAAGCTATTTGGAGCATACACATGCAGGAAAATATTGAAGAAGACCGTTTGTTCTTAGGACAGGAATCCGGGTACAGGAAGTTTTTTAGCGAATTGGGTGCACCAATTACTCATTTTCAACCCACGGGAACATCTTCGTTGGCTTCTTACTTATCTTTTAGCCCATTGCCACAAAAGATGTTGTTTGTACATAATACCCAGTCTCGGGAATCTGACTTCAAAGCGATAAAGGCATCAGCGATCAATGGATATCTTGTAACCTGTCCCAATGCCAATTTATTTATTGAGAACCAGCTACCTCGTTATGAGCTTTGGAAGGAGTCCGGTTTGCCTATTTGTATTGGTACGGATAGTTATAGTTCCAACTGGCGGTTATCAATTTGGTCCGAGATCCTGACTATTTTAAAATATAACAGTTTTCTTTCTTTTGATGAAGTATTGGAATGGGCAACGATTAACGGAGCGGAGGCCCTTGGCCTGGATAGTGAATTGGGGTCTTTTGAAATAGGGAAACGGCCCGGATGTGTATTATTAAAAAGTATTGGTGGTGATGTCGATACACGAGCTAATGATGTGGTGAAAATTGTATGAAATTAGTGTGAAATTTATTTTTGTTTCAATTTTTTAATTTGTAGTTTATTGTATATTTTGTATTATGTATAAAATTCAAAATATAAATTGAAGTGTTATCGATATTCGCTATTTAAGTAATAATTTTATTGTCTGGTTGGTTTTGGTGATATTTTTAGGCATTACCTGTCAGGACCAGGAAAATACTGGAAAGAAAGGGGAAGAAATTATTTCCGGAGAAGGGGATAGTTCGATCATAACCATCAATGTCGATATACCTAAAATAGATACCTTTTACGAATTGAAAAGCGATCAGATCTTATCTAGCGATACGGTTTGGGTGGGGGAAGATGTCCCGATTAAGAGAGTTGATCAGGTATTGAAAGCAAAAGATCAATACATTGTTTACGGTTATGCCAATAATGGTATATACACTGTTAATTCAAAGTCTGGGGAGGCCAAAAGAATAGTTGAAAAAGGAAAAGGCCCACAAGAGATAATGTCTGTTGCCGATATGGTTTATGATTTAAATGGAAATCATTTATTGGTTGCTGATCAATATCTTAAAAAAATCAATCGATATGGTATCGATGGTGAATTCCTGGATATTTTTCACATGGATCCTCCTGTGAGATACCTTATAGGTTTAGAAAATGGAATATATCTCTGCTCAACCAACAGTAGACAAGCAAATGAAGAGTTTATTGGTAGTTGGAAGCCTGGAAATCCTTTGAAAGGAATTGATTTTAAGGAGGAATGTACGGAGGCAGTAAAGTTTTCTAGCTATAATAAATTTTCAAAGTACGATGGGAATGTATTCGTTACAAAATCGATGGATAAACAGTGCAATTTTGTTTATAAATGGAATCAAAGGGATAGCCTATGGTCACCTGGTTACAAACTTATGTTGCGAAAATTCCTCGACGAGGATGACGAAAATATTAACATGAGATTATTAAGATTTATAAAAATCTCTGACGAAGATGTTTATCTGGAACTCTTAATAAATAGATTTCTTGTGAAATTACTATACCATATCCCCAGTAAAACAGGAAAAGCGTTCCGGTATTTTTCGATACAAAATTATGCGCTTGAGCATGTGGGGGAGACAATAGATAATAATTTACTTCTTACTAGTTATAAGTTAAAGTCCACTTTGTCACGGGATGAAAATATGTTTTATATGCAGGCACCACCTCCTCCAGGTGGCGGTGGAGTAGTATACGAAACGGATCATCCAATAATTCTGGAAGTGAGTTGGAATTAATCCCACAGAGTATGAAAGAGGACCGGTACGTATTTCTTATTTTCTTCCTTTTTCTCCTTTCCTGTGGTACGTCTGAATCAGGTGACGATACAAAATTAGATCCCACCCAAGTAGGGAAAAAATCAATGACCTATCGCATAAAGCCAAAAGTTTCAGGGATTGACACATTCTTTCAAATAGAAGACCAAAACATCCTTTCAATAGATACCTTACCTGTTAGCGTTGATATGCCCATCAAAAGTGTAAACAGGATAGTCAGGGCAAAGGGGCGGTATTGGATTTACAGTTACAGCAGTAGCGGGGTTTTTGTTTTTGATAATTTCTCGAAAAAGGGAAGACAAATTGCACAAAGGGGCGATGGACCAGAGGGGATTCTATTGGTAAGCGATTTGTCTTTTTCTCCGGCAAAGGAGAAAATTTTTGTCGTTGACCCGCATTTACGGAAGGTAAACAAGTACAATTTGGCAGGTGAATTGGAAAGAACTATTGCAGTAGGTAATGAAGTCCGGGAAATGGAAAATTGGAAAGGAGGAAAGGCCTTTATTCGGGAAGTGAACAGGGGGGAAGAAAGTAAAAACCAAATCAAAGTAGGAAGTTTTGATAATGGATTTGAAACCATAATTTTACCTGGGCATATTCCTCCTCATTCGGAGGGCTTTTCTTCAAATGCATTGTCTTCATATGGTGGAGAAGTTTTTTATACCGCGATGACGACTTCTTATACATGTTCAACATGGGGATGGGATAGTGAAAATGAGAAGTTTGAGTTAATCATTGAACTGGATTTGACTGATTTTTTATCTGAAGAGGGTAATGCAGAAACGACGTTTCAGTTATCCGGTTTTTGGAGAGTTGCCGATTCAATTTGGTTATGGCAATTTTCTGATAGTGAAAATTCCGTTTACTATTATCATCATTTGAAAAGAGAATATGGAAAAGCTTTCAGGACTTTTTCTTCAGGCGGTTTTACAGCGGATATTGTAGGAATGACAGCGGACGGAAACCTACTTTATACGCTCAATAAGAGAAAGTCTTCGTTTATCGATTTTTTGAACTGGGATAAAGGTTTTGTACCGCCTTCACCAATGCAGACACTGTATGATACAGATGATCCGGTAATACTGGAAGTGAAATTAGAATGAGGACAATATGATTGAAATGTAGAGAATTAAATATTTTTATACATAGTATAAAAGCTGTATAATTTAATGTTATGGAAAAAAATATAGATATAGACGAAGTCACATTGACAAAGTTAAAAGCCATCTCAGCATTTGAAAATCTGAGTGTTAAGACTCTTATGGAAAAGGCCATCCACATTTTTGTAGAGGATATGGAAATGAAATACATAAATGCAGTGTAGGAAGAGGAACATGAAGACTTAGGACTTTTATTTTTAATTGAACAGGTGGACTTGTAAGAACCCGGTAGTAAAGAAGATTTTTTTAAGGCACTTCGCGGGAAATTGAATTGATGCTATCTGATGTAATCCTTAAATATATACCTATGAGAAAAGTAAAACTAACATTCTTTCTAGTTGTTGTTACTTTTTTTACTGTCGAAAATCATCTGCATAGTCAGCTACTTACATTCTATCCCTTTAATTCCACTATAGATACAATGGATATGTCCCCGGGCATAAAAGGACCTTATTATTCTTATGTAGGAGAGTATAGAAAAGCGCTCAGTCTCCTGGAACTAGATCCAACGGTTCGAAGAGAGCACCCATTAAATACTATTGATAGCAGTTACCTTAAAGGATTTCAAGCCCAATTGGCCAAAAAGTATATCCTGAAAAAGGCAGATAATAAACAAATCATGATCTTCAATGAAAATCACGGTAATTCCAGGCATAGACTATTTGTAAAAAGTATACTCGAAGAATTATATGATTTGGGGTATCGTTCCCTGGGCCTTGAAGGTTTGTCCCGATTCCCTCCTGGAAATGAAGAAAATCTCAACTCGCGGGGATATGAAATTGTAAATCCCAAGCTTCCTTTTATTGGTTATACCGCAGAACCCCAATTTGGGGAGCTCATCCGTGAAGCGTTGAGTATAGGATACTATGTTTATTCTTATGAGAGAGTACAAGGCGACTTTGAAGGTGAAGTAAATCCCTATTCTGAGAGAATGTTGCTCACGAAAGACATACAAGCCCGAAATATCGTGCGAAAAATCTTCGATAAGGATCCGGATGCTAAAACGATTTTGTATTGCGGCTGGGGGCATTGCATCGAATCCGAGCAACAATGGTCCCACAATTACGGGAAATCCAAATGGATGGCTTCATTTCTGAAAGATCTGACGGGTATCAATCCGTATACGGTTAATCAAGCACTACTTTCCGAACGTTTTAAATTTTCTCCCAATCCCTTTTATTCATTGTTAGAAGAAGAGAGAGAAAATTTGCCTGGAGAAGGAAGGGGTGAGCCATTAGTTTTTGTCAATGAAAAAGGACAGGGCTTTAACCCTAATTCTTATTTTTCTGTAGACTTGTATGTATATCATCCCTCGACAAAGTATATAAATGGCCGTCCGGATTGGTTAACTTATCAGGAAAATCACGAGATCTATCCGCTATCAGGCCTGGAAATTGGTGGTACTTCATTCCCTCTTAAAGTAATAGCCCAGGTTGCTGGGGAAGAAAAAATGGCTATTCCTGTAGATGTAATGGAAGTAAGAAATGAACAAGAACTGATTTCGAAAGCTTTGGTATTGAAAGAAGGAAGAAAATACAGAGTTTCCATTTTTTCTATGGAGGGGAAATTAAAAGATTTCGAAGTTGATATAAATTAATTTTTATTGATCCGGAAAGTAAATCGTCCTAACAAGGTTATCACTTCTTACTCCTAATATGAAATTTTTTGTCAGGATTAGTGTCGAGTCAATGGGTTGTTAATTTTTATTTTTTGTCAAAGTGCAGATTATTATTTTATTTTTGTCATTTTATGTGAAATCGGTAATCCTTTGAATATTCCGGTAAAGTAGGATTATCCGATGATTATATAATTGACAATTAAGATGAGTATATGAAAAGGAACAATTACGTTCTGTTTTTAGCGACAACAGCCGCCCTGGGTGGTTTTTTGTTTGGGTTTGACACTGCCGTAATTTCAGGTGCTGAGCGGGCCATTCAAGAAGTTTGGGGGTTAGATGACCTGAGTCACGGTCTGGCAGTAGCTATGGCTTTATACGGAACGGTAATCGGAGCTTTGTTCGGCGGTATTCCTGCGGATAAATACGGACGTAAGAATGCACTCCTGTGGATTGGTATTTTGTACCTGGTATCTGCAGTAGGATCCGCATTGTCTCCGGAAGTTTATTCCTTTATGGCATTTCGATTTATTGGTGGTTTGGGCGTGGGTGCATCTTCGGTAGTCGCCCCGATGTACATAAGTGAAATAGCACCTGCCGGCAGGCGGGGCCAATTGGTTGCGCTGTATCAATTTAATATAGTATTTGGAATATTAATTGCTTATTTTTCTAATTATCTAATAGGGACAGCTGAAATTCCTTCTGATTGGCGTTGGATGTTGGGAGTCGAGGCAATACCGGCTATAGTTTATAGCGTATTGATCTTTAAAATTCCAAAAAGTCCACGATGGTTAATTGCTAAAAAGAAAGCCTTTGATGAAGCAAGGACTATATTGACTCGAACCGACCCGGAGGGTGTAAATGCATCTATGGAATTGGCGATTAAAGAGAGTAAATCGATGAAATTGAAAGTAGGGTTTGGTGCTTTGTTTACCCGTAAATATACAGCTACGACAATCCTGGCTATTCTAATGGCCTTTTTTAACCAATTGTCTGGTATAAACGCCATAATTTATTTTGCTCCCCGGATTTTTGAAATGGCCGGAATTGCTACTGAAACAGCATTAATATCTACTGTAGGGATCGGTTTTATCAACATACTGGCTACTTTTCTGGGGTTATATCTTATTGATCGAATTGGTCGGAGGAAATTAATGTTTATAGGGTCTATTGGTTATATTGTTTCGCTTTCACTAATGGCATACAGTTATTTTGGAGGCGCTATTGATAGTTCTTTACTACCGTATTTTGTCTTTATTTTTATCGCATCTCATGCCGTAGGTCAGGGGTCAGTGATCTGGGTATTTATTTCTGAGATTTTCCCTAATGAATTACGAGCCTTTGGCCAATCGATTGGCTGCTTTACCCATTGGATTTTGGCGGCTATCATTGCCAATGTGTTTCCACTATTTGCAAATACTTTTGGAGCGGGAAAGATATTTGCCTTCTTTGCCTTTATGATGGTTCTACAATTGCTTTGGGTGCTTTTCAAAATGCCGGAAACAAAGGGGCGTTCATTGGAAGAAATACAAAGTGATTTGGGAAAATAGAGTTGTAGCCCAAGGAACATTTTAATTTCCATGGATTCGCCACAAAGTGAATTTTGTGCGTACGAGTAATTTACCCTACGAATATTGGGTTGCCTATTCTCCTACCGGATTCTAAGGGGATGGCTGTTTTTATATCATTGAACCTTATGATTATCCAAAGAATTCCCAGAGGAGTACCTTCCCAGGCATGCCTTTGATGGGCTTGAAAGGGATGCCTATTGGACTTTATATATTGTTATTCAATTCCAGGTTAAGTATTTTTTACCAAATCCACGAATCGGTCAATTTCTTCTTTATTGTTGTAGATATGTGTGGATATCCGGATTGAATTTAATCCACTTTCCGGCACTACTCGGATTCTAAAGTCATTTTGAGAAGCATATTTATTAAATTCCAGGTAATCCATGTTTTTTAGTCGGAAACCGGTCATGGAGATTCTGGACTCATTCTCTGTTGGCGTTAACATCTCCACTTTACTATCCAACTCCAACAAGCTGTTTTGCAAATAGGAGGCGAGTTCTTTGACCCTGGCTTCTATATTCTTTTGACCTATGTTCATCATAAAATCGATAGCTGAATCGACTCCGGCATAAACAGCTGCATTTTGTGATCCATAATCATATCGGTGGGCCGTAGGCACGTATCCATTAATCGTTGGAGGGGTAGCGTAAAGATCCCAGCCGGTGTCAGTATACCCCCCGACCCAGTATGCCTGTACCCGATCGAGATGTTCTTCTTTGATATAAAGAAATCCGGTACCATTGGGCCCTAGCATCCATTTATGACAACTCGTTGCATAGGTGTCACACCCCAGTTCCTTGAGGTCAAGGTCAAAAGTTCCTGAACCGTGGGCCCCATCAATAGCAGTAAAAATATTTTTGTTGCGCGCCAATGAACATATTTGTTTGATAGGAAGTACTAGGCCGGTTGTACACGTGATATGGGGGATCGCTATAACCCTGGTTTTGGCAGTGATCATACTTTCAATTATTGCAAGATTCTCTTCTGCGGTTTTGCCGGGTTCAAAGGGCTTTAATACTATACCATGTAATTTGGCACGGTTGAGCCAGGGAAGTGCATTGCCGACGTGTTCTTGTTTGGAAATAATTACTTCGTCTCCTTTTTTCAGGTCCAATCCCCAGGTGACAATATTAATCCCTTCTGTCGTATTATGTGTTAAAGATATTTCTTCGGGCTTAACTTTGACATATTCTGCTATTTTTTTTCTTGTTTTTTTGGTAGAACCGTATTCTCCCCGGGTATTGAAATCTTTTAGTTGTTCGTTTATGGTTTCTAATACGGGATAAGGTGAAGGGCCAAAGGTTCCATTGTTGAAATAGACTCTGGACTTTTGAAGAGGAAAAGAAGCTCTGACTGCCTTCCAGAATTGTTCAGGGGATCTTGACAGAGAATAATTCTCTATTGTATTAAAGGATTTATATGGAAGGATAGGGACTGTAAGTCCGGCAGTAAACTTTTTAACAAAATTTCTTCTCGATTTCATTTTATTTTCAAATTTTCTTTCATTTAGTAATAGAGTGGATTTTTATAGAAATTTGAAATTTCCTTTTACCCGAAACGTTTGACATAAAAAACGTGAAAAGATTTGACTGGCTTTTGGGGAGAAAAATGGCCACAAAATTTATATTGAAGCCTTGCTCCGGACAGAGTTGTACCTTTTACGCCCCTTGAAAAAGGAATTTACGGTTCCTTATTGATACTATTTTAATACGGTCTGGGCGGACTATTTCTCCGTACTACTTTCGTTTTTGTTCGATACAAAGACTCTGTGTTCATAAAATCAACCGGTCAATCGTAAGCGCCACGAGTATAAAGACGCTAAAATTACATTTTATAACTAATAAAAAAAAAGTTTAAAGAAAGTAGTTAGTGTAATAACAATATTCAACTTTCGATATGAATAGAGACTGCTTAATTAAAAGCCTTCTACCTTTTAGCCAACCAATCTTTCTATATGTGATAAAAGTAACCGTTTGTACCCGGGAAAACCCTTTAATTTGAGTAAACAAAAATTAAAAATTATGGGATTATTAAGTTCATTATTCGGATTGGGCCAGGATGTAGAAACTATAAAGGAATTGAAACAAAATGGTGCTATAATAATAGATGTCAGATCAGCACAAGAATATAGTCAGGGCCATATTTCTGGTTCAAAGAATATTCCGTTAAACCAATTAAAAAGTGAAATTGGAAAGTTAAAAAAGGAGAACAAACCGGTCTTATGTTGTTGTGCCAGTGGAAATAGAAGTGGCATGGCAGTTGAGATTTTAAAAGCAAATGGATTGCGCGCAGAAAATGGTGGAGGCTGGAAAAAATTGAAGGAGATTATTTCATAGAATTATCCATGGTAAAATTGTAAAGCTTTTGACAACACCAATGCTCCTTGCTTGTAGAAAACCACTTTTTCTACAGTGGGCGCAAATACAATTGATAGTTATCAGAATTAGATGAATATTCAGGATTCTGGTAGCTTGACAATAATGGGATTCAACTTGATAGTGTGTGAATACCTTGGAGGGCTTTACAGTCCCCTGTAGGAAGACGGTTTACTTTTCAGCGGTACAGATTACTGAAATACTAAATAACATATAAGCTTGAAGGAGAGATTTGTATTTACTGAGTTCCCACCCCTTGGTTTAACCAGTGAAAACCTGAGGTAAACGCCATCTACATCCGTCTCCCTGTCTATCTGACAAGGATAGTAGTAGGAAGTAGGTTACTAATAAACATAGGGTTCAATACAGGGTTTGCAAAGCCCTATGTTTATTATATTTCTTTCATCATTCGGGAACAAAAGTAAACTGTTGAACAGGAATTCATTATAAATCCTGCATGGTATTTATTTTCAAAAGGAAAGCAAAATTCAGAGCGATTTCTTTTAAATAGTCAAAGCGTCCGGATGCTCCACCGTGACCATAATCCATATCGGTTTTAAGTAACAAGAGGTTATTATCTGTTTTGAATTCTCTTAACTTAGCTATCCATTTAGCAGGTTCAAAGTACTGAACTTGACTGTCATGTAGGCCAGTAGTTACCAGTATATGTGGATATGCCTGCCTTTTTATATTTTCATATGGTGAGTAGCTCTTAATATAATCATATTGTTCCTTAATATTGGGATTTCCCCATTCATCGTATTCATTTGTTGTGAGGGGGATGGTTTCATCAAGCATGGTGTTGACCACATCAACAAAGGGTACTTGAGCTATTATCCCTTTCCACAGTTCAGGGGCCTCATTCGCTATTACTCCCATCAACAATCCACCGGCACTTCCACCCTGAGCATATAATTGGGAGGGGTGGCAATATTTTTGATTGACTAAATATTTGCCGCAATCTATAAAATCATTGAAGGTGTTTTTCTTAAACTCCATCTTGCCATTATCGTACCAACCCCTTCCAAGGTCTTCTCCTCCGCGGATATGCGCAATAGCAAAGACAAACCCTCTATCCAGCAGTGAAATTCGCGTGGAACTAAATCCTGGATCAATGGTTGCACCATACGACCCATAGCCATAAAGTAAAAGGGGGAACTTTCCTGTTTTTGTAAAATTGCGAGAATATACAATCGATACAGGTATCTTTTTCCCGTCTCTGGAGGGGACTTGGATTCTTTCCGTTTTATAATTTTTAGGATCAAAATCACCCAGAACTTCCTGTTGTTTTAGTAGTTGAACTTCCCGATTCTGCAAGTTGAATTGAAATACGGAAGAAGGAGTGGTCATTGAGGTATAGTGGTAACGCAAATAGGAAGTATCAAATTCTAAGTTTTTTGAAGGTCCGGCGGTATAGGCGGGTTCATCAAAATCGAGGTAATAACTTGAGCTGGTTTGGCGATTTTGAATTCGGATTTTAGTCAAACCATTCTTCCTTTCGGTGAGAACGATGAAGTTTTTAAAAACATTAACATCACTCAATAGTGTATCTTTGCGATGAGGAATAAGTTCTTTCCAGTTTTCCACAGATGTTTTGTTCAAAGGACATTCCATTAATTTGAAATTCTGGGCGCCTTTGTTTGTTAATATCAAAAATCGATTTTCAAGTGCAAATACATGATATAATACCTCTTTCATTCGAGGTGTAAAGATTTGAGGAAGGAGTTCAGGATCGTCGGCCGGAATATATCTAATCTCTGAAGACAATGTGCCTCCGGAGTATAATAGAATGAATTTACCAGTTTTTGATTTTCCAATTCCGATATAATTTGTAGGGTCATTTTCCCTGTAGACGGTTACATCTTTCTCCGGATTATCTCCTACGTTATGACGCTTGATTTTTTCAGATAGCAATGTATCCTGGTTATTTTCTACATAAAAAAGGATTTTCCCATCACTACTCCATACGGTTTGACTATTTGTATTTTTAATACCTGTATTAATTAATTCACCGGTTTTCAGGTTTTTAATGAGGATTTGGTATTGTCTTCTCGAAAGGGTATCCAGACCAAAAGCCAGTAAAGTATTGTCCGGGCTGATATTAAATCCTTTCACTGCGTAATAAGCATGACCATTCGCCATTTCATCCACATCCAAAAGAATTTCTTCTTCGGAATTCAGGTTCTTTTTCTTCCTACAAAATTTATAATATTGTCGGTTATCTTCAGTCCGGGTATAGTAATAATATCCGTTTTTAAACCAGGGGGCGGTTTGGTCCGATTCTTTAATTCGGGACTTCATCTCGTTAAAAAGTTCACGCTGAATATTTTCAGTATCCTTCATTATAAATCGGGTATATTCATTTTCTTCTTTGAGATATTCAATTACTTGATCAGCATGGGGACCTTTCTTGAAATAATCGTTGAGCCAGAAGTAGAGGTCTTGCACTTTGTCGCCATGGATATCCCGTAGGTGGGATATTTGTTTGGCCCGGGGGGGCGTCATATTTTGTTTTTGATTATTGTCGTCCATACTTGAGTATTTAATTGGCGAATATAACAAGAAGTTGGAAATCTATGTGACGGGAATTCGATGCTTGATGCTCATTGGCCTCTATACTAACTGATGTGATTGTTATTTCATTTTTGCTGGTTTGAAACTTTAGTATTTAAATTATTTAAAATGTTATGCCGAAATGTAATAGATTTTAAAAATATGATTATCAGCTTAATATAAAATGTCAGGTTTTTGTCCCATTAATTTTTAGTAAATTTTAGCCTTTGTTTAATATTTTACGGATTCAAATAATTAGTAATTTTATTAGCCAGCTTACTACAACCAGATTAACCTCATACTTAAACTCAATTTTTAAAGGCGGGATAAATCAAGTCGTTTGGATTTTTTGAGTTCTTCGTCCTTATATTTATGTAAGCTGAAAACATTAAAATTTCATGAATCGGTTTGGTCATTTCTAATATACCAAACCGGTTTTTTTGTTGAATGTCTTTATTAATATAAAAATGAGGCGTTGATGAATACAGTATTAAGAGATCTATTGCTGAAAAATAAAAATTATTGAGATGAAATTGTTTTTTAACAAAGTTGATTTATAGTTATTTACTAAAAATTTCTATTATGCAGAAGATTTATAAATGGTCTCAAATCTTACTACATAATGGTGTTTGATATCTTATAATTTAAGTTTATTAACCATCCTCTTTAGAGTGGAAGTATTATAAAATGCTTCCTACAATCCAGAAATTCCAAGAACTGAAAACTAGGTGAATGAAGAATATTTACGTCTGTGATAAAAGAGTTGTACATGTTTTATTGGACGAACTTTGTACTTTTTTGACAAGATTGACTCTTGTACTTTTTCTTTTTGTAATTGCCCATTCGTCGATGGCAGATGAAATATCCGGAAATTCTTTCTTAACCCCATTACTTTACAGGTCGAATAATCCTTCCTTACCCATTATGGAAACGGTTTTCTGGACCGATGACTTTGAAAATGCCACATCACCTTCCTCAGGTACACGGATCCCTTCAAACACTGGAGGGGGAATGGAGTCATATTTTAAAAGGGCGATGAATAGCGACCTTGATCTTTCGACTTTATCGGATGGTAATTATTCCAATATCGAAGGCTCATATTTTTGGGCAGGCGAGGATCATGACGAAGCATTTGGTGTAGGAGAAGAAGTACAGGAAATTCTATGGACGGTTGATATTTCAGGAAGAACCAACTTATTATTTCAGGGGAATTTTGCAGCTCAATCCGAAAACCAGGCCTGGGATCCCGATGATTATATCATTGTAGAGTATCAGATAGATGGTGGGGGGTATAACGCACTTATTGCTTTTTATTCTAATTCTTCCCTCGATAAGCAACTAGCTGAAGATTTTAATGGGGATCAAATTGGAGAAGGAGAGATATTGACAAAGAATTTTACGGAATTTCAAAAGACGATAAGCGGAACCGGTTCTGCATTGCAATTGAGGATCCGTGTACATTCAAATAGCTCCTCCAATGAAGAATGGGCCATTGATAATTTTCGATTACTGGAAAATGCGGCAAATAATTATCCACCGGAGGCTTTATTCGTATCGATGGCCGGTAATCCCACTACAGGACAAGTCTTGACAGGAAACTATATCTATGTGGATGATGATGCGGATTCGGAAAGTGGAAGTACTTATCAATGGTATCGGTCGGATGATAATATGGGAACCAATAAGATACCAATTGGAGGAGCAATGAATATAACCTTTGCATTGACATCCTTCGATGAAAATAAATACATTAGTTTTGAAGTGATCCCGAATGATGGGGCCGACGCGGGATTACCAAATGAAAGTATGCTATTGGGACCGGTACAGCCCATAGCGGGAAGCGGGGAAATACTTTACTGGCAAGATAATTTTGAAGATCCTTCCAGCCCCAGTAGTGGAACACGAACCCCAAGTGAAAACGGAGGAAGTTCAGATTCTTATTTTAAAAGAACTACTAATTCGGATATCAATACCTCTACCGCTTCTGATGGTGAGTATACAAATATTGAAGGTTCCTATTTTTGGGCAGGGGAAGACCACGATGGTGCTTTTGGCTCCGGGGAAGAAGAGCAGAATATAGTATGGTCTGTAGATATAACCGGACAGCAGGATTTAATATTCCGTGGTTTTTTTGGAGCTCAGGGCACCTTTGCTAATTGGGAGAATGTAGAATTGGGATTTTCCAGTTCTGATTATATTGTATTGGAATACAGGATTGACGCAAGTGCTTATCAAAGGCTTATCGCTTTTTATGCGAATAATGCCACGGATCGATTACTTGCGGAAGACACGAATATTGACGATATCGGTGACGGAATTGTTTTGAGTAAGGCTTTTCAGGAATTCGAGAAAAATATTCCGGGTTCCGGTAATACCCTGGATCTGAGATTAAGAGCTTCTTCCAATGGTTCAAATAGTGAAGAATTGGCAGTGGAAAATTTCAGACTTTTTGCCATGGCGCCCCCAACTGTCATTACCCCGGATGCGAATAATATTCTCTATGTTGATAAAAATGTCGATAAAAGCGATCCCAACTATATAGACGGAGCGGGCAACAGTTGGAAAAACGCCGTAACCGAACTCGCCATTGCCCTCCAATGGGCTCGCGAACAATACGATGCGGATAACAACTGGCTGGACAATGACAGCCTGCAAATATACGTGGCCCAGGGCAATTACAACCCCCTGTACAACGCCGAAGACGGCAATTACGATCAAAACGGCAACCGTGACAACGCCTTTGTAATGGTAAAAAATGTACAGCTTTACGGCGGTTTTGACCCTGGAAACGGTATTACCGACCTGACCGACAACCGTATCCTACCCACATTAAATGGAACACAAGGAACCATCTTAAACGGCGACCTTAACGGTGATGACGGTCCCGATTTTATGAATTATAATGACAACGCATACCACGTAATGCTCGCCCCGACCTCAGCCGACGGTTTTGTGGTGAATGGAGTAACCATAAGAGGGGGCAATGGCGATGGAGGAAGCGCAGATATGAATGTATCAGGCAGCACCTTTATCCGCCAGCGCGGCGGTGGACTGTACAATCAGGCCACCGGTACGGTAGTCCATACTAAAATTAGCCACAACCAGGTTAAAAACACAGGTGGTGATGATGTTTACGGAGGCGGAATACTTAGTACTGGAAACACAGTCTACTCCCACTTGATACTTAATGAAAACCATAGTGATGATTTCGGGGGTGGAATGTTTACCAATGGAGGAAATATTTTACTGACCAATAGTTTGATTGTGGGTAATACCGCCACCGAGGGCGGTGGTACGCTTAACATCAATTCTTTTCCCACTCTCCGCAATGTCGTCATATTCGAAAATACTGCCAGTGGCAACGGTGGTGGAATATATAACAGCTATTTTTCTTCCTCTACCCTTACCAATGTAACCTTCTCCGGAAATACGGCCCACAGAGGCGGTGGGATATATAATGATATTGCTGAGACCGAAATATACAATAGTATTTTTTGGGGAAATGTGGCAATCGATACTGCTAACGAAATTTACGACATTGAAGCCTCTACATTTGTTGTATCCCACAGCATTGTACAAGGAGGCTATACCGGAACCAATAATATCGACGCCGATCCGCTTTTTGCCAATCCTGCCAATGGTGATTATAGCTTTCTGGCCGGAAGCCCAGCCGTCAATACGGGGGATAATACGCTTTATACCAATGCCGGCGGCGATTTACAAAATGATTTGGACCTGGCGGGCAACGGCCGGGTATATGATGTGGCCAATGGCGGTGTCATCGATATGGGGGCCTATGAATTCCAGACTCCATTGAATGTGTGCCCAGTTGGTATTGCATATGTAGATAGCATAGCAACCGGGGCGAATAATGGTACCTCCTGGGCCAATGCCTTTACCGACCTGCAGGATGCGTTGCAGGCGGTGCGTGAATGTTCGGATATGGATAGCATTTTTGTAGCAAAAGGAACCTATTATCCCACTCCGGATGGTATGAATCGGGACAGTTCTTTTGTGATCCCGGATAGCGCCGTAGTGTTGGGAGGGTTTCCCTCGGGAGGAGGAATGTTAGCCGATCGGGATTGGGAATTAAATTTAACGGTTTTAAACGGCGATATTGATCTGAATGGAGCATTAAGCGGTAATAGTTACCACATTGTAGAGACGATCAACGTGGATTCTGTTACTATTGTTGATGGTTTTACGATTACCGGAGGAAATGCCGATGGAGCCTTTCCTTTGCCTTCTACGGGCGGAGGCTGGTTTAATAACGGAATGGGGAATGGTAATTCTTCCAATCCCACGATACGGAATTGTAAAATCACCGGCAATAATTCGTCTACACATGGTGCGGGACTATATAACGACGGAAGGAGCGAGGGGGATGCCTCTCCCATTATCGAAAATTGTACTTTTTCCAATAATACCGGAGGTCTGTTTGGGGGCGCTATATTTAATAATGCGGTAGGTGGAGCAAGTTCTCCCCGATTCCGGGATACCCGGATCATAGACAATAGTTCTGCAAATAATGGAGGTGGGGTTTGTAATTTTGCCAATAATGGGACGAGTTCTCCTGTTTTTATTAATTGTCAAATTTCCGGAAATCAAACGAACGCATCAGCCGGTGGGATATATAATTATGTGGATGGAGGCGGTGTAAGTTCCCCTGTCTTGATCAATACTGTTGTCTCGGGAAATTCGGCAGGCACCGATGGAGGGGGAATGTATAATTATGCCCTGAATGGTGAAAGTGCTCCCAAGGTAATAAATTCTGTATTCTCGGGAAATAAAGCTGGAATTAACGGAGGAGCCATGTATAATTATGGTGCAGGAGGGATTCCGGAAATTATTAATAGTATTTTTTATAATAATGACGGTTCAGAAGGTGAGACATTTGCAAATTTCAATAGCGGATTTGCTGTTGTGGAATATTCTTTATTCCAGGGGGATTATACGAGTCTCAATGGCAATTGTACGAACTGCATAGATACTTCAGGTGGAGGGAATTTATTTTTAGAGGATCCTTTGTTTGTCAATGCGCCTTTAGCTTCAGCAGCACCTACAGCAGAAGGAAATTTTCGGGTTCAGGTTTGTTCTCCGGCAATTAATGCAGGAGATAGTGCTGCGAATATGGAACCGGAAGATGCGGATGGGTATGGACGAATTTTTGGTGCTGAGATTGACATGGGGGCCTATGAATTCCAGGCTCCGGGTGGCCCGGCGCCTCAGCCTGTGTGTCCGCCTGACTTTTTTGTATGTTTTGGAGCTTCCGCTGTTTCATTGGTCACGGACCACCCCGGACAACCAGGTGGAGGGACTTTTTCGGGGCCGGGAGTCGCGCTGGATAGTTTTTATGCTGTAAATGCCGGTACTGGTATGCACGAAATTACCTACACCTATACGGACGGAAATGGTTGTGTAGACTCCTGCAATTTTGTGATCACAGTAGGTGAAGAGACTGTAGTGACTTGCCCGGCGGACTTTAGTATAGCGGGCAATGCGGCTCCAGTGGCCTTAACGGGAGGCGTACCGGCCGGAGGAACTTTTTCCGGGCCTGGAGTATCGGCAGGGATGTTTGATCCTGCACAGGCCTCAATGGGATTGAATGAGATTGAATACACGGTAATGGACGATAGTTCTTGTGTGTTTTCCTGTACATTCATGGTGACAGTGACGGCGGCTGTGAATGCCGATTATGAGGTGACGACGAATGATAATGAACTTATAATAACCGATATTTCCGGGAACGGGGATACGTTGACTATGTCTGAAAACGGAGCCAATGTTCGTTTTTTTGCTACCGGTCGGACGTATTCCTTAGACAGCGGACCGGTGCAAAATCTGCCTGTGGATGTAGCTTTGGCGGGTACGGATACGATCCGGATCCGGGCAGCGGCAGGAGATGATATGATTCAGATCGATTCTTTTACGTCACTATTGCCCAGTCTGGAAGTCAGCGGAGGCGGAGGCGATGATCAGGTTCGATTTATCGGTGACCTTTCTTTTATGCCGGATGCTCATTTGACGGCGGATCTGCAGGCAGATGGGGCTACACCGGGTGAAGACCGGATTGCGGTAACCAATGGTACGGAAATACGGTTGAGTGGTAGCGGACGTCTTACTTATAAAGTGTCGCGAAATATTGAAGTGAATGGTGCCACTTCATTAGTTTCTGCCGAAAACGGTGATATTGTAATGGAAGCCAATCAGCAATCCATTCCCACATCCGGGAATTTTCACGGTATCTACATTAATGGTTCAACTATAGAGTATACCGGAACCGGGAATATATTCCTGAAAGGTCGTGGCGGAAATAGTGGTTATCCTACTGGAATATGGTTGAATAATGGTAAAATTATCGGGGGAGCAACTGGATTAGTGGATATCGAAGGAATTGGGAGAATTGGTGGTGACGAAAGTTATATAGTTATACCTGCTGTCTATCTTGCAGGAGGCGAAGTGAAGACTACCGGGGCGGACATCCGGATAGAGGGTACGGGAACGGAGACTTCGGGCGGACATGGTAATAGAGGAATTTATAATGGAAGTTGCCTGGTCAGCGCCCGGAATTTGGGAAATGTCACCCTCATCGGAAGCGGGGGAATGGCTTCCGGAAATAGCAATGAAGGGATTACGATACTTGGTAGCGGTGCCATTGTGGAGAGTGAGGATGGAAACATAGATATCACCGGAACAGGGGGTGGGGCCGGGAACGGTGCCGGGAATTATGGAGTGCATATAAATGGGATTGGCCTGGTCCGGTCTACAGGTACTGGCCATATCAATATATATGGAGAAGGTGGAAAGGGTACAGGAGATAATAATACCGGTGTGCGATTATATGGAAATTTGGCGGATCGCGTCATTGCCAGCGCAGGAAGTATAACGATACATGGAGTCGGTGGTGGCAGCGGTACTTCCGATGAAAATCACGGGATCTCCAATTTAACGGCGAGCAAAGTGGAAACTGCTTCCGGAAGTAAAATAGAATTTATCGGAGAAAAGGGAGTGGGCGAAAACTCGGCTTCCATCCTTCTGGACAATACATCACAGATAAATGCCCTGGCCAATACAAGTCACATTCTATTCCGGGGAGATAATATGCGATTTTCCGGAGGGATCGTTAATACACCGGATTCGGTAACTATAAAACCTTTTACCGAAGACGGTAGTGTGAATATAGATTTGGGAAGTACGGCTGATCCGCTCAACGGTCCCTTATCTTTAGCAGATGCGGAGCTGGATCGTGTCAGTGCAGGACGGTTGATTATAGGCAGTGAAAATGCGGATAGCATTGTAATTTCGACGGATATAAGTAGAAATACGGCCACAACTATAGAGCTGATCAGCGGGAGTGATATTATTTTTTCCGGCGGTGGAGTCCAGACCGGTGGCGGGACATTGTTGCTTCATCCGGGGGATTCGCCGGCAGCAGTGTATCCCCGGTACGATGGAAATGATGTGAATGCTTCTACTCTTTCTTTTGCTAGTGATATTGCTATTGAGGTCAACGGTACGGTGCCCGGAAACGGAATGGGAGGGACATATACCCAGTTGGAGGTTATAGGTAGTGTGGATCTTACCGGGGATGACCTGGTTCTTACAGGCAGTTATGTTCCCACCGGCGGAGAGTCATTTGTCATCTTATCTAATGACGGTAGCGATGCTGTTGTCGGGACCTTCAACAGCCTTCCGGAGGGAAGTATTATTCCCAATTTCCTGGGAAGTGGTCTTGATGCCTTGATTTCCTATACAGGAGGGGATGGTAATGATGTAGTTGTAACGGTGTTGAATGGCTGTCCCGTATCTGGAGTGGTCTATGTAGATAGTACAGCTTTGGGGTTGAGTGACGGTACTTCCTGGTTGAATGCTTTTACCAATCTTCAGGAAGCATTGGAGGCTGTAAGGAATTGTCCGAATGTAGATAGTGTTTTAGTAGCGGAAGGTACGTATTATCCTACGCCAGATGATATGGACCGGGGCAGTTCGTTTGTTATACCGGATAGTACGGTGGTGATGGGCGGTTTTCCTTCCGGGGGAGGATCTATCGAGGACCGGGACATGCAATGTGAATTATTCCCTACTGTATTAAGTGGTGATATTGATAGAGACGGAACACTAGATGGTAATAGTTATCATGTAGTTCGCACGACGAACGTAGATACTACGACAATAGTGGATGGATTTGTAATTACAGGAGGAAATGCCGACGGAGTGAATCCTGATATTGTTGGTGGAGGTTGGCTAAATATCGGAAGTGGTAGCGACAACCGTTCCAATCCAAAAATTTTAAATTGTAAATTTATAGATAACAATGCCAACTCACATGGTGGGGCATTATATAATGATGGTCGTTCCTCGGGAAATGCTTCACCAATAATACGAAATACTAGCTTTCTACAGAATACAGCAGGAGTCTTTGGAGGAGCTATATTTAATGGCGGACTCAATGGCATCAGCTCGCCGGTTATTGAGAATTGTATCGTTACGGATAACTATGCGGGAAACTTAGGTGGTGGGGTTTTTAATTTTGCAAATGGAGGTGTTAGTTCTCCTTTAATATTGCATTGTAAGATATCGGGAAATAGTGCCCAAGCATCAGGAGGTGGAATGTATAACTATGTAGATGGCGGCGGAGAAAGTTCTCCTGAGATTATCAATTCCATTATTTCCGGAAATAGTGCGGGAACATCAGGAGGTGGGTTATATAATTATGGGCAAAACGGAATCAGTTCCCCAGTAATTATAAATACAGTTTTTGCCAGTAACAATGGAGGCAGTCAGGGGGGTGCCGTGGTAAACACTGAAATTGGTGGAGAAAGTTCACCTGTGATTATAAACAGTATTTTCTATAGAAATGAAGCCAATCAGGGGGACGTTTTTTATAATTTCGGACAAAATATTAATGTATCAGCTCAGTATTCATTGTTCCAAACTAATTACATCGGGCTAAATGAAAACTGCAATAGCTGCGTTGATGCACCCGCTGCCACTAATAAATTCGAATCGGATCCTTTATTTGCTTATTCTCCTTTAGCATCTGCAGCACCTACGGCATCGGGAGATTTTCGATTGATGCGCAATTCACCCGCTATTGATATGGGGTTGAATAATCCGGTTACTGTAATGGAGGATCTGGACGATTTGTCAAGGGTATTCAATGGTACCGTAGATATAGGTGCATATGAATGGAGGGAATATTGCAAACAAGATACGGTGTACCTGGATGAGAACGGGGAAGCCTTGACAAGTATTGAAGAACTGGATTTAATTGGCGACCTTCCATCCTTGACGAATTGTGTATTGGATACGGTTGTGGAATTAGTTCAAACGGAATTTACCTGTGAAGATACGGCTGGATTATATAATATTTATTTGATAAAACCTCTAAGTTTTGGAATGTCCGATACGTTGTTTAGATGTGAGGATACGATCTGGGTTTTGGATACGATCTCTCCGAGGATTGGATTAATCGATACAACCTTGTATGTGGGAGCGGATTGTATTGCAGAGATGCCGGATTTGAGCGAGTATGGAATGGACAATTGTGATGTGGATACGGTAATTCAGAGTCCGGAAGCGGGTGTGTTGATCAATGCCGGCATGATGGAAGTAGAATTGTCAGTGATCGATTCGTCAGGGAATCAGCGGGATACGACGTTTGTGTTAGAAGTCTTGGATACGATCTCTCCGACGATTGGATTAATTGATACTACCTTGTATGCAGACGCGGATTGTAGTTCGGCAATGCCGGATTTAAGTGGATATGGGATGGATAATTGTGCGGTGGATACGGTAATCCAGAGTCCGGAAGTGGGAATGGTGATACCCGCGGGAATGACCACAGTAGAATTGTCTGTCATTGATTCCTCTGGTAATAGCACTGATACAATGTTTATCTTAGAGGTCTTGGATACGATCTCTCCAAGGATTGGATTAATCGATACAACCTTGTATGTGGGAGCGGATTGTAGTGTAGGGATGCCGGATTTGAGTGGGTATGGGATGGATAATTGCCTGTTAGATACAGTCATTCAAGTTCCGGCAGTGGGTGAAGTTTTGTCAGCAGGATTGACAGAAGTGATGTTAACGGTGTCGGACTCCTCGGGTAATACCACGGATACAGTATTTATGATGGAAGTATTGGATACGATATCCCCGACCTTTGATCCCGTTCCTGCGGGTATGGATACGGTATATGTCGATGTGTCCTGTACAGGTGTGATTGAAGACTATTCTTCCTTGGCCATGGATAACTGTGGGATCGATTCCGTAATGCAAATTCCCGATGCAGGTACTGAAGTAATGCCGGGGCTGCTAGATATTGTGTTGGAAGTATGGGATCAGAGTGGTAATAGCACTGATACAAGCTTTACGATAGAAATACTGGATACAATCTCACCGGTGATTGCTATGGAAGAAGTGGAATTGATGCTGGATAATGAGTGTATGGCGACGATGCCGGATCTGAGCAGTTATGCCTCGGATAATTGTGGAGTGGAGCGTTTTATACAGGAGCCGGCTGTTGATGAGAACCTGGGCCTACCGGGAACAATAGTAATGGTTACGCTGACGGCAATAGATTCGAGTGGAAATGAAACGATAGAAACCTTTGATATAGAGGTACAGG
>NZ_JAJSLW010000134.1 GCF_021729145.1 Membranihabitans maritimus | reverse complement strand
TTGACGAACAAAGTAGCGTGGGTGGAAGCAGAAGAAATGGACGAAGGCAGTTGGGATAACTGTGGAATAAGCTTGCGGTTGGCGCGGAGAGTAGACTGGTGGGCAGATACGGCTTGTGTGGACTTATGTTCCAACGGAAAAGAATATGATAACTGGGTAGACCTATTGGTAGACTTAGGATTTGCAGAAGGACAAGTAGAGAA
>NZ_JAJSLW010000133.1 GCF_021729145.1 Membranihabitans maritimus | reverse complement strand
TTCTCTACTTGTCCTTCCGCAAAGCCCAGGTCTACCAATAGGTCTACCCAGTTGTCATATTCTTTTCCGTTGGAACACAAGTCCACACAAGCCGTATCTGCCCACCAGTCTACTCTCCGCGCCAAACGCAAACTAATTCCACAGTTATCCCAACTGCCTTCGTCCATTTCTTCTGCTTCCACCCACGCTACTTTGTTCGTCAA
>NZ_JAJSLW010000132.1 GCF_021729145.1 Membranihabitans maritimus | reverse complement strand
TTCTCTACTTGTCCTTCCGCAAAGCCCAGGTCTACCAATAGGTCTACCCAGTTGTCATATTCTTTTCCGTTGGAACATAAGTCCACACAAGCCGTATCTGCCCACCAGTCTACTCTCCGCGCCAAACGCAAGCTTATTCCACAGTTATCCCAACTGCCTTCGTCCATTTCTTCTGCTTCCACCCACGCTACTTTGTTCGTCAA
>NZ_JAJSLW010000131.1 GCF_021729145.1 Membranihabitans maritimus | reverse complement strand
GATCCGGAAAACGGTACGGCAGCAGTAGACGGCTTGACGGGTTGTATTGAGTACACACCGAATATGGGTTATACAGGCACGGATACGACGTGCATCATAGTATGCGATGATTTAGGGAATTGCGATACGACAATTGTACCGATACGAGTTTATCCGCCACAGGATACCTTACCGGAGACCAGCACGCCGATGGATAGTACGGTAGTGGT
>NZ_JAJSLW010000130.1 GCF_021729145.1 Membranihabitans maritimus | reverse complement strand
GATTTGTCTTCTACGTCTACCAATACCCAGGCTTTACCCCAGTTACACCAGTAATCCATAACCAACAACTCTACCATCGGCTCTTCACACGCATCTTCACATTTGAACGGAACGGATGGGCTCCATCCACCGCCCAGGTAGGCTACCTCTTTTCCATATCCCGGTACCCCACTCAATCGATCGAAGAATCCTTCCAGCTCTTCT
Organism: Membranihabitans maritimus; assembly: GCF_021729145.1. Taxonomy (GTDB): domain Bacteria; phylum Bacteroidota; class Bacteroidia; order Chitinophagales; family Saprospiraceae; genus Membranihabitans; species Membranihabitans maritimus. The sequence goes on along the minus strand of NZ_JAJSLW010000130.1, from coordinate 5 downwards.
ATGAC
>NZ_JAJSLW010000012.1 GCF_021729145.1 Membranihabitans maritimus | reverse complement strand
ACTATATTTGATGATAGGCTCAAACTTTAAACTTCTTCCCAACCCTTTTTAATTTACACACTTTACGGGACAGTGTCTCAAAAACTTAAGTCACTTCCTAATCAATACTCCTCACTACTCCATATTTCATAGATAGGATCGCCTTTAGAACTTTTGCCACTGTGGTGCCAATCCTCATCTTTTACTTCACCATCGAATGACAACGACATGCCTACCCGGCTATCATCCCTGGAAAAGAATTTAATATGCTCGGTGTACTTCCCATCTTCGAAGGTATACTTTCCTCCACCCGTTCCAAAAAACTCACCGGTATCGGTATTCATCGCAATCCACTGGAAATGATTGTCCGTCAATAGCTTCAATGTTTTTCTCGCCCGTTTGGGCATTTGATTTATTTTGCCGTCTGACTTGCGACCTGTTATTCGCCACACACCTGCCAGTCCCTGTTCCTCTTCATCTACTTTTATCCAGGTTTGCTGGTACCCTTCCGGACGATCAACTACCAACTCCTTGCCCTTTAATTTTCCGGAAAATGTATGTGAATTACCTACCTCTGTTTTATCCATGGAATGAAATTCAATTTTGACAGAAATAACTGAGCCGTCAAAATCTACAACTCCTCCCAGCGTATAATTGAATTTAGCAGGGGAATTTTCAAAACTAATGACTGAGAAATACCCGTCCTGAACTAAAAGTAAACTCCCGTCCTTATCCTTTTCCATCCAGGCACCATCCAGGTCTTGTGCTACTGCCTGGTACGATGTAATTACCACGGCCAACACACTAAATAATATTAATTTTATCGGGATCAATGACTTTTTCATAACTAATTTTTGATAATTAAAAATTTCACAAATAATTATACGCTATGAAAATATAATAAAAACATTGTTTCCACCAGAAAATAATGTCAACAAAGTCTTAATTCTTATTTCCTCCTGCCTGTTCCATTAACCAAGCCTTCAAAAATCCGTCTAAATCCCCATCCAATACAGCGTCGGGATTGCGCGTTTCGTAAGAAGTCCTATGGTCTTTGACCCTCCGGTCATCCAGGACATAACTACGAATTTGCGAGCCCCATTCATTCTTTTGTTTTCCGGATTCAATTTCATCTTTTTCTGCACGCTGCTTTTCCAATTCCAGTTCATAAAGGCGTGACCGTAACATTTGCAAAGCCTTTTCCCGGTTCATATGCTGAGACCGTTCTTGCTGGCATTCTGCTACTAGCCCGGAAGGTAAATGTCGAACACGTACAGCGGACTCGGTCTTATTAACGTGTTGACCACCGGCTCCACTAGCCCGGAAGGTATCCCATTCCAGGTCAGCCGGATTAATTTCCACTTCAATATCATTATCTACCAATGGATGAACAAATACAGAAGCGAAGGAAGTCATTCTTTTCCCCTGGGCATTGAAGGGGCTCACCCTAACCAGTCTATGCACTCCATTTTCTCCTTTCAACATACCAAAAGCATACTCACCTCCAAATTCCAGACTAACTGATTTTATACCAGCCACATCGCCATCCTGTCGATTAAGCTCTTTAATTTTATACCCATTTTTCTCTCCCCACATCAAGTACATACGCATCAACATATCCGTCCAATCACAGGCTTCGGTACCACCAGCCCCGGCATTAATCTCCAAAATACAAGACATGGCATCCTGAGGTTCATTGAGAGTAGCCCTGAATTCAATATCCTCAAAAATATCTATGGCCTTCTGATAAACAACATCCACTTCTTCCTCAGATATTTCATCTTCTTTGAAGAATTCATAATGTACTTCCAGGTCTTCAAGAGCAGATTTTGCTCTATCATACATAGCAATCCAATGCTTTAATCCATTAATTTCTTTCATAATGGACTCAGCCTTATCAGGATCATCCCAAAAAGATGGATCATATGTAGATTGCTGCTTTTCTTCTATTTGAATCGTCCTATCAGGGACGTCAAAGATACCGGTTTAAGAGTGACAAACGATTTTGCAACTCTATTAACTGATCTGCTGTCATTTCTCTTTACTTTTGAACTAATTCTACATAGAATACTAAATCAGAATTGGGTGGAATTGTTTGACCGGAACCATTCTCTCCGTAACCAAGATCAGAAGGGATAAACAAAACAGCCTTTTCGCCTGGTTTAAGTTTTGCAATACCTTCATCCCATCCGGGTATTACAGATCCTGCCCCAACTTTAAATGAAAATGGTGTTCCTCTTTTGAATGAATTGTCAAACATGGTACCGTCTTCTTCCAGGACTCCGTAGTAATGAACCGTAGCAGGACCATTCCCTACTTCTTCTCCGAGTCCATCTTCCAACGTAAGAATTTCAAGACCGGATTCCAATTGATTAAGTTCATTTGCTAAATCTCCGGATTTATATTTTTCAAGGTTTTCTTCAACGATACCTGCTATTTCTTCTTCACGAACCTGTGCTGCTTTCATTTCCTCCATGGCCTCTTCTTTCTCTTTGGCAACATCATCCAAATATTGATCTTCTTCGACGACGTCCTCTACGACAAAATAATTATTTATGAATTTATTGTTAGGAAACTGCATTTTGGCTTGTGGGATAGAATCCAATTCAATATATACATTGGCAGAATCACCAGGGCTCATTTGTCGCAAAACATCCATGACCGGATTTGGCTGTTGTGCCAAACTGGAATCTGTAGGAACTTCCATTCTTATTACTTCGCTTTTGGGCTGAAGGGACATGGTATCATCCAATAATACAGCTGCAGTAAAATAAATATACTTCCCCGGCTCAATAATCTTACCACTCAAATTTGAAGAATAGATATTGTATTTGTACCCATCCTCAGTAGTACCTTCCACTGCTGGCTGATCAGAATTTGAATTCGTACAAGACCACATCGAAAGGATCATAAGAATAAATAGAGATGTAATTCTCATTAATTGTTTGTTTTATGTTTTTTAAAAAATTCAGGGAGTTTTTCTTTGAATAACTCCATTGCAGATTTTAGCCCTTTAAAATGGCTACCACCAGAGGCATTTTTATGCCCCCCTCCATTAAAATACTGGCGTGCTATTTCCTCTACATTAAAATCACCCAAAGATCGGAAGGATATTTTAATTATTGTAGGTTGTTGGGTAAAAAATACGGCAATATCTATATCCTTTATTTTCAATATATAATTAACAATACCTTCCGTATCCCCCCGTTGGATATCAAACTTAGCAAAATCCGATTTAGTAAGAAAAATAATCCCCGTTTTATATTCGGGAATAACTTCTAGTCTCTTGTAAAGACAATATCCCAGCAACCTAAGATTTTTCTCCGGTAAGGAATTATTCACCAGACTTTGTATACTTATATGGTCAAATGGGGCTTGCAACAACCTGGAAATTTTCTCAAACAATACCGGATTAGTATTATGACTAAAAGTACCCGTATCCGTCAGGATTCCAGTATACAGGCAGGTACTTATCACTTCGTTATCAATAAATGAAGTTTCTTCCCATCCTGTCAACACATCAAAGACCAAATCACAAGTAGAGCTGGCTTTGGGATCCACATATGAGTAGGTGAAGGATGTATCGGGATTCATATGATGGTCTATATGGACAATGGGGACATCGTACTTTTCTATCTCTTCTCCCAATTTATCAATTCTGGATAAATTATTGGCATCGAGAAAAAATATCAACTCCGCTTCTTTTATCCTTTCATTTATTATTTCCGGATCATTGTCATAAATCAGGATAAATTCACTACCTATCATCCACTTATATACCGAGGGAAATTCAGATGGGAATGCGATCGAAACGGTATGACCATTGATCCTGAGATAATGGTATAAGGCCAACGACGAACCCAACGCATCACCATCTGGGTTCCGATGCGAAGTAATAAACACCTTTTTCGGTGTATTTAAAAATTCTTTTACCTCCAACAGCTCATTTGCTGGCATATTATCTTTAATTCATTCTAAAATGAAATACCCTGGATTATTTAAAAATCTCAGTCTGTGCAAAATGAAAAGATGCTTCTCTCAATGCATTTTCATCTGAATCAGCACCATGAACGGCATTCTCTCCGATACTGGTAGCGTATTTTGCTCGAATGGTACCTTCTGCAGCATCAGCTGGGTTCGTAGCACCAATTAAAGTTCGAAAATCTTCAACAGCATTTTCTTTCTCAAGAACTGCTGCCACAATTGGTCCTGAAGACATAAAATCAACTAATTCACCGTAGAAGGGTCTTTCTTTATGAACTTCATAAAATTCCCCGGCTTTTTCTTGTGACAATTTTGTATACTTCATTGCCACTATTTTAAATCCCGCTTCATTTATTTGTGCCAGAATTGCTCCGATATATTCATTTCTCACTGCATCGGGCTTGATCATCGTAAAAGTGATATTTCCTGCCATAACCTATTTTACTTAATTGTATTATTAAGCCTGAAAAGACTTTTTATACTCCTTTTAAATAATTAATAAATCTAAATTTCAAAGTGCAAGATTACAGCCATTATTTGGAATATCAAAATGTGTTATAAAGAGGTTTATAAATAATTTTCTGGATGAATTTTTAGTCTATTTCAAATTAGAATTTCACCTAACCATTTTTCTGGACAGAATTCTTTTAAATGAACATTGCTATTTTGAAATTTAAATTTATTTTTATACTACAATTCAAATTACTTTTTGTTTATTTTCAATATTTAAAGAACTTTAATTAAATTAATAGCCAACCAACAAAATGAAAACACCAATAAATCTTATAGTATGAAAAAGTTGTTATTTAATCCCTCAAATATCACAAGTCATTCGACTCTGGCCCTAATCTTACGGCTTATTCTTGGAATTGTCTTCTTTGCACATGGAGCCCAAAAGGTACTCGGCTGGTTTGGAGGAAACGGACTGGAGGGTACGGTCAATTGGATGAATGGGCAATTAGGAGTACCCTTATTTCTAGCTTATATTGCCTGCTTTGTTGAGTTTCTTGGCGGGATAGGATTGATATTAGGTCTATTTACACGGGTTTGGGCTATTCTAATTGCCGTAAATATGCTTGTTGCTATCATTACGGTTCACTCCGGATTTTTCAATCCCAATGGCATTGAATTTCCCCTGACCCTGGGTGTTTTGGCCATAGCCTGTTTTTTTATCGGACCGGGAAATTACAGCATTGACAGCAATTTTTCAAAATCAAATTTGAAGGAATAAATAGTAAACTGCCAATGGAAAGGGTTTGAAAAGATTTCCTTGTTAGTTGGGAACTACGTACTCAACCAAACTTCACTATAGTGATTCCGTCCCCGCCTTTTTCCGGCTCCGGATGGTAGATATCCCTGACATGTTTATACTCTCGTAGTTTCTCCCGAACCAATCTCTTCAAAACACCTGTCCCCTTACCATGTAAAATCCGCAATTCCATAACGTTGGCAATGGTGGCTTCATCCAAAAACTGCTCTAATTCCTTATTGGCTTCGGAAATCGAATATCCACGGATATCGATCTTTGTCTCCATCTCTTCCTTCTTCTTCTTCAATTGAAACTTGACATTTTTATTTCGCTGAATTTTCAAAGGTTCTTTACCCGGCCTTAGGTCTTTTCTGTTAACCGTCATTTTTATGGCTCCCATTTGTACCTCTACTTTATTTTTTCGGATAGAGAGAATTTCACCGGGTGACCCGGTATCTTTATATTTTACAAAGTCCCCCACTTTTAATGTTTTGAAAAAATCTTTTGGAATTTTCTCATGACGAACCATATTCTCAGATAACTTTTCTATTTCACTAGCAATGGATTTTTGATCGTTCTTTATTTCTTCTTCAAGCTTCCGCGCCTCAGATATATTTTCCTTTCGCTCTAATTCCTTCAATTTTGCCCTAACTTCCTTTCTATTTTTTTCCGCAAATGCCAACTCTTCTTTTTTACGCTCTACTTTCCATTTTTTCTTTTGAAAAGTCAATTCATTTGACAAAGCTTTATTACTTTTCAGTAATTGTTCCAATTGTTTTTTATCACTTTCTAGGTCTCTTTCCTTTTTCTCAATTTTATTTTTCTCATTTTCCAATTCAACCAGCATTTCTTCAATCGCCCATTTATTCTTTCCTGATTTCTTTTTGGCATATTCTATAATCCTGTTATCCAACCCCGTTTTTTTTGCTATTTCGAAAGCAAAAGAACTTCCGGGCTTTCCCAAAAGAAACCGATAGGTAGGTTCAAGATTTCTTTTATCAAAACTCATTGCAGCATTTTGTAGACCTTTTTGCTTATCAGCAAACATTTTGAGATTAAAATAATGCGTAGTGATTACACCCCAAACCTTCTTGTGATTAAGCTGATGGAGAACAGCTTCGGAAATAGCCCCACCATATTGTGGATCGGTACCACTTCCCATCTCATCAATAAATACCAGCGAGTGACTATCCGTTAGATCTATGAAAGTCTTCATATTCCTAAGATGAGAACTGTAAGTACTCAAATCCTCTTCAAGTGATTGTTGATCCCCAATATCCGCGAAAAATCCACTGAATAATCCACATTCCGAATTGGGATCAACGGGAATGAGAAACCCACTTTGTACCATCACCTGATTAAGGGCTACTGCTTTTAATAAAACAGACTTCCCTCCTGCATTAGGGCCCGATAATAAAACCATTTTATTTGGAGGGACCAAGTCTAATTCAAATGGAACGGTAACTTTACTTTCCCTGGTATTTTTTTCCAATAATAACGGATGATATGCCTGATACCATTTGATATACGGAGACTTTCTTAATTTAGGTAAATTCCCATTTAATAAAACTCCTAAATCCGCCTTGGAATTTATGATATCCACACCAGTCAATATCAAATACCCCTCACGCAAATCAAATAAGACTTCTCTTACTTCTTCGCAAATTTGTCTAATAATGCGGTTGATCTCCTGACGTACTTCACTTTGTAAATTAAACTTATCCCTGTAATGTACGATCATTTCATCCGGTTCAATGTAGACAGTTTGCCCAGAGGAAGATTCATCCTGGATAATTCCTCCTATCCTGCGTTTATTTTCAATTGCAACGCATAAAACCCTCCTTCCGTTTTTATAACTTTCATAAGGCTCTGTCAACACATTTGCCTTCTTATACTTATTTAATACTGTTTGAAATACACTATTAATGGTTTTTTCTATTCTATTTAACTTTTGATATAGTTTACCCAAATCCGGAGTGGCCTTGGGACTAACAGACCCGTCCGGCTCAAAGATCGTATTCAATTTTCCAAGCAAATAGAGTAAGCTTTGGGGAATCTGACTTATATAAAGTGTAGTTATATGCAATTCCTTGGTCTCTGTTTGTTTTCCCCAGTTCTCAAGGTATTCCAATATCTGCAACACCCCTTTGACCTCCAGGACTTCTTCCACCGACAAAGTATAATTTTCGATTTGTAATCGATCGAAATAATGCCTGATATCACTGTATTCAGAAATATTCAAACTAATACCCATTCTTTTCGATTCGCAAAGTTCATTTACCTGATACAAACTTTCACTCCACAAATCAAAGTCAGAATAAGGGCTGGCTCCATTCAAATGCTCTTTGGCCCTAAGGCCTTTGGACAAGCCCATGACTTTAGCAATAACTTGATTAAACTCAATATCTTCAAATAAACTATCCGGATATATATTCATGCTTTTAATTGTTCCGCAAAATTAAAAATAGACTGAAGAAGTAATTCCTCAAAAAATAATTAATTTTGGATTCTCATAAAATTCTACATTTTATACAAATATTCATGGGAGGAAATAGTTTCGGCAAAATATTCAAAATTACAACTTTCGGAGAATCACACGGCAAAGGACTTGGAGTGATAATAGATGGGTGTCCTTCTGGAATTCCAGTAGATATGGAGAAAATACAAAAAGATCTCGATCGAAGGAAGCCCGGCCAATCCCGAATTGTTACGCAACGTAAAGAAAATGACCAGATTCAAATTTTATCTGGGGTTTTCGAAGGGGTAACTACCGGTACACCTATTTCCATGATCATCCTTAATACGGATCAGAAATCAAAAGATTACGGTCATATAAAAAATAGTTATAGGCCATCTCATGCGGACTTTACCTACGACCAGAAATACGGTTTCCGGGATTACCGGGGAGGTGGAAGATCCTCTGCACGGGAAACGGCAATGAGGGTAGCTGCCGGAAGTATAGCCAAGGCAGTCCTGGAAAGGATAGGTGTCAGTATTCAGGCTTATGTTTCTAAGGTAGGGAAAATTGAACTCAACGAGCTACCAGAGACACTCGATCTTTCTCAGACCGAACAAAACATAGTCAGGTGCCCTGATCCGGAAACTGCGTCTGAAATGGAAGACCTAATTGTCAAAACGCGTAAAAATGGTGATACTATTGGAGGGATTGTTACCTGCCTGGTAAAAAACTATCCCGCTGGAATGGGAGAACCTGTCTTTGACAAATTACATGCTGAATTGGGGAAAGCCATGTTGAGTATTAACGCCTGTAAGGGATTCGAAATAGGAAGTGGATTCCATTCTGTAGAAATGAATGGTTCTGATCACAATGACAAATTTTACGTAGACGAAAAAGGTTCCGTACGAACAAAAACAAATTATTCCGGAGGTATCCAGGGTGGTATTTCTAATGGTATGCCGATATACTTTAATGTTGCTTTTAAACCTGTAGCCACAATAATTCAACATCAGGAAACAATCGATAAAGATGGGAATTACGTTAATTTAGAAGGCAAAGGCAGACACGACCCTTGTGTAGTCCCCAGAGCCGTTCCTATTGTAGAAGCAATGGCAGCTTTGACGTTAGTCGATGCATATTTGATGCAACAAAGGATGAAAATCTAAAGAAAATGTCAACTTTCTGTTTTTCCTCCCTTTAAAAAATCCAGGAAACTATCAAATTCCCTTCTATAAGAAACCCCCAGACCAATTTTGGAATTCTTACTGGTTCGGTAAGGTTCTGTTCGTTGATATAAATTGACTTTTAATGTATTATCTTCCGTAATGGCATATTCCAGAATAAAATCATGGGTAATTAGTGTATTCGTAGTAAGGGCACTTTGAGTCTGCAAATTTGCCTCTGTCCTTAATATCAAGCGATCATCTAAAAAACCAAATTCAGGTTGAAAAATAAATTCATTTCCAGAACGCACACCTGTATTTCTATCTACCACATAATCATTCCGATATACATTGTATCCAACATTAAACTCTACATTTGAAATAAACGGAACTTCATCAATTGACCTTTGTAAATATTCCGTAATATAAAAGGACATCTGATTGGTCAAAACCTCAGAAACCGTATTCACTACGGTACCGTCAATATTGACTACTGATGAAACACTTGGTATAAATGAACGGGCAATTAATAATCCAAAGACTTGCTTATTGATTTCATTTTGATCATCAGATATTACCCGTAGCCGATCTTCCACGTAGTTTTTAATTTGTCCTGTCAATTCGGGAAATTCCATTTCAAAAGAAATGTCAGGGGAAAACAAATCACCTGTTAATTGTAAAAGGAGTTCCACCTGGGTGGCATTTTGCGCTAATTCCGACAATCGCTCATCACTTGTACCTATATATTCCAATATGAAATTGTAAGGGGGGGTTCTTACAGAGTAGGAAGCATCAAGATCTATCTTTGCGTTCATAGGATCCCCGTTCCAGGTAATAGTCCCTCCCCTGTTAATATTAAAAGACTTTCTGGTAAAGTTCAATTGCGCAAATAAGTATTGACCTGATATAACCTCATATGTGCCCCTCATGGTAAAGTTCCCGGACCTACTTAATTCAATCTGTAGCTCACTGTATCCCCTCGACCTGAGAATATCTCCTGTAGATTCATCCAGGATTATAGAGACCTCACAATCTTCCGTCAAAGTAAGATCCATACTTAAATTCAACCCTTCAATCCTGAAACTTGCCCCTCCATCGTCATCACTAGGGTTATTAAGTGCACTCTGCGATACAAAATTAATAAAGAAGTCTTCAGTATTGTTAACGGATATCGTCGATGAAATAGGTATCGAAATTTTTGATCCGGCCCCCGTCTCAGCCTGAATATCCATATTTATTTGGTTAAAGGGTCCTGTTATATCGATACTTGCCTTTCCGATACCCCTACCATAAAATACTGCATCATCACTCCTTTCCGTATCCAGTAAAAGAAATTTATCAGCATTTATCCGGGTATCCATTCGAAAATTAGACAAATGATCATGCCTGATTCCACCCTCCACATTTGCTAAATTATTCTGGCGATCAACCACATCAATATTTTGAAATCCAATAAGTTCATTTGATAGATTAACTTTAGAATTTACAAATTGATATTCTGTCCCCAAAAGAGGAATAGTTGTTTTGCCATTTATTAGGACCTCACCTGAAATGTCTGGCTGCACACCGTCACTATCGAGGGATACCTGTGCATTGGCATATCCAGATGTCCCCTGAATAATATCGGACAAAATAAAATCCAATACCAAAATGGGGAATTGATTAGCAGTTAAATCAAATTCAAATCGGGGTATTTCATTTTGCGCTTCATTGAATAAATCGTATTCTCCGGAGGCAACCAACGTCCTTTTATTTCCCTTTTGAAAACTAATATCAACATTAGCCATTTGCTTCAAACCAAGGGTATAAAACAATGTATTAAAGGTACCAAAATTTTCATTATTTATATAGAATTCGTCAATTCGGGTCTCTACTTCAAGACCCGTGAGATTAAAGATATTTTCTACACCAACCGTTAGATTAGCATTTCCTTTAAATTTGAATTTTCCATTGGGAAAAAATTGATCCAAAAATCGAATATCGATATTATTGACCCCGGCAATCATAGATTGTTCTGATGCACTTTGTACATATATATTTCGGTCTCCTGACTCAAAATTAAGGTTATTGACAAATAGCTTTTTCTCACCAAAGTTTATAGAGTTTCCCGCATCTAAATTCCAGTGCCTACCCAACATATCAAATGAAGATGAGTCGAGGGCCAGCTCCATATCTTTCCCGGCGAGGAACTGATTTCCACCACTTACATAAAATTTATTGAGAATATTGTTGACTGAATTTGTAGCAATCTTAAAGTCTAATTCATCTCCAATTAATTTGGCGTTTAATTGCAAGCTATCTACGAACAAATTTCCGGAATGCAGACTGTCAGCATAAATTATCCATTCATTATCAGTATTACTACCACTCGCATTGATATTCATCGATTCTACGCTGACCTTGTCATATTGGATCTTTGGTGCCGAAGCTTGAAAATAATATTCAAAATATTCTTTTCCCCTGTTTCTATACGTTAGTGAAAGATTGAGGTCGTGTATAGTATCGAGTTTTGAATTAATTAAATGGGAAAATTCCTGCGTATCGTTCACGTCAACCACCAGAGTAAAATCATTGGAGTATATGGTATCTGCCTCTAATTCCAGATTAGGGAAATATCCGATAATCTGGGGATGCCTGTTTTTCAGGATTTGATAAGTTGTACTTAATATATTCTCTATATTAAATTGTCCGTCAATGTCAATCGACAAGATATCAGAATCCAATTGCCAATCTTTGAAATTATCCCCCCAGGATTCTGCATCGAAAGTAATAGCATTCATACTAAAATCTACAGAATCATTACGATTTAAAACTACGTTGTTCAACCGCGCATATCCACTGAGACTATCCACCGGCGCCACTACCATATCCACATCTACATTTCCGGAAAGAGAAACATTCTCCTTTGATAAATTCAACCGGTCCAAATCCACATTATTTACACGACCAAGAAGGTTGATTTTAGCAATATTTGAAAAATCTATAATCCCGTTTAAAACGAAATCCAGTTCCGGTTTTTCCATCCCTACACTCCCGCTAAATTTATTATTCTGGATCGTACCGTTTACTATTAAATCTTCATATTTATATCCTTTGAACTCGATGCTGTCAAACTTTGTTTCAATATTAGCTTTCATCTGCTTCGGATCAAAGCTATATCCGTCATTGAGATCCAAACTAAAGGTTACTTTTCCTAAATTGGGGGAATTCAAAAATTTTCCGGCCTCAAAATTCTCTAATTGTACCTTTCCATTGAAGGCAGCATTTTTTACGTTATAATTTGTCTGATTATTAATTATCCCAAGATTGGTAAATATTCTATTGTCAAGCTTCAAATTATTTCCATTCAGAGATATAGTACTCCTCAGGTTGATATAATCTATAGAGTCTATCCCTTTGGGAAATTGAACATCAGGTAATCTACTTTTCAAATAAGATGGAGGCAAAACTCCTTCTTTAATAAATACTTTTAAATTTCTAGCTTGGGGATTAGTAATATTTGCTATTGTCCCATTTCCAGCTAGGCGAGCAGGTCCGTTTACAATTTTCCAATTAGTAATATTTAAATGATTTATTTCACCTTCGGCTTTAAAGTTGAAATCTACCGTCTCGCCTAAATTTTCTCTTATAATTTCCTGGTTGTTAAGTGTGGGAAAAACTTTCACCAAATCTGCTACATTCAGACTACCTTCAGGAATATTGAAATCTACCTGGACAAGATTCATAAAATCCTTAAATGCAGAAGTTCCATCATAAACCAATCGCCCGTCTCCCCTTAATTCAGAATCAAATGTATGGATATAAATTCCTGAAATAGCTAACTCCTCTTGTGTAAAAAGTAATTCCCTGAATTCTAAAGAATTGAACTGAATGGAATCACCCCATATAAAAGAAGCATTAAAATTGGAAGCATCAACAAAGTTCACTTCCGAATCTCCACGGTCTAAGTGACCATTGAATTTGGAAATATCTACAGTTTTGGTGTATTCATTCCTTATGGTATCAAAGGTATACACCTCTACTTTGCCATCATCAATGGTCACTCCATCAACATCCATATCCATTGCCCAAAAGGGAGATTGCTCCATGTTTTGTACCATTACCGAATCACTACCTATTCTATTATCTTCCAACTCATCGAGAATCATTTGGATATAAGGACTTGCACTGGCATTAATTTTCGCCCCCTTCACCTTCACATTTGGCTGAACAAGGGTAACGTCTTTAAAAGAAAATTGATCTTTTATATTACTGGATAGGATTTCTCCCACTACATCATGTACAGAGGCATCAACCCGCAAGTGTGTAATAGTATCCCTGAAATCCAGATCGAAATATGCCAGATTCAATTTACAGGGTGAAAATAAAAATTCAAACCCCTTTTGCCCAGTGGTATCGACTACCTGAGGATTATCATCCCTCGGTGTATAATTAGCCACTGCATTTACCAAGACTGTATCAGCATCAACACCAGTAAAAGTAATTTTCTTTTTAAAAAGTCGTACAGGATTGACATTTATCGAAAAAGCACCTTCCGAAATATAAATCAATGAATCAATGTCCTCATTCCCCATTAAAAAGTTTTCCAGGTACAAATTATTGAAGGGCCTAAAACTCACTTTGTCTACACTCAAGGTAATACCATAATTCTCCTTTACTAATCCAGAAGCCCAATTGATCACCTTTGTCTGTAAAAAAGAGGAATTCAAAATAGCAAAGACCATTGCCAATAAGATAATGAGACTAACCAATAGATATTTGCCTAATCTCAATAAAGTTTTATAATATTTTCGAGAGTGCTCTCCCACTAATCGGTTTTTGACTATTTAATATTTCATAAAATAGTATTAGAATTTCATTTCAACAACTTGTTGACTATTAAAGTTTTCCCAAATTTTGACAGCCTCCACTGCTTCCCTCACATCATGTACTCTTAATATTCTCGCCCCCTTCATTAACGCCAACATATGAACTGCTGTTGTACCATTAAGAGCTTCTTTGGTATTGGCATTGACCGTTTTCTGTATAAATGATTTTCTCGACACCCCTACTAACAAAGGATACCTCAATACCTCAAATCCATCCAAAAAATGCAACAATTGAAAATTATGAGTTACATTCTTAGCAAATCCAAAACCAGGATCGAGTATTAAATCAACGATCCCAACCTTTTCTGCTTCATTAATTCGAGCTACAAAATAGTCAAACACCTCGGTAACGACATTGTCATATACGGGATTTAATTGCATATTTTTTGGTCGCCCTTTCATGTGCATTGCAACAAAAGGAGCATCAAAAGCACCTACTGTTTCCATCATATCCTCATCAAAGGTCCCACCAGAAATATCATTAATAATTGCAGCACCTTCCTCCAGGACTTTTTTAGCAACCTTACTGTGAATAGTATCCACCGAAACGGGGATATGTGGAAAGTTGGTCCCCAAAGCCTGCACGATTCCATCCAACCGATTCGTCTCCTCCTCTATAGAAATAAGTTCTGCACCGGGACGACTGCTCATAGCCCCTACATCAAAAAAGTGTACACCTTCATTGACCATTTCTTCTGCACGGAATAGTGTCTCATCTATAGATTGAGTTCGAGACTTTTTGTAAAAAGAATCCTGATTAATATTGATAATCCCCATTATCTTCGGGGTCTGCAAATCAATTAATTTTCCACGACAGTTGAGGGTCTGATACGTTACAAACACTTTTTTACACAAAGAAAAATAAATTTTATCTAATACCGTGTATGTTTAATTGATATCTCCCAAAGTGTACTGCAATATTTATCTTTGGAAGTAAGGACCCTCTTTATTTATCTTTGGTCTAAAAGGAAATCAAAGGGACTAGTTCAGGGCCTCTCTAATTACCGCAATAACATAGATTTCCGGATCGGCACCCAACATCTTGCTCCTGGTAGGATATGATCCAATATGAAAAAAAGAACAGAAGTAAGAGCTTTTTATTTAGAAGCATAAGTAGAGAAATAATTGACAACAAAAATCAAAAAAGATATTTAATAAGCGATGTAATTATAGCGGCCAAATATAACTCCCAATTTCTACAAGCAATTTTAACATGTATTAAATATTCATCTTATATTTATATATTATACTTATTTACAATTATTTAAACATTATAAATAAATTTAAATCAAAAAACACGGTTTTGGATGGTATCAAAATTCGAATAAATTTCTGGTTGTAAAAATAACTTTTTGTATTATTATCACCCTAATTAAAGAAAACTTTACATGGGGAAACGAGTACGTATAGCCAGCACCAAACAAATAGTTTTTGGAACCTTTATTTTTCTGGCTATTGCTTTCGGATACAAACAAAGTGAGTTAACAAGTTTGTTTAAATCCAATGCCGGAGAAATAATTACCAGCCTACCAATAGAACTTCCTGAATACGAATACAATATTAATACTTCACAGTTTACTACTGTTGAAGGAACGATTGAGAATGGCCAGGTTCT
The DNA here is from genome assembly GCF_021729145.1 of Membranihabitans maritimus. Lineage (GTDB taxonomy): Bacteria > Bacteroidota > Bacteroidia > Chitinophagales > Saprospiraceae > Membranihabitans > Membranihabitans maritimus. The sequence continues at coordinate 196,921 of NZ_JAJSLW010000012.1, read as the reverse complement.
ATCTGAAATTTTTAGCAATTTTGGAATTGGCATAAATACTCTTCATGCTATCCTGGAAGCAGGTAAAGATGTCTTTGATGTAAGGAATTTAAGGGCGGGTAAAACATATAAGGTCCTCAAAGATGAAGAAGACCAATCACCTAAATATTTCATCTATGAACCCGACAAAATAAATTACTTTGTATTTGATCTCACAAAAGAACAAGATATACAAAAGGGACAACGGTCTATTGATACGGTAAGGCGACAGTTTGCAGGAGAAATAAATTCCTCGTTATGGAATGCTTTTTCCGATTACGATATTCCCTCTTCGCAAATTCCGGCTTTGACTGCTAAGATGGAAGATGCACTGGCGTGGACTGTAGATTTTCACCATGTCCAACCAGAAGACCAGTTTAAATTAATATATGACGAATTATATGTAGAAGGAGAATTAGTCGGTATAGGAGAAATGAAAGCTGCCTGGTTCTCAGCATCCGGTAAAGAATTTTATGCTATCCGATTTGACAATGGAGATTATGATGGCTATTATAGTCTGGATGGGCGCCCTATGAAACGGGCATTCCTGAAAGCTCCGGTAAAGTTTTCCCGAATCTCATCTAGATATAATCTCAATCGATTTCACCCGGTTTTGAAAACAAGACGTCCCCACCTTGGAACAGATTATGCAGCACCGTATAATACAGAAATTTACGCAACTGCCAATGGTACTATAACTCGTATAGGCTATACCAAAGGCAATGGTAATTTCATCAAAATAAAACACGACGATACCTATTCAACTCAGTATCTCCATATGAATAAATTTGCCAAAGGGATGACCAAAGGTACATTCGTAAAACAAGGGGAAGTAATTGGATATGTAGGTGCTACAGGTTTAGCTACAGGGCCGCATGTATGCTACAGATTCTGGAAAAACGGAAAGCAGGTTGATCCGCTCCGCGAAAATTTACCCGAACCCGCTCCTATGGACCAGAGTTATATGCCTGAATTCAACATCGTTAAGAAGAAAGTTAAGCAAGAACTTGACCAAATTCCTTTTAATGTGGCCGTGGACAAAGAAAGCATCGCGGATGCAAATTCGTAGGAATTTGAAGGGGTAATAATTCATTTATTATTTTTTCTTATTGATGATTACCCTTTTGACTGCATTCATTCCATGATCCATATCCTAATATATATAAGAATAAAGTATCTGAAAAAGTTTTTAGGATAGGCAAAGGATATATTTCCAGAACAAATATGGCCTGGGTCTATTCTTGAAGATACTGAAAACCTACCACAGGAGCATTTCAGAAAAGGGGAACCATCCCTGAAAAATTTATTAGCACAACCAGATATCTTTGACAAGGTGGTTGAGATGCCTTTTGTCCAATTAGGAGAGAGCTTATACCAAAATAGTCTATAAAATACTATTTTTTAGCTGGAATGAATGTGTTTAGGCTATTTGATAAAATATTTAGCACCTTTATATCCATTGGATTTCATAAAAGGTTCATAAACCTATTTCCATCCTGATCTGAAGAACTAAGAGATCCATTCAATGCAAGACAAAATAAAACCCTTAATTCAAGATAAGTATGCCCCAAGAGAGATTTCTAACTTAATGTGAGACAGAGAAAGTAATAGCTCTCACCGTTTGCCGCCTTTAGCTTAGGCGGCGGCGCAAGGAGAGAACTAGAATTAACCAAGGGTGGAAAACAGCTGAAATCGCTGATTCTGGTATTGATTTCCACAAAGCGATGACCTGGGCATTGCTATTTTCGCAAACTAATGTCAAAAACAGTTATTCGTCTAACTCAGATTAACTTAATGAAGAAAGCTGGCAACTAAAATTAAACTGCCATACTCAACCATTGAAGAGACAATGATTAATGATCTTTTACAAACGCCATTAATAAATTCCATAATCCTGATATTGACCAGGGATTGAATAACGTAAATTAAAATTCGCTTGTTCCGGGAAGATATGATAAGATTAGAAAAATCTTATCATCCTAAATATTTACACATAAATAAAAAACCCGAAGAACTTTACATTCCCCGGGTATTATACATATTCTTTGAGCAGATTTGAATTATAATTCTTTCATTTTCAAATTTTTCCATCTCACACGAATGCCGCCCCCACTATGAATCTGCAATGCAATTCGACCTTGTGCATTTGCAATTTTTTCATCATCCAATTCCGTCATCACTTCCCCGTTTAACCAGGTAGTTACTTTCCCTCCTACTACTTTTATACGCATCGTGTTCCATTCACCCATATTGAGGATATCTTCCTTTTCCTCAGGGATTTCGAAGATCCAACCTCTTCCGTAAGATTCATATATTCCACCGCTATTGTTACCCGGAGGAGCTACTTCTACCTGCCATCCAGAGATTTTGGTACCTTCTTCAATAAAAGATCTAAAAAAGATACCGCTATTTCCATCCGCCTCCTGGAGGAAATCAACCGATAAATCAAAATCATTATAATACTTTTTCGTAGCTAAATACCCATACGCTTCATCGGGCCCACTCTCACAAATCAAAATTCCATCATCTACATACCATTTTTCAGTTCCATAAACTTCCCACCCGGTAAGGTCCTCACCATTGAATAAATCTTCTTCACTAGTCTCTCTGGGCAATTCCTTAACCTTTATATTTCTGTACCAGGTAGGAGCACCGTGGTCCTGAAGGACAAAGTGTCCTTTTCTCGCCAACCCATATTCAGGAGCATCCGCCCATTTGCCGGACTCTTTTCTCTCAAACCAATCTTCAGTCCACGCTTCAAATTCTACGATCTTTTTTCCATTCAACCAATGCTCAACATGACCATTATCAAATACTATTTTGGAAGTATTCCATTGACCTACAGGCTTAAGTTCTTTTTGGTCTTTATCAGCGACATGCATAGCATAATCTGCACCTGCCATTTGCCATTCTTCCAAATCGGCCGGAAAGCCAACATCATCCAGCACCTGATACTCAGGTCCTGAAACATAAGGAACTTCATACTGGGGACGATCAATCACATGGTATAAAACCCCGCTATTCCCACCTTCCGAAATCTTCCATTCGAATGTCAACACAAAGTTTTCATATTCCTTCTCTGTCATTAAATATCCATTACCGTCGCTCCCTTTTCCAAGAGCCTGGAGTAATCCATTTTCTACCTTCCAGGGTCCGGAAACACCTTCTCCGTGATAGTCTTTCCAACCATCCAGACTTGTTCCATTAAATAACAATTCCCAACCTTCCTCTTGTTCTTCAGTGCTCAATTGGTTAACTGGTTTTTCCTGGCAACTAAAACTAATTATTAGTGCAAAAAATAATAAAAATGGCGATGAAAGTACTTGCTTCATGATAAATTATTGTTTAGTAGATTAATCTATTTCTTGTGTTTTTTTTGAATTTTAGCCCATGAGTCTTTAAGGGTAATAGTTCTGTTAAAAATAAGATTTTCCTTTGTAGAATCCTGATCTAACACAAAATATCCCTTTCGAAAAAACTGGATTTGCTCTCCCTGGGCAATTTCACCTGCCGACGGTTCGACAAATATTTCATGCAACACAGTAAGAGAGTCGGGATTAACAAACGATGTAAAATCCTTTTCCGGATCACCATCTGGTACGGGTTCTGTGAATAACCGGTCATACAATCTCGCTTCGGCTTTTTTAGCATGTTCGACACTCACCCAATGTAAAGTACCTTTGGCCTTAATGCCAGAAGTATCTGATCCACTTTTACTATCTTTATTATAGGTACAATGCACCTCTTTTATATTTCCGTCAGAATCCTCTACAAAATCATCGCAGTGCAATATATAAGCATGCTTTAATCTTGTATACCTCCCGGGTGCCATCCGAAAATACTTTTTAGGAGGATCTTTCATAAAATCATCCCGCTCAATAAATATCTCCCGTGCAAAAGGCATTTCTCTATTCCCTGCATCAGGATCTTCAGGATTATTCTCAGCGGGTAACCACTCAACTTCACCTTCAGGATAATTGATAATGACCACCTTTAATGGGTTTAGTACCGCCATCATACGGTTTGCTCTAGCATTTAGGTCATCACGAACACAAAATTCCAACAGGGATATATCAATTACATTATCTCGCTTGGCCACTCCGACCCTGTCAGCAAATTGCCTGATTGAAGCCGGAGTAAAACCTCTTCTCCTCATACCACTTATCGTAGGCATTCTGGGATCATCCCATCCAGAAACATATCCTTCTTTTACCAGTCTCAATAACTTTCGTTTGCTGGTAATCATATAATTCACATTCAGGCGGGCAAATTCAATTTGACGGGAAGGAAATACTTCCAACTTTTCAATAAACCATTCGTAGAGAGGACGATGATTTTCAAATTCCAATGTACAGAGTGAATGAGTAATGTTTTCGATAGAATCAGACAAACTATGAGCAAAATCATACATGGGATAGATGTTCCATTCTTTCCCAGTCTGGTGGTGGGGCACCTTTTTAATCCTGTATATTAAAGGATCTCGCATATTGAGATTGGGACTGGCCATATCTATTTTTGCCCGAAGCACTCTGGAACCTTCGTCAAACTTACCATCCCTCATTCCCTGGAATAATTCAAGATTTTCACTAATTGACCGCGCTCTATATTTACTTTCCACTCCAGGTTCAGTCACTGTACCTTTTTCTTCAGCAATTTCATCCGCAGAAGAATCATCCACATAGGCCAGCCCCTTCTCAATTAATTTGACTGCTAGTTCATAAAGTTGTTCGAAATAATCAGAAGCATAATAAAGACGGTCCTCCCAATCATATCCTAACCAATGAATATCTTTTTTAATACTCTCTACATATTCAGTTTCTTCTGTACTGGGGTTAGTATCGTCAAAGCGCAAATTGGTAATGCCTCCATATTCAATGGCTACTCCGAAATTTAGGCAAATAGACTTGGCATGCCCTATATGCAGATAACCATTAGGCTCAGGAGGAAATCTCGTAATAACTTTTCCTCCGTGCTTACCTTCCTCCAGGTCAGATTCAATTATTTGTTCTATAAAATTCCGAGACTTATCCATATACTCTATTTTATTTCATTTTACATTTTGTTGGGCATATCAATACCCAATAAGTTCATTGATCTTTTCAAAACTTTTGCAACACTTTGGCTAAGAACAATCCGAAATTGACGGGCCTCTTCTGATTCTGCTGACAACACACGATGTTCATTGTAAAACCGGTGATAGGTTTTGGCCAATTTATAGGAAAAATTGGCCATAACTGAGGGATCAAATTCCTCAGATGCCTTTTTTAATTCAACTGGATATTCACTCAATTGAACAAGTAATTCCTTTTCCATTGTTGACGGAGCATAATCACTTCCTCTCACAAATTCAAGCTCCTTATTTTTCCTCAAAATCGATTGTATCCTTACATACGCATTCTGAATATATGGTCCCGTCTGACCTTGCATATCTACTGATTCTTTAGGATCAAATACCATGCGTTTTTGAGGTTGTACTTTGATCATATGAAACTTTAATGCACCAATTCCTATTGTATGAATAATATCATCCTTTTCATCTTGCTCCAGCAGGTTTATTTCTCCCTTTTCAAGAGCAATTGATCCGGCCTCCTTTTTTACTTCGGCAATCAAATCATCTGCATCTACAACTGTTCCCTCCCTGGATTTCATTTTACCCGTAGGCAAATCTACCATTCCATAGGACAAATGGTACATTCCTCCGGAATAGGGTTTGTTTAAAATCTTACAGATTTCAAAAAGCACGTCAAAGTGATAGTTCTGTTCATCTGCTACCACATATATCATTTTATTGGCCCCCATCTCCTTATACCGCAATTCGGCCGTACCCAAATCCTGGGTAATATAAACGGAGGTTCCATCTTTGCGAAGCAGGAGCTTCTTATCCATTCCCCTTTCTTCAAGGTCTACCCAGACCGATCCATCGTCTTTTCGAAAAAACACTTTTTCTTTGAGTCCCTCATTAACGATTTTTTTCCCTTCCAGATAGGTTGAAGATTCATAATAATTCTTGTCAAATATAATTCCCAGGGCATCGTAGGTCTTATCGAAACCATTATAAACCCACTGGTTCATTTGTTTCCACAAGGCAACCGTATCCCGATCTCCATTTTCCCAACTGATTAACATTTCCCTCGCTTCAGCTCCCAATTTGCTATACAAATTAAAGTACTGGTTTTTATATGATGAAAAAAACTCTTTTTCAGATTGTCCTTCTTTGTGCACCGAGGAATATATTAATTGTCCTTCCTCTGATAGCTGCCAATTGGTATATTCTTCTTTAAAATTACTTTCAAAGCGAACATAGAAATCTCCTACAAAATGATCCCCTTTTATCCCGGTATCATCAGGGGTTTTTCCACCTCCCCACTTATTCCAGGCTAACATACTTTTGCAAATTGCTATTCCCCTGTCATTGATTATCTGTGTTCGGGTAACGTCATATCCCGTCTCTTTTAATATTTTATAAACAGACCAACCCAAAAGTATATTTCTTATATGACCCAGATGTAGAGGTTTATTGGTATTGGGTGACGAAAACTCCACTATAACTTTCTCTCCGTGCGGCTTCACTTTTCCAAAATCACTATATTCAGCCACATAATCTGCGAAATCCAACCAATGATTATTCTTAATTGACAAGTTTAAAAAACCTTTTACAATATTATAACCACTAATTAAACCTTTACTCTTTAAGTAGTCCCCAATAGAATCACCGATTTCCTGTGGTTTCCTTTTAATTTTAGGAATAAAAGGAAACATTACAAAAGTGTATTCCCCATCAAACTCAGGTCGCGTAACATTGATGGTAATATCATCTTTAACAACGCTCAAATTATATAATTCTCCCAGAGCTTTAACTAAAAGCGTTTCCAATTTTTCTCGTACCCACATATTTTAAGTGTATTTAATCGGCAAAGGTATCATTTTCCTATCGGTTAAGTACTAAGAATCCCCTCTATAAATCAATTTTACTACGATAAAACGAATTCGTACATCATTGCTATCGGTAAATAATATACTTGTATTGATCCTCTCTGGACAATAAGTCAAATAAAGGATGGAAATTTATTGTATTATTTCTTCTTGAAAAAAGAAAAGAAGGTTCCTCCATATTTTCGTACCTGTTCAAAACCAAAATGATTATTGAATTGGTGATCCTGATTATGCTCTAAAACAAGGGTCCCCCCACCTTTAAGTAAATTATGATCGAATATTAATTGCGGTATCTCTGGAATTTTTTTCAGTGGATATGGTGGTCCTGCGAAAATAAAATCATATTTATCAACAGTTTTATTTATAAACTTGAACACATCAGCTTTAACTATTTTAATAAAACTTTCAATTTCAAGCTCCTTCGCCAGTGATTCTACAAATTTCACACATGGCCTGTGCCTGTCCACATAAGTAACACTTTTACATCCTCGGGAAATAAATTCATAGCAATGATTTCCGGTCCCCCCAAATAAATCCAGCATATTGATACTTTCGAAATCAAGACTATGTTGGAGAATATTGTATAGACCTTCTTTTGAAATATCCGTAGTAGGGCGAGTAGGCCACTTATCTGCCGGGGGATAAAATCTCCTTCCCTTTAATTTTCCGCTAATTATTCTCATAGTTAATACGATATCTCGGGATAATATTTATAATCATTATTTGAATGCTGTAATTTCGATTCCTTTATATCAGTGGGAGTTATAATTTGAATACCCGGAAAATTTTCAGACAACAGATTTCCAACTTCTTCAATCAACAACAAATCTCCAGAGGCTAAAATTCCCGAAATAGGTCTGTCATCAGGATATAAATTTCTGACATTGAAAAGTAAATAATAAAAAACATCCAATGTTTTATGTACTTCAAATACGTTCAAACTATTTAATTTGTTGCCTTCACAACCGGCAATAAATAGAAAATTTCCCCGTAGGTGAAACCAGATGTTAATATCTTTATTCCAATCATCTTTCCGGACTTCCTCCAACATTCTATCGGTAATATGATAATAAGAAACAGGACAGCTAAAAAATTCTTTATGATAAAACAAAATCCCTGAAATATTTCTCTTGAAGGCTTCAATTTTTTCATGCTCTCTAAAAACAAATTCGTCATTTACGAAACAAAGTTCAACAGCAGTAACCGTTTTTTTGAAAACATTATTTTCGGAATAATACTCGTCTAGAATAGATTGGATATTACCAAAATTAAAGCGCTTTTGCTTCAATCTGAGAACCCGGTGCTCAATAATATTATCTCTCGCCCTTATTCCAGTTTCCTTCAAAAGGCAAAAAAGGCTGTCATTTAGCATAATTAATGACAGCCTATATTTTAAATTATTCTTATTATGACGAGAAGCCAAGTCTATATCATTTATCCCAACTACCTGCAGTGGTCGGTTTATTCATATCACCAAATTTTATAACGTTTTGCGGACTGTACATTTTGTCATACATACTATACTTGATGTCTGCAAAAGGACCCATAAATTTGTCATAGGAGGTTTTTACTTCTACCACATTTACCAGGGTTGACTGATATGTCAAAGTATCTGCATCCAGGCTAAAGGTCTCACCGTTACTATATGGAATATATTCCAGAGAATCAAGGGTGATTCCCATAGCATTAATAGTATCAATAGCCGGTTTATAGGTAGTATCCCTTACCAACTTTGCGGGATCAAAATCCGGATCATCAGGATCTCCGATTATGTTAATAAATTTCAATTGTCCTGTCTTCAGGGTATCCTTCAGTTCGCCCCAGCTATTTGCATAGGAACCATTCGTAATATCCCTATACACATCTTGTGCGTTCCGGATCTTCATTAGTTGTTGAATAACTCTGCGTTCTCTGCGATCCAATTCATTCTTGAATTCTATTGGAAGTTTGATACTGTTGTACGTTAAATATCCTAATATTACAACACCCGCTAATAGAAGTAGATTAATTACAATTCTCATTTCAGTTTTGATTTTATCAATATCAATTTATGCAATAATAACATTTTTCCTAAATAAATTTAAAATAGTTCGACACCTTTCATTTTTTATTGCAAAAATTATCAATTTTGCCGCTAACAAATAAAATTAAAATGTCAACTATAATACTGGCTATAGAATCATCTTGTGACGATACAGGTGCCTCTGTATTAATAGATGATAAAATTGCTTCAAATGTTGTATCAAGTCAGATAGACCACGAAAAATTAGGAGGTGTAGTACCTGAATTAGCCTCCCGCAAGCATATAGAAAATATTGTCTGGGTTGTTGATCAAGCCATCAATGATGCCAAAATAAACAAAGAGGACATTGACGCTATTGCTTTTACCCGGGGGCCCGGTCTAATGGGGTCGCTTTTAGTAGGCGTATCTTTTGCAAAATCATTGGCATCTTCTCTAGAAATACCCATTATTGAAGTCAATCACATGGAAGCGCATATTTTGGCACATTTTATTGATACTCCAGTACCTGAATTTCCATTTCTTTGCCTGACAGTTTCCGGTGGTCATACACAAATTGTGAAGGTGGATTCACCCGAAAAGATGATTGTACTTGGACAAACAATAGATGATGCTGCCGGTGAAGCTTTTGACAAGGCAGGAAAATACATTGGCTTACCCTACCCCGCAGGTCCGCATATCGATAAATGGGCACGAAAAGGCACCTCTAAATTCACCTTTCCAATTCCACAGGTAAAAGAATTAGACTTTAGTTTTAGTGGCTTAAAAACGGCTTTCTTGTATTTTCTCCAGGACCAGGTAAAAATGGACAACGATTTTATAAACAAAAATTTGGCAGACATTTGCGCAAGTCTGCAAAATACTATCGTCACTATCCTGTTACAAAAATTAATACTCGGATCAGAAAAAACAGGTATTCGCAATATAGCTATTGCTGGAGGCGTTAGTGCAAATAGTAGTTTGAGAAGTCAATTACAACAAGTTGGAATTGAAAAAAATTGGAAAATTTTTATTCCTAATATTCAATACTGTATTGACAATGCTGCTATGATAGCAAAAGCTGCTAGCTTTAAATACAATAATAAAGAATTTGCTCGTTATAATATTACAGCAGATCCAAAACTAAAAATTTAACTAAATAAGAGAACATATACTTTTTAATTTTTAAAAGTGATAAAGTCATTCACAAAACATTAAAATATTTAATACTTAATTAACATTTATTATTGTTTTATGTAGATAATTTTACTTATTATTTTAATGATTTAGAAATCAATTTAAAACTTATTAAGTATGAAAAGGAATTCATTAGTTTTATTCGTTTTAGCGATCGCCATGAGCTTTACTATTGTAAGTTGTAATAGCGGTCAGGAAGAAAAAATGAAGCAACAATTCGAAGCTGAAAAAACAGAATTACAGAACAAGTTGGAAAAAGCCGGTGATGAGATTTCTGCGGAAATGGATCAAGTCGAAGACAAACTGGATAACCTACAATCGCAAATGGCCAACAATGCTGAAAATGCTTCAGACGAAGTAAAAGAAGAGTGGAACAAAATGAAAACAGACCTCAATAATCAACTCGCCAAGTTAGAAGATAAAAAAGAAAATCTAGATGCCGAGTTAAATAGGTTGGGTCAAGCCACTAAAGAGAATTGGGCTGAATTTAAGAAAGATGTTAATGAAACTTTTAACTTCTAAACTACAGTAAATAAAGAATAGATAGAAAAGGTTCTTTCCCAGGGAAAGGACCTTTTTTTGTTTATACCTACTACCGCCTGATAATCAAAATATGAAATGGTTTGGCTGATTATTGTTTGCACTTGAAAATGATCATTATTTTTTCGAAGCTGCTAATTAGGCAGGTTAAATGGGCTTTCACGATAGAAAATATATTTTCTCTCCCTGTCGATACCAATTCTATATGATCAGTGAAGTTTTTACACCGTACTATATTCATCATGCCTCGATTTAGATCGCTTCTCATATCACCACACATCAATCAATACTATCCAATTTATTGTCCAATAAGATACAGGGATAATAATCTATTGAGAGAATATTAGTTTATATTTAAATCGACAAATCCGGAGTTAAACATATTTGAATTTTTAAAGTTCTACTATTGTCCGAAAAGATTGGTCTTGAAATAAGTCAAATACCGGGCAGGATTCTTTACAATCAATAGCCTATATGCAATACTATTATTGCGCAAGAATTAATATATTTGAGCAATCAGAAACCACAATTCAATGAATGAGCAATTTGTAAAAAAGCTATTTAAAGAACATAAAACTCAAAAGAAATTCCCGGCACCGGATATCGTATGTAATCTGATCAATACCTCCCTGGAAATGTTGTTCCCGGAGCTGTCCAATGAACAGTACCATTCAATCCAGGGCTTTCAAATCAATTTAAATAAATTAAAGCAAGATTATATCTTAATGTTCCAGACACTGGACATTGAAAAAAACCCATCGGAATTAGCCCAGTTTGTGTTTGATAAAATTCCGGAAATAAAAGAGAAGTTGGAAATGGATGCCCAATCCATTTACGAGGGTGACCCTGCAGCATATGATATCCAGGAGGTAAAAAGGTCCTATCCCGGATTTTATGCCATCGCCGTATATCGCTTTGCCCATATGTTACACCAATTACAGATTCCGTATATACCAAGAATTCTTACAGAATATGCACATAGCAAAACGGGTGTTGAAATTCATCCGAATGCTAAAATAGGTTCTCATTTTTGCATAGATCATGGAACGGGAATTGTAATTGGTGAAACGGTAACCATTGGAAGTCATGTCAAATTATACCAGGGAGTAACGCTTGGAGCACTCAGTGTCGATAAATCCTTTGCTTCTACGAAAAGACATCCTACTATAGAAGATGGCGTAATAATATACTCCGGAGCAACGATCCTGGGAGGAAATACAGTAATTGGGGAAAATAGTATTATCGGAGGTAATGTATGGCTTACTAAAAGTGTAGAACCCGGTTCAAAAATTTATTACCAGCCCAGCATCATTGAGCATTCTGATAGTAATTCAACATCAATATCCTGAAAAGAAAAAAAATAAATAATGCATTCTATATTAGACTTAATAGGAAAGACCCCATTGGTAAGAATTCAGAATTCTACCAACACTTCTGAAATAAAAGTATATGCTAAACTCGAAGGACAAAACCCGGGTGGTAGTGTAAAAGATCGCACGGCCTACGGAATGATATCCGGAGCTTTCGAAGATGGAAAACTTGACAAAGGAGATCATATAGTAGAAGCTACTTCGGGGAATACCGGAATAGCATTGGCTATGATTGCCAGACAATTTGATCTGGGTATCACCCTCATAATGCCGGAAAATTCTACAAAAGAAAGAATTCAAACCATGAAAGCATATGGAGCGGAAGTCATACTTACACCAGCTGAAAAAACGATTGAATATAGCAGAACGCTTGCGGAAGAATTGTCCGAAGAAAAAGGATATGTACTTCTTAATCAATTTGCCAACCCTCATAATTATGGCATTCACGTAAAAACTACCGGTCCTGAGATATGGAAAGATACTAATGGACAAATAACACATTTTGTAAGTAGCATGGGTACGACCGGTACGATAATGGGAGTCTCAAGGTATATAAAATCTCAAAATTCCAAAACTAAAATAATAGGAGTACAACCTACTGACGGAAGTAGTATACCCGGAATCAGGAGATGGTCCCCAGAATTCCTGCCAGCCATTTATGAACCTGAAAGAGTAGATCAAATTATTGATGTTTCCAAAGATGAAGCTATTGCAGGTATGCTGGAATTGTCCAGAGACTATAGCATTTTTGCTGGAATGAGCAGTGGTGGAGCGTTTGCAGCTGTCAAGAAATTGACTGCACATCTACCTTCTTCATCGACGGTAGTATTTATCGTTTGCGATAGAGGTGACAGGTACCTTTCGTCAGGAATTTATGACCAATAAAACCTCTACTTCTCCAGAGAAGTATCTTCTTCTCCTTCCCAAACAGTTTCATCCTCACTTTCTCCAAAAAGAAAAGAAAAGTGTCCATCTTCATATAGCTTTTGACCTACGGAAATAGCAAAAGGCACAAACTTTACCAAGGTACCTAGCCAATCAAAACCCGATTTGGCGTCTGTAGTCGAAGAAGGGGTTTCGTGTCCGGATTTAAATTCACTGCGAATTGCACCCTTACGTTCTTTGCCAGAACCTTCCCCCTTCTGTAACAATTTCCTAATACCATACCCCGTTATTATTACAATGCCTATAGGCAACAAAACCTTTTTTAAAGCAAAGTCCTGCCCTTCGTTCTTGGCCTCATTCAAATTAGATTTTAATTTGTCTCCCGTCAAGGAATTTCTTCTCTTTATCCTTTCTTTCTCCTTTTTAATATCTTCTAACGTTCTTATAGTTGATCCTTCCATAGTATTCTAATTAAAAAAATCTTTTAAGATAAGCCTTAATACCGGATTGGTAATTAAGGAGTTTCGGAATACAATCAAGACAATAACAAGTATGATAAATGAAGCTGTAACGATTCCAAAACCGGCAAAAAATGAATTTAGGTAAATACTTAATCCAATGGCAATCGTCAGCGAAGCAAATAAAAATGCGAACATTACAAGCATTAGAGCAATTACCCTACTTATGATTTTTGATAAAATCTTGGAGCTATGTTCAGCAAATTCAAGTTTAATAAGATTCTTTTGAGAATTAAGGTAGTCTTTAATATACTCACTACTTTGTCCAAGGGCGTATAAAATGTTCTCCGTTTGCTTCATATTTTGGCGATTATTGAAATAAAAAAGGGTTTACATCCTCTTTAAGATTGCAAACCCACTGAATCTTTTCGATAAATCTTAAGCCCCTTTTGACTCTAAAAGATCTTCTATTTCCTTAGCTTTTTGATTAATTCTATTTCTTGCGTCTTCAGCTCCTTTTTTATAGGCGCTTTCAGCAGATCCCAAAGCTTTATCAGATTTTCTTTCGAACTGACTTATTTTTTCTTTTACCGATTCGCTTGCTTCAGAAATCACTTCTTTACTTTTGTCAATAGCAGAATCAAACCCTGTTCTAAATTGTTCAAGACTCTCTTTTGTCTTTGATTCGGCTTTCTTGGCAAAATCATTTGCTTTTTTGGAAGTTTCATTTCGCAATTTCTTCCCGTTTTCTGTATTGAGGTAGTATCCGGCAGCTGCACCTACCGCAGCACCCAATAAAAATAAAATTCCTGATTTTTTCTTGTTAGCCATAACTAAACTGTTTGAATTCGTTAATTAATTAGATATGCAAGATTTAAAACTTAAAAGTACTCTTGTAGTTTTAAACTCCTTTTGTAATGAAATAGTTCTATTAAGAGCCTGTTTATTCATCTTGCTCTTTCTATATTATATTAAAAAAAACGAGAAAATCAAAATTAAATTTAACGCAGAACTGTTAAATATAAATTAAATCTGTTTTAAAAGAAAGTTTCAAAAAAATACAAAACAAAATTTTTAAAAACAATCTACCAATAACTCAGACATTTTATTTTGCAATTTCAAAGCTTCCCTTCTGGCTTCTTTTTCAAAATCCCGATCACCACTAGCATAAATTATTCCTCTGGAGCTATTTACTAAAAGACCACATTCACCTGATACTAATGCTGAAGAAACTACTTCTTCCAAACTTCCCCCTTGTTTCCCTACTCCCGGTATAAGTAAAAAATGATTGGGAACCTTATTCCGTATTCCTCTTAATTGCTCGGGGTGCGTCGCTCCCACCACATACATAGTGTCTTCCGAATTCCCCCATTGAGATGAAATGTCTAGGACTTTCTCATATAATTTATCACCACCGTCCTCCATTTCTAAAAATTGAAAATCCTTACTGCCCGGATTGGAAGTTAAAGCTAAAATTATTACCCACTTATCTTCGATTCCATAAAAGGGTTTTACGCTATCACTTCCCATGTAGGGTGCAACCGTTATGGCATCAAATGAATAGGTTTCGAAAAAGGTTTTGGCGTACCGTTCGGAAGTATTGCCGATATCACCTCTTTTGGCATCTGCTATCAAAAATTGGCTGTCCGGAATGTAGTCAATAGTTTTTTCTAATGATTTCCAGCCCGGTACCCCCAGGGATTCATAAAAAGCAATATTTAGTTTATAGGCTACACAAAGATCGTGTGTGCAATCAATTATTCGTTTATTAAATTCAAAAACCGGATCATCGTATTCGTGAAGGAAGGAAGGTATCTTTTCCGGATCTGTATCCAATCCAACACAGAGGAAGGAATTCTTTAATTGGATTTCATCAATCAGATTCTTCCTTCTCATGCTACATCAACACCGTTGACAGCTACTACTTCCGTAATGGTAGGTACTTTTGAAATAATTGCCCGCTCTATTCCAGCTTTCATGGTCATAGCTGACATGGAGCATAATTCACAATTGCCCAACCACTTAACATATACTTTCATATCATCACTGATTTCGACAATTTCGACATCACCTCCATCTACTGCCAGGTGCGGCCTAACAGAATTAAGGGCTGAATCTACTTTTTGGATCAATTCTTCTTTACTCATTCCAATTTTAATTGATGTACAAATTTACGATTTTATTTTTACTATTCTCGTAGGATCTTCCGTCTTATTTCTCATTTGTATATAGTAAATGGTCCGTTCGATCACATTGTTTAAATAATCATTAATTAAATTATCTTCTTCAAGGATTGCCGGGATTCCATTATCCGCCAGACTACCGACCTGAGACACCAAAGGAATTTGCCCCAATAATGGAACTTCAGCGTAATCAGCTAATTTTTTTCCTCCCCCTTTTCCAAATATATGGTATCGATTATCCGGTAGCTCCTCGGGTGTAAACCAGGACATA
Source organism: Membranihabitans maritimus (assembly GCF_021729145.1). Lineage (GTDB taxonomy): Bacteria > Bacteroidota > Bacteroidia > Chitinophagales > Saprospiraceae > Membranihabitans > Membranihabitans maritimus. The sequence continues at coordinate 181,067 of NZ_JAJSLW010000012.1, read as the reverse complement.
TTTTCAACAACGCCCAAAATTGGCACATTAATACTCTCTAATCGAAACATATTGGCAGCCTTTATCGCATCAGATACGGCGACATCCTGCGGAGTAGTAACTACTACAGCACCTGTTACCGGTGCAGTCTGGACCATGGTTAATTGAATATCACCGGTTCCAGGAGGTAAATCAATAAACAGAAAATCGAGTTCCGGCCATAATACATCGTTGAGAAATTGTTTAATTATCCCCCCCAGTCGAGGACCTCTCAACACAACTGCTTGTTCTGGGTCAAGAATAAACCCAATAGACATTAAATGAAGACCATGCGCTTCCAACGGCAACAGAAGCTGTCTACCATGGATATTTTTCACTTTAGGACGCTTGTTTTTCAATCCAAACATTGTAGGGATTGAAGGTCCATACAAATCGGCATCAATCAATCCGACAGAATACCCCTTTTTTGCCATTCCCGCTGCCAAATTGGAGGCAACCGTGGATTTACCCACCCCCCCTTTTCCAGAAGCTATAGCTACAATATTTTTAATATGTGGATAGGGATTATCCGGCTGGGGAATTTTATTCTCAAAGTGAATGTTTACCTCAGCTTCAGGAATTACTTTATATAAGGCCTCCAACACTGAGAAATTCAATTTATTCTTAATATCAGGATTCAAGTTATTAAATGCCAACACAATATTAACCTGGGTTCCGGATATTTCAATTTTCTCCAAATGAGAAGACTTCCCTAATTGTTGCCCATTCACCGGATCCTCCAGTGTATCTAGTGTATTTCGTATTAAAGTTTCATTCATGTAAAAGAATCTTTTAATATTTTATGTTATTAGGTTAACAAATATCGTATTTCTTCGTTCAGATATTAAATGAAGTTTTTAAGAATTTAGAAGAAAATTCAATTATTCAATGAATATTATTTGGAGGACAAATAGTTTTCAGGCATTTTCACAGCGAAATTAATTAAGTGAGAGAAGTATTTCATTTCTCCCATATTGTTTGTAAAAGTGACGATAAAAAGAGTAAGAATTTAAAATTTATGAACGTATATCGATCTTTAGAAGAGTTACCGCAAACCATAAAAAATCCAGTTATTACCTTTGGATCTTTTGATGGCGTTCATTTAGGTCATTCCTATGTTTTCAACCGCATGAAAGCAATTGCTAATGAGGTAGAGGGCGAGACTATAGTCACTACCTTTCACCCTCATCCTCGCAAGGTTATTTACCCATCTGATAAATCCTTAAGTTTAATTACTACAATCGAAGAAAAAATTAATTTATTTGAAAAAAATAATATTGACCACCTGGTCATTATGCCTTTCTCAGTTGAATTTTCACAAATTACTCCTCAGGAATACATCGAAACCTTTATCATAAAATCCTTTAGACCTCATACCATTGTAATTGGTTATGATCACCGATTTGGCCTCAACCGTAAAGGGGATATAAATACATTAAGATGGTATGAAAAGAATAACCAATTTAAGGTTGTCGAAATCCCACAAAAAAGAGTAGAAACCATGAAAATCAGTTCTACTGTAATTCGCAAATCCATACAAAATGGGGATGTTGTAAAGGCGAATACACTATTAGGTCATAATTTCAAATTGTCGGGAACTGTAATTCACGGTGAAAAATTAGGAGAAAAAATTGGATATAAAACTGCTAATATCTCCCCGGTATCTAAAGAAAAGCTTATACCCGGAGAAGGTATTTATGCGGTTTTTGTCAATTATGATGAATATCAGTATAAAGGTATGTTGTATATAGGGACCAAGCCTACCATTCGATCGAACGGGCAAAAATCTATTGAAGTACATATATTTGATTTCAATGAAATAGTTTACGGCAAAGAAATCGAAGTTGAATTTATAGAATTTATTCGTAAAGATGCTACTTTTGGGTCGCTGGAAGAATTGCGTGAAAAAATCAATTCAGACAGGGAGCAATCCTTGAAAATTTTAAATGGAATTAGAAGAAACTATAAAATTGAAATATGATTTAAAGGTAGCTATTGTAATTCTGAATTACAACGGCCTTCATCATTTAAAAAGATTCTTGCCATCTATTATTCAACACAAGCCCGATTATGCGGATATTATTATTGCAGATAATGCGAGTACAGATCAATCCTTAGAATATTTACATAGTAGCCATCCTGGTATTCAAATACTGGAATTAGATCAAAACACTGGATATGCAGGTGGTTACAACAATGCGCTGGACCAAGTTAATGCTGAATATTACTTCTTATTAAATTCTGATGTAGAGATCAATCACACTTCCATAAATGCTTTAATTAATTTTCTTGATAATCACCCGGCATATGCTGCCTGCCAACCTAAGGTGAAATCATATCTCCAAAGAGATGAGTTTGAGTATGCGGGCGCTAGTGGTGGATGGATTGATTTTTTTGGCTATCCACTTTGTCGTGGGAGGATATTGGCTACCAATGAAAAAGATGTTGGCCAATACGACGATATGCAACGTATCTTTTGGGCTACCGGAGCCGCTTTGATGATACGATCAGAAGTTTTTCACAAAGTAGGAGGTTTTGATTCAGACTTTTTTGCACACATGGAAGAAATAGACTTGTGTTGGAGGATCCAAAGAATAGGCATGCATATAGGCGTAGTACCCGAATCTGAAATCTATCACCTGGGCGGTGGGACATTGAGCTATGAGAGCCCCCGTAAAACCTTTCTCAACTTCAGGAATAGTTTGTATATTCTTGCCAAGAATCAACGCGGACATATAGTCATTTGGATGCTATTCATACGACTGGTTCTGGATGGTATTGCAGGTATTCGATTCTTATGCCTTGCAGACTGGAGAAACTTCATGGCAATCATCAAGGCCCATTTGCATTTTTACGTAAACCTACCCGACACATGGAAAAAAAGAAAAGCGTTTTTACATCGAATGGAGGAGCAAGGTATTAAGGAAAGAGTAGCACTTGATGGCAAATATTCCGGATGTATAGTTTGGGATTACTTCATATTAAGAAAAAAGAAATTCAGTCAATTAGGAATAAATGAGCAAAGGGAAAAAGAAATATAACGTATTATATCTTCATAAAGATTTTGTAATTGTTGATAAATCACCGGGCGTATTATCCGTTCCGGAAAGATTTACCGATGAAGCAAGTGTAAAAAAACTTCTAAGAGACGAATACGGTGAAATTTATGCCGTTCATCGAATCGATAGGTTTACTTCCGGTGTAATGATCTTTGCTCGCAATGAAGACGCCCACAAAGTACTCAATCAAATCTTTGAATCCAGACAAGTAGAGAAGAAGTACCGCGCCCTTGTTCAGGGAAGGTTTTTAGAATCTTCAGGTACCTGGCGTTTCCCTATACTGAAGCTTCCCGGCTTAAACAAAGTAGTAATTAATAAAAAGGGTAAAGACGCCATTACCCATTATAAGGTTCTGGAAGCTTTTGAGAGTTATTCTTATTTAGAACTCAAAATTGACACGGGAAGAACACACCAAATCAGAGTCCATTTGCAGGAGGCAGGACATCCCCTTCTAGTAGACCCGGAATATGGAAATCAAACTGAATTTTTTGTGTCAGAGATTAAAGGAAACCGGAAATTCAATCTGGGTAAATATAAAGAGGAAAGGCCAATTCTCATTCGTACCCCATTACATTCATTCTCAATTCAATTTAAATACCCCGGCATGGAAGAAGAATTATATTTTGAAGCTCCTTTTCCAAAAGACTTTAAGGCGACACTGAATCAATTACGCAAGTGGCGTAAAATGTAATTCTTATTTACCAAAGCTTAATTATTACCATCACCACCTTCTTCCCTTCCTTTTAGCGTATACATCGCTGAAAATACGTGGGATAATGAACTCTTGGAATCATCTTCATTCAAAAAGGCCAGGGCATAATTGATATTTACCCTGCCCAATCGCAATCCAATTCCCATATTGGGCTGTATAAAGTATTCATCGGATTCAGGATTATTGATTTTTTTTCGCTTTTGGACTGATGCAATACCTGCTCGTAAAAACAAAACATCCCTGGAATTCATTTCGAGCCCTACATGTGGTTCAATACTCATAGTCTCAGAAGCGACCAGCGTATTTCTCACCCCATCAAAAGTAATATCTGCATCCAATGCCAGCGTAAAGTTCATATCTTCGCTCCACCCAAACTCCTGGGCAATTCCTGTAGAGACACTTGGACGAATCACCTCTCTTGCAGACTCTGGAACTACATTTCCAAGTTGTTGCAGGATCTCTATTTCACTATCAGTAAATTGATAAGACCATGAATTCGTAGTAGTAGAGATATCCCTCACTACAAATCCAAAATGAAACCTTTCTCCGGAATAGGAAGCGGCCGCATCCAGTCCTCCGCCCCAAGCTTTGGCAAAACTACCATATACTCTCCGGATAATTTTCACATTCCCTCCTACTCGCCAGGGGCTGTCACCTAATTGAGTGCTATAGGTAATTAGTCCCGCATAATCTGCCACTGTAAAAGAACGGATATTCGAATAATTTATCCTGCCATCTGCATCAAATAATTGAAGTGTGTTTGGGATGTCGTCAACGCCCATACGTATTAGTGAAATTCCACCATACGACTTGCCATCACTTCCAAGTGAAAATGCTGACCCCAGATAATCATAGTTTACCACCCCTGCAAACCATACGGCGTGCATGGCACTTAATTGCATGGGGCCATCCCATGTGGATAAATTAGCCGGATTCCAATATGCCGATTGTACCGACTTTTCCGTAGCGACTACAGCTTTTCCCATTCCTAGTGAACGGGCACCTACACCAATGTTCAGGAAGTTATTTCCGTAAATCTGTTGGCCCTTACCTTCCTGAAATCCCAAAACGAGATAAACTACAATAAATAAAATCCCAAATCTCATTCTATCATTTGTCATAATCAAATAGATAACGTAATCATATTCCTTTAATTACAATTGGTCAAGATCTTCTCTTAATTTATACAATTTCATTAATTTACTATACAATTTTTCAGCTTGCAGATAATCCAACGTTTGTTGCCCGTCGGAAAAGGCTTTTTCCGGTTTTTCATGGACTTCCAGGATAACTCCATCCGCACCGGCCATTACAGAGGCCATAGCTACTTTATCTACATATTTTCTTACCCCTATGCCGTGTGAAGGATCTGAAATAACCGGAAGATGCGAACGATCTTTTAATACCGCTATAGCATTTATATCCAGTGTGTTTCGATATGACTTCTCAAAGGTACGGATCCCCCTTTCACATAGTATTATATTTTCATTACCGTTGGAAAAAATATACTCTGCTGACTGCAATAATTCGGGTATGGTCCCACTTATTCCCCTTTTCAACAAAACCGGTTTATCCACTCCTCCAAGAGCATCCAGCAAGTTAAAATTTTGAGAATTGCGAGCTCCTACCTGAAATATATCCACATAATCATACATTTCCTCTATTTGCTCTACCATCATTACTTCAGTAATAATCTTTATTCCTTGCTCCCGACAATGGCGATAAAAAACCTTCAGACCATCCATCCCCAATCCTCTGAATGAATACGGTGACGATCTCGGCTTATAAACACCTCCCCGCATTACCGGTATTTTATTGGCTACCAGATGTTGTACAGTTGATTTTATTTGTTCTTCCGATTCTATCGAACAAGGACCGGCCATTATAGTAAAAGAGTCGGGACCAATACTGCAATTGTTTCCAATTTTAATAGTAGATTCATCCAATTTCCACTTCTTGGATACCAATTTATAGGGATCACTGACTCTATGAATATCTTTTACCCCCTGTAAATTACCAATACTCCTTATATCAAATCCTGAACGGCCTATGGCCACAATATAGTTGCCAAACTGTGTACTTACTTCTGTTCCCCCTTTGACAAGCTTATCAAGCTCTCTTAATAGAGATTTTTTTTCGTCTTCACTGATTTGGTGCTCCAACTGAATAATCATAATTATCCCTTTATATCGTTAACAAAATTACGTACAACATCGACTATGGATTGATCTTCTTTTTTATTACCAATTGCTTTGATAAACGCACTCCCGATTATGGCTCCATCGGCATAAGCGACAGCATTTTCAAAACTTTTGTTATCCGAGATTCCAAAACCAATCATTATAGGGTTATTCAACTTCATATCGCGGATCCTCTGAAAATATTCCTGTTGTTCACTAGAAATTTCTTTGGTCTTCCCGGTGATAGAAGAATCCGATACCACATAAATAAAGGAATTGGATATAGAGTCTATATATTGAATTCGTTCTTTGCTGGTCTGAGGGGTAATAAGAAAAACGACGGAAACTCCTTTCTCATCGAAAAGAGACTTATATTCTTCATGGTAAAGATCCGGCGGAAGGTCAGGAATTATCAATGTTTCAATGCTACATTCAACACATCTATCCAAAAACCTTTCCACTCCGAATTGCATCATTTGGTTTAAATACCCCATTAATATAAAAGGCGTATTAGTATTTTTTGCCATACTTTCGACCTGATTAAATAAGGTGTTTATAGTCAATCCATTATCTAATGCAATTTTACTACTTTCTTGAATGGTAGGACCATCTGCCATGGGATCGGAATAGGGCATCCCTATTTCAATCATATCCACTCCCTCTTCGATCAAAGCTTTCAAGGTAACCTCCGTATCGTCAAGCCTGGGGTATCCAGCAGTAAAATAAATATTCAATAACTTTCCTTTACTATTCTCAAAAACTTTCTTTAACCTATTCATTACCCATAAATTTCATATAAGTCTGGAGGTCTTTGTCACCCCTTCCACTCAAACATATAATAGATATTTCGTTCTCTTTCAATTCCAAATAATTAAGGGCAGCCAATGCATGAGAAGATTCCAACGCCGGAATAATTCCCTCTAGTTGACTTAGCTCCAGAGCAGCTTCCAGTGCTTCTCCATCCTCGATAGAGAGGACTTGGGCACGCCCGGATTTTATCAAATGAGCATGCATAGGTCCTATTCCCGGGTAATCAAGACCGGCAGAAATAGAATGAGGTTCAATTATTTGACCATCTTCAGTCTGCATCAAGAGCGTCCTGCTACCGTGGATAATTCCCTCTGTACCCAAAATAGATGTTGCCGCCGACCTTCCTGAATGAATACCTTCACCTCCGGCTTCTACAGAAACCAATTCAACATCCTCATCATCCAGATAATGATAATAAGCACCGGCAGCATTAGATCCTCCGCCTACACAGGCAATAATCCGATCCGGATTGGGTTTTCCCTCGAGTTCCTGCATTTGTTGCTTCATTTCTTCACTTATGACAGATTGGAAGCGCGCAACCATGTCCGGATAGGGATGCGGACCAACTACTGACCCAATAATATAAAACGTATCGAGAGGGTTATTAATCCAGTCCCTGATAGCTTCATTAGTTGCATCCTTTAAAGTTTTACTTCCACTGGTAGCAGGACGAACCTCAGCTCCTAACATCTTCATTCTAAAAACATTAGGCTTCTGTCTTTCAATATCTACCTCACCCATATAAACTATACACTCCAGCCCCATAAGTGCACACACAGTTGCGGTGGCAACACCATGCTGACCAGCGCCGGTCTCAGCTATAATCCTCGTTTTACCAAGTTTCTTGGCCATGAGGATTTGGCCTATCGTATTGTTAATTTTATGAGCCCCTGTGTGATTCAGGTCTTCCCTTTTGAGATAAATATTTGTATGGTATTTATCCGATAATCGATGGGCATAATACAACGGAGATGGTCTGCCCGTGTAATGTTTGAGCAAATATCTGAATTCTTTCTGAAAACTTTTCTCCTGCATTATTCCAAGATAGTTTTCCTGAAGTTCAGTAACATTGGAATGTAGCATTTCAGGAATAAAAGCACCACCAAAATTACCGTAAAATCCTTTTTTATCAATTGTATATTTCATGTACTGTATTTTTTGTCTCCAACGAAAGATCTAAAGACCATTTTATGTATCTTCATAATTAAGAATTTGTATATTCCGAAGGCCTAACTTCGAGTAAAATCCATTATAAGCTACGCCAGACAAATTGAAATTCTATTGTAAAATATTTGAATCCATCTCCTCCAATTCTACCAAAAACTGCTTAACACTTTCCACATTCTTCAACCCGGGTGATATCTCAAACCTACTATTAATATCAAGCCCATATAATTGCGGGTGTTTAATTTTTTTAATATCATTCACCATCCCGGGCCCAATTCCTCCACTGAGAAAAAAGGGAACTTTCCCCTTATATTCTGACAATTTGTTCCAATCAAATGGGACCCCATTACCTCCCCGCTTCGGCCCTTTGGCATCAAAAATAAAATAGTCAACAAATCCGCTATATGGTTCCAAAGTTTCAAAATCAAAATCTTCACCTATACTCACAGCCTTGAAAACAACTACTCCCCTTTCCATAGCCCATTGACATACTTCCAATGATTCGTCACCGTGCAATTGCACACAATCCAGATCATACAATGCAATCGTATCATCCATTACTGATCTATCCTCATTTACGAATACACCAACTTTTTGTATGTGAGGAATCATTACATCCTCCAGTTCAGAAACAAAGCGACTTGATTTATTGTAGAAAATAAATCCGATAAAATCAACGTCCAGCCTGGCTAAATCAGCAATATTGCCCGCTTGGGTCATCCCACAAACTTTTATTTTCAACTTGCCCATTTTATTCAATATCTTTAAACCAATTTAAGGTACTAAAATACAGATTACTTAACCTCGGCCAAGGAGAGCTTTAGCTCTTCAAATTCTTCAATGAGTGACCTGCAAGCTTTTACCGGATTATCAGATTTCATAAATTGAGTACCAATCAAAAACCCATCATATCCCTTTTCATACAAAGTAAGCATATCACTGGCATTCTTGATTCCACTCTCAGATATCTTCACTTTATCTTTAGGGATCTTATCAAAAATATCAAGTGAATACTTTATATCCACAGAAAAATTCTTCAGATTCCTATTATTCACACCCACAACATTTACATTGTCCGAAATTTTTTCAATGTGTTCTTCAGAATGCAGTTCCATCAATACTTCCAACCCCATGTTCTGAGCAGTCCTGGATAGGGTGGCAATCTGCTCTTTTGTTAGAATTTCGGCGATAAGTAAAATTACATCGGCTCCAATAGAACGTGCCTCTATAATCTGATATTCATCTACTATAAAATCCTTACGTAAAATTGGACAATAGTTGAATTCCCTCGCTATCGAAAGGTCTTTAGATGAACCGCCAAAATACACTTCATCTGTTAATACACTCAACCCTGAAGCCCCTGACTGCATATATCCTATCGATATTTCTTCCACGGATGCGTATTGGTTGATAAAACCTTCAGAAGGCGATTTCCTTTTAAATTCCGCTATGACACCAGATTTATCCGGCCTTTTTATATACGTCGAAAAAGAAACACAATCTGATTGAAAATAAGGGCTCTTCTGCAATAACGAAACAGGATACAATGCCTTCTTTTCCCGGACTTCCTCAATTTTAGAATTCTTTATTTTCTCCAATATATCCATTACTGGTTATTTAAAAGGTTTTTCAAAATACTTCTGGCATTCCCCCTATCTATACTTTCTTCAGCTTCAAGACGACATTCATCCAATGATTTTTCTGGGTTCAACGTCTGGATGGCGAAAGCACTGTTTACAATAACTACATCTCGTTGGGCTTTAGTAGATGAACGATCCAATACATTCAAAAATATTTGCTTTGCATCATCAACTGAATCACCACAATATAGTTCTTCTTGTTTTAACAAGTCAAACCCTATTTCCTCCGGACTAAATATGTCTTTTGATGAATTTGTAATACGGATAAAGCGGTCAGTTAATGATATTTCATCGTATCCGTCAATATTGTGAACTACGGTAATATCATATCCGGCTTGACCCATCACATCACTATACAAATCAGCCACTTCTTCGCTATAGGCCCCTAGTAAATATGCTTGGGGTTTACTTGGATTAACAGTGGGGCCAATGATATTAAAAAATGTCTTCACTTTCATGGCCTTGCGCACTGGAGCAACAAATTTCATTGCCGGGTGAAATAATGGAGCATGCAAAAAACAAAGATTTGCCTTATCCAATTGTCGGTTTAATGTATCTTCACTATCCGTAAATACATACCCCAGCGATTGAAGTAAATTGGAAGAACCAGAAATAGACGAAGCCGCATAATTTCCGTGCTTACTCACTTTATACCCTGCACCCGCTACTACAAAACAAGATAATGTAGAAATATTAAAGGAATTCTTCCCATCGCCACCGGAACCGACAATATCAATTCTGTTCTCAAATTCCAAATTTACTTTTTTACTTAAATCATATAGGGCCTCCCTAAACCCGGCAAATTCCCCGGAAGAAATGGGACGCATTCTGTACACAGTCAAAAGCGATGCTAATTCTTCATTCGTTAAATTTCCCGTACCTATTTCCTTCATAATATCATAGGTAGTTTCACTAGGTAATAACTCACCATTAAATAGTTTTTCCAAAATATCTTTCATGCTACCGGTTTTTAATAAAATCCTTTGCTATTTCCAAAAAATTTATGAGGACCATCTTTCCCTGGGGTGTCAAAATAGATTCAGGATGAAATTGAACACCATAGACTGGATCTGTTTTGTGACGCACCGCCATTATCTCTCCATTATTATCCTCTGCTGTGACAATTAACTCCTCTGGTGTTGTTCCTTTCTTTATTATCCAGGAATGATATCTACCTACCTTATTTCCTGATTCCACTCCTTTGAATAAGCCACATTCCTCTACGATATTCAACCCACAATCCACACCATGGTACACCTGATCCAAATTTTCAATTTCAGAACCATACAATTCACCGATGGCCTGGTGACCAAGGCAAACACCTAAAATAGGCTTTTCAGATTTATATCTTTTTAAAATAGCCGGCATATTCCCTGCATCCGCTGGGACACCTGGCCCGGGAGAAAGAATAATAATATCGTACTTCCCAACTTCCTCAACGGAAATTTTATCGTTCCTTACGACATCGATTTCACAATCAGATATCTCCTTAAGATATTGGTACAAATTGTACGTAAAAGAGTCGTAATTATCTATAATGATCACATTCATATATGCTAATTTTCAATGTACTATTCATAATTAAAATCCAATCAACAAATCTCAAAATCCAAGAAAAAACTAGAAGTCAAAATCAAAAAGCTACAGCCCATCAAAAAAAGATTTAAATACTCTTTGAAAGAATAGAAGATATGATCATTTTAAGTTCAATTGCTTCCTTTCCCGTACCTCCCGGATTCGTATCGTTAATCGAGGGCAGAAAATAAGTACTTTCCGTCGCTCCTTTTTGTGTAATTTTCATACTTATCCTGAAATCTTTTGTACTAAGTGAATCCTTGACCTCCCGATAATTTACCTCTATAGCCCCAGTAGATTGGATAGCCTGATTAAGATCCTCTATAACTCCGGTATTCTTAGATAATCTATTTCCATATACTGGGTTCCTCATAGCGATCTGAAATGTCCTGTCTTCCAAGTTGTTAATTTTATCGTTAATATTTTTCATTGGATTTCGGAATTTGTTTATTAAACAGAATCATCCGGGACTTGACAGTTGTCGTTTGATGATTATTTTTTTGCTGTCTATACTTACTTATTGATACCTATTTGTACTTTCCAAATATAATTGTAATTTCAACTAAATATTTCTTCAGCTTTTTTCAGTGCTGATTTTAGTGCAGCTAATTTATTATTCACTTCTTGTAATTCTTTCTCCTTTTTACTGCTAATAACCACTCCGGCACCTGCTCGACTATACAATATACTATCGTGACTCAAAAATGAACGGATAACAATAGCCTGTGTAATACTTCCATCCAATCCAAAATATCCAATTCCCCCACCATAGAAGTGCCGGGTAGAATGTTCATATTTATTTATCAATTCCATAGCCATAATTTTAGGAGCCCCCGATAATGTACCTGCAGGAAAAGTATCTCCATAAACACGAAATGGATTGTACTCTTTTGGTAATTTTCCCTCTACTGTCGATACAAGGTGAATAACATGACTGAAATACTGTACCTCCATAAGGGATTTTACCTCTACATTATCGGTATGACGTCCAAGATCATTGCGGGCTAAATCAACGAGCATCGTATGTTCAGAGACTTCCTTTGGATCCTTACTTAACTCAACAGCTCTCCTGGAATCCTCCACATCATTTCCGCTTCTCCTGTATGTCCCCGCTATAGGATTCACCTGCGCTTTACCTTCTTTTATAATCAACTGGGATTCAGGGGAAGAACCAAAAATTCGGTATGTACCAAAATCAAAATAATAAAGGTAAGGCGATGGATTGATAGACCGTAGTACCCTGTATACGGAAAAATCATCCCCTTTGTAAGGTTGAATAAATTTGCGTGATAAAACAATTTGAAACACATCCCCCACTTTACAATGATGCTTCCCTTTTTCCACCAATTCCATATACTCATCATCAGTCATATCGCTGGTCTCAGGGCCATCACATGTGAAAGACTTTTCTTCGTAATGTCCCATTAGTAAGATTTTACGAATTTTCATGATATCGGATGGCTCATCTTCGGGCCTGTTTTCGATAAGGACCAGTTCATCCCGATAATGGTCAAATACAATAATATATCTATAGAAAAAATAATGGATATCCGGAACTGTAAATTCATTTTCAAGACTTTCAAATTCCAGCGTATCAAAATATCGTACTCCTTCAAAATTGATATGTCCAAAGAAACCATTCACTTCAGAATCATCACCTGAAACCGTAATTTTTTTACGCACTTGATCCAAAAGATCTGGTAATTTGGTTTGTTCTGAAAAAGCGATACTTTCTTTTCTTCCTAAGGTATCAATAATCAACCGATCATCCTCAGTATAAAATTCAATTAAAGGATCAAATCCCACAAAAGACCGTGAATTTTCAAATGATTGATAATCATTACTCTCTAAAAGAGAAGGATTACCCGCAATATCTCTTATTTTCAAAAAAGCACTAACCGGGGTTAACTGGTCAGCAAGCATCGTTATCACTGTTGTTTTTATCTTCATCAATAGTACATTTTTTATTCCTGTAGCTAAACCAAATTGAGTTTATTATGACACTATCACCAGCGATCAAAATCAACCCTAAATAGCCAAGCACAAAATTCATTTTCGCAACCTGTATTTTTTATTCTTTATCATAGCAACCTGGTTAAAAACTAAATAAAAAAAGGCCTGCTGGAAGTACCAACAAGCCTTGAATATTTTTTAGAATAGCATAGTGGTCACCTCCCAGATAAATCATCTAAGGTCCACCACCACAATTTGCTATTTCCTATTATTTGTTTCATTTAATTAATGTTTCGCGACAAATATATAAAAGCTTCTGAAATAAAAAAAGAGAAATGCCCAAATTTGTCTTTACAAACTTGGGCCATTTCTACTAAGGTCTCAAAACAAGAAAACTACAATCTTTATGATGTGCCGCGTACGGCTACATTATGTCGAAATAATAAATTAAATATATCAGTTTTTGAAATATAACCCAAAGGTAGAAAAAAATGTTTCGTTACCCATAACTTATTTTCAAACAACTGTATCTACTTAGAAGCAAATATTTTGCCAACCCTTACTTTTTACACATATATTTTATAAAAAAACTAATATTTTTTGCGGGTCATATATAAAACGTTCGAAAACAATTTTTTATTAATATTTAAATGACTAATTTTACTTTTATTTAATACATATTTTCACCAAAAAAGTTTCAAATTCAATGCGAAACTTTGCTTTGGCCCGGTTCAAAGCAGTATTAGTTTTCCACATTTTGCCTATTATTGTTAATTATTAACAACTAAAATTCCTGCTATAACCCAATGCTAAAAGGTGTTTCATACAAAAAAATTCTAATTATACGGTTTAGTTCCATAGGCGATATCATATTGTGCAGTCCCATTTTCAGGACTATAAAAACACAACTAGGTGCCGAGGTACATTGGTTGACTAAAAAGAAATTCAAATTTATACATGAGTTTAACCCCTATATTGATAAGATCCATCCATTAGATGATAATTTTACTGAGTTAGCCACTGAATTAAAAAAAGAAAACTATGACCTGGTTGTTGACTTACATAAAAACTTAAGATCCCTGAGATTTATAAGAAGAATAAAAGCCCCTCATCTTTCTTTCAACAAGATCAATATACAAAAATGGTTATTGGTCAATTTCCAATTCGACAGCATAAAGGAACCACGTCACCTGGTTAATAGGTACTTTCACAGTCTGATGAAAATAGGGATTGAAAATGATAATCTGGGATTGGAGTATCATTACGGCCAAAAAACTGTAAACCCAATACAAGAAAAAAAATATATTGTATATGGTATTGGAGGTACCTATAATACCAAAAAGATGCCACCGGAAAAGATCGTTTATCACTTTGGGAACCTACCCTGTACATTGGTTCTCCTGGGAGGGAAGACAGAGGTTGAGGCTGCAGCCTTTATAAAAGACCATCTAGGTGATAATTGCATAAATATGGTTAACATTTGTAATCTTCATACATCCGCAAAAATAATTGAAGACAGTATTTTTGTCATTTCACATGATACTGCAACCATGCACATAGCTGCAGCCTTTAAAAAGCCTATTCTCTCTATCTGGGGAGCAACATCACCCTCACTGGGAATGGATCCTTATTTTCCTGAAGAAATGACCCACAAATCAATTTTCCTGGAAAATAAATCATTAAAATGTCACCCGTGTTCCAAACTGGGCAGCGAAAATTGTCCAAAAGGACATTTCAAATGTCTGAACGATCTGCCCGGAGATTATGTTAATATTAAAGTAAATCAAATAATAAAAATTGCCAATGAATCAAACGAATAGACCAAATCAACCCAATGCATTCAATCTGAGCGGCCTTACTAAATGGATTGTCGCTTTTATTGTAGGAATTATTCTAATATCCATACTTACCAGTTCTACTTTTCTCACCATAGAACCCGGACATAAAGGGGTCTTATTTAAAAGATTCGGGGGTGGCCTGGATATGGAAACCACATATAACCAGGGATTCCATCTTGTTATGCCATGGAATAAAATGTTTGTTTATGATGTTCGAATACATGAAGATAACGAATCCATGGAGGTTCTTTCCCGAAATGGTCTCAATATCAAATTAGATCTTTCCTTTTTGTACCAACCTAAAAGTGGTAAGGTAGCTTCACTACATAATGAGGTTGGAATAGATTACGCCGAAAGAGTTCTTAAGCCATCACTTCGATCTGCTACCCGGGAAGTCATAGGTAAGTATCTACCTGAGGAATTATATAGTAGCAGACGGGAAACTATCCAAACGGAGATATATGAGTTAACCCTAAAAAATGTGGACCCCAAACACATTTATTTGGATGCCGTACTTATTCGAGAGGTTAAATTACCTCCTACACTGGAACAAGCCATAGAGCGCAAACTAAAAGAAGAACAGTCTGCTCTCGAATATGAATTCCGACTGGAAAGGGAAAGAAAGGAAGCTGAGAGGGTCATAATAGAAGCCCAGGCACAAGCAGATGCTAATCGCCTGTTAAGTTCAAGTATCGACCAAAACATATTGAGGAATAAAGGAATTGAGGCAACGCTTCAACTGGCAGAATCTCAAAATTCTAAAATTGTGGTTATTGGTAGTGGAGAAGACGGATTGCCCCTTATTCTCGGAAGTCAGGAATAATTTTATCCTACGGGCAAAAAAAAAGGGGGCTCCTTTGAGTCCCCTTTCTTCTTAAGGTAAAATTGAAGAAAACTTTATCTTTTTATAAATACTACTTTATTAATCCTGTGAATGGAGGAACTTTTAATCTCATAAAAGTAAATACCTGAAGCTGGTAATGCCTCTCCGAAAATAACTTCTGAATTCATTCCCCTACTTCCATTAATTTCTTTACTTATAATGGCCTTTCCCGCCATATCATATACTGAAAATTTAACCATTTCTTCTTCGTCCAATTCGAATGAAATTACGGTCTCCTCAGAAAATGGATTAGGAGCATGATTAACGAAATTTCGGCTTCCTTCCATATGGTCTGGCATTATGCGAACATCTAACCCCTGAACAATTCCAGGTTCAATATAGCTTTCCGGTGCCAACACCGAATTACCCAGTTGAAATAGACTTTGAACCGTTTTTCGTTCATTTACCTGAACCTCTGCCGTGAATAAAACATCACCTTGATTAACCATTACCCCACGAGCATCAGACCAACTTACATATAATTTCCCCAATTCTCCAAAAGAATAATTATCGCTGGTAATTTGTAGAACCCCAGGTAGAATATTGAGGGAAGAAACAGCACCTTCATCGCCTTGTAATTCAAATTGGAACCCAAGAATATTATCAACATTTCCTGCAGTAACCGGAATTTTATAAATCTTCCCAGGATTCAAAACCCTGTCTTTTATATTAAAAATGAAAGAGGACCCATCCACTACATTTTCAAAAGACAGATTCCGCCCACGACTATTATCACTGCTTTCCATATAGGAGAAATCAACATCCCCTATTTTAACGCCAGTAAAATCCATGTTAAAGGTCGATACTTCTCCCGATTCTGCTATTCCATATTCATTGCCCGTTGTTGATTCGAAAAACCGATATCCATTTGAATAAGGTAAAAAGGATTCAGGATTCAACATTATTTTTCTAAGCTGCATAACATCTACCCAATCGATCCTGCCATTTTGATTGATATCTGCAGCAACTTTCTTGTATTGTCCCGACAGTATATTCTTATTCAGAATATGTTGATGAATTAGAATTATATCAAAGGTCGTAATACCATTCATCATATCAGTCTTTCTCTCAGGTACAACTGTTATATCCATCGATTCCCCCAATTCCATGTGATAATTTCCAACTTCATTTGTCTTAACATTTCCCACAATTTCACCCCCCGAATGAAATGTTAGATTTACATCTTTCATTGGTTTCATCGCTGTATTAGTTATCTTTCCAGCAATGGAAAAAAATCCTGAAGAGTCATTGCACTCCTCTACTTCGGTTATGATAATTTTTTGTTCGTATTCCAACGTTTTCCCCCTGACATTACCATGCTCCCCGGAAGAGCTACCACACCAATCTTTTATTTCCCAGGTCCGAATTAACTTGTAATCAGCTTTTTGATTACTCCCTACCAGGTTAAACAACTTATCTTCATAACTAATTTCCAGGGATTTACAGCTTTGATTCCATATAAAATCAGGCCGGCCCGTCTCCTCAGGGTGAAGATCACCCGAATAATTACCTAACTGATCCTTTTCAAAGGAGCATACTTCTTTGGAGATCTCTCTGGTGGGTAAGTTGAACATTCCAAGGCTTATTTCACAATCCTGATTGATTATAATTTTCTGCTCTTTATAGACAGTATCCCTGAGTTTTTTACCACCATTTATACTTTCATTACAGCCACTTACAATAAAAAACCTCCTGCGAATCGTCCCAGTACCACAATCGTCTAAATCAACCCAAAGATCCTGATACACACTTACGGAACAATTAACAGCAATAATTCCATTTCGCACTTGTATTTCAGTCTCCTCTTTTTTTACCGCAGGAATATATTCTTCCACCCAATCATACTTTCCGGTATGTTCATTATATATCGCAACTTTTTCTTTCTTTGAATAGTTTTCACATCGAATATCCTTTACAGTTGTTGTATACTCAGATGGCACTACATTTCCACCCTCCTTATCAACTAAATATCCATCGATGTTCTTCCACACTTCTTCATAGCCTCCGAAAACTTCGTCTAAGTCATCAAATGCTTTTACCCTATCAGTATTTTCAAACTCGTCACCATTATACATTAACGCTTTTTCAACCAAATCCTGATAATTTTCTGAATACGATGCGCACGAAATGGTCAATTCCCGTTCAATATCCTGGATAACAGATAATCCCTGTTTATCTTCCACTTTTACTGTGGTCCAACATATAGTCCAATTACACCAATAATCCACTACTAATAATTCAATATCCACTTCTCCACAAGCATCTTCACAACAAAATGGTATTTTTTCCGTCCATCCTCCTCCTAATGTGGGTTTCTTGCCTTTAATTACATTGCCGTGTTCATCAGTTTTCGGACAGTAATAAGCCGAATCCAATTGCCATTGTTCATACAACATCTCCGAACACGGTTCTCCATCGTATTTGAGCCAATCCACAAATTCAGCATAATGTGCTTCAACCGGATTAATTCGCTTATCTGTTTCCAATCCATCACAAAGATTCACTCCACATGAATTTGCCCAGTTTTTCCGACGTCCCAAAATGGTATAAATACCACAATTATCATAACTCCCTTCATCAAAAATATTAGCATCAACCCAGGTCAGCTTACCTGTCAATCCAACAACAATATCTTTATCACAAGCAACAGTAGGTTCAGTTTTGTCTTTTACTATTATGTAAAACGAATCTTGTGCCATCAGATTACAACTATCCTTACCTTCCACTATGACTTTATAAGCGTTTTCTATCTTTGTGGTAATAGAATAATTGAAATTATCAATCGAAAAACTTCCTGTAAGCGCCGACATACGTATGTATTCCACGGAATCCGAAAATTCATAAATTTTTCGGACCCTGCCACACCCTAATGGTTGCTCTATTACAGAATCGTGATGGACCCAATTATTGTACATATCATATCCGCGAAGTGTAAAGGGATTATCAGTATACACATCTACAGCTACCTTGATCACTGAATTGTCCGGCGCCCTTGGTTGCAGCGGAACTTCCAGAGCTACAGGTTCAGAACTTCCATATGTATTTACAGTCAATGACTGACTACAGATACCCTCTTGTAAGGATAATTTCGCTTTTCCATTTCCTACCAGGGAAAACGGAATGCAACTTATAGGGTCTGTATACTTTCTGTACGAATCTGAAAAATTCCTGTCCATTGCGTTCTCAAAATCTGACATTAATTTATCGGAGAAATGTTCATATGTTTGACCGCCGACGGGAAGAAATCTTTTTTCTACAGGTTTCCAAAAATCGCCTTGCTTTGTAAGTTCCACAGTAAATTCTCCTCTTACATCTGCTTTTGCATGTCTTACCCCAGCCCATTTGTCTTCAATTTTAATGGCAGGGAATTCTATAGGAGCTTCACAATTATGCGTAGTCGTTTTATTTGTAATTACGAGATCTTCTATCAGAATGGAAGGAGCCAGGGTATCACGGTCCAATGCCCAGAATACACATCGGTATTTCCCCTTTCCCAAATTCGATAATCCCTTATTTCGCCTCATAAGTCCGGGCTCAGAGAAATAACAATTTTGAGAAAATTCTACTTCGACCCTATACCTTTTCTCACACTTTGTATTGTCTATCAGTTCTGACTGAACAGAATACTGAATACCACACTCTTCAAGATAAGAAGTAGCATTAAACTCAAGTATCTTATTAGATCCGATAGTTACATCTACCATCGAAATGGTATCATTCTCCCCGGTAATCGGGTTCTCATAAAAGAATTTTGGACCGAAATCATCTGCTTTGCCACAAAACAAGGTATCATTTTCAGCACAGATAAATTGACTATCCGTAATTTCAGGAACCTTTAGTACTACAATAGTATCCTGCGTCGCAAATCGACGTTTGTATTTATCAAAACCTTCGAATTCGCGATAAATGACCTTTAAAGTATCATTGTCATAATCTTCACAATCATATTTATCTACCCAATCAGAAGAAAAGGTAACTTTTGGTTCTACTCCACAAGCAAAGATTACATCCGGGTAAATACTATCAATAGGCTGTTCATTTTTCACAATTGAATCACTACAAAAAACGGTAGTGTATCTTCCATTCATATAAGGTTTGGGTGGTATACCAACATATATCTTACTCTCGCAGTAACTTTCATCATTTTCAACCCTAAATTGCAGACTATCCTGAAGATAGGGACATATATTAAATGATACTATATCATCGTAATTGTAATGCTGACTTTCGTGCACAATTTCTTGCCCATTATTTCTGATTGTCAGCCTTACAGGCAATTCCGGTTCGTTAGATAAAAATTCATGAACATAAAAGAATGAATTACCATCATAATCAATTCCCGGAATAAATTCCTCACAATTTGGGCCTTGTGAATACACGAAATTTATTCCGATTAAATATAGGACTAACGCGAAAGTAACCTTTCTTGCTATATGCAAATCAGGTTTCAAAATTCGGGTTAGTAAATAAGTTTTCTTCATAACACCTCAATTTTAGCTTACGTCCAGTAAGACAATTGAAGTGAAGCAATAACCTTGCCAAATTATGATTTTTTATAATATATTAAACACTAAAGTAAAACTTTATACACTTTATACATTATTTAACTATAAGAACAGAAGGACAAAAAAAGGCCCGGGTTTACACTCCGAGCCTTATATATATTAATTTATTTTACAGCTATTTACATCACCTCCAGTACCCATCCATATGGGTCTTTTTTTCTTCCATTTCTCATATCTTCGATATTTTCCTTTAACCATGGGGCAATTTCAGCTTTGTCCGGATCAAATTTAATCACTTGATCTAGGTAATTTATTTGCGTTATAGTCGTAGCCACTGCGGCCGTACCGGAACCAAAAACTTCCTTTAATTCCCCGGATTTCCCTTTATCCATTACTTCCTGTATCTCCACAGGTCGTTCCTCTACTATAAACCCTTTGTCTTTAAGTAATTCTATAAAAGATTTTCGTGTTATCCCCTTAAGAATGGCACCATCTGCTTTCGGTGTGACAATGCGGTCATCAAACACGAAAAATATATTCATCGTTCCAACTTCCTGAACAAACTTTTTTTCTACGCCATCCAGCCACAGGATTTGATCAAATCCATTTTCTTTTGCCACTTTCGAAGGATAAAGCGACGCTGCGTAGTTTCCAGCTGTTTTTGCTTCACCGGTACCTCCCTTTACAGCTCTTACATAAGTGGGGTCGGCAATCAATTTAACGGGCTTATCATAATATGGACCAACCGGTAATAGTAAAATCACAAAAATAAAAGTCTCAGAAGGAGCAACCCCTAAAAACTCATCTGTAGCGAACATCAAGGGACGGATATATAAAGAACTGCCCGGGTGATCGGGAATCCAGTCCTTATCAATTTTCACTAATTCAGTTAATGCTTCGACAAAGACATCTTCTGGAAATAAGGGCATGCACATTCTTTCTGCAGATCTGTTCAACCTTTTGATGTGTTCGTCCGGCCTAAACAAAAGTGGATTTCCTTTCTCATTCTTTGAAGCCTTCATCCCTTCAAATATGGATTGACCATAATGTAAAGCAAGATTAGAAGGATGTAACGAAAAATTCTCCAATTTTTTTATTTCCATATCCTTCCATTGCCCCTCCGCATAATGAGCAATGAACATGTGATCTGTGAACACTCTCCCGAATGGAATATTTTTTAAATCCACTTCGGTCAATCTGGATTCAGAAACTTTTGTAACTTTAAAATTTGATGCAATGGTGCTCATAACTCATAATTTTACAGGTATAATACAAATTTACAATATGTATCAACAAAACCCATTTAGTGAATATAAAATCTATAAGACAAATACCTTAAATGACAAAAATTGCTTCAATATAAATGAAAACGTAAAGATATTGACAATTGTGCCTGAAACCAACCCTGAAGAATTAAATTTTGTAAATAAAGTGATGAAAACACTTAACCTGGATTCTTCTAACATCCAAATAGTCTCAATAAATGAGAGTGATACATTTTCGCTTATTGAAAAAATTTCTTCGAATTCAAAAATGTTTGTATTACTTATGGGAATAAAGCCTCGTCAGCTGGGATTGAATCTCGATTCAGAAAATTATACAATTAGCAACCTATTTAATTTGACTATCGCCAAAGCATCCTCCCCGTCCATGATTATGAAGTCTAAAGACGAAAAAGCCCAATTATGGAATCTCCTAAAAACAACCATTTTAAATGAAGGATAAACTTCTCTTTGCCACTTCCAATCAAAATAAGCTCATGGAAGTACAGAAAAAAATCGGAGACCAATTTATTATCAAAGACCTTAAATCTATTGGATTTAATGGAGAAATACCCGAAACTCAAGACACAATCGAAGGCAATGCTGTGCAAAAAGCTACATTTATTTATGAAAAATATCAAATTAATTGTTTTGCTGAAGATACAGGGCTTGAAATTGAAGCCCTTAATGGCGAGCCGGGTGTATACTCGGCCAGATATGCAGGTGATCAAAAATCAAATGAAGATAACATAGAATTGGTGCTTCATAAACTAAAGGATATCAAAAATCGAAACGCCCGATTTAAAACCGTGCTGGCATATATAGAAAATGGAGATATATCAACATTTGAAGGAATAATTTATGGAACGATAACGACAGGAAAATCAGGAGATAAAGGGTTTGGATATGATCCTATTTTCCTACCCGATGGGTACGATCAAACCTTTGCAGAACTTTCCATTGAAACAAAAAACACTATTAGTCACCGGGCATTAGCGCTTCAAAAATTCATTCAATATTTACACAAAAAAAGCTGAAGAATAAATCTATCCTTCAGCTCATCTTTATGTAAATGTTCTTCTATTTCTATTACTTATTTACTGTTCCTTCCAAAATTAAAATACTTGAAGAAGGATCTGTATTAGCCGTTACTGTAATCGATTTTGTCTGCGCCCCTGATTTACCTGATGTATCAAAAATAGCCTCAATTTCGCCTGATTCACCTGGAGCAATAGGTTCCTTTGGCCAACTTGGAGTAGTACAACCGCAGGAAGGTTTTACATTTGAAATAACAAGCGGTTCATCACCCGTATTAGTAAACTTGAATACATTTTTCACTTTATCACCCGATTCGGCCGTACCAAAATCAAACTTTTTAGATTCAAAAGTTATAGCGGTAACAGGACCAGATACTTCATCTGTTTGAGCCGCCATTGCGCCCTGAGCACCTGGAGAAACAACGGTTTGATTTTCGAGACTTTCACGCGCTTGATCCCTTAGATCACTATCGCCACCTGAATTACAAGAAACCAATGCCAATAGTACGAAGGGGATCAATAACCAATTATTTTTCATGTCCAAATATTTTATTAATACTTATGAAACGCAAAGCTAATATAAATCGTATAGAAGGATAAAAAAAATATATATTTATCAAAAAAATTTTCCAAATACCACAATCAATAATTGAATTTTTAATTTTACTCATTCATTCAATATTTATGAAATGAAATTTCAACAAGTTATACTATTGCTAATTGTCCAATGTATATTTCTATTTGCTTTCCAATCATGCAAGTCTGATTCTTCCGATTCAAAAGAAAAAATGACTTTAAAATTTGAAGATTCCAATGATTTCACTTTATATAAAGGGTCGATCAGTCGCGTAGGCCTGGACTCTATTTACAATAAATTGTATCTCTATAAGGACGAGACGTTTAAGTTGGAACAAGTCCAGCGTCTGGGAGAACATCACCTAAACGAAAAAACGACCAACGGTCTGTACTCATTTTTAAAAGATGGTTCTCAAATGGGCCTTTTCCTTTCAAGTGGGACAATTATACTTAGATTTGCCGTTAAAGATGAAGGTCTCTACTTGATGGATATGGAAGGAAATAATATACAAGATGCTGATAGAGTGTGGAAGATTTACCATGAAAAGCATTAAGCTATCCATAAAATTAATTATCCATTGAAATACAAAGTTCCTTCATCAGAAATCTTACAATTAGCAGATGTAACTTTACCACCTGCCCTTAGAATAAATTCTACGGCTACAAAAATAGTGTATCTGGAACGGTCTATGTACAAATCTATTGAAGATCTTTCTCAACCTGAGATTCAATTAGCTGGTTTAAAGCTAAATCCTTTAACCAATACAGAAAGTCGTGCACATTATTACGACTCTATCAGTATACAATCTATAGATAGCAAAAAAATAAACCCAGTTATAGGCCTCCCTGACTCTCCAAAAATACAACATATAAAATGGTCACCGAATGAAGACAAAATTGCTTTCGCGGTTTTGCAACCATCCGGATTGGAATTGTGGGTAGCGGATGTAAATACGTATCGGGCAGAACGAATAAGTTCCGGTTACCTAAACGCTAGTTTATGTACCCCTTATATTTGGTCACCATCGGGAAATTTCCTGTTAACCTTTCAGGTCCCAGAAGATAAGAAGGAATTAATCAATCGAAAATCCAGAATACCGGAAGGTCCCGTAATAAAAAGTAATGAAGGCAAAAAATCACACAACCGCACCTATCAGGATCTTCTAAAAGACACGATTGATGAACACAATTTCGAAATTCTCTCGACTTCAATTATTGTAAAGGTAGATTTGGATGGGAAAAATTCCGTATGGAAAAACCATGGTATTTATTCGGGCCTTTCATTTTCTCCTGATGGGAATTATATTAAGGTAGATGAAATCCACAGGCCATTTTCGTATGTTGTACCTTATTACAAATTTCCCAAGACTATAGAAATTTATAATTCTTCCGGCGATCATATTACACTATTAGAATCCGTACCTGCTCTTGAAAATTTACCTAAAGGGTTTATGGCCGTTCAAGTAGGGAAAAGGAATTTTTCCTGGAAGAGTAATTCACCGGCAACTTTATGTTTTGCTCAGGCCACTGACAATGGGGATCCAAAATTCCAAACTGAATTTCGCGACGAAATATTTCTTTGGGATGCTCCCTTTTCAAGTCCTCCGAAATCAATAGGTAAAACCAAGTTTCGATTCAGTCATGCGCAATGGGGAAATCCGAATTTTGCCCTTATTACTGAATTCTGGTGGGATACAAAAAGGACAAGAACCATCTTTGTCAACCTGGGAGATAAAAAGCCTGGTGATCACAGGGTAGTAATAGACAGGAACTTCCAGGACCGGTACCAGGACCCTGGACGTATTATAACTGAAAAAAATGAATATAACCGATCCGTAATTTGTGGTTCACCTGAAAAGGTATACCGGGCAGGTGAAGGACACTCCCCCGATGGAAAAAAACCCTTCATTGATCGTGTAAATTTATTTTCTGATGCGACTAAAAGAATATGGCAAGTCAAAGATGAGGACGAATTAATTCAATTAGCAGCAGTTATTAATATACACAAAGGCAAAATTATTCTCCAAAAGGAATCAAAAAACAAATATCCCAATTATTTCATAAAGAACATTTCCGACAATGGCGCAATCAATTTGACGAACTTCAAAAATCCCTTTATCTCTCTGACGAAAGTGAGCAAAAGGATTATTAAATACAGGAGAAAAGATGGAGTTGCCCTGCACGGCACCCTTTACTTGCCTCCAGATCATCAAAAAAATACCGGAAAGAAATTGCCTTTAATTATGTGGGCCTACCCAAATGAATTTAATGATAAAGATAATGCCGGTCAGATAACTACCTCTGATAAAGAATTTATATTCCCCTGGTATGGTTCACCAATATTCTGGGTAATGAAAGGTTATGCTGTTTTTGATGAAGTATCCTTTCCTATAATTGGAGAAAATGGGACCGAACCAAATGATTCGTTTATCCAACAATTATCTGAAAATGCTCTTGCTGCAATTGATGCTTTAGATAACCTGGGATTCATTGACCGAGAAAAAGTAGCGATAGGAGGACACAGTTATGGTGCCTTCATGGCTGCAAATTTATTAACACACACAGACCTATTTGCAGCAGGAATAGCCAGAAGCGGAGCCTACAATCGTACACTGACACCATTTGGATTCCAAAGCGAACAAAGAAATTATTGGGAAGCACCCGAAACGTATAATGCCATGTCTCCGTTTATGCATGCAGATAAATTATCAGCACCCCTATTATTAATCCACGGTAAAGACGATAACAACTCCGGGACCTTTACAATGCAAAGCGAGCGATATTTTGAGGCTTTGAAAGGATTAGGAGCCAATGTCAGATTAGTCCTGCTACCCAAAGAGAGCCATGGGTATCAGGCTCGTGAATCAGTTCTCCATATTTTGTGGGAACAGGATCAATGGCTGGAAAAACACCTGAAAAATAATAAAGGAGGAAAGGTCAAACCTTCCCTCCTATAATTATAATCTTACCGTTATTAATCTGACTTAAAGCCCTAATTAATCTATTACGGATTGATATTCTTAGAAATTGAAATTAAAGGTCTTACGTCCGGCAGAATAATAAATTCTGTTCTTCTATTAGGCTCAAGATCCTCAATAGACAAGCCATCACCTTCTACTACAGGATCATATTCACCTTTACCCGCTGCTAACAATTGCTCGGGTGCAACACCACTTTTTACAAGTTGTCTAACCACATTGGCGGAACGAGCTACAGATAGATCCCAATTATCTCTGTAAGGAGCTCCTTCTTTCATCATACGGTTATCAGTATGCGACTCAATGATAATCTTAACATCGGAATGATTCTGGATAATCGAAGCCACATTGTCTATTACACTTTTTCCATCCGAAGAAATTCTACTGGAACCAAATCTATATAAAATGTCATCTCCTAATGTCAAATAAAGCTTACCGTCCTTTTCTTCAAGGTCAATATTTTCATCCTCCATCAAAACATCAGATATTTCATCCTTGATTGTAGTTAGCTTGCTAACTGCTGCCTCTCGCTCTGTTTCGACTGTTTTGACCTGAGTCTTAGTTTGTTCCAAAGAAGAACTTAAATCAGCTACCTCATCCTCTAATTCGGCAGAACGGTTTTCCAATTCTTCTTTAGTATTTTCCAAATCTTGAATGTCGGACTTGGCCTGATCAAGTTGATTATTCAGGTCCATTTTTTGAGCTTCTAATTCTTCGTATTTCTTTTTAGAAACACAGGAAGTCATTACAGACAATCCCAAGAATAGTACAGCTGCAATCTTGACATGCTTTTTCATAACAATGTTTTTTATTAAATAATTTACTTAACAATAATTTGATATTCCTTATTATGTACTAAATATAATTTCATTTTACGAAAGAACAAATAATTCAATGCCGTTCTTTGACGCTTAATTACTTTTGCAAATGTAGCATAAACATTATTAATTTAATTTATTAAATTTCTAGGACTTTATGAACAAATTATGTTTTTCATATATGTATTTGTCATAAACAAATGATTTTCAAAAAAATTATGAATATAGATTTACATTCATATTTAAAGGTTCTTAAATTTAAAAACGGTAAGGTATTCGATCGTATTCGAAGAAAATGGCTTCAGATCCAACCTGAAGAATTGGTGAGACAATGCATGATCCATTATATAGTAAATGAAAAAAAAGCTATACCAACCAGAATAGCCATTGAAAAAACAATTAAAGTATTTGGTCAAAAACGAAGATTTGATATTGTCTATTACAATGCAAATCTGACTCCCCACATACTTTTTGAATGTAAAGCCCCTGGCGTAAACCTTACAGAGCAGACTTTTGAACAGGCTATTTGGTATAATTATCAAGTTTCGGCTCCTTTTTTAATTCTATCAAATGGGAAACAAAACGTAGGATACAGAGTAGATGTTGTAAACAAAACCTATAAAAAAATTAATTCTTTCCCGGATCTGTAAGAAACTTTTACCGGGAAGGCATTAGTTCCAAAGTCTCAACACTGAAAATAGATGATCTCAAGGAATCAAAATTAAACCAAATACAAGTACATTATAGATCTATACTCCGACCGCATATATAATCCTGTTTATTAAGAAAAATAATTCTCAGATATTAGGATTGAGAAAGGAAGAAGGTGAAGACCTGGAAAAAAACTTCGTACTTCCCATTACCAAATCCATCTATACTTATGACTAATGGTACCCAAGCTGCTACCCAACAACTACTTATCCGATTTTATCGTTTCCACCACTCCTTTTAGCCCCATAAAAATCAAAAAGAACAAACTAAACCTCCCCATAAAATCTCCCCATTTAGCATAAAATGTAATTTCAGAATTTAACGGTGCCTCAAAAGTTATCTCTGTTGGTTGGTTGTATTTATTGGGTTGGGTTAATTCATTCCCCAATGGATTGAAACCGCCACAAAATCCCAAATTAGCAGACCGGACAACAGAACGCCTATATTCAATAGCTCTCAAGGCAGCAAATTCATAATGCTGCTTGTGACCTTCCGTATCGTCCCACCATCCATCATTAGTAACGATACCCAACACATTAGCACCGTTGGCAACATATTTACGACAAAACTCTCCATAAACCGATTCATAGCAAATAATAGGACCTATTTTGATCTCACGAATCGTAAAGACATTTTGGGATTCAGGACGTCCATAACCATATATTGACCCTCCCAGCTTATCTATTAAAGGTTTGAAGAAAAACAACAATTTTCTATAAGGGAATATTTCTGCTCCCGGTACCAATTTCTGTTTGTGGTATACTGGGATTGAATCATTCCCAACCAGGATCGCTGAATTATAAACTTCCCAATAATATGTATTTCCGCTCCTATCTTTTGATTCCCGGATGGACGGTCTATTGGGAACATGGTCTTTCTCAAAAATATCAAAAGCACTTATCCCTGTCAAAACCTTTGTTTTGTAATCAGTACTCAGCAATTTACTCTGTAAGTAACCTATGCCTGCATTACTTTCAATAGAAGACAAATTGATCCGATTAAAACTTGTTTCCGGTAATAAAATAAGATCAGGATCTTTTGCAAGGGCACGATCAATCAAACGATCAAAAGATCCTTTTTGCTCGGAAAACCCCAGGTCAAACTTTTCGTAGTGGGGCTCTATATTAGGATTAATTACCGAAAATCTTCCCATATCCTCCGGAAGCGTGTAACTAAAATACATTATACCTGAAATTACAGCGGGTATAAAAATCCAAATACCAGCTGTAAAGATTGAGCTTCGAAATGACGCTGCAGACTTTATTTTTACGTATACCCTATAAAGTAAAAAATTGGCTCCCAATATCCACGCGGTTCCTCCGAGTACCCCTGTATATTCATACCACTGGGCCAAAAATGGAAATGAAGCCATTGCATTCCCCAGGTTGAGCCACGGCCAGGAAATATCCCATCGCAAATGCAAAAATTCAAACAAGATCCAGGCAGCCGCCCATACCAGCCCCCAATAATCAGAAATATTCAATCTTCGACTTAGCCAACTACACATTAACCAAGGTAGCACCATAAATAAACTATTAAGTACAATTGCGACGACTCCGGCAGCTAAAGCTGAATTAGCGACCCAATGGGTACTCCAAATATTCCATATGATGAAAGCATTAAAAAGCAGTAAGATATATGACCTTCGGGATAATTTATTCTCTACCCTATGTTTTAAAATAATAAGTAATGGAACAAATCCACAAAATATTAGCGGCAATAGCCAGTACGGAGGGAAACCTAATCCTAACCCCAGTCCTGAAATTACAGAAAGTCCAAGAGCACGTAGAAGAAAGGTGTCTTCCTCCAGTCTCCTTCTAAGCGTTTTATGAAATGTTATTAAAGTCAAAGAAAACACATAAAAACCCAGAAAGAAAACCTTGGGCAAATACCCCCAAAATGGTTGCGAACTCATCTGATACCCCGAATAAATTACCGTACCAAAACCAAAGACAAGCAATGCATTCCGGGTTGTATAAAATATCTTTTGCTCCTGGTGCTTCACATCATATTACATTAAGAAACCTTACTGCCCGCTTCCATGTTTCCCGGAGGGGCAACAAAACTCAAATTGCCATCAGGGCCTTCGGCCATCAATATCATCCCCTGAGAAACCACACCTCTCAATTTTTTAGGCGCCAGATTTGCCAGATAAACTACCTTTTGACCTGTAATTTCTTCAGGAATAAAATGTTTGGCAATTCCGGAAACAACCGTTCGCTCTTCTGGTCCTACCTTCAATTTAATTTCTAATAACTTATCGGCTTTTTTTACTTTTTTTGCTTCAATTATTTCACCTATCCTCAAATCCAATTTTGAGAAATCCTCGAATTGGATCTCCTCTAAAAATGGTGGGAAACTTATTTCTTCATCCTGTTTTGCCTCTTCATTATTCAACTCCGACCTCTTCCGAAGTTTTTCAACTTGTGCTTCTACAATATCGTCGTCAATCCGGCTAAATAAGTGTTCTGCCTTTCCAATTGTATGGCCTGTGCGTAACGGAAGTTCTCCTTCTGCAAGGTTACCCAATAATTCCAATAGCTCGCCATCGCCGTGAAGTTCCTCTAAATTCAATAATTGTCTCAATTTCTTCGATGAAAAAGGCACAAAAGGCTCTAAAATAATACTCAATGCAGTTACATACTGTAAACAAACATTCATGACTACCTTTACCAGTTCCGGATCCTCTTTCACTACCTTCCAGGGTTCATTTTGTTGTAAAATGCTATTCCCGGCAGATGAAATATCCATTACTGTTCGTAATGCTCCTCTAAAATCATAAGATCTTATACTATTGCTATAAGCATCTATCTGATCAAATAAAGCCAATAATTCAGAATCATGCCACATAGGCATATCCACCCCTTCGCTCCCTGAAAAATCAATATCAGGATCGAAATCGGGAACTTTACCGTCGTAATATTTATTTGTTAAAACCAATACACGGTTAACAAAATTTCCAAGATTATTTACCAATTCACTATTATTTGCTTCTTGCCATCCTTTCCAGGTAAATTCCGAATCCCTTTGTTCAGGCATATTTTTGAATAAAGTATATCTAAGAACATCTTCCTTTCCCGGTAAATCATCTAGATATTCATGTACCCATACAGCCCATCCCTTGGAAGTGGAAAGCTTTTTCCCTTCCAAATTCATAAATTGGTTGGCAGGGACATTTACGGGTAAATTAAAGTCACCGTGTAATTTCAAAATAGCAGGAAATGTGACACAATGAAATACGATATTATCCTTTCCTATAAAATGGATTAAGGCAGATTTGGGATTTTGCCAATAATCTTTCCAATCTTTATTATGGTCTTTTGCCCATTGCTTCGTAGCCGAAATATATCCTATAGGAGCATCCATCCAAACATACAACTTCTTCCCTTTGGCTCCCTCTATTTCTTGCGGTACATCTACCCCCCAATCCAGATCACGCGTCATGGATCTCGGCTGTAATCCCCCGTCCAACCATGACATACATTGTCCGAGAACATGATTTTTCCATTCCTTTGGATCATGGTGAGGTTCTCCGTCAAGTTCTCCATTCTTTAACCAACCTCTCAACCAATCTTCATTTTTATCCAATGGTAAATACCAATGTTTAGTGGATCTCAAAACTGGAGTACTACCAGTAATCGTTGATTTAGGGTTTTTAAGTTCGGTCGAACTTAGCGAAGAGCCGCATTGTTCGCATTGATCTCCATAAGCTTCTTCAAAACCACAATTGGGACAGGTACCGGAAATATATCGATCCGCCAGAAACATATTGGCTTCTTCATCGTAGTATTGTTCTGATTCTATCTCCTCAAATTCACCTTTATTATATAAATTTCTAAAAAATTCCTGTGAAGTCTCAGCGTGGATTTCTGCAGTTGTCCGGTGATAGATATCAAAGGAAATCCCAATTTTCTCAAAAGTATCTTTAATCAAAAAGTGATACTTATCTACTATTTGTTGTGGGGTTACCCCATCTTTCCTTGCCCGTATGGTAATAGCTGCACCATATTCGTCTGACCCACAAACATATACAATATCCTTGCCCATTAACCTTTGAAATCTCACATAAGCATCCGCCGATAGATAAGCACCAGCCAAGTGCCCGAGATGAAGTGGCCCATTAGCATACGGTAAGGCAGAAGTTACCAAATATCGATCCGGGAAATACATACTTTCCAAATTTCGTTTGAAATAAATACACGAATATAATGGCTTTGATTAAAAACAAAGTATTCTCCCCGGAATTAAATAAAATTCAGGTTCCCTTACTGCATTTTATAAACAAGGCACCTGGAATGGTTCACTACAACTTCGTTGAAAAATAAACTTCCGATTACGATACCAGGACAACTCTCCCAATAAAGAGGAAACTGAACGGCACTAGGTCAGAGTAATCGTCCGCTTTGACCCTCTACGATCTGATAATGAATATGGCTGGGACTTGATAACAACAAAAACAGCTTTAGTGTGAACAAGCAAATTATTAAATATACTATGCTTCTTTTAATGATTTCAACCTCTTTTGCAATCTTGAAATTTCCATTTCCAAATCTTCTTTACTCATGGCATCCAGGGCATTATATGTTTGGCCATTCCCATTGGCATCTGCTTTATCAGCAGCTTCTTTGACTCTCATCATAAAATCTGCCAGAACATTCATATAATTGATAAATGCCTCATAGGGAGTATCATAGGGATTGAAGTATTTGTGGACATCCCCGTCACTAAACCATTTTGTACATTGGTAATAAAAATGGTCACTCGTTTGTAATAAATTCCAATCGTGAAGGAGTTTGGGATCATCAACTTTACGAATATCATTAATTAATTGGTATAACCGATCAAAAGCTTCATCCTGCATCTCATTACCTAACCACGCTGTTAAGTCCCTTTCTTCATCAGCCCAAGAGATGGGGTATTGCACATGGATTGGCGCTTTTGGCTGATGATCTTCTACCACCTCAGACGGGGTTTTGAATTTGAATTGAGAGTTTTCAAAAACAGCTTCCGGTAATTTCCGCATAAATTCAAAAATGCCGGTTTCAGCCCACTGATGTTCTCCAAACGTTTCATAGTCCATGAATAGATTTACAATTTCTTCATTTTCATGGATTTGGTTGAGCCAGTTTACATATTTTTCTGTAGTTAATGGCCATTCTTCCCAGGCACGGTTAGAAAATCTAAATGCAATGTCATCACTCAAAGTAAAATTCTTAAGTAAAAGCTTCAGTTTTGGTGATGATGAACTAGTATACAGGTAATTGGGGCTGCGCCATCCCAAAATATGTTTCGCTCCTTCCGTCAGCATAGCTTTATACCCCATATCATAGACCATATTACTTATATCATCGGAATATATAAGCTCTGTGTTTCTAAATACTTCAGGTGTTTTCCCAAATAATTCTTCCGTCATCTTCACCTGTATTCCCACTTGTCGCTGAAATTCTTCTTTACTTTTCAAGGCACTTAGAGAGTGACTGTACGTCTCAGCTAAAAATTCAACACATCCCGTTTCAGCCAATCGTTGAAAACTTTCCAATACATCCGGTGCATATTCCTTAAACTGGGTCATTGCCGTTCCACTTATTGAATAGGCTATCTTAAAGCTACCTCCATAGCGATTAATCAATTCCAACATTAACTTATTTGTTGGGAGATAACATTTCTCAGCTACCTTTCTCATGATTCGTTCATTTTCAAAGTCGTCAAAATAATGATGACTCTTTCCTATATCAAAGAACCTGTATCTCCTTAGCCTGTATGGCTGATGAACCTGGAAATAAAAACAAATAGCTTTCATCTTTTATATTTTTGATCTTTAGTTAGAAGTGATTTAAAATTTTACTTTGAAATAAACATTGTTTTCTAGAATGGAAAAAGTTCTTTAGTTGACCGACAATTTTTCATACAATTGCTTTACTTTCAGAGCTGCATTTTCCCATTTCAAATTATCTACTTCACTCTGGCCATATTTCTTAAAAGTATTGGCAAGAGAACGATAATTTAACACGCCATAAATGGAATCCGCTATGGCATCTACATCCCAAAAATCTACTTTTAGTGCATGGTGTAAAATTTCTGCCACACCGGATTGCTTTGAAATAATTACGGGCACATTGGAATGCATAGCCTCTAACGGACTAATTCCAAATGGCTCTGACACTGATGGCATCACATACACATCACTCATTGAAAACATACGGGGTACATCATCTCCTTTTAAAAAACCTGTAAAATGAAAATGCGAACTTATATTGAGCTCGGCAACTCTGCGGATCATTCGATGCATCATATCTCCACTGCCCGCCATTACAAACCGTACATTCTTATCTTTTTTCAATACTTTATTAGCCGCTTCAATAAAATATTCAGGTCCCTTTTGGAAAGTAATCCGCCCCAGGAATGTAACGATCTTTTCCGGAACAGCCTTTCCAATTTGTTCTTTGTCTTTCATTCCGGAAAAATCCACTGCATTGTGCACAGTGTATATTTTCTCCGGGGAAATCCCGTATTTTTTTATGACGATATTCTTTGTCAGATTACTCACACATATAACTACATCCGCTGCTTCCATCCCCATTTTTTCTATGGAAAAAATTGCGGGATTCACATTTTCCCCACTTCGATCATATTCCGTAGCATGAACATGGATGACAAGCGGTTTTCCAGACACTCTCTTAGCTGCTATGCCGGCAGGATAAGTTAACCAATCATGAGAATGAATAATATCAAAATCCTTTTTTTCTCCCAAACTGGCACCTATAAGCGCGTATTTAGAAACTTCATCCAATAAATCATAGCCGTATTTACCGGAAAACGAAAGTCTTTGATTGGTAGTAAATACAGAATCCAGAGCAGTACTTGTGGACTCATAAGCCATTCTGCGCTCATACTCCACTGGGTCAAGATACGGCACCAAAGCTGATTCCATTTCGATATATTCAAAATTTTCCTTAAAATATTTAAGATCACTTTTCTTAATACTAATAGGTACCTGTTCAGCTGAAAGCAAATTGATTTTTGAAGATTCCTCGTCACCATATACCTTAGGGACAACAAAAATAATTTCCAATTCATGTTGTAGCATACCCTTGGTAAGACCGTAACAAGCCGTTCCAAGTCCTCCGCTGATATGGGGCGGAAATTCCCAACCAAACATTAGTACCTTCATATTAACTATTATGTTTTTGAACAAATTTTAAAATCCTGATCACCTCCGCCACACTCCAGGCCTGTGAAATAGCACCTTTTGGTCTATGGGGTGGATCCCCGTCATAAACTTCTGCAATGGAAGCAATTCCGTATGACAACATATCTTCCTGAAATGATTCCAACACCTCTTCTGCAAGAGGAATAGTTGCATCCTTGCCGTGAACTTTTATATAGGAAGTAAAGAAGTGGCCCAATAACCAGGGCCATACGGTACCCTGATGATACGCTTTATCACGAAGGATTTGACTCCCTTCATAACGACCCTTGTAATGAGTACTCTTTGGCGACAATGTCCTCAGCCCTTTTTCTGTAAATAATTCAATTCGAATACGATCAATAATCCTCCTTTGTAATTCCAGACTAACCATGGAATATGGTAAGGAAATAGCAAAAATCTGGTTAGGTCTCATATCTTCGTTCTGCCCCTTTTCATCCACAAAATCAGCAAGATAACTCAAGTCTTCCATCCAAAATTTTTTCAAAAAGGAATCCTTGGTAAGTGCAGGAATAGATTGCCATTCCTTAAGGAACTCCCGGTCTTCAAACTTCCCCGCAAGATCTACCGCAAAAGAAACCGCATTGTACCACAACGCACAGATTTCCACAGCATAACCGGTACGTGGTGTCACAGGGTTACCCTCAATTACCGCATCCATCCAGGTCAGGGCCATCCCTTTCTCTCCCTGCCAGATTAAACCATTTTCATGCATCGAAATAGAATAAATACTACCCTCCCTGAAATTGGTCAATATTTCTTTCATTACTGGACCATATTTATCCCAAATTAGATTTTCATCAATATCTGCTTCTATAAGACGTTGTAAAACCCAAAAAAACCACAACGGTGCGTCAACTGAATTATATAGCGTTTCGTTATTTTTACCAGTATTTGGGAAAATACCATTATCCATTTCTTTCACCATCGAATCGAGTACAGCCAAACAAGTTTTTGTATCCCCCAAACTGATTGTCAGTCCCGGTAGTGCAATAAAAGTATCCCGCCCCCATCTTCCAAACCAGGGGAACCCGGCAATAATCTGCGTTTTTCCATTTTGTACTACAAACTGAGAAGCTGCATTCCTCAGACAATCTTCAAAAGTATTTTTTGGTGGCCTTTTCTTTAATTCACTATTGAATTTCCTGGTAAAAGACCTGGATTTATGAACCGCTGTAGACGCAGAAAACACAAACACATCTCCCTGGGAAACAGTTAGTTCAAAAAAACCAGGGACCAACAGATCTTCATGTCCAGCATACCCCCGATCAATTTCTTCTTTATATTCAAAGTTGTAATACCAATCAGGGCAGGAAATCCATTCATTATCAGTACTCAACTGAAGATTAAGCCTTGGGAAACCTTCATAAAGACAAAAAGAAACACCTCTCTCAATTTGTTCAAAACGGGTATCAGCAGTCATATTGGCTTTTGTCAGATCGTGTGTATTTCTAAAAGCCAAAAATGGTTGGAATCGCATTTCAAAAGAATTCGGCGACTTCTCTATTGTATATCGTATTAACAGCCTCTCCTGGTTATGTACAAAAATCAATTCCTTTTTTACGACAATATTACCCACCCTGTACCAGAGAGTAGGAACCGGAGCGTATTTAAAATCTATAAGATATTTGTGTCCTCTCGGACTATAAATCATGGGATATTTATGTAATCCCAAATTAAAATTCCGTTCCTCTGTAACAATGGTTTCATCCAAATCCGACAGCAAGACAAAATTTTCTTCGTTAAACTGCTTTAATGGAAGCACTAAAAGTCCGTGGTATTTGCGAGTATTGCACAACGGCAAAGTGGTATTCAAGTACCCTCCTGCTCGATTAGTACTTAAAATTTCCCGGTTTAAGGAATACTCTAAATTCACCAATGACTCTTTATCAAAAGTCAAATATTCCATAAAATTTTATGAATTTTATTAATGTTCAAAAGATAAGTAATTTGGATATGATCACCAACAGATCAGTATCAAGAATATTTTATTTTTTTGAAATCCAAAAAATAATTTTTGGTATTAAACAACTACCATTGAAAGGTTTATCGCGTCTGAATGTTAATATCAAGATTGATACGGATTCCAACCAATATTGTCAGTTTCTTCTTTAGAAAAGAAAAGATTAAATGCAATATTTCACAAATCCAAGGTTCCCTGACTCTTCAAACTGAATTATGCAATTATGAACACCATAAATAGATTTTAATTTTTCAACAACTTTTCAAAATGTAATACAACAATTGTTGGGCAAAATCTCTATATTAAAGAAAGTAATTATAATTTGACATGAAATATTTGATGTTCCAGTTTATTGTATTTTGCCTCGCATCAGGATGTAATTCCCAATTCAAAAGCAACTTTTCTCCACCTTCTTCATTCAATGAGTACTGGTATAAGGGTACAGCAGAAATTTCTAGTTACGAACTTAACCAGGTACGATATGGACATCAACGAAAAGGCGATGCAATCCTTATCTACGTCACGGAACCCTTTTCTCCTACTCAATATGTCAAAACAGAAAATCCAACACCTCAAGATATTTCCGTGCTTAAATTGAATTTTACTAAAAAGTTCAACACTGGTATCTATCCCTATTCTATGATGACAAGTACTTTCTTACCGGTGCGTCACCCAAATCATTCTATAAAAGTTACCTCCTCTTCGCAGGAGTGGTGTGGCCACACCTACATGGAATTACTCAATAAAAATAGATTCGAAGTAGAAATAAAAAGTTATTTCGAAGGGGAATCAAATCATTTGGAAATACAAAAGACCTGGCTAGAGGATGATTTTTGGTCGATGATCAGAATAAGTCCAGACCTTCTTCCTGAAACCGGAGAACACAAAATCATACCCGGATTTTTCTATCTACGTCTAAAACACACTAAGACCAAAGCGTATACATGTATTGTTTCAAAATCGACACAAACAGATACTACTACCCTTTCTCTCACCTACCCCGATCTAGATAGAAATCTGTCTATAACTTTTTCTACAGCCTTTCCCCATAAAATTCTTCAATGGGAAGAAACCTATCCCGAATCCGGTCAACTCATGTCCTCTACCGGCCGAGTAAAAAAGACTCTTAAGATTCCATATTGGGAAAAAAACAGTCCGGAAGATTCACACTTGAGAGATTCTTTACAATTAAGTTTATTTTAAATTGTTAATTCCTGACACGATGACACTAACGTACCATTTATTATAGTTAATTATATAACATTAATAGAATAAATATCTCTTATGAAATCAGTATATACGGTCATATTCTCTTTTTTATTTTTGTCAATCTCTCATGGTCAATTCAGTCTTGCACCTAGCTTTGGTATTAACCTTTCTACCTTAAAAAACACCTCAAGTAGTCCCCAGAATTACACCGTTAAAAATGGAATCTATGCAGGGGTGCAAGCGAAATACTCCTTTACTGATCGGTTAGGTATAATACTGGAAGGGCAATATTCCCAAAAAGGTTTTGAAGGAACTTTATCCACTCATAACCACTCCTTTGAGGCACGCATTAATTACATAGATATACTTGCTGGAATTGAGTATAAAATCCTAAGCTTTTTATCTTTCAATGCAGGGATCAACAATGGTATTGAATTATCAGAATATTATAAAACTCCTCAAGATGCGGGACGGCCGAAAATTAGTATTTTCGAATCTCCCAATCTGGGTACCTGGTTTGGTACTAAGATTCATCTGAATAAGTTATTTTTAAAATTTCATTATAACCATGGCCTTACCAATCTCGGAGAAGTAGTTCATACTGATGCTAATGGAAATATCACAGGAACATCAGATCAATTCGACCGCACCTATCAGGTGGGGATAGGTTATTTCTTATTTTAGTCGAACCAAACTATTCCACCATTGGGGTATTTAATGCGCCCAAAGAGGACTTGATTTCTTCCTCTGTCAATTCGTGGTTCTGGATTTTTTTATCGAAATAATCCTCGTACGCCTTCATATCAAAATTGCCATGACCACAAAGATTAAATAAGATGGTCTCTTTTTTTCCTTCTTCTTTACATCGCTCTGCCTCACGGATAGCCGTGGCAATTCCATGAGTCGCTTCAGGTGCAGGAATAATACCTTCGGTTCTCGCAAAAAGTACACCCGCCTCAAATACTTCCTTATTCATATGCGACTGTGCCTCTATGAGTCCATCGTGAAGTAATTGACTAACGATAGCACCGGCTCCGTGATATCTCAATCCACCTGCGTGAATGGGAGCTGGGACAAAGTCATGTCCCAACGTATACATAGGAATTAAAGGGGTCATTCCAACCGCATCACCAAAGTCGTATCGAAATTGCCCCCTGGTTAATTTAGGACACGATGCGGGTTCGCTTGCAATACACCGGATCTTTTTACCCTCTTCAAAATTTAATCGCAGGAACGGGAATGATAATCCCGCAAAATTGGATCCCCCTCCAAAGGGTGCGATTACAACATCTGGGAGATCACCAGCCATTTCCATTTGTTTTACTGCTTCCAGTCCAATTATTGTTTGATGAGTCAACACATGGTTGAGGACACTACCCAATGCATACTTCGTGTTTTCATCCTGGGCCGCTTTCTCGACAGCTTCTGATATTGCAATTCCCAATGAACCCGGAGAATCAGGATCTTTTGCTAATATTTTTTTCCCGGCTTCAGTGAGATTCGAAGGTGATGCAATTACATTTGCTCCCCAGGTATTCATCATTGTTTTGCGATAAGGTTTATGATGGTATGAAATTTTGACCATGTACACTTCACATTCAATACCATACAAATTACAGGCAAAACTAAGTGCACTTCCCCATTGTCCGGCACCCGTTTCAGTAGTAATCTTTTTCACACCTGCTTTTTTATTGAAGTAAGCCTGGGGCACTGCAGTATTAGGTTTATGTGAACCAGAAGGACTTACACCTTCGTATTTATAATAAATTTTGGCCGGTGTATCCAGGGCTTTTTCCAAACCATAGGCACGATATAGAGGAGTTGATCTCCATAAAGTGTATACATCTCTTACTTCCTCCGGAATAGGGATCCATTTATCAGTACTTACTTCCTGCTTAATCAATTCATCAGGGAAGAGGGGTGCTAAAGCTTCACCCGTAATAGGTTCAAGAGTTCCAGGATGTAAAGGAGGTTTAGGTTTATTTGGCATGTCTGCCACAATATTGTACCATTGTGATGGTATATCTTTTTCTTCCAGGAAAATTTTACGTATCGGCATCTTCAGGATTTATTTTAAATACTTAATTATACGTAAAATTCTGCATTTTCAAAACACAGATAAATAAAAAGTTATAAATATAGTAATTGGGGATCAATGAGGCAATTTAGGTTTTAAAATGCCATATAAAAAAGTTCCTGCAACTGCACTGATCAAAACAATAGCATACCCCCAATAACCGTACCCGATCAACGTATATATGGGACCAGGGCATGCTCCAGTCAGGGCCCAGCCCAATCCAAAAATCGTTCCACCAAAAATATATTGCTTAAAATTTCTTTCAATAGGAGCAGGACTAATTTCTACACCAAATCGATCCTTTATTCCAAGTGCTTTTATACTTCTAATTGCAACAGCACCCAAAACAACAGCCGATCCAATTACACCATACATATGAAAACCGTCAAAACGAAACATTTCCTGGATTCGAAACCATGAGATTACTTCTCCTTTTGAAAGCACAATGCCAAAAAAGATTCCTAAAATCAGAAAAGGTATATTCTTCATTACCTGGTAATATTTAATTGATAAAAATAGGGAGCAGTACAAAAGTAGCTATTAGACCACCAACAAAAAATC
Source organism: Membranihabitans maritimus (assembly GCF_021729145.1). GTDB lineage: Bacteria > Bacteroidota > Bacteroidia > Chitinophagales > Saprospiraceae > Membranihabitans > Membranihabitans maritimus. The sequence goes on along the minus strand of NZ_JAJSLW010000012.1, from coordinate 140,328 downwards.
CGACTACTGCGAGAAGGGATGGCCATTGAAGATTAGCCAAACCCATAATGGCATGGCCGGATGTACAACCATTTGCATAACGCGTCCCAAAACCTATCAATACCCCTCCAATTATCAGTAGAGGAATATTGTTTCCTATACTTTTATTGGCAAATATATCATCCGGTGCATAGTGATTAAAGTCGCTAATCCCCAATCCTTCTAAAGCGAGCCGAGTTGCCTCAGAAATATCAACAGCTTGATTACCATTTAGATACGCAGCAGACAACCACCCTCCTATTACTAATCCGACAACAAAAACCAAACTAAAAGACTTATCTCTCCAGTCGTATCTGAAAAAATCCGAGAACTTACCGGCACCTGCCACAGTACACATATGCTTGAGACTGGAAGAGATTCCAAAAGATTGACCAAAATATAAAAACATAACCATCGTAATTGTAATAAGCGGACCTACTATATACCACGGCCATGGATCGAGAATTAAATTCATCTTGATTGCGTTTTATATGGAAACACAAAAGTTAAAAATATAGTTGTAACATTTTGTGCTTCCTGTCACATAAGGATAAATTCCTACCCAACCAAATACTGAATGCATTTCAATGGTAGGAAAATAGAAAGTCATGATTAGGTTACGGGTAGGAACTATAACAAAAGCTATTGTACATTCAACTGAATTCGGTTCCTAAATAAATCCAATTTACCTTGTTTCTCCAATTGCTTTAATAACCGAGAAATCACTTCCCTTGATGTTCCCAGATCCCTTGCAATTTCAGAGTGCGTAATTTGAAGCATCGAACTATCTTTCGCATCCTTTAATTTTTCAAGATAAGCCCACAACCTTTGATCCATTTTATTAAATGCAAGTTCTTCAATCGTAAGAAGCAACTCATCAAAACGATTTTGATACGTATACATTACAAAACCTTTCCAGGACCCAAAAGAAGAAAACCATTCATCCATTTTCTCAATTGGAATAAGAATAATTTCAGCATCGTCTTCAACTACTGCTTTTATGGTACTTCGACGAGAAGACATACAACAGGTCAGACTTAAGGCACATGTATCTCCAGGATACAAATAATATAATAAGATCTCTTTACCATCTTCATCCTCACGGACAATCTTGATAATTCCTGTAATAATCAATGGAAAGTACTTAATGTATTCACCGCTATTAATTAATTCTTCACCGCGTTCTTTTTCTACATAGATTCCAAATTTTTCTATTTCTTCCAGTAACTCATTTTCAAAACTATAGTCGTACTTCGCTCTAATTAATTCCTTTATCATTTTTCAATTTACATTAATATATAAATAAAAAAGGCCAATCTCGGGATTGGCCTTTTCCTAACGTCACTCGCTTTAACACATTCTACTTCATTCCAAATGCTTCGTAGATTTTCTTATCCGGGTCAGAAGGATAAACACCTTCAATTAAAACGCCAGAATTTTCTCTTTCCTTTAAAATGGATTCCAATTGTTCAACAGATTTTACGGGGGTATCGTTCACTTTTAAAATAATAAACCCTTCATCTAAATTTGTATTCTGAAAAAGAACTCCTTGCTTTAATTCAGCAATCTTTACTCCATAATCCAAATCCAATTCTTCTTTTTCTTCATCAGTCAACGCTGAAAACTTTGCTCCTAATTTTTTTTCAACACCGGAATGAGAAGCAACTAATTCAGGTCTTGTTTTATCCAAGCCTTTAAGTGTTACAATTAAATCCTCAACTTTCCCATTACGATCAATTGTAATTTCTACTTTATCTCCCGGCCGTTTACTCGCAATTTTTTCTTGTAATATAGGTAACTCGGTAATTTTATCTCCATCCAGGGCAATAATTACATCACCAGGTTCCAATCCGGCATCATCAGCGGAAGAATTCTCTACAATACTATCAATATAAATTCCCTCTTCAGCATCTACATCTCTACCCTGGGCATCTGCAACTTTCACCGGCATTATTGATACTCCTAATATTGCTCTTCGAACTTCTCCATAATTTAGCAAATCATCTACTACTTTATTCACCAAATTAGAAGGGATTGCAAACCCATATCCTGAATAATACCCCGTAGGACTTGCAATCGCAGCATTAATACCAATTAAATCTCCATTTAAATTAACTAAAGCTCCTCCACTATTTCCTTTATTAATAGCTGCATCAGTCTGGATAAAACTTTCAACGGCATAAGGATTTTCATTCCTGTCAAAAATATTAATATTCCTTCCGACAGCACTTACGATTCCGGCAGTTACAGTACTATTGAAACTAAGTGGGTTACCGATAGCCAATACCCACTCTCCTACCTCCACATCATCAGAATTAACCATTTTCACATGAGGTAAGTCCTTTTTATCTATTTTAATCAAAGCCAAATCCGTGGAAGGATCTGTCCCAATGATTTCCGCATTGTAGGTTTTTTGGTCATTCGTCATCACTTCTACTTTTGAGGCATTTTCCACTACATGGTTATTAGTGACTATATAACCATTAGAGTTAATGATCACACCAGATCCTTTCCCTTGTCTTACTGGGGCCTGTCTATTCTCATTCTGTTGGCGCCTTTCACCTCTCGGAATCAAATCCTGGAAGAAGTCATCATTAAAAAACTCCTGAAAAGGATCCCTAAGTTCCCGTCCTCGATTAGCTACTCTCCCAGAAATTTCTACGTTAATCTGCACAACGGCCGGCATGACCTTCTTCGAAGTGGTAGTAAAGTCCAGAGGGACCGTATTTCCATCTTCGTCCATAGTATACAGAACATTATTGACCGGCGCGTCTAATTCATTTTGAAAATCAATTTTTTGTTTGGATTCTGATCTCGTAAAATCATAAATCCCGATAGTTAAACCTGTAACAATTAAGGCTACTAAAGCAGGTATGATTAAAGTCTTTTTCATTGTATAGCTATTTTTATTTGTTTAATGTAAAAATAAGTGTAAAAAAAGGTCAATCATATAAGTGTTTTAACGATTTATTAATCCGTTTCATTTCATTCTCTCTTGATACATATTAAAATTAATGCTTTTATCCCGTAAGTGTTTGTTAATAAAAATATAAAAATGATACTTCTTCGACAAAAACAAATAAAAATTCTACAAAACTCTATGGAGCTAACCGAACTTTTTGAAATTTAAATTCATGTTTGTCTATTTTTTTATAGGCTATTCTATCGTGAAACCTGTTTTTTCGGCCTTGCCAAAATTCAAAATAATCCGGAAACACTTCATACCCCCCCCAATTTTCAGGTCTTTCCAAATTTTCTTTATCGACCAAAAATTCCCATTTTTCTTTAAATGCCAGGAAATCCTCAATCTCCTCACTTTGGGGAGACACAATAGCACTTTTTTTACTACCCTCTGGACGAGAGTTAAAATACTTATCTGAAATCTCCGAACCCACTTTTTCAGCCTTACCTTCTATCCTTATTTGACGGTCCAATCCGGGCCAATAAAAAAGCAAAGCTACATGCGGATTTAAAAGAATTTCATTCCCCTTTCTGCTATTGTAATTCGTATAAAAAACAAACCCTGCTTTTGTTACGTTTTTGAGCAGAACAGTCCGTGATGAAGGTTGCCCTGAACCTGAAACCGTAGATAATATCATGGCATTCGAATCACTTTTATAATATTTAATAGCTAAATCCATCCATTCTTGAAATTGGACAACCGGATTTTCATCCATTTCTTCCTCCATTAAAGGCGGATGTTCATACTCTCTCCTTATATCTTCAAGATTTACCATTTTATGATATTTTAGTACTTACTAAACAGAAAAGGTTACTGCCGGGTTTAAAACCGATTAGTAACCTTTCTTATCTTACTCTCTGTTTGTTAGTCAAACATTAATTAATTTGCGCAATCTTTCAAGACTCTTCAACCTCTAATTTAGTATCGCGGTTTTTCCACCAGAAGAGGGCTCTGTAAGCCAACCAATACATGGCAGGAACAACGACAAGTGTAAGGAAAGTAGAGAACGTCAAACCATAAATAACCGTCCATGCAAGTGGTCCCCAAAAGTCCTTGTTGTCTCCCCCAATAAAAAACTGCGGATCCAGGTCCGAAATTAATGTAAAAAAATTGATATTCAATCCTAATGCCAGGGGTAATAGCCCCAGAACAGTTGTAATAGCAGTCAGAAGTACTGGCCGCAATCGGGTAGCACCTCCCTTTATAACCATTTGTTTCACATCCTCTTTATCCAGTTCCCACATAGACTCATATCCATTCTCAAGTCTTTTCCGTTTTACCAAAAGATTAATGTAATCAACAAGTACGATAGCATTATTTACCACAATCCCTGCGAGCGATATAATACCCACACCTGTCAGAATAACTGTAATATCAGACCCTGTGACTACATATCCGAGAAATACTCCAATGGTACTAAATAAAACAGAAAGAATAATTATAAACGGTGATACAATTGAATTAAACTGGCTTACAAGTATAATAAAAATCAAAAAGACAGCTCCCAGAAAAGCTCCGCTCAGAAAAGCCAGGTCTTCAGCCTGTTGCTCTTGCTCTCCGGTGAATGAGTACCTCACTTCGTCAGGAAACTCAAATCCGCTCATTGATTCTTTTATCTGTGCTACAACTTCATTCGCATTATACCCTTCCAATACATTGGAATATATAGTTATTACTCTTTCAAGATCTTTACGATTGATAGAACTATAAGTTGTAGAATATTCTATATCAGATACTGTCGAGATCGGAACCTGCGATTCACCTATGACGATTTTCTGGTTCATTAATGCACTAATGTCATTTCTATACTCTTCATCCAGTCTCAATTGAATGGGATATTCATCTTCCCCTTCCTTATATTTTGATACTTCTTTTCCATAAATAGATGTGCGAATCGCATCCGCAATTGCTAACGTAGATAATTCATATCTTCTGGCAGCTTCACGATCAATATGAATGAGCAGCTCGGGCTTCCCGATTTCAACATTAGCTTGTAATTCCTCAATACCCAAAATATTTTGATTATTTATATAAGTAATCAAATCCTGGGATAATTGTGCCAATTCATCGATATGTTCCCCTTGCAATTCAATATTTATTGGTTTTCCGGCAGGGGGTCCGGCGGCATTTTGATCAACTACAATTTGTACACCGGGGAAACTATTTAAACTTGACCGGATTTCTTCCATTATTTTGGAAGTCTTCACACCATGCCGTTCATCTGCCGGCACAAATGTTACCGTAATTCGTGCTTTATGGGGTGAGGAACCAGGCTCTGGTTCTCCATTGGGATCAGATGTATTCTCTCCAATTTGCGTCAATACTGACTCTACAACTTCATCATAGGGATCCAATACTTTATCTATTCTTCCCTCAATTATTTTTACCGCACGATCCGTGGCTGTAATGTCCCTTCCTAATGGCAATTCTACAAAAACATTTATATAGAGGGGTTCTCCTTTCGGAAAGAAAACCACTTTTGGAGAATTCATTGCTAAAAGTACAATGGACACAATAAGCAACACGAATGTTCCCAGGAATACCAAGACAGGAGCCATTTTATACAACGCTTTCGAAATAAACCAATCGTACATCTGCTCCAAACCAGGCATAATTTTATCCTGAAAATAAAAAGAAGCCCTTCTAAGCACGAAATAATTCAATAACGTAAGTATAGTTGTAATAGCCAGGATATTTCTCATCCATTCAATACCGCTAAAATGAGATAAAACAGCTAAGGCCAAACAAATTCCCGAGAATATCAACAAATTCTTTCGCTTTCTTTTTCTTTTACGTTCATTATCCAACCGTTCATCTACTTTCATAAACCGGGAAGTAAAAACCGGATTAATTACTAAAGCCACGATCAGAGAAGAGGTCAATACCAAAATTAAAGTAATAGGTAAATAACTCATAAACTCACCAAAAATTCCCGGCCAAAACGCCAAAGGCACGAAAGCGGCTAAAGTAGTTGCAGTACTGGCAATTATAGGCACAGCCACCTCTCCTACCCCGTACTTGGCAGCATCCTTGGCGGAATACCCTTCCTGAAAATATCTAAATATATTTTCTACCACCACGATCGCATTATCTACAAGCATCCCCAAAGCCAAAATTAGGGAAAACAAAACAACCATATTTATCGTCACACCCGTCAGAGATAACCACATTATTCCCATAAGCATGGATAGGGGTATAGCAATACCAACAAAAGAAGCATTTCGAAGCCCCATGAAAAATAATAAGATCAGAATAACCAAAATCATCCCTGATATAATCGAATTCTCAAGGTTACTTACCTCTCTTTTTGTGTTTTCGGATTGATCATTGAAGATACTCACTTTCAGGTCAGTAGGTAAAAAGGTATTTTCTGCTTCTTTTACGATCTTTTTTATCTCATCAGCAGCAGCAATTAAATTTTCACCTGATCTCTTGATTACATCTACTGATACAACCGAATACCCATCGGAACGGGCTATACTCGATAGCTCCTTATATCCATAAATAACCTTCGCAATTTCTTTTAAATATATAGGTCTTTGAGATTCACTCTTTACAATTGTATTAAGAATCTGATCCATACTGGTGTATTCCCCAATCACCCTTACACCACGACGATATTCATCAACAACAATCTCACCTCCAGACATGGTCAGGTTTTCAGAACTAATAGCATTCTCTACATCACTAAATGATACTTTTAATGCTTCCATTTTGGGCAAATCCATATCAATTTTAATCTCCCTTTCTCTTGCACCCTTGATATTCGCCTCAGATATCTGGCTTAGATTTTCAAATTCATCTTCCAGGTCTTCGGCATAAGATTTTAACTGGTCTACCGGAAAATCTCCTGATAAATTCACCGTCAAAATTGGTATCTCCGATAAATCTATTTCCATTACCTGGGGATCATCTAACAAATCATTGGGTAGTTCACTTTTGGCAAGGTCAACAGCATCTTTTACTTTTCTTACCGCTTCATCAATATCCATATCAGGGCTAAATTCGACTATAATAACCGAAAAATCCTGAATAGAATTGGATGACACTTCTTCCAGCCCCAATACACTCTGTAGTTCCTGTTCAATGGGTCTTGTAATCAAATTTTCAATATCCGCAGCTGTATTTCCAGGATAAGGAGTATTTATATATACGGTCGGAAAAGATACTTCCGGAAATTGCTCTTTGGGCATATTGTTATAAGACCGAAGACCAAAAATAAAAATCATAAGTGCAAGTAAAAATATACTTGTCGCATTGTCCACTGAAAATGAGGACAATCCAAATTCCCGCAGACCGTCTTTGACTTTATCTACTATTTTATTATTACTCATCTGTCAGTTGTGTTTTCATTATCGGGAAGTGCTGCTTGATCGATAATCTTTATGGGATCACCATTACCTACGGTCCTGGATCCGATATGGATCATTTTCATACCTGGTGTCAACCCACTTTCTACTACTACTTCGTCACTACTAGAATCCCCCCGTTCTATATAAGCTTTTCTAGCTACAGGAGGACTTGCGGTCGTATCCGCAATCATAACATATTCCTTTCCATTGATTTCTTGTTGTATAACATTGATGGGGATAACTACCACATCTTCCTCTGTCTTGTCATTGATCTTAATCTCCGTAAGCAAATTTGGCTTTAGATTTTTGTTTGATCGAGGTACCACGACTTCAACTTTAAATGTCCGGTTGGCAGCGTCTATCTTATTGCCAATTAATACTACTCTTCCTGATGATTCAAAGTCTAGAGAGGGATAATAAACATCCACTACATCCCCTGTTTGTACACTTCCCAGGTAATTCTCGGGAACATCCGCCTTAGCAATTAACCTCCGAACGTCCAGGATATTGGCTATAGGGGCTCCTGGAGAGGCAATTTCTCCCAAATGAACATAAATTTCATCAACTATCCCGGAAACAGGCGCATAAACATTTCCTTGTGACTTTTGGTATTCAAGTGTCTCTATACTCTTCTCTAATCGCTCCTTCTCATTTTTTGCCTGCAAGTATTGTACTTCTGAGCCAATTTCCTGATCCCATAATCTCTTCTGCCGTTCAAATACATCCTTAGCTAATTCATATGACTTCTCAATTTCCGCCATTTGCTTATTCAAACTTTCCATATCCAGAACAGCCACCAAATCTCCTTGTTTGATATAGTCACCTTCCTCGATGTTAAATTCCACAACCCTTCCATTTACTTCTGAATTTATAGCGATTACATCATCAGCCTGTAAAGACCCCTGAATAGAAATATAGTGTTTGAAAGTTTCATTTTTGATTGGCAATACAGTTACCTGCACTTCTTTTCTAGTCCCCATACTTTGGCCCAGGTCTTCCAACCTTTTATTAATTGAATCAATTTCGGCTTCCATTCCCTGTACCTGGGACTTTTTTTCGTTCAATAATGCCTTCAACTGGGCTACATCCATAGAGTTGATGTCAGAAGTACCACTTTCTTCATTCGCATTCGGCTGGCAAGAGAGAAAAAATACTACTAAAGCTATAAAGTTAAGATATTTCATCATTGATTTGTTTTTACAATTCACCTATTGCTTTTTCTAAATTAGTTTTTGCAATAATAAAGTCATATAAAGCATTTATATAGACACTTTGTGCCTGGTAAAATGAGGATTCGGATTGAGACATTTCCACACTGGATCCTACCCCTTCCCTAAATTTTATTTGTGATACATCAAAAATCTCCTGAGCCAACTCCAAATTATCCTCACTATCCTGTACGCGGTTCAAAGTTGTTATAAAATCTCTCCTGGCATTTTCAGCTTCCAGAAGCATAGCCCTTCTTGTTTCCTCTACGTCTAATTGATGCTGCTGCAATCTTATTTCGGCTCGCTGAATCTTCATCGCCCGGTCTCGTCCATCGAAAATGGGAATATCAATAGTACCTCCTACGATCGAAGAAGGGAACCACTTGCCATCCGTAAGTTTATTGGCTTGTAATTGCTGATTGTAATTTGCAAACAGTGAAACTTTGGGAATATATCCAAATTTAAGTTGCTTAATATCCATTTCCCTGAGTTCTTCGGTAACGGCCAAGGGTTTGTATTCAGGACGATTTTCAAAACTATATTTTTGCGATGCCAGAGAGACCGAACTCTGTACATCCGTGTATTCATCCAATGATTCTGAAACTATAAGAGAATCTTCCATGGGATATCCCATTTGTAGCTTCAAAACATTCTTGGATGCAAAAATCATATTTTCATTATTATTGTACTCCATCTCCAGATTTGAAAGCGAGTATTGCAATCTATCAACATCTAGTTTTTCGACAAAGCCGCTTTTATACATTTCAGCAGTTTCATTAAGCGTTTCTTGAAGATTTTGAATATTCAGTTCAATTATTTCCCGACTCCTTTTGGCAATTAATACAGCCAAATAGGCCTTTTTAACATTCTCTTCCACATCCCGTTCTGTAAGTGCTACCTGTGACTGAGCTAATTCCCGGGCTAAACGCGATGCCTGAATACCGACGAAAACACTCCCGTCAAAAACCAATGCACTGAGCGATAGACCTGCACTTAAACTATTTTTCACACCAAACTGAACTTCAAGATCTTCTTCGGGATTTGGCGGTATCCCCTGACCAGGATCTCCTTCAAAAAAAGATCCTTCAGGGAGAATTTGCGTAGGCAATTGTAAGAATCGTTGATACTCTACAGAGCCATTTAATTTAGGAATTGCCTGGGACAGAATTTCTTTGATCTGATAATTGGCATCTTCAATATCCAATTGCGTCTTTTTTAAAGCAATCTGGTTATTCAATGCATAATCAACAGCCTGGGAAAGTGAAAATGTAGTTTGTGAATTGCCACTTAAATAAAACGATAAAAAACAGACGAGGAATATAAATCGCATATTAAGATATTTTGTAGTAAAATCGAAAACCAAATTATCAAAACAAAAATTAAACAAATCAGACCTCACCATTCTGAACAACTATATTCTCCTCAGAATATAGTCCTACAACACCTTACATTGAACAGTGATCAGGACTGTCGGCAAATTTAATCATTTAGATAATGGACACAGTTAAATAATACAATGAATTTTAGTTTAAAGTAATTAAATTGATAAAAACCAATTATTCATCTACTGAGTATACTTTTTTTCCGACAAGTATAAGTAAGAAGTTTTATGAACTTCCTTATCTCCGACCGGTGATCAGACATTCAATACGCTAGTACCGGCTTTTTATAAATAAATGGTTCTGGGCTAATTTGCTTTATAATGAAATCTGCAAGATCCGAACGCCTAATCTTTCGTCCGCCAATAGGACAATGTCTTTCTTTTACTCTATAATCACCTGTAGGGTCTCCATTTGTCAAATACGTAGGACGCACACACATCCATTCAATATCCTTCGTATCGTCAAGAATTGTTTCCCATCTTGTCTGATCATAGTAAATCTTATTGAAATTAGGACGTATAATGCGATTCAGAAAAAAATTATCGGTAGAAGGATCGCTCATATCGATTAACCCGGATGTGATAGTTATCAACTTTTTCACTCCTTTTATCCTCATTGCTTCGAGGATGTTTCTTCCTCCCTCCGAATAAATTTCTGTATACTCATTTTTCGTACCTGTTCCCAAAATAGAAATAACCAAATCACACTTTCCCATTTTATCTTCAAGCGTATCTTTATCCAATGCACTTCCTTTGACAATAGTAACCTGCTGCCTTTTTGCCTCTTCAATACCATCGAGATTAAATCCTAATGGATTACGCACCAGAGCTGTAATCGAGTATTTTCTATCAACCAACTGTTTTAAAACTTCATAGCCCGTTTTTCCCGTTCCACCCAATAAAAATATTTTCATTTGTTCCATAATATCATTGCTATTTGTACTGGGTAGCAAAATTAAGGAGTCCGTCAGGCTTGATATTGTCAAAATCGGGCTTATACTAGGATGAATCGTGCATTATTCTCTTTCGGTAATCACTGGGTGAAACTCCAATAAACTTTTTAAAAACACGCGAATAATGTGAGGGATCCTCAAAACCAACTTCATAACAGATTTCACTAATATCCCTGGTTGACTCCAGAATCAGAATTTGACTATGCAAAATTACAATCTCATTTATTATCTCTTTGACACTACGGTGGTAAATTGATTGCACACACCTATTGAGATAATTGGATGAGATATTTAATTTACTGGCATAAAACCCAACAGTTTTTTCATTTTTGTAGTGAATATTAACCAGTTCCCTAAATGAAATAGCAATTTGCTGGTTTCTTGGCAATAACTTAAAACTTTGTGAAAGCTCTAAAGTCTTATAAAGTATTGCTTGCATCAATCCGTGCCCTATCTTCCTATTAGGCTCTGCTTTGCAAACCTCTTCATACAGTAAGTCACATAGATTTGTCATCCATTCACACTCACTATTATCAAGGGACAGGACTGGGTGAATCAATGATAGATTAAGAATTGTTTCTGCATTGAAAATAGCATTAAAAACTTTATTCTCTATCAATAACAAATAGCCTTTTAAATTTTCACCAATCATCTTTAAAGAATGAAATGTACCGGATGAAATAAAAAGAATAGAAGGTGTATCAATTGACCAGGTTTGTGTATCAATTTGATTTTGAATACTCCCTGATTTGATATAGATCAAAATATTTTGTTCGGACTGAATGAGGGGAAAAGGAACTTTTAGATACTTGGTTATTAATTCAATCGGATAAATTTGTGATGGTGTATTTTGCCAATTGATATTGGCCTCATCAATTTTGATGAATTTTTCCTTAAATTTATTAATAGAAATAGTCCTCGCCATATTCAGTCTTTATTTTCATCTGTAATGTCAATTAAGAAAAGAACCAATGGAATTCAATTTTCACAGCAATACCATTGGCGAATGTGGTATACCAACCTCCAGGTAAGGTTCTCCTATGGTTTCAAATCCTAAATTTGAGTAAAATCCGCTTAAGTGTTGTTGGGCTGAAATAAAAATAGACCTGTCCCCGTGAATATCTTTGGTCTTTTCAATAGCATACTTTAATAAAGTATACCCCATTTTTTGTCCCCTGAATTCTTTTTTGACTACGACCCTACCTATAGAAGGCAGGCCTTTACCACCCTGCACTTGAGCGGCCAGGGTGCCGGGAACTATTCTGGTATAAGCTATCAAATTATTATCGCAATAAAATACAATATGATGGCAATAAGGATCCTTTCCATCCACTTCCTGATACAAACACCTTTGCTCAACGATAAAAACCCGCTCACGCAATTGAATGATATCATGCCATAAATGCAAATCGAGATCACTGAAGGGATATAATTTTTTTTCTATAGAATGAGTCATAAGATCTTGGGGATAAAAATAATTAAACCTATTACAAAAGCAAAAACTGCACAGACCAAAACAGCAGCTGAAGATAAGTCTTTCATATATTTTATTTTACTGTGATAACCCGGATGCTCAAAATCCATAAATTCTTCCAAAACGGTGTTGAATATTTCTGCCTGCACTACCATAGCGATCGCTATTAATAAAGCGACCCACTCCCACGGTAAAAGATCAAAATACAGTCCCAGTAGAATAACTATTACTGCGGATGAAAGATGTATCCTGGCATGAACTCCGGAAAAGAAAAATTTCCATAACCCATCAATTGCTACCTTAATCCGATGAATCCGTTCCCCGAAAAACTTGTTCATGTGTTTTCATTTGATACTCCCCTCTTATACCAATCTTTTTATTATCGCTGTTTTCGATCTTTTTGAATTGAATACAATCGAGAAATTGGTTATAAAAAATATGATCGACCGGATAATCAAAAATAGATAAACGACCGTCATATACCGAAGGGAAAAATCCCCGCCTACTATCGCGTAATAATGAATTATATCTAAATTTCACCATTTCATTATCCCAGGCAACATAGTTTAGAGTTCCCGCGTACAATAGAGGTTCCTCCGTTTGCGAAATAATTTCCGAAAGCTTACCAAAAACTAATTTGGATGTTTGCTTATAAGAATCGGTCAGGGGAGGCAAATTATAATGCGATAAAAGGGTGAGTTCATATTCCTCATTTATTTTAAGTTTCAGCTTAGCAACTGGCACTTCATGAACAAAAAATGTATCTTTTTGGATGATCGGATACTTACTATAGATCATTTGGCCATAGTCATCCATTCTGGTAAATTCAAAACTATAGTTATACAAAGAATCAAACCTTCCCTTCACATGTGCAAACCATTGTGGCGTAAATTCCTGGAAAATTAAAATATCCTTATCAAGATCGCAGATGGTCGAAAGGCTGGAATCAACATTTTCCTGAAAAGCTGACATATTCATGTGAAGTAAAGTAAAGTGAGCTTTGGAGTCCAATACCGGATCGGGAGCATTTAATGTAATATTTGATGCATTCTTTAGGAACAAACACAAAATTCCGCATCCTGCCAGACTTACAAAGGATAAGTTCTTTGCTCGCAATAATAAAAACCCAACTCCTATAACAAGCCAGGTTAATAAAATTTGTACGGTCTGAGTCGAAATCCATCGAATAAAGGGTATTTCGGGTTGAATTACACAAATCCCAGTTAGTAAGACCACTAAACTCCCAATAAGCCAGGTAAGCCACCTTAGTTGAAAAACACTTTCCAACCACAACCAAAATTGTCTTAATTTCTTGACAATACGCATGTTTTCTTATCAATATTTTTTTGACCGGTCCAGTCAAAGTAATAGATCCAAAACAAATATATTCCTTCTTCCAGTAATTTCCTATTATGATCCCTACCGTCCCAATAAAATTTTTCTCCTCCCTGGATAGGACTGGAATTTACCAGTGAATTTACTAGATGACCATTAATATTAAATATTTCAATAGTTAGGTTCCCTGCTTCCCCTCCAGATGCCACGGAAATTTCTAATTGATCTTGATAATTATCTCCATTTGGAGAAATAACTTCACTTGAAAATGAAAAATGTATACTACTATATTTTTCGATCCCAGGCAAGAATGTAGGACTGGTGTAATTATGTTGTACCAGTCCGGATCGCCAAAAAGTACTTGTTGAACCTGACAAGTCCCGCTCCAGAGAAATGCCTTTAGAATCTTCAAGAAATGGATTATGATCGTCTGGTGAGTATTCTATTTTTTCCACAATTAAGTCCTTACCTACTAATAATTCTATATTCATGCCCATATTATTCAGGCGCATGATTTTACATTCAAAAACCCTACTCATTTCAGCTTGGGGATAGCAGGAGGAAAAATGCTCAATGTCTCTGGTAAGAACATATGATCTTTCCGGCGTTAACGTTTCTATTAATTCTAACGGATAATTTTCATTCATATTTCCAATTACTAAATTATTTCCTTTAATTAATTCTTTACTGGTATTTGTAATTTCCAAATATTCAGGGCATCCCGGAGTAGGATCAAACATTACTTCCGTTATCTTCAACTCATTTTGATTTGGCGACCTGGGGAATTGAAGTATAAATGTGGTATCCATCAAGCCTGCATACTCGTTACAGGAACTTACATAATTCCCATTAACCCTTATCCAATCGCCGGCTGTAAATTGATACCCTTTTTCCGGTATAATCTCTAATCTATTTTTAAGATATTCATTTGTAATAATGCGAAATGGTTTATTGGCAGACATGAAAGAGGTGAAAAATGACAAGTCATCAATTAAATACGGCCAAATAATTTCCAATTTATCCGAAGAATTTGAAATCAACTCAGGCTTAGAAATTTCATCAGTCAATATAAACCAACTATTTTCTGTGCCCGCCGTCCCTAGCTTGAATTTAGATGCTTTATAATTTCCAATAATTCTACACGGTTGACCAGTATCTACCAACTCCAATGTTTTTCCCCCTTCAAAATTAAAGGTATCAGGAATGATCATCTGGTGTAATAGCTGTTCTTTTTGAAAGAGTGAGATCCATTTCCCCAAGATGAGATTTCCAGCATCTATCACAAATAAATTAATAGATTCCGGTATGTCTACGAAATCCTTTTTATTGGTTACTACAGAATATTGAAACGGTTTAAGACTTAGGCCCGGCAGCCTGATTTCACCTTGTTCGCTATGTAATGACAAATTCGAAATACACTGGTCTGATTCGGTATTGTTATATATCTCAAGAAACCAAAAATTTTCACCAGAATGTAAGTAGAATTCACTGATTAACAATTCGCCTAAACCTAGCAAATCGCTTATCAAATCCTCTTTTTTATCAACAAAATACAATGGACCAAAATGAAATTTATCAGACCGGGTCTTCGTATACTCACATTGAATAAAAAACCACATTAGGGACCTCAATCTTATGGTATCGGGTATTTTGACATCTACTGAATACCGGTCATTTAACACAATCGTTAAAGCATTTTCACCCAAACCCACCCCTATTTTTACTGCCGATGCCCCCTCACCAAAATCCACAAACCGAATCGTGTCCAGGTTTTTCTCAATTCCTTTAGATACTGAAGAAACAATTAATCCATCATTACTTCCACTTTGACCAATTGAAAAAGTTAATTTATCATTGACTTCACCCAGATCACTATTATTTGTCAAACCAAACAGCAGTCTATTTGATGAAGATGGAGGGAAGTCCATGCTAACGGTTAATTCAATATAACCTATATTGTCACCGATTTTATTAAAAATGATACTGCGTCCAGGCCCTTCGGCATTTAGGGAAGCATTTGTATTGTTGAATTCGAAATGATGAGTATCTCCTTCCCAATTTTCCGGTTGGACAAATGCAGATTCAGGACAATTCTGAGCATGGCTAACACAAATTTCCAATTGAAAAAATAGTAGACACACCGTTCTTATGAAAAATATGGCTAATCCGTAGAATGTAAAGTAAAAATTATAAGGCATAGTATTGGCTTAGAAGTAATAAAAAATCTTATCTTTACGCCCATTTTAATTTTACGTATAAAATAGGAAAAATAAATGAAATTAGCAGTTGTTGGTATAACAGGTATGGTCGGCCAGGAAATATGCAAGCTCCTGGAAGAATACGATTTTCCATATTCAGAGCTTCTTCCTGTTGCGTCTGAAAAATCTGTTGGAAAAGAGGTTACAGTAAAAGGAAAAACTCATTTGGTAATAGGATTAAATGAAGCGGTTGAAGCCAAACCCGATATTGCTATTTTTTCTGCAGGAGGATCCACATCAAAAGAATGGGCTCCTAAATTTGCTGAGGTAGGTACCGTGGTTATTGACAATTCTTCCGCATGGCGAATGGACCCAAGTAAAAAATTAGTTGTTCCGGAAATAAATGCTTCTGAAATCACCGAAGACGATAAGATTATTGCCAACCCTAACTGCTCTACCATTCAAATGGTCTTGGCACTATCTCAATTGCATAAAACTTTCGGTATTAAAAGACTGGTAATATCCACTTATCAATCCATTACAGGAACCGGCGTAAAAGCTGTCCGTCAATACGAAGCAGAAAAAAGGGGTAAAAAAGTAGATGATCCTGCTTACCCCTATCCCATATTTGACAATTGCCTTCCTCACTGTGATATTTTTCTAGAAAATAACTACACCAAGGAAGAGATGAAATTAGTTCATGAAACGAGAAAGATTCTGGGAGATGATTCTATCCGCATAACTGCTACAGCTATTCGTGTTCCTGTTCATGGTGGGCATTCTGAATCGGTAAATGTCGAATTCAATCATGATTATACCATCGATGAGGTTGTTGAATTATTAAATAATACTCCCGGAGTGCAAGTGGTTGATAATCCAGAAAAAAATGAATACCCTATGGCACTATTTGCCAAGGGTAAAAATGATGTTTTTGTTGGGAGGTTACGCAGAGATGAATCTATAGATAATGGACTGAACATGTGGATAGTTGCAGACAATTTAAGAAAAGGAGCTGCAACTAATGCGGTACAAATTGCACAATACATGGTCCAAAACAAATTTGCAGAAGTTTAACTTAACTTTCCCATATCTATAAAAGATTAAATAGCCGGTTGGGGATATACATCCAATTGGCTATTTTTTTTACTGGTTATGAGAAACAATTTCACACAGGAACAGATAACTAATTTCTATTCTCTACGGCTTATATTTCCTCTTGACATCTCGAAGTAATGACCAATCTTTTATCAATTCTATGGTTTTTTGGGAACAAACAACAAAGATTTTGAATTGAAATATCTACAGAATCCAACTAAATGTATATATTAAGATAAAATCAAAAATATTTATCCAGCAATATTCTTAAATTTATCAGATGTATAGGATTAAAAAAACACATTTAAGTGTATTTTACAGTAAAAGGAAAGAATTTAAATACGGATGTTGATATGAAAGACAGATTAGTTTTTTGGGGTAAAAAAGACGATGCTCAGAAAGTACTTATTACCATAGACCTGAATGAAGATGAAGGGAGTTATGAAGTAAAAATAATGAAGGCTGAAAATGTCTCAGAAGAATTTGATAATTTAGTTAGAAATCAATGGAGGAATGGGTCTGATGATGTTGTATTTCCCGAAATAAGTGAAAATTTCGAAAAGGAATTATCATTAACCAATGCCCTCTTGCCAAAGGAATATGAAGTAGAACGGGACGATCTGATCAAAATGGCCCAGGCGGAATGGAATTTTCTCGTCCTCTCCAAAAGATTAAAAAACACCTACAGCCACGAACTTAATGAATTGGAAGAAACCATCGAACAGTTAGAGGAATTTAGCCAGGATACCTGGAACAACATGAAAAATTTCTGGAACAAAGTTCAGCAACAAATTCGTGAAAAAAATTTAGCACGACGACACGGAAATGATATTCGCAAAAGGACGAATGAACTCTTTAGTAATTTAAAAGAATTACGTTCGAAAGCTGAAGAATCTTTTTCAAAAGAATCTGAAAAAAACAAAGCTTTTTTTGAAGAAAAGTTGGATGACATCAAAAGTAAGATTGAAGACGGAAAATCACTTAGACATTTATTTGAGGAACTAAAACAAGTCCAAAAGAAATTTAAAAAATCCAATTTTACGAAAAAAGACCAATCTTCTATCTGGAATAAACTAGATGGCCTTTTCAAGGAAATAAAAGAGAAAAAATACGGGAAAGCCAGTGCGGGCAATTCACCTTTAGATAAAACAAAAAGACGTCTTGACGGATTAAAATCAGCGATTGAGCGTATGGAAAAATCCATTTCCAGGGATAAGAGCAATTTGGGATTTCAAGAAAGTAAGATCCAAAATGCAGATGGTCAATTGGAAGCTCAAATCCGCAAAGCCAAATTGTCTATGATAGAAGAACGCATAAAATCTAAAGAGACTAAACTGGAAGATATGCTCAACACAGAAGTACAATTGAAGAAAAGAATTGTGTCTTTAGAAAAGCAAGAGGAAATAGACAAAAAAGAAGCAGAGCGAAAAGCAGCAGAGGAAGCAGTCAAAAATAGAATAGCCAACGAAATTAAAGAATCACATTTAGAGTTTAAGTCCAATCCAAAGGTGCAAAAAGCTGCAGAAAAAATCGGATCTTCTAAAAAGGCAAAAACTGATAATTCTGAAAGCAAAGCAGAGAATGCTGCGAAAATTATATCCGGAGTTGTAAAGGCATCAGCGCCAAATCCATAAAAATCTATGGGAAAATCACCCAATATAATTGTTGGTAGGAAGCCTGTCCTGGATGCGATTGGAGATTTCACGCCCATTAGCAGTCTGTGGATTGACAGTACGCTGAAAGGACCTGTAGAGATGGAATTAAGAAAAGCTGCCAAAGCTCAAAATATTCCAATTAAGAGAGTCAATAGGACTATACTTGACAGGAAATACAAGGTTAATCACCAAGGTATCATTGCGTACACTTCACCTATAAAATTTCAGGAATTAAATGATATTATTCCTGCAGTTTATGAGAGCGGACAAGTTCCGTTTTTCCTGTATTTGGACAGAGTTCAGGATGTTGGCAATTTGGGGTCCATAATCAGAACCGCCGAAGCCCTCGGGGTGCATGCATTAATTATACCTTCAAAGAAATCTGCTCCAATCAATGAACAAGTAGTAAAAATATCAGCAGGAGCTGTACATAATTTGCCTATCGTAAGAATACATTCAGTACACGACACCCTGGAACTACTTACAAACAATGGCATTCAAATTTTAAGTTCATCGCTCAAAGCAAAAAAATCTATTGATTTCATCGACCTGACAGTCCCCTTATGTTTGGTAGTAGGGTCCGAAGAAACGGGTATATCAAATGATATTGAAAAAAAGTCCGACGACCTTTTTTCAATTCCGCAAATCGGTAAAACTGAGTCCCTTAATGCAGCTATAGCCACCGGTATTATAACCTATGAAGTTCAGAGGCAAAGAAGGATTGAATCGACATCACCATAGCCAGGTTTCAGCAATCAGAATCAAGGATACTCCCGCACCAGCCCCCGATACGAAAAGTTTCCAGTCATGGTGTTGTAAGGCAAATATCATCTTCAAAACCCCATAGAGGATAAAAAAAACAATAACTATTAGAATTTGTCCAAATTCCAGTCCTAGATTAAAAGCTACAAGTTGGCTGACCAATTCGCCTGAATCTGAAGTAAGTGCCCTTAAATAATTGGAAAACCCCATGCCATGTATGAGTCCAAAAAAAAGGGCCATGGCGTAATTCCCTTGTAATCTTCCTTTCTTGGCGGAGGGTTGAATTACATTGTAAAAAGCTGTCAAAAAAATGGTGACAGGAATTAAAAATTCAATCACAGAAGATGAAATTCGTACAATATCCAATATAGATAGAGCCAGCGTTACCGAATGACCTAAAGTAAAAGCGGTAACAAGAATCAAAATATTCTTCCATTCCTGCAGAGTGTAGAATGCACAAAGGGTAATAATAAAAAGCAAATGATCATAACCATTTATGTCCGTTATATGCTCCCATCCAAGTCGGAAAAAGACACTAAATTGTTCCATTGATGATTCTTAAAAATTTTAGACAATACATTAAAATATTCGCTACCGTATCCCTAACTGAGAGACTATTATTTATTTTTCTATAATAGGTCACAAATTTAAGAATGAATAAATAATTATATCTTTTAAATCAAATAAACTTTTTCCACAGATATCTGCATCGATATTTTAAAATTTTATTACATTATATTTCATTTTTTATTCATCAAAATAGTTTTAAATGTTTGTAAACAGCGTATATCAAAACCGTCGATTAATACTTAAGCACAAAGTTGATTCCGGAATTATCTGGTTACAGGGGAATCGAGAAATAGGGATGAATTACAGAGGCAATTCTTTTCCATTTCGTCAAGACAGTAGTTTTCTATACTATACGGGAATAGACATACCAGGGTTACATTTAATAATCGATATTGATAATGATCGAGAAATACTAGTAGGTGATGACCTGACAATTGATGCATCTATTTGGGTGGGTAATTTACCTGCATTAGCCACTCGCGCTGATGAATCAGGGATAACGGAAGTATTGTCCACAGAAGAATTTGAAAATCTACTTGAGGGAGCTGTAAAAACGAATCGCGATATACACACTTTACCGCTTTATCATCAATATCAGGAAAGTATGGCCGCACGTCTATTAGGTAAACCATCTAATTTTTCAGTTTCTTTGATAGAAGCTATTGTAGGACAAAGATCTAAAAAAGAAGATCGTGAAGTTCGCGAAATAGAGGATGCTTTGTCCATAACAGCTGAAGTACACAAAAATGTAATGCTGTTATGCAATGAAGGAAGAACAGAAAGAGAAATGTATGCTCGGGCTATGGAAATCATTTATTCCCATGGAGGAAGATTGGCATATCCGGCCATACTGACAAACAGAGGTGAAACATTACATATAAATACATACAACAATACATTAAAAAAAGGACAAATGCTTCTCTGTGATATCGGGGCTGAAAACTCAATGCATTATGCAAGTGATATTACCCGTACCACTCCCGTTGGTAGAAAATTTGACACAAGACAGAAAGATATTTATTCCATTGTTTTAGAAGCACAAAAAAAATCTATAGATGCATTAAAACCTGGCAAAGCTTTTAAAGATATTCATTTAATTGCTTCCGAAATATTGGCATCCGGCCTGGTCGATCTTGGGCTTATGAAAGGCGCACCGGAAGAAATAGTAGAAAAAGGGGCACACGCCTTATTTTTCCCCCATGGCCTAGGTCATATGATAGGAATGGATGTACACGATATGGAAGGATTAGGCGAAAAATACGTCGGGTACAACAAGTATATTCAAAGATCAGAACAATTTGGCATTAATCATTTGCGTTTAGGTAGAACATTGGAAAAAGACAATGTTATTACTGTAGAACCAGGGCTATATTTTATTCCACAACTTATAGCTTTATGGAAAAGAGAAAAAAGATTCTCAGAATATGTAAATTATGACCTATTAGATAATTGGTTGGATTTTGGTGGAGTTCGGATAGAAGACGATATCCTTATTACATCTTCCGACTATGAAGTTTTGGGTCCTCCTATCCCCAAGGAAATTGAAGATTTGGAATCACTGTAAATTACCAACAGCATGGAATACGATCATTCAGTTATTGAGGAACTATGGGAACAATATATCAAATTATGTCCATCTGCACCCAAAATTCACAACTTACTTCAGGATAAGGGTGAATTACGTAATGACCATATTGCATTCAGGACATTTAGTGATCACAGGATTGATAAGAATGTTTTGTCCCAGAGATTTTTAGAAATGGGATATTCCGTACAAGGCAATTATTATTTTAGTCAGAAAAAATTGAATGCCATTCATTTGGAGCATAAGAACCCTCATAACCCCAAAATTTTTATTAGCGAGCTTTTACTCAAAGAATTTTCTAATAATCTCCAATCCGTGTTGAATGCAGCCATTGACTCGATTCCTGATAAATATTGGGGCAACAAGGATCTTATTCACAAAGGCAGATTGTGGTCCAACCCGTCGTATTCAGTATATGAGACACTAAGCAAAGAAAGTGAATACGCCGCATGGATGTATGTTTACGGATTCCGTGCCAACCACTTCACTATATATGCCAACGACCTTCAATTTAAAGGCCTTGAGGAACTGAACATATTCTTAGTCAATAACGGGTTTGTACTCAATAACCATGGTGGTGTAATTAAAGGTAGTAAATCTGTCTATCTCGAACAGAGCAGTACCCTGGCCGATAAAATTGAATTCCCATTTATAGAAGGAGTGTATACCATTCCAGGATGTTATTGCGAATTTGCCTACAGATACCCTAGAGGCAGCACCATATTTCAAGGCTTTGTAACAGAATCGGCAGACAAAATATTTGAAAGTACAGACCGTAAAATTCAATCGTCTTGAAAAATATTATTATAGTTGGAGCCGGTGGAATCGGCAAAGCATGTGCATTGATATTATTACAACATGACAAGAGTAATGATCTAGCAATAAGTTTAGCAGACATCGACTATACACAATGCGAAAAAGCAATTCAATGGATAAATAATGGGTTGGAAAATCCGCGCAAATTAGAATGTATAGATTTAAGTAAGACTCAACCCGAAAAATGGAATCCTGAAGGCGAAATCATCCTGGACTGCACTCCTGGTATTCATGCGGAAGAAATTGCTAAAATTGCACTTCGGAATAATATGCATTATGCCAATCTTACCGAACATGTAACTGCCACCAATGCTATTCTCAAACTAGTTAAAGACAATTCAAAATGTTTTGCACTTCAAACGGGGCTGGCACCTGGTTTCGTAAATGTCTGGACAAAAAAATTGATTTCCGACTTCAAAACGGAACTGCATGAATCAAAAATAAAAACGGTAAAAATGCGCGTGGGCGCATTAAGTCCCACCGTAAGTTCCCCTTCGTTCTATGCGTTTACCTGGAGTCCGATAGGTGTAAGCACTGAGTATTTAAACAAGGCGATAATATTGAAAAACAAAGAAATCATATCAGTAGAAGCCCTGTCGGGGAGAGAGGACATTATTATTAATGGGATCCACTATGAAGCCGAACATACTTCGGGTGGGGCAAGTGACCTACCTCAATATTATGCAAATGAAGTGGATAACCTTGATTATAAAACCATCCGGTATCCCGGTCATTTTGATTGGGTCAAAAAGGTAAAATCCCAAATTGGAAAAAACATAACTCCAGAACTCCTTAAAAGTAAAATGATACGTGAAATCCCTTTCCAGGAAACGGATCGGGTCATTATTTATACCAGTATCACCGGCCTTCAATCCAATAAAACTATATTGGAAAAATGCAAAGTAATTGAAATTAGACCAATCACCTATAATTCAATAGAAATGGCAGCGATACAGAGAACAACAGCTGCTTCTCTGGCTCAGACAGCAATGCTTTTACTTACAAATAAATATAGTGGATGCATGCTGCAAAGTCAATTTCCAACAGAAAAATTTCTTGGAGGAGAAATAATAAAAGAGCATTACGGAACTTTTACTTCATAAAATCACAAAAAGTATGATTTCTCAACTTTTCAAAACTTTTGGTCTCTCTACCTCCAATCCCGGCACGTACATTGGAACCAAATCACTGGAAAATACGGAATATATTTCATCAATATCTCCTATTGATCAAACAGAAATCGGTAGGGTTTCAAAAACTTCCAATTACCAGTTTCAGGAAGTTATTAAAGAATCTAAAAAGGCATTTTTAGAATGGCGGAAATTCCCGGCTCCTAAAAGGGGTGATATTATCCGACAATACGCTATGGAATTACGGAGACATAAGTCTGATCTTGGAAAACTTATTTCCGTGGAAATGGGCAAACCTATACAGGAAGGAATGGGTGAAGTACAGGAAATGATTGATATTTGTGATTTTGCAGTAGGATTGTCTCGACAATTGTATGGAAAAACTATCAAATCAGAACGCGAGAATCATCAAATGTATGAACAATGGCATCCCCTTGGGATTGTGGGTATTATTTCAGCGTTTAATTTTCCAGTTGCTGTTTGGTCGTGGAATGTTGCAATCGCACTAATTTGTGGAAATATTTGTATATGGAAGCCTTCTGAAAAAACCTTGTTTTCTGCACTGGCCTGTCAAAATTTATTGTGCAAAGTTCTAAGTAATAATAATATAGAAATTCCGATTTCCAATATCATTTCAGGTGACAAAAATCAGGGAAAATGGTTAGCGGAGGAAACAGAGGTTTCTTTGATATCTGCCACCGGTAGTGTAAGAATGGGCAGAGAAGTCGCTGCCACCGTAGGTAAAAGACTCGGAAAGTCTATATTGGAACTGGGTGGAAATAATGCCATGATCGTATCTCCGAATGCGGATATAAATCTTGCACTTCATGCAGCTCTATTTGGGGCAATCGGTACAGCCGGACAACGTTGTACTTCCACCAGAAGGCTAATTATACATTCTGAAATTTTTGATGTCTTCACAGAAAAATTAAAAAATGCATATGCGCAAGTAAAGATTGGAGATCCTTTGGATCCTAATAATCACATGGGGCCTTTAATTGATCAAAATGCTGTTAACCAGTATTTAAAATGCATAGAAACGGTTCAGGAACAGGGTGGAGAGTTCATAATTGAAGGAGGTCTAATACGTAACCGCAATACTAAAAGCCCTTTTTATGTCAAGCCCTGTGCGGCATTGCTCCCCCCAAATGCAGAAATCATGAAAATTGAAACATTTGCTCCTGTACTGTACCTCATCAAATACACGCACTTAGAAGAGGCCATTTCCTATCAAAATAATGTACGTCAGGGATTGTCAAGTTCAATAATTACGAACAACCTTCAGGAAGCCCAAAAGTTCTTATCCCCGGAAGGTTCGGACTGCGGAATTGCGAATGTGAATATTGGAACCAGCGGCGCTGAGATAGGAGGCGCTTTTGGCGGAGAAAAAGATACAGGAGGAGGAAGAGAGAGTGGGTCGGATGCCTGGAAAGCCTATATGAGACGCCAAACTACCACAATCAATTACGGTGACAAAATTCCATTGGCACAGGGCATTAAATTCAATCTGTAAATCAGGAATCTTCAATTTCTTTTTCTAATAGATGAATTGGAAAATTTTTTTGAAACTCGAATCCAAAACTAATCATTGTTTCCGTTTGCTGTATTTCCTTCAAATTATCCAATCTCTCAAAAACATCTCTTAAATGTCCATTATTCCGTACCATTACTTTCAAAAGGAAAGAATAATTTCCAGTCACATAACTACATTCTATAATTTCAGGGATTTCCTTTAATTTATCTACTACTTCCATTGATCGGCTCGTATCCTTAAGAATAATTCCCATATAGGCAAAAGTGTCAAAACCGAGTACTTTGGGGTTTAATTTCACCTCCATTTTATCGATGATACCAGCATCCCTCATTTTTGCTATCCGCTGATGCACTAAAGTATTGGAAATTCCCAGGTCTTTAGCTATTTGGGTATAAGCTTTTTTAGCATCATCAATAAGTTGATTAAGAATCTTTAAATCAATGTCGTCCAACTTTACCATTCGTTATTTTTTTGAACTGTTATTGACAATTTTCATTACATCTTCAAGTGTCCAATCCGTCAGGTCCTCTTTACTGTATTTACTACCATCTTCTTTCTTGGGTAAAGAAATACTTTTTCTTTTATACCGAATAAAAGGTCCCCATCGCCCATTTTCCAACGCCACTTTTTCCTTTTCCCATTTTTGAATATATCGATTCGCTTCTTTTTCAATTTTCTTTTCAACCAACTCATGGATTTCATCCTGAGTAAGGGTATTGGGATCATATTTCTTCGGTATATTAACATACATACTCTTGTACTTTAAATATGGTCCAAACCTACCTTTACCTTGAGTTATCGGCTCTCCTTTATAAGTAGCAACAGGCTCATTCTCTTTTTTCTTTATCTTTACAAGCTCCATAGCTCTTTCCAATCCCACTTTGTAAGGGTCTTCTCCTTTTGGTAGCGAAATAAACTGATCCCCCCATTTGACATATGGCCCAAACCTACCAACATTCACAAGAATTTCTTTCCCCTCATGTTCTCCTAAATTTTTGGGAAGATCAAACAATTTTAAGGCCTCTTCTAAGGTAATGGTCTCAATACTTTGATCGAATTTAAGGTTAGCATAGTCTGGCTTTTCATCTTCATCCAGTTCGTCAAAATGTCCTTTCTGGATCAGAGGTTTTCCAAACCGAGAGATTCGGGCAATTACCTGTCTTCCCGATTCCGGGTCTTTTCCAAGCAACCTTTCCCCTTTAAATCGATCAGCCTCTTCCAGTGTTTTTCCTACATCATCATGAAACGGTCCATAAAATGCTTCTAACATAGACTGCCATTTCAATTGTCCTTCAGCGATCTCATCAAACTGCTCTTCAATATTCGCTGTAAAATTGTAGTCCATTATATTGTCGAAATGACTTTCTAGAAAATCTGTCACCACCATGCCCATGTCAGTTGGGTACAATCTATTTACAGTCTTACCGGTAATCTCAGTGTCATCAACTACTTTTACCTCTCCTGATTGAAGAGACAATGTGCGATAAGACCTTTCTTCTCCATCCCTGGATTCCTTTACAACATATCCACGCCCTTCTTCCATAATCTTACTTATGGTAGGAGCGTATGTAGAAGGCCTTCCTATACCCTGTTCTTCAAGCTTCTTCACCAAACTTGCTTCTGTAAATCGTGCTGGTGGTCTGGTAAAACTTTCCCTTGCTGTCATTAAGTCCAGATCAAGGACCTGTCCTACTTTCAATGGAGGTAATATACCTTTTGCCTCCTCTTCTTCATCATCGTCACTGGATTGGATATACAATTTCAAAAAACCATCGAACTTCATAACTTCCCCCTCAGCCCTTAAAATATCACTCTCACGTGTAGATATTGAAATATCGACATTGGTCTTTTCCAAAATTGCATTGGCCATTTGACTGGCTACTGTTCGTTTCCAAATAAGCTCATACAAACGTTTTTGATCGGAATCAGACCCCATCGATCGATTTTGAAAATACGTCGGTCTAATTGCTTCATGAGCCTCCTGGGCTCCCGCAGACTTTCCCTTAAACTTGCGGGTTTGTAAATACTTTTCCCCGAATTCAGAAGTAATGGCATTGGAAATATTACCAATAGCTTCATTACTCAAACTAGTAGAATCCGTCCTCATATATGTGATATATCCCGCTTCATAAAGCCGCTGGGCCGTAATCATTGTCCTTTTAACGGAAAAATTAAGTTTTCTACTCGCCTCTTGTTGAAGTGTAGAGGTTGTAAAAGGAGGGGCCGGTTTTCGTTTGATGGGTTTCACATCAATTTTCTCAATCCTGAAATCGGCATCTTTACAATCATCGAGAAACGAATGGGCTTCATTTTCGTTTGACAACCTTCCAGGGTACGTGGCTTTTATCTCCACTTTTTTCCCCTGTTCATTTTTCAATTTAAAAATTGCTGAAACCTTATAAAAATTTTCAACCTTAAAATTATTGATTTCCCGTTCTCTTTCTACAATTAATTTTACGGCTACAGACTGGACACGACCAGCACTAAGCTTCCCTTTTATCTTTTTCCAAAGGATTTCAGATAACTCAAATCCTACTAGCCGATCAAGGATTCTTCTAGCTTGCTGGGCATCGACTAATTTTTCATCAACCGTTCTGGGGTTTTGAACCGCTTTTAGTATCGCAGGCTTAGTGATTTCACGAAAGACAATTCTTTCGGTGCTTTTAGGATCCAGGCCGAGGACTTCACATAAGTGCCAAGAAATAGCTTCCCCTTCCCGGTCTTCATCCGTAGCCAGCACTACCTGATCTACTTTTTTCATGGACTGCTTCAATTCCTTTACTACTTTCTTCTTGTCGGGGGTAATAATATATTTTGGCTCAAAATTATTATCAACATCTACTGCGTTATTTCCCTTTCCCAAGTCCCTAACGTGGCCATAACTAGATTTTACAGTGTAATTCTTACCCAGAAATTTTTCGATGGTTTTGGCTTTCGCCGGAGACTCTACTATTACTAATTTTTTAGACATATAGGCTAAAAATATTTTTTATTAATCAATTTTTGAAACTAGAAATTCACAATCTTCGGAAGATAATATGCCATTCTATGGGGTACAGAAAGCTATTTATACACCAACATTTCCGAATGAACTATAACTATAACTCTAATTTTGCAAATTCTCTTTAAAATCTACATTCCTTCCGTAAATTTTATCAAAGATATAAATTGGAATAAAAGATTATCATAAAATGTTCATGAAAATTTCATTTCAAAGAAAGGGCAATACTTAGTAATGATTGAAAATCAATCAGAAAGAATGGGTATACCTATTGATTTTCATGCTCGACAGATTCTTTTTTTTCTCTTTCCTTACGAGCTAAAGGAATGGATTGGATTAAATCTTCAGTATTGGGAGATTTATTATTAAGTTTTCGATGATAGGAAATCATCAAAAACCTAACCATATCATCGGGATAATTCAATCCCAAATTATTAAGCGCCACAGAAAGTCTACTTCCTCTGTCTAATCCCCAATTAACCAACATCCATCTACCAAAACTAAAAAAGACATTATTTACGGCAAATGATTCACTTTGGGACGCAAATCGCGCTTTTCCCGGTTCTTCAATAATTTCATCCAAAATTCGAAGAGCATCCAAATGATCTTTTGGAATATAAAAACCATCTATATGCGACTTTTTGATTCTTTTCTGGTATTCCAATTCAAATTTTTCTTCATAGGTCAATGTGTCCTGACTATACATAGGAATTGATAAAACTATTGACAAGGCTATAAAGAAAAGATATCTCATGGTTCTACCCGATTGAATGTAAGTAAAAATGGTGTATTTTGTATCTTTCCAGATAAAATTAAATTACTGGTATCCAAGTGCTTAATATGGAATCTTAACGGAGGATTAGAAGAAATTGTTATTGAATCTGTATCAATTTTATATAGATTGTTTCCCAAAAGAGACAAATTTGTCAATACGGAGTCTTTCCGAAACTCAAAAGAGAGACCATTCAAAGTGTTCGTATTTTTTCCTCTTCTAACCACATCATTAACTATCCATTGCCCTTTGATCAACTCCTTTACATTATTTCCTGAATCACAAGCAACAAATATTCCTATAACCATACAAATAATTACTTCCAGTTGATATTTATTAATTTTCATCTCGTATCAATTCAATTAATGTAATTTCCGGCAGTATCCCTACTCGTCCGGGATACCCCAAAACACCAAAACCTCTATTGACATAAAGATATTGATTATTTGATTTATATAATCCGGCCCATTGCTTGTAAATATATTGACTCGGACTCCACCTAAAAACACCTGGAATCTCGATTCCAAATTGAAAACCATGAGTATGCCCTGATAACGTGAGATCAATATCACTATATTTATTAGTCACTTCCGCTTCCCAGTGCGTCGGGTCATGGGTCAGTAACAATTTAAAATCCGCTTCTTCTGTACCTTCTGCCGCCACTTTCAGATCCCCTTTTCGCGGAAATCTGTCTATCGTACTATAATTTTCGACACCTATTACAGCTAACTTTACCCCTTCCTTGTTAATTATCGCAGACTCATTTTTTAACAGTTTCCACCCAAGTCTCTGGTGTTTTTCAATAAAATCCCTATCGTTTTGAAGCTTTTCATCGAGATCTTTCCAATCGTGATAATCACCATAATCGTGATTGCCGTATATGCTATACCGTCCGTAATTTGCTTTAATCTGCGAAAAATAATCAATAAAAGGATCAATTTCGGATGCAGTAGAATTTACTAAATCCCCTGTAAAAACAAACAAATCCGGATTCAGGTTATTGATCATTCTAATTCCTCTTAAAATGGGTTTTTTCCTCGGGAATGTACCTGCATGTATATCTGAAATTTGTACGATTTTGAAACCTTCAAACTCCCTGGGTAAGTTAGAAATTCTAATTTTTTCCTTTCTTATCCTATATCTAAAAACATTTCTCACCATCCCGTGTCCAAGCAAAACAAGTGGGAATGCCGCCAAAACAATCGAAACATTCTTTACAAACTTGCCCCTGGTCAAGGTTATTTCATCCCCATTTGAACTAATTTTGCCAATTAAAAACTTTAAGCCACGGGTTATGTCCTCAATAATTATCGGAAAAAGTAAAACGGTTTTAGATAGAATATAAATAAATACGAATCCTCTTAAGTATATATTAATTGTGTGCATAATATATTCTGTCGTGTCAAGATAAATCGTAATGAAATATAGATAGACAAGTATATTCAAAACCCAAAACAATGCTATCTTATCTCCTATGACCGGGTACCCCTGTATGACAGATCTATAGGCATAGATATCTAAGAATACGAGAAAAATAAATAAAATAATCATGGAAAATATCTGGAAAATTAAAAAAACCGTGCTCCTTTTCAGAAACACGGTTTTATTTGATTTGTTTATTTCATTATCGCCTTACTTAAAAGCGCGCTTTTCTTTAATTTTAGCCCGTTTTCCAACTAGGTTTCTCAAGTAATATAATTTAGCTCGACGCACCTTACCTCTCTTCAATACTTTAATTTCAATAATATTGGGAGTATTCATTGGAAAAATCCGCTCCACTCCTACTCCATTGGAAATTTTTCGAACGGTAAATGTTTTGTAAGCACCATTACCGGTAACTTTCAACACATCCCCTCGAAAAGCCTGTGGCCTTTCTTTACCTCCTTCAACAATATTGTAAACTACTTCGATATTGTCTCCCGCTTTAAATTCAGGAAATTTTTTATCAATATAGTTCTGTTCTTGTACGTATTTTATCGCATCCATGGCTTTAATAATTACTTAGTGACCTAATAGCGGCTGCAAAGATAAGCATAAATATTAATAAAAAAAATCCTCCTGTCAATTTATAAGAAAAACTTCACCGAAGTGTTTTTTGGGTCGATTACGGGCATCAAGATATTCAACCATGTATACATACATTCCCGGACTGGCCATATATGAGGAATTAGCCAAACTACCATCCCAACCTTCTTGTGGATCATGACCTTCATAAACTTGATTTCCCCATCGGTCATATACTCTAATTACAAATTCTTTCATACCGACAAATACCCCAATACCTTTAAAAATATCATTTTCACTATCTCCATTTGGTGAAAATGCATTGGGAACTGTAAAAATAACGATTGGTTCAATGTCAACAGGTCGCAACAGGGTGTCCGTACAGCCGTTCTCATGAACTGCAATTAACGAAACATTATAAATCCCCGAATCGGGAAAATTTATTACCAGATTTTCTGAGCTGTAACTACCAATTCGCTCAATATTCCAGCCATAAGCAATTGCAGCTTCCGACTTATTAATAAAGGTCACTTCCTTATCAAGATTCGTAGGCCGCAAAGGAGTAAAATCAAAGTCAGCCACAGGGCTCGGCTGTGTAGTAATCATATCGGGGAAAAAAGCTGATGTTTCACAGCCAATTGGAGAGACCAATGACACGCCTACATCATACGTCCCCTGCTCAGTATAGGTGTGCACAGGTCTATACCCGATCCCGGTTGTCCCATCACCGAAATCCCATGTTATATCATAGGTTTCATTCACCGGAGGAGGTAAATTATCGAATAGCACATCCGCCGGAAGACAGGCAATATCTTTTTGATCAGGAAATGCATGATCGGGTGGGACCGGAAAATAACTTATAGCCTTTGTAAGGGTATCCATACAATTATTGCCATCGCGAATTATTAATGATGCATCCCAAATACCAGGTTCCTGGTAAAAATGAGCAGGATTTTGATTAGGAGAAATGTTCCCATCCCCAAAGTCCCAAGAATATTCGGTTATTCCACCATCAGCATCGGAATAAGAAAAATTATTAAAAACCACATCACCAGCAATACAGGTATCATAGGCAAATTCAAAATCAGCTTCAATATTGGGTAAGACCGAAATATCAATATCGGTGCTATCGCTACATTCTGTTCCTTCATTTACGATAAGCTGTCCGCTATACTCGCCGAGAGCAGGAAAAGTAACATCTACATTCTTTTGGTTATAAACTTCTTCCTCGCCATTAATATTAAACTTCCACTTATAGGTACTTATAAACCGCTCTTCGTAACTGGAGTCCCGAAAAGGAATAGTGAATTCACCACAAGATCTCAAAAACACATTGGATTCATTAATGGTAATAGCTGACTGGACCCGGGCAAAAACTGTAGGATCACATTTTGCCACATTAAACTGAAAATCCCGGTTAACTTCACCGATTTTCTCCCCATCCTTATATTCTTCGGCAATTACCGTTATCACAAATTGTCCTTGAATAGTAGGTGTTCCGGTAATAATTCCCGTTTCCGAATCTATCGATATGATTGGATCTCCACCCATTGGATTTTCTGTTGAATAAGTTGGTGATCGAAATCTGACACCGCGGTAAGGGGGACGGCAAGGAGGTGTTGGTTTTACACCGTCACAAGCAGACGGGTCGCCTGGATTATTAAAAGAACTACCGGACAAACCTCCCCCTTCCAAGGGCGTTCCAAAGCGATAAACAATAGAATCAGATTCGGTATCAGATACAGAATGGTCGAAAACAAATGACTGGTCTACACAGACAACCGTAGGAGGGAAATTTTTGAACACAGGACTGTTATTACAACTTTCCTGTGACTCCGGTGTAATCTCAATAAAGTAAGTAGCTCCTATAGATCCCGGATCAACGATATTGGAGATAGTATTATTCCGGCAACAACGTTGGTATACAATGTAATAACTCTGGGATGAAGGCCATGATGGAAGGGTAATTTCAAATTCATACTGTCCCCTTTCGACGCACAGGCCGGGTGGAAGCTCTACACAAGGATAATCCGGTGGATCAATTCTTCCACTGCTGCTCAAAGAAGCGAAGAATGACCCCACTAATGAAAATTGGGTATTCCCCCTGTAAACAGCAATTGAAGCCTGAGCATCCAGGGCAGCTGCATTTTCCTGGGGTCTGCAATCACGGTAAATAAACATAGTCACCTTATACCTGCCGTTTCCCAGACATTCATACGTGATATCCCCCCCAATAATATGCCTGGCATATGAATCTCCCAGAAATATACTCATTAAGACCAAGCAAATTATCCAACCTCTTCGCAACATGGATTTAAATTAATTCATTTTTTATATTTTTTCTGAAAACTGAGGATAATTCTCATTCTACATTCCATTAATTCCTCTTCAACCAACCCATCTAAAATTAAACATAAAATTCTAACAAAAGTTGATACGAAAATTTGCTGCATTTAGATTCAAGTGGGTAATAATTTATCGTTAAAATAGTACTTAAATATATTTTTTTGCGTTTCTGCATGTGTATTAATAAATTTTTATGAGAAAAGAAGTACTTGAAATTGTTGAAAAAATAGAGGCTGGAAAAGTAGTATTATACCCTACGGATACAATATGGGGCTTAGGTTGTGATCCTTTTAACCAGGATGCTGTTGACAGAATTTTTTCTATTAAGAAAAGAGCCCAGGACCAACCGTTGATCCTGTTGGTAAGTGATTTAAATATGTTAAAATCTCTCGTATATAAAATGCATCCCAAACTCGAAAACATACTCTATTTTAATGAACGCCCATTAACCATAATTTTTAAAAAAGCAAGAAAAACATTCGCAAAAGGGATCACTTCCCAGAGTGGAAGTATTGCTCTAAGAATAGTTCAGGAACCTTTTTGCAAAGAGGTTATTAGTGCATTGGGCAAACCCCTGGTAAGTACTTCTGCCAATGTAAGTAAAAGTCCTTTTCCCAAAAGTTTTGATGAAATATCCAGCGATATTTTAGAGAATGTAGACTATATTTCACAGTACCACGGCCAGGTAGGAGAAGATCCTCAACCCTCATTAATAGCTGAGTATTCCGCTAAGCAAAAAGAATTAATTTTCCTTAGAAATTAATTGACCGATTAGTTCCCTTAATTTTTCGTTGGAGAAGGATGAACTTTTATTATAATACAAATCCTGAAATTGGGATGCAGCTACATCCCAATTGTTCATAATATTCGATTCATTTTGAGAATTTGTTTTCACCTGCGGGTTGTAGCCAGAGACCAAAAGCTTATTGCACACTTCTACTATCTTCCCTCCCCCGGAACGAAAGCTAGTGCGGACACAAATGGTATCCGCCGGGAAAGAAAAATTACCAAGAGCTTTATATGATTGAAGTTGCGTTAAATCTACAGCCACCTTTTTTACCTCATCAGGGGTATCGTCTGACAAAAGGAAATAAACCTTATCAGCACTGAAAAATGGATTGCCGGAAGCAGTTACTATATCTGTCCTGGTCTTTCCAACTATTTTTGCCAACTCGAAATCTTCTTTATTACACCATTGATTGGCAAGTCGGAGAAAAATTCCAAAATCCAGTTCACGAATAAAACGCAAATCAATCCAAAGTTCCCTGAACCCCATTGTCTCATTGGAATCGAGCTTTTTCAAAAATTCTTTGACACTACCTTCTCCAATCCTATCTACATTTATATATATTTTTTCGCCTTCATCCCATCCAAAACTTACATATCTATTTGACGTATCTTTTTCTGCACTCACATCAACAATTTCTCCATGCTTGTAAATACTATCCAGTTGCAATCGACCCATGAGTCCCCCCTTATATCTATACCCACCATCTATACTTTCAAAATATTTATTTAGAAAAGCCTCCTTTTCACTCCCAAATTGCATTATTGAACCATGGGATGAAAAATTCTCTCCCCGTAGTTGATTCATTCTGTAATCATTATATTCGGCTTTAGAAACAGTATCCGTAAACCATACCAATAGAAAACATATTGTCCCAACGCCCAGGAGAAATAATAAAAGACTAAACTTTTTAATATACCTCATAAAGATTTCACCAATTAAAAAATGATAAAAATTCTTATATATATTTAAATTATTCTAAATTTATCAAACATACATTAATAAATTTCTTACCGAATGGCGAAGATACATGATTTAGATAAATTGGATAGACAGATTCTTTCCATTTTAATGAAGGATGCAAAAATGCCATATACGGATATTGCAAAAAAACTTTTTGTTTCCGGGGGAACCGTTCATGTCCGAATGAAAAAATTGGAAGAATTAGGCATTGTCAAAGGATCAAGACTGGAAGTGGATGAAACAAAATTAGGATACGACATTACTTCTTTTATCGGTATTTTTCTGGAGAGAAGTTTTCTTTACAATGAAGTGATAGACAAGGTAAAGGATATTCCTGAAGTAGTAAACGCCTACTATACCACAGGAAATTATAGTATTTTTGCTAAAGTTTGTTGTAGAGATACCAATCATCTTCGAGAGCTTTTAAGCGAAAAAATTCAAGCTATAGAAGGTATTCAACGTACGGAGACATTAATTGCCCTGGAAGAAAGTATTAACAGACCAATCACCTTGGTTGAAGAGGATTAAACTGTTTCTTTTGTATTAATATCTACTTGCCAAATAACATACTGCCTTTATTTATTCTGCCACCTTTTACTTAATCAACCTTAAAACTTTTAAGAGTCTATTTATATAAAAAATAATTTGGATTTCGTATATTTAATAGGAATTCAATTACATAGGCAATTAAATACGAAACATATGAAAAATTTTAAACAGAAAGAAGTACCCGCTACTTCAGAAATGGCGGCAGAACCGAAAAGAGTAAAAGAGTACATGACCGATAAAAACAAATTAATCACATTTCATCCAGACACGCATATTCTTGATGTTGCTCAATCTCTCTTACAAAATAGAATAACGGGAGCACCCGTTTTAAATCAAATGGGAGATGTCGTAGGATTGATTGATGATAAAGATTGCCTCAGAATAGTAGTTGAAACAATGTACCATAACCATCCGGTATTGGATAAAACCGCCAGTCACTATATGTCCAACATAATGAAAAGTGTAAACCAGGAAACCGATATCAATGAAGCAGCCAATATATTTCTCACTACCCCGTACAAACGGCTATTGGTAATTGACGACGACGGAAAACTAAGAGGGCAAATAAGCCGAAGAGACATCCTCAAAGCCCTTTTCGATATGGATTAAGTGAAAAATAAAAAAGATAAAGATAAAAGGCACAATAAAAATTGCCCGCCCTTATACCAACAGTTGTGGAAACCTGAATGTTAAATAAGCTTCAAACCGATTTAAACATTAGTAATGATGTTTGGGCATATATAACTTTGATAATGAATTGAAAAAAAACAAGTTGTATTTTATACGGAAATGAATTCAAAGACAAAGGTGAAACGTTCAAAAAATAATTGTTAGCCCTTCTATTCATTTAGATCCCGAATCTTAAGTATACCCCACTAATGAATGTTCCACATATTTATACGTTGACACATATAAGGTCAAAACTGTTTCTTTTCAGGTCTTTATGGAAGAAGATGTTAATGACCAGGATAATTATGTATGATTGCCTATTTTGAGTATATTAATCAAAAGTTAATATCTTTATTCTGTTTTATTAATTTTGCGTCCATACATGCCAAAAGAGAAAAACAACAAGGATGTTAGACTACTGGTCAAAAAACTTAAATCCGGTAACAGGAAAGCTTTTGAGGAGATCTATTACAACCTTCATCAGGCAATTTACGCCAATATATTAAAATTAATAAAAGACAAAACCACCGCCCAGGATCTGCTACAGGAAGTTTTCGTAGTCCTTTGGGAAAAACGCAAAAGTCTGGATTCTAACAAACCCCTTTCCAATTGGCTCTTTGTTGTTAGTTTTAATTTATCCATTAACCAACTCAATAGGGACAAAACGACAATACCATTGGATACAAAATTAGATTTATCCCCAGTTCCATCTTCTATCCAAGAAAAAATTGATTTTGAACTACAATGGGAAATACTTGAAGAAGCAGTAAACCAATTATCACCTCAGAAGAAAAACGTTTTTAAACTATGCAAACTGGAAAATAAAACTTATGAAGAAACAGCAAGGGAACTTAATATTTCAAAACACACTGTAAAAGAATACCTATCCCTGGCTATGAAATCAATCAGAGAATATATTAAAGAAAAAAATATTGATAAAAGTACCCTTGCCGCCCTCCTTATTTATTTAGTCATTTAATCCGCTATTTTCACCAGATATTCCTTTAAGACAGTTGCTCTTTTATGATGGGCCCAGGCGATACCCAAAAATTATAAATTTGGGAACACCTAAATAAAAAGATGTCAAACCTATAATAAATCGTACTACGATATATTTAACTGGCCATGAATATGCGCCACAGCCAGAATATCTTTGGTTATGGGAATCTCCATTGTAGACAATTAAAATCCAAATATTGAATACCAATTTTCATTATTTCTAAATATTGAAAATAATCTTTTGTTGACATTCATTCCCTTTGACATGCACACTATTATCTTTAGAAGTTCATGTCCGGTTAAAAATCAATAGCATCCTGATTTCTTGCGATAATTATATAATCTGTATAGCTATTTAGTGGGCTTAATTCTTCTACAAATGGCACATAGGTAAAATCACCTTTGATTTTGGATAAAATCTCTTTTTCATATTTGTTCCATGGAACTTTATTTTGTACTTCATTCAACGTAACCTTTTGCTTAAAATCAGCTCCCCATTGCCGGGAATTTTCATGAAGTACCACTCCCGTAAATACTCTAATTCCGGCATCCTCCTTTAATAATTTCGCCAATTTGACTTCTTTTCCATAAATGGGTTTATTATAAGCATGGTCCCTTCCGACCAACATAAAATAATTTCTTTCCCGGGTCCTTTCTAAAATGTAACTGACATTTTCTTTCATAGCTACTTCTCTATTACCTCCAAATCCGGTAGCTTTATTAGCTAGTATATCTTCTATCAATACATAATCTTCTGGCTTCAACCAAATTTTTAATTCTGACAAATGTTCCTGCAATAAAGCTCTCATTGATGCCATCATTTTTTTATCTTGATCTGTTGGGTAATCAATCGTATATGTTTTAAAGAATTCGGGGGATTTAATAAATTGCATTGTTGAATCTACCCATTCCGGTTTATTTTCATATTCTTTGAAAACATTATATAATGAATACGCCAAAGTCCTTCCCCTGTCAAAATCAAAACCAATTACGCGGAGAGCCTTTCCCGTTCGTTGATGAAATTCATATACCCTTTTCCATGCAATTTCCCAACTCTTATAATATCCCGCATTTATAGTATAGCGGAGGTAGTGATCATTACCAGTTTCTAAAAATTTATTATAAAAATAGGCTTCTGACGGACCAAATTCAATAAGGATATCATTGACTCCACTTTCCCGGTGAAAGTTTTCAACCATTTGTGGAAACAAGACTGGAGCGACTTCGGAAGAGTGATTTTCACCAACAACTAAGATATTTGTGGAATCTTTTACGCTAAAAAACGAATTGAAACCAAGTAACTCATTTTTTTCAACTTCGCTAAAAGCAGGTGATAAATTATCAAACACTCTGCGTATTCCCGGATTGGATGGTCTGTGAGCATTTGGATCAAGGATATTTCCTTTCGGGTCAATTATCACAAAACGGGGAATTTGTTTAATATTAAAAGCTTTGGAAAAAATTTCCCTGTTCTCATCATTAGCTCTTACCTGAATTCCTGTCATTTCGCGGCTAGTCATGAAATTTTTCCATTTATCAACAGAATTATCATTGTCATATGATACACTTAGAAATACTATACCAGAATCCCGATAATCCTTCTCCAATTTGTGCAAGTCAGGCATTTCTTTTATACAAGGCCCGCACCAGGTTGCCCAAAAATCAATATAAATATATTTCCCCAGGTATTTATCCAGCGAAATCGTCTCACCATCAGGTGTTTCCAACTCTACGGATGGAGCAGGGTTACCTTCCAACATCCCTTCAAGGTGTTTGTACTTTGTTTTTACATTCGCGGCCAAATCAGGA
This sequence comes from Membranihabitans maritimus, assembly GCF_021729145.1. Classification (GTDB taxonomy): domain Bacteria; phylum Bacteroidota; class Bacteroidia; order Chitinophagales; family Saprospiraceae; genus Membranihabitans; species Membranihabitans maritimus. The sequence continues at coordinate 101,401 of NZ_JAJSLW010000012.1, read as the reverse complement.
TAAGGACAATCTTCTCCAAATTTATCATAAAGATCCTTTTTAAAATCCCTCCCCAAAGCAAAGGCATAGTATTCATATAAAGCCCTTCCATTTAGTAATTCCGGGACATAGGAATAAAGTCCCATTTCACTTTCACTAATTTCATGCATTTTCTTGAGATAAGCATCGAGAAAATAAAAATAGGCTACTCCTTTATCGGCGCTTTCCTCAGCAAATTCAACATCAAACATGAAATCATAAAAATTAGCCGGAAGTATAACTTCTTCTTTTAAGAAATCTTCACGCTTCATTTTATAGTATATCTTGGTAGTTACATTTTCACTTTGAATATCAAAAGTATACATATCTACCAAAGAAGGAGTAAGATTATATTCTGACTTAAATTGTTTCAAAAATTTACTTTGATCTTCCGATTTTTTATCGGCAAATTCCAAAAACCTTTCGGGACCATAGGCGGTGTTAGCATGCCAATTTTTTAAAAATTTCTGCTTATAGGAATTAAATCTCCAATCATCTTCATTCATAAATAAAGAGTTGTCAGATAGTTCTCCGGTAAATTCCAACGTCTCAGGAATATCAGATGCATCGACTTGAAATTGTATTTCTTCACCCGGTGTCAAATAGAAGTATATTAATTTGGAATCAAACGTCGGAACCTGAATAGCCGTATCCCGACCATCCTCCGTTTTGACACTAAACTTTTCAGTGACCGGAACTCTCCCCAAAGATATAAACCCGCGAACCGGGGCTTCCTCTTTAAACTCTAATTCAAAAGTTCCGTCATCTTTAAGCAAAATTTCTTGGGAATTTAACCCACCAAACAATGAATAAGGTCTGTAACTAAATATCAAAGTATCTTTTATCTTATTTTCTATCTTCCCTTCGATTAAAATAGGTTGAGCAAAACTATTGATCTGTCCTGCTAAGAAAAATGCAATTATCAGCTTTGCTAAATTTGAAAATTTCATCTGCATACAATTTTTATTTTAATGATTCGGATTAAGTGGGCTGTCCTGCCATTTCTCATTGATTTGCTCCAATGAAATCCCTTCTGACCTGAAAACTGCCGAAACAAGGCTATATTTTGTTGCTATTCCAGGATAAAGGGTAAGAATGGAATCCCTTGTATTGGGGTTTACGGTTGCAGCCCAAGCAGCATAACTATCAAAATCCTGCTGGTCGCTCAAAATGGCTCCCTGGTCCGATGTAATAAATCCATTTGAATACGCTGCTTCATCTGAGGTGACAGACCAATAATAGCCCGCATCATCAGCAGCTGTCTGGAACTGTCCAAAAATTCCAGAATTGTATTTTTGTCCCCTCAAAACAGAAGACAATGCATATATAAGACTTTCCTTCAGCAATGTTGTATCCAATTGTGATTCATCAAGGCTTCCCACCGTCACATCTGCGAATGAATTGGACCATAAATAAGATTTATACTTATATTTGTAATACCCTGTACCACTGACAAGCGGACTCTTCAATACATAAAAATTCCTGGGAGCAAGGTATTTTTTATCATCAGGCAAAACACTATACAATTCATCTCTGATCATTTTTATATAAAACAAAACTGCTGATGTATCTGCTGGCAATCGTTCTGGCAATTGTAAGGTTTCATCAGACACGAGGTCTTTTCGAAACCTGGGATCTTCGGTGTCAGTATATACGACAATTCCCAGATCATCATATAGAGTCAGTATCGCATCATTCATTTGATCACCCGGAACCAAATTATCCGGCAATAATTCCGGCGCCTGATATGGGTCAATCTGAATTTTTTCTTTAGAACAACTATATAATACATTGATTAATAGCAATATAAAAATCACATTAAATACTTTCATTTTATTATTTTTTGATTATCTGGGATTTTTTTCCATACTCTGATTAAAATCGAGTTCTCTCTGCGGTATTTGCAATGTATATCTGGGATCCCCTTCTTCCAGAATAAATGTTTCTCCTCCATGCACATGCTCTATTCTCGGCATACCGTACCTGCGAAGGTCATACCACCTGTGAAACTCCAAACATAATTCCCTCCTTCGTTCATCTGCCACTATCTGAATAAGTTCGTCCTGGTTGGAAAAATCTGAAATTGTAATCTTATAATAATCCGGATCATCCCCATAATTCACATCGAACTTTGATGAACGCAATCTGTTCAAATCCTCAATAGCATTGACTGATTGATTCAATTGTGCAAATGCCTCTGCCCTGTTAAGCAAGGCTTCTTCTACACGGAACCCCCGAATTGGTTCACTAGTACGATTTGGAAAAGGTCTGTACTTGTAATACACCCTGCCGGCACCATTTGGATAGGAAAAATAATACAACCTGATATCCCCAGGCTCATACATATTTATTAAAGCATCAGATAACCCCAAAGCACCGGGATAATAGAAATAATAATAGTACTCATTGGTACCGAATTTAAAAAGTACATTTTGATTATCGTCATTGAAGTAATGGGTTTGGCCACCATATCCCCATCCCCTGGCGGTCTCAAAGTCATATCCTGACAAGTTAAATAACACAGGATAGGCTTCTATCACTTCTGTAGACAAATCAATGCAGCTTTCATAATCCTTCGTATATAATGCTACCCGGGAAGCCAACAACTTGGCGGAAAAAGGCCTTAGTTTATATTTTGACTCTACTCGCTGATCATTTTCTTCCATCAAAACAATCCCACTAAATAGATCTTTATTTATTTGGTCATATACTTCCTGGACCGAATTTCGAATATACGATTCGGCCTGAACAACAGGATCCAGTTTCAAAGGAACACCGGGATCAGAAGATGCGGTTGCTTCATTATACGGAGCTCCGTACAAGTTTATTAGCTTGAAATAGGCAAATGCCCGCAACACCATAGCTTCACCTTTTACATATTGCTTTCTCCTTTCGTCACCAGTAGCATCATCGACATTTGCTATTACTACATTAGCGTAATACACAGCCTCATAAAAATATTTCCACGCTTTATCATATCCGCCACGCATCGAAGCATCTTCATGGGTATCTCCATAAGAATAGGGAATTATCGGATATAATAATACATCAGGATTATAATATTCAAGGTCCACATCATCAGCCAGAATTTCGGTATAATAATCCAAAGGTACTTCCTCCAGATAATCCGTAGCATTCGGATATCCTTTGTTCAACAATTCATTAAAATCATTTACGGTACTGGGCTTTAATTTATTCTGGGGATCTTCTTCCAACAATTCATCACAAGACGTCAAAAATAATATTGAAAAAATTGTTATAGAAAATAGTCTTATATAATGTTTTAAAAAATTCATAATCAGCATTTTAAAATGTTATATTAATCCCAAAAAGAAATGAAGCAAAATTGGGTAATGATTTGTATACAAATGTTTCAGGATCAAAACCATTGAGTCGTTCATCTGCAAATAAAAACAGATTGTTTCCCTCTAATTGCAGAAAAGCATTTTCGAAGGTTAATTTGGACAACAATCGGTCTGGGAGATCATACCTTAAAGTCACATTTTTCACTCTCAGATAATCTCCAGGTATTACCCTGATATCACTCATATTCCAAAATTCTTTGTGAGTATTTGACCCTGTTTGATTTAGAATGTGGGGTATATAAGTTTCATCACCTTCTTCCCGCCATGCACCGAGTAGTTCTCTGGAAAGATTTTGATCCGGGGCATACATCCATGATTCCAGAATATCATGCATTCTTAGGGAATTCCCCAGTCCGTATGTCAATAAAACAGATAGTTTAAAATCTCCATAGGAGAAAAAGTTACTTATACCGCCAGTATAAGGAGCTTCCAGTGGACCACTATATACCAGGTCTTCCTCCTGAAATTCTAACCCTGTAACCTGCTCTGTTATCTCACCGTCATCTTTTACGAATTGTGCCACTCCATTATCATTAATTCCCGCAAACTGAACTGAATACAAAGAATTTAAAGGTCGCCCAACAACAGCAGCATCTGGCTTATATGGGAAAGAAGAAAGTAATCTTTGTACATTTGTTTCAAGATTAACCTTTGTAACTTCGTTTCTATTATAAGCGAAATTAATTGTTGAACTCCATTCAAAAATTTCAGTCGAAACATTTCTTATCGTAAGGCCTAATTCTATGCCATTATTCACTACATCGGCAAAATTAATGGGCAAGTATGAGAAACCATTTATTTCACTTATCCGTGTATTTGTGATTAAATCCACGCTTTTCCTACGGTAAAAATCAAGTGCCGTAGTTACTCTTCCTCTGGCAACTGAAAAATCAATACCGACATTAGCATTATAGGTCTTTTCCCATCTGAGATCGGGATTAGCGGGCTGGTTTATAGACAGCTGGTTTAATTCGGACCAATAGGCCGGGGGTAAAAATGATGCAATGATCTGGGGCGTACTTTGTTCATTAATAGCTCCCTGTACGCCATAGGAACCTCGAATTGCGATACGATCCAGGAACGCAATGTCATCCATAAATTCTTCATCTCCCAGATTATATCTTCCCGAAACAGACCATGCTGGTTTCCACCGGTATTTAGGATTGGACCCAAATAGATTGGATCCATCATACCGAATATTACCATTTACAGTATACTTTTCAAAGAAAGTATAAGAAGCGACTCCATAATAAGAAGCATATTTCCTGGCATAATCTGTAATGACCAAATATGGTGCGCCACTTAATTCTTCGGCAATGTTTTCATTTGGTGAGACAATTCTGCCCCTATCATGGAGGTATCCCCATCCAGTGCTTTGGTCTCCCCTATACGAATTAGCCCTAAATTCACCTCCTGCATATAATTGAACTTGATGATTTTTTACAGAAATAGGTTTATACTCGGCTGTCAGACGCGCAGTATAATAATCCTGAAAGTCTGAATTAGAGAAAATAACCCCTCCCGAAGGCAAATTACTGTCTTCCGGGGCTGGAACACCAAATTCCGACCTCCGGATGCCCGCTACCTGATTTGTATTCTCCAGGTAGTATGTTTCACTAAGGGTATTCGTCTTATAATAACTAAATATCCCTGAAAGCTTCAAATTATCAAACATTCTATAATTTGCTGTTATTCTGGCAGATAAGTTATTCACCTTAGTTGTTTGATCTGAACTTTCATATTCATTCAAAACATTGAATAAATAAAAATCTTCGTGCCCTCTATAAAAGTGAAAACTGCCGTCTTCGTTATATGCCGGGAAAGTGCGGCTTGTATTAATTGCATAATCAAAAGGACGGGGTGTACTCCTGGTAAAATTGGAAATACCTCCTGGAACCAGGCTAAAGGGATAGGATTGTCTATTCGTAGTATATCCAGATAAATTAAATTCAACATCGAAACGCGAACTCAATTTTGTATTCAGCTTCACCAAAGCCGTATTCCTTTTATAATTTGTCAATAAGTCTGTCCCTTGTTGTCCTAAATTCGAAAAAGACACATAATAAGTAGATTGGTCGCTTCCACCGGAAACATTGATATTAGTATTGTGGGAAACACCGTTTCTGAATAAAACATCAAACCAATCAGTATTATATTGTTGAGCTGCCCGAACTTCATTTTCAAAATCACTCCATGTTTCCAGGTCTCTGTTTTTGTACCGCGCATAAGCCCCTGCCAGTCCTACCGAATTAATATTTGCATCTGCATTGTAGTATTTTTCTGCAGAGTTGAAGTAATACTCTTCAATATCAATTCTCTCTGCAGAATTCATCATGTTAAACCGATCGTAACTAGGTGCCAGTGTCATGCCCACATCTGTCTTAAAATTTACTACAGGTTTACCCTTCTTCCCTCTTTTAGTAGTAATTACAATAACACCAGCAGCAGCTTTTACGCCATATATCGCCGTGGCCGAAGCATCTTTAAGGACATTAATAGATTTGATATCTTCTGGATTAATACCCGCAATAGCATTTCCAATTCTATTCACTATATCGGGATTATTAATTTCAGCAGGAGTCAAAGGTACAGGTTCCTCAAGGATAACCCCATCCACTACCCACAAAGGTTGTGCATTCCCTGTCAATGTGGACGTACCCCTTATCTTTACGATACCAATGGAGCCAGGTTCTCCTGAATTACTTATTACACTCATTCCCGGAATCCGGCCTTGTAGACTTTTATCAACAGAAACAGGCCCATTCTCCAGGATTTCGGCCTCATCAACCTGGACGACTGAACTGGTTAGTTTACTCTTTTCAACTGTATTATGTCCTGTGACTACTACTTCTATTAATTGAGAAGCATCGCTTTCCAGGATGATTTCCAGCGGGCCTTTATCCTTCACCGTATACTCAAATGACTTGAAACCAATGTAAGAAAACTGAAGTATGTTATCAATTTCAATCTCTGATAATTCAAAATATCCGTTAAAATCAGAAGTTGTACCCCTTGAAGTACCTTTAAGAACAATATTTACCCCTATTAAGGGTTCCCCGTTACGATCGAAAACCTTTCCTTCTAGAATAAAACCCGTTGTATCAGAACTATTTTTGTCCCTACCCGGACTCGTTTCTCTTTCGAATTTGTTTTCCTTCTTAATTACTATACTGTTGTTTATAAGGACATATGTAAATCCCCGGTTACTCAAAACGCCCGAAAGTACTTTTCCCAATTCTAAGTTTTTAGCATCAAAAGTTACTCTTTGATCAGCTTGAGCTACCTGCCCGGTATACATAATTCTAACATTTGCAATGCGGCTTATTTCATCAAGAACCAGATTGAGGCTCTCGTTTTCCGTTTGCAAAGAAATCTTCCTTTGAAGAATATCATCACCAGATCTAATTTGTAAATAATTGCTGGCCCCTGCATTGATAAATATTCCCGAGAATACAATCAATACGGCGATCAAACCAGTCTTAATCTTAAAAAGTTGTAAAAATAATCCCATCAAATTCAATTTTGAAAAATATTTAAATCCCCTGTATCCATTATGAATACAGACATACCCAATCCAATCTTTGTATTTGTATTTTGTAGAGTTATTTTTGGTTAACAGCCCTCATCCAATCCAATCATTCTATAGCTACCATTCTCTTTTTGCAGAATTTTTGCATTTACTAATGATTTCAAAACCTCTAACATGTCATTCAACTCATCCCCTCTGAAATCCGCAAAAATTTTACAATTCTTAATGTTTTCCCCCGGTATGATTTCCACATTAAAGGACCTTTGTAAATCTTTAAGCACGAGGCCAAGCGGTATAGCTGAATACTTAAATTCGCGGTCTTTCCAATTTATTTGACTCTGAGAATAGCCATTTGACATAAAAAGGGTCCCCATATTTTTATTGTAAACCACTTCCTCATCCGGATTTATTTTGATTTGATTACCCTCGTTGCCATTCAATCCTACTTTTACAATTCCACTTGCCACAGCCACAGCAGAAATCGAATCTTCCTTATAAGATCTTACATTAAATGCAGTTCCTACAACAGTGGTAGTGATATCACCACTCTCAATTACGAATGGTTTTGATACATTTGATTTTACTTCAAAAAAAGCCTCTCCTTCAAGGGATACTAACCTCGTACCACCTCTAAATTTTTCTGGGTAGACCAATTTACTACCTCCATTGAGCCATACACTACTTCCATCTGCAAGTTCAAGATTTTTAATTTCACCAAGTTGAGTGGAAACACTCAAAGTGCGCTCACTTAGTAAAAGAGGACTCCAATATTTTCTGGTAAAAAATCCCAGTGTAACTAATAAAAGTAAAGATGCAGCTACAGTAAGGTTTCGAATTCCAAAAACTTTCTCCTTTTGTCCAACTTTTCCGATTTCCTTATTTATATCATTAAGGATTCTGTCTGATTCTATTCTCGTCAACAGATCCTGTGAATTCTCAATACTATCGGAAAAAAATTCTCTGGAGATCTCCTGAACTAAATTACGGTCTTCTTCCAGCGTTTTTAGTATAAAATTCCGATCATCGATCGACCATTCTTTTTTGACGAGAATACTTTGAACACGTTGTCTTTTATCTTCCACTAATAAGTGCGTTTACAGTAAATACACACTGTAATAAGATTCGGGGGGGATTGCATGCAAAAAAAATGAAAAAAGACAAACGGGAAACCGGCCCCATATGTAAGAAATCAAAACTCGATATTATAGTCAACAGTATGCGAACACCATTGACTCTTAAATTTTCCTTCTGGATCCAACAACTGATCAACCGTATCAAAATTCACACCCACTTCCCCCTTTTGATCCAGGCTTACTCCTACTATCCTTTGCCAATTTCCATAATTAGAGCAAGGATCGTAATCCAGCAACACACTTTCAAAATAGGCAGCACCCAATAACCAATGAACATTCATTGTTTCGATAAGGTAATAAGCGACCACCCTTCTATACTGGTGACTTAGATAGCCTGTTTGAGCCAATGCTTTCATTGCCGCATTTACTAGTTTGTGTTCGGTATTTCCACAAATCCATTGTTGTAATTTTTCAAAGTTCCAATCTCCATCTGTTTCACTTTCATCAGCTTCGGAAAATCCACCTTTAAGAAATAATTTATTGTAATGCTTTTTCCCCATCAGCCTATGAAAGTCTCGTAAATACAGATTTCGAATAAGTTCCTTTTTTATTTTCTTTAAAGACCTGGGCAATCCGTTGATCCGTTCGTATAGTAATTTTGGAGATAAAGCTCCATTTGACAACCATGGAGATAGTTCCAGGTGCTTCCTTTCCTTATTTTTCACTTCAGAAATATGCTCCCATGATACTTTTAGAGCTTCTGTCTCGCCTCCTTTAAAACCAACATTTACATAATCATTATCCCAACCAAATTCCTTCAAATCAGGTATGGGGCCCTCTTCAATATCTGACAAAAGTGGTTTAATTCTTTGAGGGCTGGGAAGAGGCTCACGGATATCGACAATCCTTTCGGTTTCTTTACGGAAGGTAGCAAATAGATCAGGTGAATGTGTGATAGGGAAAGGTAAATCCTGGGTGTAATGTAACATCTTTCCCCTTGAATATCTTATTTCCTGGCCTATGGTCCACAAACTTTCTTCCAAAGAATCCTGAACGCAAACTTCGTCTTCTGTTCTTTCCCGATTACAAAAAACCCAGGAAGACCGGAATTCTTTAGCCAGGTCAAAAATAATGTCTTCTGTAAGTCCCTTTCTTACCACAAGGTTGGATCCCTGATTTTTTAGATTCATCCTAAGATCCCTTACGGATTCAATTGTAAATAACGCCCTGGTTTTATAGATTTTTGGCAGGATATCAAACATTTTCCCCCTGAACAATCGATCATCAAATACAAAAACCGGAATAATTTCATCGACCGAACGCATAATCTCTGTCAACGCTTCATTATCATGTAGCCTCAAATCATTCCTAAACCATAATATTCCTCTCCGTATTCCCATTATTCTAATATATAATTGATCTAATTATAAGTCGAATCCTTGAAAAAAGCAAGCTTCGCCTTATATTCGTAGCCGCAAATATTACATTTATTATGAAAAATTTACATTTCCTATTACTTATTATTTTCGTTTTCATTATTAGTTGCAACAATGAAAATGAGGAAAGCAGTGTTTCGGATGATACGCCTGAAATGATTGATTACAAAGACAGTATAATGACTATCCATGACCGGGTAATGCCTAAGATGTCACAATTGGAAAATCTCAGAAAAAAGTTGACGGCCGAACGTAAGAAACAAATTTCGGCCAAAAATAATGAACAACTTCAAAAAATAAATCATTTACTGGGTGAATTGAATAAATCAGAAAATGCTATGTGGGACTGGATGCACAATTACCAACCGGATTCTTTAGCTGGCAATACTAAAATGATTTATTTAAAACGAGAATTACACTCCGTAAAACAAATGGAAGAGATTGTTCTTTCTGGAATGGCTAAAGCCCAATCCTATTTTAATTAATAAATGATTCTAAAATGAGAACATTTTCTATTCAACTATCAGTTATACTTCTATTGTCTTTAGTATTCGGATGCCAGGATGCAAATGACAAAGCATTACCTATTATGGGTATCCCAACAATAACCGAATCCGGGGATACAATTCAACATAGCATCCCAGACTATACATTTATTGACCAGGATAGTAATCAAGTAACCCCTGCTACATTTTCAGGAAAAGCATACGTAGCTGATTTCTTTTTTACATCCTGTCCTTCCATTTGTCCGATAATGACCAAAGAAATGAAAAGAATATATGATTCATTTGATGAAGATGATAGATTAATGTTTCTCAGTCATTCTATAGATACCAGGCACGACAGTGTACCGGTATTAAAGGAGTATGCCAATAAATTAAATATTGACCACAATAGATGGCGGTTTGTAACCGGAGAAAAATCAGAGATATATGATATTGCCAATGCTTACTTTAATATTGCATATGAAGATCCGGATGCTCCCGGCGGATATGACCATTCAGGAAAATTGATTCTGGTAGATGCAAACCGTCATGTAAGAGCATATTGTGAAGGAACAGATCATGAGAGTGTCACTAAATTTATAGAAGATATTGAAATACTTCTCCATGAAAAAGACCTTGCGGCTTCTCCTTCTAATTAAAAATTTTATTCCTCCGAAGAAGAGAGTTCTTTGGCTGGCAATACCAGTATTTTGTATTTTAATCAATTGTTCGCATCCTTACCAACAGGGAGAACGCCTCTATGCAGTAAACTGTGAACGGTGCCATGGGAACGATGGAGAAGGATTTGAAAATTTGTATCCATCTCTTGTAAAATCAGGATTTATACAAAACTACTCTCCCTCCCTGGCCTGTGTCATATCGCATGGCAGTCATTACCTTCAGTCAAGGCAGGATAAAAATTCCACTGGGGGAATGCCTGAAAACCCTCATCTATCTGCTATTGAGGTATTAAATATCGTCAATTTTTTACACCATAAATTCGAAACAGGATTCACAGAAAAATTAACAACAGTAGAATCCTCTCTAAAAAATTGTGAGCATTAATATTCGGAAACCTGTTAGATTATGTAGTTGCAAATGCTGTATTGGGACTTTTTGTATCTATTCGCTCTTCACCTATCATCTCATCAATCAAGGTAGCTACTAATCCTGTCCAACCAGTCTGGTGAGAAGCTCCTACTCCTCTTCCGTTATCTCCCTGAAAATATTCATAAAACAAGATAAGATCTTTGTTTTCCGGGCGCTGGTAAAACTTCTCATAGATTTTGTTGACAGGTCGGTTTCCTTTATCATCTACCTGAAAAATTCGCACGAGGTTTTTTGCTATCATTTCACTTATATTACCCATGGTAAGAAATTCCCCCATCTTATTAGGGTTTTCTACTTTCAACTCATCACCAAATACTTGATGATATTTCTGTAAGGTTTGAATAATTAAATAGTTAATCGGCATCCAAATCGGACCTCTCCAATTGGAATTGCCTCCGTAAATCCTAGATGTGGACTCACCGGGATCATAAGCAATTGAATAATCCCTCCCTTCGATATTCATCCTAAACGGATTGGTATGAATTTTTGATAATGATCGAATACCGTAATCGCTAAAAAACTCATTTTTATCGATCATCGCTTCCACGACTTCTTTCATCCTATTTTTGGGTATCAGGGATAAAAACAGATCGCTATCCTTTTCATAATTCTGTAGTACCCTATATCTTTCATTCTTCCTTCTAAATCGATAAAAACGCTCAATCCATTGTCTCAGAGCTCCCAATTTTTCAATTTTTTCCTTTTCAATTTTGAGAACGGCAAATAAGGTAGTCAATCCAACAATTGATCTGATCTTCACTGGAATCCTCCGATTGTCCGGACGAACCATTACATCATAAAAAAAGCCATCTTCATCATGCCAAATCCCAGCCCAATGTTCATCCATCCGATTCAGGGCTTCGGAAATATAAACAAAGTGCTCAAAATATTTGATCGCCATGTCTTCGAAAGTATCATCTACCATAGATATTTCAATGGCCATATCCAACATATTTAACGCAAAAAGAGCCATCCAGGCTGTACTGTCAGCTTGTTGAAGATATCCGCCACCTGGAATTTCCATATTGCGGTCGAATATGCCAATATTGTCAAGCCCCAAAAAACCTCCCTGAAATATATTATTTTGATTTCGGTCTTTACGATTTACCCACCAGGTAAAATTAAGTGAAAGCTTGACGAATATTTTCTTTAGAAAATCGGTATCTCTTTTTCCATACATTTTTTCCTCCATCCGATATACTTCCATCGTCGCCCATCCGTGTACAGGGGGATTAACATCTGAAAACTGCCATTCATATGCCGGAATCTGTCCGTTGGGGTGCATATATGATTCACCGACCATTATCAGTAATTGATTCTTAGCAAAGCCCAGATCCAATTTTGCCAGGGGAATACAATGGAATGCCAGGTCCCACGCAGCATACCAGGGATATTCCCATTTATCAGGCATCGAGATTATATCTTCGTTATACAACGTTTTCCAATCTCTATTTCTTCCGTTCTCACGAATTTTGGGAGGAGGAGGGCTTTTAGGATCTCCTTGCAACCACTGGGCAATGCTGTAATGGTAATATTGTTTCGTCCATAGCATCCCTGCCCAGGCTTGTCTCTGAATGTTCTTTAACTCCTCATTTTCAGTAGTGTGTAACGTATTATAAAATATGCTTGCGTCGGCTTTTCTTTCTGCAGTTATATTTTCTACGCTAGATATCTTAATATTTTGATTACTATATTTTTTTGCCAGCCTTAAATGGATAAACCTTTCTCCTTTCCCTTCAATATTCATATGATACAAAGGGGAAAACTTTGACCCGTCAGCGTATTTTTCCGCTTCATTCCACTTCTTATTGACTACAACATCATGAAATCGATCCTTTACCTTATCGGTTTGGTTATCAATTTCAAATAACCTTTTTGCATTGTTTTCGTTATTTGTAAACATCAGATATTTAGGCTCATCAAAAATCAATTCATATTCCCCTAACTCACTGTGTTCTATTTCTACTTTATCTCTCCGATTCGAAACAGCCCTTATTACATTATCAGGAGACATTTGATCAAACATCCACAAGTTTCTAAACCAAAGAGTAGGTAACACAAATAATTCCGCCTCTTCAATATATCGATTAACAATTTTAACGGTTATACAAATATCCTCATCATCTTGCTTTGCATACTCTACAAACACATCAAAATATCGATCATAATCGAATATGCCAGTATCCAGCACTTCATATTCATATTCTTCAACTGTCCGCTGTCTATTGACTTGTTCCAATTTCTGGTATGGATATTCTTGTTGGGAATACTTATATAAATATTTCATATAAGAGTGAGTCGGCGTATTATCGAGGTAATAATACAATTCCTTTACATCTTCCGCATGATTCCCCTGTGGTCCGGTTAATCCGAATAACCGTTCTTTTAATATACTGTCACTGCCATTCCACAACGCCAGTGAAAAACACATTCTGCAATTTTCATCAGAAATTCCGGCAAGCCCATCTTCCCCCCAACGATAAACTTTACTTCGGGCATGGTCGTGAGGGAAGAAATCCCATGCACTTCCATCTGCACTATAATCCTCCCGGACTGTTCCCCATTGTCGTTCACTCAAATAGGGCCCCCATTTCAACCAGTTTTTCCCGCTTGAACTATAGTGTTCCTCAAGGCGCTTATTTTCATTATTCATACTATACTTTCAATTGATAAAACAAATCACGAAATATTTAAATTTCCATCTCCCTATTCGCTTATCGTATTGTAAAATTTCTAGCAGGACAAAAATAAAAAGAGATGATTGAAAATCAATCATCCCTTTCAAATCTATATATTTTTGAGGTTAATTATTGGCCAACTGATCCAATTTATATTTAGCGGTTTCAGCATATGTTCCGGCAGGAACTTTTTTGTAAGCTTCCAAAGCAGCACTGGTATTACCCAATTCCTCATATGCTTCGGCTTGTGCGAAATAATTTCTACCATCCTTGCCTTCACCTCCAAGTTCAATGGCTTTAGTTGCAAAATCTAACGCACTTTGGTGATCTCCTTTTCCTTTATATGCTCTGGACATATAATAATACACATCTTCTGATTCACCATTCTCATTAAACATATTGGCTAACTCGAGAGTTTTATCCCACTCCTTTGCAGAGTATGCTCTTGAAACAAAGATAGTTGCTTTGTCCTTTAATTCCACTGCCTTATCAGCTTTTCCCCCTTTTTCTGCAGCATTACTGGCCTTTATGTAGGCACTTAAAGCACCAGCATCATCCCCTTGTTCATTCAAAACCATTGCTTTACCAATATAGTTAGCATAAAATCCGGGAGAAACTTCTATACCTTTGTTGTATTTTTCCAGTGCCGCATCCAATTCATCACCTTTTCTATCATCATTCCCGGCATAATAGGATGCAATACCAAGATTTTTATTAGCAAGGGACACAATTTGCTCATCCTCTTCGGGGTCAGCGGCATCGAGGGCTTGTAACAACAAATCATAGCCTTTATGCCACTCTTTAGCTTTCAGGGACGCCACTGCATCATTATATAGAGAAGCAGGAGTTGCCTCATCCTGAGCAATAACCTGACTAGTAAACGCCATAGCCATTATCACAATCATTGAAAAAAATCTTATCGTTAACTTCATTCTTAAAATGGTTATAGTTGAAAAAATTAATAAAAACCTGAAAATATTATCAAATGGTCAAATTACAAAATATTACTCCATAAAAAATATGGTTATTTATTGTGAAATTGCTAATTCAAACTAGCAAATTAATAGAAATATTCATTAAAAATGCCAATTGACCTACCGTTTTAAAAATGTTATTTGGCCGTACATCGTTCGTCTTCATCCTTATTTTAACAAAAAATTTACACTCTCTCCCCAATTAAAAGTCAAAGATTATTTCATTTAAACAAATATTAACTATATTAATACAACTTATTAAAATCAAATACTTGTCGTGAAGACCAACACCAAACATTATCATTTAGTTTTGTTTGGAATCCTATTGATGGTTGGAATTATTTTAGAACGATATTTTTCAGATAATCAATATAAAATTGCGTTTGGATACTACATTATTGTCGGACTTTCAAATATCATAGCAATATGCATTTCATTTCTAAAGCAGAGATGTAATATATTTACAATCCTCTGTGGGGTTTTATTCCTGTACCTTGGTTTTATAGCTTCACATTTGGAGTCCCGCCAATTCCAGGAAAGCAATAGTATCCTAAAAAATAATCATACCGTATCCGGAAAAATCTATCTACTGAGAGATTATGGAGACTTCAAACAATTATTGATAAAATCTACTCTACCCAAAAACATTCACCCTACAGTTCTAGTAAATGTTTTCAATGGGAATACAGATTTTTATGAAGGGCAATTCGTTACAATTTTTCAACCTCCGGCAACCATACCATCCCCTAAAAATCCCTTTGAATTTAACGCCAAAAGTTACTGGAGAAGATACAAGGTAAGCTATCAGGTTGATGTAAACAACTCATCCTCAATAGAGATATCTCCAAGACCTAAGGTTAATTTACTTCAAAAAAGCAACGCCTGGATCGCTGATTATCTAGATTTTCAATACCATGAAACCTCAAAAGCCGGCTTACTTAAAGCACTTATTCTAGGAGATAAGACCGACGTTTCTGAACGTGACAAAAACAACTTCAAAACTATTGGTGCATTGCACATCCTTGCAGTTTCAGGCCTCCATGTGGGTATCATTTCATATCTCTTCTATATACTGTGTGCTCCCATTTATCTAATCTTCAAAAACAAGAAAATAATCTTCCTGCTCACAGGATTGGCCATTTGGTTTTATGCTTTCCTAACGGGAATGAAAATTCCCATAGTGAGAGCATCCATTGTCGTCACGTTATTTTTAGTTTCAAAAATACTCGAACGAAAAACCTCATCATGGATTCTCCTTTCCTGGGCGGCAATCACCGTCCTCTTGTGGCAACCAAAAGACCTTTTCACCGTCAGCTTCCAACTTTCTTTTGCAGCAGTAGCATCAATTATAACCTTCCAAAAACCGATTTCCAAATCGATTTCCAAATTTACAGGGAAAAACAAACTTACCAATTTAATTGCCGTGTCTATGGCTGCACAAATTGGTACCTGGCCCATCCTTTTATGGCACTTCCATCAATTTTCTTACTTGAGCTTACTATCCAGTCTTGTAATTATTCCACTGCTTTTCCCTTTATTAATGACTACTTTACTGGGCCTATTTTTTTCACAAATAGCAATTTCTTTTGGAGCCCCTTTTGTTACAGGAAGTTCTGCTATCATCGATATCATTCAATTCCTTTCTTCCCAGCTAGCCCCTTTTGGTAACCCAAATCACTATATTGTTTTCAGACCTGAAATGATCGCCTTAATAAGTGGGATCATTATCATATCGGGGATATCCCTGAATTTTCGTTTCTCAATATATCGGTTTGTCCCAATATTACTTTCCCTGGGTATCTTGCTGGAAATCATCAATACGTATACCAAACGCAATCAAACCGTAGTAAATGTTTATCACGGCACCAATCCTGTTGTAGACATTTACAAAAATGGGATCTGCTTTACAAATCAAATTGAAATTAGCGAGCCTTATTTAGGGAAAAACAGGTCGAAATTTAAAATTTCAAAAACGAAGTCATTACCAATGAAAAAACAAGATTCGACATTGGTCAAAGGAGCATCCCAATTTTATAAATACTCACATAAAAATTTTTCCGTCTTTATTTTGGACATACAAAAGGAGCTAAAACCGATAAGGGTAAACAACGATAAAAATTCCAAATTCATACTTACCGGAAAAACATACTTACTAAAAGATCGTAACAAATTTTCAGGAGATTCAACCATAATCTGGAACACTTTTACAAAAGGGTTTTACCGAAAAAAAATCCAATAATCATGATTTCAAAAAATTCTTCTTTCCAATATTTAATAACAATTGCCATTTCTATTCTTATGTGGATATTTTTTTTAATTATCCAACAAAAAGCCTGGGTTATTGATTCTTCTATAACTGACTCCATCAATTACATTTCAACAGATACTTCGGAAAATACAGCTGATTCCAACAATGTCGTTATTCCTGCCAGGAAGATACCTTCTGTATTACACACTCCTTCAAGAACCAAACCAAAGCACCAACAAACCAAGGATACAATTAAAATAAACCAGGCAGACTCTATTGAATGGCAAAAATTGTATGGAATCGGCCCGTATAGAGCGGGAAGAATTCTAAATTTCAGGGAAGCCCTGGGAGGATTTGTTTCTATAGATCAAGTCAATGAAACCTATGGACTCCCGGATTCTGTTTTCCAGGAAATTAAAAATCAGTTACAGTTAGTTCGAAAAGAAGTTACGCCAATTTACATCAATTTCATTTCATATGACTCTTTATACAAACATCCCTATGTTACAAAACAAATGTCGTACTTCATTATGAAATATAGATCTCAAAATAAAAACATCAACGACTTTAGCGAACTGAAAGAAATAATTCTAAAAAAGGATCATCAAAGATTACAAAAAGTTAAACCATATTTGAATTTCCGTATTTATAAGGATTGATTATATATATTTGAAAAAAAATAGACTTGAAAGACTTAAAAAGCTTAAATAAATACCTTTGGCGTTACCGTGGACGACTGACTCTTGGATTTATTTTTGTTGCTCTCTCTAATGCATTTGCCGTCCTTCAGCCCAGAATGATTAGTCAGGCTCTTGATCTGGTATTACAAGACATAAAGTCTATTGAAATGGCCGAAGGTTTTGAATCTCAAGCTTTGATTAGCTCAAATCTTTCTTCCAGTTTACTTTCATATGGTCTATTGGTTATAGGATTTGCACTTTTGATGGGTATATTCATGTATTTTACGAGACAAACTATCATAGTTGTATCCCGTCTCATTGAATATGACCTGCGAAAAGACATATACGACCACTATTCCAAATTATCTCAAAATTTCTATAGAAAATCAAAAATTGGTGATTTAATGAACCGGATTATGGAAGATGTATCCAAAGTCCGGATGTATTTGGGACCGGCTATTCTGTATGGAATAAATCTTACTACATTAACCGTTCTCGTAGTAAGTTTTATGGTAAGCGTAAGTAGTGAATTAAGCTTATACACACTGATTCCATTACCTCTTTTATCAGTTTCTATCTATTATGTAAGCAGTATAGTTCACAAAAGAAGCACAAAAATCCAACAACAACTTTCCTTGTTAACCAGTCTGGCACAGGAAGTTTATTCCGGCATCAGGGTAGTTAAATCCTTTGTAAAGGGCAAACAAATGGGAAACTACTTTACTGATCAATGTGACGATTATAAAAGCAAATCAATGGAATTAGTAAAAGTAAATGCTTTCTTCTTCCCACTGATGATGCTTATAATTGGGATTAGCACCATTTTTGTTATTTATTTTGGTGGTTTACAAATAAATAAAGGCAATATTTCAGCCGGAACACTTGTAGAATTTATTATCTACGTAAACATGCTTACCTGGCCTGTCACATCCATTGGCTGGATTGCCTCAATTGTTCAACAGGCAGCTGCATCCCAAAGGAGAATTGATGAATTTTTCAATCAAAAGCCACAAATACTAAATGGCAATATTACTGATTTCGAATTCGAAGAATCTATCGAATTTAAAAACGTATCTTTTGTATATCCTGATACTGGAATTAAAGCCCTCGAAAACATTTCTTTTACTATTAAAAAAGGAGACAGAATTGCAATTATTGGCAAGACAGGATCGGGAAAGACCACCATTGCTGAGATCATTCTAAGAACTTTTGACCCTTCGGAAGGAGAAGTTCTCATTGATGGAAAACCACTAGAATCCCTTGATCTTTTGCATTGGCGTACCCTGATCGGTTATGTACCTCAAGATAATTTTTTATTTTCAGATACTATTGAGAACAATATTAAGTTTGGCCAAAATGATGCTACCCTTGATGAAGTCATGGAAGCTGCTACCAAAGCTTCAATCCATAAAGAAATTGCCGAATTACCCTCAGCATACCAAACAGCTGTTGGTGAACGCGGCGTTACCCTTTCAGGAGGTCAAAAACAAAGGACCTCAATTGCCCGGGCCATCATAAAGGACCCGGAAATCATTATTCTTGATGATGCTCTAAGCGCAGTAGATGCCAATACGGAGCAGGTAGTAACTAATTATCTTGACCAGGATCTGAAAGGAAAAACGGTATTTAATATTACACATCGAATAAACCCCAATTCAGAATACGATCAAATAATTATTCTCCAAAAAGGTCATATATCAGCAATAGGAAAACACGAGGTCCTCTACCATTCAAATAGTTTTTATAAACATTTAATTGACCATGCAGCACTAGAAAATCTCGAATAAGAAAGGGGAATGAGGCAGGGGGAATCCTAAAGATAAACCTACCATAACATCTATTAATGGCAAAAATGAAATTCCTAACCTTTTCATTGGTCAGACTAAATATCCTCTATTTAGAATATCTTCAAAAATGCACCCCGTAAATCCGAAAATAATGGCTAGAATAAAATACTGAAAATTTTCTCTTTTCGAAACTATTAATTCAAAAACTTCTGTTTTTACTAAAGAAGCCCAATTAGGGAGACAATTTACAAAACACTAAATAGGTTAGACAGAAAAGTTTTCGCATAAATATTAAAATTTATTTTTTTTATTAGTAATTATTTTAGTTTTGCATAATTGATTATTGAATTTTAAATGAATAAGAGAAGTGGAAAACGGAAAATCAAATCGCTTTGACAGTGTGTATTCAGAAAAAGTAAGAGCAGGAAGAAGGCGAACGTATTTTTTTGATGTCAAGCAAACAAAAGGAGACGATTACTATATCACCATGACAGAGAGTACACGAAGGTCAAGTGGTGACGGTTATAATAGGCATAAAATTTTCTTGTATAAAGAAGATTTTAATCGGTTTATTGAAAGTCTCGAAAATACGATCAACCACATTAAGACGGAATTAATGCCCAATTATGATTATGAGGAGTTTGATCGTAGAAATGCAGAATGGGAAGCCACTAACCAGGATGAAGATGGGTCAGATGAGGTGACTTCAAATTCAAGTATTTCCAGTGACGAGGGTGATATGGAATGGTAGGGTTTATTTGATATCGTGGCTAATAGATTTAATCTTTTGTATTTTTCATGCCTTAACGCTTGAAGATGCCCGTACAAATATGCCATTGAATGTATTATTTTATAAGGTTGTATGTTGTCATAAAATACCTGGTAGGTATTGAATTCTAATAGTTTGTTCCTGTTGGACAGATTGGAACTCCTTAAAACTCCAACCGGAAAACAGTTTCACTATAAGGTATCGACCGGATCAAATTTAGGTTTCCTCCATGCATTTGCATGATTTTCCTGGAAAGACTAAGACCTATTCCCGTACCCTTCTGCTTTGTAGTAAAGAATGGGACAAATATTTGATCCCGGACTTCCTGTGACATTCCGGGACCATTATCTATTACATCTATATATTTTTTTCCGGTATCTTCAATCCTGAAAGTTATTTGTAAAACCCCTTCTTTAGTCTCTTGCATCGCCTGCAGTGCATTCTTACTCAGATTGACTAAAATTTGGGTAATTTGCTTTTCATCGGCGAAAATTTCTGCATCCTGTTGGGGCTTTTGAATGTTAAGGGTAACACCAATGCCCTTTTCTTGCTCCACTAATACCGCTACTTTGTTAAACAACTTTGCAATATTTGTAATCTTTTTATCGGGTTCGGGAATATTAAGAAAATTACGGTAAGATTGTACGAAACTCATTAAATCGTTCCCTTGTGACCTGATCACTTCCAATCCTCGAACCGTATTTAATATTTGTTCCTTACTGATAGCATCCATCACCAAATCCCCATTGCTTTCCTTTTTAAAATAATGCACTAAAGTATCTGATAGAGAAGCAATTGGAGTAATTGTATTCATTATTTCATGAGTGAGGACTCGAATCAATTTAATCCATGAATCAGTTTCTTTATACTCAAGTTCACTATTGATATCCTGGATGGTAACTAACGTTAATACATCATCCCGCAACGAAATCCGAGAAAACTCCATGACCAATTGAATCGTTTCCCTTTCATTCGAAAACTTAAATAAGTTACGGCGATCACTTGCACCTTTCGAAAACAAATCATATAAGCCTGGTGCTGCCCGTTCCAATTGTCTGATATGATGAAGGGGATGACAATTCAAGAGTCTTCCTGCCGCAGGATTAACTACCCGAATGTGACCTTTTTGATTAAAGATTACAATCCCTGTATTCAATTGGTCCAATATTTTCTGATGATATTTTTCCTGCTCCTCATTTCGCATAAATGTCTCGCGAATCCGTTGATTAAATTCATTGATCTTACGATGTAATTCCCTTACGGATTCCGGAGCATTTTCTTCGTCGAAGCGAACTGAGAAATCCTCATTATTAATAGATTCGAAAAAGAAAGCCATTCTCTTATTTGTCCGATTCAAATATTTTATTAGCCCGAAGACCTGAACAACAAGGACAATCATAGGAATTATAAAATACAACCGTCCAAAAGCAAACCATAAATAAGCTGTAGCAATGCTAAAAATCGTAATAAAAGAAATACGGAACACTAGCTGTAAGTGAAATTGTTTACTAGCCATTTTTTTTCATTTTATGCACTTTATTGTACAACGTTTGCCTACTCACTCCCAACTGTTCTGCCGCAGCTGTAAAATTCCCATCATATCTTTCCAATGCTTGTTGAATCATCACTAATTCCATTTCCTCCAGCGACAGGGAGAATAAATCCTTTTCCTTCGGCTGGGTCGTCGATTGCATTAAAAAATCACCAGTATGTAATATATCCCCCTCGCTCAAAATGACCGCCCGCTCAATTGTATGCCTTAATTCTCTTATATTTCCCGGCCAGGTATGGCCTCTCAATTTTTCAATTACATTAGGAGCCATTCTCAACCCATGCTTTCCGTATTTTCGAGAAAAATTTTGCAGGAAAAAATCTGCCAGTATTTCTATATCACCCTCCCGTTCGCGCAAAGGAGGAACTTTGATCTGAATTGTATTCAATCGATAAAGTAAATCTTCCCGAAACTTACCATCTTGCACCATTCCCTGTAAATCACTATTGGTAGCACTTATCAACCGGATATCTACCGGAATAATCTTGTTAGCACCTACCCGGACAATGGACCGGTTCTGGATTGCAGAAAGCAATTTTGCCTGCATAGGCAAAGAAAGGTTGCCAATTTCATCCAGGAAAAGACTTCCTCCGTCAGCAGTTTCAAACTTTCCGGCCCTATCCACTTTAGCATCTGTAAAAGCACCTTTAACATGACCGAATAATTCACTTTCAAACAAATTCTCCGAAATCGATCCCATATCTACATTGATAAAAACTTCCTGACTCCGTAAGGACATTCTGTGCAATTCCCGTGCTATTAATTCTTTACCCGTTCCGTTTTCCCCTGTAATCAATACATTGACATCTGTTTTCGCAACCTTCCGAGTTAACTTTAACACCTCGTTCAAAGCTGGTGATTTCCCAATAATAATATTCTTGTGGAGATTAATTTCCTGCTTTAAATTATTTTGTTTTTTATTTAATGAATCAATCTCATTCTTCGATTTTTTAATAAGCCATGCCGATTTCACCGTATTTAAAAGCTTCTCATTCTTCCAGGGTTTGAGAATAAAATCCTCAGCTCCTTCTTTTAGGGCTTTAACAGCCAATTCAATAGTACCATAGGCTGTCATCATAATAACGGAAATTTGAGGAGCACGCTTCTTAACCTCTTTCAACCAGAATAATCCTTCATTTCCAGAATTGACCCCGGCAGAAAAATTCATATCAAGCAAGATAATATCCACACCTTTCAGACCAGCAAAAGACGTGAGCTCATGGGGTGTCCGAATGGTTTTGACCGAGCGATATTCCAACTGCAAGAGAATTTCCAGGGCAGAAAGAACATTTTTATTGTCATCAACTACTAAGATATTGGCTTCTTTCATGTTACAAATATTAGGTCCTGAGGAGACAGGCAATCGCATTAATTTATCTTTTCAACAAACATTACCCTCAACCAGAATGATCTGTATCAGGGGTAAGCTATGCCCCAGAGTGCAGAGCATCTCTATTTATACAAACATCCTCCCGATACCCATCTCCCAGGGGGACAGGATGTTTGTAAATACAAGCAATCACCACCACACTACTAATCGTCCCAAAGGGCCAAAATGTTTGTAAACCTTATATTGTCCCCGTAAAGCATGTCCCGATTACAGCAAAAGGAAGTACACCAATATAGCTTGTACCATTCCAAAATAAAGAATTTCTCAATTCCCATCATAGCACCTGTCAAAAATATGGACACTTTGGGTCTAATTATTTTACATAATATTTATACAATTTCATTTCAAAAAAACATAATATACTGATAAACAGATAATTGAAATTATGGCATATAAGTAGTAATACATATTGGCATACGAATAGTAAATTATGAAAACTGCCATCAAAACATTACTTATATATCTTCTGGGAAGCTATACATTAACGTTCGGCCAACAAACCTGGACATTGGATCAATGTATTGACTACGCTCTGGCCAATAACCTAACAGTGCAAGACCTGAATCTAAGAGCTAATGCCCGAAAAGAGTCCTATTCTCAATCCTATCGTGAGTTTTTACCTTCCCTGCGCGGTCAATCCAATTACAACATCCAATACGGGCGTTCCGTAGATCCCAATACAAATGCTATAATAGGCACGAATTTTTTTTCAAATAATTATTCTATCAACGCCTCTGCTGATATCTTTCGGGGTTTTCAGAGGTCCAATAACATCAAGGCAACAAAATTTTTATTAGAAGCTGCCAAAGAAGATATTATTCAAGAAGAGTACTTCCTTGCCTTTCGGGTAATGACTGCCTTTTATGATGTACTATTTTTTGAGGAACAATTGAAAATATCAACAGAACAAGTGGATATATCACGTAACCAATACAAGTTCATCCAAAGACAAATCGAATTAGGGCTGAAGGCAGGTACAGATTTGTATGAAGCCAAGGCAGTACTGATTGCAGACCAATTGGTCCTTACACAAAACGAAAATAATCTGCAAGCGGCAGAATTAGCACTCATTCAGGAAATGAATCTTCAAAATGCTACGGAAATTGAGATAAGAAACATTTCCTCGGAACCTTTGCAAATACGAAAAGAACAAGAAATACATCCCGATTCCATTTACCGGACCGCTCTTTCATTTATGCCAGGTATCGAGGCTCAACGGTTACGAATCCGGGCTGAAGAAAAATACCTGGAAATTACGAAAGGAAGACTTTACCCATCGATTTCATTATCAGCTGGTTATGGCACGGGGTTTTATGAAACCCGCCTGAACGCATCGGGTGAAATAATACCTTTTGGAAATCAAATCCGTGACAACGCCAATTTATTTGTAGGATTATCGCTAGGCATCGCTATCATAGATCGATGGCGCATTCGCTCGGATATAAATCAACAGAAGATCTTAATTAGTCAATCTGTCAATGAAAATAAAATTCGAAAACTAGAACTGCAAAAAACAATAAATCAATTAATACAGGACTATGAGGCGAGCCAATCCGAATATACACAAACGAATCAAAGTGAAACTGCCAGAAAATTGGCTTTTGAAGTAGCCCAAAAAAAATATGAAAAAGGTCTGATCAGTATCATCGAACTGAACCGGGCTAAAAACCAATATGCCATGTCACAAAATGAAAATCTTCAAATCAAACTAAGACTTAAAGTACAGAAAAAAACCCTGGACTTTTACCGGGGCAAACCAACGTTTAATATACAATGAAAAGCTCACTATTATGATATCGATAATATAAAGAAATTCTGAAATCAGAGATCAAAATATCCTCCGGAGTTTTCTACTCTTCTTATGTAAGTAATTCCTGATCTTATCTTAGGATGCCAAATTCCGGAGGTTTATTAAATTCTTAAAAAATGAAATACCAGTGGTAAAAACAAAGCCTTCCCAAGTTGAATTGCCGGTCTTCCCATACCGGGACATTTTCCCAAGCGAGTTAGTGGGTAATCATTCAATTCCCGGAAGGCCTTATTTTGTCAAAAATCGAAATTTAAAAGTACAAATTATTGAAAATTATACGAGAAAAAGATACGCCATAATAAGATGAATAACCGTTCATCAAAACCAACAATGACGCTGAGAGTAATTGATTAAAGAAATGATACAATGGATATAGAAATAAAGAAAAAAAGAGGATTAAAGAAAAAGCATATAGGTTATATTGCCATTGCAGTATTTGCGGCACTAACTGTGTGGGCCCTGGTGTTTTCCAATTCTGAATCCGTATTCCGTACGGAAAAAGACAAATTGGTCATTGCTGAAGTAACGAAAGGTGAATTTGATGATTACATTACCATCAACGGGACGGTTGCTCCCATAGCCACCATCTATATGGATGCCTATGAAGGAGGTCGGGTTTCGGAAAAACTCATTGAAGAAGGGGCTATGGTCAGTAAAGGCGATATTATTTTAAAACTCGAAAACCAAAACCTTTACGAACAAATTCTGGCTAGTGAAAGTAATCTTGCCCTTAAAGAAAATGACTTGAGAAGTACCCGGCTCAATTTTGATGCCCGGGAAATACAGGCACGTAAAGAATTGGTCAAAGCAGAATATGACCTTAAGCGCTTCAAACGGAATTTTGAGCAAAACAAATCATTGTTTGCGGATAAACTGATTCCCAAAGAAGAATACCTGATCACAAAAGAAGATTATGAATTAGGCCAAAAACAGTATGACATTCTCAAACAACAAACCAAACAGGACGCCGAATTGCGAAAAACTATGCTCACAGACCTGGAAACCGATTTGGCCCGAATGAGACAAACATTGACTATGGTCTACCAGCGGATCGACCATCTCAATGTGCGGGCACCAGCAGATGGTCAATTGGGATTTCTCGATGCCGAAATAGGACAACGCATCAACCAGGGCGAACGAATCGGGCAAATAAATATCCTGACTGATTTCAAAATTGAAGCACTTATCGACGAACACTATATCGATCGGGTAAGACAAAATCTTACTGCTGATCTCGATCGCAATGGCAACCATTTTCCTCTGCGGTTACGAAAGGTATATCCGGAAGTAAGAGATGGCCGATTTCGAGTAGACCTGGTCTTTACAGAAAATAAACCAGAGACTATACGTGCCGGCCAAAATTACAATCTCCGTCTTCAATTAGGGGAATCCCAGGAAGCTTTGCTTCTTTCACGGGGAGGTTTTTATCAAAGTACAGGTGGTCAATACGTTTATGTATTGGATGATACCGGAGAAACCGCTGAAAAAAGGAATGTACGAATCGGAAAACAGAATTCGCAGTATTACGAAGTATTGGAAGGACTCAATGCCGGGGAAAAAGTAATCACTTCCAGTTATGATAATTTCGGCAATGCTGAAAAAATTGTATTGAAATGAATAGTTCGAAGACCGAAGCCGGGAGCCGAAAGTTGGTAAATTCAGTATAACCGAAAATAAATTGAAGTGAAATAGGAACAAAAATCAAATAAACCATTTAGACACGTGAGACACTCAGGTAAACTGAGAAAATACTCTTTTTACACCTTTGTGAAGTTAGTGCCTTATGGTGAAAAAAGTGCCACGAATGCCTGCCGGCCGCAGGCGGCACAAAGACACGAAATCCCACGAAAAAAGGGGGTATGCTTTTTCGTGAATTCGTGATTTAGTGGCAATAAAATGAAACACACATAAAATATAATGTATGATTAAGACAACCAATCTATGTAAAAGTTTCCGAACCGAAGAAGTGGAAACCCTGGCCCTGAACAAAGTCAGTCTCCATGTCCGCGAAAATGAATTCGTCGCCATCATGGGACCTTCGGGGTGCGGCAAATCCACACTATTGAATATCCTCGGTCTGCTTGACCGGCCGACCTCCGGATCCTATGTATTTGCCGGGCACGAAGTAGCTAAATTTACAGAATCCCAACGAACCAGGATCCGGAAAGGGAATCTGGGGTTCGTCTTCCAGAGTTTCAACCTGATCGATACCCTCACCGTCTTCGAGAATGTAGAACTCCCCCTACTCTATCTGAAAGTCCCCAAATCCGAACGCAAAGATCGGGTCATGGAAGCCCTGGGACGTATGAAGATAGGCCACCGGGCCAAACACTTTCCCCAGCAGCTCTCCGGAGGACAACAGCAACGGGTAGCCATCGCCCGCGCCGTGATTCCCAATCCCAAACTGATCCTCGCCGATGAGCCGACCGGAAACCTCGATTCTAAAAATGGTAACGAAGTGATGAACCTGCTAACAGAGCTCTATCAGGAAGGAGCTACCATTCTTATGGTTACCCACTCCGATCACGATGCACAATTCGCGCACCGCATTGTAAACTTATTCGACGGTCAAATCGTAACAGAAAGCGTAAACAGGGAGATGACAACAAGGGAGTAGAAAAATATCAAAACGTAATATCATGATTAAACACTATATAAAAATCGCCTGGCGGAATTTATCGACAAACAAGTTTTACTCTCTAATTAATATAGGCGGACTCGCCATCGGTCTGGCCACATGTTTAATGATTCTGCTCTATGTGTTTAAAGAACTCTCCTACGATAAACATTTTAAAAATCATGATCAAATATATCGACTGGTATTAGAAAAAGAAGTAAACGGGGAATGGACCCGGGAGCTTTACTTTCCTACCGGTCTTCCTTATGCCCTGAAAAGTGAATTCCCCGAAATCAAAAGCGCCACAAGAATTAATAGTTTTGGTCTTAAATACTTCAAGATTCAAGGCGAATACGTCAAACTTGATCAACTTAGAGTAGACAAAAGCTTTTTTGAAATCTTTTCCATATCCCTGATCCGGGGTAATACGGATGAATCCGCCTCCGGGATGATTATGGCGGTCATCAGCCGACACATAGCGGAATTGTATTTTCCGGACGAGGATCCCATCGGACAAATTATTTATCAAAAACCTGCACCATGGCCTACTCCTCCCCTGAAAGTGACTGGAATTATTGAAAACATTCCTTCCAACACTCATTTCAAAGCTGATATCATAGAATTCAGCGAAGAAAATGAATTTTCCTTTGATGCCTGGCCGCAAAACGGTGGTACACGTATGTTTCATCAATACATTGAATTAACGAAAAATACAAGATGGGAGGATATTAGCCGAAAGATGCCGTCCATTTATAAAAAATATAACTTTCCAAAAGAAATTCGACTCTCCTTTCAACCGGTCACAGATATCCATCTTTATTCCGATTTCCCTCAGGACCTGGAGCCGGGAGGGGATATCCGCTACATTTATATTTTTTCAATAGTAGCTATATTGCTTTTACTCATCGCAGGTATCAACTACATTAACCTGACAACAGCCAAATCAATGAAACGGTCCAGGGAAGCAGGTATTTGCAAAACGATCGGAGCATCCCGGTCGCAATTACTGACCCAATTTATAGGAGAATCCCTGTTTTTTGTCTTTTTCGCATTACTGATCGCCCTACTTATGGTTCCTATGGCTATTCCGTTTTTCAATTCCCTGTACGACAAATCCATCGTATTCCATTCTTTATTCCAGCCGGGTGTCATAACTGGTATAGGGTTACTACTTACGGTACTTGTCTTGTCCTCCTGCCTGTATCCCGCCCTATTCCTTTCATCTCAAAAGCCGACCCGGGTATTAAAGGGAATACTTCCTTCGTCTCCGTTCAACTTCAACCTGCGAAAAATCCTTGTAATCGTTCAGTTTTCCATCTCCGGAGCACTGATCGCGTGTACATTTATTATTTTTTGGCAAATCTCTTATATCAGTAATAAGAAATTGGGATATAATAAAGAACAAGTCCTGATGATCCGCCCCAACAATATGCGCGAACAGGGAAAAAGCTTTAAACAGGAATTGCTTCGTCATCCGGGAATTATGAAAGCAGGAACCAGTAGCTGGTCCCCGGAAAATCCATATTCATCTTACACTACAGTTTCGGATCCAAAAGAGACAGGAAAGGAATTCCGATTTTCTTTTAACGAAGTAGATCCAGACTTTATGCCCGCATTGGATATGGAACTAGTAAAGGGGCGGTTCTTTTCCGAAGAATTTCCGGCCGATTTCCAGGGAATCGATTTCGGGTCCAACCGGATCGAATTCTCCGACGAGAATATGGCACTCCAGAAGACGCGTTCCATTATCCTGAATGAAACCGCCATAAATGCCCTAAACTTACAGAAGCCTTATATTAATCAGGTTCTATCTCACAAGGGACTCTCCGGAAAAATAATCGGGGTCATCAAAGATTTTAATACCGTTTCCCTGCATCAAAAGGTTCCACCAATGGCTTTTTATGCATGGAAAAACCCGAACCGGGCAACGGTCTACCTGCGCCTCGTCCCACAAAATATAAAAGAGGCCCTGTCTTATATCGAAATCAAATGGAAAAAATTTTTCCCGAACCAACCCTTTGAATTCAGTTTTCTGGACGAAACACTTGATCAACTGTATGTTTCCGAAAAAAGGCTCGTACGGCTATTTGGGATTTTCGCGATCCTCGCGATTGGTATTTCCTGTCTCGGCCTTTTTGCTTTAGCAGCTTTTACCGCCGAACAACGCACCAAAGAAATCGGCATACGAAAGGTTCTCGGCGCTTCAGTAGCCAACGTGGTTGCCCTGCTGTCCAAAGACTTTATCCGCCTGGTATTGATCGCTATTGTCATCGCCACACCCATCGCCTGGTATGCCATGAACCTGTGGCTACAGGGATTCGCTTACCGGATCGAGCTGCAATGGTGGATGTTTGTCGGCGCGGGACTGGTAGCAGTTGTGATCGCTATGGTGACTGTCAGCGGGCAATCCGTGAGGGCGGCCATGGCGGATCCGGTTGCCAGTCTCCACTCTGAATGATCATTAACTGTCAAAAGCAGTGTAAAAAATGAATAAAATAAAAATTCGATAATCATGATAAAGCACTATCTCATACTTTTCCTCCGCAATATCAAAAAAGACAAAAGTACTTTTCTGATCAATCTTCTCGGATTGTCAACAGGCCTGGCATGCGTACTACTTATTTACCTATGGGTCAATGAGGAACTGGTTATGGACAAATTCCATAAGAATCATGACAGGATATACCAGGTAATTGAACATCTTGACTTTTCTGACGGTATTCAGACCTATTTGGAAACTTCCGGCCCAATGGCCGAATTCCTTGCCGAAGAAATGCCTGAAGTGGAATATGCTACTTCGACCATCCCTCCTGAATGGTTTGGGGAGCACCTCCTTTCTGTTGGAAATAACACCCTGAAAGCCGTAGGCCAACTCGTCAGTAAGGATTATTTCAAAATTTTTTCTTACGAATTGATCCGGGGAGACAAAACCGAAGCGATGACTGACCCTAATTCCATTGTTTTATCCCGGAAATTAGCTAATTCTTTATTTGGCTCTATCGAAAATGTCATAGGTAAACTGGTAGAATTTGAACAAAACAGGCAATTCCGAGTTTCAGGAATTTTCGAAAATGTCCCCTCACATTCAACGGTCCAATTTGATTTTGCATTGTCTACTGAAGCCTCCAAAGAAATTCCACCCTGGACCTCATTACAAACCTGGAATAGTAGTGGTCCCAAAGTATATATATTAGTCAAGGAAGGGGCGAACATTCCAAATTTGACGACCAAAATTGAAAAAGTCCGTAAAAACAGAGATGAAAATACGATCCGGACTGCTACATTAGCTCCATTTGCACAACTGTACCTTCACGGAAAATATGAAAATGGCAAATTGACCGGTGGCAGAATACAGTATGTGAAATTATTCTCTGTCATTGCTATGATCATTCTCATCATTGCCTGTATTAACTTCATGAATTTATCGACAGCCCGTGCTTCCCAGCGTTTACAAGAGATCGGTGTCAAAAAAGCAATCGGAGCCCAAAGAAATTCCTTCATATTTCAGTTTATCAACGAATCCGTACTCATGGCCTTTGTAGCATTGATTTTGGCTACAGTATTGGTATGGCTGTTTCTTCCCCGGTTCAATACCATAGTGGATAAACAATTGACATTGACTCTTGATATGCCTTTTTATATAACAGCCACCTCCATTGTCATCCTCACAGGGATCCTGGCCGGTATTTACCCTGCCCTTTATCTTTCAAAATTCAATGCATTAACGATTCTACGGGAAAAAATAAGAAGTACATCCAGTGAATCCTGGACAAGAAAAGGATTGGTAGTTATCCAGTTTTCACTATCCATCCTATTTATCATATCGGTAGTAGTAGTGTATAAACAAATTGAATTTATTCAAAATCAAAATATGGGTTACGAACAGGATCAAATCGTAAAAGTCAATATCGAAGGAACCCTTAAAGACCGGTTGCAGACCTTTATATCCGAAGCCAAAAAGTTACCGGGGATAGAAAATGCATCGAGTACAACGCATACCATGGTCGGTCAGAATTGGAGCGGCACGTTGGATTGGGAAGGAAAAGATCCGAAGAATAATACCCAGTTCCAAATCTTTGGTGTAGACTACGGCTATATCGAAACGATGGGAATGGAGATAATCGCAGGTCATGGTTTTAGCCGGGAATTCGGAGCCGACAGCGCGGGAATCATCTTCAATGAAACAGCAATCCGGACTATGGGAATAGAGGATCCGATCGGCAAAACGGTAGAAAACGGCCGGGCTAAAATAATCGGCATCGTAAAAGATTTTCATTTCAAATCCCTTCATGACAATGCCGAACCCATATTCATGGTCCTGATGCCCGAAGCCGTAAAATATGTCATGGTGAGGATCGAAGCCGGAAAGGAACGTGACGCTTTGGAAGCATTGCGTACTTTTTACGAGGATTTTAATCCCGATTACCCCTTTGAATTCGAATTTCTGAATGAAAATTTCCAGGCACAGTATGCATCGGAACAACGAGTGGCTACCCTCTCCAGGTATTTTGCAGGGCTTGCCATACTTATTTCCTGCCTTGGTCTCTTTGGACTGGCTGCACATACCGCTCGTCAGCGCACCAAAGAAATTGGCATCCGGAAAGTGCTCGGTGCTTCCGTTGGGAACGTAGTAGCACTATTATCCAAAGACTTTATTCGCCTGGTATTGATCGCTATAGTTATCGCCACACCCATCGCCTGGTATGCCATGAACCGATGGCTTCAGGGATTTGCATACCGGATCGATTTGCAGTGGTGGATACTTGCCGCAGCAGGACTAGTAGCAGTAGTGATTGCTATGATTACCGTCAGTGGACAATCACTGCGAGCGGCGATGGCTGACCCGGTGAAAAGTTTACGAACAGAATAAAACAATTTGACATGCTACAATACCATTTAAAAATCGCACTCCGTTTCTTCTTGAGGAACAAGGTATTCACCCTAATTAACATATCCGGTTTGGCCCTGGGGATAACGGCTTTTCTATTATTGACCCGCTATGTTTCCTTTGAAAAAAGTTACGATCAAAATTTGGAAAATGCTTTCAGAGTCACTTTGGAATCCAACTACGGCGAGGATTTTTTTGCCACTTCCGCCGCCAACCATCCGGCCGTTGGTCCGGCCATGGTCAATGAATTTCCGGAAGTGGAGCAGATGGCACGTATCGTCGACACCAAATTAATGAATGTCCGGGGCATATTATCTTATGAGACCGATAATGGTGCACGGGCTCTTTCAAATCTTAAGGACTACAATTTCTATTTTGCCGACGGTATTCTATTGGACATCTTTAATATTCCACTACTGCAAGGCGACCCAAAGACGGCCCTGGATGATCCATACGATTTGATAATATCCGCTCGTATGGCAAAACAGATTTTTGGCAATCAAGATCCTGTTGGTAAGACTTTGACAATCAATAGTGATCATGAAATCACGGTTACCGGTGTATTTCAGGATCTGCCCCAAAACACACACCTGAATTTTGACATATTGATGTCTTTGTCCAGTCTTGATTTTCCTCTTGAGACCATTTGGGTTTGGCCGGAATTTTATACTTATATATCCTTAAAGCCTGGGACGAATCCTGAGTCTCTGGCCTCGAAGATGTCTGCATTTGTTGACATCCACATGAACGAGATTATGACCGAACACGGTTTCAAAGCCCGTATGGGCTTGCAACCTGTTCACGAAATTCACCTAACTTCTCACCTGAGCAAAGAAATGTCTCCCAGTGCCAACAAGGGATCATTGCATTTTTTGATGATCATTGCCCTGTTTGTCATTGGTATTGCCCAGATCAATTTTATAAATCTCTCCACATCCAAATCACTTGAAAGAGCCAGAGAGGTCGGCATCAAAAAAGTAGTAGGGGCGAAACGCTACACCTTGATTTATCAATTTCTTTGCGAATCCCTGATTTTAAATTTTGTTGGGGTTGCCCTTTCCCTTGTATTAATCTCTTTGGCAATAAAACCGTTCAATAATCTGGCCGGAGCGGAAATTCTCTCTTTGTCCATTTGGTTACAACCCGGTTTTTGGATTGTAATTATCACTATATTTCTGGGCGGCGGATTATTGGCCGGGCTTTATCCTGCGTTTGTATTGTCAGGATACAAACCCATAACGGTCCTA
The DNA here is from genome assembly GCF_021729145.1 of Membranihabitans maritimus. Taxonomy (GTDB): domain Bacteria; phylum Bacteroidota; class Bacteroidia; order Chitinophagales; family Saprospiraceae; genus Membranihabitans; species Membranihabitans maritimus. The sequence goes on along the minus strand of NZ_JAJSLW010000012.1, from coordinate 67,745 downwards.
AAGGGAAAATTTCATAAAACCATTCAAGGAGCCAATATGAGAAAGGCACTTGTCATTACCCAATTCGCCATTGCCTTAGCCCTCATCTCCGGAACGTATATTGTGTACAAACAGCTATATTTTATGCAAAATAAAGAATTGGGATTCCAGGCGGACCAAAACCTGGTCTTGAATGCGCCCATAGATGTAGACTCGAATGTGCTCCAAAAAATCAAAGTCTTTAAGGAAGAAATTTCACGAAACCCCTTTATTAATTCTACGACTCAAAGTACGGATATCCCCGGCAAACCCTTGTCCACCGTGGACGCCATTCGAAATCTGGGAGAAGAAAAAACCAATAGCGTACCTTTGAAATTTATGTCCGTAGACCACGATTTTCTAAAAACATACAAAATCGAATTGGTTGCAGGTGAAGACTTTTCCGAAGAGGATCAAAGTACATTCTTTCCGCTTATAGAGAATGGCGATCCGAGAATACACCCTGTGATCATTAATCGATCTACGGCCAAAGCATTGGGGTATGCCGATCCTGTGGAAATCATTCATAAGAAAATAATATTTAAATATGGCCCCGCCGATCGCATCGGAGATGTCATCGGCGTTATGGCGGATTACCATCATCAGTCCCTGCAAATGGGATATGAGAACATTATGTTTATATATCCGGACGACTATTCCTCCAACTATTTGACGATCAATATAGATGGTCATCAAATACAACCCGCCATCAATGCAATTAAAAACGAGTACAAAAAACTTTTCCCCCACGATCCTTTTAACTATTTCTTTTTGGATATGTATTTCAATCAACAATACAACGCCGAATTGAAACTGGGTTTTATTTGCTTACTATTTTCCGGTCTTGCCATTTTCATTGCAGCCCTTGGGCTTTTTGGTATTGGATCCCATATGGCGTTGGAGAAGATAAAAGAAATTAGTATAAGAAAAGTAATGGGCGCATCAACGGCTCAGGTCTTGCTGATAATTCCCAAAAAATTATTGGTGCTGATACTGCTCTCCGGAGTACTGATCATCCCTGTTGTTTACTTTTTGGCAAGGAATTGGTTGAATGGGTTTGCCTTTCATACCCCTATGAATATGTGGATGTTCATACTACCCTTGCTATTGGTAATGGCCATTGCTTTATTGTCCATATTATCTCAATCGATAAAAACTACCTATGTAAATCCGGCGGATTCTTTAAGAAATGATTAAAAATAAAAAACCATGCTAAAGACCCATCTTAAAATGGCCTGGCAGAACCTTTGGAAAAACAGGTTCTATTCCACCATAAATATTGTGGGCATGACGGTGGCCATTACCTGTTTGCTTCTCGCGGTAATGTATTGGGATGAAGAACACGGTTATGATGATTTTCATACCAATAATCCAAACCTGTACCGCATCACCACAAATTTAGTGGAGCACAAAGGAGCCATTGTCCAAACCGTAGGGACAACGGGGCAGATACAGGGACGGGCATTTAAAGAAGCCGTCCCCGAAATAAGAAAATTTACCCGGGTAATGGGTGGTGGAATTTCCAGCGAGGTCTCTACCGCTGAGAAAACCCTGCTTTTAAATACACTTTTTGTAGATACCAGTTTCTTTGAGGTCTTTACTTTCCCTTTGGTACACGGTACTGCTCTCACAGCATTAAAAGATGTGAACGGAGCGGTGCTTTCCGCAAGTACCGCCATGCGACTTTTCAACTCCACCGATGTGGTTGGCAGGGTATTGCGTATGGAATCCGACCCTTCGTACCAACGATTAGAAAAACCCCTGGTAGTTTCAGCAATAGCCAAAGATCCTCCGAAGAACTCTTCCATTCAATTTGACATTTTGCTTCCGTTTGAATTTTTAGAGCTTGCCTTTACCGACACCAATTGGTTGAATACCTACCTGGGCACATTCGTGGTTTTGGAACCTGCTTCAAATCGGGAAAGGATAGAGCAGCAATTCAATCGTGTGTTTGCCACTCATGCCAGGGACCAGGTGGAACAGAACATCGCCCGATACGGATTTGATTCCAAAATCAATTATGGATTACAGAATATTTCGGACGTGCATTTGGAACCCCTTTTAAGCGGTAATGACTTTAATGGAGAATCGGGAATTGTAGACACCAGTACCCCCATATATTCCATCGCATTTCTAGTTATTGCTTTGCTTATTTTGATCCTGGCGAGCATCAATTTCATCAATATTACCATTGCCACCGCCCTGAACAGGGCAAAGGAAATAGGGATCAGAAAAATATCAGGAAGTAATAAAATCCAGATTATTTTTCAATTCCTTTTGGAGTCGGGATTACTTTGCGGTATTTCATTTTTACTTTCCCTTTTGGCCATAAGGCAATTGATCCCGATATTCAATTCCCTGACGGCAAAGCAATTTGCATTCGAACAATTTTTCAATATAGAAATGGGAGGCTATTTGTTATTGATTTTCGGATCGGTCATATTGATCACGGGCCTTTATCCGGCTTTTGTACTTTCCAGGTTTCAGCCGTCTGAAGTATTATACAACAAACTCAAACAAATCGGCCAAAATGTTGTCGGACGCGGGTTGATCGTCTTTCAATTTTCCCTGGGAATATTCTTACTCATCGTCGCCATTGTATTTCACTCACAAATGGATTATGTACGCACCAAAGATCTGGGGTATAACCCCGCACAAATTATTACCACAAGGATTTCGGGAAACAGGGATTACGCTGCTATCGGGAATGTACTGAAGGACGAATTATCCAGAGAACCGGCTATAATGTCCATCTCTTATATTCGCAATCAATCCTCGGGCGGGGTCATGGTCAATAATAAACGAATAGAATCTTCATTTAAAAGTGTTGATGACAACTATTTGCCCGATGTTGAAATCCCTTTACTCGTGGGACGAAATTTTTCTCCGGATTTTGCAACCGACCTAACAAATTCAGTGATCGTCAACGAAACTTTTGTGAATGCAAGTAATTTATCAGACCCTGTGGGAAAATCGATAGAATTGATTGAATATGAAGGCAAACCTACGAAAACAATAATCGGGGTGGTGAAAGATTTTCACTTCGGGTCACTCAGGGAGTCCATTAAACCCATGGTCATTTCTATGGCACAAGTTCCGTATGGGGATATTTTGATCAAATTTCAAAAATCAAAACAACGGGAAGCTATTAATGAATTGGAAATGGTATACAAAGCTATAATGCCCAATGCAGTATTCAAGTACGACTTTCTGGATGAGTTGAATGCAAAACAATACAGACAGGAGTTGCGGTGGCAAAAACTGGTAGATATCGCCACCCTACTTGCGATCATTATCTGTTGCATCGGCCTGTTGGGCATGGTCCATCTGTCGATAAACCAACGCATTAAGGAAATCGGCATTCGCAAGCTCCTAGGTGCTTCCGTCACCAGCATAGTCGCTTTACTTTCCAAAGACTTTATTCGCCTGGTATTGATCGCTATAGTTATCGCCACACCCATCGCCTGGTATGCCATGAACCGATGGCTTCAGGGATTTGCATACCGGATCGATTTGCAGTGGTGGATATTTGCCGCAGCAGGAGTAGTAGCAGTAGTGATCGCTATGATTACCGTCAGTGGACAATCACTGCGAGCGGCGATGGCGGACCCGGTGAATTCACTAAGGAATGAGTGATTCCTAATACTTATTAAAAATCAATTATTATGATCCGACTCAGAAACATTGACAAGTACGTAGACAAAAAATTTCAGCGCACTTTCATCCTGAAAAATATAGATCTCGATATTTCCGAAGGAGAATTTATCACAATTATGGGCCCTAGTGGAGCAGGGAAATCCACGCTCCTGAATATTCTTGGCTTCCTGGATGAACCCTCGGAAGGGGAGCACTATTTTTTGAATGAACCGGTTCATCAATTATCTGAAAAGAAAAAATCACAATATCATCGTAGCCATATCGGGTTTGTATTCCAGGCATATCATCTTCTGGATGAACTCACTGTTTACGAAAATATTGAAATGCCCCTCCTCTACAGGAAAGTAAAAACCAAAGAACGCAAAGCCATGGTAGCTGATATGCTCGATCGGTTCAATATGGTAGCTAAAAAAGATCTCTTTCCCTCTCAGCTTTCCGGCGGACAACAACAAGTAGTGGGCGTAGCGCGCGCTATCATTGGCGGCCCCCGTCTATTGCTAGCGGACGAACCAACGGGAAACCTGCATTCCGAACAGAGTCAACAAATCATGGAACTTTTCAAAAGGTTAAATGAGAATGATGGGGTCACCATTATCCAGGTTACCCACTCTGATGAAATGGCTTCATACAGCAACAGGATCATCAATCTCAGGGACGGTACAATTGTAAGAAAAAATCCATACCGGTTGATTCAATAACCGAATAATTTACTACAAGTTGAATATGTTATCACAAAAGCCATAATAAAAACCCGTTTTGATATATGATGGCAAAGGTATAATCCGATATCACAATTCCAACGTATAGCGGGCACCAATCTTCCCATACGCATAGGACGGAAAAATCCCAGGTCAAAACAGGGCCAGCTTAATCCATGCTCCTTTCTCTTCATCAAAAACCATACCTACTCAAGAGGTAAAGGTTAATAGATTTCCGACTCAAGTTCCAATATAGTCTACAAAAAAATATTTATCTTTCCCTTTTTAGTATTGGTTTCATAGACATCACTACCCAACAAACCTGTAATCTCATGATTTTCAATAAAATACATAATAAAGCAATTCTAAGGCCTAATATATGGATTAAGGATTAACAGGTATGCCAAGAACGCCACCACCAAATAATAAAACCCGTTTTGATAATTTCAGGGCTAAAGCCCATGAAATTATTTTCGAGGCCGACACGCCTGCGGGAAAATGGTTTGACCTTCTTCTACTAATATTTATTTTATGTAGCGTCATTATAGTTATGATAGACAGCGTTCCCTATTACCATGAAGTATATGGGGATGAATTACTTATAGCAGAATGGTTCTTTACTGTTTTTTTTACCATTGAATATATTTTCCGACTTTTTTGTGTCTACAAACCGATAAAGTATGCTACATCCTTTTTTGGGGTAGTGGACTTACTGTCCATTCTACCCACATACGTGTCGCTCTTTTTTACCGGCACACAAGTATTAATTGTTATCAGGGCTTTGCGTCTCCTAAGGGTATTCAGAATACTCGGAATGTACAAATTTGTAGACGACGGTTCCCGAATTCTCAACGCAATGAGGTCCAGTTCCAGGAAAATAATCGTTTTCTTAATATTTGTACTATCTGTTGTGACTATACTCGGCACACTATTATACTTACTTGAATCCCCTATAAATGAAGGTTTCAATAGTATTCCGCGAAGCATTTACTGGGCAATCGTTACCCTCACCACTGTGGGGTATGGAGATATCGCACCCATTACTGCTACAGGTCAGTTTCTGGCTGCTATAGCCATGATACTGGGTTACGCTGTCATTGCTGTCCCCACGGGAATAATATCCACTGAATTTATCAGAGGTACGCAAAAGGTAAAGCATTCCAGCATTTCTTGCCCAAATTGCGGATGCGAAGGCCATTATCAATCTGCTGTTCATTGCTTTAAGTGCGGGCATATTTTACACCCTGAATAACCAGATGGGAAAACGCGAGAAAGAAGCTTATAATATTTTCAAATAAAAACATTGGACCCGATCCTATTTACCGGCATATCTTTTCTGTATTACTAAAAAAGACTATCCCCTTTTACTTTCAATAATTTTATCCAGTAATTCGGATATAGACCATCCTTTTGCTATCGCCTGTTGAGGGACCATAGAAACTTCCGACATACCTGGAATCGTATTGACTTCTAAAAAATAAAACACTCCATTACTTTGAATGAAATCAAACCTGCAAATGCCTTCACAACCGAGAATCCTATATATCTTTTCACTCAAATCCAGACAATCTTTTTCTTCTCTCTCAGAAATTCTGGCAGGGGTAATTTCCTCACTTGCCCCTAAATATTTCGCCTCATAATCAAAAAATTCATTGGTCGGCCGAATTTCGGTTATAGGAAATCGAATATATTCCTTACCCAATTTGAGGATACTCGCTGAAAATTCAACTCCCTCAAGGTAACTTTCAACGATAGCCTCTGAGTCAATTTCAAAAACCTTATCAAGCGCCGCTTTAATATCATCTCTTCTGGTAACCTTGGTAACTGCTACGCTGGAACCATTATTATTAGGCTTAATGAATAAGGTATTATCCAGTTCGTTTAGTTGGCGGTCCGACGGGAAATTTCCCTTCTGAACAACAATAGACCGGGCCATCGGAATATCAAAATTTTCCAAAAATATTTTGCAATAATTTTTATTGAAAGTTAAGGAACTACATAAAACGTCAGCTGTACTGTACGGGATTCCCATCCAATCAAAATATCCTTGCAATTTCCCATCCTCGGCGGGTGTCCCATGAATAATAATAAAAGCAAAATCAAAAAACTCCTTTTTATCCTCGACCCTTAACGAGAAATCATTTAAGTCAATATAATTACCGCTTTCCGCATGGTAAAATCGATTCCCATTCATCTCCAGTAATCGGACATTATATCGCTCCTTGTCAAGATGTTCCAAAACCAATTTAGCGCTATTCAATGATACTTCACGCTCAGCAGAGTTTCCCCCTGCAATAACAGCTATATTCTGAGGACTTTTCATATTATGATAATTTATAATATAAAGATATATATTTTCTTATCATATTCTTTACTAAATTACCTTCTATTTCAATCACCTTATCAAAAAACTACCCTTTACCTGCAGCATTATAAAGTCAAAAACCTTCTAACGATATTTCCTGGGCACACGAGTAGTAGCAAAAAGTCTTTTAATACTATATCTTCCACTCCCTCTCCCCATTAAAAGCATAAGACCACCGATAATAGCCATATTTTGCATAAAATCTATGGCATCTTTTCGTTGCATTTCTATTGGCTCATTCCACCAACTATGGATAATAAATGTCAGAGGTAAATAATATATCAATAAAAAAATAGCAGCTATGGTAACGCGATACCCTATTAACAACATGATACCACCTACCAAAAGAAGAATAATGGCACAAATCAATAACATATCCTGGTTCCAGTTTATTCCGTAATCCGTCATCGTCTCCTTTGTACGCTCAAAATAATATATTGAATCGTACGCTTCGTATAGGAACATTGCCGACAGGAAAATCCTTCCCAATAAATCAATTATATCTTTCATATTTATATTTTCGAACCAATTATAATTATACTATAATAATCTCCATATTCCCAGAAAATAGACCCCTTATTGAACTGCCAAATTATCTCTTACAAATAACAGACCGTATTTTCTCTACCCATACAAGATTTTTCCGGGGATTATTTGTTCTTAAAAAATTTGTTCATTCCCTGAACTACCCGTTCTCCGTCCAAAGCAGCAGAAACAATCCCTCCTGCATACCCGGCGCCTTCCCCACATGGAAATAACCGATCCATTTGAGGGTGATTACAAAAAATATGGTGTCTTGGAATACGAACAGGCGCACTGGTCCTGCTTTCCACACCTACAATATTGGCTTCATTAGTTAAATAACCTTTCATTTTCCGTTCAAATTGTCTGAACCCTTCCTGCAATACATATACTATATCATTCGGAAGGATTTTGTGCAAAGGAGACGAATGAATTCCCGGGATATAAGAAGTTCTATTAAGGGATTCGGAAATCCGGCCATCGACAAAATCCCCAATTCTTTGTGCAGGTGCATTCAAACTACCATTCCCATCCTCAAACATTTTTTTCTCTACCATTTCCTGGTATCGCAATGAAGCAAAGACGCCATACTTTTGGAATTCAGGATCTTTAGAAGGATCAACGGTGACTACCACACCTGAATTTGCAAAGGGAGAATCCCGTCTTGAAAGCGACATCCCATTAACCACTATTTCTCCTGGAGCAGTAGCAGCGGGAACTATTAGGCCCCCTGGACACATACAAAATGAGAAGATGCTCCTGTCTCCTACACTAGCTTTGAGTGAATAAGATGCCGCCGGTAAATACGGACCGCGATTCTTCTTATTATATTGCGCTCTATCAATAAAATTTTGATCATGTTCAGCCCGAATCCCTAGTGCAAACGGCTTAGATTCTATTTCCAACCCTTTTCTATTAACAAGGTGATAAATATCCCTTGCACTGTGACCAGTGGCCAAAATCAAGGCTTCTACATTAAACTTACTTCCATTGGAAAAAAAGGAAGTAATACCCATAGAGCCATTTTCCGAAAAATTAACCATGCGGTGATCAAAATAATACTCCCCTCCACATTCTTCAATTGTTCCTCTCATTTTCTGGATAATTCCAGGTAATTTATTTGACCCTATGTGAGGATGTGCATCTACCAAAATATCCTCCGAAGCTCCATGATCCACTAACAACTGCAAAATCCGCTCTATATTCCCTCTTTTCTTCGAACGCGTATATAATTTACCATCGGAATAAGTACCTGCCCCACCTTCTCCAAAGCAATAATTAGAGTCTGGGTCAACAATATTTTCTTGTTGAATACTTCTCAAATCCCTTCGTCTTCTCCTCACTTCCTTTCCCCGTTCAAAGAGTATAGGTTTGTAACCCAATTCAATCAACTTAAGCGCCGCAAACAAACCGGCGGGACCAGCACCTATAATACCTACAGGTTTTGATCTGGATACATCCTTTGGCATCCATTGAGATGATCTGGGATTTGCTTCTTTTCCTTTTTCGAAAAGTACAAATCTCAATTGATATACCGCATTTTTCTGACGCGCATCTATGGATTTCCTTTGGAGTCTGTACCCCAAGTTACCCCTATTGAATTGTACAATTTCCTTTTGAACTTCCCGGTCGATAAATTCCCAATCGTCAATTTTTTCCGGTGGAATCCGGATATCTACCCATTCCTGCATTTAGTAAAAATTTCTTCAAATATATTGCAATTTCATTTTGCACTGACGAAATATACACATCGAAGTTAATTAATCACGAATGTTAAATTTTATGATATGTGTTTGATTCTTTCCGACAGGGGGAAAAGACGCACCTAATTTTGAATTTCATCCCCATAGGGCGGGGACGAAAATAGGTAATCCCGAAAGCCTTGGGGATGAGGTTCAATGACATATCAGTACCCTAACAATTTGTTGATAAACGGCATCATTAATTCTCTGAATATCCTGGCAATTAAAAACTCAAAGAACTGAATCATAAGTTGAAGATCAAGTAAGGTAATAACTATTCATGTAATACCAATAGTGGAACATGGGTCCGCATTCCAATCGACTTTGTTACGGACTTATGAAATATCCTCTGAAAGAAGTTTCTTTTTCGATCTACCAAAACTAATAAATCAGCTTTCGTTTGATCAACACAACGCTCCAGCCCCTTGATGATCTCATCTGATTCAAATTGAATAAAAGAAGTCATCCTTTCACCTAATAATTTATCTAATTCTTTCAATGAAACGTCCTTCTCTTCATCAGATAATTCCCCGATGTGGACTACAGAAAGGTTGGCTTCCGTCCTTTCCAACAGTCTTATCATTGGGGCTATTGATTCATCCTTAACACTTTTCAGGTCTGATCCGTATACAATATTTTTGTATTTGGAATATTTAGTCCCATTTGGGATAACCAGAACAGGGACATCAGTACTCTTTATAATTTGCTCTGTATTACTACCTACCAAAAATTCCCTGATTTCTCTATCTCCTTTGATTCCTACAACAATAAAATCTGCATCCAAATCCTCATTGAATTTGACAACATCCACTACAGAACCAATACCCAATTTTTTTGTAATTTGACTATCCGGGTGTTGAATCATCTCCTGCAAACGGACTTCTTCCGCTTTTAACTTTATCTCGACATCTTCTTTCATGTTTTCCAAAAGAGACGACACCATAATTTCGTTTGGCTGATAGGGAATATCATAGGCATGCAAAAGCACAAAATGCATAGGCTCTTCATGAAATAAATCACATGCATATTTCATGGCATTTCGCGATTTCTCGCTAAAGTTTGTTGGAAGAAAAACCGTTCTCATCGATTTGTATTTAATTCAGTTATAATATACTAAATTACTCCTATAAAAAATAATTAAATAGAATTTCTAATACGAACTAATCGCTGCATCATACTATCCAATTCCCCCAATTCCAACATATTGGCACCATCAGATAATGCTTTGCCCGGATCCGGATGTGTCTCCAAAAATAATCCGTCTGCACCAACAGCAATAGCTGCCCTCGCTATGGTATCAATAAATTCAGGCTTCCCCCCGGTAATACCCGATGGCTGATTGGGCTTTTGATTAGAATGCGTGCAGTCTACTATGACCGGGTAATTCATTTTCTTCATAACAGGAACTGACCGAAAATCAACAATCAGGTCACCGTAGCCAAAGGAAAAACCCCTTTCCGTGACCATTATATTCCTATTTCCGGTTTCTTCTACTTTTTTGACAGCATGATGCATGGCCTCCGGTGCTAAAAACTGCCCTTTTTTTATATTCACTGACAAACCGGATTTTCCAGCTGCATCTAACAATTCAGTTTGCCGGCATAAGAAAGCGGGAATCTGGAGGACGTCAACATAATCAGATGCCAATTTCACCTCTTCCACAGAATGCACATCAGTCAGTATCGGCACATTAAATTGTTCCCTTACACGTGCAAGGATCTGCAATGCTTTTTCATCCCCAATACCTGTAAATGAATGTATACTGCTTCGATTGGCCTTTTTATACGAAGATTTAAAAATAAAAGGAATATGTAATTTCTCACATATAGACTTCACATATTCTGCCACTTCAAAACACACACTTTGATTCTCAACCACACAAGGACCAGCAATCAAAAAAAAATTGTTTTTGTCGTCAAGTTCGCGGAATATATTGGGAAGCATTCGATTTAATTTTTATACATCCAGGCATTTGGCTCTACCTCATCGCGGATGGTAGTTACTTCTTTTTCTGTCTCCGAGCAGTTCACCCTGGCACCGACTAGGGTCAAAGTATTTCTCTTTAATACAACCGGTATCATATCCAGATTTTTCAATTTTTCAGTCATCCTTGCAACATTCCCTTGATTAGCAAATGCCCCTACGATAAGTGTACATTGCTTTGCCTCTAATGATGGATTAATATTTATATCTTCTACCGCATTTTCCTCCACATTTCCTTTATTTCTACTTTCTTCAGCTTTTTGAGTTGTTGTTTCTGAATTCTCTTTTTCAATAGTTGATTCATTGGTATCAGAAAAATATACTACCCCTTCAGTATCCTGATATGATTTAGGGGCCACATTTACCAATTTTCTTTCAGGATATTTCCCATCAGTAAAAATTTGAGAAAAAGGACCCTTCCAGAAAAAAAAGGCAATACCAAAAGCAATTAATAATAAGGTCCAGAGTGCAGGTACTAAAACACCCCTCTTTTTTGCCGTACGTATCTCTTTAATTTCAGCTCTTTTTTCGAACCTTGATCCGGGTAGCTGGACATTATATTTTCCCTTATAGTTTGATTTCACAACCGGAAGAAAATCATAGAATGTCTTACCTGAAGTATAAAAATCAATTTTCCCATCATTGATTTTAAAAACCCCAATATGCCCAAGAACAAAAGGGGCTTTATCCATATTCTCTAACCAGGATTTTTCCCATTCGCTGATCAATTCCAAGGCCTCTTCATCAGAACAAAATTTCAAAATCTTTATAAGGTGTAATAAATTTTTATCACTCTCCGCATGCACATTATTATAAAAATAAATTTGTTCATTTGGTGGAAAAATATCTGCACCGCCTTTTTTTTGGTAAGCATTAAGATATACTTTCTTAAGTTCGCCACATTGGCTAATACTCAAGGAACCTTCCTTTTCAAAAGCTATTACGGCAAGTCTGGTGATATTATCCTTTAAGTACATATTATAAATTTAAATATAATGTCTTTTTTGTTTATCATAGTCATATATCTTTGCAAAAAAACACAAAATGAATTTAAACAGGCATAAATCAAAGGAATTATTTGAAGAAGCAAAAAAAATGTTTCCTGGAGGAGTCCACAGTCCGGTAAGGGCATTCAAATCTGTATATGGACCTCCTTTATTTATCGATTCAGCTAATGCGTCCTATCTCTTTGACGTTGATGGGAATAAGTATATTGACTTTTGTAATAGTTGGGGCCCTTTAATTTTAGGACATAAAAATCCTGAAGTTATCGAACTTGTACAGAAAACGGTAGCTAAAGGGTTGTCGTTCGGAACCCCTAATCCCATTTCAAATGAGTTGGGAAAACTTATTCTGCAAAACAATAAATATATCGAGAAGATCAGGTTTGTCAGTTCCGGGACAGAAGCTGTGATGTCTGCCATAAGACTGGCAAGAGGATACAGCGGCAAAAATAAAATCGTAAAATTTGAGGGCTGCTATCACGGACACGTAGACTCATTGATGGTAAAAGCAGGTTCCGGTTTGGCAACCTTTGGCACTTCAACGTCCGCAGGAATTCCGGAATCGTTTATAAAAGAGACCATTGTCCTGCCATTAGCAGATTTAAAACAGTTGGAAAATACGTTGCAAACCTATAAAAATGAAATAGCTGCAATTATAATTGAACCCGTCCCAGCGAATAATGGATTGTTACTTCAGGATCACAACTACCTGAAAAAAATGAGAGAACTGTGTACTCAAAATAATGTACTGTTAATCTGGGATGAGGTTATATCAGGGTTTCGGGTTGGATTTGAAGGAGCTGCTGGGTTTTATGATATTCAACCTGACATTATAACCTATGGTAAAATCATTGGAGGGGGCATGCCCGTAGGGGCTTATGCAGCTAATTCACATATTATGTCCCATGTTGCACCAGAAGGAAATGTATACCAGGCAGGAACTCTGTCTGCCAACCCAATCAGCATGGCTGCAGGATTGGCTACTTTACAAATTTGTAGCAGGAAAAACTTTTACCGCGACATGGAAAATAAAACCAAAAGGTTCGTACGGCGAATTAGAGAGTTAGTTAGCAAAAATGTTACTGATATTTCAATTCAAACCATTGGATCAATTTTTTGGATTGCCTTTTCAGATACCAGGATTATGCGATCTGATCAAATCGATCCTAAATCTATGGAGAAATACAAGGAGCTCCATGCTTTTCTCCTCGAAAAAGGAATATATCTTGGCCCATCCGGATACGAAGTAGGGTTTATATCTGATGCACATACTGATGAAATATTAGAACAGTCCGCACATACAATTGCACTAGGAATCAATAAAATATCTTAAATAAAGGCTAAATATTTACAGAAACATATCAAACATTATTATACGGAAATAAAATAAAACATATTCTAAATACATTTTTTATTTTATTTCCTCTTGGAGTTTTAGGCTCAAAACTTTGCGAGCGCTCACCTTGTGTTCAGGGGTCCGGTGTAAAATTCTAACTCTTACGTAAAGATCCACTGAGATTCCAAATAGAAATATGACATCCGCAGGATTGTTCAGATAATTTGTTGAAATTTAATATGCCCCCGAATATATCATTTAACGAACCCTACTGGCTTTTTTCTTTTTCCGGGTCTTAAAAATTTCTAATATCTCTTTTTCCTTCATGGAAAAGAGGTTTTGAAATTGGCCTAAAACGAATTTTTTGACTTCCTGATAATTTTTGCCCCGTTTGTCAGTAAAAACTTTTATACAGGACTTGACAAATTTAATACAACTTTCTTTCACCTGTTGGTTGAATTGTTGATTATCAAATAAATTTGTATACGTTAATAAAAGCTTATTTAGTTCAAAATAATCGGGATAATCTTTGGGTTGCATGGTCTCCATTTCCGATTGGAAATAATTAAAAATAGCTAATCGCAATGCTTCATTAAATTCGGAAAGGCCTTCATGTGCATTATAGACAGACTTTACCTCTTCGATACTGGTTTCCGAAGCCAGCCCATTTTCATGAATTATGTTTTGTACGTAATAAAATGAAAAAAGATCATCTGATGGATTATCGGATAGTATATTATACACCTTTGCATACGAATCGGATTGAACCTGCATCTCACTACTGAGTAACCTTTCGATGAAATGGAAATGCATTTCCTCAAAATTATTATTCTCTTTCCTTAGACCATTGAGTACTTTCGCTACACGTTTCTCTTCCTCACCTTCGAAGCGGATATAGTGGATGCACAATCCTAGAATATCTACAAATTCCTGATTTCCGTATACATTTAAATCCTCCAGAAAAACCACTAAATCTTCTATGAATGAAGAATTATCCAGATCATTGGTAATTCTATACTTTAAGAAATTGACAAATTGACCATACGATGCAATCAATTCAATTCTGTCTTCCGGGAAATCAATGGTATAAAAATTATGGTCTCCAAACTGCCGTTGGTATTTGTTATAGGCTAACTTCCTGTCGTGTAACAACCACAGCTTTTGTGATTTTAGACTTTTCAAGTAATTGACGACCCTCTTATTGGGCATATTATTAATAAATGACGTAGTCCATATATCACTATTCAAAGCAAAACCCATTTGGACGGTTTGTCCTATTCTATTTTTTATAAAATCAAAATGAACAGAATCGCAAATAGTACTCAGGATTTTTTGAAATTGCTCCTGGGGTCTGATATATTTATAATCATCGTTGATGGCTCCCCTCAACACAGAATATCCCAGGATCCGCGGTAAAAACAATCCCTCAAATGCTTCATCCATAAGCTCCTCCTCCAGGGTAATGAGTTCTAAAGGATGATTTTTAGCCACTTCATCATACAATTCCTGAATCCTCGGTTCAAACAAATCACTCATCTCTTTGTAATCGGATTCTTCCTCAGACTCAAGATAATTCTCAAGCAAATTTGACTCTTGAATTTTTGATTTTAATTCCTTTAAATGCTCAACATATGATGATTCAAGTGGCTTCATTTTAAACTTTTAATGTTTTTTAAATAGCAAGGAACCCGCCCAAAAAAGGGCAGGTTCACAATAAAAATATAATATTTTTTATAAGAAATCTAACTTATTCCTCCTCCGAAGAAACGCTCGTCTCTTCAGAAGATTCAACAGAAGCTTCTTCAACCGGAGTTTCCTTTTCTGGCGCTTTACCAAAGATTGAAATCAAGCGGTCTCTCTTTTCCTGAGCAGATTCCTCGAATCGAGTAGCTACTTTTTCCTCTTTCTTACTGACAAAATCAGTCCACATTTCCAATGCTTTCTCCTCTGTAAATGCTCCTTTTCTAACACCTCTCATCAAGTGCCTCTTGTACAATACTCCCTTAAATTTTAATATTGCACGCACAGTATCCGTAGGTTGTGCTCCCTTCTCCATCCACTCAAAGGCTTTGTCCCGGTCCAAATCAATGGTAGCCGGCTTGGTCATTGGGTTATAAGTTCCGATTTTTTCAATAAACTTACCATCCCTGGGAGATCTCACATCTGCAATGACAATGTGATAAAACGGTTTTTTCTTCCTTCCTTTTCTCTGTAATCTAATTTTTACAGCCATCTACTTAAATTAATTAATAATTAGGTAATAACTCACACAATCCGACACGGCGGACAATGAGCTTTTATCGCGCGCAAATATAAGTTTATTTTTTGAATATAAGTATATAATTTTACGTCGAAGACTATTGTCCGCCATACTTTACCACCTACCGGTTTTACCGACCTATCTCTTCTCCTGGACTAAAATTCCATCCTCAGTTTAAGATTTATCCTACGGGAAGTCAATCTGTTTTTAACCGGGTATTGGATATTATTGATAGCTTTTACCCAGGTTACGGAGGCATCGTTTTGGATTTGAAGTAAATTGAATACCTCAATACTGAGCCAGGCATTATTACAAAACCGAAAAGGGTTATGGGGCTTATCCCGGATCCAATCCCTATCCCATAATTGAGCTGAAAAACCAGCATCAACCCTGTAATAAGGTTTATACCTAAATGGATTTCTCAACTCAATATTTTCATTTGGTGTACCAAAGGGCAACCCAGTCCCAAAGTTCAAACTCAAATGAACTTTAAAATTTTCATTGCTTGGTAAGTAATCCTGAAAAAATACAGATGCACTCATAAACTGGTCTGTAGGCCTGGGTACATAATCCGCATCCACTATATTATTATCTCCTTCCTTCAGATCTTTATGGTCAATTCCTGCCCATTTTTCCAATGCTTTTAAGAAAGAAATGTTGATCCAGCTTTCAGCTCCCGGAACAAACTCACCGTTCAACCTAAAATCGATACCAGCAATATGGCCTGTGGCCAAATTTTCACCGAAATATCGAATTCTAACATTGTCCACATCATAAGGGATCAAGTCCCAAAGTCGTTTATAGTAAATTTCACTCATGAACTTCAAGTCCGCATCGAGTTTTTCCCAACGAAAATCAGTGGAATATCCCAGGACGAGATGAAATGATTTTTGAGAACTTATTTCGCTGTTAATCGTTCCGTCCAAATATCTCATTTCCCGATAAAAAGGAGGTTGGACATACATTCCTGCAGCCAATTTCAAAACTCTGTTAAAAGGAGTATGTAGCGGCTTGAATAATATTTGACCTCTGGGAGAAAGATTGAACTCATTATTAAATGACCAATAATTGGCGCGGAGCCCTCCTTCCAGTGTCAACAAATATTTACCGGGTTTCCTCAAATTGAAACTCTCCGTAATATATGCCTGAATTCGATTGGATTCAATATTATTCTTCGATTTATAAACATTGGCAAGCTCTACTGATTCGTCAAAGTAGGGCAAGGAATACCCTGCAGAGTCCAGACGCTCCCATTCATTCAAGCGGTCATTAATTTGCTCAAATTGCCCTTTTAACCCCCATTGTATAAAGTGGCTGGTACTTATCCCCTTATCATTGAAATTATTCTTTTCTATTCCTCCTTTCACCTCTAAATTAGCTACTTTCGACTGCAATAGGTTTCGGACATATTTATGTTGTATCCCCTCACCTACCAAAGCTACAGCTTCTCCCTGATTTTCGGCCCCCAGTGAAGTTTCGATTTGATTTAGTTGGTACGTACTGATAATATCAAAATTCTCAGATTCAGCAGATTGGTATGCAGACGCCAATATCTTGATAAAGAAGGGATCTTTCTTTCTTTCGGGTAAATAGGTAAAAGAAATCCCCCCCATTCCTGTCTCAAATATATCGCGCTCAGCTCCCTGGAAATCGGAGTCAAGACGTAAAGTATAATCTATAAGCCCAAATGCGGTGGATCGAGTAGTAGGTGTAAATTCATACAGTGCTCTGTTGTAATTCAAAAGCAAACCAGCCTGCCAACTTTCACTCAAGTCATAGGTAAGATAGGTCTGAATATCTGAAAACTGCGGTAAGTACTCCCCTTTTATATCCAGTGTATTTAATAAATAAGAAGTAGATTTATACCTGGCTCCTGCAATATACCGGAACTTGCGATAATTGGAACCTTTAATCGGTATAGCCCCTTCCATATGCCCGGTAGCCCCCAGCAAACTTAAATCCACACTATAAGCTGAAGAATCGGGTCTTTTGTATTTGATATCCAACACCGAAGATAGCTTGTCTCCATACCGAGCGGAAAAACCACCCGATGAAAAAGAAATGTCCCTTACCAAATCCGGATTGGGGAAAGATAGTCCTTCTTGTTGGCCACTGCGTATCAACTGCGGCCTATACACCTGAAAATCATTTACATAGACTAGATTTTCATCGTAATTACCTCCGCGCACATTATATTGCGAACTCAACTCGCCACCTGTTCCACTGCTGACTCCCATAGCTATATGGGGTAAAATGTTTTCCAGGTTCCCCGATATGGAAGGCAATAATTTAATTTCGGATATATCCTCTACTATCATACCGGGTTGATTGGAAATTGTACTTTGCACCACAACTTCCAAATCCGATATGGATGGTGACATTTCAATATCATACCTAAGGTGAATATCTTTTGGCTGCTTTTCGACTTCAATTTCCACATTCTTAAAACCCACTCGTTGTGCTATAACAATGGTGTCACGGTCAGACTGAAATTCAAACGAAAAACTTCCTTCAGCGTTTGTCCCAATAGCTTTGGTACTTCCCTTTAAAAAAATATATACATCAGATAGTCTCTCCCCGGTTGATGCATCAGAAATCGTACCATCGATAGTAACTGTGCCCTGGCCCATTCCCGGGAATATAACTGAAATTAAAAAAAGAGTAACCAGTAAAAATTTATACATCATATTTCGGCAGGTTCCCAATGGATTTTAACTTGTTTATTGTATCAGCAGGATTTTTTGACTTAAATACCGAGCTTCCGGCAACCAGGACATCGGCCCCAGCTTCCATGATCTTCTCAGCATTTTGAAGTCCGACCCCACCGTCTATTTCAATTAGTGCTTTAGAATTGCGATTCTGGATCATTTGACGGGTTTGCCTGATTTTATTCAATGTTTCGAATATAAATTTTTGTCCTCCGAATCCCGGGTTCACGGACATAATCAGGACCAGGTCAAGTTCTTCAATTACATGTTCCAGAATACCAACAGGGGTATGGGGATTGATAGCTACTCCTGCATGACATCCCAGGGCTTTTATTTGCTGGATATTCCTGTGTAAATGGCTACAGGTTTCGGCATGAACAGTAATATTTTGCGCACCGGCCTTTGCAAATTCCTCCACATACTTTTCTGGTTCTACAATCATCAAATGTACATCAAGAGTTTTTCGGCATACTCTTGATGCCGCCTCTACAACCATCATCCCAAAGGATATATTGGGCACGAAGCGACCGTCCATTATATCAAGATGGAGCCAGTCCGCATGGCTACTGTTAATAAATTCAATCTCTTCTTCTAATCTTAAAAAATCTGCCGCAAGCAATGAAGGGGCAACGATCGGATTTTTAATCATAATTCTTATTTGTCACATTAATAACTTCAAAATCGGTAGATAAATTGAGAAGACGAAGATAAATTTTTACGGTGGTCAATACATCCTTTTCGCAATATTTTACAATTTCATCTAATCGGTTAGAATAAAAATAATCACGTACTTCGCTTCCATCCATCGTATCTTTTGGTGAAGGAATTCCCAAAACTGCAGATAACAAATCCATAGAAGTAAAATGTTTATAATCTCCGAACTTCCAAAGATCCATTGTATCTATTAAATGATTGAGTTCCCAGGGCTTCTTACCAGACAAATTCAAAATATCCGGTAATCTAATTGAATTAATCAATAATCGCCTGCATAAATACGGAATATCAAATTCCCTGATATTATGACCACAATAACGATGGATTTGGGGATTATTAAAATGTTCCTCAATTAAGGGTACAAAACGATGCAATAGTTTTTTTTCTTCTCCAGCTAATGATTTCACCTTTAGGGACAATTGTCCTTTCTCTTCCAAAAAGTACCCCATACTTATACAAACAATTTTACCAAATTCCGAATAAATAGCGGCTTTGGAATTATAAAGCACTGCCATTTCATCTGTATTAAGCCCCTTATTTACACTGATAATCCGTGCTTTTTTCAGCCATAATTCCTTGAACCGGGGATCAAGTGCATCAAAATCTTCCTCTTTTGGAACCGTTTCAATGTCAATAAATAATATATTCAATAATTTTGATAGAATTGATCTTTGCATTTTTATTCGATATTTAAAATTTTCGAAGATAGATTTGCGTTAACTGTTAAAATCTAATAGTATGTCATCAGAAAATACTTCAAAAAACATTGCTACATTTAGTGTAATAGCTTTAATCTTATTGGGAATAGCAGGTTATTTATTTTACCAAAATACACAATTAAGAAAAGAGATCGCACAAAATGATGCTGAATATCTTCAGCTTGAAGAAGTTAATTCTCAATTAGATTCTGAATACCAGGTAGCCCAAAAAGAACTCAACGCACTTAAGGGAGATAATGAGGAATTGAATAAACTTATAGATCAACACCTCATGGAAATAGAAAACCAAAAAAATCAAATTGCTTCGATGGTCGGTGTGAACAGGGATTTTGAAGCTGCAAAAAATGAAATATCCGAACTTAAAGCTACAGTTGAACAATACCTGGAAGAAATCAACCAGCTAAAAGAGGAAAACCAACAATTAACAGAAGAGAATATTGCTCTTAGAACAGAAAAAGCCGAATTATCCGATCAGGTATATGAAACACAAAATGAAAATCAAGAACTTTTATCAGAGCGTTCTGCCCTTAGTTCCGAAAAAGAATTGCTGACGGAAGAAAATACAAATCTTTCAAAAAAGGTAGACAAAGCAACCATGATCCCTATATCAAATATTGATGTAAAAGGGTATATGACAAAAGAAAATGGCAGAGAAGTTCGAAGAAGAAGAGCTGGCAATGTAGAAAAACTGAATGTTTGCTTCGAAACAGAAGTCAATCAACTGGCTGAAGAAGGGGAAGAAATGTATTATGTAAGAATAATTAGTCCAAGTGGTGAAACTATTGCAGTCGAAAATGCGGGTTCTGGAGTTCTTACTTTAACGGATACTGAAAACCAGCTCCAGTATAGTACTGTTCAAAAAGCGGGTTACGAATACAAAGAAAGTGAAATTTGTCTTGAATGGGGTCCCAATATACCATTTCCGGAAGGGACTTACATTGTAGAGATCTACAATAAAGGTTATTTAGCGGGATCATCTACCTTTAAGCTCAGATAATCCCGAGTACGTTAACGAAAATATTGATGTGGAGTTATACCATCTTGTATTCATTCGCAAGGTTCCATTGCTTATAAAATTCTTATAATTTCAAGTTTAATAGGATATATTTTTTGTAACTTGTTTCCATTAGTTACAATGAATATCAACCATGTATGCATCTATTGGAAAAAGGTTAATAGCCTTTATACTGGATATTTTAATTCTGGCTGTTATCGGAGGGCCTTTGGCCCTGTTTCTGGGAGGTAAAGAATCGTTCTGGTATCAATGTGCTATATTTTTGGGCTACTTTTCCTATTTTGAATCATCAAGCATGCAGGGGAGTTTTGGTAAATACATTATGAAGATCCAGATCGAAAATACCAATGGCGGTCCAATTTCATTTCTGAAAGCAATTATCAGAAATACAATAAAATGTATTCCATTAGAATTTATCATTGCTTTGTTCAGTTCCAAAAACAGAACTTTACACGATTATATAGCGGGTACCATAGTGACGGATAAACCTTAAAGCTCTTCATAAACAAAAACCTACAAAACCTTCATTCGGTTTTTAATTCAATTGAAAAAATGCCGTAATTAGGCACGGTCCAACGCGTACCTGATTGACATCAATAAATCATCTGAGTTTCCTAGACAAACGATGACAAAGTTTAAGCCCGGAAGAACCTTCCAAATCATTACAAAAATCCAAATTCTTTTGTTTCAGCTATGTAATTATTGATATCCATACCTCATTAGATGCCATCAATTTTAAGGATAATCGCAAATTCAAATCTTGATTAACCATTTAATCGAAAACAATTATCACTTTCATAACATCCCCCTACCCCACCCGTTGTTTTGAATGTCCACTATAGAATATCCTTGGTTTAGTAAGTATAGCTAACTTCTGCATTATGCCGATAATCCGAAGTACTACATAGAAAATTTGACTTAGTCCACGATCATTATTTAGTTTTTTAATTACATTTGGAACCTAAATAACATTTAACCGTGGGTATATTAATTTTTGTAATTGTTTCATACATATTGTTAAGCTTATCGCTTCGAAAGCTTTTTGAAAAAGCGGGAAAAGATCCACAAAAAGCCTTGATCCCGGGGGTAAATTTTGGAATTTGGGCCGAAATAATCGGCCGATCCAAAAATCACGCCTGGTTGTTACTGATCCCTATCGTCAATATTTTCATTTATGCCGGAATGACGATAGACATGGTCCGTTCTTTTGGCAAATCAAGCTTTTGGGATGCTGCGTTATCAGTTGTGTATGCCCCCTTATCATTTTACCTTCTAGGAAAAAGCGGACTCAATTACAACGGTCCGGTAGTTACCCAGGAAAGGGAATACAATCAAAAAATAAGGGAAGCAAAGGAATCAGGAGATAATCTCAAAGTACAGCGATTAACCTCTAAAAATCCTTTCCAAAAATCTCCAACCAGAGAATGGGTAGATTCATTAATATTTGCAGTTTTTGCGGCTGCTTTTATTCGAATGTTCCTTATAGAAGCATATATTATTCCGACTTCATCAATGGAAGGATCACTGAAAGTCGGGGACTTTTTATTTGTATCTAAGGTAAATTATGGTATACGTACCCCTATGACGATAGCTATGGTTCCCCTTCTTCATAACAGGATAGGATTTCTTAACGCCGAATCATACCTGGAAAATCCCAGCCTTCCGTATTTTCGATTACCTAAATTGGAAAAAATTGATCGCTATGATAATGTAGTATTTAACTATCCCGAAGGAGATTCAGTTGTATTAACACCCAACAGAACATTTAGCGTTTATGATTTGAGAAGAAGGGGTATGCTAAACCAGGTTCCGGAGAATGAAATCATAACACGTCCTATGGACAAAATGGACCATTACATCAAGAGGGCTATAGGACTTCCCGGTGAAGATCTGGAAATAAAAGAAGGAACGGTATACATTGACGGAACCGCTATCGAAAATCCCGAAATGACTCAATTTGCCTACAAAATAAGTTCTTCTCAAGGTCCGGTCAATACCAATACTTTAGATAGAATCGGAGTAGACATAAATGATCATGCCCAGGCCAACCAGGGCTATTACAATTTAAGTCAAAATGAGGTTGAGGAAATTAAAACCCTTGGAAATGATATAACGGTAGAATATATCAAACCTTCCCACCATGAAAATTATCTCTACCCACATGACGAACAACATTACCCTGGATGGACATTTGATGACTTTGGTCCTATTCACATTCCTCAGGCGGGGGAGACCATCGAATTAACACCGCAAAATTTAGCTGTATATGAGCGGGTAATACAAGTGTATGAAGACAATGAGCTTATAGTGAAAAATGACGGAATTTATATAAACGGACAAATAGCTAATGAATATACTTTCAAGTACAATTATTACTGGATGATGGGAGATAATCGTCATAATTCCGAGGATTCCAGGGTGTGGGGATATGTCCCGGAAACCCACATTGTAGGAAAACCTCTTTTTATTTGGATGTCATTAAAAAATAGTAATTTAAGCGATGGGATACGCTGGTCTCGAATATTTCAATCAGCTAATAAAAAATAAATGAATACTTCGATATATTGGATTTTTTCTTTTCTGTTTTGTTCATTGATATGCCACGGACAAGACCCTTCTGAAGCATATTATATTAGTACTTCAAGCACTGGTGGAAAGTATAACATTGATAACATCGAACTTATTTCATCCTTCAATAAGGGAGGCTATAATAATCAACCTTTTTATGTCGGATCAGAGCTTTATCTTGCTTGTTCCCGAGGAAGTTTCATTCGAAACAATACTGATTTAGTAAAGTTGGATCTACAAAAGAGGCAATTAAAATACCTTACTAATACCGGAGAGCAAGAGTTTTCACCAAGTGTATTCAATGGTAAAATATTTTTTGTAAAGCTGGATAAAAAAAACCAACATCAGGAACTTTGGAGCCTTGAAAGAGGCCAAATAAAACGGGTTATCCAGTATTCAAATATAGCATACTATCAAATAATAGATCAAGAGAATATTGCCTTGGTTTTGTTGGAAGACAACCAGTTAAATCTTTATCTATACAACACTTTGAATGAATCTAAAAAGCTCATTTCCCGGGATGTGGGACGCTCCATTCATCTTCAAGATTCCGATCACCTGATGTTTGTTCACAAATACAGTAATGAATATTGGCATTTAAAAAAATATAGTATTCGATCAGGAAGAGTGGCTATAGTACAAAAAACAATTCAGGAATCTGAAGACTTTTGCATTGGAGACAATGACATAATTTGGATGGGAAAAGGATCAAAAATCTTTTCACTTAACCTGAACACACCTACTCCAGAATGGCAAATGGCTATGGATTTAGAAAAATTTAACCTAACAAATATTAAAAGATTAGCCACGAACAATAATAACCAATTTGTGGTCATTAATCAATAAGTTATAAAATTATTGGTGTGAAGGTACAGTATTTGCTTTCTCTATTTCTATTTTTAATCTTTTCTGTTGATAATGTTTCTGCCAAATCGCAATGGGAAGGTTATATTATTACGCTGAAATCGGAATTTAATTCATCTCAGTTAAAAGAATATTTTTCAGACCAGGGCTATCCGGTCGATATCAAATTATTGGCCAAAAGTATAAATGCTTTTAAAATCCATTCTACCATACATACACGACGACCTATAAATTTCGAAACGTTGATTGAGGATTGTCCTATGATAGAACTTTGGCAAAAGAACTATATCTTCCATTTCCGGGATAATGTCCCGAATGATCCCAGAAATGACGAATTATGGTACCTGGAAAAGATCAAAATGTTTCAAGCCTGGGATCAGACCACTGGATCTGTTTTGACTTCATATCATCAACCGGTAATCGGCATTTTGGAACCGGGATTGGATATTTCGCAAACAGATTTTGAAGATATCTTTTATACAAACCCCGGGGAAATTCCTAATAATTCAATTGATGATGATCAAAACGGCTATATTGATGATGTCATGGGATGGAATTTCAATGACGAGAATGGGATTCACCCTATCGACCCCAGTAGTCACGGAGATGGTGTAATTGGGGTCGCTGCTGCGCGCGGCAACAATGGAATAGGAATTACAGGAATCAACTGGCAAGCAAAAGTATTGCCTGTTTCACTGACCAATCGCGCCACCAATGCCATCACTATTGAAGCCTATGAGTATTTCTATCAAATGAGAAAACGTTACAATGAAACTGATGGAGAAGAAGGAGCTTTTATTGTTACGACAAATAGTTCCTTCGGGGAAGACGGACTTTTTGAATCTGACGTTCCCGTATATTGTGAAATGTTCAATAAAATGGGTTCCGTAGGAATTTTAAGTGTAGGAGCCACTACCAATAATGAAACGAATGTAGATAACTTTGGAGATATTCCAAGTGATTGTTCTTCGGAACAATTAATTATCGTTACATCTATTGATAATATGGATGATATACAGGGTGGTTTCGGATCGATCAATGTCGATATAGCCGCCCCTGGAGCTGACATACTTACAATGGCATCCAATGGAAATTTTATTATGGATTCGGGAACTTCATTTGCTACTCCCCAGGTTGCTGGTCTAATTAGTCTGGCATATACATTGCCACTTGACAGCTTACAATCGGCCATTACCCGTTCCCCCAATTTTCTTTTAAATGCCGTCAAAAGCTGTATTCTTGAAACTGCTGTTTCTGCATCTGATTTGGGCCAACGTACACTCTCCGGTGGATATCTAAATGCAAATGCCTGCCTTAAATGTGTATCCGAACAATTCCAACCGGCTAATACATCCTCTCCCCTCAAGGGACTCAACGTGTATCCGAATGCCGCCACGAATGAAATCAATTTTGAATTTTCCACTATTGATTTCAGTGCTAACGTCCATTTCAGCATTATTGACTACCTCGGAAAAATTATTGCAGAAGGGGATATAGATCCCAGCCTTGGGAATACTGAAAAACTCAATATTTCGCAATTAACCGCTGGCGCTTATGTTATACTTCTGGAGCAGAATGGCCATAAAACCCATTTGAAATTTATCAAGATATAATATATTGTAAGGCAAGTATTTCTATAAAAGCTTTTAATATTCATAATTTTTATTATTTTTGCATCCAATTTTGTACATTGGATACATAACACCGGGCTTCGTAGCTTAACTGGATAGAGCACCTGACTACGAATCAGGAGGTTGCAGGTTCGAATCCTGCCGAGGTCACAAAATGAAAAAACGTGGTATGTTTATATTCTCAAAAGTGAGAATCACCAAAGATACTATATAAGGTATAAACTTGAGTTTGTATCGTCAGTTTGATTTAAAAAGCTACAAAAAATAGCTTAGTTTAAAATTCCGGAATACATGTTCTCCGGGTACATTGTATAAATTATAGATAAAAATTAAATGTTATGTCAAAGGTATGTGAGCTAACCGGAAAAAGACCAATGGTCGGTCATAGCGTGTCTCACTCAAATGTGAAGACAAAAAGAAGATTTTTACCCAATTTGAAGAAGAAGAAATTTTATATACCGGAATTGGATAAATCAGTAACTTTGAAAGTCAGTACAAAAGCAATGCGTACAATCGATAAATTAGGGATTTATGCCTATTTGAAAAAGTTGCAAAAAAAAGGAAAAGATATTCCGGTTAAACTATAAATTTTACTAGTAATGGCAAAGAAATCAAAAGGTAATAGAATTCAGGTTATATTAGAATGTACTGAACATAAAGATTCCGGAAAACCCGGAACATCCAGATATGTTACTCAAAAGAACAGGAAAAACACCCCTGAAAGGTTGGAATTAAAGAAATATAATCCTATTTTGAGAAAGTATACTGTTCATAGAGAAATAAAATAAGTGAATTATGGCAAAGAAAGTATCAAAAAACGCAAGGGTTGCTCAAAGGGCTGCAAATGCAGGTTCAGGTAGAGACCATGTAAAAGTTATAAAAAGTATAAAAGATCCTGTAACAGGGAAATATTCTTTTAAAGAAATGATTGTTCATAAGGACAAGTCCAAAGAATTTTTCGCCAATAAATAAGCGAAAAAAAAAATGGAGTACATTGAAAGGCTTTTCTAATCGGAAAGCCTTTTTTTATATTGAAATTGTAAATCATCAGGTGTATGAGTTTTTTTAAAAAGTTCTTTACAAAGGAAAAGGAAGAAGACCTTGATAAAGGTCTTGAAAAAACCAAAACAAATATATTTTCCAAAATCACAAAAGCAGTAGCCGGGAAAAGTACGGTAGACGAAGAATTCCTCGATGAACTTGAGGAAATTTTAGTCTCGGCAGATGTGGGATTGGATACAACAATTAAGATCATCGACCGCCTGGAAGAAAGGGTATCCCGGGATAAATATATTAACACATCAGAGCTCAATTCCATCCTTAAGGATGAAATTATACAACTCCTGGCTGAAAACAATACCATAGACCTGGAAGACTATAAAATCACATCCGGTGAGAAGCCTCATGTAGTACTCGTTGTTGGTGTTAATGGCGTTGGTAAAACGACTACCATTGGTAAACTAGCCCACCAATATAAAAAGGAAGGCTACAGCCTTGTATTGGGTGCAGGTGATACTTTCAGGGCTGCAGCTGTAGAGCAATTAGAAATTTGGTCTGAAAGGGTGGGTTGCGATTTCTACTCAAAAGGTATGAATGCAGACCCAGCAGCTGTCGCATATGAAACTGTAAAACATGCTGTCGATAATAAACTGGACATTGCCATCGTGGACACGGCTGGAAGACTACACACGAAAATCAACTTGATGCGTGAACTTTCGAAAATTAAAAAATCTGTTGGTAAAGCGCTTGATGGGGCACCGCATGAAGTATTGCTCGTATTAGATGCCTCAACCGGACAAAATGCCTTCGAACAATGTTCTAAGTTTTCTGAAGCCACAGAAGTTTCTGCATTAGCAATGACCAAATTGGATGGCACAGCAAAAGGGGGCGTGGTACTAGGTATTTCAGACCAATTCAAGATACCCATCCGCTATATTGGTGTTGGGGAGGGTATCGAACATCTGCAAATTTTCAATAAAAGAGCTTTTGTCGATTCCTTATTTGGACAAAATCTGGTCCCATAAATTATTCTTACATAATCCCCCTTCACCGAATAGCTTTGTTTACGAATAAAAGAGGGAATTGAACAGCAAATCACAACGGCTATTTACTTTGTCAAATTCACTGTAAAAGATATATGCCAAAAAGATATTTTGTTGATATTCAGTCTTTTTATTATCTTTTCATTTGATTTCTCATTAAAATGGGAATTATGAAAAGATGGATATACATACTTCCTTTGTTATGTTTTGGGTATTTTTCCAATGCCCAGGTTGAATATATATTGGATACACTGGCTGCCCCTACATGTAAAGGTGCAGCTAACGGGGCCATCATATTCCAGGAAATTAATATTCCGGGTCAAATCGACCGTTATGAATGGAATACGGGTGCGAATAGCCAGGATCTTGTATATATTTCAGGGGGAAGTTATTTTCTCACCATTTATAATACCGAAGGAGAATCCTTTATAACGGATACTTTTAATATCTCCGAACCCGATAGCCTGGTTATAAACGATTTCGTCAGTAGCCCTACAACAAATACATTAAACAATGGATTTATTGATTTTTCAATAAATGGAGGTACCGCCCCCTTTAATGTTAAAATTTCCAGGTTTGAAGATACCATGAATGTATCTTTTGATTCCATCTACACCCTAACCGATATAGACACCGGAATAATTTACATTCAAACAACAGACATTAACGGCTGTACGACAGAAAAAACGTACAATTTACGAGCAAGACCTTGTCAATTGCTTGTGACACATGAATTAATGCCCACAGAATGTCAATCAAGTAATAACGGTTCAATCCGGCTTTTCCCGGACAGGGAAGTATTGCCATTGGAAATTAATTGGTCAAATGGAGAAAATAACAACCTTGAAATTGACCAACTATCAGAAGGATCCTACTCGGTAATTATTTCAGACAGAAGAAATTGTACGGTAACGGATTCATTTTATATTTATACAGAAGACGTACACCCGCCTGAAAATGTTATTCTGAGGAAAAACCTTCGTCTTATACTCAACCAACAAGGGATGGCAGCCCTTGATCCCCAAAATGTTTTTATTCGGGGAAATGACCGGTGCAATGATGAAATAAACTTTGACATGTCACAATCCATTTTCACCTGTGATGATATTGGGGATAATGAGGTCGCTTTTAGCGTAAAAGATGGAGTGGGAAACGCTAATATTCAAACCATAAATGTAGAAATTATAGACACCAGTGACCTGAAATTTATATACCAGGATACCGTAATGACATCTATTTGCAATGGAAAAGCTACGTATGAACAACCTTATTTATCCGGAATTTGTCAAACAACAAGAAATGTTCGCCTGATAGGAAACGGAAGTGGTAATATTGAAGAACCGGGAACCTATCTAGACCGGTATTTTTACATTCCCTCCCCCGGAGATACAATGTGGGCGGAAGTAACCGTAATTGTGCAAGATTCTGATGTCAGGGCTTTTTTAAATACCGAACCCCCACAATGTAATAACGGTACTGAAGGCTATATATCTGTTGCCTTACGGAATTCGACCCAACCCATTACCTACGAATGGTCAAATGGAAGTACAGAAGATTATATATACGGGATCAATAGCGACCAAACGTATTCGGTACTTATAACAGAAGGAAGCGGCTGTGTTTTTGAATTATCTGCCACAGTATCAGGACCTGACAGTCTCATTACGACACTTGATGAAGTTTTTGAGCACGATGGGAGAATTGATATAGCAATAGATATCAATGGTGGAACTCCTCCATATTCGTATTCCTGGATGGAGAATAATATCGAAATATCTTCTACAAAAAATCTCACAAACGTCGAAGACAATAAAGTTTATTCATTAATAGTAAGGGACAACAATGGTTGTATAAGCAATACTCTGGTCATTGACCGGACAATAACCTCCGGTAATTTAGACCGGGAACTCAGTAATAATATCCTAATTTTCCCCAATCCTGGTGACCATAGAGGGAATATTAATATTCAAATTAAAGACCTTTCGGAAAAAATAACTAAGATTGAAATATTCGATACCAACTTATCCGTAATTAAAACCATACACACTATTTCACCTCTAATGTCGATTCCCATTCCATCCACCTCGAAAGGACTACTATTGATAAGGCTTATAACCGAAAATGGTAATTATACGACCAAAAAATATGTTCAGTTTTGAAACTTTTATAACTATGTCATTTTAGCAATATACACAGAACAGCAATGGTTTTTCAAACCCGCCCGGATTTATGTGACCGGCGAGGACGGGGCATTAAAGTTGCCATGATTATCAGTTCTTTATAAAATGTGGAAGACCAAAAGTATAAATTGAAAATAGTTAAAGGAAAAAATATAACATTTCCCATTCCATCAAATGGACTCAGGTGTTGGTCCGGAAATGCCCCGCTGAAACGGAACGACTACTGTGCTAATATTCTGGCAGTAGGGATAATGAATTAATTCGATCGGAAAACTACTTCCCGGATTTAGGGAGTCAATAAAATATCTTTTCCAGAATAAGCCCTACGGACGAAAACGGTTAATGTAATGGTAGAATTCCCGTATTTATCTTAGGTTTACCTTTGGAAAATAAAGAATTCTACCCCGTTAATCCTGCAATTTCAAAACCTCTAAAAATGCTTTTTGAGGTACTTCTACATTGCCTATTTGGCGCATTTTCTTTTTCCCTTTCTTCTGTTTTTCCAGAAGCTTTCGCTTCCGGGATATGTCTCCACCATAACATTTTGCAGTTACATCTTTGCGCAGTGCTGAAATAGTCTCCCGGGCAATAATCTTAGCTCCAATCGAAGCCTGTATAGCAATCATGAATTGTTGTCTCGGCAATAACTCTTTTAACTTCTTACAGATCTTCCGGCCTATATACTCAGCCTTATCACGATGCACCAAAGCAGAAAGCGCATCGACTACATCGCCGTTAAGACGAATATCCATTTTCACAAGATCAGAAGCCCTGTAATTCAAAGGGGTGTAATCAAAAGATGCGTAGCCTCTGGAAATCGACTTCAATCGATCATAGAAGTCAAATACAATTTCAGCCAACGGTAGCTCGTATGTCATTTCTACCCGTTCCTGGGTAAGATATACCTGCTTGACCAATTGCCCCCTTTTGTCGAGACACAAATTCATAATACCACCAATATAATCAGGTTTTGTAATAATTTGTGCCTGTATATAGGGTTCCTCGACCCTATCCAGACTATTGGGATCCGGAAGGTCATTGGGGGTATTGATAATGATTCTCTCGTCGGGATCACTGGACATATAAGCATAGTACGAAACATTCGGCACAGTGGTAATTACCTCCTGGTCAAATTCACGCGAGAGACGTTCCTGGATAATTTCCAGGTGCAACATTCCCAAAAACCCACACCTAAATCCAAAACCCAATGCAGCTGAAGACTCAGGCTCAAAAACCAGACTGGCATCATTTAGCTGGAGCTTTTCCAAACTATCGCGAAGATCTTCAAAATCATCATTATCAATGGGGAATATTCCCGCAAATACCATGGGCTTTACGTCTTCAAATCCACGTATTGCCAAATCCGAAGGATTCTCAATGTGGGTAAGCGTATCCCCAACTTTTACCTCTTTAGAAACCTTTATACCTGTAATTATATACCCAACGTTACCCGCCTGGAGTTCCTTCTTAGGCACCATATCCAATTGTAATACGCCAATTTCATCCGCTTCATATTCATTATCGGCATGTACGAATCGTACATCGTCCCCTGTTTTCAATGTTCCGTTATAAATGCGGAAATAAGCAATGACTCCCCGAAACGGGTTAAAAACCGAGTCAAAAATCAATGCCTGTAGTGGTGCTTTTGGATCGCCTGCAGGTGCAGGTATACGGTCAACAATTGCCGCGA
This sequence comes from Membranihabitans maritimus, assembly GCF_021729145.1. Taxonomy (GTDB): domain Bacteria; phylum Bacteroidota; class Bacteroidia; order Chitinophagales; family Saprospiraceae; genus Membranihabitans; species Membranihabitans maritimus. The sequence continues at coordinate 36,029 of NZ_JAJSLW010000012.1, read as the reverse complement.
GTATATTCTCCACTCCCAATCCTGTTTTGCCACTAGCCAACACGATTTCATCTCGATTACACCCCAGTAATTCAACCACTTCATCACTGACCTCCTCCACCATAGCAGAATCCATATCAACTTTATTAAGTACTGGAATAATTTCCAGATCGTGTTCCAAGGCCAGATAAAGGTTGGAAATAGTCTGTGCCTGTATCCCTTGCGAAGCATCAATTAGGAGCAGTGCCCCCTCACAGGCTGCAATCGATCGGGAAACTTCATAGGAAAAATCAACATGTCCGGGGGTATCAATTAAATTAAAAGTATAGGTATCCCCATCTGTATGTTTGTAATACATCTGTATAGCATGACTTTTTATGGTAATCCCCCTCTCCCTTTCCAGGTCCATGCTATCAAGGGCCTGGTCCTTCATTTTCCTCTCATTGATAGTATTTGTATACTCCAATAAACGATCGGATAAAGTACTTTTCCCATGATCAATATGCGCAATTACACAAAAGTTCCTAATTTTTTCCATAGCCCACAAATATAATTGTTATTCCCCATATTGTACATACAAATTCTAGTTATCCCGGATATGGAAGACGTAGTAAATCAACCCAGCCCATCGAATACCTGAAGATTAAGATAACTAGTATGATCTACGGATCAGGTCCATTTTTTAAACGTCTATCTTTTTATCCGGTTTATTCCAGGAACACATCTAAGAAAATTATATACCTTCCCATGCAGGTTGTACTTACCATTGACTCTTTACCAATAATGCAAAAAATATAAATCATATCGACTAATTCTACTCCTATAAGCACCTATACCTCACCCGAAAATTATAATAGCTAAAAAAAGTGTGCGTAGATAGGGAAAAGGAAGAATATCTCACATCCTGTAATTATCCTAAAGGTGAATTGAGTGAGATGTTTACAGAAATTGAACAGGTTACCAAGGTTTACGTTCTCCTCAGACAATATCGACAGCTTTTTCGGGAACATATAAAGGGAAGTAATTGTCCTATTCACAACCAGCAAAGTCAAGTCAATCCATACGTTATTGGTACATAAAATATGATTACGCAGCGTTGACACTGGTATGAAAAACCTTGAAAACCCATATGAGACTTGCAAGGAGTGGGTAAGTTTGTATAATAAGTACTGCTGGAAATCTAATCAAAACCTGTATATGTGTACTTTCTGGAAATCTCTTTCCAATCTTTACCCCATACACTATAGGAGCAATTCCGTATATTTTCTTGAACTTTTCTTTACATTTGATCAGATAAAAGCACTATAATTTTAATGGGGAAAAATGTAACCATAGACCTTAGATCTGACACCGTTACCAAGCCTACGCAAAAGATGCTCAATGCAATGCTAAAAGCCCGGGTCGGTGATGATGTATTCCGGGAAGATCCTACAGTCAATCAATTGGAAGAGAAAATAGCAAACCTGTTTGGAATGGAAGCCTCATTATTTTGCCCTTCTGGAACTATGGCTAACCAATTAGCGATAAAGCTACATACCTCCCCATTAGATGAGATGATATGCGCCTCCAATGCCCATGTACTCAATTATGAAAGTGCCGGATACAGTTTTTTATCCGGTATTTCATACAAGGGTATTGATTCATCCAATGGTAAAATAAATCCAATTCAAATTGAAGAATCAATTAGGCAAAATCTTGACTGGCTTCCGGAAAGTAAACTTGTGACTATCGAGAACACAACCAATATGGGGGGCGGAACCTACTATACACTTTCAGAAGCATCCGCTATATCAGCATTATGTCGAGCTAAAGGTTTAAAATTCCATATTGATGGTGCGAGAATCTTCAATGCACTAGTAGAAACCGGAGAGTCGCCTTCAGAATGGGGTAAGATAGCGGATACCATATCAGTATGTTTATCCAAGGGGTTGGGTGCCCCTGTCGGCTCCCTTTTGCTGGGTACATCGACAATAATACAAAAAGCAAGAAAAATACGTAAAGTTTTGGGTGGAGGTATGAGACAAGTTGGATTCCTTGCGGCAGCAGGAATTTACGCTTTGGATAATAATATAAAAAGATTGGAAATTGACCACAAACATATACTGGAAATAGCAAATACGCTTAGACATTGTAGTCTCGTAAAGGAGATAAAACCTCCTGCTACCAATATCCTCGTGTTTAAAATAGCAGGGATGCCTTCAGCAAGATTTGTAAAGGAATTAGAACAGGTAGATATTTTTTGTCTGGCTATAGACAGTGAGTGGATACGTATTGTCACTCATCTGGGGATTACTAAAGAAATGATCCACACGGTAAAAAATAAAATAGCCACGATACTCTCGTGACTATTTTATTATTAATTATAAACAAGCGTAAAGCTTTGTAAAATCGGTTTTGTTTACTTTATTGGGACCATTTTCTCATTTAATCTAAATATACAGCATAATTTCATAAATACCAAAAATACCACTAAAAAAATGGTCAAATAAAAACAGGCTATATTTATATTTTGATTTTATTTAATACGTTATGAATCCATACATCATCCCAGTCTTTCCAGGCTTTCTTGAAGCATTGCCACTCGTGAAAGTCCGTCATTTAATTTTTTCCTTTCTTTTTCTACCACTGCTTCAGGCGCATTATTTACAAAACGTTCATTCTTCAATTTTCCCTCTATTTTCTTTACAAACCCCTTAGCATATTCTAGATCGGCTAGCAATTTCTCCCGTTCCTCTTCGAGATTGATATTGGGTAACAAAACAAAAGCCTTGAGCGTTTGAGCCACAATATTTCCATGGGGAACTGTCGGGGCTTCCGATACCAACTCAATATCTTTGACATACCCCATCTTCCTTAACAAATTCTTCAACCCATGGGAATTAACCATCATGGCAGCCGATTCGCTTTTCATAAACTGCAGGGTAAGAAGTTCTTTTTGTTTTATCTGATTTTTGTTTCTTACATCCCTTATACTGGTAACCAATATTTTCAGTAATGCAAACCCCTCGGAAAGGCTATTGTCGGATTCCTTTCTTTGCGGCCATTTAGCTATTATAATATGATCATCTTCTTCTCTTCCCCGTATATTCTGATAAATTTCTTCCGTAATAAAAGGCATAAAAGGATGTAAAACAATCATTAGGTTTTCCAGCAATTGATTTATTAGTTTATAACTTTCCAGATCGATGGGATCCCCATATGCCGGCTTGACCATTTCCAGTAACCATGAACAGAATTCATTCCAAATAAAGTTATACAATTTCATGGCGATATCCGACAATCGGTACTGTCTAAAATCTGCATCCAACTCATCCAATAATTCATAGAATTGACCTTCAAACCACCGGATAGCCAGAAGCCTCATTTCGACGTCTTCAGGCCTAACTGAGGAATCATCTATCTTCCAGCCCTTCACAAGTCTAAGGGCATTCCACATTTTGTTTGAAAAATTCCGGCCTTGTTCACAAAGTTTTTCATCAAATAACAAATCCCCTCCGGCCGGAGAAGATGATAATAGGCCAAACCGGACACCGTCAGCCCCAAATTGATCAATTAATTCCAGTGCATCCGGAGAATTTCCCAGTGACTTACTCATCTTCCGACGCTGCTTATCCCTTACCATTCCAGTGAAATAAACCTCCTTAAAAGGCCTTTCTCCTTTCCATTCATAACCAGCCATTATCATTCTTGCCACCCAAAGGAAAATAATATCCCAACCGGTAACCAGGGATGCTGTGGGATAGTAATAATTTACTTCTTCGCTACTGCGCATACCATTGAAAACAGAAAATGGCCACAACCAGCTTGAGAACCAGGTATCCAATACATCCTCATCCTGCTTTAAGTCCGATGCAACGATCTCATTGTTATCCAATTTTTTCTTCGCCAACTCCAACGCCTCTTCCCGGGTAGCAGCCACAAAAACTTCATCCCGGTAATAATATGCCGGAATTCTATGTCCCCACCACAATTGCCTTGATATACACCAATCCCTGATATTCTCCATCCAATGGCGATAGGTATTTTTCATGTTTTCAGGAAAAAAACGAACGCTATCTTCCATAACGGCATCCAGAGCCGGTCCAGCCAGTTTTTCCATTTTCACGTACCACTGTTTGGACAATCGAGGTTCAACAATAGAGTTTGTTCGCTCTGAACGCCCGACATTATTTGTGTACTCTTCTACCTTTTCTAATTGCCCTGCCTCTTCGAGATCGATAACAATTTTTTTTCTGGTTTCAAAACGGTCCTTACCTACATATTGGGCACCATTTTTATTAATCGTAGCATCTTCATTCAATATATTAATGACTTCAAGGTCATGCCGCAAACCGATCTCGTAATCATTCATATCATGGGCAGGTGTAATTTTAAGTGCTCCCGTACCAAAATCTTTCTCTACATATTCATCAAAAACAATTGGAACTGACCTGTTTACAATAGGAACCCGTACCCTTTTTCCTTTGAAACGGGTAAATCTTTCATCACCTGGGTGGACGGCAATAGCCGTATCTGCAAGAATGGTTTCAGGTCTTGTAGTCGCTATGGTAATATATTCATCCGTATCTTCCACCTTATATTTTACATAATATAATTTTGACCGTTCCTCACTATACAATACCTCTTCATTGGACAATACAGTCTTCGCCTCTGAATCCCAGTTCACCATTCTTAATCCCCTGTACAATTTACCCCGGTTATACAGGTCTACAAATGCATTAATTACCTGATCAGAACGCACTTCATCCATCGTAAAAGCGGTCCTCGACCAATCACAAGACGCCCCCAGTTTCTGCAGTTGATTCAATATAATACCCCCGTACTTATCAGTCCACTCCCATGCATATTTCATAAATTCCTCCCGGGACAAACTTCCTTTGGTCATCCCTTTCTCACGCAACCATTTTACAACTTTAGCTTCTGTAGCTATCGAAGCATGGTCAGTTCCAGGAACCCAACAGGCATTCTTACCGTCGAGTCTAGCCTTGCGGATTAAAATATCCTGTATACTATTATTGAGCATATGCCCCATATGCAACACACCTGTAACATTAGGCGGGGGAATAACCATAGCATAAGGCTCCCTGTCATCCGGTACAGACTTGAAATAGTCCTTCTCCATCCATATCTTATACCATTTTTTTTCGATACTTCCTGCTTCGTAGCGCGCGGCCAATTCTGTCATTTTTCTGATATTATTTAGAAAACAAATATTTTAAATTTTACGGATATTTATACAACAATTCAACCATTTTTCTCATCTATATTACTGCAATGGACGAACTAAAGGTCATAAAAGGTCTAAAAAAAGGTAAACGAAAATTCCAAAAGGAAGTTTACAACCAATATGCACCTGTATTCATGGCCATAGGTATAAGGTATTTAAAAAGCAAACACGAAGCTGAAGATACTGTGGCAGAGGCATTCTTTAAAATTTTCACTAAAATCAAAACGTATAAGAACAATGGAAGTTTTGAAGGGTGGATGAAAAGAATTATGATAAATGAATGTCTTATGGTTTTGCGAAAAAAACAGCGAAGTTTTTTACATATTCCACTGGACAATGTAGAAATTGAAATACCTTCTGACGCCGTCAGCCAATTGGGGGAAGATGAACTATTGGAAATGATCGCAGAACTGCCGGAAGGGTACCGGACTATTTTCAACCTTTATGTAGTGGAAGGGTACAAACACAGGGAAATAGCAGATATGCTGGATATAAGTATACATACTTCAAAATCTCAGCTTCTGATGGCAAAAAGGAAATTACAAGAAGAATTAAAAAAAAACAGGATCCGTTCCTTAAATAATAAATTGATACAAAATGGATAATTTAAGAGATAAATTAAATAATGCGCGTGTGGCTCCTGACCCAAAGGTTTGGCAAAAAGTTGAACATAATTTGTCGATTGAACAATTTCACAAAAAAAATCACAGGACACGCCGATGGATCGGAATAGCAGCAGGCATATTTTTACTTTTTGCTTGTTGGACTTTAGCGGAAATATATGATAAAAATAGTTATCACCTCGAAAATCTCAATATTGATCATTCGTTAGCTGCTTATGATGAATTCCCATCCGGGAACCTGAATAAGAATATCGATAAGTATGAAGTTCAAACTTCCGGCAAGTTACTTCCTAACTACAAACTTCTATCCGAAAAACCACTTGTAGCTAATACGGTAGTTCAATGAAGAAACCTCTCATAGGAAAGTGATCGAATGTTCTTATTTATTAGCCTTTAGTTGATTACTTGTCCCTTATCTATTTGAAGTTCTTTTAGTAGAATTATTTTAATCTATACCTTCAATTATCAATATATTTTGACCACAAGGGCTTTCGTACTATAGCTTAAAATACCTATTGTTTCTAAACCCGTAGACCTATAAGAATAATCTTGCTATGTCAATTCTTCCACCATTGAATCTGCCCCCAGGAGTAAGGTGATATCCCATTAGACAATGAAACAGGTCTTCCCTCTCCTTTTTCCTGAGTTAATAATATTAGCAACATCGTTCAACAAACTCAATTTTCAACTGACTTACAGATACTTATAAAAACACCCCCCCTCAACATTGATCATTTTTCAATAATAAAACGCCTAAAAACTGCTCCTGGTAATCTTTTGATGAACATGGACCCGGCAAATATCCAAAGAAAATCACTGTATTGACCCAATAAAATACCACATCTTTTTCCTATTTTGGGTGTATTAATTGTACTGTTTTTATCTGTAACTACATATACAAAAGGAGTAAATACCTCTTTTTTACTCTTTAAGAGAATTTCCAGGGATACTATGAGTCATATTACGATTTATCCCCGAAAATAGGGAAAGAATGACAGGAGAGTAAGGTGTATTAGATCTACGCCTCTATAGCGGCGGTTCATTGGAAACGGGAGAATAGTCATATTTCAAATAATAGGATGATAAAATGGATTTAAATGAAAATTTCTACTAGCTTTTTATTATATTTTTTAGTTCTATTGGGGAATACTTGTTACAGTCAAATTTCATTTTGGTCAGGAGACACCCTGGATTTTATAGAGCCGCCCCTATTTCCCCAGGAAAATATCAAACACGTAAAAGTGCGGTGGGCTGAATTGCCATCTACATTTTTAATTGGATGTGCTATTGGGGAACATAAGGGTATATTATATGCTTCCTGGGCTACAGGGCCAGAAGGGGTTAAAGAAAATGGACCGCTGGAACATGTGAAGGTAAAACGTTCATTAGATCAGGGCAAGACGTGGCAGGATGAACAAGTATTGGCACCTGTGGTGGATGGTATGTATAATCATAGTCACGGTTCTTTTTGGTCCATACAAGATACTCTTAATTTTTTCACAGCAAGTTTTACGGGACATACAAGTGGGATCTATGATGGAGTTCGGATTTTTTTAACAGATCTTTTTACAGAACGATTCTATTTTGAAGAAACAACACAGACCTGGGTTTCGAAAGGAAAAGTAATTGATAACTTTTTTCCGATGGATGAACCCCGACTATTACCGAATGGAAATTACATTATGTCGGGCTTAAATAAGGACCTAAAGGCAGTTGTTGCCATTAGTTCAAAAGATCGACCTGATCATTGGAAAACGGTTTCATTGCCGCAAAAATTTGTAAAAGGGTACCCCGAACCCACTACTTTTGTTTTTGAAAATAAGGTAATTTTATTCATTCGAAACTATGAACACCCAGAAGACAAGGACTATTTTTGTTACGCTATCAGTGAGGATTATGGAGAGACCTGGAGCCCCATTCAAATATCCGATTTTCCGGCTACCAGAGCCAAACCTTATGGGGGATTTTTGTCTACCGGGCGACCATATTTAGTGAGTAATTTGAATGGACGGAAATGGATCTGTTTAAGCATCGGAGCCAAAGGAACCAACCAGTTTTCTACTATTTTCCGTCTAAGACCGGGGGGCCCTCCAAACCCATCTTATTTTAACGGAGGAGGAGATTATACCAATCAGCAATGGGCCTATCCTTATGTCATTGAATACCAAGATCATCTGTTTATAATTTATCATTCAAATAAATTGGATGCCGAATTAACTATTATCCCTTTATCAGAAATAGAAAAAATAGTGAAATAGAACGGCCCTTTACACATAGTTTCCGGACCTCGGCTATAGCCTTTATTGGCAGTAATGTTTAAAAATAGCATAGGCTTCGGAGTAACCTCTTTGATCTAGCTAAATATCTCCATTTTTTTACACACCCGCTAATTGGCTAATTCTTTAAAATCCATGGGTTTCCACTGCACTCTTCGTATCCTTCTAGGTGCATATTGCTTCTCCAACCATTCTTGTATAAAAGACCTAAAGTCATCACAAACTGTGAACCAATCGTCAAATGAATTACATCGGTCCAGTCTCAATGAAACATTTTCAGGTATCAAAATATGTGATGTCAATTGACCGTCATTATTGATTTCTAATTGCCCCAGTGAAGAGACTGGGACAACATCTCCCCGATCCACAGACTTACCCATTAAATAGAAGGGTAACGAACCACCAATGTTTTCCCGCCTATAAATCAACTTTCCCTGATGCAGAGGCCCTGGTAGGAATTTGCGATCCAAAACAGATGGGATATCATACCATGTATGATCTGAAAAACTATACGCCTGGAAATCATAGCTCCCCGCCGGATTTTCTACTAAAAACAAATAACTGGAAGAATCAGAAAAAAGGGTATCACTAAGTCCATTGAACGAAACGCTATCTTGGAGTGTTACCGATATACTATTCCCGGGCCCCGCTTCATCGGCACTTTGTTTACAAGATGTTAACCCCAAGGTCAGGAATATCAATAGAATTTTAAATTCGTTTGAATAATGTGCAATAACCATTTATAAATAAGTTGCCTTAAAATCAAAATAATGATATAAATATTAAATACTCAAAATAAAATATAAGACAGATTTATCTTACATACAATGAAGTAAGGTTATAATGAATGTTAAACAGCAATAGTATCCTTGCCTCCATAGAGCTACTAAAGTAGCTAAAAACCATTTAATTCTAAAGAATAGGAGAAAATACAGATAATTTTTCAACGGAACCTACTGCCAAACTTTTTAAATTTTATATTTGCAATTCAAATCATTGTGCTAATGTTGAGAACTTTTTTTGTTGTGTTGGTTTTAGGAGGGGTAATGTTTTCTTGTGTTTCTTCGAGTAAATATGAAGAACTGGATAAACGATATCGGTCCACTGACCGTAGGTTGACCCAGCTCCAAAAGACCAATGAATATAACGAACAGGTCATCGCAGACCTCCGGCAAAAAGCGGACTTGCTGGAGACACTCCGCGAAGAACTGGGTTCTACCAAACAAAAATTAGCAGCACTGGAAGGTAGCCACCAACAATTACAAAAGTCATATGACAACGCTCTGGAAGAAAAAGACAAACTCATCACTACGTATTCCGAAGACATGGCCGCTTTCAGCCGCGAATTGGCAGAAAAAGAACAAAACCTCAATATTCAAAGGCGCACTCTAGATAGTCTGATGCGGGATATCGAACTAAGGGAGCGAAAACTTGCGCAATTACGCGAAGAATCTTCCGCACAACAGGCCCAAATGGCCAACCTCCGTCAGACAATTACAGAAGCCCTGAGAAGCTTCTCAGAGGCGGATCTGACAGTACGTGAGGAAGAAGGGAAGATATATGTGACCCTCAGCCAGCAATTACTATTTGCCAAGGGAAGTAATGTAATTGACAACCAGGGAAGAAAAGCCCTTATCCAGCTGGCCGGGGCCCTGCGTGATCAAAGGGATATCAATATCAATGTGGAAGGACATACGGACTCGGATGGGACACCTTTTCGCAATTGGCAACTCAGTGTTGAGCGTGCTACTGCCGTGGTGCAAATACTCACAGCAAATGGTCTGAACCCTGAGAGAATTACAGCATCAGGTCGGGCCTTTTACGCCCCGGTTGCACCCAATGATACTGAAGAGAATAAAATGTTAAACCGCCGCACCGAAATTATCCTTGAGCCCAATTTGGAAATACTTTATGAACTTTTTGAAGGAAAAGGAAGTTGAAGTGTATAGAAAAAAGGTATGCAGGTACTTTAACGAAAAGGCTTCGATCCTCTGTATTTTCTTTTTTTTCAGAACCCTTCGTCGCACTGGTATTTGGATTTGATTGAAGTATCCAAAGGGAAATAGATATACCCCCTTTCTTTTCAACTGCTTCCAATAAAAAATATTAAAATTAGTAGTTAAATTTTTTCCATCCATGAAAATATCCCTTCTCCTTCTGTTGACTTTAGCGATTCACTTCTCGTGCTCCTCCCCTAAGCACCTTTCAGAAGTAAGCTCCGAAGAAACCTTGTTGAAATACTCCAGGTCTGCCTGCTTCGGAACCTGCCCGGTATATGAAGTCCTACTTACTCGTTCTGGTACAACTTATTTCGTGGGAAAACGATTCGTTCCTATAATGGACACCTTGTCTTTCACTCTTGATTCCAGAACACTCCGGGATATCAAAGCGATCCAAAACCTTGAATCCTATCAAAATATAAAGCCCGCTGAATCTAATGTCGAAGTAATGGACGTTCCCGTGCTCCATTTCTCGGACCGGAAAAAGGGAATAAACCTTGAATTAAAGATGAATATTCCCGGCGAAATACAAGCCATTACAGACAGGATAGACAGGGAACTGACTGCACGCTATTTTTTACCAGGTGAAGGAGAAAATGCCCTGGTCCGCCAAGAAATTATTCTCGAATTTGTCCCGGAAATCGACCCTTTTGATTATAACCAATCCTTTCGGTTCTATGAATTAAATTACATGGATAAAATCGCTGATAATATATATTTATTCCGTTTAGTCACTACCCAATCTTTAATTGGGGATGCCCTGGCTGACCTCACCACAAAAGATGCCATCATTGCCGCCCAGAAAAATCATGAATTGGAACATAGGTAAGAGCCTGCTCATCCCGAAGGCAGCACTTCGTGAAAATCTATTCGCAGACTATCCCGGGGCGTCGCATTAGGAAGAATTAAAATTTAACAAATATAAAAATTAACGTTACGAAATTGATTCTGAAGTGCCTTCTACTAGTACAAATTGATACTTTTTTGGCCTTTTAATCATCCATTCCTTAGGTTTTAGCTAAGAGCCCCAATGGTATCGCCATGTGAAAAGGCACCCATCGAAGGACGTTGGGTCAAGAGTGCCTTTCCCTTACCATACAACAATTGCAGAAACTATGATCTACCAAAATGTCAAAACAAGCTAATGGAAGGCACTTATTGATTGTCTATCGATATCCAATAAGGTGTTATATAAAATATATGCTAATTCCTTCTTCCTCTGTATGAAGGCCTTCGGGAACAAAATTCATTAAATTCTTCGCCTGATTGTGTTGTTAAATGTCTTGCATTATGAAAATGTAAACAACTTTTAATTTTGCCCCTTCGGATAGGATCGAAATTCGAAAATCATCAAAAATTGTGTATTTTACCCTGGATAAGGATTCGGTTACAACATCTAATATTTCAAAATGAAAAGATTAATCATCCTCATGCTCTTTGGTTTTACTCTTCAATTGGGCCTCGCCCAAAACTTGGAAAGTTTGCAGCCCAGAACATTTGAATACCAGGAAGGGGACACTACTTTCGTGATGAAGCAATATTTTATGTGCTTTCTTAAAAAGGGCGATAATAGAGAGCAGGATGAGAAGGAATCCGCTGAACTCCAAAAAGCCCATTTAGCACATATTAACCAACTGGCAGCCGACAAGAAAATATGTATTGCCGGCCCTTTTGGTGATGATGGGGAAATACGTGGGATATTGATTTTTGCAACGGCTACGATGGAAGAAGCAAAACAACTTGCTGAAAATGACCCAGCTGTAAAAGCCGGAAGATTAAAAGTCGAATTACATCCCTGGTGGGCAGCTGTCAACTCCAAATTATTTTGATATGAAATATTGGTTAGTTAAATCCGAACCCGAAGAATACAACCTTGAAGACCTCATAAATGATAAAACTGGAACCTGGGACGGTGTACGCAATTACCAGGCGCGCAATTTTATGCGACAAATGAAAATCAATGATCTTGTTTTCATTTATTATAGCGGGAAAAATTCCCGAATCGCCGGACTGGCTAAAGTAGTTTCACCCCCTTTTCCGGATCCTACTGACGAAACCGGGAAATGGTCAGCCATCCACATGGAATTCGTAGATAAATTCCGCCACCAACCTACCTTAAAAACATTGAAACAGGAACCGGTTTTCCAGGATTCTTTTCTCGTCAGGAACAGCCGGTTATCCGTGATGCCTGTTTCTCAGGAAGAAGCGGATGTGATCTATAGCCTAATGTTGAAATAAACCATCTAATGTTTTCGCACTTACTAGAAATTATTCTATTGCCAACGAAATAAGTGCTAGATTCTCCATAATATAAAGGTATGGATAAATGAAATTTTTCGCAATTTAAACCGTTTCTGGCTTCACAGACCAATATAATTAAATAAACATTTAAAAATTTGCAATTAAACAATACAATTGTATTTTTATTTCAAAAAATACAATACGATTAATCCTATTCTTTATCCCTAAATTAAAGTTATGTCTAATCAAATTATTATTAAAGGAAATGTATCATTTGACCAGTCAAATGCCGTAGTAGCAACAGTAAAGTTGTGGGAATCCAATCATAAGGATGCGCTTGACGCATGTGCTTTAAAAGCAGGTTCAAACGGTACATTCACCCTGGAAGCTACCCCTGAATCGGATCATCCTGTTCTCTACATCACGGCTGAATTGGAAAATCCTGAAGTCGTCCTCCTATCGGTTTTATCGCCTAATTGGCAGGAAGATATTTCAAAAAACGGAGTGGTCATAAATGAGTTGACTACCGTGGCTTCAGCCTTTACATGTGCCCAGTTTTTTACCGGGCTTCAGTTATCCGGGGATCAACGGGGAGTATCGATAGCAGCCAAAAACACCCCTAATCTAATCAACCCGGTAACAGGGTCCTGGGGTGACGTACTCATGGACCCATTCAACATCACCCAGAATGAGACACTCGCCCGGCTGAACACATTAGCAGCCCTGATCACAGCATATGATACGGAACATACTAATGGAGACCAATGGAAGGAAGATTTTTTGAAATACACAACACCCTTAGAAGGCAAAAAGCCAGGAAATACTGCCGAGGCTATGATCGGAGTTGCCCTTGGCCCCTGGGCCTATCCTACAGAATTATTTAGCCTCTTTGATAAATCCTATCCCCAGCCGGCTGATGGTTTCCCTGCCAAGCCCAATAGTAAAGTGCCTGTCAGCCGGAGGAATTCCCCTTTTGTACCTTATTTAAGTTTTGCACCGGATGATTTTGCTATGATTTTAGCTTTTGGTCAGGGTGGCATCTGTGCGCCTGGGAAGCTATCCCTGGATGAAGAAGGGAACTTGTGGACAGGGTTAAACTGGATGCCGGGAGCCCAAAATGGAGTTTACCAGGGCATTGGCGGAGGGCTTGTCAAGCTCGATTCAACCGGAAGACTATTATCACCTCCCGTGACAGGTTTTACCGGCATGGGTGTAGACGGAGCAGGCTGGGGTACAGCAGTTACCAAAGACGGCACTTGCTGGGTAACGAGTTTTAATGGCTCTATTGGTGTATACAAGTTGGAAGATGGTTCCCCCGTCATTGAGGAAGTTCCGCAAGAACTGGCTGAAGCCTTAAATGAAATCGGAGGTTTGCAAGGTATTGGAGTGGCACCAAATGGAGATATTTGGATTGTAGGGACTTCGTCCAATCAGATGCTTCATTTCCCGGAAGGAGATCTTTCCAAAGGCAGGGTCGTAGTAAATAAAGATCTTACCGATGCACTTTCTGCTCCTTTTGCAGCTTCGATCGATAACTCCAACCGGGTATGGATCAGCAATACGAACGGTAAATCTTTGGTGCGATATTCCCCGTCTGAAAAAGACACTCCGGTAGAACGTTTTATCCTGGCAGGTGGTGGTCGAGGAGTAGCTTTGGATTCCAAGGGGAACTGCTGGGTTGCCTGTAATACGAGCCCGGACTTCCCTTCTACTACCCCTACGGATGGGGTTTCAATCATAGAGGGGTTTGCATTGGGTTATCCGCACCTCGACCAAACTGTCGGACACAACCAAACTACAGGATCAGTCTTTATGATACCCTCAGATGCCAGACCAAAGGACACAATAGATAAAACCACACACAAGTCGAATTTGCAAGCGTTTGGCGATGGTGAACTTAGTGCACCCTGGGGGATATCTGTCGATGGCAATGATGATGTCTGGGTAGCCAACTTTATGGGCAGAGGGGTTTCTTTTATGGCTGGCGCTTCCCCTTCCGGACGCTCAGATGGATATAAAACAGGTGATTTAATTCACACCATCCATTCCGGAAGTATACAGATGCTGACCGATGTAGTGGTTGATCAGGCGGGCAATATCTGGTGTGCCAACAACTGGAATCTACCTCAAACCGTAATGGCATCAAAACCCGACCCCGCTTATTCGACATGGGGAGGAGGGTCTGGTGTATTGGTCATCTATGGAATCGCAAAGCCCGCACAAACGCCTCTCACAGGACCTGTTAGTAGTGTTCCCTATCCCAAATTATAATTAATTGCCGTCAAAAGGGCGTTCTGGGATCCGTCGGTAAACAAATAAAGAGCTATACAAGAATGGGTAATAGCGGTTAATATATTATCTATCTCGCCGAAGAGACCTTTACTTCACTGTGTGCCACCTCTCACAAGGAATAAAGTTAATTTAAATTATAAATAATGGTCAATTAAAAATCTAATTTTGGCAGGCACTTCTTGATTAGGTAAATAAAGGATAGACAACTATTTAAGATACAATGATTATAATTAATCAAGAATCTATTACCAACTACGATCTATTTTAAGGATAAATATTTCTTATAAAACATAGTAGATTTATGAAAAAATTAAATCTGAAAATTATTTGAAAAGACGCCTAATAAGATTACGTCCTGGCTATGCCCTGGTTTTCGCAAATCCCGTCAATTATTCTACAGGCAACAAAATATAGTTTCACCTGGGTCAGCTACAAGGTGATTGAAAATTTCGATATCAGTGCGAGACCAATCTCTTCTTCTACCAAGTCGAAAAAGCATCCAGAGAACCTTCTCTAAATCACCTTTGTTCAATCAACAACTAATATCCTAAAATCTGCCACTTCATGAAGAATGGATTACAATTTCATTTACAGAAAAAATTCCATACAACATTTTTCATACCTTAATTGTTACCAAACTATAATAAATCTTCCAAAGGACATGACTCCATTCTTTCATATGAAATCTAAATCTTTATGGAGGAATTCACGAAAAGAAAGCTTTAGTACTACAGTTTGACCAGATCATAATATGATTCGAAATGTAGGTCATCGAAAAATGGTTTTTTCGGTTGGGGATAACAGACAAAATCGAGGTTGCACCAAGCGATGTTTTGAAATATCAATTTCACCAATTGAAAATGGTAAAAATATTCATGGAATGGAATATTATATTACATCAAGGATTCATGGATCGATCTCCTTTGACATGATATCAATCGTCTCACGCTTAATAATATAAGAAATGTAACTATTCAAATGAAAATATATATTAAATATATGGTTAGTCTTAGGTGCAAAATATTGGTCACTGAAGAACTAAATAAGCTGGGCCTTTACAATTTCACAGTTACCCTGGGATTGATTGATATGCTAGAAAATATATCTATTGAGCAAAGGGAACAATTACGTTTGAGTTTGCTTAAATCCGGCCTGGAAATATTAGATAATCGAAAAAGTATTTTAATTGAAAAGATTAAAACACTGGTCATTGAGATGATTCATTATTCTGATGAACTACCCTCAATTAATTATTCGGATTATTTAAGTAAGAAATTGGGGTATAATTACACCTATCTGGCTAATGCATTTTCTGAAGTTAAGGGGATAACCATACAACATTTTATAATTATTCACAAAATAGAGCGCGTAAAAGAGTTACTGATCTATAATGAATTAAACCTTACAGAAATCTCTTATAAATTAAATTATAGTAGTGTTGCACACCTATCCTATCAATTTAAAAAAATTACAGGGCTTACACCTACATTCTACAAAAATTTGAAAAATAAACGAAAGGCAAATTTGGAAGACTTATGAAAGGGATTCCTTATTAATATTTTATCTTTCCTCCCTGTTAGTCCAACCCAAAAGGAATCCTACATAAGTGTGATTTATATAACAAATAGAATGAAAGATGTAACGTATACTTTCAAAAATGAACCACCTTGTGCTATTGTAAAAAATTTATTTTACAAGATAAATTGAAAGTGTTATGAATTCATCAAAAGAAAATCCTCTTGAAAATTTTAAAATCACAGGTAACTGGACTGATCAATCAAAAAAGTTAAAAGAAAAATACTCGCAATTGACTGATGAGGATCTAAAATTTGAAAATGGAAAGGAAAACGATCTTTTCAAAAGAGTGGAATCACGATTAAAAAAGGGCCGACAGGAGGTGATAAATATCATCAAGAAAGTACAGCCGTCCAAAGCATAGCCCATACCGACTGGGTACAATTAGATATTAAAAGAGGAGGCTCTATGCCTTCTCTTTTTCATCTACAACCATTATAACACTTGAAAAAGAACTAAATAGAAAAAGCAAAATTATTTACGACTGCCACGAAAGTAGAGTATATGCCTCATTATTTAGTTATCAAAACAAGTGTAAAATACTATCGGAAACTTATGTGCGATTTTATTTGATTCTTGAACAATGATGACCGAACGGATTTCGTATTTTGATAATATTATATTGGTAATGGAAGGAATGGCTGAAATTCTGTTTAATGATGAATCCAATAAACTTAAAACTGGCGAATCCATTATTATACCAGCTCACTCTTGCAGTACCATCAATGGTTATACACACTCTAAAACGTTGTCCTCTTTAATCAAAAACGAATACAAATATATAATTCTTTAAAATATATTATATAATGGAAAATATTTTCAAAGAGGGTGATTACGTCTGTGACAAAACAAATCCCAATATAAAATTAATCGTAAGACGTTATGTTGATCGAATCTATTACTGTAAAGTTGTTAACAACCCCCTGCACAAAGACCTGGTCTTTTTTGAAAGGGAAATTCAATATTACAAAGAGAAATAAATGGATATAATCAGAACACTTTAAGGAACAATAAATTATGCCTTTACAAAGATAACCAATATTACATACTAAGGGTTTTGAGTACAAAACCGGTGAAAAAGAAACACACTCGATCAAAAGTCGAAAAGAATATGAAAAACAAGGGCGAAAGGGATATTGACAATTAAAAACTTACAACTCATTAAATCAACAACAAAATGAAATTAAGTATACAACCACTAGGAGACAGGTTTCTGATTAAAGAGGGATTGGCAGAAGAAAAAACACGGGGCGGAATTATAATTGCCGATACGGCAAAAGGTAATTTATTAAAAGGCACCATTCTTGCGGTAGGCATATCCATCCCAAATAATTCCACTCCATTAAAAATTGGTGATTCCGTATTATACCGGAAAGACTCAGGTATAAAAATACACATGGAAGGGATCGTATCTCTCCTGGTAAATGAATCCGATATTTACGCAATTATCCAAGATCACAACCAATAGATCACAACCTACACATGAAAAAACAAATATATTTCGGAGAAAATGCCCGTACGATTTTAAAACAAGGGGTGGATGCCTTATCCGATGCGGTAAAAACCACATTGGGGCCTAAGGGACGCAATGTGGTTTTGGAAAAGTCCTTCGGCCCTCCTTTTATAACGAAAGATGGAGCAACTGTAGCGAAAGAAATTGACATGGGACAGATACCAATGAATACAGGAGTATCCATAATAAAGCAAGTAGCTTTAAGAACTTCTTCTAGTGTTGGGGACGGTTCTACAACCGCCACTGTATTAGCTCAAAAAATAATCTCGACAGGGTTGAAAAATGTAACCGCCGGAGCCAATCCGACTGAAATAAAAAAAGGCATTGATTCAGCCGTTGTTCAAGTGATTTCACATTTACAATTATTGTCAAAACAAATAGATGATGACTTTACATTTATACAAAGTATAGCTACGGTCTCTGCTAACGGTGATCAAACAATTGGCAAACTAATTTCAGACACAATAAAAGAAATAGGAAAAGAAGGCCTAATAACTATAGAGGAAGCGAAAGGAATGGAAACCAGCATAAGAATAGTCGGAGGTATGCAGCTAAATAAAGGATTTGTATCTTCTTACTTCGTTAATCATCCCGATAAAATGACGGCCGAATTAGAGAATCCCTATATATTGATTTGTGACCAAAAAATATCAAGCATCCACGCAATCCTTCCATTATTGGGGGAAATTGCCAAAAAAGGTCGCCCGTTACTTATTATTGCAGAAGATTTGGACGGAGATGTTTTATCTACCCTGGTAATCAATCAGCTGCGAGGTATTCTTAAAATAGCTGCTATCAAAACACCATCATTTGGAAACCATAGAAAAGATATACTTGAAGATATTGCTACGTTGACCGGAGGTGTCGTCATATCCGATAAAATAGGAATTACACTGGAAAACACCTCAGTTAAGGACCTTGGAACCGCAGAGAAAATAATCATTGACAAAGATTCGACAACCATCATCAATGGTAGTGGTAAAAATGAAGTCATCAATTTAAGAATCAAGTCAATTAGATCCCAATTAGCTAAATCAAGTTCTAAATCAGAAATAAAAAAGTTTGAAGAAAGAATCGCTAAATTGTCAAGTAGCGCAGCCATACTCAAAATAGGGGCCTTTACAGAACTGGAAATGAAAGAAAAAAAAGCCCGTGCCGAAGACGCATTACACGCCGCAAAAGCTGCTATTGAAGAAGGGATACTTCCTGGCGGAGGGTGCGCTTTTATTAAATGCAGCGAATACATCAAAAAAATGAGGGGAGAAAATGAAGATCAACAGACGGGAATTAATATCCTCAGGCTCGCTTTGGAAGAACCCTTGAGACAAATCCTAAAAAATGCAGGTGTCAGTGGTTCTTCGGTAATTATCGATAAAATAAGAAATAGTCAATTCAATTACGGATACAACGCTGAAAGTAACCAGTTTGAAAATTTATTTGAAACAGGAATAATTGACCCCTTCAAGGTCTCTCGAACTGCTCTCGAAAATGCTGCATCTATCGGTGGGATGATGCTTCTCAGTGAATGCCTTATAAGTGGTGTGTCATGATGTGATTAATAAAATAAAAAAAACTCAAAGTATTTGCGAAAATGTGATAAAAGCATAACATATCAAATAATTCTCCCATGTAAGTTGATCATATACTGTCAGATCAAATAATGCTTATTACATAATATGTAATAGAACTACTACCATATCCAATTTGTCATATTATTTATTAGGTAAATTCATTACCTTCCCATTCTCTTTTTTCGGTGCAATAATCCCCAAAGATGTAATTCATCCAGAACTTTTTCAAGGGACATACTGGGATTTGTTATTAAATATTAAATTATTAATAACCAGTAAGATATCTCCCGCATACCGTACCAAATATATTCTCTCTTATCTTTGGGACTATTATTTAGCCTGTTTATTTGAAAACAAAAGTCCGTTTTGCCTCCTGGCAACTACTGTTCCTTGAAGCTGTAAACAAATATTCAGAGACACAAAAGGAAACATACAAATTACTGTAATAATATAAGTAATACTACATTATTTATTACGAAACATCTGTTACTATATTAATATCGATGTAGTCAGTCAGTAAATTTTACATCATATTTATAAAATCTGATCTAGGACACCAGTTATCATCTACACAATAACACAAATATACTAATAGCAACCAAATTACTTTATTCTACTATTTTTTTTACTAACTTAACGTTATAATTTATAAAAAGATCGCACATTAGGATTAAGTTATCATACGAACATTAATCCATTTATGTCTTTCTCAGACTTAATCAAAATATTTAAAACTGGACTTCTTGAAATCTTAGTCAAACTACTGAAACAGCCATTGGGGAAGCAAAATAATATCAATTACAGTATGGGGAGTCCTTTTGATAAAGTGATATGTAAAAGACTATGAAAATGAAGTATTATGGATATCCTTAAAAACATTCGCCACATACGGGAAATTCGATTATTAACGCAGGAAGTAATGGCAAGCGAAATGGGGATCAGCCAATCAGCATACAACAAAATAGAAACAGGGCAAACACAACTAACACAAGTTAAATTAAAAAAAATAGCGGAAATTTTCGAAGTCGAAGTAGACACTCTCATTAAGTTTGACCCAGAGGTCCAGTTATCTCCGCCAAAGAAATCCTGTCCCCCAAACCAGGAAGCCTTTTCTCCCGACCTCCGGGAGGTATACGAAAAACAACTTAAAGAAAAAGACAAAAAGATTATCATATTACTTCAACAGGTGAAGTTTTTACAGAATATAATTGATCGGTTAAAGACAAATAATTCCGACTAATCTCCCCTGTATTCACTCCATTTACATCGGTATATTTCCATGTTTACGCTGAGGGCGTTCTTTATGTTTATTTTTCAACGACCGGAAAGAACGGATAAGGACTCTCCGGGTATGTGAAGGGATAATAATATCGTCTACAAAGCCCTTTTCTGCCGCCTTATAGGGATTGGCAAAAAGTTCGTTGTACATCTTTTCCTTTTCTTCCACAACGCTCTCCGGTTCATCACTCTCTTCAATTTCCTTTCGAAATATAATTTCGGAAGCCCCTTTGGCGCCCATAACTGCAATCTCAGCCGATGGCCAGGCGTAATTGAAGTCAGCCCCAATATGTTTGGAATTCATTACACAGTAAGCTCCGCCATATGCTTTCCGCGTGATCACGGTAATCCGCGGTACGGTAGCTTCGCAAAAAGCATACAATAATTTGGCACCATTCGAGATAATTCCATTCCATTCCTGGTCGGTGCCCGGTAAAAATCCAGGTACATCTTCCAACACCAACAGTGGGATATTAAAACAATCACAAAAACGCACAAAACGAGCGCCTTTGGCAGAGGAATTCACATCCAAAACACCAGCCAGATTCGCCGGTTGATTAGCAATTATGCCAATACTCATCCCGGCCAACCGACTAAATCCCGTGATTAAATTAGCTCCAAAGTCTTTATGGATTTCAAAAAAACTACCTGGATCCACAATGTTGTCAATGACCTTGTGCATATCATAAGGACTATTGCTACTTTCCGGTATTATATCATCTAAAAGTTCCCTGTATTCATCGTCCAGTTCGTAAGGAAGATCTTCCGGGTGTTCTTCATTGCTGGAAGGAAGGTAACCTAGAAGGCAGCGGATATCATCGATGCATTCAGAATCATTGATCGCCTTCCGGTGAGCAACGCCCGATTTGCGGGTATGGGTATCAGCTCCTCCGAGCTCCTCGGATGTTACGGTTTCATTTGTTACGGTCTTTACTACATTTGGTCCTGTGACAAACATATAGGAAGTATGCTCTACCATAAAGATAAAATCTGTCATCGCAGGACTATATACAGCTCCCCCGGCACACGGACCCATAATTGCAGAGATTTGAGGGATGACACCGGAAGATTTCACATTTCGGTAAAAAATATCGGCATACCCTCCCAGGGAAGCAACACCCTCCTGTATACGTGCTCCACCACTGTCATTCAACCCAATCAATGGAACCCGGTTTTTCAAAGCCATATCCATAATTTTACAGATTTTATTGGCATTGGTCTCCGATAAGGTTCCCCCGAAAACCGTAAAATCCTGAGCAAAAACAAAAACCAATTTACCGTTTACTTTGCCAGATCCAGTCACAACTCCATCACCGGTGATTTTCTGTTTTTCCATCCCAAAATCCGTACTCCGGTGCTTGACAAACCGATCCAATTCCTGAAAAGTCCCTGGATCCAACAATAATTGTATGCGCTCCCTGGCCGTCAATTTTCCTTTTTCATGTTGTCGTTCGATCCTTTTCTTACCTCCTCCTGATTGGGATTCCCCTATTTCATCTTGCAATCTTGACCATTCTGGCTTCATCGGTATATATTTTATTTTTTGTAAAAAATAATTGTTTTTTTTAGAAAGGACTGCATAAACATATGAATTAGATCAAATATTTTCATTTATTTTGTAGCCGCATTTAGTAAATCCATAATATAAATAAAATGAAAAAGTCATTCGAAGACATGATTTCACATCGAGTGAAAAATATGAAAGAATCCGCTACCATCAAAATGGCACAAAAGGCCCGGGATTTGCGTGAGCAGGGACACAAAGTTATAGCCTTAAGTCTCGGTGAACCCGATTTTGACACTCCGGATTATATCAAAGATGCTGCTATTGAAGCATTGAAAGCCGGGAAAACAAAATACACCCCGGTACCTGGTATTATGGAATTACGTCAGGCAATTGTCGATAAATTCAAGCGTGAAAACAACCTCGAGTATACACCTTCACAGATTGTTGTATCAAACGGAGCCAAGCAATCTATCGCCAACGTATGTCTTTCGCTTCTCAATGAAGGAGATGATGCATTGGTTTTTACTCCTTATTGGGTATCATATTATGAAATCATCAAGTTGTGCGGGGCCAATCCCATTTTGATTGACGCCCCAATTGACCAGGATTTCAAAGTTACCCCAGCACAATTAGAGGCATCTATTACACCCAATACAGAAATTGTCATTTTTTCTTCCCCCTGCAATCCTACGGGCAGTGTTTATTCCGAAGAAGAATTGGAGGGATTAGCTGAAGTTTTACGCAAACATCCAAATATCATCGTTATCTCTGATGAAATATACGAACATATTAATTTTGGCAAGCCTCACGTGAGTATTGGCAGCCTTGAAGGGATGAAAGACCGAACCGTTACTGTCAATGGATTTTCCAAAGGATTTGCTATGACAGGATGGAGATTGGGATATATTGGAGCCCCCCAATGGTTGGCCAGTGCCTGCGCCAAAATACAGGGACAAATCACCAGTGGTGCCAATTCATTTAGCCAGTATGCAGCAGTAGTTGCACTAAATGAGCCCTCCAATGCACGCGAAGAAATGAAAGAAAAATTCGAAAAGAGAAAAGGTCTTGTATCACAACGATTAAAGGAGATACCGGATATCCAGGTACCTAATCCCACTGGGGCATTTTATATTTTCCCCAATGTAAGTGCTTATTTTGGTAGGTCAAACGGAGATATTTCTATCGAAAATGCCGATGATTTTGCAGAATATATTCTCACTGATGCGCATGTAGCCATTGTTTCCGGATCTGCATTCGGGAATAACGATTGCGTCCGTATTTCGTATGCAGCATCGGAAGATGACCTGAATACGGCATTGGATCGTATGAAAGCTTCTTTAGCGAAATTGAAATAGTTGGGAAGCTGGAAGTCCGGAGAGGGAAGTCAGAAGTCGAAAACTTGCGGCTGGCCTCTTCGGGCTTCGGCCTTCTTTCTCCCTACTTCATCCTGACCCTCAACAAATACATATCCGCTGTGATATAAAGATTTTTCTCATTGGTATCAAATGTACAATTGGCAGTTGCCTCCCCGGTCTTTATTTTGCCTAATACTTTTCCTTCCGGACTAAATATCCAAATCCCACCCGGTCCCGTGGCAAATACAACCCCGGAACTATGTACTTTCAACCCATCAGGCAATCCTTTCTCTTCCCCTACCCGATCGGTGGCATCGTAAAAGATACGACCATTTGATAATCCGGCATCATCTACATCATATGCAATCCAGCAGGCTTTTTGAGGATCACTATTCGCAATATATAAGGTATTACCACCAGGTGAAAATGCTATACCATTGGGCCGGGTAAGGGAGTCGACTAAAAGTTGTGCTTTTGATTCACCTTTCTTCACTAAAAAAACACCCTGGAAATCTAATTCTTTGGCGGGGTCATTTATATTGCCTTCCAGGCCATAGGGAGGATCTGTAAAGTACAAATCCCCCGCGGGATTGTACACTGCATCGTTCGGACTGTTGAATCTCTTTCCGTTAAAAGTATTAACGATCGTTTCAAATTGAGGTTCGGGCTGATTCCATTCACTTATCAACCGGCCTATTTGACGATCACCATGTTGGCAAAGTACCAATCTACCCTGGGAGTCAAGAAGCAACCCATTGGCTCCGGGTTCTCCACCCCTTTCTAACTCCCCAGTATATCCCGAGGGATTAAGAAATTCGCTTACACCAATTCCTTCTTTCCAGCTATATACCGCATTGCGTGGGATATCACTAAATAAGAGCAGATTTTCGCGTTCTATCCAAAGGGGTCCTTCTGTCCATTCGTGACCATCTGCCAACACCTCAATCCTGGCATCTGCAGGTAATAAGGAATCGATTTCATTACTAATTCGGGTAATGCTACCTATTATTTTTACAGCCGTCCCGGAATTTTGACCCTGGCCTGACGTACCTGACTCAGAGATGCAGGAAATGAAAAACGTCAACCCCAGTAAAATATAACACCCCTTCATATTCCATTAATATTTATCTTTTTAATATAATGTGAGTTCGATGAATATTTGTTTCTGTCATTATTTTTGCGAAAAAAGCAATGCCCAGGGAATTACTTTGTGGAAATCAATAACAGATTCAACCATTTTACTCGTTTTCCGCCCCGGGTCTCCACCCAAGGTTAATAATATCTCGCTACTTGTCCCAGCTCTAAAGCAAAAAGCGGCGCACGGTCAGAGCTCTTATTTTTTCTGTCAAACTCACGTTAATATACTGAAATAAATTATTGCATAAATCTGATTATACCGAATTATTAAATTAATTGTATATTTGATCACCTTAAAGGGCTAAATACGACCTATCAATTTATTAAAAAATAGCATGAAACATATTTCCCTTTTATTACCTCATGGCGACACCAGCCTTAGTAATCTCGAGGCCACATACAAAATGTTTACAAAAGTCAATGAGGCCGCTGAGCAGGTAGGGAAGCCCCCGCTATTTGATATACACCTGGTAGGAATGTCAAAAGACCCTAAAAAGGCATTGGTCTTTACAGTAGAACCCGATCTTTCTATCCATGAAGTCCAAAAAACAGACATCATCATTATTCCTGCCGTACACGGCAACATGCAGACCGTAGTAAACAATAACAGCGATTTTATTCCCTGGATTAAAGAGCACTATTCCAAAGGCTCAGAGGTGGTTTCCCTGTGTATTGGTGCCTTTATACTGGCTTCCACAGGTTTACTCAAAAATAAAAGTTGTACTACCCATTGGTTGGTCGCTGAAGAATTCAAGGAAATGTATCCTTCAGTAAAAATACAGCCCTATAAAATTATTACGGATGAAGACGGTATTTACACCAGTGGAGGTGCCTATTCTTCTCTTAACCTGATCCTTTACCTGGTAGAAAAATATGCCGGAAGAGAAATGGCGATTTTGTCTTCCAAAATTTTCGAGATTGAAATTAACCGAGACAGTCAGTCCCCCTTTATCATTTTTAGCGGTCAAAAGGACCATGAAGACCATCAAGTTCTTAAAGCCCAGGATTTTATTGAAGAGAATTACACTAATAAAATCACCGTATCCCAATTAGCAAAAATGCTAAATATGGGGCGTCGAAATCTGGAACGCAGGTTTAAGAAATCAACGAATAACACCGTCATTGAATACATACAAAGGGTAAAGGTTGAAGCAGCCAAAAGAAATTTTGAAACCAACCAGAAAAACGTATCGGAAGTGATGTATGAAGTAGGGTATTCTGACTCCAAGGCTTTTCGCAATGTATTCAAGAAAATTACCGGACTGACTCCCACTGCCTATAAGGACAAATATAACAAAGAAGATGTGATGATTTAAACCGAATCTTTGGTCCAAATGACAAACGCCCAATCCCTACAAATTCCCAGATTATCTATTTGTTCGGTACATACATCATCAATTCCTCCAGGGTATCTGCTATTCTCTGGTAAGGATATTTATGTACCAAAAAATAATGGCCGGCATCCGTATCCGGATCCCAACTATTGGTTCCGTCTTCGTTAATAACAAATTTTCCTGGGCCATTGACATAAAAATATCTCTCCGGATTCCGCACGGCACAAAGTACTGCCGTTTGGTCCCAGGAAGGGCGATTATCCTCCCCTTCTTTCGTATAAGTTTTGAGGTTATAATCGTATCCCCACTGGACCGGGCTATTTATAGACTCTTGCATACGGGCTACTTTCCCGCCCGTACGTACTTTAAAACCGATCTCAAAACCACTAAAAAGAATGGGGGTGGGCCATTCGCGGAATACTTTCCAGGAAGCTTTATCATCCTTGAAAACGTTGAATTCCTTTCCTTCGGGAAACGCTCCGGCCATAGCCACCCACTTTTTGACTTTTTTACTAATCAGGTCCTTTCCGCTCAAAGGAGAAATATCATCCGGTCCGGATGCCAACAATGCAGCCAAATTTGAAGTAAATCCCACGGTAATGATCGTCACTGACCGATTTTTCTGTTTCGCCAATATTTTACGATATATCTCCACGGCATCCGGATATATTTTGCCTGCCAAACCGGGTTGAAATCTCTCTATTAATTTTTTATTCCAGTCATTCCCTGCTGTAAAATCAGGGGCATTGTCCGGAGCCGTTCCCACCGGGATTTCATCTCTTCCGAAATATGTATTGATAGCTTCTATTGTGGGGGCAATTGAGGGATGCCTGTCGCTAGCCACAGTAGCCAGAATTTCACATTCACCATTTGCCTCTAATGCATGCAAAACTGCCAGCGCTCCAATGTCATCATAGTCCGGCCCCATGTCGGTATCAAAGATAATGGGAGTCTGGGCAAAGACCGTTCCATACAATCCTGAAAGCACAAATAAAAATAAAATGTAAGAAAATGTATTCATAGTATTTATAATTAAAAGGGTCTCTAATTTTTCAAACAAATTCATTTACTTTTACCCAATAAAGGGTCCATACTCATCAATTCTTCCACAATCTTTTCAAGTATTTCTTTATCCATAGAAGGGATTACTCTATAATGATAGTTATGAGAATTAGACTGATCCCATGAAGGAGTCCAATACGTTTCCATCATATCATTTTGCTGCAATCTACCTGGCTCTATTTCAAAGTAGTGCGGTCTAATGGCAAATAAAACAGCGAGCTGATCCCA
Source organism: Membranihabitans maritimus (assembly GCF_021729145.1). Taxonomy (GTDB): domain Bacteria; phylum Bacteroidota; class Bacteroidia; order Chitinophagales; family Saprospiraceae; genus Membranihabitans; species Membranihabitans maritimus. Next base: position 8,831 of record NZ_JAJSLW010000012.1, on the reverse strand, counting down.
ACTGGAACGTCCGTTTTTTAGTGCATTATTTCCCCATAATTCATACGCTTTACGAACCGGATTATCTTCAGAAGTCCTTGGCAACAATGTGTTTCCCGTAATATATTCTTTGCCGGCACCACTAAAATAAACATCGGTTGGCCATATTTTCAACAACCCTGAAATGTATGGGGCAGTTCCATTCTTGCCAAAATTCCAGTCATTAGTAGGCTTTGTCCCTGTATATGTCATCGCCACCCACCTTTTCACCTTCTCCTTTACCATCTGAAAGCCCTCAATATCATGTACAAGGTAAAATAATCCTACCGGGTGCCCCACGGTTATTATTGTGACACTGGTATCCGGTTGGACACGGAGAATTTTTTTATACTCAGCAACTAACTCCGGCCCTTTATTCACTATGTCATGGTAGAATTCGTTTATCTCGCAGGCAATATATCGGGAATACGAATCATTTGGATCTCCAATAACAGCCCTGCCCTGATATTGTGCTAATGCCAGATCCCCTCTACCATAATAATGATTAATGGCATCAATCGTACCAATCCCAAAAGGATTGGCATTTGAACTAAAAATAGTCCCCAAAATTTTAGCTTCTCCTTTATCGGCCAATTGGTGCAAAACGGCCAAGGCTCCAGCATCATCACAATCAGACCCAATATCAGTGTCGAAGATGATACCAGGGCAGAATCCTGAATTACTAAACTTTTTTTCCTGGGCGAAAATTGAAATCATTCCCAAAAAAATAATAGAGATTGTCGAAATACATTTTATAAGCTTCATGCGGACTGGTTTCAAAATTGTTAAAAATCCGGGCTGTAAATACCTACCATCAGGGCATCAATTATTTTGGCAACCTCATCCGGGTTTTCTTTTTCAGTAAGATGGCCTTGCCCATAGGTTCTATCATCTTCAATCCAATGATTCGAACCGTCAGAATTTACACGACAATATCCCATAGAATTCACATTCCAGTATTTGTCATTCCCTGTAATAGAATATAAAATCGATACTTGGTCCCAACTTTGCCTTCCTTTAAAATTGTTATATAACTCATAGGCCCTCCATACAGGATGTCCAACAGATAAATAACTCTTTAGAAAACTACCTCCTGTAATGACTTCATTCCCAATTTCCCATCCCGCAAAAACTACTTTTGAGGGCCAGTTCGTTATACAATATTGGGTAGACTCCGGATCTGGCCTGTAAAAATTAGCCTCTTTCCCCGAAGGAAACTTACCGCCCATACACGACCAAAGTTTGACCTTTTTTTGAACCAATTCGGCTCCGGTTAAAATACTAATGGTATCTGCTTTGGATTTTAACAGATTTTGCAAATTGGTTAAGTGACCGATTGTAATAATCGTTACGCTGGAATCCGGTTGCTCTGATAACAATCTCCTATACAATGCAACAGCCTCTGAGGCATCTTCATACTCCTGAAGTTCCTTACTAAATTCTTCAGAAATCTCCTTTGTATATCTGGAATGATGTCTCAATGAAATTCCCTTTTGTACCCCAATCGGAATATCCGGTCTACCGTAAAAATGATTTATGGCATCTGCACAAAGTGGGGAATATTTATCATCACTCGTCACAATAACACCCAATATATCGACCTTTTTGTGGTCAGCCAATGTATGCAACATGGCCATTGCTCCTACATCATCGACGTCGCTATCCAGGTCTGTATCAAGGATTATGCTACTCTGACTAAAAAGAACCTGGTTCACTCCCAATATCAGGATCAGTATCAAGTCAATTCTTACCATATCAATTTCTCTTTCTTAATCATTTATACTTTTTTGAATCGAAATATCAACCAGATAATTCTTCAACCTCCGGCCCTGATAATTAACCCCAGCCCCACTATAAATAAAACAAACATTCCAACAATCAATTTGCGCACCAATAGACTCCCTCCTGCAAATTCTTTCCATATCAACACACCCCACAGTGCTGCGACCAATGTAGCGCCCTGCCCCAAACCATAAGATATGGCCGGTCCGGCTTTCCCGGCAGCAATGAGATTAAACAAATTACCCAATCCCCAGATCGCCCCACCCAAGACACCTACTAGGTGGATGCCGATTTTTCCGGTAAAATAATCTTTGTATTTAACAGGGCTTCCTTCCAGAGGCCTTCGCATCAAAATGGAATTGAATATCAAATTACTCAACAAAATTCCTGTTGAAAAAACAACTACGGCCGTATACGGAGTCATTTTCCCCGAAGCAGGAGACACAAAATTCTCCAGGTCCATACCCGAAGCCACAAAAGGATAAAATAATGACATCAAAATCCCGGCTATAACAGATATAACAATCCATTTCACGCTTGCTTGATGGTCTCCTTCATCACTAGTCTTTTCCTTTTTTCGATAAGCAATGGCATTTATGATTATCGCCAGTGTCACTAACAGTACGCCTATAGATAACAAAGTAACATTCCCTTTAGAAGCTAACAAGTAGTTCAACAAAACCCCCAAAATCAGTGCTATTCCTATACCGACCGGAAAAGCGACAGCCATTCCAGCACCGGCAATTGCGGCAGTAAGCAGGATGTTTGCGAGGTTAAAAATCACACCGCCAAAAAAAGCATTCCGGATATTGCTCCCCTCCGCCTGTGCAAAGTCCTGTAAAAAGGATCTCCCACCTTCACCAAAACTTCCCAAAGTAAAAGCAGCCAAAAGGGAAAAAATAAAAATTCCGATGACATAATCCCAGTAAAACAATTCAAAACGCCACTTCCCCTGTAACAGTTTCTGCGTGTTCGCCCAGGATCCCCAACACAACATTGTGATCAGACAAAACACAACAGCTAATGTGTAACTTTCTACTATAAACATGCTCAATCAGTTATTCAATTTTCAATTCTTCAACCCTACAATGTGCAATCTTCAATCTTGCAATGTTCAATCGGACAGTGATCAATCCTTGATTCATAATTGAAGGATTTATAATTGTCTTCATTCCAAGATACTCAACACCAGTTCATTTCGATAGGGCATCGCCGATTGTGCCCCCATTCTCGTTACTGTAATAGCCGCAGCCCGACATGCAAATCGCACGGAATCAACCAGTGATTTGCCTTCAGACAATCCCACAGCCAATGCCCCGTTGAATGAATCTCCGGCCGCAGTCGTATCTATTGTTTCTACTTCTGTAGCAGGAATGTACGTACATTCACCCGACTCCAGCACCAGGGCACCCATCCTACCCATCGTGATTACAACATTATTCACTCCCTGCTCGTAAATGACTTTTCCAGCCCTTTTTGCACTTTTTTCATCTTTCACCGGAATACCTGAAAGCATTTCCGCCTCTTTTACATTTGGCGTAATAATGTCAATAAATGGGAATAATTCGATGACACCATCCACATTACCGGGAACAGGGGCAGGATTCAATATAACTTTCATATCATTTCCTGAGGCGATCTGGGCTGCTTTTTTTACGGTTTGGAGAGGAATCTCTAATTGCATAAGCAAAATACTAACATCTTCAATCTTATCGAGAGTTTCCTCCAAGTCACAAGGCATAAGGTTCGCATTAGCGCCGGGAGCAACTACAATACTGTTCTCACCTTCTTCATCTACCGTAATCAGAGCTACTCCGGAAGGGCTATTTTCATCTGGAACTAACCCCCGCGTATCTATACCCTCTTCGTCAAACATTTGGGAAGACTGCTTCCCGAAAATATCATCCCCTATTTTGGAGATAAACATTACATCCCCCCCAAGTCGGGCAATGGCTACGGCCTGATTCGCTCCCTTCCCGCCCGGATTCATGAAAAAATTTCCCCCCAGAACGGTTTCCCCCGGCTCAGGTATATGATCCGTCTTTACGACCATATCCATATTGGTACTTCCAACTACTATTATTTTATTTCCCTTCATACAAAGTATATATAACTTCAATATTTAATAATTCAAAAATATTATTTCAAATAAACATTATTCAACCTAACTTGTTTGATATTATTAATCTAAATAACTATATATTTAATTATTAAATCATAAGAATTTGTTTTACAATCATTTATATTTAATTTTTATTACCATTTTTATATTTATTGTCAATTTATGGTAAGTCTAAAAGCTGATTTCACTGAAAAGAACATCTTTATCCATTGCTTATTTGAAGCTCTTATTCTTAAGTTGGTTTTCGCAATAGACCGGGAACCAATAGCCTTTTCAGGAAATTGTTTGAATAGTCTCCCCCTCTGGAGAAATCTATTCAAACGACGACTTCTCATTTTTTTTTGCGAAAAAATAATCTGGTTAGTCCATATCCTAATTATTGCAGCGAAATTGACCCAAATAATATTATATAGCAAGGGCTGACAGGTTCACCGGTACATATTTTCCCAAAACCCAAAATATTCTTATCTAACTATCTTTAATACCTTTGAAGTAAAGCCAATTCCATACACTACCATGAAATCCGAACTAATCCAACTCATAAAGACCTTGTCAGCGGGCGAAAAGAGAACTTTTAAATTGCAGACTAAAAAGCAATCTACTGAAAAAGCCTACCTGGATCTCTATAAAATTATCGATCAATCAAAAACAATTGACGCGTCGTCAATAGAAAAAGAATTTAATACCCTTCACCCTGAAAAATCAATAGAAAATGCGGCACAGTATTTAATGAAAATCCTTACGGATACGCTCATTGATATACGTATCGGCTACGATCCCCAATTCCAAATCTATCAGCAAATCATGCGCTCAAAAGTCTTCTTTGAAAGGTCAATCCCGGAGGAAGGATACAAAGAACTCTTAAAGGCAAAGATCCTGGCAGAAAAGTATCAAAATCATTTAATGCATTATAATACACGCAGATTAGAACTCGACTACCTTTCCAAAAGGTCATTTGAGGGAATTTCTGATCATGATCTTGTCAATCTGCAAACAAAATCTAAAAATCTCCTTCAGCTTTTACGGCAGGTACAAGAACACCACTCATTGTACGAATTACTCGAATATCGATTAATCAATTCGGGTTCATCGCTATCTGAAAATGACCGCAAAAAACTCAACGATCTTGTTCTCACGGAATTAAGCTTGATAACCAGAGGAGTACAGCATAGCTTTGAATCTCAAAAGTTGCATTTACTTTTCCAATCGTTTTTCTTTACTCACACCGGGGATTATCTCTCAGCAATGAAAATATTTAAACGATTAAATAATCTATTTGAAGAAAATAGAACGATTTGGGACCAACCTCCTTATGACTACCTACATGCACTGGAAGGCATTCTGGACAGCCTACGCACCATCAACCAGTTTGATGAAATGGAATTATACATCAACAAGGTAGAGTCATTGACATCAATAAAAAACTCAGAACACTTTGTAACTATATGCCAAATAATCGCCTTGACATACCAGATAGCAAGACTTATCAACTCAAACCAGTTACATAAAGCTAAAACGCTGGTTGAAAATATAGATCACAAGTTCCTCGAAAATCCGGGCATTGCTGATCACAAACGTCTCACTCATTTATTTTTTTACGCAAGTTTGACATTTCTATTGCTTGAAGATATAAAGAAGGCAGGAAAATACCTCAATCAAATATCTGTTGAATCACGTCAACAATCAGCTCTTGAAAAAGCCTCACGCTTATTAAATATCCTGGTACATTACGAAATGAATGATCAGGATTACTTAGAATATGTCATCCGCTCTTACAAAAGAAATTTTCGCAAAAGAGGCCCCATGCTCCAGACAGAACGCCTGGTTTTCAAGCTCATTAAATTCGACCCCGACCGGAATAGTCCGCCAAGTAAAAAACACTACCTGAAAAAAATACAATCAAAATTGGATGCCGTTCGCTCCGACAAGTATGAACACCAATTGCTCCGATATTATGATTTTACGGATTGGATTGAAGGGAAGCTCAGTAATCGGTAAGCTTTGGGACAAAAGTCAGGAATCTGGAGCCCGGAGATTGAACCAACCGGGCAAAGGTTAATATTCTTTGGGTTCCTGTTTAACATGACGAATGCGTAAGATAGCTATTTCCTTTTCCTTGATCTTATAAGCTACCCTATAAGAGAATTTTTCAAAAGCTCGGTAACTACCATCGTTATCAGTTTTAAATTTATCTGGTGGATATTTTCCCGGATGATCTGCCAGATTACGGACTATTTTAAAATTCCTTCCCGTACTTTTTCCGCATTGGTACGTGAGTCCCTATTAATGAAATCATAGGCTTTCTGTAGTGATGCATAAGCCGACTTATTCCACACAATAACAATTCCGGATTTTTTCACCATTCTTCCGCCATTTTCTCCACCTCATCTTGTGTGAAGAATTCACCCTGATCCACTTTTTCCTCAGCTTCTTCTATTTCCTTGTTATATTGCTCTATGGAGATACGTCCCTCATTCTTCAAGGCATAGTAGATCATATGTTTCAAAGCCTCCAAAAGTGATATATCTTCAATATTTTGTAATTCTCTAATGATCAAAGGCCTTTCCGCATTAATGTCCAGATCTATTAAAAGTTTCATTCATCAATTATAACAATTCCATAGCAGGTTTAAGTTTCATTTTTAGATCCAAAGGATCATATTACCTATATTTATTATGGACCTTTTATTCAGAACAAAAGAAGAAAGTAATCGCGCGCAGGAACAGGCATTTTTCAACCTGAATCCCGTTGACCGTTTTGTAGTGTTTTTGAACTTAATTGCATATTCCGGAGTTATTGACCCCCTGAATCCGGGATACTGACCCCCTATGTGGAAAACGTACAAAAAAACATGACTAAGATAAATGTTTTGAAGGAGACCGTAGACTTTTTCCTTTTAAATCAATGCGGTGTCCTTTGGGAATAATACGATCTAATATAGCATCGGCGATCGTGGGTTCATCAAAATATTCATGCCATTTTCCTACGGGTAGCTGAGAACAAATCAGTGTAGCGGCTCTTTCATATCGATCTTCGAGGATTTGTAGGAGAATGAGTTTGACTTCATGTGTGATGGGTTGCAAGCCAAAATCGTCCAGGATAATCAGTTGTGCTTTTTTAATTCGGTCCATCCATTTGATGAGTGATCCGTCGGTTTTGGCCAAAGCGATTTGTTCGGTAAACCGGTTCATATTAAAATAGAGGGTTCGATATCCCTTCACGCAAGCGGTATGTCCCAGAGCACAGGCCAGGTAGGATTTTCCACAGCCGGTGGCCCCGCTGATCAATACATTTTCACCTCGACGTATGTAGGCACAGTCGGCCAGGGTCATGAGTTTTTCTTTGGATAAATTTCGGGATTCGGTACAATCGATATCCTGGATCACGGCCGGATAGCGGAGTTTACTCAATCGCAAGAACATTTGCATACGCTTATGGGCCCGGTGTTGTTTTTCAGCATCCACCAATCGGGCCAACAATTCATGGGCTTCGGGTTGCTGATTGACCGGGAGGTGTAACAGACCTTCATAGGCATCGGCCATACCGGTCAGTTTCATTTGTCTCATGATTTCCAGAGATGCGTTTTTCATATTTGTACATTTTGTGCCATGACTTCGATCCATGACGGGTTATAAAAATCAGATTATTGATAGGCTTCGGGCCCTCGAATATTTCCATGTTGAGGGGGTGTGAAAAGATCCCCTTGTTCCTCGTTTTGATCCAGGTTGCGTACCAGGATATTTTTTAACATTCGGTACGTAACTTTATCGACTTTTTGACACCGCATACAAGCTTGTTCCAATCGCTGTGCAGAGTAGGTATCGACCAGGCGGAAGATCCCCATACAGATGTTAAAGCTCTGCGGGGGATGTACCACCGAACGGATGACGCTTTCGATCGCCCAGCGTGTGGATGGACCGATTTGGGCAGCCTTATCGATATAGTAAGCGGCATTAAAGCCCCGGGCTTTTTTCCATTCCGCATGGGAACGGGGCATGTGGGCCGGGTCGGTTTGATACCGGTACAGGTTGCGATACAGCAAACGGGTATGTGTGGCTACCCGTTGGGTCCCGATAAACACTTCTACGTTTCGGGAAGTATACACAATCGTAGATTCCCGGCCTACATATTGAAAAGGAACGGAATAGTAGTTTTTCTCTTCTCCGATAAAAACATGATAGTCCCGGCGGACCTTGGAACGGGTCGTTTTTTTGATCTCAAATAAGTCCGGGGGCAATACCTTCATTTCAGGCCATTCAACCGATTGGAACTCGGAGGATCGGCAGCCGCGTTTTTGTTGATACGGCCGGTTATTGTGGTCTTTGAGCGATTGAATGATGCCTTCGTTTAAAGCGGCCGGGCTATGGAAAGTTTCGTTGCGAAGCGGGCCATATATACGGTTATAGATAGTCGATACCAGGTTTTCCACACTGGCCTTGTCTTTGGGTTTACGTACCCGGGTAGCTTGTAAATCGATTTGATAATAGGTCGCCAATTGTACACACAAAGCATTAAAATCCGGTTCATATTTATCGGCCCGGGTCACAAAGGATTTTAGATTATCGCATAAAATTACCTTAGGCAAGCGACCAAAAAACAGGAATGCCTGATTCAGACCGTACACAAAATCCGCTACTTTTAGACTGGACAATGCGATCGCAAAACTATGCTGCGTATGCGGCATCGTGGCAACTAACACCGGACAGGAATACAGCTCCCCACTGTGGGCATCCACCCAGTGCATGGGCTTGCCTGCAAAATCTACCTGCATGACTTGTCCGGGCGTATGGTCCATGCGAAGGGTCAGGTCCCGGCGTCCAATTTCCCGTTTTAAGCGTTCACAAAACTGACTGTATCCGTATCCGTCCGAATGCTCCTTGCGGTACTCTTCCCACAACAATTTTTTCGT
>NZ_JAJSLW010000129.1 GCF_021729145.1 Membranihabitans maritimus | reverse complement strand
GTCATAGAAGAGCTGGAAGGATTCTTCGATCGATTGAGTGGGGTACCGGGATATGGAAAAGAGGTAGCCTACCTGGGAGGTGGATGGAGCAAAGCAGTTCCGTTCAAATGTGAAGATGCATGCCTGTCCCTTGGGGATGAGCAGCCTATGGTAGAGTTGTTGGTTATGGATTACTGGTGTAACTGGGGTAAAGCCTGGGTATTGGTAGACGTAGAAGAC
>NZ_JAJSLW010000128.1 GCF_021729145.1 Membranihabitans maritimus | reverse complement strand
CCGTATAATTATACCCGCCCGGTAAAAAGGCGGTGATGTCTTTGTTCTGATATAAGGATACGGATTTCATAGGTATTGTCTAAAATAACATGAATAATGTTTAAGCGAAAAGAATAATGATATTCGCAAGTTATTATAAATCAATTTTTATTCATTTTCTTTGCGTGCCCAAAGAAAACGAAACAAAAGAAAGGGCACTTTTTCAAAGGCATTTTTTGCTTT
>NZ_JAJSLW010000127.1 GCF_021729145.1 Membranihabitans maritimus | reverse complement strand
ACGCACACAGTCTCCACTTCCGTAGATAGATGGCCAGCCGCCTGCAAACCAATAAGGGCTGTTGGCATTACCATTGTCCCCTGGGGATCCCTCTGACGAGTGATAGAACCAGTCTTCTGTTACTTGCTCGTAAAAGCCATTTTCACTCAATACCCAGTCGCCTTTCTCCAACAACAGGTAAGGGAAATAGCTCAACGGAGGCAATACCCCAATCGCTAGATTGAT
>NZ_JAJSLW010000126.1 GCF_021729145.1 Membranihabitans maritimus | reverse complement strand
AGTCAGAGCTCAAGAGCTCAGTAACGGGTGTTGATGCAAACTTATATCAGAAAGATATCGATGCTATTGTTGCAGCTAAATCACTGCCAACGTTGACCCAACTTCAGGCGATGTGGCGCAGCATGGAAGAACAAATCAAAGCAAGTGGTGAGATGGCAAACGTCTCTTTCACACTGCTAAATGGCGAAGGTCGTGAACAAACGGTTAATGGTGTTCGTCTTGGTTCTAT
>NZ_JAJSLW010000125.1 GCF_021729145.1 Membranihabitans maritimus | reverse complement strand
CGTAATCGCTAAGTGTTATGGCGGTGACGTGAGCCGTAAGAAGAAACTATTGAAGAAACAGAAAGAAGGTAAGAAACGTATGAAGCAAATCGGTAACGTTGAGCTTCCACAAGAAGCGTTCCTTGCAATTCTTCACGTAGGTAAAGACTAATCGTTTTGTCTTATCTGCAAGGTTTTATGTATTAACTCGCAAGTGAAAGAGTCTCGGCTCTTTCACTTTCGTATTTTTTA
>NZ_JAJSLW010000124.1 GCF_021729145.1 Membranihabitans maritimus | reverse complement strand
AGAAACTGCTTGCGGTTTTAGAAAGCAATCGCCTTGAGAAACTGGATATGCAAGGAGAGCAAGGATGAAAGTAAGCGTTGTGTATGCTTTGCCAACCGAGCAAGTGTGGCTTCCCGTGACGGTGGATGAACAGGCGACCGTTTTAAGTGCCATTCATGGTTCGAAGATCTTAGAAATGTATCCGACCATTGAACTCGACAGCCAGAAGGTTGGCATATTCGGCAAGATCACCAC
>NZ_JAJSLW010000123.1 GCF_021729145.1 Membranihabitans maritimus | reverse complement strand
CTTGAGGGGGTCAATACTCCGGATTGACGGGGTCAGTATAAATCGGAACTAGGGGGTCAATACGACCGGATTATACAATTCCTACGCATCTTCCGGTATTATCCGACGGTTTTGCTGGACTATATCCCGGATTTTAAAATCATTTTCCGCAATGTCGGAGATTATACGGAAGAACAACTTCTGCAATTGGGCAACGCCATGCTTGCTTCCGCTCTGATTACTCAAAAATATTCCCA
>NZ_JAJSLW010000122.1 GCF_021729145.1 Membranihabitans maritimus | reverse complement strand
CAGCAACTGTCCGATGCTTCATACCGTACTTCCGTCAAGTTTCCATGTCCCTGGAATGGAATACGGATCGGATCTTCGGTGTGTGCGAAGGTTACATAACCATCAGCTTCTGATACACGCTCCAACCATACTGCTCGACCATTCACCATCGCTTTTACATGATGTACACCACTGCACTCATCTTTTAATGTTACACTGGGAACATATACATCAGCAGCGCAATCGTGGCTGCCTGTAGT
>NZ_JAJSLW010000121.1 GCF_021729145.1 Membranihabitans maritimus | reverse complement strand
ACCACAATTCCACTAATCTCTATCACTGCCTTTTGCCCTCTCGATGAGAGGGCTTTTCTGCTTTTCCCTGAATGCTTTGCATCCCCACTCTCTAGCATTTCATTTTGTGCATGTTTGTATGACTCAATTTTTACACCATATCTGTGAACAAAAAGATATTTAAGCAAACGTTTGCTTTTTATATGGCGACATAAAATAGTTCTGGTATGATGCGCGCAGTAATTGATATCTCACCGTGCTTAGAT
>NZ_JAJSLW010000120.1 GCF_021729145.1 Membranihabitans maritimus | reverse complement strand
CGTGTTGTAGTAGAACTGAAGTACACTGTCAGGAAGTATATTTCCATCTATGTCTGTAGGCTGTCCCTGATTGTTAACCCAGGTTTTGATATAGCTACCAAACGCCGCATCCAATGCAGTATATGCTCCACTTGTATCCGCAGCACTTCCGCCACCAGCATTGTAGGCTGCCGCTTCTTCCACTACGTCTTTGTAGAACAGGTTATACGCTTCACATGATATGGTAAGGTCTTCCAATTCTTTAG
>NZ_JAJSLW010000011.1 GCF_021729145.1 Membranihabitans maritimus | reverse complement strand
CTGACACCTTTAATGATGCCTTTTCCTTTATCGCTCACTACCACAGTTCTTAACCGCAGCAGCATAAAGGCGGTTTGAAACCAATGCCTGTGGACCGATTCCGAGGGGCCCCTCCCTCATCTTTTACTCAGCATAAGTAATAAACAAAGAACTTTTCCTTTGTTCAATCCTTGTCAGGACACTCAATATCCTGAATTGTGAATGAAAAAAATTTCTTAAAATTATCTAGATTAACAGTCTAGAACTGTGGATTTCTATTTTTTTATTATTTTTGTATCAATGCAAAATACGATATCCCATGGCCAGAAATTTACTTTTTTTCACAGTTATTTTAATTCCATTTTTTTATTCCTGTACTCAAGACGTTATGAACGTCAGCAATTTGGATGTCAAATTGGAAAATAGTGTCAGGGATGCGGCTCCTAACAATGCTTTGGATTATTGGATATTAGCCAATTCCAAAGATTATAAAAATATACCTCAGGATCCAAAAAACCCTTTGACAGAAGAAAAAGTCAAACTAGGAAACTTTCTATTCTTTGAAACAGGTATCGCTTTAGATGCCCGTTTTGATGCAGGGTTACAAACCTATTCGTGTTCCTCGTGCCATATTGCAGAAGCGGACTTCAAACCCGGAAGGATGCAAGGAATAGGTGATGGAGGAATTGGTACCGGGAATGCGGGTGAAACCCGCCTTAAACATGAAGTTTACCCGGATGCTGCTTCCCTCGATGTACAGGGAATTCGGCCCCTGACGGTACTCAATGTAGCATATTCTGCTAAAAATACAAATTGGAACGGATCATTTGGATCCAAAGAAGCAAATGAGGGTTATGAACACCGTTTTTCAGAGGATGTAGATGAAGGATTAAGCCTGAACAAATTGGGCTTTGAAGGGTTGGAAACTCAATTGCAGGAAGGATTTAAATTACACAGGTTCAAGATGAACCAAACAATAGCAGATACTCTAGGATATACCACTTATTTCGACGAAGCCTTCCCTGATGTTCCGGAATCAGACCGGTATACTCCTCAAAACGTTGCGTTGGCAATGGCAGCCTATTTGCGAACCATTAATACAACGGAAGCACCTTTCCAAAAATGGCTAAAAGGAAATAAATACGCTATGACCGAGCAAGAAAAAAGAGGTGCATTATTATTCTTCACAAAAGCGAATTGTACATCCTGCCATGCGGGTCCGGCTTTTAGCGATACACGGTTTTTTGCAGTCGGCGTTAACAATCTAGATGATTTACCAACCTTTGTAGATGAACCCCGTGCACGCAATAAAAACTTTGGACGAGGATTTTTTACAGGAAATGCCGATGATCTCCATAAGTTTAAAGTTCCTACATTGTATAATCTTACGGGAACACCATTTTACTTCCATGGAAGTAGTAAAAGAGACTTAAGAGAAGTAGTAGAGTATTTTAACGATGCTATCCCTGAAAATCCGGACGTCCCGGAGGAAGTAATCGCTTCCAATTTCAAACCCCTGGGATTGACGGAAACGGAGATAGATGATATAACAGCCTTTTTGGCAAATGCATTGGATGATCCAACGGTCGAACGCTACAAACCCACCTCCCTGCCATCCGGGAATTGTTTCCCGAATAATGACCCGGTGTCGAGAAGGGAAATGGGGTGTGAGTAATACGGCAAAGGAATTATTGGCCATTATTCCAATCATTGAGAAATGTAAAATTGGCTTTTAATGCTAAAATTAGACCTCTCCAGAGCAATAGGTAGTTCGTATCAATTTTATTTTATCGTATTCTTGAATCTCCTATTGAGAGATTACCATAGGACTCTACCTTTCACAATAGCAAGGATATTTTATAGCGATTCATACACGCAAATAAATTACGCGCGAAAAACCGGTGATCCTCACCAAGAAAGAGATAATTATCAGTACCCGTTTGAAATAATTTAAATATAAATAATCCTTTATTTCACCCACCGACATGCAGTCTTTTAAACATAAAAAAGGGTTGACCGAAATCAAATTGGGTTCCAATAAATGCATGAATATCCTTACATTTGCATTATTACCTTTATTGAAAGAAGTAGCTAATTTAATAGTACCCAAATGAAAAAGAAAAGGGATATACAAACCGTCAAAGAGATTGAGATCTTCGTTGATACCTTTTATTCCTCCGTCCGTAATGACGACTTGTTGGGTTCGATTTTCAGTGATTCAATTGGAGATAATTGGCCTTCCCATTTGCGTAAGATGTATACATATTGGGAAAATGTTTTGCTTTACAATTACAAGCCTTCTGACAGTAAATACTCATCACATTCAGACATGTTACTGAATAAAATACACTACGATCGCTGGATACAATTGTTCGAAGAAACAGTTGACCAAAATTTTGAAGGTCCTATTGCCGAGAAAGCCCTGCAAAAGGCTCGCAAAATGATCGAAATTTATTCATTCAAGTCAGCCTACTACAAAGGCAATTTCTGATAACCGGAAAACAATGACGAGAAGATTTTAAATTTTTAAAGAGCGTATTTCAAAGTTTAGGATTTTATTTTATCCAATCAATCTCCATATTGACTTTTCTTCCTATCTTTTTACCCAATTTCGTTCCCGCCTCTGAATCCATCCGGAAATGAACTCCCATCGGTATACGTGAATAAGCATTTTCTTCACACATCTCCTCAAAATTATTGAAGGATCTCGGCGTTCCTTTAAACTCAGTCCGATCCTCGTGACAGCGATCAGTCATTGAGAAGTTATACCCCATAATATTGGAAAGTACAGTTGCAGCTGCAGCACTAAATGTCGCATGTCCGGATGGATATGTAGGAAAAGGAGGAGTAAAGTAATGTGATCCATCCGGACACATAATAGTATTCCATGATGAATCCTGTATGACATTCCGGATATAATCTATCGGTCTGAGGTAATTAAACCGAAATTTCTCGCCCCAGGACCTAATCCCCGCATCGCAAAGTGCTATACCCAATTTTGCATATAGGTACAAAGCCTTTTCCATATTGTCGATATGTCCTCCTTCAATAATCTGATTTCCAATTGAAATCCATCTACCGGCAGGAGTAAAAGTAACAATGGGACAGTCATCACTCCAAAACTCGGCTATCCAGCGATCTTCGCCATTGTGTCCTTGTTTGATACGGTTGACAAGATTTCGGGTTTCCAGTGCCTGTGCATAGATTTGTGAATTAGGATTATCACTATAAGGCAATGGAGGGTCACATTTGTCATCCTCATCCGCTACAAAAGTTCGTACCTTCCCCCACCTCGGCGTCAAAGCCGGTGTATAATCCGGATAAGTGGGTTGCCAAAGACCTTGCCCTAAAGGAGGATGGTAACCAGGATCGATGGTACGGAGATAACCTCGGTGCCCAAAATCATCACGAGTTGACCAATCATACACAGCATCAGCTATTCTACGTCCATGGGATATCGAACGCTGACGGACCTCAGAAAAACCCTCTATTCCTATTTTATCGTAAATACTATTGGCCAATGAAATCATTCGGGCTTGCTGTTCTGTAGGAGCCGTTTCAAAATAATGCTGAAAAGCCCTTTCATAGGCAGCATTTAATACCAATTCCCAATTATACTTTTCCCCAAAAGAAATACCTGGAACAGATAAGCCAGGCAATTGACTTGCTATTGAACGAAAATGGTCCGACTTACCTGGTATCACAGCTTCATATGCCGTCACCCCAATATAGGCCATTGTCCGGGATGATACCGTAGGCCTGTATCCCGGCGTATACCGTTCTATTTCCAGTAAAAATTTATTCCACTGCAGAGCAATTTCCGGAGTGTGAATGGTGTCTGTATCATCGATATCAATTGGATGGTCCTCCTTACAGGCAGTGAAAACAATTAGCAAAGATATACACCACAATAAATGCTTATTTCGTAAAATCCTGTTCATAATAGTCTGCTTTAACTCTTTCATATACACTCTCGTGATTGTATGGAATGGACTTTTGTCCTAACCTTTTCCAGGGCATCTTTGGATCTGATGTCTCCCAAAAGCTTTTCCATTTCCATCTTCAATTCCTGGTTTTGAAAATTCAAAATTCTGATAGAATCCGCCATTATGGCATCATATACTTCCATTGCATCGATTTTCCCATGTATGTCATCTCCCAGACGATCATATGAATCCACTTTTCGGAGCATAGATGCATTCTTAAGACTTAATAAGGTCTCCCTTTCTTTTATAGGAATATCGCATGGTAACAAATTCTCCACTTCATGTAAAGTAGCTATCCAATGAGATTCTGTTCCCCATTGAATTTCATATATTTTACAAGAATTCGACTTTATAGTACGGGCGAAATGTAATATCTCTGACCGTCCTCCCTCCTTGCAAGAATTTAAGGTTGTTAATACTACAACTCCCAAACCGACTAATTTAATTTTCTTCGGTATATCCACTTTCTACTCCACTATTTTACAAATACATTTTAATGAATCTATAAAAATCCCATTTTTGGAAATGAGAAAATTTTGAACAAAGATATTTCAACTTTCGTTTGATTATTCTTATCAAATCCTTAGAATCTACTTAGAATTCAATGGCTAAAGTGGTTTGTTAAGTGGAAATATCGCATCTTGTACATTGACAGTATTCCAGTAAATCATTACTTATGAAAATACTTTTAATAGAAGACGAAATAAAAGTAGTGTCATCCCTTTGCAAAGGATTAAGTGAAAATGGGTTTTTAGTGGAGTATGCATATAATGGGAATGATGGGTATGCCAAAATATTACAAAACGATTATGATATTATCATTACTGATATTATTATGCCCGGCATGAACGGGTTTGACCTGGTTCAGAAAAGTAGATCACTGGGGATAAAAACTCCAATTATAATGATTACGGCACTTGGAGACACTGAAGACAAAATAACCGGCCTGGAAGTAGGGGCAGACGACTATATAGTTAAACCTTTTGAATTCAATGAACTCCTGGCTAGAATCAGAGCTTTATCACGACGAAACAACGAACTCAAATCCAATAAGGGAATCCTTCGTTTTGAAGATCTGGAAATCAATACGAATAATTTGGAAGTAAAACGCCAGGGACAATTAATAGAATTGACACCTAAAGAATTTGCCCTAATTGAATACTTCCTTCTAAACCAGGGGCGTGTCATATCAAAAACAGAAATCGCTGAAAAAGTCTGGGACATCAACTTTAAGACACAAACCAATGTAATAGAGGTATATGTATCTTACCTGAGAAATAAAATTGACAAACCGTTTAATAATAAATTAATTCATACGCTTTTCGGGTCGGGATATATCTTAAAAAAAGATTGAATCGCTCCAAATATACGTTTAAATTAAATTGCGAAGGTTTTCGAGTGTCTGCTATTGACAACTAACAAGCAAAATAAAATAAAGGGAAAATCCAATGCAAATCCGCAAAAAAACCACCTTACAATTTATTCTGATAGTAGCGGGCATATTGATTACTTCATTTCTATATATCCACTTCCAGTTTAAAACGTCACTTCAAAAAGAATTCTATCAAAATCTCGAATCCAAAGCTTTGATGATGGGCAAAATGATCATCGATGATAAACCTACCGTCCGGCCACTTAATACCCCGCGCACTATCGGATCAGATAGTTTGGCAGAAATGTATAAAGAAAACATATCTATATTTGATACTACAGGAACCCGCATTTATTCTTTCCATCCATCTCTGATATCTTTACCTTCAAGTATAATTACAGAAATTTTAAAATCTGAAAAGCATAAATTTTTAATTGGGGATCTGAATGCCCTTGGAATAAAATACCTGGATCAAAATAGTCTACCTTATATTGTTGTAGCTGAAGCAAATTTCAACCCCATACACCTCAAACGACTTACTCAAATTCTATATTGGGTATTCTTCCTTTCGATCATCCTTGTGGCATTGGGAGGATGGATATTATCCCACCAATCACTCCGACCCCTCAACCGCATTATGAACCAAATTGATCTATTTGAACCTTCTAACCTTAATCAACGAGTAACTGTACCAAACCAAAAAGATGAGTTGTCCAGATTAGCCATTACATTCAATAAATTGCTTGAAAGAATTGAAAATGCATTTAATACTCAAAAGATGTTTCTATCAAATATTTCACACGAATTAAAAAATCCACTAAATGTTATAACCTCACAAATTGAAATTATCCTGAATAAAGATAGAAATACGGAGGATTACAAAAAAGTACTTTCGTCAGTTTTATCGGACACCCGTGAACTTAATAAAATAGCTACTAAGTTAATGCAGCTTGCCCGTATTACATCGGACAATACTCCTGTTAAATTTACTCCGTGCAGGATCGATGAAATTTTGTGGCAGTCAAAAACACAGCTAATTAAACAACAACCGGAATATACTATAAAGCTGGATATCCTTAACTTACCTACAGAAGAGTCACACTTAAATATTGAAGGTAATGAACATTTATTGAAAATAGCTATCATAAATCTGATGGACAACGGTTGTAAATTTAGCCCTGATAAATCTGTAAGCGTATCACTTTCATACCATGAGGCCAAAGAATTTATCGTTACAATAACTGACACAGGACCCGGAATTTCTAAAAAGGACCTACCATATGTTCGAAATGCTTTTTACCGGGGAAAACGCAATTCTTCTATAAAGGGTTCTGGAATTGGCCTGGCTCTGGCTGACAACATATTTACTATGCATTCAATTTACATGAATATAGAAACCAATCAAGGAAAAGGGACTAGAATTGTGTTACATTTCCCATTACAAGCCCATGCGCCATACAATCATTCATAAAGGGATTGAAAATTAAACCCCGTTTTATTCCTTTATACAATTTATTTTATTAAAAAAATACCACTTTCATAATTTCTTATCAATGGATATACCAATAGGTAGGTCAAGTTTAATAAAAAATCAATTATCGGGAAGAAGTCCCCCATAATCCCGTTGAGTTAAACATTTTATTTTGCATACATACGACATCTATCGTCCTTTCCGGATTATATGTGAACCACAATTGTATAAAAGAAGGTCGGTGAAGAAATAAATTTTTTATGGTCACATAATAATTAATAAATCAAAAAATAAAACTTATAGGGTAACAGAAGAAAAATAAATATTTAATTATTTTATCTTTTTTGATGTATGTCAATATTTTACAAAAATATATTCATGATTTTTGTAAAAAAGATAATGAACTCAGCTCTAAAAGAAATCATCTCAAAAGTGATCCGGGTTAATCCGCCTGAACTGGAAGAAATAGGAAAGTTTTTTAGCCGCCAATCCCTTTCCAAAGGCGAATTTTTGTTAAAAGAAGGGAATTTTTGTTCCCACTTATATTTTATTGAAAAAGGATGTCTTCGGCTATTTTATATAGATTCCAAAGGACGAGAATTCACAAGATTTATGGCTTTTGAAAACACCTTCCTTTCATCAATGACCGCATTCATTTCAAGAGAACCTTCTACTGAGTACATTCAGGCTATGGAAAACAGTATTCTTTATTCTATTGGCTACGATGATTTTCTGGAATTGAGATCTTCTTTTCCCTCAGGGAACTATTTTTACATCTATATACTGGAATATGGAGTAACGGTTATTACAGCCCGTCTCAATAATATCCTTACAAAAAGTGCTTCCGAGCGCTACAGACAGTTACTCTTCAATAATCCCGAAATCATACAGAGATTATCTAATAATGATCTGGCAACTTATCTCAATATATCTCCCGAAACATTAAGCAGGTTAAAATCAAATTTATCATCATAATGAAACCATTAAATAAAACATCAAAAAATATTACACTGAATGATTCTCAACCTAATTCTCGGGCTATGCTTTACGGTATTGGTTTCCGGGAAGATGATTTCCACAAGGCCCAGATTGGAATTGCCAGTTTGGGTTGGGATGGAAATCCCTGTAACATGCATCTCAATGGCCTGGCAAAGGCTGTGAAAGATCAATTAGCACTATCAACGGAAATGATAGGTTTGGGATTCAACACCGTAGGGGTAAGCGATGGGATCAGTATGGGCACATCCGGTATGAGATACAGTTTGGTAAGCAGAGAAGTAATTGCCGATAGCATCGAGATCAATGCAGGTGCTCAATTCTACGACGGCCTCATAACAATCCCGGGATGTGACAAAAATATTCCGGGATGTATGATCGCTATGGGGAGGTTGGATCGACCATCAATCTTGATGTATGGCGGAACAATTGCTTCCGGATGTTACAAAGGACAAAAATTAAATCTCGTTTCTACCTTTGAAGCTTATGGCCAAAAGCTGGTAGGATCATTAGAAGAAAAAGACTTTCTGGAAATTGTGAGGAATGCCTGTCCGGGGGCCGGCTCATGTGGTGGTATGTATACAGCAAATACGATGGCTGCTGCAGCCGAAGTAATGGGAATCAGTCTACCCTATTCGTCTTCCAATCCGGCTCTCAGTCCTGAAAAACAAAGAGAATGTATTGATATAGTACCGGCTATGCAAAATCTGTTGGAAAACAATATAACCTTCCGCGATATCATGACAAAACAGGCCTTCGAGAATGCTATTACTCTCACCACAATCCTCGGGGGTAGTACCAATGCCGTACTGCACCTATTAGCGGTAGCAAAAAGTGTGGATATACACCTGGAACTAAATGACTTTAAGCGAATTAATGAACGTATTCCACTCCTGGGAAACTTCAAACCCAGCGGTCAATACTTAATGGAAGACCTCCACCATCTTGGTGGGATACCGGCCGTAATGAAATATTTATTGGAAGAGAAATTAATCCATGGAAATTGTATGACCGTCACGGGAAAAACAATTGCCGAAAACCTTGCAGAAGTAGAGCCGTTGGATTTTATAAATCAGGAAGTCATACGTCCCGTTCATATGCCCATCAAAAAAACAGGACACCTACAAATTCTTTACGGGAACCTTGCTGAAGAAGGGTGTGTGGCTAAAATTACAGGCAAGGAAGGTTCTTTGTTTACCGGTCCGGCTAAAGTATTTGATAAAGAAAACGATTTCCTGGATGCTATTTCAGCCAATAAAATCAAGAAAGGAGATGTAGTAGTTATTCGTTATGTAGGTCCCAGGGGAGGTCCTGGAATGCCCGAAATGCTAAAACCTTCCGGAGCTTTAATTGGTGCTGGTTTAGGTAAATCCGTCGCTTTGATCACGGATGGACGTTTTAGCGGAGGTACACATGGATTCGTTGTAGGACATATAGCACCTGAAGCTATCGACGGAGGAACAATTGCATTCGTTCAAAATGGAGATATGATTCAAATAGACATTAGTGAAAACCAAATTTCTCTCCTGGTACCAGAAGAACAACTTAGAAAAAGAAAAAAGCATTGGGTCCAACCGGACATCGATGTTCAAAGTGGTGTTCTGGCCAAGTTCGCAGCTTCCGTAAGCAGTGCTTCACAAGGTTGCGTCACCGATAATATCAATTTACGGTGATCAGAAAATAAACTAATTTTAATGAATAATGATCACAGTTTTTTTGAATTTCTATAATGCCTTCTGTATTCTTCCATAGTATCAATATCATACAAACTACGATTTTCAATACATGCAATCATGACATCCTCCGGATTATCACGGATAATTTTTTGGGCACCACCTTTTCCCTTCAGTCCCTTTAAAAGAGGAAAATATTTCGATGAAAAAATAGCAGGCACTCCTGCTTTTTCTCCCATACCAGTGGCTACAATACCTTTATCCCCTTTATTAAAGGCCTTTATTAATTTTTCCAGGTGACTTATCTTGATAAATGGCTGATCTCCCAAAAGCATTAAAACTCCGCCCGGGACTTCTTCTATTTGGGATAGATAATTTCCCAGACAGCCAATCGATCCCCCCATTCCTTCTTTCCAGTTTTTATTAATCAATACCGTCACATTCTCCAGTTCACTCCTAAGTGCTTTCTTTATTTCTGCCTCAAATGCTCCCAGGACAACAATGACCTCGGAAGTTTTTTCTACAGATTTTGCCAATTGAATGGCACTTCCCAACAACGTTGTATTTCCCCAGGGCAACAGTTGTTTCACTACATTTCCCATCCTTATCGATTCCCCGGCGGCCAGTATGCAGACAGCAATATTTTTGGAAATTTCAGACATGTTATAATTTCACCCCCGAATGGATCCGCCCCACTTTATCTTTCAATGGTTTGGGCTCCTGTTCCCGGAAAACAGATAAAATCTCTCCTACTACGGATATGGCAATCTCCCGCGGTGTCTCCGCACCAATATTTATACCTGCCGGACCTGAAACACTATCAAAAAATTCAGTGTCGATTTCAGGCAGTTGTCCCCACAACTCTTCGAACAATTTCTCCCTCCTTGTCCTTGGCCCCAGTAACCCTAAATACCTGGGCCTGTGTTCCACAAGTTTCATCATATATTGCAGATCCAATACATAGGAATGGGTCATAAGTACGACCGCCGTCCTTATATCCACCCAATCCGATGAAAAAAACTCGGGAGCGGAATTGATTATCTCCCCTGCACCCGGAAAATGTTTAGGTTCCCTGGGGTCAGATGAAGGGGCTATTATCGTCACTTGCCAACCACAACTCGCAGCCAGGGATGACAATTCGACAGCATCGTGCTCAGCGCCTATTATCAACAGTTTCAAAGAGGGTTTTAACTCATCGGTAAAGCAATCGAGCTTCCTATCCGGCTTTTGCAACGTACCAAAAGGAAAAACCTGGCCACTTTCCAGTATTAAATGGGATCCAAAAGCCTCATTTGTCCCTTCCTGCCTTGAATAATAGGACTTCACCAACACAGGACTCCGTTTTTCGACAGAACTTTTAAACGCAAGAATTAATGCTTCTGAAGGACAAAACTTTTCGATTAAAATAAATAAAATTCCTTCACAACCCAACCGGTACCTGCCGTCATAAGTCATAATTTTGGGGCTACCATCTTTAAAAACAGACATACTCTGACGCAATATTTCTTTTTCCACACATCCTCCACTTACCGCACCGGTCATTTGATCATCTTCTCGAATTAACATCCGTACTCCGGGACGGCGATATGAAGAGCCTTCCAGTTCAACCACTGTTGCGAGAACACATTCCAGACCCGATTGTCCGGCAGTTACAAAATCATCTATGATATTGTCCAATTCATGAATCATTGATTCCAATTTAATAAATTCCTCGTAGGAATAAAGGGAACCAAGGTTCCTTTTTCCAATCGTCCTTTCCCAGGATCTAAACGAACGAATCCATCTGTCTTCCCCAGGCTTATTAAATCCCCGGAACCGTTGCCTCCAATTACAAATACTTTTACTATACCATTTTCCGACTGGACCTTTGCATTAGAAAATATGGTCAATTTATCATGAGAAACCGTACTATCCCCCAATTCCAACATAAATTCCGGCACATCCAGGCCCCAGGATTTATACAACCAATCCCTGAAATAAATATGATAGTTGGCAAAAGTGGAAACGGGATTACCCGGAAAAGAAAATACAACTGTATTATGCTGCTCCTGCAAACCAAACCAAAAAGGTTTTCCCGGCCTTTGCAATACCCTATGAAACACTTTTTTGACCCCAAGCTTATCAAGGGATTCGGGAATAAAATCAAATTTCCCTTTGGAAACCCCTCCGCTTAGTAACAAAACGTCATTTTTTTTCAATGCCAACTCCAAACTTGAAAGAATATCCCCTCGCTCATCATTAACATGCAAATTTTCAGCCGAAATATTCTCTTCCAATAAAAGGGACCTGAGGCTCGCAGTATTGGACTGCCTAATCTGGTGCGGTTCGGGAATTTCATTAATTTCTACTAATTCATTCCCTGTAGAGATCGTGGCTATAACTGGGTTTTTGTGTACCAATACCTGTGATTTACCCACTGCCGCCAATATTCCAACTTCCGCACCTGAAATTTTACGGTTTTTAGAAAGAAGGAGATTCCCGGACTTTTTATCACTTCCTTCTTGATGTATATTTTTCCCGACTTCCGGTAGCGACTTTAAAACGGCGTATCCATCCACCAAATCGAGATCCTCATACATCACTATTGTATCGGCATTTTCCGGGACAACCGCTCCGGTCATAATTTCATAGCACGCTCCCGTATCCTTCAACAAAGGAGGAGGAGTCCCGGCCGGAATAATTCCCGAGACAGGAAATCGCAAATTTCCACCTTCCAGCCCTTTTGAATTAATCGCAATTCCATCCTTTGTAGAGCGGTTAAACGGGGGGAAATTCCTATCTGCAAAAATATCTTCCGCCAACACACGGTTGGTACTCCGAAGTAAATCCATGTGCTCCATACCGAATGAAAAAGTATGGGACATCACCCTTTGATATGCTTCTTCGAATGAAATCATTAGCGAATTCTATTTTACTTTTGCGAATTTTGACTGCCATTCCAAATACGCATTAATACCCCCTTCCAGGTGGAATACTTCAACGGCTGGATTGGCATTGAAAATATCAATGGCCTTTTGGCTCCTTATTCCTGATTGACATACAAAACATACAGATTTGGTAATATCTATCTCCCCCCGTCTTTCATCCAATTCCATCACCGGAATATTTTTAGCCGGTTCAAAATGAAACGACTCAAATTCCTCAGGAGTTCTTACATCAATAAGCTGTAAATTGCCCTTAACTATAGAATCAAATTCATCGGATGAAATGTTTTGATTCGTACAATAATTAACGCCGTAATTACCTTGTAGTTTTTTAATAACGAGATTTTCAGGTACAACCGGAAAGGTAATTTTCCGATACTGGTGCGTTAAAGAATCAAAAATGAGAAGTTTTCCGGAAAGGACCTCCCCCACTCCACTAATTACTTTCACTGCTTCCAGCGCCTGCAAATTTCCGACTATTCCGGGTAAGATTCCTAAAACACCATTTGTATTACAGTCGGGAATCTGTCCTGCTGATGGCATATCAGGAAACAAGCACCGATAGGTAGGCCCATCGTTGTAGTTGAACACACTTACCTGTCCTTCGTACCCGTGAAGAGCGCCGTATATAAAAGGTTTGTCCAAAATAACACAGGCATCATTGATCAGGTAGCGTGTGGGGAAATTATCCGTTGCATCTATCACTAAATCAAACGGGGCTATAAGTTCTAAGGCATTTTCAGTGCTCAAATAGGTTTCATAGGTATGGATAACGGTACTCGAATTTTGTCTGTGTAGCCTCTCCGCTAGAACTTGCACTTTAGATTCGCCAATATCGGATTCCGTATACAATACCTGACGGTGTAAATTAGATAATGAAACTTTATCTCCATCGACTATCCCAATGGCTCCGACACCCATCGCATTTAAATATTGCAATACGGGAATCCCAAGTCCTCCAGCCCCCACTACCAAAACCGAAGATTTTTTTAATTTCTCCTGGCTTCCTGGCCCAAAGCCCTTAAGGATCGTTTGACGGATGTATCTATTGTTTTGTTTCATATTTTCCAAGCAAATTTACAATGGCAAGCTGCAAGTTAGAGTATACCAGTACTTCGCTTTGCAACTTTCTGTTTCTATCTACTACAAAAAAGCCTATCAGGTCAGTTTGACGTTGACAGATTTTCTACATTTTATCATGAACTCCACTCCCGGCCCCGGACTCCCGTATTCTTACCTGCTCATAATCTTCCATTGTGTTAACGTTCATTAAAATTTTCTCGTTATCCGGAAAAACCAATTCTATGTCTGAATCAATCAAAAATTTCCTCGGCCCCATCCTTTCGCCCCGATCCAAACGCTCCCGAAAAGATTTTAATCCGGTTGATTCCCAGATAGTAACTAATGGTTCAGGATAACTGTCTTTATTTTTTGCATAAGTAGTTGCCATTTTCTTATCATTTCTTCGATCAAATATGTATCGAACAGCTTCCTTATCTAGTAACGGTAGGTCGCAAGCCAAAACAAACCATGAAGCTTCTTTATCAAAGTCATGAGCACTCATTATTCCATTCAACGGCCCCGGGAATTCATTTTTATCTACTATTCGTTTAAAACTACTTTCCAATTGAGAGGCTTGTTCTTGACGAAGACTCATAAAAACATCATCACAAACCGAAGACAATATAGAATAAACATATTCCCTTTGTGGTATCCCGTGATATTCAATCAATCCTTTGTCTGCACCCATTCTCGTACTTTTCCCTCCGGCGAGCACGAGTCCATATAATCTATTTCCGGTTAAAGTCATGTTTTCCACCTGATTTATACTCTAGCTGGATCTCTGTTATTCCGATATCGTGGGAGAGGGCTTTGCACATATCATAGACAGTCAATGCACTCACTGTAACCGCAGTCAATGCCTCCATTTCCACCCCTGTCCGGTCATTGCATTTTACAGTGCACTCAATTTTCAAAGAATGGGACTCAGGAAGGGGTTCCACATCTATATTCACTTTAGACAAAGCCAAATGGTGGCATAAGGGGATTAATTCCGAAGTTTTTTTAGCTGCCTGAATACCCGCTATTATAGCAATCTGAAAAATACTTCCTTTTTTATTTGAGAACTGGTTTGATTCCAGCTCTTTGTACACATCATCAGGGAAAATAACCCTGCCGGAGGCCGTTGCCATTCGTGCACTTGTCTTTTTGCCTGAAACATCTACCATGGTAGCATCGCCATCTTCGTTAATATGGGATAATTTTTTGTTCATGCTTTTGATTTTTCACTAAGATAAAGAAAATGCAAAGGTCAGGGAAAGGAATTAAACTCAAAAAATTATTACTTACTCACCAATGTAAATCCCGATAGTGTATATTCTTTCTAAAGATTCCTAATTCCCCACAGGCACTAAAAGAGATACTGAAACCTCTGATCATAGATAGCTAAACACGCATACTCTATTGTATAATGAACCGGTAGATATATCCATTGCGTGAATTACATATCATAATATTCCGGCTTGAATTTTAAGAAAATAATAATGTCATTGTCCGAATAGGATAGTCCCTCAAAATCATTTATCAAATAAGGCTGGAGCCAATCTTTATTCAGGTCGTAAAATTTCTTAAATACCATAGCAGGTGTAAATAGAACAAAATATCCATCATCAGTGTAATCCAATACTTTTGCCCGCAGGACATAATCCCGGGCAACTATCTTATGCCAATCAATCTTAACAGCGCTTGAATTCCCGGTTTTTATATTTTTACGTACCAGGTAGTTGGTCCCAAATCCCCGGTCTATCATACAAAACAGATTATCTCCTACCCGCTGAATTCCAAAAATATCAGTGACTATATTTTCATCCCTGTAATAGTGAGGATCAACCCGGTTTTCAGACACAAAAGGTAAACGGTCCAAATCAACCATTCCTTCCGTAAACACCAATCGATCAATTTCGTGAATACCATTCTTTGTCATTTCATATATAATATAGTTTGGGTCACGCACTGTGCAATGGTACAGGGTTTCACTATGAGGCGCTTTGATCAATTGTATATCTCCATAGTTATTTCGATACCACTCCGGAACTTCTGTGACACCTTTGTCAATAATTTTCTTTTCTTTCTCAGAATATAGAAAAAAGTCGTAGTATTCGTCATCATCCAATAGTCCTTTCGGTTTGTCTCTGTTATAGCTATAAAGAACAATATCTTCCTCTAAAGGAAGGTACAAGGTAGCCTTATTTACCGTTTTAAAATCATCCAACATCTCTCCCTGGTGACTCACTTTAAATATCACATTTCTAATCACATCAGGAATGAATACTCCTTCTTCATCAGCATAAAATCCTTTTGAAAAGGTTTGACCGTCTTTCACAATATTTCTGGTATCAAACCTATGCAAAAAATTACCTTCATAATTAAAATAGAGGTAATTTCCATGATCCGAATAAGACATTCCGTTTTGTCCAAAAACCATAAAAGAATCCAAAAAGTACGCATTTTGTACTTTTGAAAAAAGACTCTCTTCTCGGGAAGTATCCCCCAATCGTAGAAATTTCACATCCTCTACAAGGTCAAAAATGGAAACAGCTTTTTCCGGGAGATTAATCTTCTCTTCTTCCTGATTCTTCTGACAGGAAATACAAAAACTAAGCATAATACCCAGGTAAGCCGTATTCCAAAATTTGCTGAAAGTTTTTCTCACGATTGATATAAGTATATTTGTCAATCCCCTTAATGTAAGGCAATATCAAATTCTAATCAAATATTTACTAAATTCTTTGGTAAGCTAAAGAAACGAATCGCACCTACTGAGTGCAAAGCACCTAGTTCGCAGCTAAAGGTACTTTTCTTCACGAACTCATCCACCAATTGATGTCATGGAATTCTCAAATACGCCATCGTACATTTCCTGTTCTTCAAACCCCGTGGCAGAACGCGTCTGCAATGCATCCACAATACTTTCCCTGAATGCTTCGCCCGATGAATCCAACCGGATAAACTCCCGTATATTCAGTCTTGGTTTCCCATACAAACAAGTAATCACATCTCCGGTCGCTGATATTCTCAACCGGTTACAGCTTCCACAAAATGTACGTGTAAAGGATGGGATCAAACCAAAAGTCCCCCTAAATCCCTTAATCCGATAATTAATAGATGTCGACGTTTTCTCCGAAGGAATTTCTTCGATGTCCGGATAGAAGGACTGTATATGGTCAAAGATTTTTTTATAATTCCATTTTATCGTATTGAAGGACTTCGAACCTCCATTAAAAGGCATTTCTTCCAAAAACCGGACAGATACATTATGTTCACGGGTAAGGTCCAACATAGGGATAATTTCTTCTATATTCTGACCTTCCAAAGCTATACAATTCACTCTGATATTAAAACCTTTGGCTATCATTGCCATCAAATTGTCCATGACCAATTGGTGCTGGTCCCTGCGAGTTATTCGCTGAAAAGCACTCTCGTTAATGGCATCAAGGCTGACATTTACATCAGTTACTCCGAGCTCTTTCAATTCATCCAAATACGGGCCGATAACAGTATTGTTTGTAGTTACCGATATGGTTTTCAATCCCTCCAAACCTGCAAGATACCGTATCAAAACCATCAGATCCTTCCGTACAAATGGCTCACCTCCCGTCAACCGGATTTTGTCAATACCCTGCTCTACTAATATCGAACTGATTTTACATAGTTCCTCCATTGTTAATAAATCATCCCTTTTGGCAAATTCAATTCCTTCTTCGGGCATGCAATAGTTGCATCGAAGGTTGCACCGATCCGTAACGGCCAACCGAAGGTAATTTATCGCTCTGTTATGGTTATCTACTAACATACATTCTATTTACAATTCCGCTTCTTTCCCAACTTTCCACATCATTTCAAAGATAAAGATTAATACTGACTCCCATTATAAAGATATGAGCTTTTAGCGGTAAGCTTCAAACTATCCTTATCCATCAAAAACCTTTTACTCTATCTTTGCCTGACATCCTAAGTAAACATAGACTTCAAATCCGGTATGCGGAATTGATCCATATTCACTTCCACTTCCAATCCCGGAATTAACCGCCACTTACAGGAGGGATAAGTGCTATTTCGTCGGTTTTAGTGATCTTGGTTGAGTCCATGGCAAATTCCTGGTTTACAGCAATCTTCAATGAAGAAAGTTCCTTCAATCCGGGGTACTTCTCACCCAAAAACTCCCTTATATTCCCTACAGTCCCCAATTGAGAGAGCTCATCAGACAACGCTTTGACTTCGCCTTCATCTATAATATCCCGTGTTATGCCAAAAAGTAAAATCTTCAATTGTCTGCTATTTTAATACATGAATACTTCTTACACCTTTCCATTTAACACTGTTTTATTCTATTTGTTGCTCCAATCAGGTTTAATATTTCTTTTCTACCATGTATCCAAATCTTACTATTTTACACAAATGAATAAAAACTGCAATAATACATTGAGGATTTAAAATATTCTGACCTCAAGAGGTCTTAAGAATTTATACCAGATTACAGCCCGCCACCAAGTGGTCCGTAGGGTAGATGTCGCAGATTTTCGTAGAAATAAAATGATTGTCTGCGATAATCCGCGTACATCAGCGGGAAATATTTGCAATCAAATTAGCTTTGTACCTTAACTCAATTGCATCGATAAATCCCGGAGGGATTGGATTATGTAAGCCCAAACCTCAAATTTCAAATCGACCCCATAGGGTGTCGAATTATATCTTAAAAACACCTGTTAACCTGAATTATTCACTATAACTACTAATAATAAATTATTAAATATATAACTAATTTATAATGATCTATTTAAAGTAAATTCATTTGCTCAAAAATGGAAGTTGTTTGAATTATATTCATGAATAATCCAGGTCAAGCCTTAATATGTCAAACCCCTTCCTATTCTGTACTCAGTATCCGGCCTTTTGTTCTGTTATTAATTTGCGGGATGATTCCCGTTGTGACCGGTACATCTCAAAATGCAAATACAGGCTAGTGCATCAAACACAAGTGATGTATGGAGGACGACACACTTCAGATCTCTATCTCCTCATATTCCTCTACTAATCGCTCCCATTCTTCCATGGTAGAATCAATCTCTGAAATCAATACACCGTGTTTTTTCATTACTTCACTGGCACTATCGGACTGATAAAAGTCAGTGGCTGCCATTTCTCTTTCCAACACACTCTTTTTCCCTTCGAGCTTTTCAATTTGCTTTTCCATTCGATTGATCTTCTTCTGCAAGTCCTTTCGCAAATTAAACAACTGAACTCTTTCTTCTTTGGTCAGTGTTTTTGCACCTGTCTTCTTAGGCTGGGAAGCAATTTCAATCGAACGCATGTTATCTTCGTTGCGTTTCTCCAGAAAATAATTTACATCGCCGAGGTACTCTATCACTTCTCCGTCTCGGAATTCGCAGGTCCTGGATGTTAATCCCACTAGCAAATCCCTGTCGTGTGAAACCACTAAAAGTGTCCCTTCGTAATTCATCAAGGCTTCTTTGAGAATGGCCTTCGTTTGGAGATCCAGGTGATGTGTAGGTTCATCAAGTACCAAAAAATTAATAGGGTATAATAACAAGCGAGCAATAGCCAATCGAGTTTTTTCCCCACCAGACAACACTTTAATTTTCTTATCAACATCTTCACCACTAAAAAGGAAAGATCCCAAAATAGACCGGACTTTCGTACGCATATTTTCGGGGCAATCATTTTCCATAAACTCCAACGGGGTGCTATTCGGCGGTAAAAATTCGACCTGGTTCTGGGCAAAATATCCCAGATCTACATTCTGACCTACTTTGACGATTCCGGAAGTAGGTTCCAGGTCTCCGACGATTATTTTTGTCAAAGTAGACTTCCCTTGGCCATTTTGGCCGACAAAGGCGACCCGGTCACCCCTCAATATTTCCATCGTGACCCCCGAAAACACATTTAATGCCCCGAAAGATTTAGCAGCATCCGTGATTTTCACCACTTCATTAGCCGATCTTTTTACAGGTAAAAATGAAACTCTGATGTGTTTATCGGACTCTATCACTTCCTCTACTTTTTCCATTTTCTCCAGGCTCTTTTCCATTGATTTGGCCATGGATGCTTTAGTTGCTTTCGCCCGGAACCTTTCGATAGTACGTTCCTTCTCTGCTATCAACTTTTGTTGGTTTTCATAGGCGGCCTTTCGAATCTCCAGTCTTTCATCTTTTTCTTCCAGATATCCGGAATAATTAGCTACATAATGGTCTACTCTGCCATTGTCCAATTCATAAACTTCCGATACGATATTATCCAAAAATTCTTTGTCGTGTGAAATCAGGATGACGATTCCCTGGTAGTCTTTTAAAAATTTCTCCAACCAAATTATTGAATCAATATCCAAATGATTGGTTGGCTCATCGAGCAAAAGAATTGAAGGACGCGCCAAAAGTATTTTAGCCAATTCCACACGCATTTGCCAACCTCCGCTCAATTTCTGGACATTCTTGTCCATGGTTTTAGCCGTAAACCCCAATCCTTTTAACACATGTTCTATTTGCGCATCCATTGTAGACGCACCTAAATAAGCCAGTTTATCAGTTAAATCTGCTATTTCCTGAATGAGATCCTGGTATCCTTCTGACTCATAATCGGTCCGCTCAACCAGGTCAGTATTAAGGACATTAAGTCGATCTTCTATAGTCCGTATGGATTGAAAAGCCATTGCGGCATTTTCCCGTACGGACAAATCATTACTCAAATCTATATGCTGTGTTAAATAGCCAATTGTATAGCTAGCGGGTATGTCAATTTGACCTGCATCCGGGATAATTTCCCGGGATATTACTTTCAACAATGTACTTTTACCAGCTCCGTTTTTCCCCAGTAGTCCACATTTTACATTATCCTTGAATGTCAGACTTATATTATTGAATAGTGCTCTATCACCAAAAAATAAACTCAACCCCTGAATTGCTAACACACTGACTTAATTTAAATTTGAAAATTCGGACATTGAAGCTATTACCTCATAGGTTCCACCCTTATTATTCATCACCTGGGACCAAAGCTTCATTTCAGAATCCGAAAATAAGTAATTCTTATCCATATTGGCTAAAACCCAGGACTTATAAGATAATTCTTCCTCCAACTGCCCGGATGACCACCCTGAATACCCAATAAAAAACTTAATGTCATCTGGAGTAATTACTTGATTTTCAAATAAAAACTTCACTTTATCAAAATCTCCCCCCCAATATACTCCATCCACTACTTTTACACTATTTTCAATAAGATCCCCTTTATTATGTAAAAAATGGATAGTATCGTGTGCTACCGGACCTCCGAAAAATAATTTCATATCTGAATCAGGAAAGCCTTCAAGTAGTTCGTGGACATGGACATCCAGAGGCTTATTAACTATAAATCCTACTGTTCCATCCGTATGGCAATCACAAATAAGTACAACTGCCCTTTTAAAATTGGTATCTATCATAAAGGGTTCAGCAAGGAGTAATTTCCCATTTTCAATACCATAATCCATAGGATAATCTTTTATAAGGATTCTGAATCAATTGATCGATCTATCTTTTTAAGCATTCCCTGTAAGATACCGCCTTTTCCCCCTACTTCATAAAATTTATCAGCACCATCTTCCACCATTTTTTTCATGGTTTGCGTCCACTTCACCGGTGCGGTCAATTGGGCAATCAGGTTTTGTTTTATTTTTTCCGGGTCCCTTTCCGGAAATCCCGTTACATTTTGGTAGATCGCACAAGTAGGTTCTGTGAATGGCGTCTCAGAAATGGTTTGAGCCAAATGCTCTTCCGCCGGTTTCATCAGAGGGGAGTGAAATGCTCCTCCTACTTTCAACACCAATGCCCTCCTTGCCCCCGCTTCTTTAAGCTTTTCTACGGCTTCATGAATACCCGATACGGAACCGGAAATAACGAGTTGACCTGTCGTATTATAATTCGCCGGAACGACGACATCTTCGATCCCTTCGCAAATTTTTTCTATTACATCATCATCAAGCCCCAAAATAGCAGCCATAGTTCCTTCCGTTATATCGCAGGCTTTCTGCATAGCCAGGGCTCGCTCCTTAACCAAATTCAATCCCGCTTCAAAGGTTAGAGCTCCTGCAACCGTAAGCGCCGAAAATTCACCAAGGGAATGACCAGCCATCATTGCTGGATTTCGATCTTTTCCTCTTGTGAAAGCCGTTATGACACTGTGAATAAAAATAGCAGGTTGAGTTACTCTAGTCTGTGTTAATTCCTCTTCTGTACCACCGAACATTACCTCACTGATATCCCAGCCAAGTATTTCATTAGCTTTTTTGAAAAAAGACTTTGCTTCATCAGATGAATTATACAAATCCTCACCCATATTTACGAATTGGGCCCCTTGCCCGGGGAATAAAAATACTTCCATGTTGTCAAATCTTATTTATACGAATTAAACAAATATTACCTTAATTTTTAAACTTTCCGAATCTTCTTTACATATTTGACCTGAATTTTTAGCGAAAACTTCTGACATTTTTTATTCCTACCCTCCCTAATAATGTCGTTGGTCTAACGAATCCAAAATATTGTATAAAAAGCTTTTGTACCTTGTAAAAATTTTTTTCATTTACTCCTGACAATGGAAGGTATAATCAAAAAGAAACTATTCAAGAACGCCCATATTTATAGCTATGCGGCACAATACTCCAAACCACTGCATATTGTATTTTGGATTGTCTTTTTTTTGGCTTTGACAATAATTGACACCAATCAATTGGATTCAAAAACAAATATTATATCTAATCTAACACTAACAGTTTTTTTTGCAGGCATTGTATATATGAACATACTATACCTGATTCCCAAATATCTATTTAATAAGAAGACCTTTTTATATGTGGTTTTTTTACTTACGGGAATTGTATTGATCACCCCTGTATATATCAGCCTTCAAATATTGATCTTGCGTAATTATCCTTCGCTGGCCAACCAATATTACTTTAATTTTAGTACCATTATTTTACTGGAGCTATTCGTAGCAATTGCCTCGTTGGTTTATGCAATTATTATCGATTGGCTTAAAAAAAGAGTTGAAATATCAGAACTTTACACAACAAATATAGAAACGGAACTCAATTTTCTAAAAACACAGATAAACCCACATTTCCTGTTTAACTCCCTGAATAGCATATATGCCCTTACGCTCAAAAAATCAGATGAGGCACCAGAATTGGTTTTAAAGTTATCGGAAATAATGAGATATATGCTGTATGATTGCAATGAAGACCTTGTTCCCCTAGAACAGGAAATTAGTTATATTCGTAATTATCTGGAGCTTGAAAAAGTCCGTAAAGGAAGATTAAATGAAATTGTATTCAACGTAGAGGGGGATCCGGATGGCAAATTCATTGCCCCTTTGCTTCTCATTACTTTTGTAGAAAATAGCTTTAAACACGGTGTCAATAATGTGGAAGAAGGATATGTTCATATTGATTTTAAAATTGACGAAAAAGAAGTTTATTTTAATATAGTTAACAGCGTATCTCCACAAATTCACATTGTTAAGTTGAAAAAAAATAGTGGTGGAATAGGATTGGAAAATGCCAAGCGAAGACTTGAACTATTATATCCTGATAAACACCATCTCAAAATCAAAAAAAGTATTGACAAATTTGAAGTTTCTCTTTTATTAAATATTTAAAAATTACACGATGATAAAGACCTTAATAGTTGACGATGAACCCCTGGCACAAGAAATTCTGGAAACATATCTCAAATCCTACGAAGATTTTGAATTAACAGGGGTATCAAGCAATGCATTGGAAGCAAATAAAATGCTTAAAGAAAATGATATTGATGTCATGTTTCTGGACATTCAAATGCCACAACTCAATGGTATTGATTTTTTAAAAATCCTGGAAAATCCCCCCCTGGTTGTCTTTACAACTGCATTTAAAGAATATGCACTGGAAGGATTTGAATTAGAAGCAGTTGACTACTTGCTCAAACCAATCTCCAAAGAGCGCTTTGACAAAGCAATTGAAAAGGTAAGGCACGACCTGGGACGAAATGCCGAAGCATTTGAAGATAGTATTTTCGTAAAATCAGATAAAAAATTACACCGGCTTTACTATGATGAAATTTTTTATATTGAAGGACTGAAGGATTACGTAATTATTAAGACCGAAACGTCCAAAATTGTCACTTTACAGACGATGAAAAGCCTTGAAGAGAAATTGTCAAACAACAATTTTAAACGGATCCATCGCTCTTACATCGTAAACCTGGATAAAATTAAATCCGTAGTGGGGAACAACCTCGAAATACTTATCAAGGGAGAAAAGGTAAAACTTCCTATAGGCAAAAACTATAAAGATAATTTACTCGACATAGTAAACTCCAGAAGGCTTTGATCGAAAATAGGGTTCAAACGTTACTTGAAAAATATGAAATAGCACTTAATAGCATGCGGCCGGTATCCGGGGGTGACATTAATGACAGCTACCAAATTCACACTCATTCCGGAGAGACCTGGTTTCTTAAATTAAACCGTAAAAATGCTCCAAAAGAAATAATTACGACCGAATACGAAAGTTTAATTTTATTGAAGAAATATGGAGTAAAAAATATCCCCGGATCATTCACACTATTGGAAAACAAGACCACCGCCGGCCTTCTGATCGAATATTACGAAAGTTCTCCAACCAATAATAACTGGGACCAATTCTTTAGCGACCTTGCAAACATGCACAAAACTTCCGGTGAACAGTTCGGAGGCAAAAACAATTATATAGGCCGGCTTCCACAAAAAAATACTGAACACCACTCATGGAAAGATTTTTACATCACCTGCCGGTTGGAGCCCCAGATTCAAACAGCAATAGATCAGAAAAGGCTCTCTCTCTCGGTAATATCAAAAGTAAATTCCTTATTCCATCGTATTAAGGATACCTGTCCTGAAGAAAAACCGTCATTAATACATGGAGATTTGTGGGGTGGAAATATATTAATTACACAAAAGAAAACACTTTTGATAGATCCTTGTGCCCACTTTGGTCACAGGGAAATGGATTTTGCCATGATGGATCTGTTCGGAGGATTTCCACCTGTATCGTCACAAACTAGCTATAATGATATTTATCCTATTGAACCCGGATTTGATTTACGAAAAGAAATGTATCAATTGTACTATTTGCTAGTCCATCTCAATATTTTCGGACTAGGTTATTTGTCACGAGTTGAACAAATAATACATAAGTTTAGCGTATAAGAGTACATCGGTTCCTGATCTTTTCTCCTCCTGCACAAATCTCCACTACGTATATCCCCTGGGGAATATCATCAACCGGAAGATCAATAATACCTTTCGAATTATTGAGGTTATTTTCCTGTGTTTTCACTAATTGTCCTTCAATAGAGTAAACATTAATTCGATCTACTTCTCCAATCCCAGAAGATGGATCTATCATAATAAAATTAACAGCAGGGTTAGGATATATTTTCATAGAAGGAATTTCACCTGCAATAGCAGAATCAGCATCCTCTTCCTCCGAGAGGATGACCGTTTGATTTGGTAAATAATAATCTCCTTGCCCCGAATGAATCTTTATATTATTGAGGTTAACAACAGTACCTCTGTCCTTTGACCTTATAGTGGTAAATCCTTCGATTTCATCCTCTACGATAATTCTTAGTTTAAGAACAAGTCCAAAACCGGTTTTCCCCAATGTACGTACCCTGTATTGGCCCACGTGAACCTTATTTCCTTCACCAGGTGTTTCAAGTTCCATTGTGGGTTGATGAGATTTCAACCATGTTGAATGGTCACTGGCAACTTTTATATCTTCACCACTTATATTGTCTTCGTACTCGACATCAAGAGACATTCCATTGACGTCCTCCAGGGGATGCTCTTCATCACCCGCATAAATTTCCAATACGATCTCATTACGTCCGGTAGAGACTGATTTTGTTTCTACCCAAATCGGGGTTTCCAATTGAGTTACTGGATTGGAAAACAATCCGTGCACCTTTCCGTAATTATAGGGGATGGCCTGAATATCCAATTCAGAAATAATTCCATCACCATTGGCGTCAAAATGATTTAATTTTTTGTCTTCAAAATTATTCCATGATTGATTATACTGAGGCTTCCATATTAGACCTCCATTTCTTTGTGCGCCCTTCTCCCCAATATATTTCGCGATGTTTTCAATATCACTAAGATTCACTACTCCATTTAAATCAGTATCTCCTGGCCACACACAATCCGTGCAAGTATTTGAATAAGCAGTAGAAGATTCTTCAAAATTTATGAAATGATAACTTTCAAAAATTTCTCCATAACTGTTTTCGTATGAATAGCGAATTTTGATCCGATCTTCACCCTGAAAACCTCCATCAGGGGTATATACTATTTCCTTTCCATTTTCAGAGGTGCTGGCTGTACCAAAATCTCCATTCTCCACGATTTCAAACTCAAAATCTCTGTTAGGAGAATAAAAAGGAATGATTGTTTCCTCATCTTTGTCAATATATAGTGTAAACTCATCCTTTGCGGGTCGAAAATCATTTACATAAACCTTTACCCTGGCAGTATCACAACGTACATTTGAGCAAGTAATATATTGGAAAAAGGATATTCCCCTAAAACTTCTTTCAGGGATAATCTTCACTCTCCCTGAACCATACCTGCTAACTGAAATTCCTGTATTCACTTCCCCGATAGCATAGATATTATTCCAAAGGTCGTTTTCACCAATATCAACTATCACTTCTTTATCAGGGTGGATAAATACATAATCACTATTATTAAAATTATTATTCACCCAATAATTTTGTAATAAAAATTGATATACTACAGAGGATCCGGATTGATTGGATAGTACAACCTCCTGAAATCCTGGCTCAGATTGATCTAAATAAAGCACCATCTCCTCACCTTGAATAAAACTACTGTCTATAGTAGTCTGCTGAATTTCATAATCATCCCCGGGAATGGGAAGCGAAAGCAATTTCTCTTCCACACTGGAAAAAATTAAAGTATCTGCATTTGCCGAAGGATCAAGAACATAAATTGACACTTTACCTTCATCACAATTGCCAAAGTCATCGCAGACTGTATAATACAAATATTGCAAACCTTCATTTAGCCCATTGACCCGAATATTATTATTTTCAATCGACGCCCTTACGCCTTCGTGAAAGGGAATATTTTCAATTTCAATTTCATCTGAATATGATTGATCATTAAGTAAAACCGGTAAAATCAGACTTTGACCTGCATATGCGATGTACGTATCATTCCCGGCAGTGACAAACTGGTTTTTAAAAGCATACGATTGTAATTGACCATTAGTAAAAATAACTGCCGTATCGTATTCCGCTACTCCTAAATTATCGTATGAGAAGGTGTAACTACCTTCGGTTTCAACTAACTCAATATCTCCGAATTTAGGAGATTTAATTACCCTTGGGGAATCATCACCGGATAATTCCGTACTCCATATTGTATTAACCAGAATTTTTTCAGACTTGTAATAAGGCAATTTATCCTGTGCATAAATATTAATCGACAGCAATAATCCAAAAAAAAGGAAGAAGAGTGATGTCGGGGTATATCCTCTGTTCATAGTCGATATGTTTACAGAATTTGATGCAATATACAAATATTAGTAGTATTATTAATATTTTCATTTTATACTTTCGGTATTTACAAATGTTAAAATGGAGAACACCAAAATCTACAA
This sequence comes from Membranihabitans maritimus, assembly GCF_021729145.1. Lineage (GTDB taxonomy): Bacteria > Bacteroidota > Bacteroidia > Chitinophagales > Saprospiraceae > Membranihabitans > Membranihabitans maritimus. The sequence goes on along the minus strand of NZ_JAJSLW010000011.1, from coordinate 199,772 downwards.
GTTACTAAGAGAAACACCTGCACAAGACCTGGAAAAAATAGAATCCTTTCTAAATAGTGGCTTTAGTACGCAAAGTATTACTATAAGGAAATTTTTTCGCCTGATTAAAAAGTCAATAACAAAAGGCAAAAATGCACCGGATCGACATGTAATTTGGAAATCGCTTTATAATTCCAGACCTTTTAAAGATGGTACATTCAGAAAACTATGTACAGACTTGCTCACAGAAATTGAATCCGCGCTAGCTCACCTTTACTTTGAAGAAAACGACAAAGCGCAAGCCGTTCATTATCTTCATTATCTCAAATCAAACGAATTAGGAGATACTTTCTTCTTTAAAGAAATTACTAAAATCAAGAATCAATTCAAGAAAAGGAGAAAATCTTCCGGATCCTTCTATTATTACCAATATCGGTTGGAAGAATTGGAATACAACAGTAAAAATTTATCAGGGTCAGCATGGAATATTGCCAACATTGAAAACATAGACCAAAACCTCAATAACTTTTTCATCATCGAAAAATTGCGGGTGGCCCTAAGTTATTTTTCCCGGCAAAAATACATTCAAATTGAAAAAGAATTACCATTTCTCCATACCATATTTGATCTTGTGGAAGAAAATAAATTTTTCAATAATTTTCTTATCGAATTGTATTATTACGCCGTAAAAACCTATGAACCTAATGATGGTGATTCTCATTACTACAACCTCAAACAGGCTCTTCTTCAGAATTTTGCATCTATCGATATCCAAAATTCGCGGGAATTATTTACTATTGCCCTATCCTATTGTATTGGAAAAATAAATCAAAATATACAGGAATTTTATCGTGAAACATTTGAATGGTATCAGACAATGCTTAGAGAAAAAGTATTGTTTCAAAAAGGACAGCTACCTTCAACTACATTCAGGAATATTGTATTGATATCAATTCGCCTAAAAGAATATGAATGGGCTAATCAATTTATCGATGAAAATTCTAATTACCTGGAAAAGGATAAAAGGGAATCTACCAAAATGTTGAGCCTTGGCCAACTGTATTTCAACACCAGGGATTACAGTAAGGTTATTGAAAGCCTCATGAACGTTGACTACCTTGATGTTTCATACAATCTACAATCCAAGTTAATCCTGGCAGCTACCTATTACGAAATTGGAGAACTGGATTTGTTATCCAATTTTTTGGCCACCTTCAATACGTATATCCGTAGAAAAAAACCTTCCATGTCTTCCGACAAATATCATCGCCATCAACGATTTATCTCCATCCTCAACCAAATGATAAAAACCCGGGAAACGGATCGAGAAAAATGGTCAGAAATTCATAAAAAAATGAAAGAAAATAACAGGATTGTTTCCTATTCCTGGCTCCTTGAAAAAGTAACTGAAAAAATTAAGAACTAATCATCTGGATCTGACCAAAATTTTAGGGTTCAGGGTCATCAAAAGACTACTATTTAACGTTTACCATGTTAATTAGTGGAGCACACAAATACCCAATCGCGCTCATAAGAATGTGACATTACCGAAGACAATTTTCTCCTCTTAAAGCTTTTGAAGCTTTCCAATTTTCCACACCTGCAGCAATTTTTGCCCCAAAAAGTGGTCTATATTTTTGTTAATCGAACAATAGCTCTGAACCCAATATAATTCCAAATAGACTATAAAATGCAAATTGAATGTTTTTCCTGCGATTGCTTTGTTAAAAAGCCTTGTTGTAGCCCTCCTATGACTATGTTCTTGTCTCTCTCTCAGAAAATCCAAATCAAATTTATGCTGCTCCCTACAATCTATTTAGTATAAGTTGTGTTTGATTAATAATAAAATTCAGAGAACTTGAGAACAGGCATTGCGTCGTAAAAGGGGCGAATACATAGTGGACTATTAAGAGTTTCTTTTAGGAAGAAGAAGATCGCTGATTTCATGTGGTAAGCACACCCATCTTCTCAAGCCTGGATCGAAAAGGGGAAACTACTGCGTTACCGCCCTTTGCATTATCCCGGTAAAGTTTCAAAAAGCTACCTTGTATACAGCCCTTTCGCTTTCTCTGAATCAATAAGTATTCGTCGTCGAACTCAGGTATAATAAGTAATCTAAGGTAGGGGAATAGATTATCCATTTTTCGCAATTCCCCTTCTCGTCATTGTCCCCCAGGATTTTTTACCTGAAAAATAGTCGATATTTCCTTTCAAAGCACTCCATACCAAAAAGGGATGGTAAATAAAAGGTTCGAGGAAAGCTGCCAGGATCAGTCTCCATTGGTCCCCCCTATCTTTGTATTGCATGTAAGTCCGTTGATCCGTCCACAAAGCATACATAGAAATCATTACAGCAAATGAATAAACCAAGATAATTGTAAGGATAAGAAATTTTACATTTACATATCCTAATACCAAAAGCAAAATCGTAATAATGATGCCAAGGAATTCAATTATTGGTGCTAACCATTCAAAAAATAGCCAATAAGGAAAACTCACCATACCAGTAAACCTATATCGGGGATTAAAGAGCATTTTCCTGTGAAATTTTAGGGTATCCATAGTTCCCCTCGTCCACCTGTTTCGCTGCCTTCCCAAAATTTTCCATGAAGAAGGTGCCTCTGTCCAACACAACGGGTCAGGGATAAACTTTACAGCATAAGGAATCCTTTTCTCCTCCATAATTCTCCGCATCCTCACTACAAGCTCCATGTCCTCACCTACGGTATCATGCCGGTAACCTCCAGCCTCGATTGCCAACTTTCTATTAAATAAGCCAAAAGCTCCGGATATCAGCAATAGGCCATTGACCCTTGCCCATCCCATCCTGCCTAATAAAAAGGATCGCATATATTCCAATACCTGCCATCGGCAAATCCAGGAATTCGGCAAACGTACTTTTTGAAGCCTACCTCCCTTGAAAACACAATCATTAGCGATACGAATCACTCCTCCGGTAGCAATAATTTTTTTTGACCTTTCCCGTATAAATGGTATGACCATTTTGATTATAGAATTCGGTTCCAAAATACAATCCACATCAATACACGCAAAAAGTTTCCCTGAAGAAACATTAATTCCTGCATTTAAGGCGTCAGACTTACCCCCATTTTCTTTATCCACTACGACCAAACTGCTAAAAGAAGGATGAACGGATCTATATACACCTTTAATTTTTTTGCAAGAGACATATTCGTATGGGTAAAAACTGGTTTTTTCAAGCTTATAGGCTTCAATAAGCAAATCCATGCTATTGTCTTTGCTTCCGTCATTAATGATCACTAATTCCATATCCGTATATTGCAGAGACAACAACGATCGAACATTAGCTACAATATTTAAAGCTTCATTATAGGCCGGAGCTAATATGGATACCCTTGGAACAATAGGAGAAGAAAGCATAAGGTTGGACTTCACATATCCAAAAGCATGGATATACTTTCTAATTTCCATATAAGACAATAATGCAAGAATCAAATATGATAACATTATCCCAAAAGCAAATACAATAAAAAAAGTGATGATTATATTTAATACTAAAAAATCAGTCATTTAATTAATGTAATTTTTCTCATCATTAATATGCTCTATGAGCTTAACATCGATGTACCTTCCATGCGTATATTTGAAAAGATCTCTACCAGCTATTTTTAATGCCCTAAGTGCAACTAACTGAGTGGGGATATAATCAGCTTGTATAAATCTTTCTATGATCTCAACCGCTTCCAAACTCCCATCAAGACCCAATAATTCCAATACAGAATTTTTAATATCCGAATCATCGATTTTCATTAATTCTTCAGCTATTTCATGAAATTCAAAGGGATATAAAAATTTCAGGGCTTTTAATCCCTCTAAAATAATAGGCTTTTCTCTTCTTTCAGTGATTATACTTTTTATCTGTTCTACTGACTCAAAATCATTAAATAAATAACATAAACGTATTCCAAAAACCACCATAGAGGGATGTCTGGACGATAACCACTCTTTTCCATTCAACACATTACCAATCCTTTCCCTTTTCAATTTCTCTAATATCAATACCTGGTCCCAATCCGAAACCCGTGAAAAGTTTCTGTGTATCCATCGAAAATCATTGAGTTGTAACAGCGCAGCCCTGATTTCACTACGAAGCAGTTTTCGATTTGTAATTTGTAGCTTAGTTAATGCTGAAAATGCTTCATCCACTTTAAATTTTCCCGCTAGCTTGGCACCTTTCACCTTTTTATCCCATGATCTGGATTTTAACAACTTAACAGTAGCATCATGCAATTTTAATTGATAAAATAAGTCCCTAAACAACGTTCTATTTTCCCCTTTGAAGTGATCGGTAGTATCCAGGAAAAAGTCTAATAATAATCTTTTCTTTTCACGACTATTAATTTGTGCTTCAATTTTCTTTTCTGTTTCCTTAATATCAAGCCCTTCACTTAAATATTCAGCTACCAAATCACTTATCCCATTGCGCAAATTTTGCAAAATGACCGTACGCTTTTTCAACCTGTACCCGTAGTAAAACATATGCAAAACCAGGCCCAAACTCACTAAAGAAAAGAATAGGAAAGAAGTTACAAAAACCAGGGTCAAACTATCTAAACCATACATTTCCAAACGATCCTGCCACTTTTCAACCATAGATTTAAAATTGATACAAATACCCTGCTTGTAAAGAAATCCTATTTGAAAAGGGAAGATCTGCTGCTCTTTTTTCCCGGGCATACTCCCCTGAAATCGATATAAAATGGCGATCTTTAACAGGAAATTGATACCTTGTTCCCAGCCAGTAAGAAATACCCGAGACCCGATTCTCAAGACTATACCGCTGGGGAAGATATGATCCGACCCCTGCATTAAATTTTATATGATGCCAATTTGATGAAAGATATCGAGTAGACTCTGCAGAAACTGAAAAGTTATTGGAATTACCCTCGTTTACAACATAAGCCCCGCGCCCACGAAACATCCAATCCCCATTGTATTGTGTCAGAGTTGGTGTAAATACCACGGAGCGAATATTACGAAAATCAAAGTACCGAATTCCCATGCTTGATTCCCATCCATGGGTAAATGCCCAATTCACATCAACACCCATTTTATATTTTGGGAAAAGAATTGAATTAGAATAACTAATACCCAGGAACAAATAGATCTCAGAGGTAATTAAAGGATAAGCCTCTAATTCCCATTGTATTCCTGCGTTATTAAATTGATTAGCATACACCACCCTCCCAAGGTATTGAGACCCTTTATGTCCAATTCCCGCCTCTACCTGCCCGAAATAGCGGTCAGAAACAGCAGGTAAAATATCAATGTTACCTAATAGGCTCAAATAGTTTCGAGAAAGCCGGTTTCTCAGTTGCCTTTTTAACTCAATGGCTCTTTCCAGGTTCCATTCCTTAGCATTTAGCAAGTCATAACCATCCTGAACCTGATTATCCATTAGTTTCGAAAAAACCTTGTACAATTGAATGGTTTCGTCCTCAGGATAAATGACTAATGCCTGCTGAACCCTTTCTTGCAGTCCGGAAGAATTATCTTGCCAAAATTTTAAACTACAATACAATCTCCACCATTCGATAGACCTCTGTTTATCAGGTATTTTCTGTAATAGACTATCTGCCTGTAAAAACTTCCTTTCCCATCCCTGGATCCTTGCCAGATACAAAGTAGCGTCCGTATATTCGGGGTCCAAACTCAAAAGATCTTCAAGCAATTGAGAGGCTTTTTTCAAGTCCCCTCTAATGGCCATTTCTCTGGCACTCAGGAACATACTATCTACAGATTGCCCCTTTACCATTGCAACAAGAACAGTCAAAAGTAAGGTGTAAATAATTCTTCTCAAGATTTTAGAATTAACTTTTTAATTCTCACTACAATTTCATTGGGAGAAAATGGTTTTGTTATATAGTCCGAAGCCCCCATATTAAAGGCATCGAGCACTATATTTTCCTGACCTGCTGCGGAAAGTACAATTACCGGAATTTCGGACTCCTTTTTTTTGACAAACTCCAAAACCTCCAGCCCATTTCTAAAAGGCATCATCAGATCGGTAACGACTATATCGGGATCACTTGATTCAAGCATTTCAATAGCTTGTTGACCGTCTTCGGCCGTTAAGACATTGAAACCCTCTTTCTCTAATTTCAATTGTAATGTCCTTCGAATAATCCTCTCATCTTCTGCAATTAATACTAATTCTTGATTCTTCATTATATACCGGGTCTTTATAGGATTAAGACAAATTTCCCGGGCTTAGCTGAGAACTAAGTTAGTAAAATACTTTATCTCCTGACAATTAACCGAAAGATTTGTAATTTATCCTTCATGAATTCGAATGGATATTTCATTGAGATGTCTTTCTATTCTTCTGCCCAGCATTGATATATAACCTATATTGACCAGGGAAATCATTCCTGTTTCTTCAATTCTTTTTTCAATTTCACCTAGATCCCTGCCAATTTGTGCCAGTCCAATTGAAAGAACAGATGATCGAAATTTATGGACAGTTTTACGCATACCCTCCGGGTCTTCATTGAATACTTTGCTTTCCATCGTTTTTAAATACTGTGGGTAGTCCTCTAAAAACATGGCCTTTATTTCCGAAAAAATATCAGGATTCTCTTTATAATCATCTATTACTTCCTGGTTAAACATTCCATTGGAATCAGTAGTTTTCACTTCCTGGGTTGTTAAATTTTCAGCATCCAGAAACCTTGCAACCATTTGAAGCATCGCTCTTTCTCTAATTGGTTTTGATAAATATTCGTTCATTCCAATTTCCAGGCATTTTCCTCTTTCCCCACTCATTGCATGTGCAGTCATAGCAATAATTGGAATTGTTTTTCCTCTTTTTCTCAATTCTAATGTAGTCTCATACCCATTTTTTTCAGGCATTTGTATATCCATAAATATCAAATCATAATCATGTTCTTCCACCATTTCAAGTGCCTCTACCCCATTATATGCCAATTCGCCCTGTAATCCATTTTTATTGAGGTAGGCAATCATCAGTTTTTGATTTATTATATTATCTTCTACAACTAATATTTTCCCGTCATGTTTGCTATTTGGATTGAAGGTTTTTTCTACAATTTTGCCTTTTTTCTTATTGGTCTTATCTGAAAGGACCTGAACCGGAATTTCCACTAGAAACCGTGTACCCTGCCCGAGGGTACTTTCTACTTTGATATTACCACCCAATAAATTAATTAATTGCTTTACAATACTTAAACCTAAGCCTGTACCGCCAAATTTTCTTGATATATCTTCAGAAGCCTGTGAAAATCGGTCAAATATAAAAGGTAATCGGTCCTGCTTGATTCCAATCCCCGTATCGATTATCTCGAAAAAAATTGAAGTATGATTTTTTACCTGTCCACCGGCATATGCGCTTACAGTAACCCGTCCTTTATCTGTAAACTTCACAGCGTTTCCACACAGATTATTCAGAATTTGTGTAAGACGCAATGGATCACTCTTTATTACTTTTGGTATGTTTGGATCAATATTAAGGTTGAAATCGATTCCCTTAGAGTTGGACTTCTGTATCATAGGAACAGATACTGATTCGATCAGACCGCCCAGCTCTACGGGGATTTTTTCAATTTTCATTTCCCCGGATTCGATCTTAGAAAGATCCAGGAGGTCATTTATAATCAGTAATAGGTTTTCCCCTGATTGAATAATCGAATCTAACTGATCTGCTTTTTCAATATCTCCCTCATTTTGTCTTAGCAAGTACGAAAATCCTAATATTGCATTCAAAGGCGTACGGATTTCATGACTTATATTCGATAAAAACAGATCTCTTGTTAATACCGATTGTTCTGCATCTAACCTTGCTTTCTTTAATTCCGCTTCTATTTTTTTTTGAGCGGTTATATCTTTACATACTGAAATCGCATATTCTACTTTTCCATCATTTGAAAAAATAGGAACAGCTCCAACATCTAAAATTAATGTAGTATCATCCCTTTTTAGGAATACTTCTTTAAAGGATGAATTTTTCCCTTTTAGGGCAGTAGCAATTGGAAGTGATTTAAGGTCTATTCTATTATCACTCCTATCAAGTAATTCGATATCCTTCAATAATTGCTCAACCCTTTCAGGTATAGATTCTAAGTTAAAATATTTCCTTGCCGAATTATTAAAAAATTCTAATCGACCAGACGACTCAACAACCATTACACCAATAGGAATAGAATCTAAAAACTCCCTGAGTTTTGCATTCGCATTCGAGATTTGCATTCTATTTTTTTCTATTACTGTAATTTGTCTGATCAGGAAAAACAAACATAATAGAATAACTAAAATTGAAATAATATCCGCCACAATCGAAATTCCCAATGCCATGTCTTGTCGTTCCTCTGCTTCCAGAGAACGTAAAGCAAGGAGCTCTTTTTCCATACTAATAATCTCATTGCTAACTTTTCTTATTCTTTGAGTAATATCTACACCTTGCTCTAATCTGGCAAGATTATTATCACTGGAATAGGAAGGTCTACTCGACATCGAAAGAGTTTCCTTTTCAAATTGAATTTTCTGCTGGCACAATTGTTCCAATTGTAAGGTCCGATCTTCTTGTACAGGATTATCACTTACCAGGAATTGTAAGGAGTCTAACAATACCTGCAATTCACTCCCTATGGTATCAATTAATAATTTACTACTGGTTATAGGTTGTATAGAAAATCCCCTTTGTTCCGATTCCAGCTGATACACTTTGTTCTTAATTAGCACCGTGGTTTCGAGAACTTCATGTGTATGCGTGACCCATTGGCTGTATTCATCTGCTTTAAATTGCCGATTATTGGCATAAAAATGAATTCCTACAACGGCTGCTAGTGAAATCAATACAATGATTACTAAGTGTGATCTGGAAAGATATGTACCCATTAATCGGCTTTAAACACTATTAAAACTAGGGGATAGCTTTTAATTAATATACGTAATATATTAAAGAATATTTTCTAAATCACAAGTTTGGAATAATAAAATTACTCTACTAAGATATTAAATTAATGTCCTTTTTAAGCAAAGGGCTTATAGCCATACCTTTTACATCCGCTTCTACTTCAATTCTAAAGACAGACTTCACACCCCGGACCCATTTGGCCGTTTTTATTAATCCTTTGAAAATAAGATTTTTACTTTCCCAGCGATCCATATCAGATTGCAGAACTTTAAAAGGAAGGGCAAATTCAATTTCTGTAGGTTCTTCGGCTTTTATCGTAAACTTGCCCACAACCTCGGATTCTCCCAGTAAATATTCATTAATTAACTTTCCTCCTCTTCGCCCTCTCATAAACCGTTCGACAATTCTCAATCGAATTGATTCAACTTCACTATCCTGGCGACTCTCAAAAATCAATTTTCCATCGACTCGTTTTTTCTCCATGGAGATCTTTTCCGGAACCTCAATCGTTATTTTAACACCTTCAATTCCTAGCCACTTTTTCACTTTTTTCAACATAACTTTATTCTTGTTAATGATAGCCAATTATCGAAATCAACTGTTGATGGAACGGAAATGAGAAAACAATTAGTTCCCTTTTGTCAAAAATCTAGACAAAACTCCAAAATACTTAGACAGTAATACTTCCCTCAGCCCTTTGGAGGCATCCAAAAAGTAAAATACATTCTAAGTTCAAACGCAATATTGGTTAAAGAAATTTTGTCTGCCAACTATTTATGAGGGGTTTCAGACGATCGGTTTTCCACTTCCCTTTGTCTGTTACTAATGTATCATAAAAAAGAGTTTCATCTTCAATTACACCCTTTTTATACAGCTTAGGTAAATCCTGTGCCCCTACCAATTGAGGGTTACCTTCTGTATCACGATAAGAAAAAGTCATGCGATCAAAAAAGTCAATATTCAACCGGCTGCCAATTTCACGAATAAAATGCACAGACTGATCGATTGAGCACCCACTGGCCAATTGCCTGTCTTCATCAACAGCTAGGACAATAAAAAGACTGTCATCCAACCATGCTTCAGCCGCTAAAGGTTTTCCATGTGTATTCCATTGGGACAAGAACCTCTCTAATTTTTTCGAAATACACTGCACTTCTTGTTCATTCAAGATTCGATCGGCCTGATACACCCAAATCCTTGCTGAATTCTTTAGAACATCTACACTTACCGCTTCCATCAGATAATTAAATTATGTTTTATCCTGCAAAATTAATTCACTTATATCAAATACCATTACTTTCTCATCTTTTTCTTTCAGTCCATCCCCTAGCATCGTCAGACAAAAAGGGCAATTAACTGCCACAATTTCGGCTCCAGTACCTAATGCTTCATCCGCCCTCTCTGCATTTATTCTCTTGTCTCCTGGTTCATCTTCTTTGAACATCTGTGCACCACCGGCACCACAACACAGTCCACAATTACGTGATCTCTGCATTTCAACAATTTCATTGTCTAAATGTTCGAGTACATCTCTCGGGGCTTCATATATATTATTCGCTCTCCCCAAATAACATGAATCATGATAGGTTATTTTTTTACCCTTGAAAACATCTCCTCGTACTTTTATCCTACCTTCTTCTAATAATTTTTTAAGAAGTTGCGAATGGTGAATGACTTCGTAGTGCCCCCCCAATTCAGGGTATTCATTTTTTAATGTATTGAAACAATGAGGACAAGTAGTCACAATCTTCTGTACACCATATCCATTAAGGGTCTGAATATTTTGAAGGGCTAACATCTGAAACACAAATTCATTCCCGGCCCGCCTTGCAGGATCACCTGTGCACATTTCCTCATTACCCAGAATAGCAAAAGGAATCGCTGCTTCATCCAAAATCTCTACCAATTTTTTGCTAATTTTCTGTGACCGGCTGTCAAAACTACCAGCACATCCGACCCAAAATAATAATTCTGGTGTTACACCCTCACTTTGCAATTCTGCAAATGTTTTAACTTTCATGGTTTTCAAATTTTTCTATTTGCAATCCCTCCATTCCCACCGGAACAGGCACCTATATTGTAATTCCTTCCGGAGATGTGTCTTTTTTCCATAGTAATGTCCTTTCAATAACAACTAACTCCCCACTCCCGATCCTCAATTACTTACTCCAAGCATCCCTTTCTTCCGGCACCTGCCACACTGCCCCCGTATTTTCCAAACTATTGAACATTGGCATCCAATCCCCCGGACCCGAAGACTCTGTTAATATTTCATATCTCCTCATTTGCAGTATAATATCTAATGGATTAATAAGTACAGGGCATGCTTCCACACAAGCATTACAAGTAGTACATGCATGCAATTCTTCTCGCGTAATACGGTCAAATAAAGTCTTTCCGTCATCAAATTCTGCCAGGCTTACATTACTTTTGTTTTGGTCCAAAGTCTTTCCTATTTCTTCGGCCCTGTCTCTCACATCCATCATAATTTTTCGGGGAGATAGTTTTTTGCCCGTAATATTTGCCGGACATTCACTTGTACACCGTCCACATTCCGTACAAGCATAAGCATCCATTATATTTTTCCAGGATAGACCGGTCACGTCTTTCGCTCCAAATTCCGGAAGGTCTCCAATTGACTCATCCATTCCGGAATTTTCTTCAGTCAGCCCCAACATGCTCTTCACCTCATTCATAACTTCAGGCATATTTTGAATTTCTCCTTTAGGCTCCAATCGGGCGTACCAGGTATTTGGAAAGGCCAAAAAAATATGTAAATGCTTCGAGATTGGCAAATATAGTATAAATCCAAATACAACCACAATATGCCCCCACCATCCTATTCGCTCCAACATCACTAAGGATTCATAAGACAAATTCCCGAACATAGCCGGGCCCAGCCAATTAGAAACAGGTAATACTCCCGTAGAAGGATAATGTTCGGGATCCATCCCTTGTAAAAGAACATCACTTCCATTCATCGTAAAAATAGCTGCGATCAATAAAAACTCACCTGCCAAAATTATAAGAGCATCTTTAGTCGGCCATCCCTTCATTTCAATACTATGAAACCTCTTTAACTTAAGAATCACTCTCCTAATTACAAACACAATGGTAGCCACTAATGCTAATAATGAAAGAACCTCAATCATTCCAATAATAAACGTATAAAAGCCACCCAAGGGGTTGGCCAAAACACGATGTTTGCCCATTATTCCATCTATTATAATTTCTATAAGCTCCACCTGTGTAAGCAAAAATGCTGTATAAATAAAAAAATGTAATAAAGCCGGAACTATCCTCTTAAACATTTTCTTTTGTCCAAATGCAACAAGTAAAACATTTTTCCATCTTTTACTCTTTTGGTCATTAATTATTTCACTTCTTCCAAGCCGGATATTGCGAAAAACCCTGCCATATAATTTAATAGCCAGAAAAGCAACTGCTATCAATACGATTAAAAAAATTATCTGCCCAATTTCCATCCCAGATTCATATAAAAAACAAAAATAATATATCAAATATGTCAATAATTGTTCAAATTCTCAATCTAAGGACACCAATTTTGAAATAAATTATCCTCATTCTGCAAAAAACAAATACTTTGTCAATCTTGAATTCATCATTTCTTACAGATCAAAAGGTACAATCTACAAGGTTACGTAGACAGATTCGATATAACCCAGGCTCCACGAAAAATTATAGTATCAGCGGGCGCAGATGGGGAATTTAAAAGTAAGCGACCTAAAGCTTTATCGGGATAAAACAAGGTGAGGGAACGAAGTTGGTTTAACTTCTCCATCCAAGATTGAGGATGGGTAGTATGGTTGTAAACACTTGAAAACAGCGATCATTCTCCTTTCGGGAGCTCTAAATAGTCCACTCAGTATTCGCCCCTTTTAGTCAAACCTCCTTATTTTCAAGTGCTGTGAATCCTAAAAATTCTACTAACTCAGGTAATAAGAAAAATAATGAATACTTTAGCAGATGAGATGAAATATCAATTTATATTTTCGCTTTATGGAAATTATCCAACACAGACAAATAAAACAAAAGATCAAGAGGCTGGCTATTCAAATCCTTGAAAACAATTCTGATCGGGACAAGATTTTTCTAATTGGGATAAACAATAATGGGTTTCGTTTTGCTGAATTAATCAAAAAGGAAATGGATCGGCTTACATTAGCGTCGGTAGAATTAGTAAATGTCCGACTTAATGCGGCCAACCCTTTAGCTCAATCCGTTGATCTTTCTGTTAACTATGAAATTTTATCCGGAGAAACACTAATATTAGTAGATGATGTAGCTCACACGGGTCGGACTCTATTTTATGCAACGAAACCTCTTTTGGAAATTCTTCCGGGAAAACTGGAGGCTGCAGTACTCGTTGACCGCACCCATAAACTTTTTCCTATACACGTAGATTACGTAGGGTTATCACTAGCAACAACCTTAAAAGAAAATATTTCTGTTGACCTCGATGATGGCAGAGCTTTTTCGGTAGAACTGGATTAACTTATCCTTTCGTAATAATCAGATTTTTTACTAGCCTGTGTTCCATTATATTTTGATTCAATTCGCAATTGGATGCCTTCAAGGATAGCAGGCAAATCTCGCAGGGTCTTTTGATACCCTAATTCTATCATTTCATCTACTTTGCCAAAATCGAATTTACCATACCGATTAGCCATACCAGTCGGACGTATAATAAAATCACAATCCGGGTAATTCACCACAGTCCGATTGAGTAAAGAAATAGTCAATGTCCGCTCCATAACCCTTTTGAAACCTTTAAAAGATTTTCTTCCTACAAAAACATTTTCGACCACATTACAACCGATTACATAGTCGCATTCCTGCCTCAATCGTTTGGCAGGCATATTATTGGCTACGCCGCCATCTACATATAAGTTACCATTAAGTTCGACAGGTCTAAAAAATACCGGTATTGCACAGGATGCAGACACGGCTTTCGACAAATTCCCCATGGAAAGAGTCTCGTGTTCCCCCGTTTCAAGATTGGTTACACCGACATAGGTTTTTACCGGTAATTCTTCAAGATTTTCGTAAGGACAATAGGCACTAATCCTATTCTCCAGGTAATCCAAAGGTATTAGACCAAGTTTCGGATATTTCCAGCGAACCATTTTGAGAATTTTGCTCCCTCTTGCAAAATCCCGGAACTCCCTTATTGAGGCTCCACCTGCATACAGGACACATGCCATTGCTCCGGCACTGGTTCCATACACAACGTCCGGTTCAATCCCATATTCCCGCAATGCTTTAATTACACCAATATGAGCAATTCCATAAGAAGCACCACCGGAAAAAGTTATTCCTATTGTAAAGTTCTTGGGTAATTTCATCAAAACATAATTTTAGTTCGATAATGCAAATTAATCTAAGCAATTTGACTTGCAGTCAACCTCGTACTTATGAAAACGTTTATCAAATAAAGTTGTTGATACCAATTGCGCTTCTATCCGGGTATTTATCTTTTTTATAACATAAAAATATTTAATTTCTTTTTATTAAAACAAAAAGGGATCTCCTGATAAAGAAATCCCTTTAATTGTATTACTCAATTTTCTTCGCCGTTAGAAAGAATATTTAGCTGATATATTCCAGGTCCTGGTTTTTCCAAACATAACTTCGTTTTCTCTATTCACACCATTCCAGTTTTCAGCATCATTGTTACTGGCAGCGATGGCTGTGTTTGCATATGAAATATATTCTGTGCCCAGTGCATTGAATACATTTGCTCTCAGGTTTAAATACTGACCATTTCCTACAGAAAATGTATAGGATAATCCGAGATCAAGCAAACCATACGAAGGCAACTCCATTGATTCATTCCCTACCCCTAACCGTGAATACAGACTGCTGTAATGATTGTAATCTACATCCAATTTCAGACTTTCAACAATATTGTAATTAACTCCAAGACCAAAAGATGTCTGAGCAGGTCCACCTACTTTTACACCATCAACATTAATCCCTGAATCCTCGTATTGCAGGTTTTGACTATCATCAAAATACTTGCTCGAATTGTTTCCTTCATACGCCCAATCTCCAACTGATAAATATCCCTTGAGGTCAAACCTCGTGAAAATTTCATAAATAAAATCAATTTCGACACCAGTATGCAATTGATTCTGCACAGTATTTCTATAGCCACCATTTGCCAAAACATCTCCATTTGGAAGTTCATCGCCCTGATTGAGGGTTCTGGTTGTAGTTCTGTCTTTCCAGGAAGTTCGATATAAATTCAAGTTAGCAGCAAATTTCTCCGAAGAAAATTTATACCCAGCTTCAAGTCCAAAAATCTTCTCACTTACGGTCAAAGGATTAACGGTATTTGAAAAATTTAGATAAATATTATCGTGATAAGGTTGTCTCAAATAATACCCGGTATTAAAGAAAACCGTATTGTTTTGATCAAAAGAATAAGATAATCCAGTCTTTAAGTTGTACCCCAGATTATTTACTTTTTCAGATTCTTCATTTGCTTCCGTTTGGTTATACAATTCAAACCTAACGTGGGATTGATTGGAAACTGCACCCTGTAGGAATGTCGCTATCTTTTCGTTTGTATATTCCAATTGTCCGAATAACCCGGCGTACGAAATCGTTTCATCATTTGAATAATCAATTTGTTCTTCAATAGGAGCATTATTAAACAAAGATGACCATGGTGCTGCTTTATAGGTATTTGAAACAATATGGTTATTAAATCGCGCATGATCAGACTCATCAAATCCGTTTAATCCCATAAGGTTTACCAGCTGTCGGAAGTGAGATCCGTGGTAAGTCCTCAAATCAGTTCCCAGGCTTAATGTCAAATCACTTCCCAAAAGTGTTTCATATTTTGATACTAAGCCATACCATGCATGGTTATTAACTGATGCCCGGATTCCCGTACCTGTAAAAGATCCACCATTCCCTATTCCGCCATCAATGGATCGATTATACTCCTGAACAGCTGACCAGTTAATATATCCATCTGCCGTCAACGCTTCAGGAAAGTACTGTGGTGAGGGTCCGTTTCCATAAGGTCCGGTTCCTCCACCTCTTCCCCATGAAGCATATGCTACTGTTGCCAGTGAAGATTTATTATTGATATCCCATTCCCAGTTGAGATTGGCTACAGGTTTATGGTAATAATTTCTTCGTATAGATATATATTCACCATTAAGATATCCGAAGTTTGAATTAAATTTTAGATTTATTTCGTCACCTCCCTGATAGTATTCTGAAATAGGTTTGGAAAAGTTTTGGTCGTGCCACTGTGGAGCCCCGGTGATCAAAAAATTAAATTCGTGGTTGTCATTAGGTTTGTATCCGATAGAAGCAAAATAGTTTTGACCTTTCCCTTTTGTACCTTCAGCCCATCCGTCACCTTGCCAATGTGTCAATAATATAGATGCACCCCATTTTCCTTTCAATCCTGTATTGTAGGAAGCAGTTGCTTTCAAATAATTATCGTTACCCATTAAAAACCCTACAGATCCTCCTTCTTCCTGTTCAGTTGATTTCATAATAATATTCACAGTTCCTCCCACAGAAGATATAGCTAGTTTAGAAGATCCTAATCCACGCTGAATTTGTACAGCATTTGCCACATCGGTCATACCTGACCAATTTGACCAATACATATTTCCATCCTCCATACCGTTAATTGGCTGTCCGTTTAACAAAAAGGCAGTATTGGTCTGGTCAAACCCCCTGGTAAAAACCTCTGAATCACCATAGCCACCAGCCTGGTTTGCGACATAAATAGAGGGAGTTGACTTCATCAATTCAGGGAATTCTACATTTCCCCCCTTAGCTTGAATTTCTGCTGTACCTATTGTTGAAACAGCCACTGGTGTTCGCCTATCTCTTACTATATCCATAACTCCGGTAACTACCACTTCCTCCAATCCCATAGCACTGGCATTTAAAGAAATGGTACCTAGGTCAATAGTTCCTGATTGGCCTGTAATATCAACTGACTTGCTTTCAAATCCCACATATGAAATTTGGATAGCTTCCGCTGCTTCTGTCACCTCAATTTCAAATGCCCCATCTATATCAGTTATTGTTCCATTTGAAGTTCCCTTCTCAATTACTGTTGCTCCAATTAATGGATCTCCGGAATTAGCATCTACGACAATTCCTGTAATAGTTTGTGCTCCCAGAAAAAATCCGAGTCCACAAAACAAAGTCATTAGTAACATCTTTTTCATAATCTTTATTTTATAAAATCTAAAATTTGAGTACAAAATTGGGAATTTTAGGCGAAATTGACATTAAGTCAATATTAATTTTTATCAACATAATTATTAACAATCATATATACTTATTTATATATAATGATCAAATTGACAAAAAAATCTAACAGTTTATGAATTATTAAAATTTAGTAGGGCGTGTGTTGGGGTACTTACAAATAATTTTCGGCGATCATACAACGGACACTACCACCTCCTACTGATTCTATTGTGGAAATATCATGCTTAACTATCAGGGCGTGCGCCTCAATTCTACAAATTTGATCCCTTGTCAATGATTCAAACGCCGATGTTGACATAGCCAAAATTCGTTTTCCATTTTTATTCACCAGTGGCAGAACATTTCCCGCAAACGATTCCATTTGAGAATGGTCTATTTCAATAATTTCCTTGCCCGTTTTGTTGAAGTGGTATTTGAGAATTTCCCAATCCCGATAAGGTATTGCTTCGCTATTGATTACGACAAACCTCTCCCCCAGGCCCATTAATACATTTGTATGATAAATCGATATCCTGTTGCGGTCAAGTGCATCGAATAATATGGGTGTAAACCCCATAAGCCTGGCCCACTTAAAAAATAGGATTTCATTCGTTCTTGGACTCCGGTTTCCATAAACAATCCCATTAGCATGATCAATAACCATACTTCCGGTACTTTCCAGAAAGATTCCTAATTGTTCATAATTTTCAAGTGAAATTTTGGTGAGCACTTGATAGGTGTTGGTAAGATTTTCAAGATACTTACTATTTCTTTCTAACCTTCTGGACGGAGAAAACATTGGATAAGTAAATATCGTATTATCAGGATGGGTGCTAAACCAATTATTAAGGAAGACAGCATCATAAGTATTAATATCAGATGCATCTTCTTCCCAAATGTCAATATGTATTCCAGCTTCTTGCAGGGTCCCGACAAGCCCGTCAAACTCTGTCAATGCCTGGCTTTTTATCTGCTGCTTAGTACCATCTGGCCTTTCTTGAAATGCATTAGTAATTGCTGTTTCGGGATTATATCCAAAATTGGAAGGACGAAGCATTATAATTTTTTCCGCCAGCATATATTAGCTATTTTGTGCCTCAGATTTCATTTTTTCTGCAAGACTTTTCCCCAAAAACCAATCTATGAAAAAGTGCATTAAATATATTAGTGGAGTAAGCAATATAGCCATAGAACCTTTATAAATATAATTTACAACCCCTATAGCCAACACAAGACTCAAGGACCAATCAGCACCTATATAAAACGCAATGAATAATACGACAAAGCTGTCGAGGATTTGTGATATCAAGGTAGAGCCAGTAGCTCTTAACCAGACTTTTTTCTCCCCCGTAATTTTTTTAATTTTATGAAAAGCAAAAACATCTGTAACCTGACCAATTAAAAAAGCAATTACAGATCCAATAATTATCCATAATCCCTGTCCAAATACCAATTCATATGCATAGTTATAATTGCCTACTTTTGCTAATTCCGACGCTTGCTTCTCGGCAGACCAGGCAGGATTTATATGAGATTGGGGCCAAAAATCGGCAGGGATAAGATGTATACCCATAAATACCATTAAAAAAGCGTAAATGATTAAACCGACAGCCAGGTTCGAAAGAATTTTAACGCCCCTTTTTCCGTAATATTCATTTATGACGTCTGTCATGACAAACTCTAACGGCCACAGAAGGACGCCGACAGTAAGGTTGAGTGATAATTGGCTTTCACCAAAAAAAGAGAAACTAAATGGATCAATTCCCAAATTCCGCTCAAGCGAAAAAATTTTAACACCTATGAATTCAGCTATTATGGCATTAGCTACGAAATATGCTCCCAGAACTAAAAACAATAAATGCTGACGTTTAAAATTATTCATAGGTTGAAAATAGGGAATCAAATATTTATTTTTATATCCTTATTATATTAATTTCAATAAATTGACATTATCTGTTGTATCCTGAATTTTATTAAATTAATTCCGGTGAAATTTTTGTCTAAAGAAAGTATTTATTCAATTCACTCTATACATGGAGTCATTATTTCCCGTATTCCACTTTGGTTAGCAAGTATTATACTTATATTAACTTTGCAACCAGCGAAAGCCCAATCCACCCAAAATCTAAGGGAAGAAATAAATGAAATCATTACTTATCAAACTATAAATAATGACCTTGGCAAATTACCTATTCATGCACTAATAATTGATGGGGATTCTGAGTTTTTTATTAATACCCAGAGTCAAAAAACAGATACAAGCTACCTGGATAGTTTATTTTGTTTGGGTGGAGCTTCTAAAATATACGCAGGTTTATTACTTTCTTTTTGGCATCATGAAAATAAATTATTGCTGACAGATAGTATTAAAATTTCACCTAATACAGGAACCAATACTTTCACCACTACCCTCAAGAGTTTGGCCATTCATACTTCCGGATTACCGAAGATTCCCAATAACCTGGCCCTATATCAAATGCCCGGTCACCATCCCTATGAATATTATCCTGTAAAAGCCCTGGACTCGTGTATACACCAATCGGCAATCAATAATAAAAACGAATATTTGTATTCAGATCTTGGTTATGCCTTTATTGAATACTACCTTTCCAGTAGGCTACCAAAAAATATCAATTTAAATCATTACATCGGGCCGTTATTCCCTTCAATTTTCTCCAACACTTATATACACAATCCCGCAGAGGAATTAGTTTTACAGGGATTTGATCGAACAGGAAGAAAGGTTGGACCCGAAAAAAGTATGATTTTTGGACTTTCCAGAACCGCTTACACCAGTCTGCGTGATTTAAAATCACTGGCAGATTTGTATTTCAATGACTATATTACACAAAATCACTCCTGGCTTTGGTATTTTCAAGAACCTGAATACCAGTATCATATTGATGAAAAAGAAAATTTCTTTTCAAGTCTTGGATGGCATTTATTGAAAATTGATAACCAATTTACTATATTAATTCAAGGAGGAGTATCGGAAGGAAATAGTTGTTTTATCGCAATTCTTCCCGAGACTCAAACTGCTGTATTTTTATTATCAAATCAACCGGTATCATTAAATTCTCTTGGTATAAAAATTATGAGAATGATCAATAGAAACTGGTCAAAAGAAAAAATAAAACGTGAGCAAAAAAAAGAAAATTAACGTGTATTCCACCAATCCTGATTTTGTCAACAGGTTTTTTGATGAAGAGGAAGAATTTACCCCCGATCCGGAGGAACAAAGTTTGCGTATTTGGTTGGATAGAATTAAAGGCAATAAAGTTATCACCATAGTCAAAGGATTTGAGGGTAGTGAAGATAATCGCGAAAAACTAGGAAAGCTCCTGAAGAAAAAATGTGGAGCCGGTGGATCTGTTAAGGATAATGAAATTTTTATACAGGGAGATCACAGAAATAAAGTTCTTCAAATTCTGAAAGAACAAGGATACACCAAGACTAAAAAAGCCGGGGGATAATCCCTACCTCCAAGGTGGATATCAATAATTTTTTTGTATTATTTAAATAACTGAATATCAATATAAAACGTAATCTTTTATTAAAAATTTGACAATTTGTGTTGCGTCGGTGTCAGGTATTCAAAAATAAATATTTACATTCGGTGAAATTTTAACCCAAGCACCATTTGAGGAGGGAATTTGTAAATATCTCATTTGAAATCAAATACGTTTTTCACTTCTCTTTAAGACTTTCATAGGATAGTTTTATGCATTTTAGGTTAAATCGGAAAATTTAGATGTTTAAAATGTTAAGATTCAACATTTAACATTTGAAGTCCAATAATTCGATCATTTAACAGTTTCTTAATAAACGATTTACTAAATACGAATTAACTGATATGAAGAGAACTTTATCCTGCTTGATTCTGGCAGCGCTATTTATTTTCACAACTGATGTTTTAATAGCCCAAGAGAATCAGCAATTTGGCCCCGGAGTATACGAAACACTTGAAAGGAGTATTGACCTAAGAAATATATGTGTTCCCAATCCCAAAACCGAGTACGAATATGATTTTGATATTTCGTTTGAAAAAAATGTAAATAAGGCAATAGAAAGAGAAAGGAAAGCTTTTAAGACAGATGAAATAAAAAAATATTCACACCCAAAGTATTACAAGAATCCTACTGAATATGCTCAAAAAATTATCAATGCCTTGAGAACAGCATACAGTGGTGCATACGATATTAATGTAACTAATATACCCCTTGATGCTGCGGTAGTAAATGCATCGCAAAATCACAGCTGTAAAATGGTATCTTGTAATGAATTTGGTCATCAATCTTCATGCCTGGGATCGGTAAAAAGCCGTGTTAGTGAACAGGTTGGCGAATGGGGAAGTTGCTTCAATGGTTATTCCGAAAACATTGCCATAAATACCCTCACTAGTGTTGAAAAAGCTATTGAATGGGCTATATTTGGAATGATGTATGCTGACGTTGATTGTTGTAATAATGGCCACCGTGAAAATTTCTTGAAATGTACGTACAATGAAGACTGGGTAATGGGATTCGGCTATAAGAAAGGTAAGTATTCTTTTGGAGGATCCGGACGCAGCTATGACGCCTGGTTTATGACCTGGGATTACGTTAAGAAAAATAATGGTTCGGATTGTAAATGGGACAATAATAATGGAACCAAAGAATGCCCTGAAGTTTTAGTTTCAAAATTTAAATCCCTTACTCTTGATGGTAATTCCTCATGCACTAGTATTAATATCAAGTGGTCAATGGTTCGAGAAAATAACAGTTCTCAATTCGGAGTTTATATATCTGAAGATGGCAGCTCCTATACCTTACTTGAAAACATTACGGCTGCAGGGAACGATGAAAATACATCCTATCAAAGTATTTACAGTCCTTCTGGCGACGGCATAAAAGAAATTTCTGTTTTTATCAAATCAAAAGATAAAAATGGTTCATTTATTTCTTCTGAATTAAAAACACTTAACCTGGAATCTTGTCAATCCAAAGATGAAGAAAAAGCACAACCCTCTACTCCTGAACCAACGCCCCCTGCACAGGAAGAAGATGAAGCGGAGGAAGAAGTAGTTGATGAAACTCAAATTATTATAGCACCCAACCCGGCAGATGATTATATTTCTTTGAAAAACATTAGATATGGTGTATTTTACAGAATATATAACTCAAGTGGCCGACCGGTAAAGTATGGAATTTATACCAGTGAGATCAATATTTCTAGACTTTCCAGTGGGAACTATTATATCAATGCTGATGGCAAAAATGGAAAATTTGTGATCCAATAAAATATAATCACCTAAGATCCTACTTCAAACTATTGAAGATCTAAGGTTTAATTAAACGAAGTGCTGTATGCGAATCAATGCTGCAGCACTTTTTTTATTTCACACTGCGGCAACAAAATATTCGATCTTTCCCTTGCATATCCTTGATAATTTCTATCTCTTCGTATTTCCCTTCAGATTCAAACATCTCCACAATATCTTTTCCTTTCTCTTCGTGTATTTCTAAAAATATCCATCCCCCTATTTTCAGCTGTCTCCAACTATTGCGACAAATGGATAGATAGTATTCCAATCCATTCCTATCTGCCGTAAATAGAGCTGATTCAGGCTCATGGAAAATAACATTCCCCCCCATTTTGGACTTATCCCCAAGTGGGATATAAGGCGGATTACTAACTATTATGTTTGATTTTTTCGTTGCATTCCAATTCCAGTCAAGCATGTCACCCTGAGACCAATGAATATCTAAATTATGATATTGTGCATTTATTTTAGCTACTCTCAAAGCCTCCAGACTGTTATCTACTCCTATAATTTCCCAACCGGGTTTATTTTTTTTCAATGCTAGCGAAATACAACCGGAACCCGTTCCCAGATCCATCACAGTAAAGTCTGCATCCTGCACACGATCCAGAATATAATAGACCAGTTCCTCTGTTTCAGGACGTGGAATCAATACTGCCGGATCAACAAAAACTTTCAAATCGTAAAACCAGGTATATCCTATGAGATATTGGATAGGAAACTGGGCTTTAAGCTTTTTTAGATCATCGGTAAATTTTGCAGAAACACGATCAGATTCCCGGTATATTTTCCACATTGATTTTGTTTCCCGATGTCCGTATATGGGTACCAATTCTTTTATCCATTCTGACTTTCTATATTCTTCATCCATATTATGACAATCTGGATTTAAAATCCTCATAGGTGAAACTCCTTTGAACTCTATACTCTCCCCTACCATTAATGATCCCTATATCCGGATGTCTTACCCCATTGAACATAGTGGTTTTTACCATCGTATAATGAATCATGTCTTCAAAAATTACTTCATCCCCTACTTTCACTTCATTTTCAAAGGAATAAGGTCCCAACTGATCTCCTGCCAAACAACTTGTTCCTCCCAGTTGATAGACATGATTACCCTCTGTACCATATTTAGCCCCTCTAACCTCTGGGTTATAAGGCATCTCCAAACAATCAGGCATATGGGCGGTAAACGAAATATCCAGGATTAAACATTTACGCATTGGAGTATCAATTACGTCCATAACCGTCGATTTGAGAAAACCGGTTTGCCAGGCAATTGCAGACCCCGGCTCCATTATTATCTTAAGATGGGAATATCTCCTTTTTAAAGATAACAAAAGTTGGATTAAGTGTTCAATTTCATATCCCGAAGACGTAATCAAATGCCCTCCCCCCATATTCAGCCAATCCAATTGATCCAAAAGATGACCGAATCGCTCTTCGAAGGCATCCAGGACACGTGATAATGTGTACGAATTATTTTCACAAAGAGCATGAAAATGAAGCCCATTTATTCCATCTGGTACGTTTTCCAATGAGCGAATACCTAACCTACTTCCAGGTGATGCCGGATTATATAAATCTGTTTCTATTTCGCTATATCCAGGATTTACCCGAATCCCAAAAGCTAATTGGCTATTTACCGTTTTCATTTTCTTTCCAAAGCGGTAATATTGATCCAGGGAATTGAAGATAATGGTTTGACTCATCCGGGCTAATTCATCAATCTCATCTTCTCGATAGCCTGGAGCATATGTATGCGCCTTTTCGCCCATCTCATCAAAAATAGTTTTGGCCTCGAATAAAGAGCTTGCTGTAGCACCATCAAGATATTCCCTTACTATAGGAAAAACTGACCACATGGAAAAAGCCTTTAAGGCAAGAATGATTTCTATTCCAGCCTTTTCACGAACATATTTTAATTTTTCTAAATTAGATCTTATCTTCTGTTCTTCCAGGACATAAGCTGGGCTCGGGATATTAGGGTAATAGTATTTTTGCTTTATCATTTTCTACAGTATTCCATGTTGAACAGAAGGCTTTTTAAATTAATTATAAGCTCTTAACTTTTAGTAGTGAGATATTCAGCTCATTTTGCACAATTACTACTTTTTTCGTAACTCAAACCACGCGCACAATAACTCCAATCTCATGACCTATAGCTCCAAATCAATATCCAGTTTTACCTCCCAGGGAAGGCCGCAACTATTGAGCTCCTCCATAAAAGGATCCGGGTCAAAATTTTCAACATTGAACACCCCTTCGCCATTCCATTTTCCGGTCACCATCATTTTCGCACCAATCATAGCAGGAACCCCTGTGGTATATGATACGCCCTGGGTACCTGTCTCTTCAAATGCTTTTTCATGACTACAGTTATTATAGATATAACATGTCCTTTCTTTTCCATCTTTTATCCCTCTGATTCTACATCCAATTGATGTCCATCCTTTATAATTTGTACCCAATGATTTAGGATCGGGTAGTACAGCTTTTAAAAATTGGATAGGTACAATTTGTCTTCCTTCATAAGTAATGGGTTCGATATTAGCCATCCCTATATTTTGGATTACACGCAAGTGAGTAAGGTATTCATCAGAGAAAGTCATCCAAAACCTTGCCCTTTTGATAGTAGGAAAATTTTTCACTAAAGATTCCAGTTCTTCGTGATATATTAGGTACGAATTTTTAGGACCGATTTCAGGGTAATTCAATTTCTTCATAAATTGATGAGGTTCCGTCTCGACCCATTGACCATTCTCCCAGTACTTCCCTTTTTGCGTAACTTCCCTGATATTAATTTCAGGATTAAAATTGGTTGCAAACGGATGACCATGATCTCCGGCATTACAATCCACAATATCCAAATAATGTATTTCATCAAAATAATGTTTGTCCGCATAGGCCGTAAATATCGAAGTGACACCAGGATCAAATCCACAACCAAGCAAGGCCATTAAATTTTTCTGTTTGAATTGTTCGTTGTAAGCCCATTGCCATTTGTATTCGAATTTGGCTTCATCTTCCGGTTCATAATTAGCGGTATCCAGATAGTGTACACCTGCTTCCAGGCAAGCTTCCATAATTACCAGATCCTGGTATGGTAAAGCAACGTGTATCACCATTTCCGGATTGAATTTCCGGATTAAACTAACCAATGCATCCTTGTCCATCGCATCTATAGCCGCTGTTGTAATCCTATCGTCACCAATAGCCTCTTTTATTTCATCACATTTAGCTTTGGTTCTACTCGCCAATAATATTTCAGAAAAAACATCTTTTTGCTCTGCGCACTTATAAGCCACTACTCGTCCTACCCCACCAGCTCCAATGATCATTACTTTTTTCATCCTTCTTTTGAAACTATTTTATGTTAAAAAATTACTATTCAAGCGATTTCCCTCAAAGATATTCCCTTTATGCAAGGGGTTTCCAATCGCAATTTATAAAAGCTATACAATCCGTTACAATAATATAACATTATAATAAATATAAAATTTAAATTTAGGGTACCAACAATAGCACCCTCCTTTTTATTTTAGGTGCCTTGTTACTTTTTACACATGCTATGAAATTAAAAATATAACTAATCCATGGAAAGAAGAGACTTTATAAAGGGAGCAACAGCTCTTTCGACATTAACTATTTTGAAACCGGAAACCGTATTTGGATCCAAAGCCAATTCTGCCATTAATATGGGATTTATTGGATGTGGCAGCCGTGGAACTACGGATATTTCTTCCATGTCCCGGCACACTAATATAAACATAAATGCTCTGGCTGATATTTTTGCAGATCAATTGGATAAAGCCAAAATAAAAATGGATCAACTCAACGCCGCAAAAGGATTCGGCGAAGTACAGAAATCTAATATCTACAGAGGTTCCGAAGCATATCTGGAATTATTAGAAAATGACCAGGTAGATGCAGTCCTAATCTCTTCTCCCTGCTATACCCACCCCGAATTCCTGGAAGCAGCCGTAAAGGCAGGGAAACACGCTTATTGCGAGAAACCCGCAGCAATCGATGTGGCAGGATGCCGCAGAATAGAAAAATTAGGACAAACAGCTAAAGGAAAAGTCAGTCTCGCAATTGGATTCCAGGTCCCTCATGCCACCCCCTATGCCGAAATGATACGCCGCGTAAGACGCGGAGATATTGGTAAGGTGATCAATGTACAACTGTACTATCTGGCTTCAGAAATTCCTATTAAACCATATGATCATATGTCCTATGATGAAGCTCGCATCCGCAATCATTTCCATTTTAGAGAATTATCCGGAGGTACCCTTTTGGATCAAGGGATTCATATGTTAGATATATGTAACCAGGCTTTACAAACCCATCCTGTAAAGGCTAATGGCTCGGGAGGATTAAAAGGTGGTACGGAATTCGGCAATGCCTGGAACCATTACCAGGCGTTATACGAATATCCCGAAGGCATCAATGTAAGCTATCACTCCACACAGTTAGGACCTGTTTTCGGTGATGTATGTGCAAGATTTATCGGAACAAAAGGAATGGCCGAAGCTCATTATAGCGGAGGAGTGTTTATTTCCGGTGACAATGAATGGGATTCCGGTATTGCCAAAGGGAAAGCTGAATTGACGGAAGAGCAGCGTGCTGCCGGAGTTTTTCTTTCTTCCCTTCATAATGCCGATGAAAACAAACACAAAAGTTTTATTCAAAGTATTGAAAGTGGAAATTACCTCAACGAAGCCGAAAGGGGGGCTGAATCCACTTTGACCGCCATACTAGGTAGGAATGCGGCAGAAGCTCAGGATACTGTGTATTGGGATGAACTTCATTACTCCAACCAGGTTATTGACCCGGCCTTGGACCTAAAGCAATTTGACAGATAAATATATTCGGAAAACTATAGGATAATATATATCATATTCTGTACCTAACTGTACTGATCAGTGGGAATATCTATTCCAGCCCACAGATTTCGCATATGTATGCAGATGGTTTTACTGTGTTATTTCTTTCGACTTCTAAAACTTCTGTTCTTATCAGCATCCTCAGAGGAATTGTCGATCCAATTCGCTAAACAAATAACTTGATACTATACCGGCGATCAGGGAAACGGGCATAATGGTCAGGACACTTAGGCCAAAAATTTCTGTAAAAGCAATTAAAATAGCTACCAACAAAGAAAAAATTCCTCCGAAGAACGTTCCCTTATCCGTTGCTTTGGGCACAAACAATGCCATAAAGAACAAAACGAACAAAGGTGCTACTACGAGATTAACTACTTTGATGACTACATCGAGTAAGTTTCCTTCTATATATCCTATGAACATACTACATACTGAAACAACGATACCTAAAATCACGGAAATCAGACGTACCTGTTTCAATGGATCCACCGTTTTGAATAATTTAGGGAAATGACGATCCAGGACATCCTCTGATAGCACGGAAGAAGAAGAATTGAGCCCGGAAGAAAGACTGGACATAGCTGCAGCCATTATTCCTGCTACCACCA
Source organism: Membranihabitans maritimus (assembly GCF_021729145.1). Lineage (GTDB taxonomy): Bacteria > Bacteroidota > Bacteroidia > Chitinophagales > Saprospiraceae > Membranihabitans > Membranihabitans maritimus. The sequence goes on along the minus strand of NZ_JAJSLW010000011.1, from coordinate 171,827 downwards.
GGCCACTGATACCAACCGGAAGTCCAACAAGAATAAACCTCGGGAACAAGGCATCGGCATTCTCATATACATTTGTTCCGAATTCCAAATCTTCGGGAAATTTCACAAAGTAAGAAAGAACAGCCAACCCCAATACTGCCAGCACCAATTGAACCAAGGCATTGGACATTAATGAAACTTTAAGCGACCATTTAGCTTCTCTTTTACTACCCGTTGAAAGGTAACGTTGAATAGCCATTTGATCGGAGCCAGCAGTACATACCTGCCACACAAGGGTCATTACAAAGATATTGCCAATAGTCATTCTCTGTTTGAAATCAATCCCCCACTGCAATTCTTCCCAGTGGGACAACCATTCCCGGGGAAACCAATCCATCGAATTACCGAATCGGGAAGATATAATAATTATGGTCAATATCGCCCCACCCAGTAAAATAAAAGACTGAATCGCATCTGTCAGGACAACTGCTTTTATTCCGCCCAGAGTAGTATATAAAACCGTAATTAACGCTATAATCAGGCAAATAAGGGGAACCCATTTCTCAGAAAAGCCCATAATCGTAGAAAGTGCCGTGGTGACCGTAGCATATATGATCGTGGACATCCATAAAAAACGGAGAAGAAGGAAAAATACTGTTCCCAGATTCCGTACGTTATGTCCCAGCTTCAGCTCCAACACTTCATAGGCACTGGTCACATTGAGCTTCATAAATTCCGGAATAAGGAACTTTCCTACGATCCAATACGCCACGGGAAAGGATAATATACCAAAAGCGACCATAGGCCCGTACTTGATCAGTTCCCCGGGATACGCCAGATAACTCAGTGTGCTCAATAAAGTAGCGAATAAAGAAAGCCCCACCATAAAGGGATTCATAGTCCGGCCTCCCAATAAATAATCTTCTTTACTGGAAGCCCTTCTCGAATAATAAAAACCGATCCCCAACATCATCAGGAGAAAAAAAGCAATAACGCCCCAATCCCAGACTGATAAATGCTTGTCCTTCTTACGCTCAATGGACAATAACGCAAAAGCAGCTGCACTCTGACAATCCAGGTTCATACTTTCCAAAACTGACCTGCCTTCTCCGGATTCCAAAACATTCTGCCCGGTAAGTACTCTATACAGGTCAGGTATCAGCGTTTTGTCCCCGTAATAAGCCATCATTTCACACGCTTCGAAACGAGTGCTCTTTACATTACTAAGAATCATATTCCTGTAATGATCTTTTATTCCCGTATCGCCCATGACCTGATGATTGTCAGCAGTCAGAGCCAAACTTATCCGATTCCGTGTCAAATTCGAAAACGAAAAATCCGCGGTTATGCCTTCCATTTCCAACCGGACCTCCTGCGGTATCTCAGCCTTCATCTTCATAATCCCGTAAGCCAAGATTTCCTGTACCTCTTTTTTTTCTGTCGGAAACAATTCCAGGAGGCCCTGAATATCAATTTCGCCTCCGGGATCTGCGGGAAGGCTGTTTCCCCAAAGTACAAATCCCCTCAATACACCACCGCTTTCCAAATCATTGCTTACCAATCCGGGTGGAAAAGTTTTAAGAGAAACACCCAACTTGGCCAATGTTTCAGCGGCATGCAAACGATCCGGACTTTTAGCGTTAAGGTAAACATCCCGAATTTTATCTATGTAATTTTCCTTTTCTTTCTTTGTTTTTCCTCCACGGACCCCAATTCTCCAAACTCCGATTCGTTTTTCAGGTTCATTTCCATAAACATCTAAAAGTCCGTAAAAAGACGAGTCCACCCACTCGTGATATCCCAATTGTTGTAAAAATTCGTATGCATGAACCCGAACCCAAAAATCATTGGACCGGGTTGCCTCTTTGAGTTTGTTCAGTGCTTGAATATTATTTTCGGGCATACTGGTAGAAATACCAGAACAGTTTAGAAATAAAAGAAAAGTACTAACCCAAAAAACACATCGGATATGAACTTTTAGCATGTTGATATGGAATTAAAAAAACCTAATACTTTCAGGTCTGCCTCCAGCGAGCGATTTTCAACATCTGTTAAATTTCTGAGAGGCAATCGGCAGGGTCCCAGGTCCAAACCCATGATTTTAAAAATTGCTTTGGAACTGACTATAGCATTCTCATATTTAAGCATTAACTTAACAAAGTCAATAGCTCTTGCCTGATAGTCTAAAGCTCCTTTTATATCATTATTCTCAAAAGCTTCTTTAATGTCCAAATACAATTGTGGTATAAAATTAAATGATGTTCCAATACTCCCTTCAACCCCGTATAGCATACCATTTAAAAAATATTCATCATTTCCGTTTAGTATATCAAACTTATAATTTTCCAACCGGATACATTCTTGAAAATCGACTAAATTCTTTGAAGTAAATTTAATCCCACAAAAATTTGGAATTTCATCTTCAACTTTGCTTAAAAATTGAACCATGGGTAAATCAACTCTTGATACACTAGGTATATGATAATAATAATAAGGAATTTCTGGGGCTGAATATGCAATTCTCTTATTAAATTCAACCAATTCTGAAACCCCGTTTGGGGGAAAATAACATGGTCCCATACAAGCTATTGCGTCAACCCCAATAGTTTTCGCATGAGACGCTAAACGTATTGAATCTTTATAACTTGTAGAAGAAATATGAACAATAACCGTAAGATTATTACTATGCAACATCCAAGCTTCAAGAATTTTTTGTCTTTCTTCAACAGAAAGCAAGAGTCCTTCTCCTGTTGTACCGCAAATAAAAACTCCATCCACACCGATCGACACTAAATATCTAGCATATCTATCAATCATTTCAAGTTTTAACTCACCTCTACTATCAAGAGGGGTAAAAGTAGGAACTATCAATCCCTTAATTTTGCTTTTAATTATCATAAATTTTTTAAATAATAAGAAATAAAACTTCTATTTAATACCTGTAAGGTCAGTTACCGACTGAGGAATGGGATAATAATATTTACTTCGATCCGTAAAATTATTAACAAAGGTACCACCTTGTCTTTCCAGGAAAGCTTGCATTACATCCAACGCCCGATCGGTACGTACGAGGTCAAACCACCTTTCGTTTTCGAAACAAAACTCACTCCTACGCTCCTGCTCCATCCACAGGCGGAATGTTTCCTTATCCGTCTGAGGGTTCGGTTCCAGACCGGCTCTTGCTCTTACCCTATTAAGGATAGCCAAAGCTTCTCCATTGGGACCTTCCAATTCATTTAAAGCTTCTGCATATAACATCATTACGTCTGTAAACCTTATTAATATAAAATCAATGTTCCAGTTATTGAGGCCACTTACCGGACCATTTATTTGGTCCTTGTATTCACTGTATTTTCGACACCATGGATCATTTGTTATAGTATCTCCAGATTTATTTAACCAAGACATTCTTAAAGCGGATTGTTTTCTAAAATCATTAGTTGCAGGAAATATTTCCTTAGCAATATCTTCTGTAATATGTAAACGAAATGGAGTCCCACCAAAGACAAAATCAGATGGATCTATTTCATTCGGTGCATTTCTTGAAGGGAAACTATTTCCTTCGTTAGTACCATCAACAAACTTAATAGCAAATAAACTTTGTCCGGCATTTTCATTTTCAAAGGCAAAAATATCATCATAATTTTCAAAAAATTCAAATTCTCCGGACCCAATAACATCTTCAAATAATAGTTTAGCTTGTGACCACTCATTAGTTCTCAATGGATAACCTGATCTATAAATCAATACTTTCCCCAAAAGAGCTTTTGCAGCATAAATGTTGGCTCGTCCAGGAAAAATCTCTGTGGACAACCAATTATTATTCACTATTTCTGATAAATCATTTTTGATAACATCATAAACTTCCTGAATCGTACTTTTGGGAACTTCATAGGCATCATCAATTGTCAACGGTTCAATTACGATTGGAACTTCTCCAAAAATACGGACAAGATCAAAGTACAGTAAACTCCTTATAAATAAAGCCTCCCCCTTCCATTGATTCTTAGAAGATTCTTGAGCATCAATTTCCCCAACATAATATATAACTCTATTACACCTGTTAATATAATTATACAGATTATTCCATGCGGTAGCTAAAGTAGTATTCAAAGCGTCTTCTGAGAATCTACAAAATTGTCCGTCATCGTAAAAGGTTGTTTGCCATGTATTATCAGATCTGGCCTCAGTCAACATATATGAAAAATTCTGATTCACTTTTGCCTCCTGTAATGCATCATAACATCCTGCAAGAGCTTGCTCAATATGCTCCGATGTAATATAAAATCCGGAATCAGTCTTTGAAGAAATTGGTATAAGGTCAAGTTTATTTTGACATGAAAACATCGTAAAGATTAAAATTCCAATTTTAGTTAAAGTTTTCATTTTTATTATTTTGAATTTTTAAAAAGTTACATCAATCCCAAAATTGAATGTCCTTGCCAATGGATATGTGGAATCAAATTCAACTCCAGGAACTAAGGCTGAATTACTCCATGTACCTGTCTGAACATTATGATAATATTCATCAAACATTAAAAGATTATCAATTGTCAAGCTTAATTTCAATACATTCAATCCTGATAATTTACTGAGTATCTTATCCGATAATATGTAACCTAGTGAAACATTTCTAATTCGAATAAAACTGGCATCGTGTAACCAAAAATCAGATGGAGTAGTAAGATTATCGGTCACAACAGCGCGCGGAGTCTTGCCATCACCCGGATTCTCAGGTGAACGCCACCGATTTAACCAATAATCGTATACATTCCCCCGTGATTGACCGTGCTGTGCTTTAGCTATATTTAGTAACTTGTTGCCATATTGGCCATCAATAAAAAAAGAAAATGAAAGATTCCCTAAATCAAATTTATTAGTTAGTCCGAAAATAAACTTAGGCAGATTACTACCTACATGTGTCCTATCTGCAATAGTAATTTGTCCGTCTCCATTTTGATCCACATAAATAAGATCACCTGGTTCCTGTCTTTTGTAAGTCGGATATTTATCTAAATCACTTTGATCCATAAATATACCACTGGTTTCAAACATATAATATTCTCCGATCGACCTACCAATTTCTGTTATTGTGGATGCTTCTCTTATGGAAGAAATAATTGGACTCCCAGTAGGACCCAACTTTTTAACGATGTTCTTGTTAAAAGAAATATTAAAAAAAGTATTCCAATTAACCTTTCCATTAAGATTATTTGTCATGAATTCCAATTCAACACCTTTATTTTGCACTTCCCCAATATTCTGTAGTGCCGAATTAAAACCTGTTATCCCAGGAATTGGTACGTTTAACAGAAGTCCCTTAGTATCGGATATGTAATAATCAATTGTCAAATTAATTCTATCTTTTAAAATACCTATATCAAATCCAAAGTCCAAAATTTCAGTAGTCTCCCATGTAAGATCAGTATTGGAAAATCCATTTTGACTATACCCCACAATAACCTCCTCATTTGGTCCGACGTAGTTATTTTGATTCAGAAGACTTGAATATGCATAATTCCCAACATTATTATTACCCGTAGTACCATAACTAGCTCTTAGCTTAAGAGAAGATAAAAACTTATTATTTACCATAAAATTTTCCCGATCGACATTCCAACCTATCGATAATGAAGGGAACAATCCCCATCTACTACTTTTATGAAACCTGGAGGAACCATCTCTCCTTAGACTCGTTGTCAAAAGATACTTTCCTTCATACTCCATATTCAATCTTCCAAAATATGAAATAAGATCCCATTCTGTTCTTGAATCAGTTGCAGAATTTACAACTGTTCCAGCATTTAATGTTTGTATTTCATCGTCAGGGAATCCGGATTTTTCCAAAAAAGAATTATAATCCATTTGACTTTGGAACGAATACCCAGCTAATAAATTAACCCCCAATTTATCCCTTTCCAATAAATAGGATACAGTTGTCTCACTCAAAAACCCCTTACCAGCATCATTTGTTGCATTTCCAACGGCTCCCCTCCCTCTATTAATATTATTTGGCAGAAAATATTCATTTGACTTATTGCTGACATCAAACCCGGTCATATTTCGTATGAAAAGATTTTTAACTGGTTCAAATTGAATGAAAGGATTGGCAATAGTTCTTTGAATAGTGATTAGATTCTTCATTTCATTAACCAAACTTACAGGATTCAGATACGCATCTAAGTGATATGGGTAATACCCACCCCTGAATGTTTGCTGACCCAACTCAACTATTGGAGCTACTAAAATAGATCTACTAACAGGCCCCTGGTTCCAATTGGACCTGGGATCATTCCCTGTGGAATAAGAAATACTAAAATTTATTCCCAAGGTCAAAAAATCTAAAGGACTTCCTTCTAAATTGGATCTAAATGAAGTCCTCTGAAAATCACTTCCTAAAATAATACCTTTTTGATCCAAATAATTTACAGAGGAATAATATTTAAGAGAACCCAAACTACCGGATAACGAAAGTTGATTGTTATTTATTGGCGCCACTCTATTGATCAAATCTTGCCAGTTGTTATCAGGAAATGATTCCGGATTTGAGATCCATTGTGGATCTATGGAATATCTTGTGTCTGGTGGTCGAGAAGTTAGAGTAGCAGGATCTATACCCTGATAAATGGCACTATTAGTTCTCTCTTCAATCGCAAATTCCAAATATTCGTCACGATTCAACACTCCTACTTCTCCTAATTGTCCCTGTAATCCAAAAGTACTGCTAAAACTAAAGGTCGGTGTTTTTTCTCGACCTTTTTTAGTTGTAATCAAAATAACACCATTAGATCCTCTTGAACCATAAATTGCTGCTGACGCAGCATCTTTCAACACTTCAATGGATTCTATATCTTTTGGATTTATAAAACCAATATCCCCCGAAATAGGAAAACCATCAACTACGATCAAAGGGCTATTAGATCTGGATATTGAATTAACTCCTCTAACTTTGATTGATAAACTCGATCCTGGGGCTCCTCCATTCGATTCTTGCAACTGTATCCCCGCAATTTTGCCTGCCATCGCCTGGTCAACTCGAGCAAAGGTTGAATTATTTAAGTCTTCTGAACTCAGTTTAGATACTGAACTAGAAATTCTCGAACTCCGTAATGTACCGTATCCCACAACAACAACTTCGTCGAGTACATCTGCGCTTTCCCGCAAAGTAATCGATAATCTGTTGTCGTTTTCGATCTTCAAACGTTGCACTGCATATCCTACATAGGAAAATACCAACCAGTCTCCTATTGAAGCCTCTATAATAAAAGTACCATCAAAATCGGTTGTTGTACCCTTACCGGAACTCTCATTTAAGACATTGACTCCTATCAGTATTTCACCCCGACTATCAACCACCTCTCCTTTAATATTTATGGTCTGAGCAGATAAAGTCCACGTTATTGCACAGCATAACGGTATTAAAAAAAGTTTAAAGCCCATATTCCGCAAGTAATACCCTAAAAGGCATTTTGAAATTTGCCAATAATTCATACTTTTGTGTTTTATCTATTAAGTAATATCGGATAAATTTAGAATAAGCAGGAACTGCTATTTCCTGCTTATTTTTCCTTTTTGAACTCATATACATAGTCTAGAAAAGCTCTTAAATGTCTTTCAATTCCTTCCTTATATCCACTTTCGTCACCCTCTTTTATAAAATCAACCAGATCATTATGAGAGACAATCCTACCTTCATCCCTCAATCTTTGAACATAATTATTGAAATCTAAAAAGTTGGAATGAGCATAGCTAAAGATTGGAATTAATACATTCTGTAAGGTTAACAATGAGGAATTATCCACTATTTGATATATTCTAGTATGAAAATTTATTTCATCTTCAACACTCACTTTTACATCCCCTAATTTGTTTTCTCGATCAACAATTTCCTCTAGTTCCAAAATATCATTGTGGTCCACACTCTTAAAAATCATGGGAGTAATACCAATTTCAATTGCGCAACGTAATTCTATCAAGTCAAGCATTGATTGTTTACCAATAAGATTAGACCTAATAACTTTAACAAAATTCACCATAGGATCTGCTTCTTTGATAACCATACCACGTCTTCTTCTACTCTCAATGATATTTAGCATTTTCAACCGAGACAGACTCTCTCTCACTAAATTTCTACTTACATTATACTTTTCCGAAAAGAAACTCTCCGAAGGAAGAGAATCTCCTTCTCTTAAATCAGCCTCTTTAATATATTTTAACAACTTATGTTCTAATTGATCTACTAGTGTAATACTTCTTAATTCTTCTTCCATATTTTAATATTAGTGATAAAGTCAATTTTACCTATTCCATACATAATTAGAGCGTCCCCATTTAATTTTCGAAGCATAAACATTTCCACTTGCTCCAAATAATTCTTCTCCTTTACCCGTCATCCTTTCGGCCACTGTTACCCATGTTTCATTTTCATTTATATTTGTAACACTAAAATTGCCCACACTAGCACCCCGATTGGGAACAAGTATTCTCTCTGTTTCCCTAATCAAGTTCATTGATTGCGAATTTACTTGAGCAATAAAAAGAGGCGCTCTGTGTCTCACTACATGATCATTATTGGCTCCCTTTCGCGTATATACCAGGAACAATCCTTCCGAATGCGTAACCCAATGCTGCATCGTATTATACGTCCCAACTTCTTCTCCGTTATCAAATCTCCAAACCTGAGGTTCCGAAAAATTCAAACCATCTTCGCTTTTTGCCCAATATCCTTTTTTATCATTTCTTATAGTCAGGTAGTATTCATCTCCAAACCGGGTCAGTGAAGGCTCGAACAAACCTCTGTCAATATCTATACTTAGTTCCGAGCCGTGTTCCAAATACCCCAAATCTTTTCCATCAAAAGAACATTTAATAACACAAGTTGTATATGTTTTCCCTCCTTTCCCTCTATAATATATTGGTAATAGAATATCTCCATTTGGCAAATCAATTCTTTGATCGGCACAGGTATTAGTTTCATAGTATTTAGGATCATTAGGGAGTTGCAAAAACTGCCATTTTGTCCATTCATGAGTCTTTGGATTATATATTGACCAAATGGGCGTTCTCTGTTCATAAACAAGCGCTCCATTTCTATACGGGACTGAATGACATGTTCCAAGTAAAGTTTTTGAAACTAAATGCCACTTAGGTGTAAAATTGCACATTCCTATTGTAAGTCCTTTTTCGTCCCTAAATGAAAATGCATCATTTCTATTCTGCAAACTTGACCAAGAAAATCCGTCATCCAGGCTATATTGAGAAACAACAGGAGTAAAAACATCTGATCTTCCCTTTTTCATTTCTTGAATAGTCAATACTAACATCTTCGGACTTTCCATAACTACACCAATACTAGGATAAAACCAGGTTGTACTATCAGTATGACCAGACATAATAGTATCCAAATCGATTTCAAAACTAATCTTTTTTACTCTAAGATAGTCATCATTGACAGTTCTAGTTTCTGAAGTGCAACTATTAAAGAGGATAAGTATGAAAGTAATACACACATAAAACATATCACACTTATTTAGATTTTTCAGATAACTTGTCAAGGGTTCTAATATTAATCCTATAAGCCAAAATATAGGGAGGATAATTTTCTTCCCAATGTCCGTACGTTGCCAAAAAAATATCTCCGTTTTCGAATAAATGGATAGTAGGATACCCGCAATCATATCCAACCAGATTATCCTTAAATCTTATCCTGTATTCACCTTCACTCCCAGCTAAAAGATCATCAAATTTTCCGATCCACCCAACCCAATCACCTCTCGTTGATGACTCTACTCCAACATCTCTAAAAGAAATAAATAGCCTTCCATCTGGCAAGACGACTCCTTGATGTCGGTCCCCTGTAAGTGCATCAGGCAATTGCCGCGGCTGAGACCATGTAATACCTTCATCATGGCTTATTGAAATAAAAGAATTAAAAATTCTATTGTTTTCTCTCATTAGCATAGCAATGGAACTACCGTCAGGGCTCCTTATCAACCCAGCTTCACATAAAAAAGCTTCAGAAAATTCAACAGCTAACTTAGGTTCTGTGAACTCATACCCATTTTCAGTTACAGCAGTAAATATTTTACCATTATTTCCCATTTCTTCATTTCTATCGTCAAAATGAAAGGTTCCTAGATATTTACCATCTTTAAGCTTAATTAAATCGGCGAATAAAACATTGGGTGAAATAGTCTTTCCTCCAAAAACTAAAGGCCGTAATGAAGACCACGTCCTACAGTCTGCAGCTAAATCCATACTAGCATATCTTGCAGGAAAGTATTCACCTGCCCGAGGTGTAAAAACTCCCGTATAAAGAAATACCCTTTCCTCTCCGAAATTTGGATTCAATTTATATGCAGTTGGAACTTGAGTAAAAGGGCTATTAACTTTGTAGCCTGTATAAATATTTGTATCAGGCAAGATATTCCACTCTTCGGGAATATCAAGATTCTCAATCCAGTTTATTCCCCCATCATAACTCTTAACAGACCTAATATTTCCCAAAGCATGACCTGTCAAGTAAATAATAGTAATCTCATCCTTGTTAGAAATAAATGAAGTTGGATGTCCCAAATATAAATTCGAATCAATATCTACGATAGTTTGCAAACCTAAACTATCATTCAAATCAATTTGCATAATGGACATTCCTTTATTCTCTGCTTTATCAAATGGAAATTTTTTTTGGCCATTTACACTACCGATAAAAATGAAGATAAAAATGATGTTATAATAAGCAGGAGACACAAACAATTCCATTAGTAATAAATTAATATTATTGATAAGAGAAAGTAATTTATTTTTTTTCATTATGTACTACATATTGGTTATAATGAACAAATATACACTACAAATTTAAATTTCCTAATTCGTTGTTACCTTTTTTTTAAATTTTTTTTCGTAGCTATTTCGCAATACCGGTTTCAGAATTATTGTAAATCGACCCAATAAATGAATACTTTAAAGGAGTTTCTCCAATGGGATTAACGGTTACAACTTCCACGTCATAACTGCGTTTTATTCTTCTTTCAGGCAGACCTGGTGATATATAAGCACGACTGTTGATAGAGTCAAACCATATCACAATGAGATTATAAACGACCAAGTCATTTCTTGACAAGTTGACAAGAATTTTATATCTTTTTTAAAAATGTATTATGAAAACAATGAGTGTGGGAGAATTTAAAACTCATTTCTCTAAGGTAGTAGAATGGGTCAAACAGGGGAACAAAGTGGCTGTCACCTTCGGTAAAAAGAAGGAAATTATAGGATATTTTATACCCAATAAACCTTTTTCACTGAAAAAGAGAACGTTGGGCATAATGGAAGGTAAAGCGCGGGCCGTTTTTCATAAAGACTTCAAGATCACCGAAGAAGAATTTCTGCAACAATGACGTATTTAACCGATACACATTCCTTAATATGGAGCGTTCTTCAACCGGGAAAATTATCTCGTAAAGTAAGGGAAATTTTAGAAAATCCGGCTTATACGATCTCTGTTAGCGCCGTTAATTTTTGGAAAATTTCGCTAAAATATTCTATTGGTAAATTGGAGTTGAAGGGCATTTTACCCCAGGAATTCCCTCAAATTGTACTCCAAATGGGGTTTCTATCCATTCCCCTTACACCGGTAGAAGCCGTATCGTATCACAATCTGAATGGGAACCGGCATAAGGATCCTTTCGATAAAATGTTAATTTGGCAAGCGATGAGGCATGACTTTACATTCATACGTAAAGATAAAAATGTAATGAAATACGAAGAAAACGGATTGAAAGTAGTGTGGTAAATGGATCATTATTTATGATCCAAATTCTAATTTCATTCGATTACCAGTAATTCCCACTGAAAATTTACATCCATTGTATGTGTCCGCAGATCCTTTTCATGGACTTGCGTCACAGACATTCAGATAGGGAACAAGATCGCTAAGTCAACCCCATTCGCGGCCTGCCGATCCTTTTCGATGACACAAGCGGGCTACCGACTTTTCAGTAGAAATTGCCAGAGAATCCATAAAATGCCTGCGGCATACTCTGTGCTTCAGTGGCAAAAAAGGAACAATTAGCCACGAATGCACGAATGGTGGTCCGCCGCGACGAACCACCCAAAATATCCGAATTGTGATTCACTCGTGCCTGTTTACAGCCAACAGACATTCGTTGCCCGTGAAAATCATAATGTTCGGTGGATTCATTTTAGTCAGATAGAAAAATTCATCATATTTTCCTACATCCGGGCCGAAACTTTCTCCGGAAAAAACATTTTGGGATGAATAGCCCGGATCAATACGTCCTCGTCATATTCTCCGGCACACAAATAATAAAATCCGCCCGTCCCTCGTACTCCTCTTCCAGCCTTTTCACATCTTCTTGCATTACCGTAGTAATGGTCCGGTATTCCCGGTCCGGGTCCAGTCTTTTCAAATACCACAGGATCCCCTCATAATTATCCGAATGATAGGAACCATTGAAGTGGACAAATAATTTCCCGTCCTCAATATTCTTGTGAATAAATTCAGCCATCGTAGCATCCTTTATAGCCTGGGCTTTGGGTAAATTCTCCCCTCCGTGGCCGCCTCCCATTTCCAGCATTTTTTGATAGCCTGGCAATTGCGGGTCATAAGCTATAGGCAAAGTAGCCATCCAGCCTTTTTCCCTGTCGGTCAACGAATCCAGGACACCAAAACCATTGCGGTACACCATACTTGCAAATCTCCTCGGAACATTCGTTCCGATAAAACGGATATCGTGTTCTTTGGCAAAATCCACCAGGGGCGCATAATCCGTATGATAATTTCGCCACAACCGGGCCAACGAATCCAATTCCTTCTCGTTAATTTCCCCGGCAAGGTACTGATCCAAAAAAACCTGGTTGTCGGTCTCAATCATTTCCGCTCCGAGGGTCAATTCGTGCTCCTCCGACAAACTGGTAATCAATTCCAGTTGTAACCAGTGCGAAATTGGATTGTCATGAAACTCCCCGAATAGTATAACATCCGACTGCTTCAACTTTCGAATCATTTTCTCGTATGAAACTTTATTCCCCTTTGTATTGAATAAAATATACGCTGGATTCTTTTGTGCAAATGCAGTGATTACAAAAAACAGGATAATTAGTAGACTAATAATTCGAATCATAAATATTGGTTTATGAAACAAACATACTCTATTTTGAATGATTCTTAATAACATAAAGAAAAAAACTATGAATCTCGTTTACTTATCGTACTATTTTCTTTTTTTAAATACTTCTTTCACAGCCATTTTCACAAACAAAATTACTGGCAACTTGACAAAAATGAGAAATTCCTCCCACAACGACGTCCTGTTATCAAGAAACTTAAATACACGGGACACAGGGTTATCTTGAAATAATGAAAAGAAAATATGGGCTCCTTTTTTAGGATATTCAGAAATTAATCGCAGTAATATACGGTCGTAGTACCAAAATCGGGAACTAAAATATTTTGGTTTTTCTAGAGGATGAATATTTTGCTCAAGATCGTTGACAATATTCTCCACTTCTCTTCTGACAAATGAAAAAGTATATCCTGTAGATGGTTTTGTCCATCCTCCTGCTGTACCTATTGGCAGTATATCCCTATACTTTTGAGAAAAGACTAAATCTGTCATGGGAATAATTCCATCTTCTTCTGAAATTATGGTAAATTTTCCACCCACCTTTTCATTGAGAAAACGGTTTAAAGCATTCTCATAGAATTCTCGCGGCTTTAATTCTAAAGTAAAAAGTGTAAACTCAATTAAAGCTTTTTTCGGGCTTACAGGAAGTACATAATAAAAAGCTACTGCATCTTCCTGGTTCGTCCTGAAATCCATTAAAGTAGCCTTATTCTGATCGAAGACCGCTGCTTCGGTCTCAATATACCACCCCCGAAATTGTTGCCAAAGTTTATTACCTGAATGATTGTTTAGTTCTTCTTTATTAAAACGGCTGTCGAAAACTTTCTGGCCTATATATTTCAACTGTCCAGCCATAACCACAGCCCCACCTCCTTCAAGCTGTGAAATATCCGTAACAATTGCTTCCACCATATCGACTCTTCCTGATGCTTCGATTTCACTGAATGCATAATGACGGAAGTCTTGGGAATCCATCATCTTATAACGATATCTCCCCAAGTCAATATCTAATAATTTATCCGAAAGACAAAGTCTGACATTCCTCCATTCTTTTGTAATAAGATCTTTGTAGGTGAAATTACCCGAATCCCAAAAACACCACGTCCTGTCTGGATAATTTGAAAATGATTTATCTACCAGCAATATCCTCCCTGTTAAATCCATTTTACTGGCTAAAAGTTCCAAACATAAACTTAGTCCAGCTAAACCACTTCCTACTATTATAAAAGAATATTTGTCAAGCAGACCCTGCTCTTCGAATGGATTCATCCTTTTTAATTTTATCCCTGTATTTTCTTTCTACCCATAGGAACCCGAATGATTCACCATCTTCTTTTCCCAGATGTTTGTGATGCATTTTATGCGCCCACCTCATAGCTCTTACATACTTATTTTTGGAATGGGTCCACCATTTTATTCTTTGGTGAATAACTACATCATGAACTAAAAAATAAGCAATACCATATAAAAACACCCCAATTGCAATGCAGGTCAACCAGGGATTATCATGAAAAGTCCCGAAGTAAAAAAGAGTGATGCACGGAACAGCAAATATGATAGCGAAAAGGTCATTTTTCTCCAAATCATGGTCATGAGGCTGATGATGATCTTTATGTAATACCCACAAAAATCCATGCATTACATACTTATGTGTAAGCCATGTTATTCCTTCCATTATAACAAATGTGGAAATAATTATTAAAAAATATATCAAATATTGCAAAACCATGATCTTAAAGAAATTTAGATATTTAAGCTACTGAAAACTTACTAAATATTGCCGTTTTGAGGATTAAATATAGTTTACTTGCATTGTTAATCCTTACTCTTTTCTGGAATATTACTTCCGGGGGTAATTTGCGAATTTTATTGAATAAAGACATGTAACATTTATAAGCTACCAACACTCCGAATTTAGACTTTACCGGAAGCAATTTTATTCCCTTGAATGCTTCTTCAAAATCTTTTTCTATACTACTTTCTATTGACAACTTAGCGGCTGCATTTAATTCACCATTATTCAATTCCGGAAAATAACTTCTGTTCAGATCCGCCACATCGTCTTTTAGGTCTCGCAGAAAATTTACCTTTTGAAAGGCCGCCCCCAAAGCTCTGGCAGAACTGGATAATTCCTCAAAAAGCCTTCTTTCACCATTCACAAATACACAAAGACACATTAAACCAACCACCTCTGCTGAACCATAAATATAATTATCTAATTCACTTTCGCTTTCCCAATTGGTTTTGTTCAAATCAGTAAACATACTGTCAAAAAATGCTTCTATCAATCCATTGTCGATATTATACGTTCTCACTACATTCTGGAAACCTTGAAGTATTGGATTGACACTAATTCCTTCATTAATAGCCAAATTTGTGTCCTTTTTGAATCGAATTAATAAGGATTTCTTGTCGAAATCGTGAAAAGAATCCACAATTTCATCTGCAAGTCTAACAAAACCATAAATATTCATAATGCTTTGTCTAATATCACGATGGAGAAGATTCGTCGCAAATGAAAATGACGTACTGTATGATGAGATCACAGACTTGTTGCATTTATCACTAACCTTATTGAATAATTGTAGCCTATCCATATTACGCAATTGTTTTGAGATTTTCAGAATAAGTATTGTGTTCCCTGATTACTTCTTTGGCCACTATTTTTCCAGATATTATAGCAGGCGGAACGCCGGGTCCCGGGACCGTTAATTGACCACAGTAATAAAGGTTTTTCAATTTTTTACTTTTCATTCGTGGCTTCAGAAAAGCCGTTTGATCCAGAGTATTGGACAAACCGTAGGCATTTCCTTTAAACGCATGGTAATCTTCCTTAAAATCTCTGATCGAATATGACCTTTCATAAATCACTTGGGATCTAATTTCCACTCCCAACCTCTTTTCAAGTCGTTCCAGTATTTTCTCTTTATACTTCCTGCGCAGTTGCTCCGTGTCCCCATCTAACCCCGCCGCTATTGGAACAAGGATAAAAAGATTTGTACAATTTTCAGGCGCTGTAGAAGCATCTGTCACTGATGTAGTGCAAACATAGAACATTGGATCTGAAGGCCATTTTGGTTGGTCGTAAAGTTCCCTTGCATGCTGATCAAAAGATGAGTCAAAAAATAACGAATGATGATCTAAAGAAACTTTCTTACCAATACCCAGGTAGTAAATTAAACAAGAAGGAGCCATTTTTCGTTTATCCCAGTACCCGGAAGAATAACTTTGTTTATGATTTGGTAATAATGATTCAATATGATGGTAGTCTCCACTGCCGACGAGAACCTGCGTGTCAAAATCTCCTTTATTTGTACAAATACCAGTGACAATATTTTTCTTAATAACGAAATCCACAACCTCTTTACCGCAATTAATTTCAACCCCCAATTCCTCTGCTAAAGATGCCATCGACTCAACAATCTTAAACATACCTCCCATTGGATACCATGTACCCAATTTAGTATCAGCGTAATTCATGAGACTATACATTGCAGGTATTTTGTCAGGCATTGCACCGAGGAATATTACGGGAAATTGCATAATTTTACGCAAGTACGGATGTTGAAAGTATTTATTAATATGTTTGTCCATGTTGTTGAACAAATTCATCTTAAAGGCAGCTTTTAACAACTTGGGATCAGCATATTCTTTTATCCCAAGTGAAGGCTTCGTTGCAAATCCCTTCATACCCAATTTATACTTGGCAGCAGCGTCGCTAAAAAATTGATCTAGTTTTAATGAACTACCCGGTTCAAACTTTTCGAAAAGGGATACAAATTCATTATATGATGCTGGTATTTCAATTTTTTGTTTTTCAAAATAAATTGAATAAGATGGATCCAATCTTCTCAATTCATAATAATCTTCAACCTTTTTGCCGAAGTCATTAAAAAAATCTTCAAATATATCAGGCATCCAGTACCAACTAGGCCCCATATCAAATGTAAATCCATGGGATTCAAACTTTCTTGCTCTTCCACCTATTTCCTCATTCTTCTCAAAAATACGGACCTTATACCCTGCTTTAGCCAGATAGCAAGCGGTTGTTAACCCTGAAATTCCAGAACCTATAATTGAAACAACTTTCACAATTAATATATTTACATACAAAAATATAAAAAAAAAGAATATTTACATTCTATTTTTAATTGAATTTCTAATATTTTTACGCAAAAGATTGTAATTTGGATTTTTGAATCAGATTTTGATCCATGAATGGAATTAAACTAGTAAAGGATGTTCTTGAAGAAATAGAAGACTTTGCTCTAGAGAATAACTTTAACGAAAGAGACGTATCACTATTTGAGTTTAGAGAGTGGTTGAATAAAAAATATAAAGGTGAAAAAGAGTCTCAGGAAATATATAAAGAATTAGAATGGCCGGGCAAAGGACGCGGAGTTGATCCACATTTTATTGCATGTTCCCTCGTAACTCATTTATCCCGTTACAAATTACATTATATAAAATTGGCATTAACCGATTCTATTTTTGATACATATGATGAATTTTCTTATGTGCTTAACTTAATTTTTACCGGATCTAAAAATCAATCCCAATTGATTGAAAAAAATATACAATCAAAACCTACCGGATCTGAAATAATACACCGTCTTGAAAGGAAAAAAATTGTATCTAAAACTCCTTCTAAAGAAGATAAAAGAGTCAAAATTCTAGAAGTTACCCCTTTGGGTAGGAAAGAATTTTATAAAATACTGAATAAGATCAGTTCTATATGTGACATGGTAACTTCTCCCATCACAGAGTTGGAAAAATTGCAATTATTAAAAATCCTACAGAAATTGGACGCTCCGCACCGGGAATTATTCTCTATACAAGGTAATTTGGACCTAAATGAATTAATGGATCATTTTGACACAGATATTAGACCTGCACTCAATCCCGAATAATACAGGCTGATTGAATACTCATATTAATTGGTCCACACTTAATAGTTTCGGATAAAACTGTCCTTCAATAGGATTCCCCCTTTTTATAGAAGGTGTACCCGGGAGAAGGGGTTCATCCGTATCACTGAATGTTCCATCCTTAAAATAATTCAAAACAACACCCCTTCGAGGTCTTTCAGAATGATTCTCATATGAACCATGAACTAACAAAGGATGATGGAAGGTTGCATACCCTTGCTTAAGTTCGATAGGTACAGGTTTGAAATCAGCCTGTTGTTTTTCATCCAAATAATCAAGAATCTTGTCCATATCTCCTCCCAATTCAGGCATATCAAGTAAATCCCACTTATGACTACCAGGTATATAATGCATACATCCATTCTCCAGAGTAGCATCATCCAGTCCCATCCAGCAGGTTAAATGTTGCATAGGTTTGGACCGGGTCCAATACGAGTAATCCTGATGCCATGCAACGACTCCTCCGTGTTTGGCAGGCTTGCAAAATAACTGATCATGCCAAAATCGAACATCTCCCTTTAGTAATTGCATTGCAGGCACTAAAATAGAGGGATTCCATAAAATATCGTGAAATCCGGGAAAAACCCGCCAGGCTCCTAATGCGTGAAATAAGGTAGTATCCGGATTTCCTGACTCATTAGAATAATATTCATAAAACAGACCTTGCTCACTCTCATTCATATCAAAAATATGCTGTAATTCTTCGCGTAGGATGCTTATATGTTCGGGTTCCAGAACTTTTACACCTGCTACATAACCAAATTCTTCAAAATGGTTCAACTGGTCTTGCGAAAGCTTATATTGCTTCCAATCAGTTTTCAAATCTTCAAAAGAGAAAAGATCATTGATAGGCGCATGAACAAAAGATAAATCTTTCATAATCTCAATAATTAAAATGTTATACCACAAAGTAAAATCAATAATCTTTAAATATCTACCCGAAATTTGCTTAATTGTGATACTAAATTGAATATTTTATTTTTTTCGGTGGTAAAAAAATCAATATAATACAGTGAAGATATACGACGAATCCATTCTTATTCCTTATGGCCAGACTCTTAATATAAAGTATATACAGCTCCAAAAATTTGATGCCCCTTATCACCAACATCCGGAGTATGAATTAACACTTATTATCCGTGGTTACGGGACCCGATATATCGGAGGACAAAAGGAACCATTTCAACCGGGAGACTTCGTTCTTTTGGGTTCAAAAATTCCTCATGCATGGATTACCGATAACAATTGTAAAATTGCAGAGGCAATTGTCATACAATGGCACAACAACAAAATAGCACGTATTTTAAGCAACGTACCTGAATGGCAAGTTTTGGAAAGCTTGATAGAAAGGGCTCAACTGGGATTACATTTTTCTGAAATACAAAGTATTTTACACAAACTATTTGAATTATATAAGGCACCATTGAGGCTAAGACTAGTAAGGTTTTTAGAAATCCTATGTATTTTGTCAGATCATTCAGAAAATTCTAAACAAATCCTTACCCATCGCTTCATTCATACATCCCGTAAAGATTGCCGCCGTATGGCACAAGTCCTGGAATACATTTCAGAAAATGTATTTAATGATGAAATTTCAGTAACTACTATCAGTAGAATATTATACATGACACCATCTGCCTTCTGTCACTTTTTTAAGAAAAGAACAAACAAAACTTTTATCGAATATATTAATGAAATAAAACTCTCTAAATCTACCCAACTATTGATCGACTCCGATGAAAAAATATCAGTAATTGCCTTTCAATCGGGGTTTAAAAACCTATCCAACTTCAACAGGCTATTCATTAAGAAATATGGAAGTTCTCCCAGCAATTACCGTAATCAATCCAAATCCGCCATGATACCTAATGAAACAAACCCCAAATAATTGGTGCCAGAAATACAGTTATAACGGCATTAATGGCCATTGCTAATCCACTATACAGGCCTGCTTTCTCATGTATTCGAATAGCTCTGGCAGTACCAATTCCATGACTACCCGTCCCAATGCCGACTCCAAGCTCCTCACTTTCTATAATTCCCAGTTTGTGTAATATCCACGGAGCACACATGTTTCCAAAAATACCTATAGCAATAACCACTACCGAAGTAATCCCGGGATCACCACCCAATCCTTTCGCAACATCAATTGCCACTGGTGTCGTAATGCTAATAGGCACCAAGGAGGCACTTAAATCATCAGGCAACTGAAATACCAAAGTGAATACCATTACTGAAAATACACTAATCAAAGTACCTCCACCAATAGATAATACAAGAGGTGTTAAATTCTTTTTGACATTACGAACCTGTTTAAATAATAATACACCAAGTGCAACAACTGAAGGACCAAGAAAGAATGTTATAGCTTCATTTTCCTTGAAATATTGATCGAAGGTAAAATCAAAAATCCAGAGGAATAGGATTGAACCAGAAACTGCGAAAAAAACAGGTACAAAAAGTAAAATAGGTAATTCCTTATACAGCTTGTTACCCAGCCAAAACAATAATATGGTTACCAACATTAACCATCCCATAATTACCTTTTCTTTAAGAGTTTAAACAAGGTCCCAGAAATGGCGAATGTTGCTACAGAAGTCAAAACTGCAATTAGAATGATATATAATCCCCAGCTTTCTACTAAATACCATGCATCAATTATACCCACTCCATAAGGAACAAAAAATAATCCCATCAATCCAAGTAAAACCATTGATGCTGCTTCAATCCATTTAAGTTTTATTATTTTTAATGAAAGTGCTGTAAATATAAGAATCATTCCAATCACACTCCCGGGAATAGAAAATGGCAAAAGACCTGCTATCCCTTTACCTACGAAGAAAAAGGTTAATAAAAGTAGTAATCCAACCGAAAATTCTCCAATTTTTTTTAATTGAGTTTTCATCATATATAGATTCGAAATTGTATAGTTTAATAGATAAAACTATTCATTAATGCTTTTATATCAACAATTTCTACCTATTTTCTTTGTAAGAAGGAATTTGGACGGTCTCAGGATCCCAGATAGTGGCCGCTATATGTTGCTGCTGGTGTTGTGGTGAAGACCAATAATAGACAACAATCAATTGCCCCCTATTATTCTGTGCGATCCTGGGATATCCAAAATCCCAGGTATTTTTCACATCTCTAAATCCGTCTCTTATTATAAATTCTTTCCCCCAGGTTTTTCCTTCATCGCTGCTATACTTACCCGCCATAACACTATTATGGCGGTCCCCGTATACACAAATAATTCTACCATCAGCCAACCTTAAGATTGCGGGGGGATTAGAACTGGATTCAAACTTTTTGACAGTGCCGTTTGATTTCCAGGTTTTTCCACCATCTTCAGAAATATATGACTCCACAGAATTATCTTCTTTATCTTTTGAAATTTTACGGTCTACTACCAGAAATCTATCGTTTGAAAGTTGAACCGAACTACTCATAATATGCCTTACTTTTTTCTTTCGGGGTGTAACCCACCCCAAAAAATCAAAAGTCTGTCCGCCATCTGTCGTTTTTATACATCCAATTCTTTTCGTTTTATCATTTCCGGCAGTAATGAAAACAAGCATCTCTCGCTGGCCTAAAATAATATAATCTGTCCGTGCTTGAATATCAACTTTCTTCAATTCCCTGCTATCTTTTACCTCTCCGAGGAAAAAAGGACCTTTCCAATTTTGACCGCGATCGTAAGAATAATAAAAACCTCCTTCAGGGTCATCATTACCATGATACCCCGAAGAAAACACCCTCAAAGCAAATCCGGGATGTCTAAAATCAAGGGCAGATTCCAAATGCTTTTTGCCATTTGGAAGCCATTTTTCGTTCGCATCGTCTAAAAAGTTTTCCGGATCAAAAACAGTCCAGTTAATACCACCATCCTTACTCCGTGTAAACAAACTTTCTTGAATTCCAGTAATATTATGTCCGTCCTGAATAGCATAGTCTCCCTGTGTAAAACCCACCAATATTTCGTCTTCCCAAAACCATAATCCATTATTTGCAGGCCAACCATGAAATCGATCCTTTTCTATGGCTGCAATATAATGTTCAGCTCTAATAACATCCTGCGCCTCTAATTCCACTGACAATGTAAAAAAGCAATAAAAGAAGTAAATCCAGACTAATCGACTAATCATTATTGTAGTTTATTATTGATACGCAAAATATCATATTCAAATGTAATCTTTACATACAATTATAACCAGATTTGTGCAAATTCTAACTGGGACCTGAATCCTTTTAAATCGTCTTTTAATTCTGCTCTGCCTGTGAATCACTATATAAATCCTCCAGGGATAAACCTCCTAGTTCTTCAAAAAATTCTGCAACCGAACCTGACACCTCTTCTATAAATCTTCTTCCATTTTCGGAAGTGGAAAATTGAGGATTACCCACTCCCGTATCCCGGGTAGCCTTACTCCATACCCTTTGAGTTGATACCCAACCCTCTTGTATTGCCTTTAGATTGAAGGGAAAGCTTTTTCCATCTCCGGCTTGCTCCAATGGCAAGACCAATTCCGGAAAAAGATACATAATAGCAGAAGTTTCCAACTCCCCAGCGTGATCCCCCGGTTCTTTAAAAAACTTCTCTGCCGGTTGTACTTGCCACCAATTTAATGCACAAACAAAAATATCGGGAAACTCCAGGTAGACCTCCCTTATCATTTGTTTGAAGTGATTGCCTCCATGAGCATTAAATATTACTAATTTTTGAATACCACTTTTCTTAATTACCAAAAGTAAATCTTTCAGGAGAGCTAACTGTGTAGAAGGGTTCATATTTAGACACAAGGGGATATCAATTTGACCGGTATTGACTCCGAAGGGTACAGGAGGAAGAACTACTGCTTTGACCCCCTTGCCCCATGCTTTTTCCGCACTAAGTATAGCTACCTCTTCTGCCAAATAGGTATCCGTACCATATGGCAAATGGAAATTATGCGCTTCCGTAGCTCCCCAGGGCAAAATTGCTATTTGATAATCTTCTTTTTTTACAGACTTCCAATTCGTCTCTTTAAGGACAAAAGGCCGAATATTATTAGACATTAAATTTCTTTTTATATTAATTAATAAAAACTAATATAATATTTTCTTCTAATCATATAGTTTGATAATTCCATTCATTTGGTAAATAGGAGCTTTTAATTATTTCCCTATCGTGGTTCTACATATTTATCTTCCCCTTCAGTCAACCACTCCAGCGAAAATTTGACAAAGGAATTTTGAGAATAGTCGTCCTTTTCAAATAATAACCCAATCTCCCCATTTTCTAAAACCGTCAAGGTAGAATAAGCTGATGGGCCATCATAAATGGTTCTCCCTTCAGTCCAGGTTTTACCTTCGTCATAACTGATCCTTACCGTCATATTCTTTCGACCATCTTTCATTTTGGCATTAGAAAATAAAAGCCGACTTTTATTATATCCGTCTCTAACAGAAGTATAGCGTATCAGACTGGCATTATTCCCCGGATCAATCAATTGTTTGTCAGTTCTTGTTTTCCAGGTATCTCCGTTATCATTTGAGACATGTACATAGCGAATTCCAGTCTTTTCCTTATCCCTTGAATTTATCATCCAATCGCCATTATCCAGTTCAACAATTTTGGATTCATCTCCCGGCTTTACAGGAGTGCCTTTATAAAACCATGTTTTCCCATGATCCTTGCTTCCGTAAACATAAACAGAGTTTTGAGTAACATTTACGAGAGTATGGAGAATTGTACCGTCTCGCGTCTGTATTCCCCGGCCAGAAGTTATAAACTTAAAGTCTTCATGCCATTCCTGTCGGGTAACCTGTGATGTAATGTCCCTTGGTTCACTCCAGGATTCACCGTTATCTTTACTTTCCGTAACATGGAGATAGTAGATCCCGTTCTCATTATCAAGGTCCATAAAATTGTAAAATAAAAATATATGCCCCGTTTCCCCATCCACTATCATAGAAGGATCTGAAGCAGATTGACCGTCCGGAAAATCTACTACAGTTTTCACCTTTGACCATGAGTTACCATTATCTTTGCTTATTCTCAATACTATATTAATATCCCGGTTATCACGTAAATCCCCACAGTGCGGCACCCTCTCGTCAATGGCAGCAATTAGATAACCATTGGGTGCTGTTACTAAGGAAGGGATTCTAAAACATTCTACGCCATGGGTCAGAGAAGCATTGAAAAGATCCTGGAAATTAGAAATTTTATCCAGTGCAATCATATCAGGGGACATCTTACGATTGCATGAAAAACCAAATAGAATTACAATAATTAAGTATAATGCTGTTTTCTTCATCCTGAGAGATTATGATACTTTATGAAAATAAAATTTCAAAATAATTACTATTTTCCAACTTTTCTATTAAATAGAAATAATTAATCACATACTACTATATGAAATGGATTAAAACCATTGGTCCCGGGCTTGCAGTAGCGGCCACAGGTGTAGGCGCAGGTGATATGGTAGCCGCAGCTGTAGCCGGATCAAAATATACTGTCGCCGTTGTATGGGCCGTAGTTTTGGGTGCAATTCTCAAATATACTTTAAACGAAGGAATCGGGCGCTGGCAATTTGCCACAGGCACTACTCTACTCGAAGGTTGGATCGCTAAACTCCCCAAATGGGTATCCTGGTACTTTCTAATTTATCTCTTCCTTTGGACTTTTATCGTCGGAGGAGCACTTATGTCTTCCTGTGGAATAGCAGCCCATTCAATTTTCCCAGGGATTTCCGTTTCTCAATGGGCCATCATCCATTCATTCGGCGGAATGGCACTAGTATATTGGGGCAAATATAGTTTTTTTGAAAAAGCCATTAAGTTTTTCATTGGGCTCATGTTTGGCACATTGATTATTTCTGCCGCTATGATTTTACCAGACATAGACTTTTTACCACTAACAACTACAGCCTCCTACATTCCTAAAGGTTCCGGTAAATTTTTGGTAGGCATATTGGGAGGTGTAGGAGGTAGTGTAACATTATTGAGTTATAGTTATTGGCTGAGGGAATCAAAATCATCTTCAAAAAGCAATTTCCGTAACTCAAAGTGGGAATTGTTAATATCATATGGTTTTACAGGATTATTTGGAATAGCCGTTTTGTTAATCGCTTCATCAGTTAACCTGCCGGGTGAATATTCCGGCTCACAACTTATACTGGCTATTGCAGATACATTGGAATCAAAGACAGGTACCCCAGGGCGTTTTATTTTCCTGTTTGGTTTTTGGGGAGCAGTAGCCTCTTCACTTCTAGGAGTTTGGCAAGGCGTCCCCTATTTATTCAGTGACTTTATCCATTCCTCAGGTTTCACGAAAACTTTAAAGGTCAATAACCTACAGAATAAATATTACAACGGATATTTGTTGTACCTGGGACTGGCACCCGTACTACTTTTGTATTTTGACAAACCGCTTTGGGTAGTCATTATTTACTCTATAATTGGTGCATTTTTCATGCCGTTCCTAGCCATCATTCTCCTGATATTGAACAATAAGAAAGAATGGGTAGGCGACTTTAAAAATCCCGTATTGATTAATATTTTACTTATACTATCGATACTAATTTTTGGATATTTGTGTGTAGTGGAAGTACTGGAAACCGTGTAGTGTTTTAATAATTTTCAAATTTGATCAAATCATTTTTGATTTCTACATGTTGTAAAATCGTAAAACATAGACAGTTGAATTTTATTTAGACAACAAAATGTTGCCAAGGAGTCAAAAATTCGATTTACATCATAGAAGTTCATAAAAGGTAGTTAATGATTCCCAACAATCTCTGCCTTCAGACTCTACTCCTATATTCACCTGACTTACAACCTGATATATCAAAAAAAATCCATATATTTATGGGTTACAATAAATAGTAAGAGGCCATGATCACCAAACTATCACAACTCGATTTTAATAAAAAATACACGTACGCCGAGTATCTCACATGGCGCTTAAAAGAGCGCGTAGAACTAATCAAAGGATATATATCCCGGATGAGTCCTGCTCCTACACGGAAACACCAGGAAATTTCGGGAATTATTTTTAATTCCATGTACAGTTTTCTAAAAGGAAAAAAATGCAAGGTTTATTCCGCTCCCTTTGACGTACGGTTTTTTACAAAAACTGAAACTGGTGAAATCATCCTTGACAATGTGGTACAACCCGACATTTGCGTAATCTGTGACCTGGACAAATTAGATGATAAAGGATGCCTGGGTGCACCGGATCTCATCGTAGAGGTCCTGTCCCCTTCTACTTCTGAAAAAGACCTCACCTACAAATACGATCTTTACCGTCTTAATGGGGTAAAAGAATATTGGGTGGTCAGCCCGGAAGATAAACATCTGGCCATATATATCCTGGATGATTCCGGAGAATATATCCCCAGTAGGTTATATACCCGTGGCATCACAGTCACTTCCACTGTACTTTCTGGTTTCTCTGTCGATCTGTCAGAAGTCTTCGAACCCTTTAATTGGAAAGTTCTGGAAGAACAAGAGAAGTATTACAATAGAGTCTAGAAATAATTCTGCTCATCCGAAGGCCTGATATTATCACTCCCCTCCCGGCCTCTTCAATTCCTCACCCGCCGGTAGAGGCTCCCCAAAGTCCGGAAAGCCATCCTCCTTCCAGGAAAAAGGCTGCATTCTCACATCGCGGTTCCACCCCGGCTCTGTCCCTTTTTTCGAGTGATATATAATCCAATCCTCCTTGCCGTCCGGTGACATGACAAAGCTAGCATGACCGGTACCATGAACATCCTTGGTTCCCTGAAATACCGGCCCTCGCTTTGACCAACTATCCGGATTTAGTATGTCTGTATTTCCCTTCTTTAAATACAACATGCCCAATCGATATTCAGGCAACCAGGATTCCCGGCAAGAATAAACAATAAAAACCCGGTCTTCATTTTTCAAAATCTGAGGCCCTTCATTCAGATTCAGGGGCCCTCCCGTCTCCCAATTCTCCTCGGGAGAAGAAAGCAGAACGCGCTCTCCGATCAACGTATATGGATTCTCCATTTTCTGAATATAGATATGCTGAGAAGTCTTATCCGTGTCTCTTTGCTCTTTCCAACCTGACCAAACAGCAAATAATTTATCTTTATACTCCAATACCGTCATATCGATAGCCCAAATATTACTTTTCGGTATTTCCGGGGTATCCCCGGTATACAATACCCCCATATCCTCATATTCGCTAAATACATCTGAATCCTTGGAACGCAACACCCCTGTTCGTTGATGAATATAGGGAGGACCTGAATTACCAGCAGCATAATAAACATACCAATGGCCGTCAAGGAAATGGATCTCCGGCGCCCAAACACATGACTGATTCCAGCCATCGTCAGGAGCTTCCCAAATCGTCTTGATTTCACCCATTTCCGTCATCTTGAGAGATTGCGACACTTTAATCTCATTATTCACTGTAAAGCAATAAAAGTACTCATTATCCACCTTCGTCATCCAGGGGTCTGCTCCGTCCCAAACCGGGTTGGTAAAATAAAGTTCATTTCCTTTCGAATCCTGAGACTTCCCTTTACCTAAAGTAGTTATAAAGACAAGCACTAGAAAGAATCCCATTACGATCCACCTTCCAATTTTTTTCTTTTGACCAACTCTAAATCCTGAAATATGCATTTCACACTACTTTTTCAAAGAATCTAAAATATAATTGCAGGAAATCACTTTTTCCATTAAATCCTCAGGTAAATAATAATATTGATTGGTAGCTTCAAAACCTATACGGGAATCATGGCAAGTAATCTCATATAATTCCTTGGCAAGTTGTATCTCTTCTTTAACAATCTCCAGAAGCCGCCCTTTTTCAGACTCGATACCTCTCTTCATAATAAATTCGCATTGGTTGGCTACAGAGGTATAATGCAGATATACCGCTTTAGCAATACCATAATCTTTTAGAACTATTTCCTTTCTGTCAGGATCTACTTCAGTAAAAATTTTTTCGAATTCTCCAAGACCCTCTTTCCACTTTTCGGAAAGCTTCCGAAATTGATTTGTAAAACTTTCGGGAGAATACGAACCGCGCCACCCATCCAGGTCATCGTAAGGAAATCCGACCATAGTAGCTCCATAATTAGTTGGATTCTCATACAATAAATTGGCCGGCCCATATTGCTGAGGTGCTTTGTATACAACACCTCCCCCATACGGAAACTCCGAAAATGCCTTACTGAACGCGGTCCAGGCATTCCGGACAAAGGCTGAAAACTCCTTTCCATACCTTTCCCTCGCCATTTCATTAAGGACTTTTTCCTTTGACAAACCAGGATCCTGATTAAATTGTTGAGCAATCCTTAAATTTGGAGAGGGATATCCACCCAAAGACCAACTCAACATATATCCATCCACTCCAGATTGCGTAAGATTTTCGGCATGTTCTGCGATGAGGTCCATCACGGGAATCCAGGGTACTGACGACAATTCCCAGGTATTATTAAACTGAACTTTTGCAGCTGTATTCAGTCCCATTTCATTTGCAACTTCCCAGTGCTTCCGGGCCCTCGGGCCGGGTCCAACAACAGAAATGGAATATTCCCCGACTTTTGAGTCCACACCTCCGCGATGAAAGGGTTGCGCCCATTCACTAACGGACATAAACCACACATCATCCGGCAATTTCCTGATGATCTCCGTACCATCTCCGTGCCCATTCCACCCCCAATCCCAAACAATAACCTTGGCTTCAGGATTGCCTTTATGCACTCCCTCTTCAATAATATGATTTACTTCTGCTATAATATCCGGATACTCCCTGTTTTTACAATTTTCGCACTCTTTCCAGTGGCCATGGGATGCACAACTTGTCAAATTTTCTGAGGCAGTAATTGTGAAAACGCCCCCTAAGCCATGCACTTGAGAAAATACATGCTCTAACGCTTTTTTCATCCAATCCTGCACTGTAGGAATACTTGTGCATAAAGTCTGGTATCCATTTTTTACTACGCCCCCCAATTCAGAATGATTATCAAAAAAAGAAACTGGCATTGATCGGGGTTCATTAATATATAAATAAATCTTAATACCATATTTTGCGGCCCTATCGACTATGGTTTGCAATCTTTTCAGCCTGATCGAACTATCCTCACCAAATTCAGGAAATACTGACGATTGATGTGACAATTGATTTAATACTACATGCATCCATACACCATTTACTCCAAATTCAGCTAATTGAGCAAGTAATCCATCGGGATAAGGATCTAAATCGGGATCCATAAGCGGGTCACCAAACACTCCGAAATAAGAGTATATAAACCTCAATCCCTCTTCGTTGTTCCGTGCAACACGAGACTGGTATTTTGACAGGTCTTTAATAAAACTTAATCGCGGTTCTTTATCAGTATCATCTCCATTAAAGTGGTTTTCAACTACTCCTTTTATCCAGGCCGCCTTTTCCCATTCACTCTCTGATGGAATTTCATATATTAATGGATTACATTTAGGTTTGAGATTGCCCAGTTTGATAAACAAGAAATCATCCTCTCGAAGGGAAAAGGCCAATTCTTCGGCACTCATTTCCAACAATTTCATAAGTTGGGAGTAAGGCAATAGATGCCAATTACGTCTAATTATTGTTATATATAATTGCTTTTGATATTTCCGTGAAGGATTCAGTGGTTCTGACAATCCCATAGAATACCCTACCTCCAATACATCTCTTGGGTGGCACTCAATTACCTCTGCCATTTTTTTAATATCGACCAAATTCCAGTTGCGCCATATAAATGCAAAAATCTTATTTGGGAAATGATCAAATTCTAGCGAAGAAGGATGTGAGCCCAGCGGTAAGGACTCTTGTGAACAGCCATATTTAAACAAACTCACCCACATAAAAACAAAAGAAAAAATGAAAATCTTCACATTTGTCATAATACAATTCCTCTAACGAACAAACCTATCTGCGAATTCAATATATTTTACCCAGTCATATTGCTTGACATCATGGTTCCCCGATCGCATATGATAAGATACCCCGGGAGACATTCTAGCTTCATTTACTTCCGGAGGTGTAGGATCATTATAAGATTGAATATTATATAGTTCATATACGGGATGTGCATAATATCCCGACAAATACTCCCCTTTCGGATCCGCCCACTCATCTCCTTGTGCACTTGCTATATACACCGGACGCGGAGCCATCAAAGAGATCAACATATGCTGGTCAAACGGCAAATCTTCCTCCTGGTCATTATACCTGGTAAAATAATCATTAAACCAATGCGGAAAAGCATTATTAATTACTTGTAAAGTTTCCCCGAATTCCCTTTTGGATAAAGCTGCCCCTCCGCACCCCGAGTCATTGGAAATAGCTGCTGCAAAGCGCTCGTCCTGAACACCTGTCCACAGGGATGTTTTCCCCAAACGGGAATGGCCAAATACAATTACCTTTTCTTCATCTACCTGAACATCCGTTTCAAGATAATCCAATGCACGTGATAGTCCCCAGGACCACAAACCTATACTACCCCATTCTTTTTCCGTTGGCCTGGATTGCCCATCTTTGTAAAAAAGAGGATGTAATCCATTTTGAAAATCATCATCAAAATCCGGATCCAGATCCCCATAATAAATAACACCTAAACCATATCCTTGTCGGATAATATATTCTACAGGCCAACGGGAAGAACGAACACCCCTAGAATTATCATCCACACGATTATTAAAAATGTAAAAATTGGGATTGTTTCTTGCAAAACTCTGATGCAAAGAAATTTCTAAACTTGGATTGACGGTATGATTCCCATAAAAATTTAGTCCCAGGAACATGGGAACCGGCCCCTTTACACCATTGGGAATAAATAATAATAAAGAAGCTTTATGTCTTCCGTTTTTACTACTGAAAATCATATCTATTTCCTTGAGAGTTGCTTCGCCACTTAAAGCCGTATTAATTTCCTTCCTTACAACAAAATTTACACTTACTTCTGTTTCTGGAACAGTCCCATACATTTGTTCACTAAACATCTTAAGGACTTCCGGTCTTCGTATATTTTCCCAATCATTTACACTCGAAACATCCTTTCCAGATTTAGAAAGTAATACCTTAGGTAATTCAAAATTAGGAACCTTGCTCTCGTCGTAATTAGTCTCCTGACTATATCCGATAGAACAAAACAGTGAAAAGAAAATAAAACAAATATTTTTTCGGGTATTCATTTGTAAAAAGCATTATAATATTACGTGAAAAACTCTAAATGTAAGGAAGAATTAAGGTTTGTAGCAACTTTCCAGGTAAAAATTCAATTCCAACTGGAAAAGGAATAAATTTGAAACAACTATCCTTTTAACATTAAAAAAAAATATGAAAACAGTAATAAAGTGGGAAGAAGCAGGAATGGTCTTACTTTCCGTTTTCGCATTTAACCAGACAGCGTTCCCATGGTGGCTATACCCATTATTGATTTTGGTTCCCGACATTGGGATGTTGGGATATCTAGTGAACCCCAGGATAGGTGCCCTTACCTACAACATTTTCCATCACAAGGGAATTGCTATTTTCCTATGGCTAATAGGATGGTACTGGTCCATTCCATGGGCAGAGTTGATCGGCATAATCCTTTTTGGACATAGCAGTTTGGACCGGATTTTTGGATTCGGGCTCAAATACCCGGACGACTTCAAAAATACCCATTTAGGAAGAATGGACTGACCAAATAAGTGCCTAAAGTTTGAAGTTTCTAAAACATTTAAAGTTGATTTCAGAAGCCACCTACAACTTCGCAGCTTTGGCGACCGGGGGAAGTCGGGGAACGGAATGTGCTTCTGACTCCAGCTTGAAGCTTGCGGCTTAAGTATTGTGGATTTCCTGACTTCCAACTTCTAACCTCGGACTTCCTACTTTAGGCACTCCCCGGACTGTAGACACTTCAAACTTCATATTCCCCTAAATATTCCCAAAAATATTCCAACATTTATTACATTAGCCAAATTTAAACAACCTAACAATCATGAAAAAAATCAATACATTCTTGTTTCTAACATTAATCACAATCTTACCTTTTCTATCCTTTTCGCAAACGATACTGCCCTCATTTTTTGCAGATCACATGGTATTGCAACAAAATGAAGAAGTCGCTATCTGGGGGTGGGATGAACCTGGTAAAAAGATCATTGTAGAAGGAAGTTGGGATCAGCAAACTAATGTTAGGACAGATGACTCGGGCAAATGGCAAACTTCAATAAAAACACCTACGGCCGGAGGTCCTTATACATTATCTATCTCTGGAAGTGAAGATATTACCTTCGATGATGTAATGATTGGTGAGGTTTGGATTTGTTCCGGTCAATCCAACATGCAAATGACGCTAAAGGGATATACAAACCAGCCCATCTTTGAAAGTGGAGAAGCTATTTTACGTGCCAACCAATCTGACATTAGGATGTACACAGCTACTAGAAATGCCAGCGCAGAACCAATCAGTGAAATGGAGGGCTCCTGGGAGGTCTCAAGTACAGCCACAGCCCCTGGATTTAGTGCAGCTGCATACTTCTTTGGTAGGTACCTGGAAGATGTTTTAGAAGTACCCGTAGGATTAATTGTCACCTCCTGGGGTGGATCTAAAGTAGAAGCCTGGATGGATGAGACTTCATTGCGCTCATCAGGAGTAACAGAATTTCCGAACGAAGTCCCTGAAGATAGGCCACATCAGACACCTACCCTTCTTTACAATGCAATGATAAATCCTCTTGTTCCTTTCAATGCTAAAGGTTTTTTATGGTACCAGGGAGAATCCAATGTAGGCAATGCCGAGGATTATACCGAGTTATTTTCCAATATGATCACCTTATGGAGAAAAGATTTCAAAAATTCTGAAATGCCATTTTATTTCGTAGAAATTGCTCCTTATAATTATGGTGGTAGAAATTCTGCATATCTCCGTGAAGCACAGCTTAACACTATGAAAAATCTTTCTAATGCTGGAATGGCTGGTACCATGGATATTGGAAATTGCACTAACATTCATCCGGGTGATAAAAAAAATGTAGGGAGGAGGCTGGCTCTGTGGGCACTTTCTCAGACCTATGGGCTGGAAGGATTTGAATACAGTGGCCCTGTCTACAAATCCATGGAAAAAAGTGACGATAATAAAATCAAACTTTCATTCGATCATGCAGAGAATGGATTTTCGACTTTTGGCCAACCTTTGAAAGGATTTGAAATTGCAGGCGAAGACGGAAATTTTGTAGAAGCAGAAACTTCTTTCAACAGGGGAGAAAAAACAATTTCCGTATGGTCAAGCCAGGTAAGTAGCCCACAGGTTGTGAGATATGGGTTTTCTAATTGTCCCGAAGCAAACCTCTACAATATGGAAAAACTACCGGCACCATCTTTCCGAACTGATCAGTAATATAAAAAAATAAATGCTTTAACTACTCAATGCCTCCTTTATGGGAGGCATTTTTATTTATTGTACAATTATTCTATGGAGGAGATCTTTTCGGCCAACTTTAAATAATATAAAGTATACTCCTGATTGTAATTCTCCCAGCAAAATGTGGTCATTTACCAAATTTTCAGATTTCACAACCTGTCCCAAGGTATTAATAATTGTGTATTGAATTTCTTCTTGACTAAAATTCCCAATATGTAACTTCTCGACCACCGGATTAGGATAAATAGAAATAACATCTTCATCGTTTCTATTATTGGTTAGTTGTATTGTATGAGAATACGAATCTTTACCGTCTTTATCCCACTGGTGTAATCGATAAAAATGAGTTCCATTATAATTCAAAAAATCTTCATATTCATAGGTATGTTCATTTCTATTCCTTTCGCTATCAACTGAGTGAATTTTCGTAAAATAATTTCCATCCAAACTATACTCAATATCAAAATGAGATGTATTTATTTCATTTGCGGTTACCCATTTAAGGGAGGCAACATTATGAGATATTTCCCCGGTAAAAGATAGTAAATTGAAGGGTAATGCCTGACTTTCCAAGTATGTATAATCAAGGCATTCTATATCCAGAGAAGAAATATCATTGCAACAATTCGGATTCATATTTGCAGCCCCTTCCGAACCTGAAATATGTCCAATTCCTAAAGCATGAGTTAATTCATGTGTAAGCATAGAAATGTAATCCGATGACGATTGGCACTCGCCCAAATCATTGTTTACGACTACAAAACCGGCACCAATCGTATACCAATTTTCTCCTTGAAAAGCATGAGTAGAAGTGGTACTCCAATACGCTCCTCCAATGGCTAAAGTTCCACTACAATTATTTAAATCCGAGATTTCATCAGCCGGATCATTATATTGTACCAGTATTTCATTAATACTGATATAGTCTAAATATGAATCATTGTCATAGGCTGAATTTTCCGAAGAATCCGGAAAATAATCGTGAGTACCACTAAACCCTAAGTTAATACCCGAATAATTATTATTTAAATTCGCCACAGCATCTGAAAGTAACATATTCACTGCAGAAACAGTAGAGTCACCATCTTCATGTCCATATACTTCCACCTGAATATCGGGAAATACATTCCATCTTACGGGTGTTTCAGAACTACTCCGTAAATTACTACAATGAGAAGGGGCCTCTCTGGGCTCAATTCCCCTGAAATCGCTGAGATTATATGGGGCTAGTACATTATTTTCATTCCACTCATCATTACCACTTAAATACGCTTCCATTTGATTGATCAACCTACTTTTCCAATAAACACCCATCGGCTCAGAATGTGTACTTCTTGCAATTGGTATAACCTCCAGTCCCCTGCTTTCGGGAACCGGGACTAATAGACTTTGGTCCTTCCTGTTTTCTTCTAAAAACACACCATATGAAAGCATTTTAGTTTTCCAGATATTCCTTTCTCCTGTGGGTTCCAAAATCATAAAATATGTACTCCCAACCTCAAAATTGACGTCACCAGACACACTTCTATACCATTCTCCTATAGTAAATTCAAGATTCTGGACAAAGAATCGATCAGCAATATTACCATGTATCCGATCACCTACAATAAACTCCGTTCTTTCTCTTTTAATTTGACCATCTGAGAAATTAATTTTCCCTATCGCTTGTGCTAAAACAACTACACTTCCATTCCTTGCCATTTCTCCCAAATTCTCAAAGGGAATTACTGTTGAAGCTTGCAAGGATTGAAAATTCAACATAAAAATAAAGCATATTGATACATAAACCATTAGTGCTCTATACTTGTAGAACAAATTTGTCATATCTTCCCTCCTATTTTATTAATAAAACCTTTACAAAGAGATTATAAAGTGTACCACATCTATGCGCAGCAAACAAATTATAGTCTGTTTGGCATTATTATCTTATCCATTTTAAACAGATTAAATACAAGATTATTGGATTGTTAAGAAAATTAACAAAAAAAGCTGAGAGTAAATTCTTACCCTCAGCTTCCATTGAAATATATATTATTATTTAATTACTCACAGTTATACAACTGCAGCTCCTGCCTTATTTTTACTTTCCAGATTAGAAAATCCCATCAAATATTCATCAACAGCCAACGCAGCTTCCCTACCTTCAGAAATAGCCCACACGACCAGGCTTTGCCCTCTGCGCATGTCACCAGCAACAAATATTCCATCAACAGAAGATTGATAATTCTCAGCCAATACATTCCCTCTGGGATCATATTCCACCCCAAGATCATCTAACATTCCTTTATGCTCAGGATGAATAAACCCAATAGCCAAAAGTGCCAATTCGCAAGGTATCTCCCTGGCAGACCCCTCTATTTCTACAAACTCACTTTTCCCGGTATCGGGATTAATTTTCCATTCAATATCAACTAATTCAACCCCTTTCAGATTCCCTTTATCATCACCGACAAAACGTTTTGTCAGTATGGCCCAATGCCGATCACATCCCTCTTCATGAGAGGTTGAAGTCCTCAGTTGCATAGGCCATTGAGGCCATGGAGTAGATTCGTGCCGCTCTTCGGGAGGTTTACTTAATAATTCAATTTGTGTAATAGATTTCGCCCTGTGTCGATTCGAAGTTCCTACACAATCCGATCCGGTATCACCACCGCCAATGACCACCACATTTTTGTCCTTTGCATGAATTTCTTCACTTTTAATCTCTTTACCACTTACCCTTCGATTATTCTGCTCCAAAAAATCCATTGCAAAATGAACACCTTTTAATTCACGTCCGGGGATCCCCAGGTCCCTAGGTATTGTGGACCCACCTGCCATAACAATTGCGTCAAAGTTTTCCTTCAGTTCAGATACTGGAACATTTCTACCAACGTAAGCGTTGGTTTGGAATTTAATCCCCTCCGACTCCATAACTCTTATACGACGCTCAACTATTTTCTTTTCCAGTTTAAAATCCGGAATTCCATACCGCAATAATCCTCCGACCTCATCATTTCTTTCCAAAACAGTAACCGTATGTCCTGCTCTATTGAGCTGAGCTGCGGCTGCTAACCCAGCAGGTCCACTGCCGACCACTGCTACTTTGTGATCCGTTCTCACGACCGGAGGAACCGGACGCACAAATCCTCTTTTAAAGGCCTCTTCTGCAATGCTTTTTTCAATATGTTCAATAGCTACAGGAGGTTGATTAATACCTAAAACACATGCGGTCTCACAAGGTGCAGGACAAATTCTTCCTGTAAATTCCGGAAAGTTATTGGTAGAAGACAGTATCTCATATGCCTCTTTCCAATTTTCCTTGTAAACAGCATCATTGAAATCCGGAATAATATTTCCCAGCGGGCACCCGCTATGACAAAAGGGAATTCCGCAATCCATACAACGTGCTGCTTGCTGATTGGTTTTTTCGTAATCAAATTCTTTATAAAACTCGTCGTAATGATCTATTCTCTTTTTTGGATCTTCCTTCTCTGGAAGTTCTCTGGTATATTTTAAAAAACCTTTTGGATCTGCCATAAATTTATGTTTTAGCTTACTGCTACTTTTTCTGTAATTTTTTCCGTTTCATTCATTTGTATAACGCGCTTGAGATCTTTTGGCATTACTTTAATAAAGTGTTTTTTCAATCGATCCCAATTCTGAAGCAATTCCAATGCTTTTTGACTGGAGGTGTAGTTGAAATGGTTCCTAATCAACTGTCGAACTTCCCCCAAATCATCACCTGTCGGACGATCCAGGTCCACCATTTCCAAATTACATGTTTCATGGAATGTGTTATCGATATCGTAAATAAATGCCATCCCACCACTCATTCCAGCGGCAAAGTTTTTACCCCAGGACCCAAGATTGAGCACAATTCCTCCCGTCATATATTCACATCCGTGATCCCCTACTCCTTCAACCACTGCTTTTACTCCTGAGTTTCGAACAGCAAAACGTTCTCCCGCCATCCCGTGTATATAAGCTTCTCCAGATGTTGCCCCGTATAAGGCTACATTTCCTATAATGATATTTTCCGAAGGATTAAATACTGCCTCACGGTCAGGAGTAGCTACTAAAATAGCTCCTGATAGACCTTTACCAAAATAGTCATTAGACTCCCCTTCAAGTCTAAATAATAATCCATTGGCCGAAAAGGCTCCAAAACTTTGACCTGCAGACCCTCTGAACCGATAATCGATAGTACCGTCCGGCAATCCCTTCTGGCCGAATTTTAATGATATCTGATTACTCAACATCGCACCGGTAGCCCGATCCGTATTCTGAATCCTAAATTCTCCACTAATCTTTTTACCTCCGGATTCCAAAGCTACTTTTGCATGTTCGATCAACTTCCGGTCAAGTACATTTTCCAAACCATGGTCTTGCTCCACCTGCTTATACTGTCCTGTTTCTTCATCAACAGGCTCTTTATATAATATGGGACTTAAGTCAAGGTTTTTATATTTCCAGTGATTGATCTCCTTTTGAGTTTTAAGTAATTCTACTTTTCCGACCATTTCATTTACGGTTCTGAAACCAAGTTGAGCCATTATCTCTCTCAATTCCATCGCCAGGAATGTAAAGAAATTGATCACGTGTTCCGGATCTCCGGTAAAACGTTTCCTTAATTCAGGATCCTGCGTGGCTATCCCTACCGGACAAGTATTCAAATGACATTTTCGCATCATAATACATCCCTCAACTACAAGTGCCGCTGTAGCAATACCCCATTCTTCTGCACCTAACAAAGTAGCTATTGCCAAATCCCTTCCGGTCCTGATTTGACCATCCGTTTGAAGGACCACACGATTCCTTAACTTATTCTTCACCAAGGTTTGATGCGACTCGGCAAGCCCCAACTCCCATGGAAGCCCTGCATAAGAAATGGAAGTTAAAGGAGAAGCACCTGTACCACCATCATGACCGGATATTAAAATCGCATCTGCATGGGCCTTTGTCACCCCGGATGCAATAATCCCCACACCCGCCTTAGATACTAATTTAACATTGATCCTGGCCTCCGGATTAGCATTCTTGAGATCATAAATTAGCTGGGCCAAATCCTCAATACTATAAATATCATGGTGCGGAGGAGGTGAAATTAAACCTACACCAGGTGTAGAATGACGAACTCGTGCAATCCACTTATCAACTTTGTGCCCCGGCAACTGCCCCCCTTCACCGGGCTTGGCACCCTGGGCCATCTTAATTTGGATCTCAATCGCATTGCTTAGATAGTGACTTGTCACTCCAAAACGTCCGGAAGCAACCTGTTTGGTTGCAGACTTCATAGAGTCTCCATTCTCATCAGGTTCATATCTAATTTCGTCTTCACCACCTTCTCCACTATTACTTTTACCCCCGATTCGATTCATGGCTATCGCCAGGGTAGTATGTGCTTCAAAACTAATACTACCAAAGGACATAGCACCCGTGGCAAACCTTTTCAATATATTTTCAACCGGCTCTACTTCATCGATGGCGATAGGACTTCCTTTCCTAAAATCCAATAACCCTCTTAATGTCATTGCCTGTTCACTCTGATCATTAATCAGACTTGAATACTTTTTAAATATTTTATAGTCTCCTTTACGGGTAGAAGTTTGAAGTAGATGAATAGTCTGGGGATTGAATAAATGCTTCTCTCCTCTCTGCTTCCATTGATAAATCCCCCCTTCATCCAATCCTTTATGCACAATAGCTGATGAAGGATACGCCATTGAGTGCCACTTCAATATTTCATTTGAAAGCTCATCAAATCCGATACCTTCAATTCTACTAACGGTTCCGCTGAAACATTTCGAAACAACTCTGTGATTTAATCCGAGTATTTCAAATATTTTTGCTCCCTGATAACTCTGGACAGTAGAAATACCGATCTTGGACATGATTTTAAGCAATCCTTTTTCAACGGCAGCATTATATACTTTAATTACTGCATCAAGTGACGCCAATTCTCCAAATTTTCCTTCTTTGTATAAATCAGCAAGGCAAGCGTAAGTCAAATATGGATTAATAGCATCCACTCCAAATCCGATCAACGTTGCAAAATGGTGAGTTTCTCGAACATCTCCTGCTTCTACCACCAATGAGGTCAAGGTCCTTAGCCCCTTATCAATCAAATGATGATGGATGGCCCCTGCTGCTAAAAGTGATGGAATGGGAGCCAAAAAGGAGTCTCCGTTTCGATCACTTAAAATTATTATATCGCAATTATTACGAACTAAGTCTTCGGCTACTGCACAAATATGATCAAGGGCCGCTTCCAGCCTTCCCTTCTGCTTATCTGCTTTGTAAACGATATCCACTACCCCGACTTTATGGTCAGGGTGATTTATATATTTTATCTTATTAAATTCATCATTGGTCAAAACCGGAGATTTTAACCGAATAAACTTGGCCAGTTCTTCTGAGGGTTGTAAAACATTTCCACTTTTTCCCAGTTTTGCCTTAAGAGACATAACCGATCTCTCCCGAATTGAATCTATAGGGGGGTTTGTTACCTGTGCAAATAACTGTTTAAAATAATTGGAAATGTGCTGTGCCCGACTTGACAATACAGCCAACGGAATATCTGCCCCCATAGATCCTATTGGATCTTTTTTTGAGTGTATCATCGGTTCCAACAAGAAGTTTATATCTTCCCTCGTGAGACCGTGTAACTTTTGCTTTCTCAATAGTGTTTTCGAATCAAATTCCACATATCCGGGGATATGCTGATTTAATTCTTCAAGGTTAATGGTATTAGCGTCCAACCAATCCCTGTAAGGTAATCTTTTACAAATTATTTTCTTGAGTTCATCATCACCGATAATCTTCTTTACCTCCATATCGGCAATCAACATTTTCCCAGGTTGCAGCCGTCCTTTGTACACAACTTTTGCCGGATCTATTTGCAAAGCACCAGCTTCAGACGCAACCACTAAAGTATCGTCTTCTGTAAGACAATATCTTGAAGGCCTCAGACCATTTCTGTCCAGTGTCGCCCCTACCAATATCCCATCAGTAAAACAAATAGATGCAGGACCATCCCATGGCTCCATTAATTGCGAACTATATTCGTAAAATGCTTTCTTATAATCATCTACATGGGGATCGTGTTCCCAGGCTTCCGGAATCATCAACATTAATGCATGTGGCAAAGAATATCCATTAAGTACTAAAAATTCCAACACATTATCAAAAGAACCCGAATCTGAAAGACCAGCCCAAATAATCGGCTTCATTTTATCTAATTCATTTTCGGAAAAGACATTTGATTCCAGAATTTGCTCCCGTGCTTGCCACCAATTAATATTACCTTGTATTGTATTGATTTCACCATTATGGGCAATGTATCTAAAAGGTTGCGCCAACCTCCATTTAGGGATTGTATTTGTTGAGAACCTGGAATGGATAAGCGCTATTGCTGATTTAAAATCAGAATCAGATAAGTCCAGGAAATATTGCTTTACCTGAAAAGTAGTTAACTGCCCTTTATAAATTATTGTCTTATAAGACAATGAACAAATATAAAACTCATCCATCGTCTGCGGGTAAGTTTGCCATATATTATGACCGGTAAACTTCCGTAATATGTACAATTTTCGTTCGAGGGTTTTCGGATCAATGTAATCTTTGGGTTTTACAAATACCTGTTCGATTCTTGGCTCCACACTTTTCGAGCCTTCACCGATCATTTCATTATCTACCGGTACTTTTCGATACCCCAACAGCTCAAACCCGGCTTCATCTATATAGTCATTAAATAATACCCTACATTGCTCTCTTAGATTTTTATCCCTCGGAAAAAACAACATTCCGACACCGTATTGTCCAAATTCGGGTAGATCAATCGAAAGTTCCTTACACTTTTTAACAAAGAAATCATGTGGATTCTGAAGGAGTATCCCCGCACCATCACCTGTTCCAGGATCTGCCCCGATAGCTCCCCTATGCTCCATATTACTGAGCATAGACAACGCATCCAAAACTAATTGATGTGTCTTATTCCCTTTTAAATTAGCAATTAAACCTGTTCCGCAAGAATCCTTTTCCATCTGCGGTCTATATAATCCCTGTTCACTTTGTTTCATACCTTTCATCCATCATGATGTTTATACAGATTCAAAAATATCAAATAGCAAATATATTAATAATATAGGTAAAGAATTGGATACCTGTTAATAATATTTAACTGATTTTGATACTCTTTAAAAAATAAAGCCAATTTTATGAATTGACACAAATTGATGCCAATTCAATTAAAATTGCAACCTTTCTCGATAAAATATACTAAAAAACACTGTCATATATGAATTGTTCTATCAAATATTTTACCCTCAAAAAGGAAATTGAAAATTTTAACAAAAAAATTATGAATATATATTACAAAAAATTTGAATATATAAAACCATCATACTATATTTGTAATAGAAACATATTAAAGAAATATGTAATACAAAATAAAAATATCAACACGATATAAAAATTCTAGTTTAGGTTCTTTTAGGTTTTTTCATTCACAGAGTCAAGTTCTTCTTCGAACTTGGCTTTTTTTTTAATACCATTCAGTAAACACAAGGGAGACAGCTCTTTATACAACTATCACTCAACTTGACATCGTACAAAAGACCTCTGCTAATTTATACTCATTTTAATTAGTCGAAACCAGAAAAATCTTCTTTGCCGATGCAAACTTAATAGCGATCTCAGATTTTGCAGCCAATAAAGCTCCCTCACCGGCCGATAGTATAGAAGTTCTTTTCATGGCTTCAAGCTCTACTTTACCTTCCAAAACAAATAATATTGCAATTCCTTCCGTCCGGATAATAGTATCAATATTTTCGTCTCTAATACGAAGAACTGATAGTTTAAAATCACGAACGGGCGGGACAAAATTTTCAAACTCCCTGAGATGAGGAAATTCATTTGACCCAGTCAATAGTGAGATACTCCTATCTTCAAAATTGACAAGCTCTATTAGCGATTGATAATTTATATACTTTTTTGTCAATCCCCCGCGAATCACATTATCAGAATTAGACATTACTTCTACATTTTGCCCTTCCAGGTATGCATGTGGGATCCCCGCCCCCTGAAAAATAACCTCTCCCTTTCTGAGATAAACTAAATTCAATAGATAAATTGAAAGCAATCCCCTATCTATCCAACCCGGGGTGCAAAACGTTTGAAATGCTTTGTAAGCCCAATAATCCGGATGATCCTTGGTATAAGTATCTGCTGACTTTTCTAGCTCGTCAAGCAAAGGATTCAACAAGGCATTTATTTCCTCCTGCTCCTTTTGCATAAATTCACAGTAAAACTTCTCCAACCCCATCTCTGAAATTGTATCTTTTACCCACCTGAGAGCATCCTTTTCTGAAAGTATTCCTATCAAATCTCCCTCTTCCCTAAAACCGTGCAATAAGTAAAAATCACTTAAAGCATACATTAATTCAGGTTTGTGATTCGGGTCCTTATAAGTCCTTTCAAAAGCTGTTATGGGAATTCCCTTGCTTTTTTCATCATCAAAGCCCAATTGAGCCTTTTCAATATCCGGATGTAATTGGATAGACAACATATCCCTAACATCCAGAACTTTACAAAGAAACGGTAGCGCCAAATGGGAGCCACCCAGGAATCCCGGATTTTTTTCAAGGAAATCAATTAATAACTCTCCATCTTCGGTAATCGAAGGACATGCTGGATGAACCCCCATCCACAACTCAGCAAACGGCTCACTTTCTGCATTCTCTCGACCCATAATTTGGGGAATAAAATCATAACCACCCCATCCATAATGCTGGACGCATCCTTTAAAGATCTTTACAGGATATTCACCCATTACTGATGCCATGACTTATATCTTTCGATCAAACCCTTAGTAGATGAATCATGGTTTTCGGTAGGTTCCCCATCTTCCAATTCTTTTAAAATATTACTCGCTAATTCTTTCCCGAGTTCAACACCCCATTGGTCAAAGGAGTAAATATTCCAAATTACTCCCTGGGTAAATATTTTGTGCTCATACATTGAAACCATCCACCCCAATGATTGAGGGGTTAGTTTTTTAAGCAGAAATGTATTTGTAGGCCGGTCACCACTAAATTCTTTAAAAGGTGACAGTTCCTTGATCTCATCTTTACTGGATCCGGCAATCTTCATCTCAAGTGCCACCTCTTCTCTGGATTTACCAACCATGAGTGCTTCTGTTTGAGCAAAGAAATTAGCCATCAGTATATCATGGTGATTTCCCGTCTCATTGTGGCTTTGGGCAAATCCAATAAAATCACAGGGAATTAATTTTGTCCCCTGATGAATTAATTGAAAAAATGCATGTTGGCCATTTGTTCCGGGTTCACCCCAAATTACTGGCCCGGTTTGATATCCGATTCTTCCACCGGCCCTGTCAATACTTTTCCCATTGCTTTCCATATTTCCCTGCTGGAAATAGGCCGGAAATCGATGCAAGTATTGATAATACGGGATAATAGCTTCCGTTTCAGCCCCAAAAAAATTATTATACCAAATGCTAATCAGTGCCATGGTCATGGGAATATTTTTTTCCATAGGAGCATTTCTGAAATGATTGTCCATTTCATGTAATCCTTGCAAAAACTCAAAAAAGTTTTCTGAACCAATAGCACACATTACGGGAAGTCCAATGGCGGAAGGCACACTATATCTACCCCCTACCCAATCCCAAAAAACAAACATATTCCTGGGATCAATACCAAACTCCTTTACCTTTTGCTCATTAGTAGAAACAGCTACAAAATGCTTCTTGATATCTTCTTCTCCAGCACCCTGGTCCAACAACCATTGCCTGGCAGTATGTGCATTGGTCATCGTTTCTATAGTTGAAAAAGATTTAGAAGAAATAATAAATAAAGTTTCCCCGGCATCTATCGAATTCAAAACTTCAGTAATCTGGTTGCCATCCACATTGGATACAAATTGGCAAGTAATACCAGTACTATGATATGGAGTCAGTGCTTCATAGACCATAACAGCCCCCAAATCCGATCCCCCAATTCCAATGTTTACAACTGTTTTGATCGAATTTCCATTATATCCCTTCCAGCTTCCACTCGTCAGTTCTCCTACAAATTTCTCCATTTGACGAAGGACTTCCCAAATTTGCTTATTAACATCCT
This sequence comes from Membranihabitans maritimus, assembly GCF_021729145.1. Lineage (GTDB taxonomy): Bacteria > Bacteroidota > Bacteroidia > Chitinophagales > Saprospiraceae > Membranihabitans > Membranihabitans maritimus. The sequence goes on along the minus strand of NZ_JAJSLW010000011.1, from coordinate 127,254 downwards.
CACCGTCAACAGTTAAAGGGCTTCCTTCCGGCATTCTTAAAGCTGTATGCAAAACAGCACGGTCTTCAGTTTCATTAATGTGTTCACCGCTAAACATATCCTTTATTGAAGATTCCAACTGGCAATCACGTGCTAAAGCCCTCAAAAGGTCCATCGTCTCATCAGTCACGAGGTTCTTTGAAAAATCAAATAACATATCCTCAAATGATAATGAATATTGCTCAAATCTTCGGTCGTTGAATAATTCAATAATAGAACGATCCCTCAATTCGTCAAAATGATCTGAAAGTCTGTACCAGCTATTGGTTCGGGTTGGGTTAATTTTCTCTAACATCAATGATTTATTTTATAGGGTTAAATATAAAAAAGACTCAGAACAATCAAACTTTCAAAACCTACGTAATTTATTTGATTTTTTTTATTTTAATTCAAAAGAAAATTAAAATCCTGTAATGGATTTCAAAAATAATTATCAAAAAGGTAAAAAAGGTGAGCGAATCGCTGTCGCCTTTCTAAGAACAAAAGGGTATAAAATGCTTTTTACGAATTGGCGACACAGTACCCTCGAAGTAGATATAATTTGTAAAATCAATACTACCATCGTTTTTGTTGAAGTCAAATACAGGAGCACTGACAAATTTAGTAATCCACTTGATGCTATTGACGAAGACAAAATTGAAAATCTTGCCATTGCAGCCGGTCATTTTACAGAACAATTCCAACACTCAGGCCCCTGTAGATTCGATATTATAATAATCCTTCCCAGTCAGGGGAATCTCTATAAAATTCGTCACTATAAAGATGCATTTTTCCCGGGGTGGGAGTAAATGACTAGTCCGGTATCTCATCCGGAAATGGTATTAGAACATCGGAAAATCTACAATTATGTGTAGAAAAAATTTGGAACTTGATTTTTTTGGGGTTGATAGGAAAGGTATATAAACTAACGCCTAATTGGAGGAAAAATTTATTTACCAGTTTTCTTGCGAAAGGAAAATGCTCCCATTTAAACATAGATCTTTACAAACTTAAAGGTCAATCCAAAATTCTACTTGATGCTAGCCCGATTAGCTACAATATCATTTATCTAATCAAAATTAGGTCGGTACTGTATTACGAGAGGGAAATTCAACCCGTCGCTTCCGAGGTTTAATTAAGGATCCAATTTGAGCCAAAATCAGAAATACAGGCTTTCTCCTTCCCCACATGATTCATGCCGGGTTTATCGACTAACTGATTCCACTGGAATACAAGGGAACCAATATTCAAAGAAAATGATGGACGGATACAATTCCATGACAAGTTTTTAAATTGAACATTTGGGAAGGCCAACGTTTACTACCAGTGCTCTTTTTAAAATAGTATCAAAACAGAATTGAAAACTCAATATTCACGTCTGAATAAGTCCTCCCTGTTAGTTCTTTTGGTACGAGGAAATTTCAAAGGAACGGAAGAGGTAAGAACAATATTAATTGACTATTTTCACCATCAATTCCTTGACCAATTGCCCGTTCTCTCCTGAAGGATTGTCTATTCCTTTTGATCGGCAATCGTACGTAAATAACGTTTGTAAAATTTCCTCACATCTACGAATGGAATAACTCCGTGCGGCAACTTCAAATTCCTTTAGGAAAAACTCGTGAGAAAGTCCCAAAGCCTTCATTTTCTCCCGGGGAGAAGCATTCCTTACAAAATGCATTTTATAAATTTTGGTAAAATAACTGTGAACAACTGGTACTATCATCACCAAAGGAAAATCCCTTTCATTGCCAGTCATATGGCGAACAATACGTGTCACTTTCTCCAAATCCCTATGCCCTAAAGCACTTTGCAATTCAAAAACATTATATTCCTTACTTATTCCTATATACTTTTCTATATCATCAGCACCAATGGTCTGGTTATCTTCCTTATTGATCATCATCTTATTAACTTCATTGACGATCTTGCCGAGATCTGTCCCGAGGTGATCAGCCATCATCTGGGCATTGGGGACGCTAATCTCCCAACCATGCTCTTTGATATAAGAAAGTATCCATTTAGTAATTTGATAATCCCGTACCTTTTGTGATTCAAAAGCAGTGTCCAGTTTGGCCAATAACTTAAATTGCTTCAACCTCTTGTCTATTTTGTCCTTATACTCAATTATAAAGACAGTCGTTGTTTGCGGATTGGCAAAATAAGATTGTAATTCAGCAAAGTCTCTCATCCGTTGGGCTTCTCTCAATACTACGACCTGGTACTCTGCCATCATTGGATACCTCCCTACCGCATCCAATACGGTCTTATAATCTGCATCCTTTCCGTAAATAATGGAAAAATTAAAATCTTTCATTGCCGGGTCTATTGTCTTGTCAACAATATATTTGGACAGCTCATCTATGTAATACGACTCTTCCCCGTATAAAAAATACAGCGGCTGAAAGGGGTTGAGATCTATCTTGTTTTTAAATTTTAAAAAATCCAAAAGAATATATTTTTAATACTCGCGAACCATATTTTCCAATACATCTACCCAGGGTTCAGCCACATTCAGGCTCTCTACCATATCAAATACTTCTCCGCCATTTTCCAGGAACAAATCCCGGTATTCCATTCCCAACTCTACAGTTGTTTCCAGACAATCTGCCACAAATGCGGGACTGAAAATCAGTACCTTTTTATACCCTTCAACCGCAAGGCGCTCTACAGTAGCTTCTGTATATGGTTGGGTCCATTCAGACCTCCCCAACCTGGATTGGAAGGTAGTAATACATTTTTCAGAATCCAGCCCCATACTATTAATAAGCAACCGGGTATTATGAAAACACTGAGCGGAGTAACAAAATTGATTTTTTCCGGAAATCTCCTGGCAACAATGGCCGTTTGCCTTACAGATATTATTAGTATCTGCCTTGAACAATTGCCGCTGGGGAATTCCATGATAACTAAAAATAATCTTGTCGTATTTTTCCAGATCGTATTTATTTCCAATTGAAGTCCATGCATCAATAAAATCCTTCCGATCATAAAATTTATTGACAAAATTCAATTGCGGGAACGTTAAATTTGAACGCACAACTTTCATTACTTCTTCAATTACTGAACCCACTGTGGCTGAGGCGTACTGAGGGAACAAAGGAATGACTATAACTCGTGATACATTCTCTTTAAATAACATATCCAACGATTCTTCTACTGAAGGACTTTGATATCTCATTCCGAGCGAAACTACGTACTCCTCCCCTAATCTTTTCTGCAATTTATCCCGCAAGCCATAACCAAAAATTTTAATTGGCGACCCTTCCTCTGTCCACAACTTTTTATATTCAGCAGCAGATTTTGGCGCACGAAAAGGAGCTATACTTCCCCTAACCAACAATTGCCGATTCCATTCGGGAATATCAATTACCCTGGCATCTAACAAAAATTGTGTGAGATACTTCCTTACATCTGAGACTCGAGTGCTATCCGGCGTCCCTAAGTTGACCAGGGCAACCCCCGTTTTTGCTTTTTTCTCCACTTGATTTATTTCTTCCATCTAACTTCCTTTTAAACGCTAATTTCTCCAATTTTCAGCTAAACTATAAAAAACACAGGGAATCAGTCGCAGCAAAGTTATAAAAAATCAGATCTATTAAAGTCGCGGTATTAAGTGAGATTGAGGAAGGAAGTAATTCGTAAAACCAGACCGTATTTCGGTGGTACTTTCCTGTAGATATGTGGGATAAACCAAGGTAAAGAAGGACATAAATTCATTCCCGGATTACAAATTTACCCATTATTAATACCATCCCCCCTAACAAAAGTACCCTTCTACCACATAAGGGCACCAAATATTTCAAACGACATAGGTAAACCTCACTATTTTCAAGCACTCTGAATCTTCCTTGCTGATTGAAATCAGGTTAATCGGAATGCCTTTGGCAAGAATTGTTTGTGTACATTTGCAATTTAAATAAAAGTCTTCAATATTAATTATGGATGAAAAACCACTTATTTTAGTAACCAACGATGACGGAATGTTTGCGCCAGGTCTGAGAGCTCTAGTAGAATCTGTAAGGACTCTTGGTAGGGTAATTGTGGTTTCCCCTGATTCCCCACAAAGTGGGAAAGGACATGCCATCACATTGAGAGAACCAATACGGGTACACAAAGTCGACCCATTCAGGGATATTGAAGCTTATGAATGCAGTGGAACACCTGTCGACTGTGTCAAGTGGGCTAAAAATGTCTTACTGAAAGAAAAAACTATAGATCTTTGTGTTTCCGGTATTAATCATGGAGCCAATCATTCTATCAATATATTATATAGCGGGACGATGTCTGCCGCTATGGAAGCGGCTATGGAAGGCATCCACAGCATTGGATTTTCTTATCTCGATTTCTCCTTTGAGGCTGATTTCACAATACCCGGAAAATTTGCTACAAAAATCAGTAAATACATGCTCGGTCTTGAGAAAAATCCTCAAAAGCCTATTTTATTAAATGTTAACATACCTAATATCAACCAGACTGAAATAAAAGGGATCAAAGTTTGCCGGCAATCCAATGCCCGATGGGTAGAAGAATTTCAACCGGGGATTGACCCAAGAGGAATGAAATATTACTGGCTAAGCGGACAATTAGTAAATAATGACAAAGGTGAAAATACGGATTCGCGTGCCCTTGATGAAGGCTATGTTTCTGTAGTTCCTGCCCAATTCGACCTTACCGACTATGGTGCATTCGATTCGCTGAAAGGATTGTCTGATGCTGAATAAAAAATACAACAATATGGGGTTTGGTATTTTGTGCGGTCTACTATTACCCCTTTTAACTTTTTTAGTTCTTTATATTATATTCCAGGAATTTTCCTCCATGAATCTGGTGTCCACAGAGGGGTTTTCTGAAGGTTTCCGCTTTCGGACTTTAAGCCTGATAGGTATTGCTTCCAACGCAATATTGTTACAATATTTTAGAAAACGGTATGCTTTCAATACCGTAAGAGGAATTACTATTCCCACTTTTATTTATATTATTGCCTGGTTAATTTACTTTTCTACCCAAATACTATAATGAAGAAATTCTATGTCATAGCGGGAGAAGCTTCCGGTGACCTTCACGGAGCCCACTTGGTAAAAGCATTAAAAAAACAATTCCCCAATGCTATATTCAGGGGTTTTGGTGGTGAAAAAATGAAAAACGAAGGGGTTTATCTCGATCTGGAGATTGATAAGCTCTCTTTCATGGGATTTGCAGAAGTAATTGCAAACCTGAGAACCATTTTTAAAAATATAGCCCTGGCAAAGGAATGCATTACCCAATTCAATCCCAGTGCAATAATCTATGTTGATTTTCCAGGTTTCAATATGAGAATTGCCAATTGGGCAAAACGGTTGGGATTTAAAAATTATTATTATATAGCTCCCCAGGCATGGGCATGGAAATCAAACCGGGCTTACAAAATACAAAAGGACGTAGATAAGCTTTTTTGTATTCTACCTTTCGAAAAGGAATTTTTTGAAAAATATGGTTGTAACGTCCACTACGTAGGCCACCCATTGGTAGATATTATTCAAGATTTTAAAAATTCGATTATCTCGGATTCCATTTTCTCAAATGGCCAAAAAGTAATAGCACTTTTACCGGGAAGCCGCCAGCAAGAAGTACGTAAAATATTACCAGTTCAACTCGAGGCAGCAAACAAATTTTCAAGTCATGAAATTGTAATAGCCAAATCATCCCACTTGCCATTATCATTGTACAATGACATGACACACAAATATGGTAGTCGGGTTCGTATAATTGAAGGAAAGACCTATGAAATATTAAAACGTGCAGATATGGCCTGTGTGGCTTCGGGTACCGCGACCCTGGAAACTGCTTTATTTAAAGTCCCTGAAGTAATTTGCTACAAAGGGAACCTTATTTCATACCATATAGCAAAAAGATTGGTTAAAGTTCCATTTATTGGGTTGGCTAATTTAATCATGAATAAAAAAATTATTGAAGAATTAATTCAAGATGAATTGACATCAAAAAACTTATACAAAGAGCTCAAAAAATTTGAAGAAAAGAAATATCTTAAAGATTTACTTGAGGAATACAATCACTTAGAAAAAAAACTTGGACTAGGGGGAGCTGCAGAACGCACCGCTTCGATAATTAATCAAGATCTGGAGTAATTAGAAAACCTCGGAATACTTGAATTTATAAATTATTATAACAAACATATGGCTCTATCGAAAAGAGAAGAAAAAGAAATCCAAATTCTAAATTCAGCAGAAAAACTATTCGCGTCCAAAGGATACGAAAACACTAAAATGGAAGACATTGCCGAAGCTTTGAATATAAGCAAAGGACTGGTTTACTTTTATTACAACAGTAAGGAGAATTTGTACATGGCTATCACCTACAAGGGAATGCAAAAAATGAATGACCTTTTTTACAGTATTCATTACGATACACAATCTGATTCCGGATATGATGCCACGACTAAACTCATAGAAGCTTATGTTGACTTCCTGGGAGAAAATCCATTTTATTTAGAATTATTCCTCAATTACACCCGATTGGTCCGATCTTCAAATCAAAAGACCAACCAATTGACTGAGGCTATGAAATCCTCTATTTATTTTAGAAAGATAAAGGATATTCACAATATCCCAATTACGATCTTTCAGGAAGAGATCTTGAGAGGACAAAAAGACCATTCCATTGACAATCAGGTATCACCCAATTTACTATATATGACCATATGGAGTATCATTCTGGGCTTTAGTCAATTACGATCAGCTGCCTCGCAAAACAACAGAATGACGATGTATAAGATCGATATTACCGAATGGAAAAAATATACATTAAAAATTGTCAAAAATACCTTGCTAAGTAAAATAGACAAAGACTGATATCAAATTAATTACCTATCTTCAATGGACAGAAAATCCAAATTATGTGGACAAGAAAAATACTTCCATTTAGTGTTCTGTATTTCTTAGCCGTATTTCTAACTTCATGTTCCCCGAAACAGAATATACCGTCTCCACAACTAGAAGACGCCTTGTTATGGGAAATCACAAACCCCGACAATGATTCCCGTTCTTATCTTTTTGGTACTATCCATATGATCCCGAAAGACATGTATTTTTGGCCTGATATCTATGAAGAAAAATTTAAATCTACAGAACAAGTTGCCTTCGAAATAAATATGAATGACCTTGATGCCACATCTTTATTTTCGATAATGGATCAGGCATTGATGAAAGAAAATACAACTATCAAGGACCTTGTTTCCGAAGAAGAATATACCAAAATTGAAAACTATTTCAGTGACATGGGAATTCCATTCGTGTTTATGGAAAAATTAAAACCTTTTTTCCTTTACACATTTATAACTATGGATATTTCCAATATTGATCAGGAAGACATCAAATCGTATGAATTGGAATTAATAGAAAAAACCCGGGATTATGATCAAGTCATTTTCGGATTGGAATCCATAGAATACCAACTTTCTATTTTCGATAGTATTCCCTATCAGCAACAAGCAGATTTATTGGTTGATGCAGTAGAAGCAAGTGACATAACAAATAAAAAAGGAAATAACGACGATAATATTCTGTTTGACACTTACATTCGACAAGACCTCAATGAAATCTATAATATGATTTTACAGGGTGATACGATTACCCAGCAATATCAGGATTTATTGTTGGACAAGAGAAATCAAAACTGGATTCCAAAGATAATTGAATTAACGTCTAATGCTCCCACTTTTGTAGCTGTTGGAGCAGGCCATTTACCTGGCGAAATGGGTGTTATAAATCTTTTAAGAAAGGCCGGACTTGATGTAAGTCCGATAAAAGCAAAACCATATGGCACTCATTAAAAAGGTAAGAGGCTTTACCCCAGTATGGGGAAAGGATTGTTTTATAGCCGAAAACGCAACTATAATTGGCGATGTCATGATGGGAGATCAATGCAGTGTTTGGTTTCAGACAATAATAAGAGGGGATGTCAATAGTATACGAATCGGAAAAAAAGTTAATATTCAGGATGGGGCAGTAATCCATTGTACCTATGAGCGGTCAAAAACGGTCATTGAAGATAATGTATCCGTAGGACATAATGCTATCATCCACGGTTGCCACATTCACCCAAGTGTTTTAGTGGGTATGGGAGCCATAATTATGGACCACGCTGTGGTACAATCAAATTGTATAATCGGAGCCGGGGCCGTAGTCCCAGCCAAAATGGTATGTGAAAGCGGATATGTCTACGCCGGGATCCCCGCCCGCAAGATCAAAGCTGTTTCAGATGACCTCAAAAACGGTGAAATTGACCGAATTTCAAATAATTATATAAAGTATGCCGGGTGGTTTTCCGAAGATGAAAGCGATAAGCCTTAAGCCACACCTTAAATACTAAAAGACTCACAAACTACAGAAGGTGTTAATTAGTTTACAATTATATTCAGGCATGTTCAATGATCATACCGATTACTATTTAACGTGAATAATGTATAAGATCAACCTGCAAACACGATCAAAATCAAATCAAAATATTGATTGCTTTTTTCATTTTCTTTGCATGCCCAAAGAAAACGAAACAAAAGAAAAGGCACTTTTTCAAAGGCATTTTTTGTTTTCCAGACAAAAACCGTATCAAAAAAGGCTAAATTTTCTCCAAGGTTTCGAAAACTTTTAACGCTTTTTCGCTACATATGCTGTTGAAAAAGAGCAAAATCGTGTAAAAATTACGACCGGTTTCTTATCAATTATTGATGTTATTTACTGCCTACCGAATTACTCCCCAACAGGTACCCAAGGCTAAACCACAGCTTCACAGGATTGTAATCCTCGTACTCTTCCGTCAATATAGGATCTCCATCTCCTGCTGCAGGAATCGTCCGGTCCGAGAATACCACCCGGTCGATTTTTTTGAACTGCCATAACCGGTAATTAACACCTACCCGGAAGCGGTTCCATTCGTATTCAAGACCCGGATTAATTTCCAGGGAATAAAAATTGAAATCCGTATCTTCAAGGACTACAACTCCCCCGTCTTTTCCCACCTTTCGCCAGTCGAATAAAGGCAATAGTGATAACTGTGCTTTAAACCCTGAAAACAATTCAGCTTGAAAATTAATGGGCAATTGTACCATGTGAACCTGGTAGTTGTCTGACCGGACCGGCACTTTAGTGCAAAATCCCTTTGGATCGGGATAACAATGGTCTATTCGCCTTCTAAAAGTCATTTGTTCATGACTATACCCCACTCCTATTTCAGCTGAACCCCCTTTCCAATCCAGTACCTCTGCACTTGCAGAAAGCCCATATTGCCAGGTTCCCCATACCTCCGGATTTTGCCTGTTACTCCTCTCCCGGTAGGATTGGGACCATCCGATGAGCCGCTTGTCGTGATGCGCCGCAGCAAACTGGGCTGAAATCGTCACATCATCCCAGAAAGACTGCCCATCGGAGGTGAGGGACAGCATCATAAAAACCATTATCGATAGTATTTGCTTTTTCATAATTTCCATTTTTACTGCATAATGACGAATCGCTTCCATACTGCATTTCCATCGTATTCAATCCGCATAAAATACACCCCTGTAATCAAACCCACTGTAGATGCAAGTGCCTGAGTACAGTCATACCAGCATGGGGTAATCGTTAACTATATTCGGGCATGCTCATACCGATTAAGATTTACTGCCTACTGATTACCGAACTACTACCTCCTATTCACTCCCCAATCGATATCCTAGGCTAAACCATAGCTTGAACGGATTGTATGCTTCGTAATTTTTTGTAATAATCCGATCCTCAAAACTATTAGTATGTACCGTAGCTTTAGAATATAGAATCCTGTCGATTTTTTTGACCTGCCAAATCCGATAGTTCAAGCCCAAACGAAACTGATTCCATTCATAGTTCAATCCAGGATTCACTTCAAGAGAATAAAAATTCAATCCTGTTTTATTGATCCCGGATCTTCCATCAAATCTTACATCTTTGCTCCAATCTATAAATGGGAGCACATATACATTCACAAATAAATTCGTAAACACTTCAGTTGAAAATAAAACAGGTACCTGAACCATATGAATTTTGTAGTCATCCGTATAATAGGCTATGCTATGACAAATACCAGCTGCCGATTGATATTGACAAAAATCTACTTCCTTGATCATTGTCATATGTTCCAAACTATACCCCAAGCCAATTTCAGTAGTAAAACTACCCCTCTGATAAATTTTCTTGTTAGCTGATATACCGTACTGCCAGGTTCCCCATGTCTCTGGATTTTGTCGTTCTATCCTCTCCCGGTAGGATTGGGACCATCCGATGAGCCGCTTGTCGTGATGCGCCGCAGCAAACTGGGCTGAAATCGTCACATCATCCCAGAAAGACTGCCCATCGGAGGTGAGGGACAGCATCATAAAAACCATTATCGATAGTATTTGCTTTTTCATAATTTCCATTTTTACTGCATAATGACGAATCGCTTCCATACTGCATTTCCATCGTATTCAATCCGCATAAAATACACCCCTGTAATCAAACCCACTGTAGATGCAAGTGCCTGAGTACAGTCATACCAGCATGGGGTAATCGTTAACTATATTCGGGCATGCTCATACCGATTAAGATTTACTGCCTACTGATTACCGAACTACTACCTCCTATTCACTCCCCAATCGATATCCTAGGCTAAACCATAGCTTGAACGGATTGTATGCTTCGTAATTTTTTGTAATAATCCGATCCTCAAAACTATTAGTATGTACCGTAGCTTTAGAATATAGAATCCTGTCGATTTTTTTGACCTGCCAAATCCGATAGTTCAAGCCCAAACGAAACTGATTCCATTCATAGTTCAATCCAGGATTCACTTCAAGAGAATAAAAATTCAATCCTGTTTTATTGATCCCGGATCTTCCATCAAATCTTACATCTTTGCTCCAATCTATAAATGGGAGCACATATACATTCACAAATAAATTCGTAAACACTTCAGTTGAAAATAAAACAGGTACCTGAACCATATGAATTTTGTAGTCATCCGTATAATAGGCTATGCTATGACAAATACCAGCTGCCGATTGATATTGACAAAAATCTACTTCCTTGATCATTGTCATATGTTCCAAACTATACCCCAAGCCAATTTCAGTAGTAAAACTACCCCTCTGATAAATTTTCTTGTTAGCTGATATACCGTACTGCCAGGTTCCCCATGTCTCTGGATTTTGTCGTTCTATCCTCTCCCGGTAGGATTGGGACCATCCGATGAGCCGCTTGTCGTGATGTGCCGCAGCAAACTGCGCTGAAATCGTCACATCATCCCAGAAAGACTGCCCCTCAGAGGTAAGGGACAGCATTATAATAAGCACTATTGGTATTATTTGCTTTTTCATGGTTTTTCATTTTTCTGTCTGATGACGAATCGCTTCCAAATCCTGTTTTGAATCACTAATCATATATGTTTAGTTTTAAAATACTAAATTGCAAGAAATGACCGTCATTAACAATTGACCATTAACTACTTCCAACTACCCCCCAGTCGGTATCCCACACTAAACCACAGCTTCACAGGATTGTAATCCTCGTACTCTTCCGTCAATATCGGATTACCATCTCCGGCTGTTGGAATTGTATGCTTAGAAAACAACACCCGGTCGATCCTTTTAAGCTGCCATAGCCGGTAATTGACACCTACCCGGAAACGGTTCCATTCGTAGTCAAGACCCGGATTAATTTCCAGTGAATAAAAATTGAGATACATTTTTTCATTTGATTCTGCCCATTTAAACTCCATTTGTTTTTTTAAAGCAAAGAACGGGAACACTGATAAATTAATTTCCAACCCAGAGAATACCTGATACGTCAATGCGATCGGCATCTGAATTTGATGTATTTTATAATTACTGGAGTATTTAAGAACGTATGTACAACTCTCACCCTGCAAATTAAAACAGTGATCCACTAACCTTTCAAAAGTCTGATGTTCCAAAGCATACCCTAAACCCTGACTAATTGAAAAATGGCCAATTTCTAACCACCTCTTTTCCACACGAAGTCCATATTGCCAAGTCCCCCACTTTTCAGGCTGCTCACGCAACAACCGTTCTTCCGCAAAATAGACCCGCTTATCGTGATGCGCCGCAGCAAACTGGGCCGATATCGACACATCGTCCCAAAAGGACTGCCCCTCTGAGGTCATGGACAGTATCATAAAAACCACTATCGATATTATTTGCTTTTTCATGGTTTCCATTTTTACTGCATAATGACGAATCGCTTCCATATTGCATTCCCTTCGTATTCAATCCGCATAAAATACATCCCCGTACCTAAATCGTCGACCGATAAAACCGGTGACGCATTTTCTATTTGACCGAATTCTTTAACCGATCGACCGTTCCGGTCGACTATCGTTACCCGGAATACACCACCGCGATATCCTTTCTTCCAATCAATATGGATTTCGTTCTGCGCTAAGGTAGGGCGAAGTTGCACAGCCAGGTTACTACGATTACCATTCATTAACTCTCTATTCGATTTAGCCTCCTCCTTATCGGCTAATAAGCTACAGTGATCCTCTACTGTCCAGTACGTCTCCTGTTGCAAGCTCCATCCACAGGCATTCCTTGCCCGGATCCGCACGGTCTCCGTAGAAGGCAAAGGATTGGGGTGAGAATAGTCGATCTCCACGTCCGTATAGGGGACAAGGGGACTCCAAACACTTTCTATATACCATGATCCGCTCGCAGATATCAAGTCCCATTCGTATTCTACAATACCATCATCCCCACCTGTGTATACTGTTTCTGCAGAAACTGTCTCGCAAGTTTTTAGTATCTTATTTCCCTGGTAATCCTGTATATCCAATTCCATATAATCGGGTATTCCTATTAATAAAGGTTTGGTAATGACTAAAGGATCGCAACTTGCACCCGTCATGGTAAAGGTCAATGTCGCTTTTCCGTGAGCACTGGCATTTTTCTTCAAAATCGCTGTAGTTCCGGTCCCCGAAGTACTGCTTGAAAACAACCCTGCAGGGGAGACTGACCAGCTTACAGAACTTCCCGGCAAAGGATTGACTAAAGTATAAGTATGATTGTTATTATCACATATCTTATCCACCCCGTTTAAAGCAGGAACACGAATAGTATTGGTGGTCGAGGGATTACCATTGCCTCCCAACCAATTGCTTAACCGATTGTTATTGGCTCCATCACCAGTCCAGGAAATTTCAAATCTGCCAAACGTTGTACTGTCTACCAGTCCGCCTCCATCATCACAACCAATATTATTATCTCCACCTCTCAACTGCCCAATTATCCTCTCATTATCATCCAATAATGCACCCCCAGAAGAACCTGGTTCTACCAATCCATCATCCCATTGCTCGATGTGCCAAAAATTGGTATTGGTAAAAATATCCAACCCGTCGTATTCGTATGAAATTTTTTTAACATCTCCATCTGGATGATGTATTGTTGTCAATTCAGTATCCGGCGGATTTGTCTGCCGATTCCATCCGGCCATAGCCAGGTCTTCGTGTCCCAATACCTCTGAATGAAGTTCAAGCAATGCAAAATCCGTATTGCCCCATGACGCCCTTAAATTTGCTCCACTAAAAGATAACCAGGTAGATGGTTCAACACCTCCACATGTAGGACTTTCATACCCAAATCGAAAAACCCAATTATTCAAATTAGGTGCAGCTGTTACACAATGATTAGCGGTTATCAAATATGGTGTAAGATCCATACATGCATTATTGATCAAAGTGCCAGTGCAATGTTCTGCTGTCCCTACGAAAATTTTACATACCGCATCTTTAATATTATCCCAATCATTGCTTCCTTCACAAGCCACATCATTATTACAATCTTCCGAATCCCCATAATCCCTCACTTCCAACTCCGCTTTCCTGATCCCGTGAATCACATTATCTACCGTAATAGTGAATTCTTCTTTTAATGCTGTAGGCATATACACTGCCACCGTTGCTTCTTCACCAAAGATCTGGTCCGTGGGCAGTATGCCATCGTGCACATGCTTTGGCAAGATTGGCCCCATGACCATATTCCGTGCTTCGCTATACAGCCACATTTCGCTGCCCTCCGGCATATTAACATCCGTAAACTGGAAATTGAGGGCCGCAGCCCTTCGGGAATAAAACCGCATCTTCCACACTGCCGTCCTGCCCTGTTCATACCACTGTCCGTCCTTTTCTGTCAACCCCGCCGGGATCTTGATTCCGAACCGCGGCAATCGCCGTCCCTGTTCCCGGTCTTCTTCCAATACCTTCGCCACATCGACCCGGGGCAAAGTAATAGCCTCCGGCTGCTCTGCCGTATATCCCGGGATCATCTCGCTAATATTCTTTTCAGTGCCCAAAATCGTTGTTCGTACCTGTGCGTGCAATAAAGGAAGACTCATACCAAATAAAAGACACACAACCGCCCCCCCTTGCCATTAAAAATTCGGATAAAAGTTTTTTTGTTCTCATAATTTAAAATTTTTTAAGTTTTATAGAGTTTCGTATAGTAATTAAGAATAATAATTTCTACATAACTTCATGAATAATACGGAAATAATTGCTAAAAAAACTAAACACAAACATCTAATTTTCAATTATTTATATATTTTAATAAAACCATTTATAAAATTCATCCTCTCCGATACGATCTACGTTCGAAAAAATGGATTAGCTTCTTTCTGTATTTTACGACCCGGTCTTTTTTCTGTATTTCCCCGATCCCTTATGCCCTGTCAATCTATTCGTCTTTACCTTCCGATCCGTATTTACCGCATAATCCATCTCCTTACTCCGGCCTTCTCGCACCCGCCGACCGCGTGCTTGCGCTCTGTAGTGCTACAGCACGTAAGACGTGTCGCCTTAGCTTTAGCGGTGACACAAACTTTAGTGTAAGCGGCAGGCTTCCAGCTTTCCGTTCGACGCTGTCAGGTCTTCGGACTTCCTTTACTTCAGTCACTCCAAGTACTTCACGGACTCTAAGTACTTCTTCTCTCCAAGTACTTCATGATCAAGACGTAATAAATCCAACAAAGGTTGGTGGGTATTCCTATTTTTCAAAAAAAAATCAAATTAATCCGTAAATCCAGAGGCTACACTGTAGGAAATTTTTTGGCTCACCAATCCCACTATCCGTAGCTTGTCCTTCCCTGCGCCAGACTCCGGGCTTTGGGCTTCGGACACTTCAAACTAACCAACTTTCCCTATGATTAATGAGATGGAAATACTATTTTTGTTGTAAAATTAATAAATTGGATCAATGGTTGATATAAAGTTGTTCTCGGGACAAAATTCAAAGTATCTTGCAAAAAAAATAGCTGATTTTTACGGACAAAATCTATCGAGGCTAGACATGCAGAAATTCAGTGATGGTGAGATGCATCCCATTATCCAGGAATCTGTACGGGGCGCTTATGTGTTCCTTATACAATCCACTTTTTCACCTCCTGCTAACATTCTTGAACTCTTATTGATGATCGATGCGGCAAAAAGGGCATCGGCGGGATATATTACTGCAGTTATTCCCTATTTTGGATATGCGCGACAAGATCGAAAAGATAAACCCAGAGTTCCCATTTCAGCGAAATTAATTGCCAATTTACTACAAGCGGCAGGTACCAACCGGGTAATGACGATGGATTTTCACGCAGACCAGATTCAGGGGTTTTTCGATATTCCGGTAGATCACCTCAGAAGCGAAGCTATATTCATGCCATATTTGGAAAAATTTGATATGTCCAATATTATCTTTGCTTCCCCAGATGTAGGGGGTGTAAAGAGGGCAAGAAAATATGCTAAAGTATTCAATACTCCTCTTGTCATCTGCGATAAATACAGAATTAAAGCAAATGAAATTGCCGGGATGACGGTAATCGGTGATGTTGAAGGAAAAGATGTGATATTAGTGGATGATATGGCCGATACAGCTGGGACTTTGTGTAGGGCTGCCGACGCCCTTATCGAAAAAGGCGCCAATAATGTAAAAGCCATATGTACGCATCCGGTTCTATCGGGCAAAGCGTACGAAAATATCGAAAATAGCAAACTATCGGAAATGATAGTGACTGATACGATTCCATTAAAGCAGGAATCACCAAAAATTAAGGTCCTGGAAGCCGGCCAGCTTTTTGCACGCGCCATCAGGAATACCCACGAACACAAATCGATTGCAGCTCTTTTCCTGGAAGATGTATGATGAGTGAGTTGGATGTTTAGAATGCTGGTTCGTTAAATTAAATCCGGATTGTGGATCATTATTGGTAAAAAACTAATATTTAGACGTACCTGAATGGGCTAAGTCGAAGTATTTTCTCCATAATTATTTTACAATACACAATTCCAAAAGTATATCGACCTGAAAACCGAAAGGTATTTCTACTTCCCGAACCTCAATTAAATCCAATTCCTAAATAAAGGTACTTCCAGCGTTCCTTCTTTTGATAATTTCTATTGAAGTACCAGTCAATTTACTCTCAGCCCAAATTTTAGCATCCAAATATAAAAGTGCTTTCCCCTGGTACGTGTCCTTGGTATAATGTTCCAGATCTTCAATGAGCTCTTTATACGCTTTCCGGGTCATAGAATGGTTAGGCCGTAATCTCGTTCTGACAAATTTCATCAATATTTCCTGCACTTTATTCTTTTCTTTCATTTTCTCAAAAAAATTGGACGCCGATTTTATTAAATGGGTTAAAAGAGCAAAATTTTCTTGTTCAAAATGACTTAAAATAAATAGCAACCAACTGTAGCACTGAATGTCCTCTCGCAAGTGTTTTACATTCAGGCTGAGAATTTTATTAAGATACTTTATTGCATCTCCAAATTCTTGCCTGGCAAAGTGGGTCCAGGCAAATTTATAATAAAATTGAAGTACTCTATGATTGTCAATATGTCTTTCGTACTCGTCTAGTTTCACCTCTATCTCACGCTTTAGGGATATGCTTTTATCAAATCTACCATTGAGATTTGCAAAATCCAGCTTTGCATAATAGTTGTATAGGAAATAGATAATTTCTGAAGTTTTATTGAAATTTTCTTTTTCGCGTTGGTAAAATAAATCAAACTGATCCAAAGATTTTTCATATTCTACTACCCTATTGAGGTGGAATTGCGCCGTCATTTTGTAGTGCATGCCCCGCATAAACAAATCCGGATTGACTGATTGCATATTATTGAATTCTTCAAACATTTCCACCCATTTGGTGGCGTGTTCCAGACAATTTTCAAAGTCTAAAAGTATATAATGCAACCATACATAGCTTTGATGTAAATATACTTTTTCAAAAAAACTTAAATTTTCATATTCCAGTACAGGGAGGTTTTCTTCAAAATAATCTAACACCGCCTGGCCTTCATCACGGTTTCTGGCATGTCCTCCTTTAATATAAAGGCCATGAATCTTCAATTTCAGATTTGTCAAACCAGAAAGAGATGAAATTACTTTATTCGTTTCGTCTGATTCTTCAATTAATCCTTCGATTTTCCCCTTTATACCCCGGCTCCTGGTAATGTGTTTTTCCTCTATTCGCTTTTCGAATTCAAGTATTTCAAAATGCAAAACATCCTGATGTGATTCTTTTGCAATTCCCTTTACTCTTTCCAGGATTTTGAGGCTCTGCATATACA
Organism: Membranihabitans maritimus; assembly: GCF_021729145.1. Taxonomy (GTDB): domain Bacteria; phylum Bacteroidota; class Bacteroidia; order Chitinophagales; family Saprospiraceae; genus Membranihabitans; species Membranihabitans maritimus. The sequence continues at coordinate 109,614 of NZ_JAJSLW010000011.1, read as the reverse complement.
GTCCTTTTGCATAAAGAATCCTGGCAAAATCCAATTGTTCTCGAATTTCAATATCCAATTCTTTACTTATGTAAATATTACGCAGTGAAGAAAGAATTTGCGTATATAAGTGTCTTTTGAGATTAGACAACTGGGATTTACCAATTCCTTTAGCCTTGTTCATAATAACCTGTTCATCGTAATGTTCGAGGTTATCAAGTATATCGTATAATTGTATGAATTTACTTACTCCTTTATTATGTGATCTTTGGGCAAATAGCTTAAAACTCCTCTTTTCGGACTTATTCATGCTTTTTACCAAACTAAATAATTGTTCCGAATTGGATATAGGCATAACAAATTTATTTTCTCAATCAGTTGATTTTTAGAATATTAGAACACCATTCCGACTGTTTTGGAATAACAGCATCCACTAATTATTCCTTTTTTTACACCAAACGGGGTTCTATTTTAGCTTTCGTAATCAAAAAAGCATAGGGTTTATAGAAACCGTATCTGTAAAAATTAACTAATTTAAATTTTAGAAACCATGAAACCAACTTCGACAATTGAGATAGCTCTCTGTTGGCTCCACTACGTATTCCAAAATTCCGCCCGAAATTTTCTCATCAAATTTTAAAGACTTAAAGATAAGTCTAAATTTTAATCTAGAGGCCAATTTACAAAGTTTTTAGAACAAGATCGTTTTGCGGTCTATGCACATGGAATGGGTTATAGTATATCTCTCTGATTGCATTCCCACATTATAATGTATTGCATTTCTTAAAATAACTTTCTGTCTAAATAACAAAATTTTTAGGCGTGGTATTTATTGTGACTATTAGTCAACATGGTAGGATTCAATAATTAATTCAATAAATTATTCAAATAAACTATGAAAACCTTAAATCTAACTGTATTACTTACTATTATCTACACCTTCAGCTTACAAGCACAGGAAGCAACTTCACTGCCATTTGAAATGTCAGGATCAGTAGACTTATATTATAAATACGATTTTAGTGGGTACGAACCGGAAGATGGGTTCGGTAATATTGGAACAAGTTTTGGCGCACAAAACAATTCCATTTCTATTGGTATGGCCAATCTGATTTTACAAAAAACAACCGGAAAGGCTTCCTTTGTAGCAGACCTCGCTTTCGGTCCAAGGGGTCAATCTGGTTCATTACTTAATGGGTCAGATGGCAACAGTTTCCATATTCAAAACCTTTACGTATCATATGCACTTTCTGAAAAAGTGAGTTTGACCGGGGGTTTTATGGGTACTTTCGTAGGATATGAAGTCATTAGTCCTGTTGATAATTTCAATTATTCGACTTCATATTTATTTACATCCGGTCCGTTTCAAAATGCGGGAATTAAATTAGAATATGAAATTAGTGACGCCTTTGGACTGATGGTAGGATTATTCAATGATTGGAATGTATATCAGGATTTCAATGGCTTAAATGATTTTGGCGCTCAATTAAGAATATCGCCAGTAGAAAACTGGGATGCTTATTTTAATCTAATTACCGGTGAATTTAGTGGTACTGAGTTTGATTTAACTACAACGTATCAAATAACAGACAATTTCTTCGTAGGATTAAATGCCGCTGATTATACGGCTGCAGATAGTGATGCAGGATTCTCAGGAGCTGCTCTGTACCTGCAAGTAGCCACTGCTCCCTGGTTGGACCTGGGAATCAGGGGGGAATTATTCAAAAACAAAGACTTTTCAGATGACGGAGTAGATATTGAAGGAGAAAGAATAACAGCATTAACAATAAGTGCTAATTTAAAAGCAGGTCCCCTGACAATTATACCTGAATTTAGACACGATTTTTCCGACCAGGAAATATTTTATGAATCGGCTTCACAACCTAATGACAAGGCTGCACAATTCTTAGTTGCAGCGGTATACTCTTTCTAAAACATGTTTATAGCAATGGATTTGGAAAAGATATACAAATAAATTTTCTGCTCCCGAAGAAACTACTATTTTTTCGGGAGCAGTTTTTATTAAAGCATATTCCATTTAGAAGAATTTAATTATTAAACAATCTACTATTTGAACAGCAACAGCATTCCATACTTTGAAAAAAAGTAATAGAAAATACTTCAATAAAATTTACCTGACAGAAGATACTACAAAAACGAGTACACTAAAAGAGTTTAAAATAAATAACCCATAGATAAGGGCAACTAACCATTTACTAAACGACTGTGCACCCATAAACTTTATAACCATCCGGAAAATCGATTTATTTTTTTAAAGAAGTATCCATAGCAAGCCCATCCCCATATTTTATACAACAAAAAGAGGCTGAATCTAAAATTAGACTCAGCCTCTTTTCATTTACTCTTTCGTATATCTCCTTACGAATTATTTTGGAGATATTCTTCTTTGTACCGGGCATTAAGCACTTCATTCCTTCTTTCAACAGAAGGCTTTGTAAAATGCTTTCTTTTTCTCAATTCTTTAAGAACACCTACTTGCTGATATTTCCTTTTATATCTTTTCAGCGCCTTATCAATTGAATCGCCATCTTTTACATCGATTACTAACATCTTTTTCTTACCTCTTTAGTTAAATTGATTAGTAAATATGTGATTCCGCTGGGGGTCGAACCCAGGACCCCTTGATTAAAAGTCAAGTGCTCTACCAACTGAGCTACGGAATCATCCACTTCTTCAAAGCGATTGCAAAGATACAATCTAAAAGTCAATTACCAAATGACGTACTGATTTTTTTCAAAAAAAGTTTCATAAATTTCTTTACCACCTTCTTTGTCTTACTGAATTTCAAGGAATTATCAGACATACTTTTTTTTTAAGTTTATACCTCCGAAATACGTCCATCGTCAAAGATCAAAAACGATTTGCCATTACTAGCCAAAAAAACATCTTTAAATATTACTTCCGCTTCAGATCTAAAGGATTCAAGCGTTTTGTAACGACTACTAAAATGTCCCAAAATAAGTCCTCCTACTTGTCCATTCATAGCACAGGTAGCAGCTTCCTTCGCTGTAGAGTGATATCGTTCTGTTGCAAGCGCTTTATCTTTCTCCAAAAAAGTTGATTCATGATATAAAGCAGTAGATTTTTCAATGTATTCCCCACATTGGCTAAAGTATTTTGTATCTGAAACATATGAATAAGAAATTGGAGTCCGGGTACGTTCAAAAAAAGACAAGTCCCAATTAACTCCGTTAACTTTGATGGTCTCCCCATCTAGCAATGACTTTATTTTCGAATCTGTCAATTTATATTTTGCAATCTTTTCCTTATCCAGGTATACGCGATTCATTTTTTCTACGATCTGGTATCCATAGGTAGGAATTCTATGTTCTAACGGGAAAGAATACACCTTAAAGGTATCTTTATCAAGTACCAACTCTTTCGTTGTTCCGTCTATTTCAATTATTTCTACCGGATAAGACAATTCATGTCCTGTTATTCCAATAGTATTATCAACAAACCTCTTAATCCCCACAGGACCTACTATACACAGAGGCAACGTCCGGGAAAACAAATTATAAGAAGTTAAAAGACCAGGAAGGCCATAAATGTGGTCCCCGTGTAAATGCGAAATGAGAACGTATGAAATTCTGGTCTTTTTTATGCGCTGTTCTAACATCCGCAATTGCGAACCTTCTCCACAATCAATTAAGAGGCTGGTCCCTCCAAGATCCAAAACTTGCCCCGAAGGAAATCTGTTGCGCGTTGGTACTGCTGAATTTGCTCCTAATATATTGAGGATCCAATTCATTCTTCTTCTGAAAGGAATTCCTTTTCTAATTGCTCCATCTTTACATAATCGATTGATTCATCCACCGTCGGTATAATTACAAGAATTTGATCTAACTTTGAAATTTCAATTAATCGCTTGACCGCCGTATGTTTTGCTTGACTAATTATAAATAATCCTGCATCTCTCCACAATCGATTCCCTGTCAAAATGGCACTCAGGCCTGACGAGTCGACATATTCCACTTCCCCAAGGTCAATAATTATATTTTCCACCCCTTCATTCCTGAAGAACACAAGCTCTGACTTCAACTGGGGTGCATTCAAAGAATCAATAGATTTCTCTTCCAGCTTTAAAACGGTGTACAATCCCCCTTTATTCACACTGTATTTCATATTGGTATCAATTTTGATGATTATAATACGTAAAATTATGATTTTAAAATAAATCCGGCGTTGAGTCCCTCACATTTAAGTGAAAACAGATCACAACTTTCGGACAAACTGAAAAATAAATAGCTAGTAATAAATTACTCAAAACAAAGCAAAATTACAATGAATTTTTATTTAGAAGGTTAGAAATCACAATTTCAAAAATTTACATTTTCATATAGACTAATCTTTTCGGAAAACGTATAAAGATTGACACCGAAATTAGTTAAATTTAAGTGTTATTATCCCTGAAAGGGTTTGAGTAATGATTGTATTCTGATTTATCCTTCAGGAATAGGGCTTGTGCAAAGAAAATGTTAATATGAATAGGGATTTAATCCTTTACAATATTTTATTGTTTCTTAGAATAAATGTATATTTCAGCATATGAAAAAATTTTCGCCAGAAGTTAAAAAAATACTAAGCAAGAGCAAAGAAGAAGCCAAAAAACTCGGTCAGGGTTTTGTGGGGACTGAACATATTTTGCTTGGTATTGTAAGAGATGAAGATAGTCTGGCAACTAAAGTTTTTGAATCTTTAGATGTAGACCTCGAAGAATTGACAGATTATTTAGAAAAATACAGTAGCAATTCTCAAGCTAAAATATTGCCTGATGGTGATATTCCTTTTGATAAGCATGCTGAGAAAATTTTAAAGTTCTCTGTCCTAGAAGCCAAGGTTTTCAAAAACCAGGAAATCTCTCCAGAGTTAATTGTTTTGTCTATTTTAAAACACCAGGAGAACAGGGCGTCTAAAATTCTCAAGCAGTTTGACATAGACTATGATACGTATAAAAATGAGCTATATTATCTAATCAATGAAGATCAGGTAGATATAGATATTTATTCCCAGTCGGCTTCAGATGAATCTTCCTTTGAAGATGAAAGTAGTTCTGCCCGTGGATTTCAAAAAAGAAGCGGTCAAAAATCCACTACTCCGGTTCTGGATAATTTCGGAAGAGATATCACAAAACTTGCTGAAGAAGACAAGTTAGACCCGATTATAGGAAGGGAACAGGAAATTGAACGTGTTTCTCAAATACTAAGTAGAAGAAAGAAGAACAATCCCATTCTAATAGGGGAACCCGGTGTAGGTAAGACAGCAATTGTAGAAGGACTGGCGCTAAGGATCCAGCAGAAGAAAGTATCGAGAACTTTATTTGATAAAAGAATAGTGATGCTCGATCTAGCAGCTCTTGTAGCGGGTACAAAATACAGAGGGCAGTTTGAAGAACGCATGAAAGCTATTATGAATGAACTCGAAAAGAACAAAGACGTAATTTTGTTTATCGATGAAATTCATACTATTGTAGGTGCCGGAGGAGCAACAGGGTCCCTGGATGCTTCCAATATTTTCAAGCCTGCGTTGGCCCGGGGAGAATTACAGTGCATAGGGGCTTCGACGCTCGATGAATACCGTCAATATATAGAAAAGGACGGTGCATTGGATCGACGATTCCAAAAAGTCCTGGTCAATCCTCCTTCCGGAGAAGAAACGATTAATATCCTCAAGAATATTGCTCCCAAATACGAAGAATTCCACAATGTGGAATACGATGAAGAAGCAATTAATGCTTGTGTTCATCTCAGCGAACGATATATCACAGATCGATTTCTACCTGATAAAGCCATAGACGTGATGGATGAAGTAGGCGCTAGAGTGCATTTAAAGAACATTTTTGTTCCCAAGCACATTGAAGAGATGGAGGCGAAAATAGAGGAGATCAAGGAAATGAAAAACCAGGCCGTCAAAAATCAACAATACGAAAATGCGGCCGAACTGCGCGATCAGGAATCCAAAATGATCAAACAGCTGGAAGATGCAAGGATAAACTGGGAAGAAGAATCCAAAACAAAAAAGTATCCTGTAGACGAAAAAGATATTGCCGAAGTAGTATCTATGATGACTAGTATACCTCTAAATAAAGTGGCGCAAAGTGAAAGTAAAAAACTCATCGGCATGAATGAGGATTTACAAAAAATGATCATTGGGCAGGATAATGCCATTGACAAGGTAACGAAAGCCATCCAGCGAAACAGGGTCGGGTTAAAAGATCCTTCCAAACCCATAGGTACATTTATTTTCCTCGGACCTACAGGAGTTGGAAAAACAGAATTGGCCAAGGCACTTGCACGTTATATGTTTGATAGTGAAGATTCTCTCATTCGCATTGATATGAGTGAATACATGGAGAAATTCAGCATCAGCAGATTAATAGGGGCGCCTCCGGGCTATGTAGGTTACGAAGAAGGAGGACAACTCACCGAAAAGGTAAGGAGAAAACCATATTCTGTTATCTTGCTTGATGAAATTGAAAAAGCACATCCGGACGTTTACAATATTTTGTTGCAAGTATTAGATGATGGGCAGTTAACAGACGGACTGGGCAGGAAGATTGACTTTAAAAATACATTAATCATCATGACTTCCAACATTGGAGTCCGCCAACTGAAAGATTTTGGGATGGGTGTTGGATTTGCTACCAAGTCCCGAGTGGACAGTTCTAAAGAGCACAGTAAAAGCGTAATACAAAATGCTTTGAAAAGAACTTTTTCTCCCGAATTTTTAAACCGGATTGATGATTTGGTAATTTTTAATTCCCTGGAAAAAGAGCATATTTTTAAAATCATTGATATTACACTTAACGACCTTTACAATAGGTTGTCACAAATGAAATATTCGATAGAATTGACATCAAGGGCAAAAGACTTTGTAGCCAATAAAGGTTATGATCCTCAGTTTGGAGCAAGACCATTGCAAAGAGCCATACAAAAGTATATCGAAGACCCATTAGCAGAATTCATTCTGAATGAAAATCCGGAAGAAGGTTCCGTATTTGAAATGGATTTTAATGACGAAACAGAAGATAACGAAGAATTGACAGTTCGTTTGAAGAGCAATGTCAAATCATAAGTTCGAATCAAATAAAAAAATAGCTGCTTATTTTGATATAGGCAGCTATTTCTGTATATTATAATAAGTAAATGCTTACATTTGCATTTATATTTTTAAAATAAACTATTTAAATTTGGCAAGAAGAAATTCACCTGGCAGAGGAAGAAATTACAGATCTCGAAGAGATACACAAGAACATCGAATAAATGAACACATCCGGGTTCCTGAAGTACGGTTGGTAGGAGACAACCTTGATGAAATTGGAAAAGTAATTGGACAGGATATCGAGTCCGGCGTATTCAGAACAAATATTGTGAAGGATTGGGCGCGGGAATTGGAACTTGATTTGGTTGAAATTTCGCCAAAAGCAAAGCCTCCTGTTGTGAAAATTATTGATTATAATAAGTTTCTATACAACAAAAAGAAGAAAGAGAAAGAAATAAAGAATAAAGCCGCAAAGACCGTAATAAAAGAAATTCGCTTTACTCCCAATACGGATGATCATGACTTTAATTTCAAATTAAATCATGCAAAAGGTTTTTTGGATGATGGAGCAAAAGTCAAAGCATACGTTCATTTTCGAGGTAGAAGTATAGTTTTTAAAGATCGTGGGGAGCTTTTATTACTCCGTTTCATGAAAGAATTAGAAGAATACGGAGCAGCTGAAAATCTTCCTAAACTTGAAGGGAAAAGAATGATTGTCATTATTTCCCCCAAGAAAAAGAAAAAATAATTTAAAAAGAAGAATATTTATCCTTCTTTTTCATACCTTTGCACTCCATTTTGCAATAAATTGAAAAATTAAAGCCATGCCTAAGGTAAAGACGCATTCTAGTGCCAAGAAAAGATTTAAAATCACCGGGTCCGGAAAGGTGAAAAGATTTCAGGCTCGTACTTCTCACTTGATGAGAAAGAAAACGACAAAAGCCAAGAGAAATCTTCGTGGCTCCTCATTGGTGAGTACAGCTGACGAAGCTAAAGTGAAAAAATTACTTTGTATAAACTAATTATTTTAACCCAGGAAAAAGTGGCAAAGTGATCATTTTGCGTCACCCCTTTCTTCCGGAAAATTTTAAATTATGCCAAGGTCAACAAATAAAGTAGCCTCAAGAAAAAGAAGAAAAAAAATATTAAAGCAGGCCAAAGGGTATTTTGGTGCTCGGTCTAAGGTCTATACAGTAGCTAAAAACGCCGTAGAGAAAGGATTGCTCTATGCCTATAGAGATCGAAGAAATAAGAAAAGAAATTTTCGCAAACTATGGATTGCTCGTATTAATGCAGCCACCAGGAATGAAGGTCTTAGCTACAGTAAATTCATGCACGGCTTAAAAGAAAATAACATCGAACTTAATAGAAAAGTTTTAGCAGATTTAGCAATGAACGAGCCAGAAACTTTTCGTGCATTAGTTGCTAAGGTAAAATAGTTTATCTTCGCAGGATAATGGAATAAAGGTGTCTTATCAAAATATTGATATGACACTTTTATAGTTTTTATACACATCAAATTATTGCTATAGATGAAAGCCAAATTATCTCAATTCAATTACAATCTTCCAAAAAAATTAATCGCTAAATACCCTTCAAAAGAACGAGATGAATCGCGTTTAATGGTAGTTAATCGAAAGACAGGGAAAATAGAGCACAAATTATTCAAAGACTTACTAGATTATTTTGAAGAAGACGATTGTTTTATCTTTAATAATACTAAAGTATTTCCGGCAAGAATGTATGGTCGAAAAGAAAAGACCGGTGCTAAAATTGAGGTATTTCTTTTAAGAGAATTAAATAAAGAAGCAAAATTGTGGGACGTTTTAGTCGATCCCGCCAGAAAAATACGGGTGGGCAATAAACTGTATTTTAACGATGAAGATGGTAATGAAAAATTAGTTGCTGAAGTTGTAGACAACACTACAAGCAGAGGACGTACAATTCGCTTTTATTTCGAAGATGATGACGAAGAGTTTAGAAAGATCCTCTACAGCCTGGGCAATACACCCCTGCCAAAATATATAAATCGTCCGGCAGAAGAAATAGATGCCGAACGATATCAAACAGTATTTGCCAAAGAAGTCGGTGCAGTAGCAGCCCCGACAGCAGGACTTCATTTCAGTGAAAGGCTCATGAAGCAAATAAATATCAAGGGAATTCATACACCCGAAGTTACCCTTCATGTAGGATTAGGCACATTCAGAGATATAGACGTCGAAGATTTATCCAAACATAAAATGGACGCCGAATATTTTTATGTTCCTGAAAAAGCTTCTACTCTTGTAAATAAAGCAAAAAAAGACCGAAAAAAAGTTTGTGCAATAGGGACTACTTCTATGAGGGCAATTGAATCAGCAGTGTCTGCAGATTCCTACCTCAAGCAAGCAGAAGGTTGGACCAATCTTTTTATTTATCCACCTTATGACTTTCACATTGCCAATTGCATGGTGACCAACCTGCATTTACCAAAAACAAGCCTTATGATCATGATCTCTGCCTTTGGAGGATACGATCTGATTATGGAAGCGTATGAAGAAGCAGTAAAAGAGGAGTACAGATTTTTTAGTTATGGCGATGCAATGTTAATTTTATAATTATTTTTTTGGATGTCAGGAACTATTTGGTTTTATTTTTGATATACTTTATGTTATGTTATTAATTCAACGTAAAAATTAAATAGATAAATGTATTGGACCTTAGAGTTAGCTTATCATCTAGAAGATGCACCTTGGCCGGCGACGCGGGATGAATTGATCGATTATGCCATTCGATCAGGCGCACCTCTTGAAGTAATCGAAAATCTTCAAGAAATGGAAGATGAGGGTGAAATTTATGAAACTATAGAAGATATATGGCCTGATTATCCACGAAAAGATGATTTTCTTTTCAATGAAGACGAATATTAAAAATAAATTATCTAGCCGTTTTGATTCCAAAACGGCTTTTTTGTTATTTTTATAAAAAATATTTCCTATATTTAAATGCCCTGTTATCAAATCAGTGTAGATGGATACGCAGCATGCGGTAAAAGCACCCTGGCTAGATCTTTAGCCCGGGAATTGAATTTTCTATATATTGATTCAGGCGCAATGTACAGAGCTGTATCCTTATTTTTTTTGAATCAGGAAATCAACCCATTAGATAAAAATATTACTTCATTGATTGAAGAATTGGATATATCATTGTCATTCCCAAATAATGAAAGCCGAGCTATCGTCCATTTAAATAATCGTGACGTTACCGATGAAATAAGGACTCAACAAGTTAGTAACCAGGTAAGCCAGGTAGCAGCTATTCCATCTGTGAGGAAAAAATTGGTAGCCCTCCAGCAAAAATATGGTGAAAAAAACAATATTGTAATGGATGGAAGAGATATAGGGACAGTTGTATTTCCAAATGCTGTCCTGAAACTTTTTATCACTGCTGAAATGGAGACTAGAATCATTAGAAGGAAAAAAGAAATCGAATCGAAAGGTAGGGAAGCCACTTATGATGATATAAAAAACAATCTAAAAAGCAGGGATTACCTCGATTCTACGAGGAATGACAGTCCTTTAAAAAAAGCATCGGATGCCGTACTTTTAGATACAACCAATTTGACCCGTAAAGAACAATTGTCAATGGTACTGGCACTGGCCAACTGCAGAATTCACTAATTTAAATACCTAATAACATGAAATTTGAAATTTTTGAAGGGAAAGACGGAAAACACTATTTTAAACTTGTAGCTGAAAATGGCCAGACGGTCTTAAAAAGTCAGGGATACGCATCAAAAGCTTCTTGTAAAAATGGGATTGAATCCGTTCGAGAAAATGCCCAGGTTGAAGATCAATTTGATAAAAAAACCGCTAAAAACGGAAAAGATTTTTTCAATCTATTGGCAAAAAACAAACAAATCATCGGAACAAGCCAAATGTATGCGTCAAAACAGTCTATGAACAATGGAATTAAATCTGTTGCCAGACTTTCAAAAGAAGCGCCGATAGAAGAACGAAAAAGCTAAAACTTTAACCAGTCAGGGCTGACTATCGTCTATTAAATACTTATAAGACAATTCTCCGTTGAATATTTGTTCTGATAGATATCCCCAATTATTGTATATCGATATTCAGCCCCTTATTCTAATCCTCCGACCGGATAGGTATCTCTGATTTCTCCTCCTATGACAGTCATCAAAACATGCGTTTGAGGTAAATTATCATCCGGACATAAAAATATATCTGTATCCAAAATTATAAAGTCTACCCATTTTCCCTCCTCGATAATTCCTGCCTATCATCCAAATTAGAAGCAAAAGCATTCCATCTCGTAACGGATAAAATGGCTTCTGCCCTACTCATGCATTACTATGGCACAATTGGTACATCCTTCATTTGCTTTGTACGAGATATAGAAGCAAAAATATTTACAAAAGGATTAATACTCTCCACCGGATTATCCGTTCCATTATCAATAATGGATCCAGAATCTAAAAAACTATTCCAGACATAAGCCCGTCCCCTACCCTGGATCGGACGAAAGATGCATCCGGATCCGCTATTAAACTATTTTCAATTTTATTGAATTATTTATAAAAGCTATCGCCTTTAATGCAGACATGCGAAAAAACTACTCCGTTGTCATTCTGACTATATACACTGGCATTTGAAAATAAAATTGACGATGTTGTCTTTTCTTCATCCATCGTTTGACAATTAAGTATGGGAACAGTAAAAAACGATGATCGTATTTCCTATAAATTTCGCCGTCCTGTCGACATTTTAAAACTTATCAACGGAAGCTCTGCTAAAAGCGGACTTCCATCTCCCGGGGATTTCCTCAAATTCAAATGCACCATGTGAAACTGTAGGATATAAGTCTTCAAAAGAGAATATAGTCCTGTGATCGATTCTCCTAAATACATCCATTCGAGTTATTTCGGACAAATCTTTTTTCCCGGCGGCCGCCATTAGTTCCACGAAATTATGTACTGTTTCCTTGTGGAAATTAGCAACTCGCTGAACTTTATCCGGGACTTTGAGCCCGGCGACTAATTCGGGGTCCTGAGTTGCCACACCGGTTGGACAAGTATTTTTATTGCATTCAAGTGCCTGTATACAGCCTAAAGCCAACATCATACCCCTGGCACTATAGCAAGCATCAGCACCCAAGGATAAAGCCCGAAAAATATGAAATGAAGTCATAATTTTGCCACTAGCTAAAATCTTAACCTGATCCCTAAGTCCGAAACCACGTAACATGTCGTCGACAAATACGAGCCCTTCCTTAAACGGCATACCTACAGAATTCGAAAATTCCAGTGGCGCCGCACCTGTCCCTCCTTCTCCCCCATCAACAGTAATAAAATCAGGATAAATTTCCATTTCTTTCATTGCTTTACATACTCCTATGAACTCAGAAGGATGTCCTACACATAATTTAAACCCTACAGGCTTGCTTCCGGAAAGATGACGTAATAAACCGACAAATTCCAATAGCCCACGTGGAGAGTCAAATGCAGTATGATATGTAGGTGACAATACATCAGTCCAAGGATCAATTCCCCGGATCAGCGATATTTCTTCAGTATTCTTCTTGGCTGGTAATATCCCCCCATGTCCGGGTTTTGCCCCCTGAGAAAGTTTCACTTCAATCATTTTGACCGTATCCATGCCTGATTTGTCTTGAAACATCACAGGATCAAATTTACCGTTCCGATCCCTGCAACCGAAGTATCCGGTTCCAAACTGATAAACTAAATCTCCACCATATTTTAAATGATAAGGACTAATTCCTCCTTCCCCTGTATTGTGTGCAAAATCCGCTTCCTTGGCCCCACCATTTAAAGCTAAGACCGCATTTTTACTCAAAGAACCAAAACTCATTGCAGAAATATTCAAAATGCTGGCGGTATAGGGTTGTTCACATTCTTTACCCCCTATCTTGATTCGTGGATTCTGCTCCAATACCCCGGGATCAAGGGAAGCAATACTGTGATTTAACCATTCGTAGCCTTCACTATACACATCCAATTGGGTTCCAAAAGGATGAGTAGAAATTGTCTTTTTTGCCCGCTGATAAATAATAGACCTATACATCCTGGGAATAGGTGTTCCATTTGTATCCGATTCTATAAAATACTGGTAAATTTTAGGTCTTAATTCTTCGAATAAATACCGCCCTCTTCCAAGTATTGGAAAGTTGCGCATTATAGCGTGCTTGCTTTGGAACATATCGTAATACCCTACAAACACCACAGGGATTAAAATTAAATATGCCCAAATAACAGGTGGCCAAACAAAATAATAAATGGCAAAAACTATAAGTAATGAGGATACTGAAAAAAATACAAATTCGTTTCTCATATAATATTTGTACTTTACATTAAATGGAAATTTAAATTACCGTTTTAACGATATAAATTGTAAAAAAGCCCGTTTTACAAGACCTAAAAACACTTTTGGAAATTAACAATTCACTTAGATACTCAGGGTTATTCCTATTTCCCTTAAACCACAGGAAATTTATTGGAACAATTTAGGAATAATAATTATAATTACATAAACGAGAATTAATGTGATAAAATAAGGACCGGTGAAATAGTATCGTCCAAAAAAAAGTAAAATATATGAAGTTAGTGTATTCAACCCAAGATCGGATTGTAGCGAATATCATCAAAAATGAATTGGAAAGTCAGGAAATAGAATCTGTTTTAATGGATAAAAAAGACAGTGCAATTAATAGTTTTGGCTACCTGGAAATATATGTAGTAGATGATAAGCTGGAAATCGCCAAAGGATTAATCGATGAGATTCTTGCCCGTGATGAAGAAGAATGACCGAATGAAGTCCGAAACCATGTGGAGGACCAGGCGTACTAAATGAAATGTTCGTAATAATCTTATTTACGCTTTTGACAAGACCGAAAACGGCGTGCTACGTCTCGGAAACACATTCATCCTAACTACATTTTGTAAGAATGGATTTTGTGGTAAAAAGGTATCGTTTGAAGTTGTATAATCACGAATGTTAAATTTTATTATATGTGCTTGATTCTTCCCGATGGAGCAAGACGAACCTCATTTTGAGATTCATCCCCATAGGGCTTGACTGAAAAACAGGTGATTCCGAATGCTTTCTGGATGGGGGAGCAATGTCATGTCAGTAACATAACAAGTTATTTTAAACGGCTTCAATATTATATATTAATATTCCAAACATTTTAGCAGTCTATTTATTTCTATAATAAAACACAAATATGGGAATAGCTACTTTCGGAGGAGGTTGTTTTTGGTGCATTGAAGCTGTATTTAAAAAAGTCAAAGGGATTCAAAACATAACCAGTGGATATGCCGGTGGAACAGACCCACATCCTACCTACAAATCAGTATGCTCAGGGACAACTGGCCATGCAGAAGTTTTACAGATTGAATTTGATGAAACTATAATTTCGTATGAAGATCTTCTAAAGATATTCTGGACTGTACATGACCCTACTACTCCCAATCGCCAGGGGAATGATGTAGGCACACAATACCGCAGCATTGTATTATTCCACAACGAAAATCAAAAAGAAGTAGCCGAATCTGTCCGGGATTCAATTGCATCGCAAATTTGGGATGACCCTGTTGTTACCGAAATTGTTCCATTACAGGCCTTTTATCCCGCCGAAAGCTATCATCAGGATTATTACACTAATAATCCTAATAACAGATATTGCCAAATAGTTATTGAACCCAAGGTAGCAAAACTTAGAAAAGTATTTATGGATAAATTAGCAGAGGTATGAAAAATCTATCGTTAAATAATGATGAAAAAAGAGTGCTGTTTGAAAAAGGGACGGAACGACCTTTCACTGGAAAGCTATTAAACAACAAATCCGAAGGTCTGTATTTATGTAAAAATTGCCTCCAGCCGTTATATACATCCAAGGACAAATTCGAATCACATTGTGGTTGGCCAAGCTTTGACGACGAATTGGAAGGGGCAGTTGAAAAGGTTGCAGATGCAGATGGCAGGAGAACTGAAATCGTTTGTTCCAATTGCAAATCACATTTGGGTCATGTATTCAAGGGGGAATATCTCACACCAAAAAACTTGCGACACTGTGTCAATTCGCTTTCTCTTTCATTTATTGAAAAAGAAAAGTATCTGGATGGCAATTATGATAAAGCCGACTTGAAAAGAGGTTGATAATTTAACCACTTCCAAAGGCTTGACATCACTCCAACATACCTGGGTATCTTAATTCCGTATAGGTTATCTGGGATATATACTAATCATCTTTTCTTTTAAGCAAAGGAAGTGCTTTGAGTACTAATTGTACAGTCTTTGGTATCCTTTCTTCAAATAACACTATTTTACCCTTCTTAATGGCATCCACTACAGGTTCCTGATAATGTCGTATCGTGATTAACTCAAGATTCTTTTCATCTTCAATATCAAATTCCTGACTAATCTCACTCAAAAAAGCATTAATGCGATCTGGACGATCCGTAACGCATACGGTAAAAGAAATAGCCGTATTACGCATCAGGTTTACTTTAATCCTATGCCGGGAGAACAGTTCAAATAATTTGCTGAGGTGATGTTCAGCCACAAATGATAGATCCTTCGTACTAATAAATAGTAATCGCTGGTTTTTCTCCACAACTACTACAGGAGGATACCTCAAATCGCCTGTACCGGAAATCAGAGTTCCCACAGAGTCAGAATCTTCAAATGATTTAACCCATAATGGAATATTTTTATTCTGTAGGGGTTTTATCGTTTTAGGATGAATAACTTTGGCCCCATAGTAAGTCATTTCTATTGCTTCCAGGTATGAGAGTTTGTCAATTAGGGATACATTTTCAAATAATTTGGGATCAGCGGTTAGAATGCCTGGAACATCTTTCCATATTGCCATATAATCGGCATCGGTACAGTAAGAAAAAATTGCTGCCGAATAATCCGACCCCTCTCTCCCTAAAGTGACGGTATTACCATTTTCATCCCCTCCCAGGAAACCTTGTGTAAGTAATACCTTGTTATCCTTAAATCTTGGAAGAATCGATTTTTGAAATAACCAGGATGTTTCATTCCAATTGACCCTCCCTTCTCTATAGGTATTGTCTGTTCGGATTACTTTCCGGGAATCAATCCAGTCAGGCTTTAAATTGGTTTTTTGATTCAGATATGAAGCGATTATACGAGTAGAGCATAATTCACCAAGACTCACAATTTGATCATATATAAAATCATAGGAATGAACGTCTTGTTTAATTTGATGTAGGAAATTCTCAGCATTTGAAAAAAGATTATTTAACTCTTCCAGGTGTTGATCCCTTTCCAGACCAAGGTCATTCACTACTGCATTATGCTCTTTTTTTATTTCGAGTAAAAGCTTAATACCTTTCCCTGTTTGTTCAAATGTTTCTTCCACAACTTTTTCAAGGGCATTGGTTGATTTGCCCATAGCAGAAACCACTACTATTATATTCACGGCATCGCATTTACCAATAATATTCCCCACATTTCTGATAGAATCCGCATCTTTGACCGAAGCTCCTCCAAATTTATATACTACCCTTTCAACCATTTTACCTGCAAATCTTTTTTGAAACGCAAATATAAAATATTATAGCACCAATGAAAGGATAAAAGTGCCTACCTAACCTTAATTACTATAGTTTAATAGTTTAGTCCTGGCAAATCATCGATTTTGCCCAATAATTACTGTAACCATCAATCTTCATTCCCTGACTTATTATAATATTTTGTTATTAAGTATATATTTTAATTTGATATCCTATCTTTTCAATATTTTAATCTTCAATAATTAATTTCATGTATTCTAACTAAGTAAAAGTATAGCTAACGCTTGTAACCTGAATTAATAAAATATCTATTTTTGACTGAATTTGAAATCAATATGAAAAAGAAAAAATTACTTTTTTTACTTTTCAACATACTATTTCTTGCACTAACAAACAGCATTGCCCAAAAGCCCATTGAAATAACTTCTTCTGAAATTTACGCTAAACTACAAAAGTTAGGTAACCTTGGGTCAGTACTGTATATTGCCGCTCATCCTGATGATGAAAATACCAGTGTAATATCCTATTTCAATAATTACAAACACTTTAACACTACGTACTTATCATTGACAAGGGGTGATGGAGGCCAAAACTTAATAGGACCTGAAATCAGAGAACTCCTGGGTATAATCAGGACACAGGAATTACTGGCAGCACGACGAATAGATGGTGGGAACCAGGTTTTTTCAAGGGCCAATGACTTTGGATATTCAAAGGGTCCGGAAGAGACTTTCAGAATTTGGGATAAAGACTCTGTTCTATATGATATCGTATGGGCGATACGATGCCTCAAGCCCGATATTATTATCAACAGATTTGACCATCGGACACCCGGCACTACCCATGGCCATCATACGGGTTCTGCAATGTTGAGCTTTGAAGCATTTGATATGGCGGGAAACCCTGACATTTTTCCAGGGCAACTAAAATACACAGAGGTATGGCAACCCAAAAGATTATTTTTCAATACTTCCTGGTGGTTTTATGGAAGTAGGGAAAAATTTGAAGAAGCCAATAAAGATAATTTGACATCACTGGATATTGGTGCTTATTACCCTTTACTCGGACAATCAAATAATGAAATATCCGCTAAATCCAGAAGTCAACATCGCTGCCAGGGTTTTGGAAGATTGGGATCCAGAGGTAGTGAAATTGAATACTTTGAGTTTTTGAAAGGAGAAAAACCTTCTGGAGATCAACCTTTTGCTGGAATTAACACATCCTGGGATAGGATAAACGGAGGATCAGAAATCCAGGCTAAAATTGATAGGATTATTCAATCTTTTAATTTTGAAGCCCCACATAAGATCATACCTGACTTAATGAATCTTTACCAATCCATTAAGATGTTGGACCACAACCCCTATAAAGAAAAAAAACTTGGGGAATGCAAAGAGATTATTCAGGCATGTACCGGATTATTTCTTGAAGCAAAAACAAATAACCACAAAATTGTCCCCGGCGAGGAAATTATGATAGATTTCGAATTAATTAATAGATCAAACTCAAATATAGATGTACATAAAATAATAATTCTCCCGGTTGATAAGGAAATTGAATGGAAGGAGAAATTGCCCTTTAATCGTGTTTTATCAAAACAAATTTCTGTTACCCTTCCATCGAATGCAACCTACACAAACCCTTATTGGCTAAACCAGGAAGGCACATTGGGCTTATATTCTGTCCAGGATAAGCAATTAATTGGCATGCCCGAAACACCTCGATATTTATCGGTTCAATACGAATTGGAAATTGAAGGGGTAAAAATCCTTATTGATAGAGATGTTGTTTTTAAATCCGGTGAACCTGACAAAGGTGAAGTATATAAACCTCTCGAAGTCATCCCGGAATATACCATTGAAATGCAAAACCCGATACTTTTTTTTAGTGAAGAAAATAGAAAGACCCTTAATGTAAAAGTTAACCACCACATCAATAATGATAATACTGATACACTGCTATTAAAGTTACCAGATGGGTTTATTGCGGAACCCACTTATCACCTATTATCAGGAGAAAATTATCAAGACCTTTTTTCTTTTGAAATTACTGCTCCGGAAAAAGAGCAAAAACAAGAAGTTTTAGCAGAAATCCATACGAAAGATGGAAATATTTATTCTAGAACCATGCATTCTATTTCATACGACCACATTCCTGAACAAACGGTATTGCAGCCGGCTGCTACCACTTTGGTACGGCTACAGATTAAATCTACCGTAGACAAAATCGGTTATATTCAAGGAGCAGGAGATCGAATTCCGGAGTTTTTGAAAGAAATTGGAATTCAATGTGACCTGTTATCATTATCAGATATACCAACTACCGAATTAAACCAATACGATGCTTTTATATTTGGGATCAGAGCTCTTAATACACTTGATGGAATTGACAATGCAATGCCAGCACTGCTGGAATATGCCAAAAACGGAGGGAACCTCATTTTACAATATAATACGAATCGAGGAGTCAAAACAGAAAACTTTTCCCCATATCCACTTACGATCTCGCGCGACCGTGTAACAGATGAAAATTCCCCTGTTAAAATTCTCGATCCGGACCACCAGGTTTTGAATACACCCAATTCAATAAATGAGTCTGATTTCAAGAATTGGGTGCAGGAAAGGGGGTTATATTTTCCCGGCACCTGGTCAGATAAATTTGATACTGTCATTGCTTTTAAAGACCCCGGTGAAGAATATCTTCCATCCGGATTATTAATAGCTCCCTACGGAAAAGGCAACTACGTATATACAGGGATCAGTTGGTTTAGGGAATTACCGGCTGGAGTTCCCGGAGCCTTCAAGCTTTTCGTCAATATCCTTTCGTTATCAACAATAAATAATTAAAAGACTAACCCCATGAATACTATTTCAGTTATTGATTGGCTCATACTGTCAGGTACTCTTCTACTAATTGTTGGGATAGGAGTCTGGAAAAGCAGAAAGGATAAGGAACTGGATGGATTCCTTCGCGGAGGTAATGAAGCCTCCTGGTGGACAATTGGATTAGGTGTGATGGCTACACAGGCAAGTGCTATCACATTCCTAAGTACCCCAGGGCAGGGATTTGCCGATGGAATGGAATTTGTCCAATTCTATTTTGGCCTTCCCATTGCAATGATCATATTATGTATAACATTTATCCCTCTCTACTATAAATTAAAAGTATATACCGCATACGAATTTCTTGAAAAAAGATTTGACGTAAAAACACGAACATTAACTTCCTTTCTATTTCTGGTCCAAAGAGGCCTTGCGGCAGGTATAACCATTTATGCCCCAGCCATAATTTTATCCACTATAATGGGTTGGAATTTGAAATTAACTTGCATGGTAATTGGTGTCCTGGTAATTATATACACAGTTAGCGGAGGAACTAAAGCTGTCAACGTCACACAAAAATACCAAATGGTAATAATTATGACGGGCATGTTTTTAGCCTTTTATATTCTATTAGACTCACTTCCTGGAGAGTTGGGTTTTAGAGACGCATGGGAATTAGCATCACTCCACGGAAAAACACAATCAATAGATTTTTCTATTGACTGGAATAATCGATATACTTTCTGGAGCGGGATTACAGGAGGTCTTTTTTTAGCATTATCCTATTTTGGAACCGATCAAAGCCAGGTGCAAAGATACTTGAGTGGTCAATCCATCCGGCAATCTCAAATAGGTCTGATGTTCAACGCTATCTTTAAAATTCCCATGCAGTACTTTATCCTTATGACCGGGGTTATGGTTTTTATTTTTTACCAGTTTAATTTATCACCCTTATTTTTCAATCCCGCAGGTGAAGAAATTGTAAAAACGAGTGATTATGCGAACCAATATTCCAATTTAGAACGTGAATATGAAGAAATTCACCTGGAGAAAGCACAACTTTCCCAGGAATATCTCAAATCCGGTGATGAAAATATAGGAACTGAAATCCAATCCCTTTCTCAACAACAGCTGCAGCTCCGGGAAGAGGCAAAAAGTCTAATTTCTCAGGCAGACCCGGTGGCGGAAACCAATGACAAAGACTATGTATTTATCCATTATATCATCAACAATTTACCGATTGGAATAATTGGTTTGTTGCTAGCAGTGATATTTTCAGCTGCAATGTCTTCTACAGCTGCAGAACTCAATGCCCTGGCTACAACGAGTGTCATAGATATTTACAAACGTCTTCTAAAACAAAATCAAAGCCCATCACACTATCTTAAAGCATCAAAATTATGGACATTATTTTGGGGGCTTGTGGCTATCCTTTTCGCCACTTTTGGAACCTTAGTTGAAAATCTCATCCAATTGGTCAATATTATTGGATCCATATTTTATGGTACTATTTTGGGAATTTTTCTGGCTGCTTTCTATATAAAATGGATTAAAGCAAACGCAGTATTCGTGTCAGCCCTTATCGCAGAAAGCATTGTTATTTATTTGTATTTCACTACCGATATAGGCTTTCTTTGGTTCAATATTATCGGATGCGGACTAGTAATTTCTTTTGCCCTGATTTATCAGTTTTTTGAGAATTTAGGTAAACCGGTAATTCAAAATCAATAAACTATAATGAATATTTTCTTGCGTAAGAATATGTATACGAACAATATACTTAGGCTTATTTCACTCTAATAAAAAATACGTACTTTTGAATTCGATTCAACTCAATATGAATGGAAGATAAAATACAAGTCGTATTGGCAGATGATCATATCCTGGTCCGGGATGGAATCAAAGCCCTGTTGGAAGACGAAAAAGATATTGATGTAGTTGCCGAAGCTTCAGATGGGCTGGAAGCCATGGAAGTTATGAGCAAAATTTCTGCGGATGTTTTGATAGCTGATATCCGCATGCCGGGCAAAACCGGGATTGAAGTAATCAGTTCTTTAAAAAACTCTGGGGCTCCCGTACACACATTGGTGCTTTCCATGCATGATTCAGAAGAATATGTATTACAATCCATTGATGCAGGAGCAGATGGGTATTTACTTAAAGGTTCCAGCAAAGAAGAATTTATTAAAGCCATCCATACTGTTCATTCGGGAAGCAAATACTTTAGTGGTGATATTTCAGCCATATTGTTGAAAAATTATAATAGCCCGCCTCAACAACAGGAACCTAAAGAGGAAGAAAAATCACTTCGGGAAGAATTTGGAATTACCAAACGTGAAAATGAAATCCTCAGTCACATACTCGATGGCAAAAACAACAAAGAAATTGCCACCGAACTAAAAATAAGTAAGAGGACAGCTGAAGTACACAGATTCAACTTGATGAAGAAGCTAGATGTCAAAAATCTTGTAGAGCTTACCAAGAAAGCAAGAGAATTAGATCTTTTTTAATCCGCTGAGCTGTGATTTAAGTGTTACGAACAACCAGCCAGGTTGGATTCTTTTGAAATCTTTCATGCAGGAAGACCAATATATTACTTACAGCTCCAGATTCATTGCCCAGGCCTTGCGATCCTTTCGTTTACGTCTCCTGGATGTTTTTTTCTTCCCCGCTTCCGTTTTCTATTAAGAAATTTCCTGGAATTGCCCCGTCTCCTGTCAAGGAATACATGAAAAAACATACCTAATATAATTAATTGGTGATATCAAAATAGTTGTCAATTGCCTGCAAGATAGGATTTTAAGCCTACTGTATTGATTTTCTGAACTTTAAAACTGCTTTCAATCCTTTTTAATTAGCTTCGGTTTCAACGTAAGCATAGCCCACCCCCAGGATGCCGTCTTCCTGGGATCCATAGTTTCTTTGACGACTTCCATACCACGTGCAAAAAACATTTGACTATAACCAAGTTTCAAATTTACATCAGGTGTAATATTATAACTAAATACTAAATCTAATTCATTTCCAAGAATATTATTATTCGTCTTTGAATAATTGGAACCTTTGATCCTGGTATCTGATATAAAATGATGTAAATGAAGTACCCATCTGGTACGTTCATTAATTGAAATATGGGTTTTGAAATATGGATTTACAAGTCCGAAATTCTTATGCCCGTTTCCGACATAAAAATAATCCATTAATCCATAAAATTTGTGATTGGTACCATACCACGGAGTAAAAGCTTCAAAAGAATCTGTGTTAGGATTATCCCCCGAAAGCCAATCAATTCCGATGGTAGTCCCAACATTGTTGAAAGAATGATCGAGAGATATGGCCGCCAGAAAACCTTTTATTTTCTTGAATCTACCATTTTTACCAGCTTGATAGTGCCATTCACCTTTGAAGGTACTTTCTCCTATCTTATGAGACACATTCACCCCGATAGACTGATTATAATTAACAGTATCAGGAGCTATCTGCATACCCTGGTTGAGCAATAAAACTGAAATAGAAGATTTTTCAAATAATTTTTTTATCCAGGTATAATGCAATGTTTTGTAGTTATTCGTACTGGCATAAAATGTATTATCAAGCTTCGCTGGTTCCGGTGTATAACTATCCTGATTAAAAGCCAGTCCGAGGTGGACACTCCAGCTCTTATTCTCAAAAATATACCTTAGTAAATCGTGGCTCCGACCTTGCTGGGCCCAGTCTAAACTACCTAATATTCTTGCATTATCATAGTCCAGTATTTGCCTACCCACAATCACTTTATTCAACTCATTCATTTTAATAGTGGCCCACGCCTGGTTTACATTCATTAGCGATGGATCTACCTTATAAACCTGATCCACACTTCCCCAGATCCGTACATCCTGGATTGATACGCCAACTTCCACTTTCTTGGATTTATATCCACCAACCAACCTGGTTCGCTGTTCCGTAAAAAATGCTGGTTTCTTTCCGGTTTCAAGGGGCTCCTTAAATCCATGGCGAAATTCGGATCGCGGCCTGATTTCACCCGACAAACTTATTTGGGCTACTAAAGCTTTTGAAAATACGACTATAAGTATCAAAGCGCTAAAAAGAGCTAGTAATTGCTTCATAAGAAATACTATTGATTATTGAACGACACAATATTAAGTATATTTACTTAATTTACAAAATTATTCTCAATTAATACTATTATTATAATTTGCTATTTTTCAATCTTTTATATACAAAAAACAATAATTTATTAGATATAATTTAATTTCATTTTTGCAATAATACGTAATTATACTTACTTTTGAAATATTAACAACTTTTAGATATTTAAATCGACACCTATGAAAAATTATTCGGGCAAAAAGGCTACAAAAATTAAATTATTTAGTTTTGCTCCTCCCTCCATGAGAACTTTTCACATAACCTGGTTTTCATTTTTCCTTTGCTTTTTTGGCTGGTTTGGCATTGCCCCATTAATGGCTATAGTAAGGGATGAATTGTCATTGACAAAGGATCAAATCGGAAGTACTATTATTGCGTCTGTGGCGGTTACGGTTTTTGCCCGGTTGGGTATCGGATGGCTTTGCGACCGCATTGGTCCGAGAATTACGTATACCTGGTTATTAATAATTGGTTCCATACCGGTTATTTCTATCGGATTTAGCAATAGTTACGAATCTTTTTTAATTTTTCGACTGATAATAGGTGTCATAGGAGCATCTTTTGTAATTACTCAATACCATACATCGGTAATGTTTGCTCCCAATGTAGTTGGAAGGGCAAATGCCACTACTGCCGGCTGGGGTAATATGGGAGGGGGAGTTACCCAAATGGTAATGCCACTAATTTTTGCTGGTTTTGTTGGCCTGGGTTATACCGATGCTCAATCCTGGAGACTAGCTATGGTCGTACCCGGAGTAATTATGATCATAATGGGAATAATATATTATAAATATACTACGGACAGGCCTGAGGGAAACCTAACCGACCTAAATTTTAAAAATACCGTAAAAACCAATCAAATCAGATTCTTAGATGTTGTAAAAGACAAAAGAATCTGGGCTCTGTTTTTAATCTACGGCGCTTGCTTCGGGGTAGAATTAACAATTAACAATATTGCAGCCATTTACTACATGGATTATTTCACACTTGACCTTAAGACTGCAGGTTTGATCGCGGGATTATTCGGCACAATGAATTTATTCGCTCGTAGCCTGGGAGGGTATTTTGGAGATCTGGCAGGCATAAAAAAAGGGCTTAAGGGTAGGGTTATTTTCTTATTCAGTGTACTATTGCTCGAAGGGGGCGCCCTGATCATCTTTTCACAGATGACTGTTCTGGCAGCTGCCATAGGCGTTATGATTCTTTTCAGCCTTTGCGTCCAAATGGCTGAAGGAGCAACCTATTCGGTAGTTCCCTTTATCAATAAAAAAGCAGTGGGTACTGTAAGTGGTATTGTAGGTGCAGGTGGAAATGCAGGAGCCGTTGCCGCTGGATTTCTTTTCAAAGCTGAAAACATAACCTACTCTACTGCCCTTTACACGATTGGAATCGTCGTAACAGTGGTTTCATTTCTTGCCCTGGTGGTACGCTTCTCAACTGAAGAAGAAAGAGTCGCTGAAAAAGAAATGAAAGAATCTTTAACCGTAAAGTTGGTTTCTATAAAAAAATAAGTAGTTTTACGTATACTCTGATTACGTAAATATAAATCGATGAATACACCACTTAAAACTACGTGTTCGTATTGCGGCGTGGGATGCGGGATTGAAGTATCAAAAGATCAAAACAACCGTGTATTGGTCAAAGGAGATGAAAATCACCCTGTCAACCGTGGGATGTTGTGCTCAAAGGGTAGAAATCTTCATCATGTAGTTAATGATACTTCGGATCGAATTCTATATCCGCAAATGAGATGGAGCCGATCTCATCCCATGGAAAGGGTACAATGGGACGCAGCTTTGAACAGAGCTACCGCTGTATTCAAATCCCTAATAAATAAATATGGCCCTGATAGCGTAGGCTTTTATGTATCCGGTCAATGCCTGACGGAAGAATATTATATTGCCAATAAATTGTGTAAAGGCTTTTTGGGAACCAATAATATTGATACCAATTCGCGTCTCTGCATGAGTTCTGCCGTTATGGGATATAAAAAAACCTTTGGGGAAGACAGCGTACCGGGGTGCTATGAGGATATTGAACTGGCAGATTGTTTTGTAATAGCGGGGGCCAATCCCGCATGGTGCCATCCTATCCTTTTTCGAAGGCTGGAACAGCATAAAGAAAAGAATCCCGATGTAAAAATTATCGTAGTTGATCCAAGAAAAACAGATACTGCCGCAATGGCAGATCTCCATTTGCCAATTATACCGGGTACAGATATAGTACTATACCATGCTATAGGAAAACAATTGCTCAAACGGGGTTTAATAGATTATCACTTTATCAAGAACCATACTCAAAATTTTGAATCCTATACAGACCACATCAACAAAGTCTCTATAAAAAGGGCAGCAGCAATATGTGGAATATCGATTAACGACCTAAAATTAGCAGCAGACTGGATCGGTAAGTCAGAAGGATTTATCAGCATGTGGGCCATGGGCTTAAACCAAAGCATAATGGGAACGGATAAAAATTTCGCTTTACTATCCCTTTCATTATTAACAGGCCAGGTTGGAAAACCGGGATCCGGACCATTTTCATTAACCGGCCAACCCAATGCCATGGGGGGACGGGAAGTAGGTGGGATGGCCAGTTTACTAGCAGCACATAAGGATTTGTCCAACCCTGAACACAGAAATGAAGTTTCAGCTTTCTGGGGCGGGAAAGAAATCAGTGGGAAACCGGGTTACACTGCTACCGAAATGTTTGATGCATTGGAAAAAGGGAACCTTAAAGCCATTTGGATCGTGTGTACAAATCCGATGGTGAGTCTTCCCGATTCAAGGAAAGTAGAAAGGGCACTGAAGAAAGCTAAATTTGTCATCGTTCAGGATATTTCTCATCATTCGGACACAACCCAATTTGCCGATCTATTATTACCGGCAGCCGGATGGCTGGAAAAGGAAGGCACAATGACCAATTCCGAACGTCGAATCTCTTACCTGCCCAAAGGTATAAATCCACCGGGAGAAGCTTTACCCGACGTGGAAATTCTTTGCCGATTTGCTCAAAAAATGGGGTACAAGGGATTCGACTACTCCAATAATGAAGAGATATACAAAGAATATAGTTTACTTACAAAGAATACCAATATTGATATTTCGTACCTAAACTACGATCGACTTCGAACCGAAGGAACTTTTCAATGGCCTGTTCCGGACTACAAGCACCCGGGAACCAAAAGATTGTTTACGGACAATCAATTTTATACTTCTACGAAAAAAGCTATTTTTAATATACCTGCCCAGTCCCATTACCAATCACCCAAGGAGGATGACGACTTTCCACTTATTCTGACTACAGGACGGATTCGCGATCAATGGCACACTATGACCAAAACCGGTAAAGTTTCACGGTTAAAGAAACACTATTCGAAGCCGGTTCTTGACATAAACCCTGTAGACGCTTATATAAACAGACTTAAAGATGGGGATGTCGTTGAAGTAAAGAGCAAAAACGGGGTCATTCGGGTTCGATGTAGAATAACGAATAAAATACGGGAGGGAGTTGTCTTTATCCCCATGCACTGGGGGAAGCAACTCAACTATGACCTAAACAGGGCCAACAATGTTACGGAAGAGAAATTGGATCCAATATCCAAAGAACCCGATTTTAAGTACACCATGATTTCAGTAACCAAATACAAAAAACCTGTCGAAAAGATTTATATTATCGGTGCGGGAGCAGCTTCCTTTAGGTTTGTACAAAATTACAGGGAGCAAAATTCAACCGATGAAATCCATGTATTTTCTGGAGAAGCCAATCCATTTTATAACCGAGTATTGTTACCTGAATACATATCCGACGATTTGACCTGGGATGAATTAGTCAAAATTAAAAAGGAAGAACTCAATAAATTAAATATCATATTACACTCAGAAATTTGGATCCATGCAATAAACCGATCAGATAGTACTATCTTGGATTCCCTTGGAAATTTACACAATTATGATCGCTTGATTATTGCCACCGGAAGCAAGGCTAATGCTCCCATGGAAGTTCCTATACATGCCCCGGGTAGGTTTACCTTGAGGAAAAGAGAAGATGCCGAATACCTGAAAAAACACCTTTTTGATATATCACTGCCTCCGGAAGAAAAGCACGTTGTGATAGTTGGTGGGGGGCTATTGGGACTGGAATTGGCAGCCGCACTAAAAAAAACTAATATCAGGATTACCATTGTCCAGAGAGGAAGCCGGTTGATGGAACGCCAGCTAGACGGGATCGCCAGTAAAATTTTAGCCGAAAACGTACAAAATCGCTCTATCAAAATTTACTTTGACAATGAAGTCAGTACTGTTTTTGACTATAAAGACAGCCGGGAATTAATGATCACACTGAAAAGTGGAAAAATTTTGCAGTCGCATGCAATCGTCTATGCCATAGGTACCCAACCTAATATAGGTATTGCCAGGAAATCTAAATTGCGTTGTGGCCGAGGGATAAAAGTCAATCAATACCTCCAAACATCTGATCCAAGTATTTTCGCTATAGGGGAAATTGCTGAATTTAGGGACGAAATGTATGGAATAACTGCCGCAGCAGAAGAACAAGCCAGTATACTGGCCAACTTCATAGCTGGGGATGTAAGCAGCATCTACAGAGGTTCTATACCCATGAATATTTTAAAATTTCAGGACTTCAAGCTATGTAGTATCGGCAAAATAAATACCCCTAAAAACGATGACTCGTATGAAGAAATCGTTTTGATGGACATAAGAAAGAGTTTTTACAAAAAGTGCATTGTAAAAAATGATTGCCTGGTGGGAGCCATTTTGATAGGAGATAATAATGAGTTTGCCGAATTCAAATCCCTGATTGAAGATAAAACAGAATTGTCAGACAAACGCGAAAAACTATTGCGTGGAAACGGCCCCCAAAAAGAAGTAAAAGGCCAATTGGTATGTTCCTGTAATTCCACCGGAGCAGGGAATATCAAAGAAGCTATTGAAGGTGGGTGTCTTGATTTTAATGAACTTTGTGCAAAAACAGGTGCCGGATTGGGGTGTGGTAGCTGCAAACCGGAAGTAAAAGAAATTTTAAATGAGGCTTTGTTCTCAGTGTAAATCCATTAAATGAAAAAGAGTTTGGCCAGATTAGCAGTTAAGGGTGGTGTTATATCACCTGGCGAACTAAAAGAGTGCATTGACCTTGCTGAATCGGTAGGAATGAATGCTATATCTTTCGGTTCACGGCAAGATATCATTTTACCATCGAAATTACCTGATAAAATCCCAAATCGTTCCAACGAACCGGAAATCATACTACCAGAATTAAAAGGCAATGAAAACATCGTATCATCATACGTTTCAGCAGATATATTTCCGGCAACTTCGTGGCTAACCAGTTCCCGCTATTTATATATCCTGGAACAATTTAATTTTCATTCCAGCCTGAAGATTAATATAACTGACCCTCTCCAAAGACTGGTCCCATTATTCACAGGCCATTTGAATTTTATAGCCTCTTCCCACGATGACTACTGGTATCTCTATATTCGACTGACAGAATGGGAAAAAATGGAAATGTACCCGGCGTTGATCAACAGTTGGGATATGGGAAAAATAGCCTTTAATATTGAAAAGTTGCTTAAAGAAGAACCCGATTCCATAGAAATGATCTTTGAACTTCTCAATGACCTGGTTATCACAGAAAACAGAAATTTTGACAAACCACTTGACATCCCCTACCATCCCTTTCCCTATTACGAAGGGATGAACAAGCTAAATCTCGACAAATATTGGCTGGGCTTATATTGGAGAAACAATCTTTACGATCTGACTTTCATGAAGAATATGTGCGAAAGGTGTATGGAAAACCAAATTGGTAAAATCTGTATCACCCCATGGAAGTCCTTCATAATAAAAGGCATACCAAAATATGAAAAACTGGAATGGGAAAAATTCCTGGGGTCTTTTGGTATTAATGTACGGCATTCACTATTGGAGCTGAATTGGCATCTTCCCGTTGGGGACACCGAAGCACTGGACCTGAAAAAATTTTTGGTAAGGACCTTCGATCAAAATGATATTAGCACCTATGGATTGACTTTTGGGGTCACCGATTATTTGCGTGAAGATTTCTACTTCACTTCAATAGTAATTGAAAAAAATCAATCACCCAAAACAGTTTCCAGTTTCCAGATCCGAAATACTTACAATGTACTTTATGCCGAAAATTTTGATCCCAATAATAGAGAATATATTGTATATGTTCAGGATATTGACAAAATTGAACTCCCCATTGTTTTAATGGAATTAAGTAAAATGTACTTCAAACAATTGGGCTCAACAAAGAAAAAAAATGAATCGAAAAAGGAAGAAATAAAAGAAATAGAAATATTTGTACATCAATGCCCCGATTGTATGACCATTTATGACCCCGAATACGGAGATGAAACCCAGGATATTCCTCCCAATGTCCCTTTCAGTGAATTGCCTGAGGACTACTCCTGCAATCTATGCAACACCGCCAAAAGATCTTTTATCGAAAAGCCTATAGTCAAATCAATGGATTGAATCATTCGCTCCACAGTTGCTTAATTACTTACTATTTCGTTGCCTGATCATGTAAAAGCAAATAAAAAAGCCACAATATTTGATACATTGTGGCTTATAAATAGTAATATTTTCTTAAACATTATAACCTTCTTCTTCCGCTAGCTTCCCCGAAATCAAAAAGCAATGAAAACCGCAGGGTCTTATCAAGAGGTGAACTGGCTTGTAACGTATTTTGAGTAGAAATCAAATAAGAAAAGTTGATTCCTACAATATTATATTTGATTCCCATACCAAGAGTTAGATACTTTCTATTTCCTTTCAAAGGGGATTCATAAAAATATCCAGCCCTTACAGCAAATTGATCTGCATACCAATATTCTGCTCCCACTGAGTAGGTAATCTCCCTGAATTCTTCAGAGGCGCCCCCCGGACCATCACTAAATGATTTAATCCAGGATTCAAATACTGGTAGGGTGGAATACTCACGTCCTAATGCAGTATCTATTTGCGGAGCAGGTACTAATAATTTATTAAGGTCCGCAGTCAATGTCAATTCATTGTAATCATCAAAAGCAACTTCATAAGCAAGTCCCAATCCAATAGATGCGGGGATATAAAAACTTCTATCTTGAACATATGATATCTTAGAACCCAAATTTCGCAATGACAACCCTATGTTAAAATTCTGGTCATAATACCCTTCAAAGGGTACTTTATAGAGAAATGAAATATCAGCGGCACCAGCAATTCCCGGTTGAATTTCAGTCCCGTTTACAAATTGATCAGCAGCCAGGTTCGAATAAATTAATTTACCCCCAACACCCATACTGAAATTTTCTCCCAGTTTTCGGGCATAGCCCAATTGAAGGACAAATTCATTGGGATTTCCAAAACCTTGGGAATTTCCGTTGGCATCAGTATAATTAATTTCACCCAGGCTAAAATAACGAAGGGATCCTGTAACAGCCTGAAGTTCATCAATCTTAGTATATCCGGACACATATCCAAGAAATACATCGTCTAGCCCAATATTTTTGAGCCAGGGTGTATAGGTTAATGAAAGCCCTGCATCTTTTTCCGCAAACGCTAATCTGGAAATATTATAGGCAATAGCATTGGCATCACCTGAAAGAGCAATTCCAGCATCCCCCATCGCTCCACTCCGGGCATCAGGTGTAATCCCAAGGAAAGGAACAGCTGTAGGAATCGCATTAGGGCATGGTGAACCATCGGGCAATTGGGCTAAGCCGGTTTCTGGGTTAATTTGACAATCTCCGGCAACCTGTGCCCAAAGTGGAGATTGTATGATCAAAAAGAAGGAAAAAAGTAGTAATTGTTCTTTTCTCATATCGGTTATTCAATAATTAGCTTTTAAAGGAACGCAAATATAAGCTTCTGTATTTTGAATTGGCCAAATTAATATGAACATCTTTTGAAAATGAACAAAAACAGTCTACCAGGAATATACTACACTGTATTTACGGATTTATATATAGGGCTATTAATTCAAGATAACCATCTTTTGAAAATCACTGGTGAGGGCTGTACCATTGCTTATTCCGTTCTCAATGACCTTAGTTTTGTAGAGATATACACCATTTGCTAATTTCTGTCCCCAGTCGTCTTTCCCATTCCAAAATATGTTGCGGATCATCTGTCCGGCCGAATTGCGTTGTTCCATTAATCGGTGAACTAATGTACCCGAAACAGAATAAATATCAATTACAATATCCAAATCACTTCCAATCAAAGGATTCTCAAACTGAAATTCTGTACGGTCAAAAAAGGGATTGGGATAATTATAAACATTCCTGATTTCTAATTCACTCTTGTTCACAAAGAACTCCACTGTTTTTTCGGAGAGGTTATTATGGCTGTCCCAAACTTTAATGGTCAGCGTATGCTTACCCGGTTCTAATTCACCGATGGGATACTCTACTGATCCGGAAGTATACGAATCAAGGTCATATGTAAAATAACTATTCAATACGGTTTCATTTGTAGTTTCCTTATCTAAATAATAAACCAGGTCATGACCGATTCCATTTCCACTTACATTTATACCACTCTGATCCTCGATGTCAATAAGCAATAAGGGTTCTGAGTTTACTTCATCTCCTTCCATAAAACTACGATCTTCCAAAAAAATATCCATTTTCGGACCTGAATTATCATTAGCAATAGCATTATCTGCTGTCCCTCCGATCTGTACATCTTCGAATACTCCCCAGGCATCTCTACTGCCACTTGCTTCTCCATAAAATGAAAATCTACCCTGCCCCAAGGAATAATCTATATCTTTGGGTATGATAAATTCAAATGTAAATTCTCCATTTTGCGCGCTAGCTCGACCTTTATACAATACATTTTGCCATTGACTAAAATTCCGCGGAGAATTACTGGTTCCCTGCCCCAATGTCCGAAAGGTTTTCTTTTTATCAAACAGGACCGGATATACTTCTCCATTAAAATCCTGAAGCCATTCACCAGTGGAAGCATGCACTGTTCCTTCGACAGTCACTTTCTGTAAAGCCCCTAAAGAAAGAGAGTCATTGTTTTCAACCGTTTCTCCATTGATACGGTTAATCTGGATTTGATGTCTGGGAATGCCTATTGCCATAGCAGGGTCACCAAGGAGAGTAAACTTCCGGGAGTTTATATCAAGTGTATCTGACCGATTAGCGTTCTTTGACAACCGAAGCCATTCACCAATTTCTAAAGTCGTGTTGCTATTCTCATACAACCTGTTGAAAACAGAATTCGTGAGTCTGTCGTTGGAGCTTGCATATACTACCCGGGTCGTTGTAAATAGAGCTACAGCCCCCTTTTCCGGAATAGTAAGTGCATATTCACCAGCTGTAACTTCCCGTGGATCATCATAGCCGGCAAATGTACAAGTAGCCGTTACCAATACAGGATATTTCAAATAATTATTCCACTTCTCGAGATCTCGTTTTGATAAGATAGCTTCATCAGCCCAGCCACTAGATCCTCCATGCCCTTGATAATTTATTAATAATTGGCCCTCAAAGGCATTATTATTAATAATCTCATTGATCCTCGGTGCTCGGACATCATTGGATCCAACTTCCTTTTCATATGCATCTATATAAGCTTTATTGATCTGAAATCGATTTTCACGCTCTTCCATTTCATCTGTCAAATCTTCGGTATATCCCAAAAATAAATTTGAATTTCCATCATCGGCTACAAACAAGGATTCATTGCGCCAGGGACCAAAACGGTTGGGATTTGACTCATAATCTATTATTTTCTGTACAATTATTTCAGCTTCGGCTTCCGTTCTGACTGGTAATCGCCCAATTGAAATATCCAACGCACCTTTTAGGTCTCCTCCTTCGCGATCATCCATTAGTGCATAAAAGTCATCCGATGGGAAAGCCTTTACAGGATCCCAGGAATTATAGGTCTCAAAAACAGGAACATAATTCTCATTTGGATACCCAATTAATGAAGAGGTATTCTTGTAATCAAAACTTCCATCTCCCATGAGCAAAACACGAATATTTTCATTTCCTCTTTCATATAGCATTTTAATAAAATTCCTTATAGCCCCCGGATCAATTTTACCTGAGGAAAATTCATTAAATATTTTTCTGACTTCTACGGTTTCAACTTCAAAACCATTTTGCTCCCTTCTGAAATTGGCTAACCGCCGTGCTGAATTAGCAAATTTGTGATGGTAAATCACCAGGTAATCCACTCGATCCAATGCATGTAGGTTCTGATTTCCCACAGGGATAATTTGCTCAATTCTGCGCGCCTGGCCAGGTTCAAAAAGTACAAAACCATTGAGCCCAGGAAAATTATCCCGAGGTCCAATAACCACGGAATTCCCGGAAGAAACGGCAGGCACAGAAAAACAATTATGCGGATCAGTGATATTCCAAACCTGTGGATCAGATGCACTACCGGCAACATCAAAGTTTACCTCTCGCTCCTCCGAAGCAAAATAGAGAGGAGCATTCAGAAATTCAAGCCTTTTTTCAAAACCCAGTTCCATAAAGTCCAGATATCCAATTCCGGAACTTCCCCCTGCCTGAAAATCCATTGACCAACTTTTGCTAGTAAGCAATAAACTCTCTTCGTATTCAATATGTCTCGAACTCAAACTGTAAATATCCCCGGTATTGACTGAAAAAATTGTTCTTTCAAATTGGCGCCCACCAACATCAAAAGTAATCCGTCCGGTATTATTTAAACGTCCGGCAAAAGCACTTTTAAACCGGGCTGGTTCTTCCAAAATGATAGGTATATCTCTCAATAATTCAGAAAAATCAATTGAATTACTTCCCGTATATTTATTCGAATACCATATTCTTCCGGACCCCTGAAGATTTACAACATCAAGTAAAATATTGTAATTTTCTTCCTCGTAACGAAATACGTCTTTACCTTGAGAAATGGAAATCTTTCCATTATCTATTTGGTCGGAAGATTTACCAATTCTTTTCCCTTCTTCCACTCCATGTCTTAGAAAGTAATAATTAGTATCTGAATAAATATTGTGATTTACCTCCGGAAATCCGGAACCAGAATTTACTTCCTTTACATCTCTACCTTCCCCCCAAAAATAAATATCATCTGTTTCTGATACATAAATCGGGACCTCAATTAAGTCGTCAATTTTTTCGCTTCCCACCATAAGAGGCAATGAAGAGTTATGCCCACTAAATAATTGAATTTGTTCTACATTTAATGCTTCATTCCCCCATTGCTGAGTCAGATCGGCAAAACTGATGGTATAAATACCTGAACTTGAAATCGGTATTTTCAACAAAGTTCCCTGGGAAAGGATCGACTCATTGGAAAATGGGTTATTTCTAACACTTCCCCGAGCTCTTTTCGATGTGATCTCAATTTTCAACCTGCCTGTTTGAAGAATTTGTACTCCACCGGTACCCATTGAACGCAAGGGATATAGAAAAACAGTACCATATGTTTTACCCCGTTCTATCTCTGAATACGTTTTTACTTGAAAATAGGATTGCAAGGTTTTTGGCGGCGAAAAATGTGAAATGTGCTTTTCCGTCCCTATCGAAAGTGATGCAATAATGCTGTCCCCCCGTGAAATTGGAAAGCGGTAAAACAATACAGGTAATCCGGAAGCATCAGTAGACTCGTTTAGGAGCTTTAATTCTCCATTCTGTTCTTTCCATTCCAAATCTATATCTATAATCTCCTGACCATAGATGTTTTGAAATATTAATAGAATAAATAAAGTAAAATATCTTATCATTTATTGCAACTGGACTTTTAAGTCATCAATCCAAAAAGTTTCCTTATTGTAATTCCAAATATAAAATACCAAACTCCTTGATTTAGTATCCATTGAGGATATATTTAGCTCCACGTCAGTATTTACCCACTCCTCATTTTTCAACGCTTTAATATAATTAATGTTATGTTTTTCCTCTCCCCCTTTTCTCTCCACCCCAACTATTGCCAACCTGGTATCCTTAGAATGGATAGATTTAAATGAGAATTTTGCGCTCTTAATTTCTTGAGCTACATTAGGAATAAGAAGTGTGGCGCTATATATACTTGAACTATCTAACATTTCTGATCGAAAGCCACTTGCTGACTTTTCAATAGTTAGTTGCTCATCACGCCAAAACCAAAAATCATTTTTGCTCTCATAATCAAAATACCAATCCGATGATTCATTTGAAGTGACAATATCGCTTTCAGTTTCTAAATTTTCAACCTCTTTAATATTTAAAAAATACCCAATAACAACGGGCAATAAAACCAATAATGTACCCCATAATAAACCGGGATTTCCAGAAAAAATCAATACCAGGAACACCATAATGATAGAGATTGAAAAAAGATACCAGATCATTGTATCTCCGGGCCAAAACTTCCAGTCTACCACATGCAGGCCGATGGGAATATTTATTTTCATTCGATCAAAGGCTGTCCTCACAGTGGGCACCAGTTGATGGTCAACATAGACTCTCCAAGCCGGATGGTAAAAGGTATTAAAAACCAATTCTTGCTCCTGGCGGACTGACAGGAGGCCAATATTGAAATGATTGAAATTTGAATTT
The DNA here is from genome assembly GCF_021729145.1 of Membranihabitans maritimus. Lineage (GTDB taxonomy): Bacteria > Bacteroidota > Bacteroidia > Chitinophagales > Saprospiraceae > Membranihabitans > Membranihabitans maritimus. The sequence goes on along the minus strand of NZ_JAJSLW010000011.1, from coordinate 73,463 downwards.
GGATGCAAGAAAACCTTATCATTAAAAATTTTTGTAAATGGAAGACTTTTTTGCCGCAGCGAACTAAAATAAAACAATGGATACCTTGAAAAATCATACTTATCGCTATTTAAAGTATCCCTCAAGGCGGTTGGATGTACCTCAATACTCGAATCACCATTTAATTCATTGAATACGTAACTGGTGTCTGCATCCAAAACAGTTGAGGGATATTTATTTACCTTATTATTAATACCCAATATTACGATCGTTTGAAGGCATCCCGCCAGTACAAGTATAATTACTTTTAAATTTGCCGAAAAATTTAAAATTTCACCTGATTTATTATACAAGAATTTTAATAAAACGATGATTATCAGCGGTAAAAGAATCCCAATAAATAGAATTAAATTAAATTTTTCAATTCCTAAATAACTATTAAAGGGTTCAAAATCACTATAGAATATCCAATATTCATAATACAATTTTAATCCAAATGAACTACCGGCCAGTACCATCAATGATGGACGAAATATCCTGAAATTGAATTCCCCCTGCAAAGCGCCAATAATAATAAAACACGAAAGAAGAATTCCATTTAAAATAAGGGAGTAGATCTGGGAAAAAAAAGTCATTTGAATGAATACAAGGATAAAAACCCAATAAAGAAAACTTTTTTTCCCAGAATAAATATATCTGTACAAACACCATATCAATGCTGGAGCTGTAGACATTACTTCAAGTCCGTCCCCCCCCTTTTTTAAAACAATGATGAAGATCAATGCCAGGAAATTAAAACTTGCTAAGGCATTTAAAATCCGATTCCTGGAAAGCAAAAAACAAAATTGATAAAAACCAATTGCAGCAAATGTAAAGAGGAGGTACAATATGCAATGTAAAGCGCGATATGGAGTATCAATGAAGTAAGTGATTATAAGGTAAAATGGGTTCCAGGTGGAAGGATATACATACAAAGGAATTTCCCCGGAATGGAAACTTGACCAAATTGGTAGACTCCCATTATGAAAGTGATGTTGGATTTGAACGATACGATGTATTGCATGTGAAAAATAACCTGAACCGGAAGAGCTTGAAATCAACAACTCACCTAAAGAGGGTCCTATCAAAGAAATTAAAAATGATACCAATAAATAAAAAGCAATATCTTGATTTCTTTCTGACAAATTTTAAATTTGTATGGTTAAAGCATTTTGGCCTGTTTCCAATTTATTTACTATCCCCCAATATGTATGAAGGGTGGATAAAGGAAAGTCATTAGTTTTTCTATATTTGCAATTTATTTTCGTTCACAAAATAAGAAATAAAAATAGCCGTTTAGAAGTTGAATGTATAATTTAGTTTGAACCGGCAAAAGAACGCTTAAGTTAAATAATAATATCGATGCATAAATTTTTGTATTTACTTTCGGTTTTCTGTTTAATAGGATCTTTGTCATCCTGTAAAAAAAGTAACCGCTCATCTACTACAGGATGGGTATATAATAGCGAAGAATGGGGTGGTTTCCAGAAATTGGATTACGATGGCCAGATTACAGGTCCCAATTTGGTACTTATTGAGGGAGGAACTTTTACAATGGGAAATCCGCAGGAAGACGTCATGTACCGGTGGGATGCAGTTCCCAGAAGGGTCACGGTTTCTTCATTTTACATGGATGAAACAGAAGTAGCGAATATAGACTATAGAGAATTCGTATATTGGAATAGCCGTGTATTTGGTGAACAATACCCGGAAAGGGTTATGGAAATTTTACCTGACACGATGGTATGGAGGGAAGAATTAGCTTATAATGAACCCTATGTTGAGAATTATTTCCGACATCCGTCGTATGATGAATATCCGGTTGTGGGGGTTAGTTGGCAGCAAGCAAATGAATACTGTAAATGGCGTACTGACAGGGTTAATGAATACCTATTAATCGAAAAAGGTATATTAAATCCTAACCCTGAACAAAAGAATGCGGACAACTTTAATACTGACGCATATTTAGCCGGACAATATGAAGGATCGGTAAAAGAAAATTTAAAGGATTTAGGAACAGGGGGAGAACGCCCCGTAAACTATAGTGATGGGATCATGCTTCCAAGCTACCGTTTACCCACGGAAGCTGAATGGGAATATGCAGCGTATGGATTAACAGGAAATTTGGAATCCGAAAATAATGATCTGATAACGGATCGAAGGATTTATCCATGGGACGGGAATACCCTCCGTTATAAGTGGCGCGGAAAAGCACAGGGGCAATTCCTGGCAAACTTCAAAAGAAAAGGAGGTAACTACATGGGAGTAGCAGGGAACCTCAATGACAAAGCTGCTATACCGGGTCCCGTCAGGAACTATTATCCCAATGACTTTGGTCTGTATAATATGGCAGGTAACGTTAGTGAGTGGGTAGCTGATGTATATCGTCCTACACACAGTCTGACATTGCGGGATGTCGACAATCAAGATCTCAATCCGTTTAGAGGGAATGTCTTTAAGACTGCAGAGAGAAATGAAGATGGATCCCGAGTAGAAAAAGATGAATACGGCCGTTTACAGGAACGTCCGATGACAGAAGAAGAACTCAAAAAAATAGAATCTATTGATGTTGTAGATGCAAGAGATTATCTGGATGGAGATGAAGATTCAGGTGCCGACTACGTATTTGGAGAAAATTCTCTCGTCTCAGACAGTTCAAGGGTAATCAAAGGCGGATCCTGGGCCGATCGCCCTTATTGGCTGAGTCCGGGTACAAGAAGATTTATGGGCCAGACCAAGGCAAGTAGATCGGTTGGATTTCGCTGTGCTATGACCAGGAATGGTCCTTCAGCAGGAAATGACAGTAAAGGAGGCAATGTATTTAAAAAGGCTTCCAAAAAAAGAAATAGAAGACGATACTAGAATGAATACTTAGTGTAGCCGTCTTTTCTACAGAAATTAAATTTGAGGCCTTCAACTATTGAGGGCCTTTTTTATTGCAAAAAAACAGCAACTATTCTTTAGAACGGATTTTACTACCTACAAATAGAAAAATGCAACAAACAGATATTTGTTTAATCTTCTCAAGCCCCATTATATTTAATTAAGTCCGTATTATTACATGATGCATAATAAATCAGAACAAAATATTGTCGACCAAGTATACGGTATATTTATCAACAGTAAAGGAGTATCTATAGATACCAGGACACTAGAAGCCGGACAAATATTTTTCGCCCTAAAAGGCAACAATTTTGACGCCAATAATTTTGTAAAGGAAGCCGCCGAAAAAGGGGCTATAGCTATAATTTGTGAAAAGTCCCCACCATCAATAGATCTACCTCATATTTTTGTCGTAAAGAGTCCCCTGGCTATTTTACAGGATTTAGCAACACATCACATAAAGCAGTTTGATGCGCCTATACTAGCTGTTACAGGAAGCAATGGAAAAACGACCAATAAAGAATTAATATCTAAAATATTGTCAGAAAAGTACCAGGTACATAGTACACCGGGAAACTTTAACAATAATATCGGCTTGCCCCTGACAATCTTGCAGGCTCCGCCGGAAACAGACTTTTTCGTCCTGGAAATGGGAACTAATCATTTTGGTGAGATAAAAGACTTATGCAGAATTGCAGAACCTGATTTTGGAATTATTTTAAACATTGGCAAATCCCATTTGGAATACTTACACTCTATCGAGGGTGTTTTAAAAGCTAAGTCAGAATTAGCAGATTATTTATTTGCAAACAATGGTAAGCTATTTGTAAATACCGAAGAAAAAAGTATCGAATCATTAAAATCACACCCGGTAAATAAAATTCTTTTTGCATCAAAAAATTTATATAAAAACATATCATTAGATAACGTCCGGAAGTCTCCTTTCCTACACTTTGTACTTATCGACAATCTAAAGAATATTAGGGTTGCCATTAAAACTAAATTAATAGGTGATCACAATTTAAATAATATAAAAAATGCCGTATCAATTTCTTTATTTTTTGACATTCCATTACAAAGTATAAAAACAGCGATTGAAAAATTTGAACCCGGATCAAATCGTTCGAGAATTGTGCATTGGAACAATAATACTGTAGTTTTAGATGCATATAACGCCAACCCTACAAGCATGTGGGCCTCCATTCAGGCTTTCGATTCGTCCTTTACCAAACCAAAAATTCTAATTATTGGGGAAATGGGAGAATTGGGTGCGGTCGCAGAGGAAGAACACACGGATTTAATTTCTAAAATCAATTTGTCTCAAGTGGATGAAATTCATCTAATCGGACAAATTTTTCAACACGTAGAGATACCGACTTCAAAACCCTTCTTTCTTTACGCTAATACTGACGAGTTTATCCTACAAACCAAAAAAACTATAGAAAATAAAAACGCCAACATATTAATAAAAGGATCAAGGTTTTTGCAATTAGAAAATATAATCAGGCCTCTAACCCTCTAAACACATCATATAACTCTAGTAATCTATAGGGAATATTATCATCTGAAGCCTTCAAATACTCCTCATAAGTAGAGGGAATCCACTGATGATGAGAATATTTTCCCGGAACCAAAAAAGGCAATTTATGGTACCATTTTCCTGTCAATATATCTTTAATAAAAGATATGTTTTCCGATAAATTAGAAGATTGAATCACAAATTCATGCCCATGACCAGCAAGGTCATCAGGTGCTATCAACCTCTTTTCAACTGCCCCCAGATTATAATACCAAAGTAATTGGGATATGGCATTAAAGGTCACACCATTAACATCCCTGTCAAGATTATCCAATCCATACACAATAAAATACTTATTGATCGGACTCTGCCCCGCCATAAAGGCAATCTGATTAATTTCTTCCGAAGTAAGACCGCTTGGATTAATTCCATCCTGGGCAGGGGCATCGCAAAATTTTAATGCGTTTACATTAAGTATAATAAATTCACTGTCAAACAGATAAGGGAAAGCAGATGAAAGATCATTCTTCAAAGCTCCCAACCTTAGGGAAAAGACTGAATCAGGATAATTTGATAACAAATGTTGTTGTTCAGCTAAAAAATTATGGTGAATTGTATTTTTTTTTGTATTATTTAAGAAATACTTAATTAACTCACAAGAATTAGTATTTTCACTAATAATAGAATATATATAGCGTCTGGATTCATTGGCAATAGCATTGGACACCAACCTTAATGATTCCCTGGAATCAGAGATATAACAAATTTTACCTTTTAAATGACTCCATTGATTAAAAATAGGAGATAATTCATAAGGATCATTAATTTGTTGGTCCCAAATTAGTGTGGAAGTGTTAAAGTTTAATAAGTCCAGTGACTCTTTGAATTTATTTCCGTACTTATTCTGTAAATTGGACAGAATGATATTTTGATAGTTATCATTGAAATTTATATTGTTTGTCGGTTTTTTCAAACCGTTCAATATTTTATTCAGATCCATTCTTTGAAAATTTTAACATTACATTAATTAATTATAAAGATTGGAATAGATTTTATATTAATAAAGAATCAATTATCTTTGTAAAGAAAATATTTTTTGGTAAATAATACACCCTATGACACGCATTTTTTACTTCTTTATTCTCAGTTTATTTGCACTATCTTCAGTTCAAGCCCAGGACGAGTCGTCAAATGAACGAGTTTCCGGCATTTCGTACGGATCACAAATGATTGATGATAATAAAACGGTAGATCCTGAACAAAATGGTGAATGGAGATCCGGTGACTATCCATATTCTGCCAAACCAAAAGATATGTGGGAGCTGGGTGTGAATGTTGGACATTCATTCATAAGTGGAGACGTAGAGCCACAATTTTTAAGCGGGATAGGGTTTGGTGCACATTTAAGAAAAGCAATTAATTACAATATTTCAGTTAGAGCTTCTGTGAATTATTACAGTGCTCGTGGACTTGACGCCAGGCCTACTGGAATAAATGTAATAAAAAGAGAAAAGTTCTACCGTCAAAATAATCTTGGAGGGAGATTCGAGGGAGTTAGTAATATTCACAGAAGTTATAAAACACAAGTTTGGGGTGGTGGAATCGAAGCAGTTATTAATATGGGAAATATCCTGTTCCACAGACCATCGACCAAATGGAATTTTAATATTGCCGGTGGAATTGGTTTCGAAGCACCCACTACGACTTTGAATCTGTTTAATGGTTCGTCTAACTACAATTGGGGGAGTGTAACTCAGGGATTAAATCTTACTTCAAAAGAGGATCGAAAAACAGCAAGAGAAAGGATCGAAAACCTACTCGATGATTCATGGGAAACAGATGGTGGTGTATCCAATACTATAAAAGCTTTGGGCGATGACAAATCTATTTATCCAACGTTTTTGGGAAGTGTAGGAGTATCTAGAAAAATAAATGACCGTTTGAATATTGGATTGAGACATCAAGTGGTATTTGCGGATAACGATTTGTTGGATAGCTATGAATATAGAGACGCGGTAGACCAATCCAACAATCTAGATTTATTGCACTATACTAGCTTGAGTTTGAATATAAATTTAGGATCATTTGATAAAAGGACTGAACCTTTATATTGGTTAAATCCACTTTCTTCCTCTCTAATGGATTTGGCAGAAGTCAAATCACGTCCCGAATTGGATTTAACGGATACGGATGAAGATGGGGTAATTGATATGCTTGATCAGGAACCGGATACCCCCAGTGGGGCACCAGTCGATGTTAGAGGCGTTGCATTGGATAGTGATGATGACGGCGTAGCAGATTATATGGACAAAGAGCCATTTTCCAATCCTGGATTCGATGTGGATGAAGATGGAGTAGCTATTATGCCTGATCCTGGTTATATGACTGAAGATGAAATTAATTCTTTGGTCAATAGCAAATTGGATAATATAAGAACAGAGTGGTTCTTACCTATGGTTAATTTTGACTTAAATAAATACTATGTAAAACCAGAATTTTACGGAGCACTTCACCAGGTGGCTACTGTAATGAATACTCATCCCGATGTAAAAGTTCTGGTCAAAGGATTCACCGATAACCGAGGTAATGAGGATTATAATAAAGTTTTATCATATAGGCGAGCAAATGCCACTATAGATTATTTAGTGGATAGATATGATATTCCGAGAGAACGCTTCGTGATCCAATATGGAGGTGAAGAAAATACACTCATACCTGAGTTAGAAGATAATCATAGCCTGGAAAAAAGAGAAGAAATGCAGCAGTATCTGAATAGAAGAGTAGAATTCTATATTGCCAAGCCTGGAGATGAATCAATGGCAGAACCAGATGGTCCCGATGCAGGGGAAGGAACGCCTGGTTCATCAAGATCTGGATCTAAATACAGTGGAAATAGAAATTCAGGATATTAAAAATAAAATATTAAGTTATTTTAGGCGATTGAAGCATTCTTCAATCGCCTTTTTTATTCCCCCCCTATTGGTATCAAATTGTACATTTTTGCTATCTATCCGCATTGAAGCCGAATTTACAAATACAGACTCCATGGTTCCCGGAATATACTAAGTGATTTCCCCGGAAATCGAATAATAAGCCATTTCAAATATTTCTGATGTGTTGGATTAAGGGAAATTAAATTACTACAAAAAATCCCTGGCTCAACATTTTTGGGTTGAATCACTGAAAGTATTTACAAATACTCTTCATATAACATGAACCAATTGGAATGAGAACAAATTTAATAACTGCCTAATCATATTGGAATATTCAAGGTGATTCTGGTACCTTCCCCTGGAATTGAATTTATAAAAATCCGGCCATCTATATATTGGGTACGCTCCCGCATAAAGGACATTCCCAGCCCGGGAGTAGTCCCATCATTTGCATCTGATATTTCCCGCACCTTAAATCCCTTTCCATTGTCATCAATAATCAAACTCAATAAATGTTCACTATGCGAAAGGGTCACCATAATATGCGATGATTCTGCATATTTTATAGCATTGTTAATGGCTTCCTGAACGATTCGGTAAATATTAATCTCTTTTAAGGACTCCAATCGAAGATTAAAATCACTCTTGTTAAGAAAAATAATTTCCTTCCCTGTCAATCGAGACAACTCGCGTGTAAGCTTTTGCAATGCAGGAACAATTCCATGATCTGTTAGCTCTGGCGGTGCCAGATTAAATGTTGCTGTCCGTACTCCTTTAATAATCGAAGTAGTGAGCTCTTTAAGATTTTCTATTTTGGAAGCAGCTTTCTCAGGTTGATCCAGATTTATACTTTCCAAATTAAATTTTAATCCAGTTAACATTTGCCCAATCCCATCGTGAATATCTTTTGCAATTCGATTCTGTTCATTTTCCTGGTTTTCAATAATCTTACCAGAGATCACCTTTTGCTGGTTCATCTTCTCTTCAAATGTTTCTTTATTTAATCTGTCGATCTCAAATTGGGCCTTCTTACGTTCCGTAATGTCCATACATATTAATAAAAGTTCAGATTTTTCTTTAGATATAAACACCGGGATCAATGACATTTCCAACCAAATCTCCTGGTCTGTACGAGTTAATTTCATCTCTCCTTGCCAACCTCTCCTCTGATTCTCCGATATTACACTTTCGATCGCCCTCTGCTCTGATTCCTTACTAGCGATTAATTTCGAAAAAAGTTCATCTTTTCGCTTCCATTTATGTATGGGGTTCTCCCTTCCGTCATAATAAGAAGTACGTAAATCAAATAGATTTGAAAATTTGGCCCCGAGATGGATTACCCTACCGTCAGTAGTCAACCTCGCATATAATAAGGCCTGGTCCATGGCATAATTTAATGCGCGTAATTCACGAACAGAACGTTCTCGCGCATTACTCATCTCATCAGCTTCTCTGGCCATTTTTTTTGCCTTATCCTCTGCAACGAGTAACTTTTTCATAGTTGCTTTTACATCAAAAGCTACCGGTTTAAATATAAAAAGGAATTCCGCCAATAATACCAACAAAGTAAAAATCAACAGTCCATACTCTAATTTCCTCAGCTTGGCAACTTTACGTGCAGCTTCTTTTTCGTATTGGTCAGTGATCGCATCCATCCAATACAAAAATTCATTCTCACTACTGAGGACCGGGTAAATCAAACTACTTACAGAATCCGACGAAATGTTTATATTATTTTCTATCTCCGCCAATGTTGTACCTAATGCGTTGGAAATGGAGGTGAAATAAGGATTAATCCTGGAAAATAATTGAAGAATTTGATTACTGTTTTCCTTAATAAGGAAAGACTTCCTGTCAATATTTTGCAATTTTTCATGTGAAGAATTCCAAAGAGTTAACGTTGATTTCAAAGTATCGATGATCTCCTGTCTCCTGACATTGTCGGTAATGGATACCAACTTCAATGATTCCTTTGTCAACTTCTGACTCAACATACGCTGGCGCCCGGAAATATTAATAACCTTGGCATCTCCCTCCTGCCGATCCAGAAAGTTTTGTATCAAAACCTGACTTACAATTGCAGACAACGCTACTGCACCCAATGCCAATTTGTACAATCGGATCAACCTACGAAAGGTCCCGATATCTGGAGATGAATTTTTCCGGGCTGGTTCCATATCAGTACAAAGTTACAAAATCAAGGTGAGTACCGGGAAGTAATTAGATTCCGTGAAGTACTAAGAGTGAATTATGAGCCCACCTACCTTTAAGTACTCATAACTTCCAATTTTAGGCACTTTTTCCTTACAAACCTATTCCGAAAACCCCACGAATACAGCTCCATCAGCTATCCGAACAGGATATGTGGCTAATTTGTAATCCTCCCCTTCCATATTTGTTCCATTCTCCAGTGAAAAAGTCTTTTTGTGCAACGGACACGCAACCTTTGGAATCTGATCTTTATCTCCAATCATACCTCTAGATATAACCATTTCCATTTTGTGTGGACAAAGGTTTTGACAGGCATACCACCTGGACATGGTTGTAAAGTTAAAGACTGCAATTTGCTTTTTTTTATATTTAATACATGCACCACCGTTGGTCGGAAAATCATCTACCGTTCCGGCCTTAACCCATACTTTCACTTTATCCACACCTATAGTTTGATATTCGTTTAATAAATCTTGCATTTTGCTTTATTTTGAATTGGAATTTCGTTTTCCGATAATCATTTTATTTCCAGGGTCTTGGCATCTTTTGATCCCTCATCGGGACAAAAACTATATTGTCATCTGTATCATCCGAATTGACAAAATGCTTGAAACGTTTCATCATTTCCGGGTCTTCTATGGCTTGCTTCCACTCACACTCATAAGAATTGATCAATCCCTGCATTTCTTTTTCCAGATCTTCTGCAATTCCCAGACGGTTTTCCACCACAACTTGACGAACATAATCGATACCGCCTTCCACTTTTTCTAACCACTTGGAAGTCCTGGTAAGGGGCGCAGCTGTTTGTATGTAAAACATTAGAAATCGATCAATATATTTTATGCATGTCTCATTATCGATTTGCTCTGCGAGTAATTGGGCATGCTTGGGATTCGCCCCTCCGTTTCCACCGATATAAAGATTCCAGCCCCCTTCAACGGCTATTACTCCAAAATCCTTGCACCTGGCTTCTGCACATTCACGTATACAGCCTGATACACCTCCTTTTATTTTGTGGGGAGAACGAATCCCTTTATATCTATTTTCAAGTTCTATAGCAAAACTCACACTTTCGTCCATTCCATACCGACACCATGTGGAACCGACACAGCTCTTGACCGTCCGCAGTGCTTTGCCATATGCATGACCACTCTCAAATCCAGCATCGATCAATTCTTTCCAAATGAGAGGTAATTCTTCCAATTTGGCACCGAACATATCAATCCGTTGTCCGCCAGTTACCTTGGTATACAGATCGTATTTCTTGGCAATCCTTCCCATTTCAATTAATTTATCAGGCGTTATTTCACCTGCCGGTACTCTCGGAACCACCGAATAGGAACCATTGCGCTGTATGTTTGCCAGAAATCGATCATTGGAATCCTGAATAGAAACCTGTTTATTTGCTGTTTCATTATAAATACTGGCAAAAATAGAGGCCAGGGCGGGTTTACAAACCTCACACCCATGGCCTTTTCCAAAACGCAATATAGCTTCCTCAAAACTAACTATCTTATGAACCTTGATCAGGTCATAAATTTCCTGTCGATTATATTCAAAATGCTCACAAACTACTTCTTTCACTTCCTGTCCCATGGATTTCAAGGTCTCATTGACCAAATCTTTCACCATAGGCTTGCACCCGCCACAACCGGATGTAGCTTTGGTAGCAGCTACTACGTCACTTAAATTACAGCAACTTCCATCGGTCAATGAATCACAAATACGCCCTTTGGTCACATTTTCACACGAACATACACGTGCAGAATCCGGAAGTTCCAGCACACTATCCAGGATGACACCTCCATCTCCACCTACCGAACCAATTATCAAGGTCTCGGGATCCTCTGGCAATCGCAATCCATTGATATATACCTGGTGAAGAGAAGAATAATCGGATGAATCTCCTACCAGTATACCGCCCAATAATTTTTGCCCATCTGACGAAATATTGATTCTTTTGTACACCCCTTTTTGTTTATTTTCATACACAATCGGAGTAGTATCTTCGTCCTCTATAAATGGTTCCCCAAAACTCGCTACTTCTGTTCCTATCAACTTCAACTGTGTCGACATATCAATTTCGGGCGGCATACGTTTATCTTCGCCTGTCAATTGATTAACCACTACTTCCGCCATCTCATATCCCGGTGCCACCAAACCGTATATCCTTTCATTGTAAATTGCCACCTCTCCTATTGCATAAACCCCAGGTGCTGAGGTTTCCATTTTATCATTTACTACGATACCTCCGCGGTCTCCTACTATAACACCAGCTTTCCTGGCTAATTCATCCCGTGGTCGAATTCCTGCTGAAATAACCAGCATACTGCAATCCAGCGCAGTATCATCTTGAAATTTTAGCCCTTCAATACTTTCCTCCCCGCTTATAAACTCAGTTTTCCGATCCAGGTAAACACCAATATCGAGTGATTCAATTTTTTTCTGTAACGTTTTACTGGCTCCATCATCTAACTGCCGGGGCATCAATCGGGACGCAAATTCTATAATATGAGCATTCAAACCCAGGTCTTTTACAGCTTTAGCAGCCTCCAGTCCCAATAATCCCCCACCCATTACGGCTGCTTCCCTGCATTTTCCTTTTTTCAACTTTTCGCCGTAATCTTTTATGGCATCGAGATCTTCAATCGTCCTGTACACAAAAACCCCCTTTTTTTCCACCCCCTTAATCGGTGGCACAAATGGTATAGAGCCGGTCGCCATAATCAGATAATCATAGTTATACTGTTTGCCTTTATGTGACAATATTGTTTTCTTCTCGGTATCAACCTCTGTAACTAACTCTGATGTTTTCAACCGAATCCCCACATCCCCATACCAATTTGGGTTACACAATCCCAGGTCTTCTGCACTCTTCCCGGAAAAATATTCACTTAAATGCACTCTGTCATATGCCGGTCGTGCTTCCTCACCAAAAACCGTAACATTATAGCTATTAAGACCTCCCTTTGCTTCGAGCTTCTCACAAAATTTATAACCTACCATTCCGTTTCCGATGACAATTATGTGCTTCATAATATTGAATTTTGAATAAATACGTAGATAAATATACGTATTATTACTTACTATAAAAATATTTCTACAACTTTTAAATACGTATTTTATTCATTTTCGTATTAAAATGTGAATTCCAACGCACATGTTGATGGATCTTACCTATAGATAACAGCTTTCAATACTGCAATCGGGTATTGATTCTCATAGGTTCTGTATATCTACGTCCTTTTCATTCTAGTGATTATTACATATTTTAGGGATTGGGAAACTACTTAGCCATTTGTCCCGTTAACTTAATAAATTGTAATCACTATGAAGACACTTACCGTACATCCCCAAAATAAAGAACAGGCCAAAGCCATCGAAGCGGTATTAAAAGCTCTGAAGATACCCTATGAAAAACTTAATCACCCTGAAAAATTCGACTCACGGTCCAAGTCTCAAGTTTCTGAATCCAATGAGCTTTACAACCCGGATTGGGAAAAAATGATGAAACAGAGTGCAAAAGAAATCGAAGAAGGTAAAGGCATAAAAATGAGCATCAAAGAATTAGAAGATTTGTGGAAATAATATTCTCTCCGACAGCCAGAAAACAGTTTGAATTATTTGTTAAAGCAGGAGACAAACGAATAGTAAAAAAAATTACTCGACTAATTAAAAGTATTCAAAAAGATCCATACTCTTGAATAGGAAAACCTGAGGAACTTAAGTATAATTGGTCGGGCTTTTTTTTGGTCTCGTAGAATAACCAGAGAACATAGGTTTATATACAAAGTTTATAACAACAAAATAGAAATATATTCCGTCAAAGGCCATTACAAGTAATAATCCCGGAAACTTTCCCAAACCCGACCTCTTTTAATCGCGCATAAGACACCTGTACAGAACTGCAAACATTATAGATTTGACAAACTTTTACAGGACATATATCATTGAAAATGCCGGGAATTCTGCAAAATACTTGTGTGTTTCCGTCTCTTAATGATGTTTGTCAAACCTCTAAAAATCATTCAGCTACAGCACTACCTCCTAATCTCCAATCTTCGCTTAGTCTCGCTAAATACACCAAAAACACCCTGCGCATTGTCAAAATTAGAATAAACAGGACGTACTTGTTGAAATATATCTTCACCTGAAAAATATAATTCTTCCAGATCCCGAACAAATCGCGTAAGGTCTGTGGGCAAATAAGTAATGTAGACATCAACATGATCTGCCAACATAGGTTCTCCTCCTTCATTGAGATAATCCCTGCTCAATCTAAATAGCAATTCCTTTTCTTTCGTCCAAAGCCCATCATTAGTATATTCAACACGTGTACTGATCTTATTCCAAAAGTTGACCTCCTGAGTCTGCCAGTTTGAAATTTGCTTAACGGGCTGCATCATACTGTCGAGCAACACAGGGTAAACAGATACTGCTTCTACTTTTTGCTCAACTTCACCCAAACTAATCCCCAATGCATAATCATCCATAAAATGGGAATCCTGAGTGGCGTAAATAGTCTGAACTTCAACAGGGTCAGGTAAACGACTATCGGATGAGACATATTTTCTTTCGTGGGTCAAGTCGACGACCTCCATAGCGTAATCCATCCCCGCACTTAAATCAAGATTTTCTGCGGGAATACTAAATTGATCTGCGCTATCCTGCTCAAACATTGCTACTCTTTCGCCATTCTCTATAAGATATACTTCCATCTTTGGCAATTGAGGAACATCCACATCATTGTCACCCAGTGGCTGGTTGTACCGTATAATAGCACGTGCTCCGGATAAAGGGCTCACCAGGCCTTGAATCACCAATTGCGGTTGATAAATCGGCGCGTCAAGGGGAACCTTCCGGCTCATTTCGCAACTGTATGTCAAAAAGATAACAATTAACATAAGCATACATTTTGCGCATTGATTGATCCTGAAAAATTTAGTTTTGATTATATTTTGTCTTTTCATCGATCCATTAATTTATAATTCAAAGCCAAAATGCACAGATGGGATAATCGGGAAAAAGCCGTGAACTTCCAGGTGCTCGTCATCATCAATCGAAACATAAAAAGGATTGATCTGGTTATACGCATTGTAAATACTTATACCAAACCATTGTTTATTCCCCCTTTTAGTAACATATTCCCGGTCTAAATTCAAATCCAGGCGATGAAAAGCCGGCATCCTGTAATTGTTAATATCATTTACTACCTGGTACCCCCCGGCCAGATCATTACCGGGACTGAAACTACTGGGGAGCGTAAAGGGTCTCCCGGTACGGTAATTCCAACCTGCTGACAATTTATATCCTTTCCCCCACATATACATAAGCAGGATACTGGCATTGTGCCGGAAATCAAAATCAGCGCTAAATTTTTCACCCCTGTTGAGAGTGGGAAACCGGATCCTGGAATGGGCATACGTATAGGCAACGGAAGCATGTATCCTCCCCACCGTTTTTTGTAATAAAACTTCAGCCCCATAAGTGGTATTTCCCCCGTCCCGGTGAAGAAAATTTTCATATTCCAGAACATTTAAGTCTTCATCGGTAGAAGGAATAAACCGCACCAACCCCTCCTGTTTTTTATAGAAAAGCTCTGCCGAAAAATTGTCCAGCCATCGGTAATCGGGATTGACAAAGTATCCCATAGACCATTGATGAGAAATGGAAGGTGGAACCTCTTTGTCCGAAGTAGTATAAAACTCTCTGAAAAAGCCGTCCAGTTCGGTAAAACCTAATAGAGTGGTATATTGCCGCTGCAAATTATATGAAAAATTCATGGTGCTTCGGGAAGTAAGATCATACATGATCAATGCTTTGGGTTCAAGAAGAAAATCATCATAATCCGCATACAAATAATACGGTAACCGTAATCCCGCTTTAACTTTCCATCTTTCATTGATTTGATACATCCCATCACTGTAAAGGGCCAACGTCTGTGCATCTGACCGCTGTGCAGAACCGGAAAAAGAATCTACCGTAGACACCTGGTCACCATATCGGAATTGATGGGACCGGTCCAAAAAAAGATCGTAGTCTAATTGCTCAAATTCCGCCCCATATTGCACGTCCCACTTTCTACCAAGCTTACTATTTCCATGTACGTCCAATTTCAGGGACCTGATATTATTACCGGAATTTCTCCGTATTATATTTGTTTCGGAATACCCCGAACCTCCGTAAATTTCCCAATTGTCAACAATATTATCATCGAAAACATGCTTATAAAATGATGTACTCGCATGTACCCGCCAGGTGGTTTGTGGATTTGCATACCAGGTATAATTGAGGGCGGCTAACTGATTTTTTATGGAATACCGCTGGTCAGAAGCACTTTCGGTTACATTCGAATACGTATCCAACCGGTCTGTCCCGTAAAAATAACTCAACGAAAGATGTTGATCCTCACCAATACGGGCATCCACCCTGGCATTGGCATCACCTATAGCAAAATTAGCTACTTCCCCTTCCCGGTCTCCCCTCCTGGTCCTCCGGATAAGTGGGCCGGTAACAAGATCGATAAAAGTCCGTCGGCCACCTATTGAATAACTCACTTTGTCTTTCCAGATCGGTCCAGTGGCTTTCACTTTCGAATATATCACTCCCACATCCACCGACTGGTGATGATTTTTATAATTCCCGGGGGCGGAACGAATATCCAGCACCGAAGACAACCGCCCCCCATATCGAGAAGGCCAGTAACTCTTATAGAAGTCAACGTTGTCGATCATATCGGAATGAAACATAGAAATAAAACCACCGAAATGATTGACATTAAACAGGGTGGCACCATCGTATAGGATGAGGTTTTGATCCTGGTTACCGCCGCGGACAAATAGATGGGAAAAACCTTCCCTACCATCTGTGACGCCCGGAAGAAATGTAAGGGTTTTCATTATATCAGCATCTCCAGTCAATGAAGGTATGGCCGTTAGAAAATCCATGGAGACCTGTTGTTTCCCAAGGGCCGCCTGTTGATGAAATTCATCTTCAGCTAATATTACTACTTCGTCCATAGAACGAGTATGTAATTTGACAACGTACTTCATCTGATCACCGGCAATGACCACCAATGTATCTTCGTACCCCACATAGGACACCTTGATAGAATCCCCGGATGAGGCGAGTATAGCAGCCGCCCCCTGGTTATCTGCAGTAGTAGCTGTTTTCTCAGAAAAATTCTGTACATACGCCTGGGACAAAGGCCTTCCCCCCTCCGCATCCATAATGGAAAAAGTCCGTAACTGGGCGTGCAACAAACAAGGTGCTATCCAGAAAATAGTCCAAATTACAACCTTCATATATTATTTTTGACCAAAAATGAAGCACCCGTAGTACGACCTACCGGTGCTTCAGTAATATCTATAATATCTGTTTATTATTTCTTCCATATTTATTAACGGATTCGAAAACAGATAAACATCAATTCAATCTGTAAAAGACATTCAGGTAAAAGCCCATTTCCCGGTAGCGGCGATGGACAAATACACCGTTTGGCTCTCCCAGGATCAACCTCGGCTCAAAGTCAGAATACGCCAATGCTTCCAGACGAAGCCTAGGAATCAATCGGGCGAAGAAACCGGTATGGCCTTGCCAGGTAAAGTTCTCAAAATAGGGATCCAGGGATGCATTATTGGTAATCAACCGGGCATCATCCTCTGATAATTCGGTTAAGTGCCAATTGGCCGTCCCACCGATCTTCCACCCTATCGGGCCGAACACCTGGAAATTCAGGGATACGGGTACGGATATTGACCAATACGACCATTTCATGACATTGTTATAATCATGATGATAAACTCTCTTGGTCAACGCTTCGACCACTTCACCATTCGAATGTTCTACCTCCTTGTATTCTTCTTCTATATAATCCAAAGGTATATTCCGAATGGATGATCTCCTGATCATGGCCTGCACTTCCCAGGATAGCATGCCTCCCTTCCGAAAGGTGGAACCCGCCGAAACACCTGCCTGGAATTGTGCTCCCGGCTTTAGATATTCATTGGGAATGTTTGAGTTTTCAGAAAAGGGAAATCCCGTTTGCAAATCCGATGCACCACTCCCGACAAATGCTGATACGTCAAACTGGCCATATGAAACTCCAACTGCACAAAACAAAACCAGTGTAATAAATAATAATTTACCTTTTACCATCATCATATAAACAATTTAAATTATGCTATGGCGTAAAATAACTTTCACCATAAGTTTGTGGACAATTCGTATATCCTCCACAGCATATAGTTGCCCAATGTTCATCCGTCCCCCTGGTAGTTGACCGGCCCTTTGCAGACTCAAATTTAGTGTCATTTGTGTAGTATCCAGATAAAACAAGGTCTCCAAAAATATCAAAATTATAGTAAAAATTCGTAACTTCAGCTAACACCAACCCGTTATAATCCGAACTTCTTGATATCAAAACGTTATTATTGTTATACGCTTCAAAATTCACTTCTTGCATTTGATGCTGTGTATCGTATTTCATCCAAATACCCAGGTTCTTCTTTCGTCCGTACACATGCATTTGCACACTGGTCCAGCTATAGCTACCAGACGTTTCTTCATATACGTGCAAGATAAGGAAAGCCTGTCTATTATTGTTTTTCTCAGCCTGGCCGGTATGTGTCTGAGTGGTCCCACAACTACTGCGAGCCTGGATTTCCTGTGAATGGCCATGATCCACAATCAAAATTCCCCTGTCGTGATCTGATTTTTCCATTTCCAGGGCTTCACTAAACTTGGACCGGTCTCCATCTTTAATCATCACAGTCCTTCCAGGATATACTCTTGCCAGTGTCTGACCAATAGAATACTCCCCGTCGCGATTCGCCAAAATCTTGTAATATCCGAGTTTTACATTATCCGTCACAGCTCCGTCCTTTATCGTTACAACATCTTTGTATTCATTCTCCCAGGCAGGTATTTGGTCTTTAGAAGTTAATTTCCCAAATGCTTTATGCGCTGAATTAGCGGCAGCCCTCATACTGGTAAAGCCAATCGAAGCTTCCCAATCATTCAACTCCTGTTCATTCATACTCATGATTTTCTCTACGTCTTCGAAGTAGGTATCCGGATTGGTAAAATGTAATCTTCCTTCAACTAACTTTACATTCTCTATTCCTGTTTCTTTGTAATCAGTACTAAGTGCAGTAGGGCTTACTTTTTCATTTTCACACCCTGTCAACAGGAGTATGAACAAAGCGAAAAAACCCGCTAATCGGTTAATTCTGTGTGTGTGTGTGTAAAATTAAAAACTTTTTCCATGATTCTAATTATTTATGAATTATAAAATACTCGAATCATCAATCTCTTCTCTTGTTTCTAATTAGGGTATTTAAGCTACAAGAAAATAACACTAAAATAGAATTAATCAACTTTAAACTTTTTAGGAAAATTTCCTTTATTTATAAATAGTAGTTCTCCACAATTATATTGATTTAATATTAATTTACAAAATAATTATTTAGATTTATTTCATAAAAATTAAAACCAAACTGTTAATGCCTCATTAATTTCCATTAATCCATCAAAACAAAGATTATACTATTTTACTGATTTAGAAATCAGATATAAGTATATCTTCAATAACCACCCGAACAAAGAAATATCTCAAAAAATTTGGATATTTAAACACTGTTCAATTATATTTGCATAATGGGAATATCCGATCGAAAAGAAAGAGAACGACAAGAATTGAAAAACCGCATCCTCGATGCGGCACGGCAACTGTTCCTTGATAAAGGTGTCGACAATACTTCCATTCGCAATATTGCCGAGATCATCGAGTATAGTCCGGGAACCATTTATCATTACTTCAAAGACAAAAATGACATCCTCCACAATTTACACAGCGAAGGTTTCAGGCAACTGAGAAGTAGAATGACCGTACTCGAAGCAGTATCGGATCCCATAGAACACCTGAAAGCCCTGGGAAGGGTCTACGTGCAGTTTGGACTGGAGAACAGGGACATGTACGACTTGATGTTCATAAAAGACGAACCTATGGAATTCGTCGAAAATGAAGAGGAAGACTGTTGGGTAGAAGGGAGCACCACATTTGATTATTTAAAAAAGCTCATTCAAAAATGTATGGCTAAAGGGTTTTTTCCCGATCAGGAATTGGAGCCGTTATCTTTTATGATCTGGTCCGCTGTGCACGGAATTGTATCCCTGTACATCCGAAACAGAACAAAAATACTATCAGAAGAAATTCAAAACAGCATTGTTGTAGATGCACTCGAATCATTTAACAAACTAATAGATCAACAAAAATAAAATTTTTTATCATTGAATTGAACACTGTATAATAAATAAACTATGTATAAATCAAGAATAAATTGCAATAAAATTTTAGCAACAGTGATTCCCTTATTCCTTATATCTGCTATTGCTTTACCAGTGTTTTCTCAATCCATCCTGGAAAAATACATCCAGGAAGGTATTCAAAATAATCTCGTCGTTCGAGATAAGAATATCTCACTGGAGCAAAGCAAATTGGCCCTGGAAAAGGCCAAAACATACTTCCTTCCTTCAATTGACCTGAATACTTCGTATACACTAGCCGTAGGCGGAAGAACTATCGATCTTCCCGTGGGCGATCTATTAAACAATGTGTATAGCACCCTCAATGAATTAACCAATACTCAATCATTCCCTCAGTTGCAAAATGTCAGCGAACAGTTTAATCCGAATAACTTCCTGGATGCAAAAGTACGCGTTTCCTATCCCTTGTTAGATCCAAGCATACGAAATCAACGAGATTTTCGCTCACAATATGTAAGCCTGTCCGAAAAAGAACTCGATATATATATTTTAGATTTAACACGTGATATAAAAATCGCTTACTATAACTACTGCTCCGCTTACAAGTCCCTCGAAGTATTCAAAGATGCTGAAAAGCTACTTGAACAAAATGTAAAGGACAATCAATCCCTGTTGCGCAATGGCAAGGGACTCCCTGCCCGTGTAATACGAGCAGAAAGCGAACAATCAGCGCTTTTGGCAGATAAGTTAAAAGCCGAAAACCAGCTCAAAAAAGCCCGGCTCTACCTCAATTTCCTTCTCAACCAGGCTCCCGACACTGAAATAACGTATCAACCTATTGAACTAAAATCGGTTAACAACTTCCTGGACACTAATGCGTACGACCTTTCTGAAAATATCGAATTGCAGCGAATGGAAAATGCTATTCAAATCCAACAAACTTCAATAGAATCGGCAGAATCCTTTTCTACACCGCGAATCCACGCTTTTGCTGACCTGGGTGTCCAGACCTTTAACTTCCAGTTCGAGAATCAGAGTCCCTATGTAATGGCTGGAGTCCAGCTCACGCTCCCCATTTACCATAATGGAAGAAATAAAATGAAGGTTCAGGAAGAAAAGCTGTCACTGCAATCCCTTCAAAATCAAAAGGAATTGCTTAATAAAAACCTGAGTAGACAATTGCAATCTACTCTATTGCAATTCAAGAGTGACTACGCCACTGCTTCAGCAACACAAAATAGGATCCAAAGTGCCCAAAAATACTTCGAATTAATCAATAAGAGTTACCAGGCCGGCACTGCATCGCAAATTGAATTCCTGGATGCCCGCAAACAACTGACTGAAGCGGAATTACAATATCATATAGCTATGTACAGCGTAATGATAACAAAAGCAGAAATTCAAAGACTTTTGACAACCCAATAAAACAGCTCCATGCTAACATTAACAAAAATTCTATTTTCCACAAATAATAAGTGCAAACAATCATGAAAGATATAAAATCACTATTCCTGTTGACCGGGATCCTTGCTATACTCCTATCCTGTCAGCAAAACCAACCTCAAGAAATGGACATAATAGCAACTAAAGATACCATTCTGGTAACTACCATACCGATCAAAGAGGAAGTAATTCAAAAGCAAATACATGCTTCGGGACAATTCTCAACAGATGAAACGGCAATCCTGGCTTTCAAGACCGGGGGAATCGCAGAGGAATTACCTTTCGAAGAAGGCGACTATGTACGTAAAGATGAAGTACTGGGACGTCTCAATATGACTGAGATCAATGCTCTGGTCAATAAAGCCGAGATTGGTTTTGAAAAGGCACAAAGAGATTTTCTACGAACCCAAAACCTTTTCAAGGACAATGTAGCCACCCGGGAGCAAAGGCAAAACGCCAAAACAGCAATGGATCTCGCCACGGAAGAACTCGAAACAGCTCGGTTCAACCAGTCACACTCCACTATAAAAGCACCTTACAACGGTTATATTGCCCAAAAATTAATCACGAGCGGGCAAATTGTATCGGGAGGGACACCGGTATACGCTATCAACGGATTAAATACACAATCCTGGCGATTAAAAGTACACGTCAGCGACAGGGACTGGGCGGCGATTTCCCCCGGGGACTCTGCTCATATTTCCGCCGGTTCATTTCCAGACAAAACATTCTTTTCGAAAGTATCTAAAAAGGCCAAATTATCAGACCCAATGACCGGAACATTTTGGATTGAACTATCGATTCCTTCTTCACTGCAAAAAAATCTGGCTAGTGGAATGTTCGGGACCGCTACCCTATTCCCTGATGGGAATTCCAGTAGCTGGGAAGTGCCGCACGAATCAGTGTTAGACGCCAACGGTAATACGGGATACATATTTATTACGAATGGGAATAATATAGCACAACAACTCAAGATTCAAATAACCGGCATTGGAGAAAACGGTATCCTAATCCAGGGAAATCCGGATATCCTTGGGAACGCACAATTAATAGTAGACGGCAGCGCCTATCTAAAGCAAGGGTCGTTGGTCCGGGTTGCAGTTGACAACCAAAGCAATATTTATTAAAACCTACTAATTCATCTCTCAATATTGTACAATGAAAATTTCAGAATACGCAGTAAAAAATTATCAACTAACCCTGGTTTTATTTATTATGGTCGCTGCGGTGGGTATTTCTACCTTATTTAATATGCCGAGAAGTGAAGATCCGGCTATTCACGCTCCCCAATTCCCCATTATTGTCATCTATCCCGGAACAGGACCGGCGGATATGGAAGAACTGGTGGTAGACCCGCTCGAAAAGCGCATATATGCCCTGGAAGATATCAAAGAAATCGATACCAAAATCCGGGACGGAGTGGCCGTTCTCACCGTAGAATATTTGTATGATAGCGATGAAGATGAAAAATACCAGGAGTTAATTCGCGAGGTCAACAATGCCCGCGATGAACTACCCGGAAATATCCTAAGCCTGGAAGTTCAAAAAGCCGGTCCTTCCCTTGTGAATATTATTCAAGCGGCATTAGTCAGTGAAAATGCGCCTTACAGCGAAATGAAAAAGTACGGGGAAAGGCTTCAGGAACAACTCGAAAAAATACAATCGCTAAAAGAAGTTGAAATACATGGCCTTCCCGATGAAACGGTTCGAATTGAACTCAATTCACAAAAAATGGCCTATAATAACATTCCGCTTAAAGCAGTCATGGGAACGCTCCAAAGCGACATGGCCAATATCCCAGGCGGAATAATAGAGGCTGGAAAAAGGGTTTACAATATAAAAACAAGCGGAAACTTCACCAACATAAAAGACATCAGCAATACGATTATCCAGTCTGTATCCGGCAAAAACATTCGCCTCAGTGATGTGGCATCCATTCACAAGGATCATAAAGAAAATAATCATATTACCCGAATAAATGGCTATCGGTCCATTTTTATAACCGCAGCCCTCAAGGAGGGTTTTAATATCTCTAAATCGCAGGAAGAATACCTTCCCGTCCTGGAAACCTTTAGTGCTTCCCTACCCCAAAACCTGGATTTGATCCTGGCATTTGACCAGGCCGAACATGTGAACCATCGTTTGATGGGGCTGGGAAAAGATTTTTTGATTGCCATTTTCCTGGTACTATTTACACTGTTACCTCTTGGGGGCAGGGCTTCTCTTATTGTTATGATATCCATTCCCCTGTCACTTTCTATCGGACTTATTATCCTCAATGTTTTGGGTTTTGGATTAAACCAACTGAGTATTGTCGGTTTGGTAGTAGCGCTGGGATTACTAGTTGACGACAGCATAGTAGTAGTTGAAAATATTGAACGATGGATTCGGGAAGGAAATTCGCGCATAAAAGCGACCATCATGGGGACCAAACAAATTGGTCTGTCAGTAATAGGGACTACCGCCACCCTACTTATTGCTTTTATGCCACTGGCTCTTTTACCGGAAGCATCCGGAGATTTTATACGAAGCCTTCCCATAGCTGTAATGTCCAGTGTTCTGGCCTCCATGGTAGTTGCGCTGACCATCATTCCCTTTTTGTCCAGTAGGATACTCAAGCAACACAGTGGTGCATACACCGGCAATCTGTTTATGCGGCTTCTCAAACGATTTATTTCCGGAAGCTATGCCCGGATCCTCAGGGTTTCGATACGGAGGCCGGTAATCACACTAATCGCCGCGGCAATAATTTTTGGCGGGTCCCTTGGGTTCATTCCTGTTATTGGTTTTAGTCTTTTCCCACAATCGGAAAAGCCTCAATTTGTCATTGATATCTACGCCCCGCAACAAACCCGAATCGGAATTACCGACCAAATAACGCGAGATGTGGAAATGGAATTAGAAAAAATTCCCGAAGTCCAATACTATTCTTCTAATATCGGGAAAGGTAACCCGAGAATTTATTATAACGTTTTGCAATCGAGTGAACGTACTGACTATTCCCAGGTTTTCGTCCAACTTCAAGCAGGGACATCCCAGGAGGACAAACAGAGAATTGCTGAAACCCTCCGCCACAAATTTGCCCATTTCAGCGGGGCAAAAATTGAAGTCAAGCACTTTGAACAAGGACCACCAATACTGGCCCCCGTAGAAGTACGGATTTATGGAGAGCGATTGGACACATTACGAAATATTGCCGCCAGGGTAGAACAAATGCTTAATGCCCAGGATGGAACCATTTATGTCAATAATCCCGTAGACCATCTGAAAACAGACATCAAAGTTGCTGTGAACCAAGAAAAAGCCCACTCCCTCGGTGTCAACTTAATTGATATAGATCAAACCGTCCGGATGGCTATAGCCGGAACAAATGTAGGCTCATTTACCGATGAGAATGGAGATAAAAAAGACATTATTATCACTACGCCTAAAGAAGAAAGGGCCACACTTACTTCTTTTAATAACCTCCAAATAAATAATACTGCCGGGGCGGCACTTCCACTGGGACAGGTAGCACAACTTGAATTCGAAAGCAGTCCGCTGAATATTTACCATAAAAATAAGGCCAGAACCGTATCAGTTACCTCCTTTGTACGTGACGGGTTTCTCAATGACCGGGTAATTACCGAAGTGATCGATAAAATGGAAAATATGGATCTTCCTAAAGGCTACGCCTATGAAATGGGGGGCGAATTTGAGAGCCGACAAGAATCATTTGGCGGTTTTGGAACAGTAATCCTGGTAACTGCATTTCTATTTATCGCCATTTTAATCCTCTTGTTCAAGACCTTCAAAAGTACACTTATCGTATTGTCTGTTATCCCATTGGGAATGGTGGGAGCTTTAATTGCTCTTTGGATAACCGGGAACTCCCTTTCTTTTGTAGCAGTAGTAGGACTCATTGCACTGGCGGGAATCGAGGTCAAAAACTCCATATTATTGGTCGACTTTACCAATCAATTGCGTTCTGAGGGAGTATCTTTGGATGAAGCTATCCGGGAAGCGGGGGAATTGCGTTTTTTACCCATTATTCTTACAACACTTACAGCCATTGGCGGATTAATACCTATAGCAATGTCTTCGAATCCATTAATATCTCCGTTGGCTATTGTCATTATAGGGGGGCTGATAAGTTCTACTCTACTTTCAAGAATCGTAACCCCGGTGGTATACAAATTAATCCCACCCGGAATAGAGCTTGAGTAAAAACGCAAACCTCCCGGAGAACTCCCCGGGTATTTTTTACATTGCAAAGTACAGAGCAAACTCAGATAAATTTTAATATATTAGCCTTAATTATTGATTGAAATAATTTCAAATAAAACCAAAGAAGGTTTCCCTATACAATGAAGAGTTTCTGCATTTTTTCTTTTTTCATCCTCGTTTTCAACACAATAGCGAGTAGTCAATCCCTGGAGGGATCCGTTCAAGATAAGAATACTAATCCCATCGAAAATGTTTTGGTCGTAAATCTTTCTAACGGCACACATACCCATAGTGACAGGTCCGGCAGTATTTTGGTACCAAATGTATCAATGGGCGATAGTTTGGAATTTTCCCACCTGGGATTTAATACAAAAATAATTCAGGTTAATTCTTTGGAAAAACAATTGTCCATAACACTGATTCCCAAAACCCTTTTACTAAAAGAAATTACCATTGCTCCAGAGACCGATGCCCTCACTTTATTCTCGGACATAGATATTAGGGTGGACCCCGTTAATTCATCACAAGATATATTGCGACAGGTCCCGGGATTGTTTATAGGTCAACATGCAGGAGGTGGTAAAGCGGAACAAATATTTTTGAGGGGATTCGATATTGATCACGGAACAGATCTTAGTATAGAGGTAGATGGGATACCTGTCAATATGGTATCCCATGCCCACGGACAGGGGTATTCGGACCTGCATTTCATCATTCCCGAAACCGTAGACAAAATCGATTTTGGGAAAGGCGGCTATTATGCCGATAAAGGGAATTTTTCTACAGCGGGATATGTCGCATTTAAAACCAGAGAAAGTCTCGAACATAATAGTGTAAAATTAGAAGTCGGCCAATTCAACACCCAACGGCTCATGGGGATGTTGAATGTGCTGGACCGGAAAAACAACTCAGCTTACATAGCCACGGAATTTCTGCGTACTGATGGACCGTTTGAAAGCCCGCAAAATTTCAATCGGATCAATTTTATGGGGAAATATACCGGGCATCTAACCCCAACGGATAAAATAAGCCTGACAGCCTCTACATTTACCAGCGACTGGGATGCTTCTGGACAAATACCACAACGCGCAGTAGATAATGGTATGATTACCCGTTTTGGTGCCATAGATGATACTGAAGGGGGACAGACACACCGTACGAATTTACTCTTTCAATACAATAAAAGCATTGATGACAAATCTTTTGTAAAAAACAATATATACTACACTAAATACGACTTTGAACTATTCTCTAACTTCACTTTCTTCCTGGAGGATCCGCAAAATGGAGATCAAATCAAACAGATAGAAAACAGAAAAATATATGGTTTCAATTCTGAGTACAACAGACAATTTTCAGGATCCCGAATTTCAGGTGATTGGCAGGCAGGAGTCGGATTACGTGCTGACCAGATATTTAATAATGAACTTGCCCATACGGTCAACAGGAAGGAAATTCTTGAACGGATTCAATCCGGGGACGTCCGGGAATCAAATGGGTATGGGTATTTGAACGCTTCTTTTGACCTGGGACAATGGACTTTGAATCCAGGCATCAGGTTAGATTTATTCCACTTTCAATATCAGGATGCCCTGACGAATTTATACTTAAACCAATCACAAGCACAATCAATTGCAAGCCCGAAATTGAATATTCTTTACCATCTTCCCGAAGACCACATTCAATTATATCTCAAGACCGGGAAAAGCTTTCATTCAAACGACACCCGTGTGGTTATTATACAAAATGGACAAAAGATTTTACCCTCATCTTATAATACTGACCTGGGCATAATTTGGAAACCCTTCCCAAATACCGTTATAAATACAGCCCTGTGGTATCTATTTCTGGAACAAGAGTTCGTATATGTGGGAGATGCTGGAATTGTAGAACCTGGAGGAAAGACACAACGACAGGGCGTAGATTTCAGCCTCCGGTATCAACCCTGGGAATGGTTATTTTGGAATATTGATGGGAATTATACTTATGCTCGTTCTGTGGAGGCTCCCCAGGAAGAAAACCTTATACCCCTGGCACCGGATTTCACGCTTTCCAGTGGGCTGAAAGTATTACATCCTTCAGGATGGTATGGAGGCATCTCAGTCAGACATATGGATCACAGACCGGCAAATGAAAACTATTCCATTACTGCTGAAGGGTATACTATTACTGACTTCAATGCCGGCTACCAATGGGGAAAAATCGATTTGGGAATCCAGATTCAAAACCTATTCAATACAGAATGGAATGAAACACAGTTTGCCACCGAGTCCCGATTAGCTGGAGAAGTAAACCCTGTAGAGGAAATTCATTTTACGCCCGGGACTCCATTTTTTGCAAAAGGCGTTGTTCGATTTTCATTTTAATTGCATTGTAGTTTTATTGACAGGAAAATATTTTATGCAGTTATCTAAAATTTTGAAATGAATGACGCCATAAATAGCTCAACTTAAAAAAATGCAATTATGCAGAAAAATACAATAAACAATTCTTTGGCCCCCAGCCCATTTGTACAGACATATTTCTATGGAACAATTGCTGAACTTACTATTGGTGAAAAAGTCGAAGTTGGCTATAACTCAAATTTTGGGCAAAGGAAAAGTTCTAAATATATATTATCTTGACTGTGATGTTGGATGCAGCTATTTGGGGAGCTGAACTTACTATTGGAAAAGGGCGAGAAAGAATTTATTTAGTTGAATCGACGGGAGAAATTGAAAATGCCCCTGACCTGACATACCGTAAATTTCCTGGAAATCCCTCGAAATCATATCGCTCAACAGCCCCTTTTAGAATCGTAGGAGAAGTGTCCAATTATCAAGGACATTCAATTGAACAGATTAATGCCATGAAGGAAGGAATAGATAAGCTTAACCCACATGATATTAAGTCTCTTAACAAATTATAAATATATGATGCCAAAGCAAGAGGTAACAACCATTAAAATGGATAGCGAAAGAATCCTGAAAAATATTGAGAAAAAATATTCTCCGCTTTCGGCTGATTGTCAAAAAGATTTTATTGACTCTTCAAAAATCAATGTTTTTAAAAAAGGGGATATTGCAGTAAGGGAAGGCCAATTTTCAAAAAAGGCATATTTAATAATAGAGGGTTGTGCAAGAGCATATTATCTGAAGGATGGAAAAGACGTTACTGACTGGTTTACTTTTGAAAATCAATTTATGGCTCCGATTGTTAGCTTTTTTAGCCAGGAGGCAAGTCCTCATTATGTGGAATTTGTTGAGGATTCGATAGTACTGGAATTTTCAAAAGATACATTTGATATTCTTTCAGACAAACATCATGATTTCGAACGTTTTATTAGTAAGGTAGTGACAGAAACCATGTTAGGTCTTTGCGAAAGGTTATATACCATTCAATTCAATAAAGCAGATGAAAGATACCAACATCTCCTAAATATCCACCCGAATATTGTCACTAGAATTCCCCTTACCCATATTGCTTCTTACCTGGGAATTACACTTGAAACTTTGAGCAGAATCAGAAACCCTAAATACCGAATTTGATCTATATCAAATGATAATTCTTCCAATAAAACCACCTTTGTAAAAAGAAAATTAAATGGAAGTAAATCACAAAAACCTGAATTCGATTTGGGGACAATGGTGGGTCCCAATTAGAAAATGGTTTTACCCAACTTGGTTACTTTATGAAGTTGCCCTTCGATTTTATGGTTACTCTCTGGCAATTCATGAATATTTTTTACAACAAGAATGGATCGCAGATAATATCAGCAAATTTGGGACACGATTTCTGATATCTTTCTGTAGTATAGCTACTTTCATTATTTGCAACACTTTTCTCACCCTACCCGCTTGTTTTGTTTTATTCGCATTCCTTACAAAAGAAAATTTAACCGGTTATCAATTTGAGAAAAAGCTGAAATTCATGCTATAAAAATATCACAGTCCTGTTCCTATTATCTACCCATGACCTCACTATTTTTTCAAATCACAAATCTCAAACCACGAATGAAAAAGATACTCATTATCAACGGGCATCCCGATAAAAAAAGTTATAACTCTGCACTCTCAGCAGCTTATAAAAAAGGAGTAAAAAAATCCAATGCTGAAATAAAGGAAATTAATATTGGAGAATTAAATTTCAATCCAAACCTTCAATTCGGATACCGAAAGAGAACTGAGCTCGAAGCAGATTTAATAGAATCTCAGGAAAAACTAAAATGGGCCGACCATTGGGTGTTAATTTATCCGGTCTGGTGGGGCTCCGTACCTGCTATTATGAAGGGGTTTTTAGATAGAGTTCTGCTCCCGGGATTTGCTTTTGAAAAAAGGGCAAATTCCTTGCTCTGGGATAAATACTTCACCGGAAAAACGGCAAGAATAATTTGCACAATGGACCAACCAGCATGGTATTACAAACTTATTTACGGGAGCCCTAGTCACTCTGCCATAAAAAAGGCAACTTTAAATTTTATCGGTATTAAGAAAGTAAAAATTACATCTATTGGACCTATAAGATTATCTAATGAAAAATATCGCCTAAAATATTTAAGAAAAATTGAAAACCTAGGAGCAATGAACAGGTGATCAAAAACATGGTCAACCATCCTTACCTGAATTAAAAAGTTGGCATCGGATAAATCTGTAAATTTGACTGATAAGAATTTGACTCAGAAATGTATCTACTGGAACTCTTAGCTCCTAATGCAAGTTTAATCTGATTCTAAAATTCAGTTTCATATAACCACCATTTCAGTGCTGGTAAACTTTTTTAAATAAATCTCCGGCGATGGCTATAATCCCCATCTAATCATGGGCACTTTCACTCCCAAGCTTGCTCAAATTGACAGTTAGTGGAACTATTGGTACGACCACAAAATATCCATCATAAAACCGCTCAGGCCAAAATTCATAAGGTATCTTTATTCCTAATTCAAAACTATTTTTCTATACCCTTTTCTACTACCGTATTAAAAATTATTTTACTTACTTTTGAAAATAATTATCATAGGTTATTTTAGTAAGGTTGGAATTATTAGTTAGGATAACAATTTTCCAAAGCTATCCAAATTTCCATATGTTGTAAATACCAATACCAACCACTAGGCGTATGGACCAAATAATTTTAGAGAATTTCACGAGGCATATAATTATTTTTTCACCCGCCCTAAAACCATAATATAATGAGTAAAAAGTCGATAGCAAGTGGAGATTTAGTCTCTTTTGCGATAAAAATTGATGGCACACCTATTAGTGATATTAATAGCATTCAATCCATTGAAGTCCAAAAAGGCGTCAATCAAATTCCAATAGCTAAAGTAATCCTCACCGACGGAGATTCATCAACCGGAGAATTTGCAGCGAGTTCATCAAACACTTTTGTACCCGGAAATTCAATCACTATTGAAGCTGGATATGATGACAATAATACTGTCATTTTCAAGGGATTAATTACCAAACAAAACATACAAATTAATGAGAATATCGGTTCAGTATTGATTGTTGAATGTCGTGATGAAGCTATAAAAATGATTGTCGGACGTAAAAGTTTGACTTATTCAAAACAAAAAGATAGTGATATTATGACTACTATCATTAATAATTATAGTGGCTTAAGTGCAGCGGTATCACCGACATCGATAGTATGGCCAGAACAAGTACAATATTATACGACAGACTGGGATTACATAATTGCCAGGGCTGAAACTAACGGAATGATTGTTACTTCAATCAATGGGAAGGTATCTGTATTTAAACCTGATGCTGAAAATGTACCTGTTTTTACTATAACCTATGGTGATAATTTATTAGAATTTAATGCAACACTAGATGCGATTACCCAACTAGGATCAGTAAAAGCTTCTTCATGGGATTTTACCGCACAAAAAATTATTTCTGGAGGTGTGGTTAATAAATATAGTGGCCCTGGAAATCTATCCTCAAAAAAACTATCTGAAGTCCTTGGAATTTCTAATTATGAATTACAAAGTTCAACACCAATAAACAATGATGAATTAACAGAATTATCAAATGCTACTTTAATTAAAAGCGCTTTTTCAAAAATCACCGGAGAGGTAAAATTTAATGGGAATAATCTGGTTGACCCTGGAAAGTATATTACCCTAACTGGATTAGGAAATCGATTTAATGGAGATCACATCATTTCAAACATTCACCATATTATAGAACAGGGACGCTGGATGACGAAAGCTTCAATTGGATTGTCAATAAGTTCGCCTTTGGAAGAACCTGATCGAATCGTCCCTTCCGCTCCAGCAATATTACCAGGTGCCAAAGGATTATTTAATGCCAAGGTATTAAAAATGCATGAAGATCCTGCTAATCAATATCGTATATTAATCAATATTCCTTCAATCGATCCGAATGGTAATGGGATATGGGCGCGTCTAACTAATTTTTATTCAACCTCTGGTTCCGGTACCTTATTCATGCCTGAAGTGGGTGATGAAGTTGTTGTCGGTTTTTTAAATGAAGATCCACGTTATCCAATTATATTAGGAAGTATGTACAGTTCATCCGAAAACAAGCCTTTTCAGGAATTAAATCCAGATGAAAAAAATAGCATCAAATCGATTGCTTCTAAAACAGGTATTAATATTCGTTTTAACGACAAAGACCAAATACTTGCAATAGAAACACCTAATGAAAATTGCGCTACCTTTAATGATAAGAACAAGGAAATAACTATCAATGATCAAAATAACAACAGCATTGTTATGTCTGAAAGTGGAATACTACTCAAAAGTGGTAAAAACCTTACCCTGGATGCATCACAAAAATTAATATTTAAAGGTAACGAAGGAATTTTAGTTGAGTCTTCTATGGGTGATGTCCAGATTAAAGCTTTGAATATTACAAATAAAGCGGATATGCAATTTACCGCCGAAGGAGAAATGACGGCATCCCTTCAAGGTGGAACCGAAACCACTATCAAAGGAGGCATGGTAATGATTAATTAATTCAAAAAAGATAAAATATGCCTTCAGCAGCAAGACTAACTGATTTTCATAAATGCCCTGAGGTCACTTCAGGCTCACCTCCCATCCCACATGTTGGCGGTCCTATTACAGGTCCTGGTGACCCCACCGTAATAATAGGTGGACTACCAGCAGCCCGAGTGGGCGATCTGCTGGAATGCGTTGGACCGCCTGACTCCATCGTAACAGGGTCTGCTACCGTAATGATAGGAGGAGTGCCTGCAGCCCGAGTAGGTGATGCCACCGCACATGGAGGAACCATAGTAATTGGAGATCAGACAGTTTTTATAGGTGGATAATGTGAATCCAATATCACTTTCAATCTATTCAACCGGGCATGTAATTGACTACCACAAGTCCACAAAAAATAAATCAATGACAAAGTTCGAATAAGAATCGAATTCAGCCAAATATCAATAAATCGATCGAATTGAACAACCTAAATTACGTTTTTGAGGATTAGTCTTTCTCAAGGCAAAAAGTTATGTAGATTAAAAAAGAATGCTTCTTTAGAATTTCAACTTTTCATTATACAATCATTCGAGAAAAATATCGACAACTTGAAAAAGTAATACGATTTATAATTTGATTTCGACAGGAAACTGTCAATATAAACAAGTCCTTTATAAAATTTCCATCTATGTCTCAACAGTAAACAGCAAAATAATCAACAGTTTAATTTGTGAACAACTATCGACATAAATTTGATATAAAACCTCATTATTTTAACGACATAGTTTAAAACAAAAAAACCCTTGCAATTCATTGAACTACAAGGGATTGTGATTTATATTGGCGGTCCGGACGGGACCGTAACTTTTAAGATTCAATAAGACTACATATTATTATAAATACTGACAATCAATAAGTTAATATTTGTAAGTCTTAACAAATAACACCAAATACCAAACAAACCAACCCCTAAACCGACCCCTAGACATATAATTTTTTCATATATTTGTATTCTTAATACTTCTATTATGAATCAACCAAAGTTTAACCTTAAATCACCCAGTGAGACAGAATCCCTGATTTACTTAATTTTTCGATATGAAGGAAGAAAGCTGAAATTGAGTACCGGATTAAAAGTTCCCACTAAGTTTTGGAATCAAAACAAAATGAGGGTAAAAAATAATAGCCAATTTCCCAAATACGCACTATACAATCAAATTTTGGAGAAATATTCCAATGCAGCTAAAGAATCATATCTTGAATTATTAAATGAAGAACAAAATGCAACAAATGGGAAATTAACCAAGAGAATAAACGAAAAGGTAAATGGAACTCCTAAGAATACCAATGAGAAAGGAAATACTCTTCATTCTTTTCTTGACCAATATCTCGAAAACAAAAAGGCTGATAATACTCTTAGACCCAAAACCATTCAGAATTATGAAAAAATTGTCCGGTTAATAAAGCTATACGAAAAGTCAAAACACTTCAACATGTCAGACATTGATGAAGAATTTCACCTTGGGTTTAAACAGTTCCTCTTTAATACCAAATTCAAAAAGGGTAAAAATAAAAAAGGTCATTACCAACCCAATTATATAGCCAGACTGATTACAAGTTACCGGGGAATTATGGATACCGCATTTTCTAAGAAGCTTATAAAGGATCGGAGTTTCACTTCTAAAGATCTTAGTGTTTCTACCGTTGAAACAGATTCTATTTATCTCAATGAAAATGAAATTGAAGTACTTAGACAATTGGATTTGTCCCATAATCTGCGATTGGAGAAAGCAAGAGATTTATTTTTAATAGAGTGTTATACTGGATTAAGATATTCCGATATTGAAAAATTATCGATGAATCAAGTTTCTTATCAAAATGGGAAAGCCTTTTTAACAGTACCAACTATTAAGACCAATAAAAATGTGGTTATTCCTTTAAGACAATACGTAATAGATATAATCAATAGATACGATGGATTCCCGGTGGAAGCTATTAGTCCGCAAAAGTTTAATGACTACATAAAGGAAGTATGTCAAACAGCCGAAATGAATGATCAGGTACTAGTAAGAAAACATATCAAATCCAAGGTGATTCCTGAATATAAACCCAAATGGGAATTGGTAACCAGTCATACAGGTAGACGTTCTTTTGCGACCAATGCCTATCTAAATGGCATCCCTAGTATCAAAATCATGAAAATAACAGGTCACAAAAAGGAATCGACCTTTATGAAATATATAAGAATTAGTGAAATAGAAAATGCTATGGATTTGGCTGATAGCGACTTCTTTCAGTAATGAAATGATTGATAGATCAAATAGCTATAACCTTTTCACTTTGTTCTTTAGAAAAGCTGTAATTTTTATCTCCATAAATATGTCGGGAAAATTTCCTACCAAATTACCGGGGATAGGGTAAAAAATCCGTTCCGATGGGGCCAGTTTTAATGAGTAAGACTGGCGGAAATGACACGTATTTAAATTTTTATCCTAATTGATTAAGATACACCAATCAAAACTATTTCACAAGCAGATCAATATTTTTCATTTGTTTTATTTTGAACTTCATAAGTCCATTTTATTCTTGCTTCGATCTTTAAGCTCTTATTAAATCCCAAAAAACGTTAGAATTACTCCTCTGAGATGATTGTTTACTGGATAATCTCCATATGCTATTAGCTCTTTTTATTGTTCATAAGGATTGATAACCTTAAGGTCGGAGATATTTTTGAAGTCCTTGACATTCCTTGTAAGCAGTGTAAAGTCATAAGTTAAAGCTGTCGCAGCAATTATTGCATCAGGTAGTTTAATATTATGGGCCTTACGGATATTGGCCGTTTTGAGTTTAATGTCCTTTTCCAATTCAAAAACCATTGCATCCCCTACAAAATCATGTAAAATCTTCAGATCCTTTTCAGAAGAAGCTTTCCAACACAAAAGTTCTATTTCCGTGATTACTGAAATAGCAGGTATAGAATCCTTCAATGTACGATCCATGAACTTTTCCGCCGAGGGTGGAAACTGTTGATTTAAATAATAAATAACTGTATTGGTATCCCAAAGATATTTTATTCCCATCCGTTACGCAACTCTTTCAACTGGTAGTCAATCTCTTCCAAAGATTGTTTAGACATGGCTCCTTTGTACTTTTTCCAGTCTACAGCTTTAGACTTTTCACCTGGTTTCCCCTTATGCAACCGGATAAGTTCAAGTAGCTCCAGTTCCCTCAAAAGGTTCAAGGCTTTTTCATTTATAATATCTATTGTTATGGTACGCATATTTTGAATTAATTAGGGCAAATGCCGGTTTTTATACAAAACATTGAAAATATTTTATCTACTGCTCAACACAAGTTGTTCGAAGCAAAGCAAATACATCCTCAATTGACAAACGTAAAAATAAGTAAAATAGTTTGATGTGGCGAATGGTCTAAATCCAAACATAACTTTTAATTCGTTTCATCACATCCTTATGTTCAGAAAATCGACCGGCTTGAAAATCCTCTTTACTTCGTTTTAATGCAGCAGCAATTTTCTCCTCTTCCTCAATTGAATATTGAGGTTCATAGTCATAACTCAGACTATCCAAAATACTAAGCAAAACTTTCTCTTCTTGCTCGTCGCGAAATGTTACTTTGATAGCATCCATAAGCTTAAAGATAATAAATAAATTTATGTAGTGATCATTTCTTCACCCATTGTACATTAATTACAAGTACAACTGAATTCGTTCAAGTTTCGTTCGAAAAGAAAGTATAAAAAACCATAATGTTCCTGAAATACATTCCTGACGATCAATATTGCATTTCTCCAAAAGTCAATGAAAGTAAATAGATTATACTACAACCGGATCAACCTTAAACAGAAAAGAATATTAGGGTGTTATCACTACGGAAGTTTGGTTTTTTTTAGATATCTTTATTTTGAAGAAATTTTTAATGACATGAGTTTAACAATCAATATACCCGATGATATATGGCAAGCCATACGGCTTCCTGAAACGGATAAACAAGGTCATTTGCTTATAGAATTAGCCGTTAGTCTCTACCAAAGAGGAATTCTTTCCCTGGGTAAAGCCCGATCATTAGCAGGTATGACCAAGTGGGAATTTCATGAGGAATTGGGCAAACGAAAAACAGAACTTCATTATAATCAAGATGACCTGGACAATGACATAGAATATGGCTTCTCCTAAATTGCCTACAGTCATATCCAATTCTTATCCATTAATTAATCAATTTGATGAAAAACAATAACTGACTCGAAATCCCAGTCAATTTAGAAATATGAATCAATTAAGCTTCCTCATAGATAGAAGTTTGATACATCACTTCATTTTCATATAAGTAATCTCACATGCCTTGCACTGCCGCCTGGTTTGATCATACTCCGCTATATCAAACCAACCGCCGGTTTTTTGGAAAATATCCAAACCTCTTCCAAGGACGATCTTCCAGCCATTATCGAGTAGGATGGATCGATCATGAATGTTCTCATCAAACTCGTAAGTAAAGAATATTCCAAGGGGTTTAATTGTGTCTGCTATCTGGGTGAATGACTCACGAGCATTCTCAATGTAGTCTTCATTGTTACTTGTGACCAAATGGAGTTTTACTTCATCATCCATTGACTTGCGCTTGGATATTAGTTGAGCAAACTCCATGAAGTTTCTCAACTGGTATGGAAGCCTGACATAAGGGTCGACAACAGTAATTTCTTCTGCACCTTCCAGATAATCTCCAAACAGTCCTTCATAGGAAACACCTGTTTGATTATCCCGGATAATGGTCTGACCTTCTTTTCGAATCAGTTTCTTCATCTCCGGTTTTGCCTCTTCCTGAGATTTCTGTTCATTTGATGCTTTGATTGTAGGAGCTGAAAATTCTGTTATCTCCAGTGTCTCAACGGTCTTTTTCCCTCCTGATGAAATGACGGAGTAACTGAAATCAACCTCTTCGAAAGTCTCATCCATTTTAGTCAACTGGAGCTTTACTCGCTTTCGACATTCAATAGCGAAATCCAATAACTCCTCAGCTTCCTTTTCAGAATATTCCCCATGGGGATAGATCACTTTTAGAAGCCCAGAAAAGGTTTTTGCTATGGAATTTTTGTCTCTGGTGGTAATGGAATCAGAAAGGTCAAAGAATCGCTTATAATCGTGCATATGGTCTTCCTTACGCATCTCTTTCAAAACCTCCGCCAGATAATCTACTATGAAGCCGTAGCCATCTGTAAACATTTCATTCCGCAGTTTCTGTACTTCCCAACCGGGGAGATAGGCATGGATCCGATCCAGGAATGCGGTATCGTAATATTGCGAGGGTAGCGCCTCAAAAAGGTCGCTATGTCGAAGCATGTATGGCACCGAATGCTCCGTATTGCCCACAAAAGTCATACTGGCTGATGCACCATAAACCTGAGTACCCCTGGAGAAAGATTTATTTGCCATGTAGTTCTTCATGATGTCCACCAAGCCTTTATCCACTCTTTTGACTTTCCCGGCAAATTCATCATAGGCGACTACATCCCAGTAACCTACCAGCCCAATATCTCCTGTGCTGTTATTTACGAAAAGTTTAGCCTTAGTTACCTCACCGCCTGACAATAAGATGCCGTGTGGGGATAACTCTGAAAATATATGAGACTTTCCTGTTCCTTTAGGTCCTAATTCAATGAGATTATAATTGTTCTCCGCAAAAGGCACCAATCTTGTCAACTGGATCAACTTAGAACGAAAAGTAAATTCTTCTGGATTCAACCCAATGGTCTGCATCAATATATCCAGCCATTCATCCTTGGTGAATGATCTTCTTAGGTCTTTGTATTCATCCAGATCTACTCCACTGATCTGAATGGGTTTCAAACTCTCGATCAACCAGGGAGAACCTTCGCGGTCATCGATGGGAATATACCCCATCACGACGATACACCATACTCCCTCTGAAAGTAGTTTTTTATGCCTCTGGATGTGACTATCATCAATTACTACCTTCTTCAATCCTAAATTGGCAAAATTGGCTTCGTAACGATCTTTAGTCTCATTGAGCCTCACGGATACTTTGTCGATGATTCGGTGAGAACCTTTTTCTCTGATCGTTGATTTAATAAATTGAGCTTCATCCCGATGTACAAAATGTTTGGCAATGATATTCCGAACTGTTTCTACGCCTGCCTTAATGGTTTCTTCATCACTGGTAGCGCAATATTGACCGAGAAGGTATTCCAGCACGTAAGTAGGAACTATCGCATTGCCTTTGACCAATTTCGTCAGATCTTTGCGTACGACCTTTCCGGCAAAATATTGATTGAGCTTTTTATCTATTGGATTCATATTTTAAAAATCGTCAAAGTCATTAGTGAATGAAATGTTCAGGGTGTACAAGTACGATTCGTACTCTTTCCACTTTGAAGTACCTTCAACCGGTTCCTCCAGAATCAGCGAAACCCGTTGATTCTTGTACTTCCCGCTTGCTTGCGAACTCAACTGAAACCGGTGCTTGACTTCACGTTGTCGCTCACTACCCTCAGTAGCATTAAAGTTATAGTTGAAGATATCGGATAGAGTCTCGCCATCTTCTGCCTTAATAAATGCTCTTAGTTGGCGAGGCTGTACTTTCTCAGTGACCAGTTCTTTTTGCAGGAAGGAAACAGCCAATATATTGGTGGTAATCTTGTCCGTGGATTTGATAATATCCACATCCACCTGGGTGGTGGTATCTTCTCGCTTCTTGGAAACTTTGAGCAGGGGTACTACAATCTCTTGAAGCGAAGCCCCTCCATGTACATATCTTGATCCAGCTCCTTTTATCCGGAGTCTATTGATGCCCTTGGTGATCAATACATCAACATCTTCAGTCAACCCAAGCTGAGAGCCATTAAACTTCTTCAGTGCATTTGCCGCTTCCAAATTCCTTCCCAGTATGAACCGACGATTCGTTTTCCAGACCTCACCTTTTACATCAACTGATGCAAACTCACTTTCTTCAAGTGTTTCATGTTGATAGATATATCCATGATCAGCAGTAATGAAAATGTTATTACCGTTCACATTGGCGATCTTACGGAGCAGTTCTTTGAGAAATGCAATTTCTTCGTCTACAGCTTCGAAGACCTTATCCTCGGAAGTTTTATCGTCACCGGTTTTATCAATGCGGTTATGGTAGATGTAAATCAGGTCGTACTGCTTGACAAAGGATCGACCTTCTGTCGAAGCGTTCATTTTCATGAAGTCCTCTGCATTGATGGCAACCGCTCGTACACCTGAATTCGTTTCCAGGACTTTGGTTCTTCCTTGCAGACCGACGGTGGATATGCCATCTGCCAGCACTGCACAATCACCAGGATGAATATTAAGCTGCTGATGAGGAAGCAATGCTGCCATTCCCAACTGGGTGTAGGAAGGCAATCCCGTGATCATATAATCTATATCTGCCTCATAACGCTTTTCAGTCTGAATGTCCTGACAAAGTTCCCATCCATTCTCATAGCGCAATGCATCAGAGATGACCACAAATAGTCTTTGAGGTTTATTGGTGAAACTTTTGACATGATTTTGGAAAAAGCGGTTTTGAGCCTTCTGTGAGTTTTGAATCCACGCATCCATGTCATTGACACGATCCTGGAGTTTGTTATTCAATGCCAACAACCAATCATTCGAATATACCTTCAGGACTTTCTCCATTAGCGGCTGGAGTACCCGATTCCTTCCGGTTTGACGATAATGGTAGATGGACTTTCGATAGTAGTAATCGATCAGATACAAATCCTTGGCATAAAGCATAGCGGCTTCTTCCACCGAGCTTATCTTTTGTGATACTGCTTTACTGACTTTGTCAAACATATTGGCTGACAGCAACAGACATTCGTAAAAGTCCTTGAATTCAGAATACCAGTATTTATTCTCACGTGTCTTGGTGTAGGAGGCAAGCTTATCCAGACTAAACTCCTGGTCGACTACGCGGTGGACCAATTCATGGATGATCCTCAGATCAATGATTTTAAATAAGTCGTCCTGGAGAACTGACTCCAGGGGAGCATCCTGTAACTTGGATTCAATTTGTAAATCATCAGCCAGCTTATCTGAAAGCCTGCGGAAGGCATCCTGGTAGGATATAGCGTCCTTCCACAAGGACAATAATATTTTGGTTTCCTTGATCGATCTGCCCTCATTGGTAGGGCTAAAATTCCTTGAAAAAACATCCATCAGGAAATCATAGATCGCTGGTTGATCATTGTGGTAATCAAACTTTCTCCTGACTGTCCTCCAGAACAGGTCACTTAGATTGAATCGCTCCAGTTCTCTCTCAACCTTGGAGTTTCCGTCGATATAAGCATTAGCATAAGCCTGGATATAAGCCTCCAGATTTGGATAGTCCGTATTGAAAACAACTGCCATCAGCTTATACTCTAAATCCCTTTCGGAATCCCCTTCGGCAATGAGTTCTTTCAGTTTAGCTCGTCGTTCCTTATTCTGGAAAAATTCTATATGAGATCGTACAAACTCTTTGAGATAATAGTCCAAACCCAATTCCTGTAGGAACATCGCCTCCTGGTCAGTGTGAAACTCTTTATATGCCAGTTGTAGGTCCAGGAGCCAATTTTGATCGTGTGGTTTTTCACCCTCTGGAAAATAGAGCAGAAACTTTGTCCTGGGAAATCCACGAAGGATGGTGTACTTTACTTGAAATTCATTGCTATTCACCTCAATTTTCTCTATGTCATTCAATGCAATAGCCTCGTATTGCTCACGCAACTTTTCCTCATCGTCGTACCAGAAAACGACCCGATGATTCAGAAAGATTTTATGTAGGGATTCTTCGATTCTTTTCATTATGGTTTTTTAATAATCAAGATTGTCTTCCAGGATAACTTTTAAATCAACAATTTGTGCCCTGGTAAACCATAAGACGCATTTTACATCTAACTCGACAGATATTTCCAAATCATCCTGAATATCTTCTTCATTTTCTTTTATTATTAGTTCTTTAATTGCCCATGCCAAATCTTCCAACTTCCTCTCATCTTGTTTTATGTATAATTTATACTTCGCTGCGCAATTTGGACATAGAGCCACGTATTGTTTGAAGTACTCCTTTGGCAACCTCTTTCTGTCTAAAATCTCAACAGCTTCAAAATAATACTCTCCATTGTATTTGAATGGCATTACTTCATGGCACAATTGGCATATCATTTCACCCACTGAATTTGTATTCAGTTGCTTCAAATACTGTTTTCTTTCCTCATTAGTTGAATTATCACGGGTAACTTTAGCTTTCGGTGAGTACGATTTATTAGGAGACTGCTTATACCCTTGTCTTGTTTCTTTTCGTGCAGACTGTATGTTTGTTGGGTCTGAAACAGGTCTTTCAGGATTATCTTTAATCCATGACTTTCTCATGTCTTCAGGAGACACTCCTCTCTCTCTTGCCTCATTTCGTAGCTTATTCCAATCATTCATTTCCTCAGCCGAGGAGTAACCTCTCTTTTGTGCAATTTCATCATCATCTTCATTGTGACTGAGGGAACTATCGAAACCGATAACCTCGAGCCAACCATTACTATTGTCAAATTCAAAGTCGCCATGAAGTGTAGACTCGGTCACAAATCTTGGCTCTTTAAACTCTCCTGATTTGGTTGGCATCCATGATAGAGTTGATAGTATGTGTACGAGCTGAGAAGGTGCGGTTTTTATGGACCATTCCTGATTAGGCCTAAATTGAGCGGTCAATACTTCTGGATCTGCTTTTCTAACTGTCTCATATACTAATTTTGCCAGGTTCACTTCTCTGGCCTCAAGGATATCTGACAAATGCTCAATCTTG
This sequence comes from Membranihabitans maritimus, assembly GCF_021729145.1. Lineage (GTDB taxonomy): Bacteria > Bacteroidota > Bacteroidia > Chitinophagales > Saprospiraceae > Membranihabitans > Membranihabitans maritimus. Next base: position 31,228 of record NZ_JAJSLW010000011.1, on the reverse strand, counting down.
TAATCCCTGTCAATTTTCGTGTCGGTCTCGCGACTCCCATAAAAAGACCTTAGGTTATCTCGTTGCGGATTTCCGGAAGTTGATGTCTTTCGTATAACCAGCTCGAATTGTACGCCTAGAGATCGTAGAAACGATTCAAAAATATCGCTGTAAATGTCTGCGTAGATGGGACATAATATACCCTTGTCATCTATCTCATCCACATCAGATTTATACAAATCATTCAATCCGGTATGAGTATATGGCTCATCGATATATATATTGGCTGGTGACTCAAGTCTATCTCCCTCGGATATGAGAAGAAAGTGGAATCCATTGAAAATACTCGTATCGCTAGTTTCCAGAAAGTAATTGGAGAACCTTCCGAGATCTTTTAAGTGCTCCTTGATCCAAAGCTCATCTATTTCATGTTCAGTACCTCTGGAGTATTTTTCATCAAGTAGGATTCTTAATTCATCCTCTTCATCGATCTCTGTAACACCCAAGGCCTCCAGACTATCTCGAATTTGTAATTTGATTTCTTCATTCTCATGCTGAATTATGAAATCCGCGACACATCCTGTATAGCCTTCTTTGGGGAACTTGCAATTTGATATGCTTTGAGTCGTTAAGCCTTCAACATTCTGAATAACGATGATATGGCTGTCCTTAAAAGGAACAGAAGAAACCCTCGTTCTGTAGTTGTATCGTAGTTCAATATTCCCATTATTACAAGCCTCGGCAAGATCCATATAAAACCTCTGCAACCAACTAGGATCTTTTCGGAGCAGCCATTTACAATTCTTTTTGAATTGGGCAATTTCATCCTCATCAACATACCATGAAGATCCTGGCTCAGAAAATCCCTCTTCCAGCAAATCTGCGAGGTCATCCCATCCCCAATATTGAATATCCAATGATCGAATGAACCGGGCCGCTCTTGAATTTGAAGGTGGATTCTTAAGCCACTTAAGGCTAACTTCTTTTACAAGGAACGAAAGATCTTCATTGGAGAAGAGTTGCTTTAGTTTGCTGGGGCCAGTAACTCCGGACCCTGCCGAGACATAAGTGCCATCCTCGGCAGGCAGGAATTCGTAATCTTGAAACAACTTTATTATCCTTGTTCTAATGGGCTCATAAAACGAGGGTAGATCATCGGAATCATTTGGCAGGGAATTGAGGACTTTTATCGAAAGAAAACCCTTGGCCTTAAGTGTACCAAGAATTTCAGGCCACATTTCTTCAACGAGCTTCAGAAGATACAGATTGAAGGGGTCATCATGTGCTATACTCTCCCTGGAAGGGTTGGTCCTAAATGGGCCATTTATTATGAATTTCAGATGGGTCTCCTGAATGGTACTAAAAAGTACATACAAAAAACTCGGACCAGGGATAATTTGGGAATCCTCATTCAAGTAGAATGCTACTTCCACAGGTTTAAACTGTTGCTCGCCACTTTCTTGTTCCCACTTAACAGCTTTAGAGAAAGCTAGAAACCTGCTTTCAGCTCCTCTCAAGTCATCGGTAATGCTAGAAATTCTATAGTTCTCGAATATTTGGTCCTCTCTCGAATAAAAGCTCTTCTTTTCTTGTGTTTCCCACTCAACAATTTGGAGATTCCTTGTAAATAATATTGTTTTCTTGTCAAGGTCTTTTAGTCTTTCAGCAATCTTGTGATAAGCCTCTTTGGCTGATAAGTGCGTTTCGACAAAGTCTGGTTTGAACTCTTCATGATTAAAGGGAAGAATAATGTAAGTCCGTTCTGGCTGCCTGTTTTGGATGCCTGCGTAAGGCCTTAGCTTATATAGATCATAAATCTGGAATTGCTCTTCACCTGATAATACAATTGGTGTAGCGGTAAATGCGAAGACAGATTTGAAGCCGATGCCAAATCTGCCGGTTTTTACTAAATCATCAGCACTGGTGCTTTTACCAAAATAAGTTATGGCTTTAACGTTCTCCTCTTTGAAAGGGACGCCATTATGTTCAATGATCAGTTGATTGGGTTCCAGCTTGAAGGAAATCTCAGTGGCTCCATAATCGTCGGCATTTTGTAATATTTCAAAGATGAAATGCGTAGAGTCAGAGTACATATTTACTTGACTCTTTCTGGATTTGGTGTCTAACCCAAGTTGCTTGACATTAAAGTCTGATATTGCCGAGTAATTCGTAGCCATTACTTAATTGTTGTTACATCAATCCAATCAAAATTCCGCACTTTCTCCTTCGCTTTCTTGTCATTCAGCCCTTTCACTTCCTTCACCGCTTTTCCAAACTTGTTGTAGTTCACCAGGACACCATCATCCAGGTCGATGGATATACGCTCCGTGGCTAAAGGGTACAATATCTCCCGCTCGTATTCCTCACAGTCCAGGATCATTTTCTCCAGATTATCAATCTGCTTGGTCGCCTGGTTTTGCTCTCGGGTGTTGCCTGACACCAGGATCCGCTCGTAATGTGACTTCTGCGATTGTAGCTTTTGTATGAACTCCCGGAGATAGTTATTTAGGATGTTATTAAGGGTATCCGGTGTGTACCGGTGCATATAGATCAGGACATTGAAGGATCCCTTGGGAGAAGAGAACATCCAATAGATCGGTCGCTTCTTGTATCGCTTGAGGTGATCATTGTAGAAATCTTTAACAAAGTATTTGCGAATGTCTTTGCCCAATGCTTCCTCAACGAAGGCGAGGTTTTTCTGAAAGTCTCGCTCATCGTAGGTGACCCTCAGGAATTCGTAAAACCGCCCTACGATATCATCTTCAAACCACTCGTCGTCCAAGACTGGTATGATGGCATCGTCATCGGGCAGGAAGGATACATCAGATGCCGATTTACCTGCATTGGTCAAATAATCTTCCAAGGACTCTCCTTGATTAGCAAGGATCAAGCCTTCCTTGTCCAGAGAGTAGCGACCAAACATGCAGCCTACTGAGTAACTGACAAACTGCGCCATGATTTCTTCTTTATCAAAGGGCAGCTCGGGATATGCATTTTGCTGGGGCAATTTCCATTCACCATCCACCAACTGCCATCCACTTTGGTACTGACTGGAAAGTTCTTTCAGCTTTTTCTGGTCAAGTTCCTGCTGGAGAATGGTGATGTCTTCTAATGGCACATCCGGGGTCAATTCATCCTGCAAGCCGTAGATATCAATAAATTGTCGGTTGAGCTCTTCTTCGTTAAGGTGGAGTTGGTGGAATTTGTTTTTCCAGTATTGACGGTAGAGGTCATAGGTTTCTTCGAGGTCTTGGGCTTTGTGGCGAGAGAGTTCATTTTTTTGAAAGTCCCAGGAGGTTTCTCGAGAGTCCCATTCCTGCTTCGCTACTTTAATTAGTTGGTCATTAACTATTTCGTGAATGTTTGTATCAAATAGCCCTTCAATAATAGGTATTTTGTTAAAATCTCCTGCTTGAAAAGCAAGAGTAGGGTTTTTTATATTATTAAATTCATGAATAAATTTACTATTTAACAAGGCGAGGCAAATACTTTGATTCTTAGGGGTTTCAAAAAAAGCACAAGTTCCGGTGCCATCAAATAAAAAACCATAACCATTGTTCCTTACTGAGAACCTACCTAATAGTGCAAAGGTTAGACTAGGCTTAAAAATATAATCTAAGTTAAAATTATGCGCCCAGATTCTATTTCCACTTGGATGAAGAGTGTTTTGAATTTCATGTCCATCATTTGACCAATCTACTATGTAATTATTGTTGCCGTACCATTTTCTAAAACTACCACCTTTACAATATGGGAACCATCTTTTTCTAGAGATAAGTGCCTGTTGCCTTGACTCAATATTGAAGCCCATATTGTAAAAGGATGTTTCATGCCATAACCGTACAAATTTATTGTTGTTACCAGTAGCTAATCCCATTCTTGCAACTCCTATAGAATGCATTGGAATAGAATTTTCAAATACAGAATATACCTCATTCTTAACCCAGTAGGAAATCGGACTCCCCGGCACCTTCTCAAAGTCTTTTTGTTTGGCGTTGTAGATCCAGCCGCAATCAGGATTTTCAGCAGCTTCGAGGGTTTTGGTGCATTTCAATTCTGAATTATCGTAGTCCACCAATCTTATGTAGGATCCTTGATCCTCAATTTCAGCATTGATAAAAGTAAAGGATGCATTCTGGACCACCTCGCCGCCTATCTCTGGGAATGTTCGAGGGCCCAAATGAAGTAGTGTATCAAAGAATATGTTGTCGATTAACTTTTCCCGGAGCTTTTCATAGCTGCTTAAAAACATCCAGGAATGCTGATTAATCATACCCAGAAATCCATTTGGCAATAATGCGTTTATCCCACACTCCATAAATGCTGCCATCAAATCCGACTTGCTGTCTGGATAGTTCGTCTTCACAAAATCAGATAATACCTTATTCATATTTCCTCCACCCATATACGGTGGGTTATCGACTACACAGTGGAACTTCATACTCAACAATCCAATCTGTCGAAGGACAGATAACACTTTTGAATGCGTCCGTGCCAGGAAAAAATCTGACGAAGGCAGCTGCTTTTCGATGATGGGGACATTCCGCGTATGAGTCTGAATGAGTGATCCGAGATTGGTCGCTTGTTCAAAGAGCTGGATATCAGCTTTCAGATCCTGGCTGAATAAGTCCATATTCATTTGCTTCAGGTAATTCTCCAGTTCATTGGGCTCAAACATTACATCTTCAAAGCAAAGAATATTGGGCTGGATCTCTTTTCGGAAAAGGCGACGGTAATATCCCCGTGCTTTCATCAGCAAGGAAAAACCTGCCAGTTGAGCTGCCCGTTCATCGATCTCAAAACCGTAGAGATTCTTCTCTATGATCAGTTTAGGGATGTCGCTTGGGTTATATCCTTCCTCTTCATAGATCTTGGTCAGCAACTCAAAAGCATACACCAGAATGTGTCCACTTCCGCATGCCTGATCCAACAATTTGATCTCTTCTACTGAGTCCACATGCAGATAATCATTCGCGTTCAAAGACGCTGACTCAATGAAGTAAGGCATGTGTTCCATAAGTTGTGATTGAGGTTTGTTCTGAAGCCATAATTTGCCAAGAGTATTCTGTACCATATACTCCACAATCCAGCGAGGTGTAAACAGTTGGGTAGCGGCAGGTATATCCTCCTTTTTCACCTTTCCTTTGGAGGCGAATACCTCGTCCTTCTTCTCTGAGATATAGAATTGATACAACCATCCGATGATCTCCACTTCTTGGCAGTCGTCCGGAGTCATGCCCTGCACGATATCATTGACTATTGAAAATTCACTGGTTAGGTCATCTGGCAAGAGCAATTCTGTATAGTCATTGATCCGCTCAAACAAGAAAGGGAATTGCCGATGAAGTGCATTACAGGCAGCCACCAGTAATACCCGGAAGGCTTCATTCTGTGGATTGTTACTGGGTATCCTGCCATCCAGAATATCCAGCACTTTCTGTTTGTCTATGGATATATCTTCTGGAAAATGCCCTTGTTTAGCTTCATCCAATATCTGGGGCAGGGTATATCCATCTTTTGGCGAAACGATGCGTATGCCCGAAGGCTGATAATCATTGGCATCCATAAACCGTAGAGCCATCAACCGATTGAACCAGGTGTAGGCGACCTTATCAATGAGTTGCTGCTTCCCTATTCGATTCAATTCGTCCTTTAGATTATTGACTTGTGTAGCCTTCTCCCTCAGTTCTGCTGTATCATGGGTAAGTACATACTCCAGTTTGGCTCCTACTTGTTGTAGCAGTTTCCGACGGGCTTCCTGGGCGAATTTTTTGAGTTGGTTGGTGTTCATAATTTAGGGATTAGCTGTTAGGTTTTAGGGGTTAGCTTGGATTTGAAGGCGTTCATCATTTTTTGGAGTTGATTTATCTCATCTATGATTTCATCAATTTTGCTATTCCCAAAATTTTGTGATTTGGCGATTAAAAGTTGTGTTTCTAGTTCAAAGGCTGAGCCTATTGCTATTTCTACGAATCGTCCTAGATCTTTATTGGAGTTTCTTGAACATCCTTCAGCAATATTGGAGGGAATGGATACAGCCGATCTTCTGATCTGAGAGATCAATGCATATTTCTCCTCAGCGGGAAATGACTTTGTTACTTTATATATTTCGTTTGCCATTTTGAAGCTTCTTTTCCATATTTTTAATTCTTTAAAGTTTCTCATTTAGTAGCTTTTAGTTATAAGCTTTTAGCTATTAGGAGGGTTGAATTTAGCTAATGGCTAATCCCTAACAGCTTTGAGCTATAAGGTTATTCTTCTGTTCTGATCAATATGTCGCACCATTTCCTCTTTAAGTTTCTGGATGTAAGCATCAATTTCTTCCACCGTCTTAAGTTCTTTTTTATTGAACATTATCTTCACCATGTTTACAGGTATGTATTCGATCTTTTCTTCTGGATTCACCAGCCGTTGATAGACCGTTTTTTGCTCTGCAACGATTCCAGGGATCTGTGTCTCATACTGACGGATGGTTGAGATATATCGTTGACCTTTCACTTTAGCAACAAGATCATCAAGCGGCGTCACGATCTTTTGCTGTTGGTTTACCTCAAGAGATGTGAATCCGTCCTGATCCTCCAATAGTTTCCTGGAAGCCATGACTGCTGCCAGGGTTTTATCCTTTTCCTCCTGGATCTTATCGGTCACTTTCCTCGATAAGGCATCCAACCGTTCCTTAGCATCCCTAATGAGATTGCCTTTGTATGGTTCTGGATGATTCCTGATGGATTTCAGGGCTTCGATTTCGCTATGATCTACATATTCAAAGTTGGACTGATCCCCGTTGAGAAAGACATTGATCTTATCAAAGATCTTCTTCTGTTCCCCATTCCAGAATTTACGAATCGGATCCAGGACATCTTCTTTCAAATCGAGAAGCTCATCTTCAAAATCACTTACCTGAGTAATCAGAACCCCGTATTCCAGTCCGCTTAGTTTATCGAGTTTATCGGCAATAGGTGATAGCTGTTCCATAAAAGGATAAGAAGATTTATTCCCCACCAATTGGTGTAGCTCACGGGATTCCGTTTTAGCCCGTTCCTTGAATTTTATGGCAACATCCCGAGCTTCGCTGACTGGGCAGGCTTCATCGAAAAGGTCCTGATACACCTCTTTGAGTTTTCTCACCAATCGTTGATCAAAATCTACCTGTGGATCCAGTAGTGTATTGCTGAAGGTTCTATTATTTAAAAGGTTGGCTAGGAAGTCCTCATCTGATAAGAGGTTTGAGTCCTGACGAGCCTCGATCTTACCTCGCTTATACAACCGAGCAGCCATATATAAAATGGCATTCATGTACCACCCATAAGGTTTCTTTGTGAAGTGATCACGCAGATCCGAAACTGAAGTGCGCTCCGATTGTTTTTTTCGACGCATGATCAGGTTGTACACTTCAGACTCTGCTTCACTCATGGTCTGGTCATCCGAACCAAAAAGATCATCCTGTCGGGACCGGATAACATTCTTAATCATATCCTCATTGTACTGGACACTGCCCAACATCCTGAGATTAGAGTATGCCAGTTTGATCAGATCCTGAAAAGCATTGATCACTTTGGTTTTGCCATCAGCGGTATGACCTACATCATGTTTGGACCCATTCATGTATACAGCGGACTGTCCGAGTAATTGCCTCACCTGGTTGACCAATTGTCGCTTTCGCTGAACATTTTGTTGCTGTTTTTCGAAAATAATTCGACTCAGTATCTGATTATTAGTAGATGATATGTTTTGCTTGTAGTACTTCTCCGTTTTGAGATACAACCGCACATCCTGAAGCAGACGATCCGATTCCGGCAGTACAAATAATGCCATCGTATTGTAGCCCATCGTATGCGCCTTATAAAACTCTTGCCGACCGTACTGATCTGAATTAGGAGTCAGGATCTCCAGAATCAGCTCTTTATCTCTTCCAACGGTAGCACCATCTATTTTTTTGGTAAACTCATAATCCTGCTTATTATCCATGAACCGGATTCGGTTGTCACCGATCACCGAGTCAAAGATGATCTCATTGAAAAATTGAGTGATCTGCTGGCTATCAATAACAGTAGCCTTGATCTCATTCTCAACATCCTTCTCATCGTCCGTAAGGTATTCGTACACATCACCATTGCGTTGGATATAGGTTTGATTCTCTAATAGGTTCAGGGCTTCCTGAACAGCCTTTTCATGTTCCTTGAGGTTGGTATTCGATGAGGTGAGCAACAGCACAGAGATGTTCCGTGCAGTGGTCTTGAAGTTTGAATAATACTTAACCAGGAATAGTACTTTCAATACCCTGATTGCCAGTTCATCTGTGATGTTACGTTCGGCAAGTGTAATTGCATTCTGGATCTCTCCACGTATGGTAGATCTCAACCCTTCGAACATCTTATCAAAACTGACCATCGTATTGGTGTCCTCCGACTCAATGCTCTTCAGCACCTCCTGAAATACACCCAGCATGGACCGTTCACCAATGGAAGCGTGCTTACCCTGGAAAGCATTGTGCTTGGATAATGCCCGTATACTTTGCTGGAAGAGATCAAACTGATAAGGGATAAATGGATACTTACTTACATAGTCTTTTTCATCTTGATACTGCCGGAATTGTACGCCAGCTTCCGAAAATGAAAGAATGGTACTCAGGTTGGCATGATTCTCCTTCCATTTATCTGAAAGCAAGGTTGTAGCCTCTCCGGTTTTAGCCAACAATCGTTTCTCAATGACCTCGTCCACATTGGCTGAAGTCAGGGGAATACGAATTTTAAACCTGCCCTGAATCTTCGAGAAATCATCTGAGTAAACTGCTGAATTATCTCCCACAATTGCTTCCAGATCCTCCTGGGCAGTAGCAAAAATCCACGCCTGACCCTTACATTTTGTGGATAAGGTTTCAGCAATGGTCTGAAGATTAAGCATCAATTTGGTATTGCCGCTAATGAACTGACCTACCTCGTCTATGAAGAAGTTGAGCCTAAATCCAGGCGCTTTAGTCTTGATGTATTTTGAAACTTTATCCCCGAAGTCTTCAACAGATATTCGATTATCCTTTCTCAAGGTTTCCAGGATATCGAGATACTTTTCTGGTGAATCATTATGGATCTGAGCCAAAGCATTCGCTATGGCTTCTTTGGTTTTTGGAGCAAAATATTTTCGTCTCCCTACTGTCCAGTGTTCGCCTGCATTTTCTTCATACAACTCCATGAATTGACCGTAAACCCCTTCATTATCCAACCATCGCTCAAACTCGGCAACATGACGTTGAGCGCCAAAGTATCCAAGATGGTCATTGAATACTTTATAGAATACATTCAGGATCGCATCCTCATCAGCTTTCGAGGTGATCTGAGCTTGTTGATCGATATTGAACAAGATTGATTCGGATGGGATCTTCGTTGACTTATCCACATCCCCTTTCAACATTTCGTCATCCTCTATCTTGGATGAGAATATATCCCCCAGCTTGGAGCCATTGTATTCTTTGTTCTCAAGCACATAAGATAGAATCTTCAGTAAATGGGATTTACCCGAGCCGAAGAAGCCTGAGATCCAGACACCATTCGCCGCTCCCGGATTCAAGTAGTTGCTGAACAAATCGTCCTTATTAAGCTTTTTGACGATCTCTTTCGTAACTACATATTCCTCAACCTCGGTCAATACATGCTCCTGATCATCCGCTTTAATGACGGTTTCAATGGGTCGGTTTACATCTTTAAGGAATAGCTTGTTAATCTTCATATCTTATAGTTGTCGAGGTTAAATGCACGGTAGTAATTATCATCCTTGAGTTTCCCGAATAGCTCCAGAGATTGACCATTATAGATGCCTGGAAAGAACATCACTGTAGGAGCTTCCTTCGCCACATTCTGTAGGTTGTTAAGGATGTTGTGGGATCGAATAAAGGGGTATACATTGCCTACTCCGGTTATGAAATAGACTCTGGCATTGTTTGCATCAATGATGCTTTTGATTGTGGGCATGACCACTTCCTTGATATCCAGGACAGACTGGAGTGCATTTTTGAATTCAGTCTTGTCAATCTGTATTTCCAGTTCGAAAATCTCTCCCTTTCCGAGTTGCTCATCAAGGATGTTCATACATATATCATATAGATTGAGTTCCAGAACTTGAATACCCTTGGTTTCGAGTTTATTCTTCAGTCCTTTTATGGCTTTGACAATATCCAGTTCCTGCTCTGGATTATAAGTGGAGATAAAAAAGGGTATCTCGCCTCCTAAGGCTTCCATGTCCAGAAATTTTTCCATCTGGATAACCGTCAGCAAGTGCTTGAACTTCTCCGCTATGTCTTCAATCGGCATCATACCCTTTGTAATTTTATATCATGGTCTGTCATCAGAAATATTTTTAAAAGGTTAGCATCATCTTCAAGCAGCACATCCATGACACGTTGATTGACAAACTGAGGTAGAATGATCTTATCCTTAGTATTGTCGATCAGTCCAGCTTGTTCAAGGATTCTCCAGGTCACCTGTTTAGCTTTTTTTGATGTAGAATCAGAGAATTGCTCTAACTCAGGGTGCAACTCCATCTTACGATTCAGGAAGGATTGATAATCACCATCTGTTAGCTTGAAATCCAGCGAGATGAACTTCTCTCTCACCGCTTCAATGATGAAGTCTTTAATAAATGGATGTGCCTTGCATAGTCCGATCATTGCGAGTTGTCGTTGCCCATTGGGGTCAAGATCAACGATTAACCTCCTCTGCTCTGTGGTTAGCATTCGATAACGCTTGATCATTTCCTGGAACTCACGTTTGCTGGTCCGCTTGTTTGATCTGCGCATGATCTCTTCTGGATCGAGAACAGTAGCATCTGGATCGAAGTCATGATCAGCCATATAGTTCGCCAGCCGCATGAAGTCATGATATTTCATAGACGCACCGGTGAAGGCAAAATCATATTTAACTTGTTCATTTACCATAATGCTTTGATAGTTCCTCCACAGACATACCAAGGATGTCGCATAGCTTTTTCATATGGATCATGTTCGGTGAGGATTTTTGTTGAACCCAGTTGGATATGGTCACCTCACTAACACCCACCTTTTCAGCCAACCACTTCTGCTTGATGCCCTTTGATTTCAGGATTTCTTTCAGCAACACTTTAATTTTTATTAAAGAAGATCTGAAGATAAATCAAAATAAAACCAGGAACAAGGAATTACATGGGATTTATTTCAAAATAGTAAAAATGTGTGTATAACGATTAAAACCTGCTTGAACCTTATTCGGTTCTGATATGTAATATTGGCTGAAAACGATGTTTACATAAAAAATTTCAGAATGTGATAATCTTTTACAGACTGTAAGACTTCCTCTCTGTAAAGGATATTTTTTTCTTATCCCTCCCCTAATTAAATCGTAACTAGTGATTGAAGAGTCACAAGTCCGTTCATATTACGAGGATATAAAATAACACCTATTGGCTTCCCTAGTCTTTCCATTTGCAAATCATTTTTATAATTCTTTCATATTAATCCTATGTAAAACAGGCAGTCTTTTCTTAATCATCTTATTCCTAATTAATGTTGCTTCTTACAAATAATAATGTCCCATATTATTGACTAATCCAGTTCCTAGACAAGCCTCTACTAACCCGCTAACCCTTTGTGCTTATATTTATACCTGAACTTTTTTGGATAAATGCTTCATCTCCACCCATGCTGTTTTAGAAGCAGAAGAACGACAACAAAATGCTGCTAATTTTGACCTTCCAAATACCTGAAAATAGAGACCATTTCCAAAAAGGTAGTTTTCGTTAGTACCGAATTTGATTTGATTTGAGGTTCCCTTTTTAAGTCTCTCTCGTTTCGTCCGCTAACGGCTACTCAGCTTCACTGCAATCAAATGATCATAGGTTAGCTGAATTGCAAATGCCTTGATTTTTTAATCCGATCTAATCGAATTTTATAGCCAACGACTGATTGAACTTCGAGTAAAATTCTGAGGAAATTCCAGCTTCAGTTAAAAAACCAACCAGATATACGATCATACCCGATCATTTTCCATTTTTCAATATTTCGAAATGCTTGTTTATGGATTTAGAATGAACACCAATAATTGAAGTAGTTGAAACGTTGTCAACCCCTCTACACCCACCCCTAAAAACAAAAAACCCTTGCAATTCATTGAACTACAAGGGATTGTGATATATATTGGCGGTCCGGACGGGACTCGAACCCGCGACCTCCTGCGTGACAGGCAGGCATTCTAACCAACTGAACTACCGGACCAATAACATTCTATAATATTTAAACCTCTTTTGGATTATCTCAGATAAAAAGCACCAATTAAAGTCTCTCTATATCCAAGCGAATGCAAATGTATAATACTAATTTATATTGGCAAAAATAATCTTCAAATTTTTGAAAAAAATTTAGTGAATTAAAGATTACTCATAAATCGTTTAGTAACTTCGCATCACACTAAAGCCGACAACATATGGTTTTTTTAGAATTTGAAAAGCCCCTGGAAAGTCTTTATGAGCAATTAGACAAGATTGTTGAAGTAGGAAAAGAAGGCGATATCAATGTAGAGCCAATGGTAAAAAAGCTCGAAAAAAAGATAAAAAAAACACAAAAAGAAATATATCAAAACCTCAGTGGATGGCAAAGGGTTCAATTATCAAGACATCCAAATAGACCCCACACCCTTTTTTATATTAATCATATTTGTGAAGATTTTATAGAACTGCATGGTGACCGATATTACAAGGATGATAAAGCTATTGTAGGAGGTCTGGGAAAAATTAACGGCCAAACATTTGTAATAATTGGGCACGAGAAAGGAGCTAATACGAAAATGCGGCAATACCGTAATTTTGGCATGGCCAATCCAGAAGGATACCGCAAATCTCTCCGATTGATGAAAATGGCTGAAAAATTCGGATTTCCTATTTTGTGCATGATTGACACCATGGGCGCCAATCCGGGTATTGAAGCGGAAGAAAGGGGGCAAGCAGAAGCCATTGCTCACAATATGTATGAAATGGCAAAGCTCAAAACGCCAATTATGTGCTATATCATTGGAGAAGGCGCTAGCGGCGGTGCCATCGGAATCGGTGTGGGCGACCGCGTATTTATGTTTGAAAACACCTGGTACTCAGTTATCTCACCGGAATCCTGTTCCCAGATATTATGGCGAAGCTGGGACTATAAAGAACAGGCTGCAGAGGCATTGAAACTTACCCCTGACCACATGTATTCTTTCAAACTCATTGACGGCATTCTCAAAGAACCACTGGGTGGAGCCCATACTTTCCCCGAAGAAACTGCAGACCTATTCAAAGAACACGTCCTTTCTGAATACAACAAAATAAAGGATATAACTATCACAGACCTTATCCGGCAAAGAATCGACAAGTATAGTTCGATGGGAGAGTACGAATTGGTACCAGCGTCGTCTAAAAAGGGAAAAAAGAAAGAAAAAGATTGATTCGAATTTTAGGTACTTGAAAATGGTATTCCTATTTTTGCATCTTTAATTAATTTCAGATTGCTTTTATGATTGATACGAGCCTATTCAGAGGAACCGGAACCGCATTAGCTACACCTTTCGATACCAATGGAAAAATTGATTTTAATTCCTTAAAAAAATTGATAGAATTCAATATCAAAGGAGGAGTTGAATATCTGGTATCATTGGGTACTACAGGAGAAGCAGTCACATTGAACCGGGAAGAGTGTCAATCTATTTTAGATTTCACTCTGGAACAGGTTGATGGAAGAATTCCCGTGGTTTTTGGGGTCTTTGGAAGTAATAATACTGAAATAATTCTGGAACGTCTCAATGGTTATACCCTCGACGGAGTATCAGCATTGCTGGCGGCCAGTCCCTACTATAATAAACCAACCCAGGAAGGAATTTATCAACACTATAAAGTATTTTCGGAAAATAGTTCCCTTCCAATTATCATTTATAACGTACCCGGAAGGACTTCTTCGAACATTGAGGTAGAAACTACCCTTCGCCTGGCGAATAATCTCCAAAATATCATAGGGATCAAAGAGGCTTCAGGTAATGTGGAACAAGTCAATTCCATTATAAAGCACAAGCCAGATAATTTTTTAGTAATTTCCGGGGATGACCCTTCGGCATTAGGTACAATTGCCTATGGCGGAGATGGCGTTATTTCCGTTATTTCAAACGCTTTTCCTGAGGAATGGTCAAACATGATTCGGGCTGGTTTGTCCAGCGATTTTGGAAAAGCTGCTAAAATTAATATTAACCTTCACGATCTCCATTACTGGCTGTATCGGGATGGTAATCCTTGCGGGATAAAAGCGGCCCTTAAAATCCGGGGAATTATTCAGGAAATGTCCGTGCGACTTCCACTGGTTCCTGTATCGGATGAGACCTATAAAGGCTTGCAAAAAGAAATGGAAAAGATTCTTTCTCTTCAGGAAATATGAGCTTACAATTTAGTGCTCTTTTTACTGTTCAAAACCTGCTGAAATAATTCGGTTCCCTTTTATAATACAAAAGGGATTAAAACCAGCAGGAGACCAAATTCCACATACTACTTTTGGACTAAAGAAACAAGCGGAGCCAACTGTTATGAATTTCATGTGGCTCTCGGCAGTCATGATTGGTATGCATTGACCATCTGTATCATATAGATACCATTTGCCATCACGGTATTCACTTCTCATTTCCAGCATAATTGGAAATCTTTCCAGAAATGGATTTTCAGCGATTAGGGAAAATATTTTGTCGTTGACATCCCTAAGGCTAGTATGTCCTCCTTGTAAAGATAACTCCTTGCTTATTCTTCTCAGATCTATATCAATGCATCGTTGGCTCCCTTCAAACGGGAATGGTATGATGGTACCTTCATAAACGGAACCTATAATATAATTTTTCTCAAAGGGCTTATGATTAAAGGAATAATCTAATAGAAGATACCAATCACCGGATTCCAGATCTATAATCCAAACCTCCCTCTGCAAAAGTTTTTCAATACTGCTAAACTCTTGAAAAACGGGAACAAAATGGTTGTTGTATTTTGGACAATCCTCAAGTTTCTTCCGGGTGAAATTTGCACCTGATTGATACACCAGATTAATTTTAAGGTTTTCTGACAACTGGTCAAATCTTTCCCAAAAAGATGCAATAAAATTTAGGTAGCTCCAGTGTTGGGTAATCACATAATTGTTATGCATAATAGCTTCATCTGCCGGGAGCAAACGAACTCTTTTAGCCAGTTTTCCCATTTTGGTATCCACCAGGGAGGCGGCAATCTTTTCTTTCTGTCTGAAAAAAGCATCTCTATTCTCTAAAACCGGCAAATAGAAAGTAGCTTCCAGCCAATTTTGAAGGACGCGGGCTCCCACCTTCATTTCCTTTAATCGGCCTGAACTTACAAGATCCCATAAATTCATAGGAAATCACATCTTCTTAAGTAACCCCAATTTGACCATCGCCTTTTTAGAGGCGATTTGTTCTGCTCCTTTCTTGTTAAATTCAGAGCCATTTGCAATGACTTCTTCGTCTACAATAACCGCTACTTTAAATCGGTCCCTCTTCTGTTGTCTGTATTTTTCCATTAATTCATATTCCAGAACTTTACCGTTTTTCTGACACCACTCAAGTAAACGACTTTTGAAATTTTCATCTTTCTTTTCAAGGGAATGGACGTCAAGATGTTCCTGTAAGATCCGCACGACCACAAAGTTTCGGGTAAAGTTGTATCCTTTCTCTATATAAATCGCTCCAATGAGAGCTTCAAGAGCATTCCCCATCATGGAATCACTAAGTTGCAGTTGATTATACTGTTTAAGAAAAATATCTAATCCCAGATCTTCAGCTACTCTATTCAGGGTTTTCCTTTGTACTATCTTCGCCCTCATTTTAGTTAAAAAGCCTTCGTCTTCATGGAGGTATTTCTTATACAGATATTCGGCAATAATAGTAGATAGCAGGGCATCACCAAGGAATTCCAGTCTTTCATTTGAAATCTGTCGATTATTACTATTGTGATTACTCCCTTTGTGTATAAATGCTTGTTTGAATAAAAATAGGTTCGTAGGCACGAACCCCAACAATTCGCGTATATTCCGGATAAAGTATTTATCCTTCGACCAAAAATAATTATAAATCTTTTGGATCAATTTACCCTTATTTTACATTTATAGTTTCCTTAATACAAAAGAGGTATTGTGCCCCCCGAAACCAAACGTATTGCATAGAATCATATCTATTTGCTTTTCTTCCGGGGTATTATACGTTAATTTTAATTTTTGATCGATTTCCGGATCATCCGTAAAATGATTAATTGTAGGTGGCACAAACCCTTCTTCCATTCCTATAATACAGGCAATAGATTCTATAGCTCCGGATGCCCCCAACAAATGACCGGTCATTGATTTGGTTGAAGAGATACTTAATTTATAAGCATCATCCCCAAAAATTTTCAATATTGCTTTTATCTCTGCAATATCTCCTAAAGGGGTTGAAGTTCCATGGACATTAATATAATCAATATCTGAAGTCGATACACTGGACTCCAAAAGCGCATTTTTCATAACATTGGCCGCACCCAGTCCATCTGGATGGGGAGCTGTAATATGGTGCGCATCATCTGTCATTCCACCGCCTAATATTTCTGCATATATTTTGGCCCCTCTTTTCTTGGCATGTTCATATTCTTCCAGGATAAGCGCTCCAGCTCCTTCACCCAGTACAAATCCGTCCCGGTCCTTATCAAAAGGCCTTGATGCTGTGGACGGGTCGTCATTTCGTCCAGACAACGCTTTCATTCCGGAAAAACCACCTATACCAGCACGGGTAACAGCGGCCTCGGAACCTCCTGATATTATGATATCCGCGCGCCCCAGCCGAATGTTATCCATAGCATTTATAATAGCATGGCTAGATGATGCACATGCAGATACCGTACCATAATTAATCCCCATCAATCCATATTTAATAGCAATTTGCCCTGGAACAATATCAGCTATCATTTTAGGTATCATAAATGGATTATATCTAGGTGTATTCTCGTAGTCTGAATTTAGCTCTATTTGCTCTTCCAATGACCTCAATCCTCCAATTCCCGACCCCCAAATTACACCAATCCGATCTGGGTTTTGTTCATCAAAATTTAATCCGCTATCTATTACGGCTTCTTCAGCAGAAACAAGTCCATACTGACTGAATAAATCCATCTTCCGAACTTCTTTACGTCCGAAAACTTCTGCACCATCAAACCCTTTTACTTCACATGCGAATGTGGTTTTGAACTTAGATGCATCGAAGTGCTTTATATAATCTGCGCCACTTCTCCCCTCCTTTAAAGCCTGGGAATACTCTTTGATCGTATTCCCTATTGGAGTAATAGCGCCTATTCCTGTAATTACGACTCTTCTCATTTTCTATTTTTTGGCATTATCTATTGCGGTTCCCATTGTACTGACCACAATATCATTCATTAGAAAATTTTAAATGCTATAGCTACTGACTATAGAAGTAAACATATATAATTAATAAATATCGTCAACAAATCAAATTAATTAATGGCATCCCCCTAAAGCTACATTGTTTTTAATGGAAATCCAATGAATTTATTGAACTTTATCAATTCAGGCGTTTCACACCCCCAATATAAAAAAATAGCCCTCTTATTTTCAACTTAAAATAAGAGGGCCTGAAATATTCTGTCAAATTATTAATTATCTACTTCATTTTGAACATATTCAATAGCTTGACCTACAGTTTGAATGTTTTCAGCCTCTTCGTCAGGTATTGATATATCAAACTCTTTTTCAAATTCCATTATAAGCTCCACTGTATCCAAAGAATCGGCACCAAGGTCGTTAGTAAAACTAGCTTCCGTAGTTACTTCAGATTCATCAACGCCTAACTTATCTACAATAATTTTTTTAACTTTTTCAGCTGCGCTCGACATGATTTTCTAATTTTATGAAACAATTTTTGCGCAAAATAAGATATAAATCCCCTGATCTACAACTTTTTTTCACTCAATTTACAATTTATTGCTTTGTAAAGGTACTTTTTTTTTCGTTTAGCTTCGTCTTTTTCAGTTGTCACCCCCAGTCTTTAGGGTTTTGCGTTTAATATTTTATATTTACTTATTATAGCAAAATACTTTACATTCTAAAAATATTTTAATTTTGCCAGCTTACAAAGTCGAATTTCGACTTACTAATTAATAAAACATCTTAACTTTTCAAACATGAATCCATCTTTTCAAAAAACTAAAATCGTTGCTACTGTCGGACCTTCCATTGACTCCTATGATCAATTGAAGCTCCTAATAGAGACAGGTGTAGATGTTTTTCGCTTAAATTTTTCGCATGGTGACCACGAAACACACCAACGCGTCATCAATACTATCCATCAATTAAATGAAGAAATGGGCACTTATGTAAGTATCCTGGCGGATTTACAGGGACCTAAAATCAGGGTTGGAAAAATAAAAGACAATGCTATTCCACTTAACCCCGGACAAATAATAGAATTTACAACTGAGGAAAAAATCGGGGACGAAAAAAGTATTTTTATCAATTATGATAATTTCCCAATGGATGTAAATGCCGGTGAAAGAATTCTCTGTGATGATGGAAAGGTCATTTTCAAGGTAATAGATACCAACAAAAAAGACACGGTGAAATTAGAAGTAGTCCACGGCAAAGAATTGAGCAGTAGAAAAGGCGTCAACCTACCAGACACCAAAACATCGTTACCTGCTTTGACTGAGAAAGATCTAAAAGATCTTGAATTTATAATGACCCAGGATGTAAATTGGATTGCCCTTTCCTTTGTAAGGAAAGCCCAGGACGTACTTGACCTCAAAGAACGAATGAAAGAAAATAATTATTCCGCCCTGGTTATTTCCAAAGTTGAAAAACCTGAAGCTGTAGGATCAATTGATGAAATAATTGAGGTCTCTGATGGAATAATGGTGGCTCGAGGGGATCTCGGTATTGAAGTTCCACTTGAACAATTGCCCGGCATTCAGAAATCTATCATCAACAAATGTATCGAAAATTCTAAACCTGTAATTGTCGCCACACAAATGATGGATAGTATGATACACAATCCTTCGCCGACAAGAGCGGAAGTAACCGATGTTGCCAACGCTGTATTTGACGGGGCTGACGCCGTTATGCTAAGTGGGGAAACAAGCGTTGGAGAATTCCCGGCCCTGGTAATTGAAATAATGACCAAAATCCTGGCTGAAGCCGAAGGCCAACTAATTATGAAAGGGAAGCGGCCCAAGCCCAAAAAAGACTCCGACACCTATCATTCAGATGTCGTTTGCTTTACAGCTGGGAGGATGTCTAGCAAGATTAAAGCAGAAGGTATCGTAGGATTTACGGTTTCCGGCTATACAGCATTTAAAGTAAGTAGTTACCGTCCTGATTGTCCGATATTTATATTTTCAGGCAACAAGAAAACATTATCTACTCTCAATTTGGTTTGGGGTGTAAAATGTTTTTTCTATGACAAATTCACTACCACAGACGGTACTATTGAAGATGTAGTGCAAATTTTGAAATCAAGTGAGTGGATATCAACCGGAGACGTAATAATAAATACGGGCGCAATGCCGTTGAACAAACGACAAAGAACGAACTTTTGTAAGATAACTATGGTTGAATAAATAAAATGCTGTGAATGTAGTCCTTCAATTTCTGACTTCTTTATTTTTCATACTTTACACTACACTTATCTGCAATGCACAAGAACTTATGGTGCCGCAAAAAGATGTAGATAAAGAATCTATGTTTATAGATGCTGAAAGTAAAAAATTAACAGGAGACATTGAAGCTGCTAAAGCCATATATAAACAAATACTGGAAAATGACCCGAATGATGATGTAGCAGCATTTTTTCTCGGTGTTCTTTATCTGGAAGGAGAAACATTTAAAGAAGCCTCCAATTATTTTTCATTAGCCCTCGCAAATGAAAAAAATAATCCCTGGTATTATCTCAGGGCTACAGAGGCTTACCTCAAAAATGACCAATTCGATAATGCCTCTTCTACTCTTAAAAAGTTAATTGAGCATTTTCCGGATAATCCGGAATATTACGACAGATTAGAATATCTATACCGCGATAGTAATCAATTCAAGAAGCAATTGGACCTGATCAATACTATGATTGAAAAGTTTGGATTTCATAAAGATTACGGGTTGTCACGTGTCCAGGCACTGGACAACATGGGAAAACAAGATAGAGCTGTTGAAGAATTAGAAGAATTAAGATTGAAATTTCCAAGGGATAAATTTATTCTCAATCTACTAGCAAATTTTTACAAAAAAAATGGGCAGGAAGAAAAAGCCCTTACAGTTTACCGGGACATTCTCAATTTTGCTCCTGATGACCCTCAGGCGAACCTGGAGATTAGTAAATTCAATTCCAAGGATCAAACCGAAATCCAAAAAATACGTTCTCTTGAAGGTTTGTTTAGAAAAAAAACTATCGATTTTGATGCCAAATTCTCCAGAATTGCTACCTATTTCCAAAACGGATTGGAGCACCTGGACAGTACTACTTTACAATCTTTGGATACAGCAAGTGATTGGCTGTTAGAAGCACATCCCGACAATCCTAAAGCACTTTCCCTTAAAGCGGATCTTCTCTCTCGAAAAGGTGAAAATCCCGAAGCCGTAATATTTTATAAAAAAACCATAGATGTTCATCCTGACAATTATATGGTATGGGAACAACTATTGTGGTCCCTTAAAGAATTACACCGCTGGAAAGAATTAGTAGAATTCGCGGATCAGGGGACGTTGTATTTCCCAAATAAATCGTCACTTTATTTAATGAAATCAACGGGATTATTTCATTTAAATGATTTCGATGAAGCAATTTTCGAAATTGAATACGCAGAACGACTTGCCCTGAATGATCCTATCATGCTATCGAATATATTGGCACTGAAAGGACTTATTCTATGTTCGTCTGGGACTAGCGGAGCCCATAACACATTTTCCGATGCGAAAAAACAATTAGACAGTAATCCCAATATCTCATACATGGAAAGCCAGTGTGCAGTGAAAAGCGGAGATTTGGACCTGGCAATGGAGTTAATGGAATCCGCTCTTAATAAAGTTCCTACTAAGCCCGAATACATTGTCCTTTACAGTAAGATATTAATCGAAAAAAATAATTCTGAAAAAGCGTTGGAATTACTATTAAAAGCATCAAATAACACTAAGTATTTCCCTGTCTTTGAAACGATTAGTGATATATATCAAAAAAAAGGAAATAGCGAAAAAGCGGATCAATTCCAGCAACTTGCTGTCAAATACGGAAAGTCCGACCCGATCAAAATCAAGAACTGATATCTTCATCAATGGAAAATAAATTTACTCAATCTATTTGTCTCATCATTTTGTCCCTTCTATTTGTTAATTGCAGTGGGTCAAAGAAAATAAATAAATCTAAAGAAGAATTCTCCCCAAGGAACTTTGAACAATTTTTTAAAACCATTGATCATCTTGAAATGAATGGGAAACTCACCTTTTTCATTCCTCAGGAGGGTATAAATTTCAATTCCAATTTAACGGTAAGAATGTCCGATGATGAAATATGGATGGTTGGAAAATTTATTGGAATTGAAGCATTCAGGACTAAAGTCACCATTGACTCTATAATGGTGCTGGATAGAATAAACCGGGTCTACATGCATTCATCCTGGCAAGATGTCCAACAAAAATATAGCCCCGAATTAGACTTTTTTGCATTAAAGAATTTATTAATTGGAAATCCATTTATAGTCCAGGGAGGGCAGTACAGCCTATTCAAAAACGGAGATGTCTACGAATTTGACTATGAATCCGAAACGAATGCTAAGTTATTCATAGATATTTTTTTTCAGAACCAGATTCGACAGTCAAATTGGTTGGTAGAAAGCAAAGACCTGGTAGTAGAAGCAAAATATGATAAATATACTAACGAAAATTTAAAAAATATTCCTTACTTTCGTTCATATATTGCAGATATTTCTAATACACAAAATATTAATATTGAGTTAGAAATAAAAAATCTTAGCTTCGATGATGACCTTAACACACCTTTTGAAGTACCTGACAGGTATTCTATTCATAGCCTGCTTTCAAAGTAATTTGTTTGCACAGGATGTCCAATCCCTGGAAGCCGAACGCGATCAAATTATTAATGAAATAAAGCAAACAAATGCCCTGCTAAAAGAGAGTCAACAGGAATCCAAAAACTTAAGCCATCAATTCCAATTGATTCAAAACCAGATACGCAACAGGGAAAAATTAATTTCTACTTATAATCTGGAAATAAAAAAATTGGCAAATGATATTACGTTCCTGGACAATGAGATAACGAAAGAAAAGAAAAAGTTATCAGATATCAAAAAAGAGTACGGAAGCTTACTTCAACAAGTTCACAGATCAAATTTAGTCCAGAATAAAATGCTATTGTTGCTTTCATCCGCATCTTTTAACCAGGCTATGGCCCGTTGGAGGTATTTCCGGCAAATATCCTCTTTTCGAAAAAACCAAAAAAACGAAATTGAAGAATTACAAACTTCTCTCCGTGATAAACAAACCCAATTGGAAACCAAAAAACAAAGTACTATTGCTAAAAAACATGATAAAGAATCGCAAAAAAAGGAACTTGCTGAGGAAATGAAAGAAAAAGATGTGGTTTTATCAACCCTCAAAAAAGATATAGGGAAATTGCGATCCAAGATTGCTGCGAAAGAAAAAGAAAGGAAGGCGTTAAGCAACAAAATTGCAAACCTAATAGCAAGTAAAACCAAGTCTATGCCTGCAAGTCCCGCAGTTGAAGCCCTTTCCGTCAATTTTGAACAAAACAAAGGTAAATTACCCTGGCCTACAAACACAGGTATCGTGGTAAGACGATTTGGTAAACAAAACCATCCCGTGCTGAAAAATATTGAGTTGGAAAATGACGGTATCGATATACAAACAGACGAAGGTGCTACCGTAAATAATATCTTTGAAGGAACAGTCATAAATTCATTATATATTCCAAACAATAATATGGTCGTTTTAGTAAACCATGGTAGCTATTTTACCGTTTACAGTAACCTTAGTGAAGTATTTGTTAGCGAAAATCAACAAGTAAAACGCAATGAACCACTTGGGATAGTCGGGAAAAACAAGGATGACTTACCGGTTTTACACTTTGAAGTTTGGAGAAAAAATACCGCTCAAAATCCCGCACTTTGGATTAAAAGCCGTTAATTTAAGACAAAAAAGTATTAGTGAGTAACGATTGGAATATAAGTAGTAATCAGGCAGGCTTCTTAACAAGTGACGAAACAGCTGTTATAGTTGGATTGGTGCTTAATGATGAAACCGAAGAATCAGTTAATGAATACCTTGATGAATTAGAGTTTTTAGCTTCTACAGCAGGTGCTGAGACTAAGGCACGTTTCACCCAAAAACTTAATCATCCAGATAAAAAATATTTTATTGGAAGTGGAAAAGCCCTGGAAGTAAAGGAGTATGTCAATGAACATGATATTGACCTGGTGATTTTTGACGATGACCTCAGTCCTTCCCAAACACAGAACCTTGAGCGCACGCTTAAAAGAAAGATCATTGACCGTTCTAATCTAATCCTGGATATTTTTGCAAATCATGCTCGAACATCCCAGGCAAAGACCCAGGTAGAACTTGCCCAGATGCAATACCTTCTTCCCCGATTACGCGGATTATGGACTCACCTCGAACGACAAAAAGGGGGAATCGGAATGAGAGGTCCTGGAGAAAAGGAAATAGAAACCGATAGAAGGATCGTAAGAGATAAGATCAAAAAGCTAAAAGATAAACTTGATAAAATTGAGCTTCAGAATCAAACGCAACGGAAGAATCGAGGGGAATATATCAGAGTGGCCCTGGTAGGATATACCAATGTAGGGAAATCCTCACTTATGAACCGATTGACAAAGTCCGACGTACTGGCTGAGAATAAATTATTTGCTACACTGGACACCACCGTAAGAAAAGTGGTATTTGGTCGAATGCCATTTCTCATGTCAGATACAGTCGGCTTTATTCGAAAATTACCCCATCACCTCGTAGAGAGTTTCAAATCTACATTGGACGAAGCCAAAGAAAGTGATATACTTATACACGTAATCGACCTGTCTCACGACAAATACGAAGAACACATTGCCACTGTCAACGAAACCCTGGCTTCATTGGGAGTAAGCCAAAAACCTACCCTGATGGTTTTTAATAAACTTGACCTTTATCGCAAAAAGCATTTTGATGATTTACTTACTGATGAAGAAAAAAGTATCATGGAAAGTGAGTTATTGGAAAGCCTACAAAAAAAATATGAACATCCGGTAGCCTTTGTATCCGCATATACCAAAGAAAACATCAATGAACTTCGACACCTTTTAACAGGATTAGTCGAAACACAATACCAAAAAAGATATCCCTACAGAGCTAAATACTGGTAATTAATGACGCTACTAGAAAAATATGCAGCGCTCCTGGTCGACTACTGCCTGGAAATAAAAAAGAACGACCGTTTATTTATAAAAACGACCCTCCTTGCAGAACCTCTCGTAAAAGAGATTTACAAAGCCACACTGGATCGCGGAGGACATCTCGAGACGGAGTTTATATTCGAAGGACAAAATAAAATATTATTTGACCGGGCAAAACTTCACCAAATAGAATATATATCTCCAACAACATGGTATCGGTTCGAAAATTTTGAGAAATACTTGTTTATCAGAGCTCCATACAATTTATTTGAAGATAAAAACATTGATGGGGAAAAATTGAAAATTAGAGCTGATGCTACCAAGCCCCTGAATGATCTTTACTTTGAAAGAACGGCCAACGGATCAATGGAAAGAAGTCTATGCCAATTTCCTACCCAGGCTTCTGCTCAAGCAGCTGAAATGGCTTTGGACGATTATCAGGAATTTGTTTATGCTGCCTGCAAACTCTATGACAAAGATCCCTCTCAATCGTGGTTACAAGTACGACTCCAACAACAATCCGTTACAGATTTTTTAAATCAATCAAAAAATATAATTTACCGCGGCGAGAATATCGATATTTCTTTTTCTTGCAGTGGAAGGACCTGGATTAATTCAGACGGCAGGGCCAATATGCCTTCAGGAGAAGTATTCACAGCACCGGTTGAAGACTCCGTCAATGGAGAAGTATACTTTTCATATCCGGCAATTTACAGGGGCAACGAAGTAATTGGTGTACGCCTAACATTCAAGGACGGTTACATTACCAATTGGTCAGCCGAAAAAGGTCAGGAAGTACTGAATGATATTTTTAAAATAGAAGGTGCTCGCAGATTAGGTGAAGCAGCAATTGGCACCAACTATAATATCCAAAGGATAACGCGTAATATATTATTTGATGAAAAAATTGGTGGTAGCATCCACTTAGCTGTAGGCCAGGCCTATAAGCAATGTGGAGGAAAAAACAGATCATCCGTTCATTGGGATATGATAACAGACATGAAAAAAGACGGTCAAATTATTGCGGATGGTAAAGTTATTTATGAAAGAGGCAAATTTTTAATTTAGCACCAAAATTGAAACAAGATATAAAATGAATAAATACGAAAAGTTTCCATTACATTTACATAACAGCCTTACTAAACAAAAGGAAAAATTCGAGGCTATTAATCCTCCCCATTTAGGACTGTATGTTTGTGGACCTACTGTATATAGTGATGTCCATCTCGGGAATTGCCGTACCTTTGTCAGTTTTGATTTCATGTTCCGGTACTTAATGCATCTGGGGTACAATGTGCGCTACGTTCGAAACATAACTGATGTCGGGCACCTACTAGATGATGGTGAGGATCGTATGGCAAAAAAAGCTAAAGTTGAGAAGTTAGAACCAATGGAAGTAGCCCAAAAGTATGCTAACGGATTTCACAAAATGATGGATATTCTCAATACCCTTCCCCCTTCTATTGAACCTCAAGCTTCCGGACATATCCCTGAGCAAATAGAAATGGTTCAGGCCATTTTAGACAATGGTTATGCTTACGAAAAGAATGGGTCCGTATACTTCGATACGGTTAAATTTGCAAAAGAGACCGATCAATATGGGAAATTATCAGGCAGAGTAATTGATGATTTATTATCAGAAACAAGGGAGCTAAAAAACCAGGACGAAAAAAATAACCCCGCCGACTTTGCCATATGGATGAAAGCAGATGAAAGACATATTATGAGATGGAATTCTCCCTGGTCAGAAGGATTCCCCGGTTGGCATCTGGAATGCTCTGCCATGAGCACCAAATATCTCGGCAAAACTTTTGACATCCATGGAGGTGGAGCCGATCTGAAATTCCCTCATCACGAGAATGAAATTGCCCAAAACCACAGTGCCTGTGGTTCTCATCCAGCCAATTATTGGGTTCATACCAACATGCTCTTGATGAATGGTAAGAAAATGTCTAAAAGCGACGGTAATACTATAACTCCACAACAACTATTTTCGGGAGAAAGTGAACATATTTCTAAGGGTTATGACCCGATGACTGTGCGATTCTTTTTCTTACAAGCTCATTATTCCAGCACATTGGATCTTTCTGATGATGCTCTCCTCGCCGCAGAAAAAGGATTTAAAAAATTGATGAATGCATTGCCTCTGGCGGAAAAATTAGTTGCAGTAAGCGAAAATTCTAATTATGACTTGACACTATCTAATCAAATCATCGAAAAATGCGATCAGTGCTATATAGAGATGAGTAATGACTTTAATACCGCCAAAACATTAGCAGTATTGTTTGAGTTAGCGGGTAAATTAAATGAAATTGACAACGGCCAAATAAAAATTCAACAGCTATCAACCGAATCCATAGAACGATTAAAATCTACCTTTACTTCCTTTGTAAAAGATGTACTAGGCCTTAAACCAGAAGAAAAAGGTAACGATAAAATGGATGAGGTAATGGATATTCTTTTGAACCTCCGCAAAGACGCCCGTGCCAATAAAAACTGGGCGCTATCGGACCAGATACGTGATCAATTGGCTGCTGCGGGAATAGTGATAAAAGACGGGAAAGAAGGATCTACTTATACGTTTTAACCTTTTCATAAATAAAAAACAATAGAAGTAATAACAATTAAAAGTGGCAGGTAAATATGATCCCACAAAGGTATTCCAAAACTGCCTGATTAATTTTTCCCAGGTTCGTTGGAATTCCCGCAAAACCATCGTATCAATATTAATGCTTACAGATTGCCCGTCATCTACCTTTGAAAGTATTAAGTAATCTGAGCTCGACAAATAGTTATAGGTTCGCAGGGATTCCTGAAGCTTTACCGGGATCATCCAAAGGGAGGGAAAACATTAGATCCCCCTTGTCGATCCAGGATTGAAAATTGGCATTAATGAGTTACCACTTGAAAGCAGGTGATCTTCTTCCTGCTCTTTAGTGCTCTGAATCCGAAAAATATATCGAAATCAGATAAAGGATTCTAATATGAATTTCCGGGAAAATTTGATTTTTAATTAATTTGCATCAAATACTCCTCCACTCCCCTGGATATTTGTATAAAGTAAAGGAAATCCCCGGAAGTAAACACTGCCACTGCCAAACAATCTGACTTTTAATTCATCCCGGACATTAACCATTCCATTTCCACTACCATAAGACTCTACCTCTGCTTCATTAAATGCCATATTAAACCCCCGAAAAAGACCACTCCCCTCGATTAAAAGATCCAATTCATCTCCCCTCCCCTCCAGTATCAACTCTCCAGAACCTATGATTTCGACATCAAGATCATCAGATTCAACCCCCAGATCAATTATCCCAGAACCATTGAGCTCAATATCCAAATCGTCCGTGTATAAAACATTCTCAGAGTAAATAATCCCACTACTGAAGTTGATTATTTCTTCTATATATGGTAGTGTTATATATACCACAAGGTCATTGGTATTGGCAATACAATTCCTTGTCCTAATAGTAACTTTATCGCCCCTTACCCTGAATTCAAGTAAATCAATGAGATTGGGAGTACCTTCAGCAAATACTTCAAAATAAGAACCATATCGCAACACCAATTTTAAATTATCCTCCAATGAAATCTCATCAACAATGGGAATATCAAAACCTACAGTCTGCACACTCCCCCGTGATGTCTCACAGCGATGATTCCAATAATCGGAATCATAGGAACATCCTGAAAGTAATAAGATAATAGCAGGAATTATTATATATATTATTCTCATGGTATTGTTTTTTAGTTAAGACGACTTTATTTAACATAAAGTTGTTAACACAAAACTAAATTTTCACACACTGTGATCAAATGATGTATCCATACCTATAAAACCCAGACCTGAACAATCAATTTACCAGGAAAAATGGACAAGATCTAAAAAACATAAACATTGGAGGGACAAGCCCAATCCGTACTCTAAAACTAGTGGAGATATTTCTGGCTGTTTTTTTTTCTGTGGAAAGTGGTAAAATCTAATTTCGTCGGTCCAGATCAAAAATTTGGAAGAGATTTAAATACTAAATATTAATACCCAATAAATGTATAGTTTGCCGTTTTTATATTACATTTCAAGAATGTTTAAAATTTATTAGAGATATGTATTTTAATTCGCAAAACAATCAAAACAATACCTATGACGCCATCGTTGTGGGGTCGGGTATCAGTGGAGGATGGGCGGCAAAGGAATTATCAGAGAAAGGACTTAAAACCCTGGTACTGGAAAGAGGCAGGATGGTTAAACATGGTGACTACCCGACTGCCAATATGGATCCCTGGGATGCTAAGCACCGAGGAAAGGTGTTGCAGGAAGAAATAGAAGAACACTATCCCAAACAGAGCAGAACGGGATACACCATTAGCCAATATACCAAACATTGGTTTGTCAAAGATTCAGAACATCCCTACCTGGAGGATAAACGTTTTGATTGGATGCGAGGTTATCACGTAGGCGGAAGGTCTTTAATGTGGGGTCGACAATGTTACCGGTGGAGTGATCTTGACTTCGAGGCAAATCTTAAGGAAGGTATTGGCATTGACTGGCCTATTCGCTATAAAGATATTGCACCGTGGTATGATTATGTTGAGAATTATGTGGGGATAGCAGGAAAGAAAGAAGGTTTGGCGCACTTACCTGATGGCCCCTTTTTGAAACCTATGGAATTGAATGTAGCGGAGCAATATGTAATTGATAGAATTAGAGAAGTTTATGATGACAGAATTCTGACCAATGCGCGGGTAGCTAATTTATCTGAAGCCAAAGATAGGGGTGCCTGTCAATATAGAAACAGATGCATCAGGGGATGTCCTTTTGGAGGATATTTTAGTTCGGTTTCGGCTACATTACCGGACGCCGAAAGATCTGGGAACATGTCCATCAGGCCTTACAGTATTGTCCATTCGGTAATATATGATCCCAAAACCGGAAAAGCCTCAGGAGTTCGGGTAATAGATGCGGAAACAAAGGAAGAAATCGTTTTTAACGCTAAGGTTATTTTTTTAACTGCATCATGCCTCGGCAGCACTCAGATCCTTATGAATTCCAAATCATCGACTTTTTCAGAAGGACTGGGGAATACGAATGGCGTATTGGGGAGAAATCTTATGGATCATCACTTTTTAATCAGTGCCAGAGGTAAGGTAGAAGGATTAGAAGATTATTACTATAAAGGTAGACGACCGGGTGGAACTTATATGCCGCGATTCCGAAATATTGATTCCCAATCCAAAATGAAAGATTTTGTGCGAGGTTACGGACTTCAAGGTGGTGGTGGAAGAGGAGCCGAATGGCAACAGAGTATAGGGGAACTTAAATACGGTAAGGACGGTAAAGAGCAATTGTTCAAACCAGGAGGGCCCTGGACCTATGGTATGATAGCATTTGGAGAATGCTTACCTTACGAAGACAACATTGTCTATCAGGATTCCAACGAAAAAGACCAATGGGGAATTCCTCTTCTCCGATTCGATGCCGAATGGAAAGAGAATGAACTCAATATGAGAAAAGACATGAAAGTACAAGTTGTAGAAATGCTTGAAAAATCTGGCCTAAAAGATGTACAACTCAATGATCGAATGTCATATCCCGGCCTTGGAATACATGAAATGGGTACGGCCAGAATGGGACGCGATCCTAAAACGAGTATACTCAATCAATGGAACCAAATCCACAATGTGAAGAATGTTTTTGTTACCGACGGAGCATGTATGACTTCATCAGGTTGCCAAAATCCGTCAATTACATATATGGCTTTAACTGCGCGGGCTTGTGACCATGCTGTAAAGGAATTAAATCGACAAAACCTTTAAATTAAAAGAAATGGATCGAAGAACAGCTATTAAGAGAACTTCTTTAATTATGGGAACGGCTTTATCTGCTGGCACCATGGCAGGGTTAGTAGCCGGTTGTAAAGCAGAGAAAAAATTAGATTGGGAACCTGCATTTTTTTCTCCTGATGAAGCAAAAACAATCAGTTCCCTAACAGATACTATTTTACCTAAGACAGAGACTCCAGGTGCCTCTGAAGTTGGCGTTCCCGAATTTATTGATGATTTAATAGGTAACTTTTGGAATGAAAATGATCAATCCGGTTTTAAATCTAAACTGGCTAATGTTAATCAATTGTCCGAAGAAAAATTTGGAGATTCGTATTTTAATCTCACAGGTGATGAACAAAATCAAATTATGGATCAATTGGTAGATGAAGCAACCAATCATTCGGATTCGGGCAAACCCTTTTTCAGGGAGTTAAAAGAACTTACCTATTCTGGGTATTTTTCTTCAGAAATAATTGGTGAACAAGTTCTTGCATATGATCCTGTTCCCGGCACCTACATAGGGGACCTACCCATCGATGAAGTAGATAATGCCTGGTCATTATAATTTTTAAAAAATTGTTTGGACATTTCAATGAATTTGGTAAATTTGCAGTCGCTAAAGTTTAAGAGCTTTGGTTCCCAAAAATTGCCTCAGTAGCTCAGCTGGTTAGAGCGGCGGACTGTTAATCCGTAGGTCATAGGTTCGAGCCCTATCTGAGGCGCTGAAATTCAAAGGGTTGTGATTAATTTCATAACCCTTTTTTTATGTGTGTACAAAATTGTGTACTAAATAAATTAACCTGCTTCCTGTATCGTATGCCATAAATTTCAGCCCACAATTCTTTTCTTGATAAATAATATTTATAATCGGGATATTCAGTAGTAAGGTACAAATGAGTAAGATAATGGAAGAAGTTTTCTTTGGCCCTTCATTACAGATACCCTT
>NZ_JAJSLW010000119.1 GCF_021729145.1 Membranihabitans maritimus | reverse complement strand
CGATTAAAAGAAAGACGAATAACACTTGGCTATTCTCAATCTGAACTAGCAGATAAACTTCATATAAACCGCTCTTCTTATTTTAATTGGGAAAATGAAAAGACTAAACCAAACCAAAGCAATCTCAAACAACTGGCTATCCTATTAGATGTTCCTGAAACTTATTTTGAGTCAGAATATAAAATAGTTAATACTTATCTTCAGCTTTCTTTACAGAACCAGAAAAAGGTAGAGAAATATGCTGAG
>NZ_JAJSLW010000118.1 GCF_021729145.1 Membranihabitans maritimus | reverse complement strand
ATGTCTAAAATGGTTTAAATTAGGATGTGTATAAAACTAATCGTATTTTATGCGGTCAGTAATATACTGAAATCAAAGATGCCCTGACTCAAAGTCTTGAAGGATGGGTATGCGTGTTGTCATCAAAAGGAAGATGCTGTGTTTAGTTCTTTTTTTCCAAAACCCAAATTGTTTTTTCTGAGCTTCGTTCTTTGGGCTCTCGTTTGTGTTATTGGCTGGTATACCGTTATTGAGGATCTTGGCCCTCAC
>NZ_JAJSLW010000117.1 GCF_021729145.1 Membranihabitans maritimus | reverse complement strand
AATGAAGCGCCAATTTCGCTTAATACCGACTCCGGCAAGCCTTTTAGCAAGGCCAGGCGCTCCTTGAAACTGGCAGCGAAATCCAGCTCACCACGCATGGCCCGCTCGGTGATCTCAGAAACCTGATCCCCCACACCCGCTGCTTTTGCCAGTTCATCAATGACTTCAGCCTCGATCAGTGTCGAGTCCATGTCGAACACGGCCAAGCGACGGTTGCGGCGAAACAGCGAGTCGCTCTGGAAGGCGATG
>NZ_JAJSLW010000116.1 GCF_021729145.1 Membranihabitans maritimus | reverse complement strand
CGTCCAAGGTGACCTCGGGTTCGCTGACCTGGGGTATCCGAACATCCTTCACCAGTTACCTGCGTGGTCCTATTGCCAATGGCTCGTGGAAGCTTTCGGGCGGCGCCAACTGGAACGGTTCGGCCTTCACTTTCCCTCTCACCAGCGGCTCATTCGATCCTGCTACCAAATCTGGATCTCTTAAGTACTCCGGCTCGGTTCACATGACTGGCCATCACGGCATTCTGGACATGACGCTGGCTGAGCCTTC
>NZ_JAJSLW010000115.1 GCF_021729145.1 Membranihabitans maritimus | reverse complement strand
GCCGAAGAATTTGGATTATCCTTCGACTTTTTACAGTCTGCAATGAATGAATATCAAGGCGATAAGAAAACAATCCCTTATTTAATCCATTTACTGGATTCGATGACTCTTAGTAAAGAAGAGTTCGAAGCCAAAACGGGTGAAAAATACAGAAGAAGAACAAAAGTTTTAGAAGAACGACTACAACAAAACTTTGAACAACTTCAAAAATGGAAAGAAGAATTATAATGGCGACAGGTTTAAATCAACAAC
>NZ_JAJSLW010000114.1 GCF_021729145.1 Membranihabitans maritimus | reverse complement strand
CTTAAGCCACTTGAAGGGCTATTTAATTCCGCAGTATGTTGAGTTTATTGGTAAAGAGTTGCAAACCGCGTACTTAGAATCTTATTCTGAATATGGGCAAAACATTTTTGACCGTTATGTCACTTACGCTGAATTTTGGATCCAAGATAAAGAATATCGTGACCCTGATACCGGGCAGTTGTTTAACCGTGAAGCCTTAAATGCTGAACTTGAGAAAATTGAAAAACCGGCGGGTATTTCAAATCCAAAAGAT
>NZ_JAJSLW010000113.1 GCF_021729145.1 Membranihabitans maritimus | reverse complement strand
CTACTGAAAGAAGCATTAACAAGCTGTGAAGTTTTTTGGCCGGGTACAACCATCGATATTGGCGCACAACAACACCTAGAAAGCTTCTACAAAAGTCATGGATTCAAGACGATCTCTGAGATGTACCTGGAAGATGATATTCCACATGTAGACATGAGATTAGAGAAGTAATGTCGAATATCACTGTCGGTATCCTAATGCTGATTGCGGGTAACCTGTTTGCCTCACTTTCGGACGTAGCAGTTAAACTATTGAA
>NZ_JAJSLW010000112.1 GCF_021729145.1 Membranihabitans maritimus | reverse complement strand
AACCGGAAGACTCAGATAACCTTGAAATGGGCTTTGGCTTAAGTTGGCAAAATCTGCCTTATGCAGATAATTTAAGTTTTAAAGCGATTTACTTTGATAACGAAATCAATAATTACATCGATAATGTACCATTTATGTATTACCTCGATGCTGACGGTGAAAAACAGCTTGGTTCGCCAGGGCCAAAACCTGCCAATGGTATACCTGTTGCTACTCATCGAGATTATAGTGCTAAGAATATTGGTAAGTTATTAAGC
>NZ_JAJSLW010000111.1 GCF_021729145.1 Membranihabitans maritimus | reverse complement strand
GGTTCGAACCCGATGTATCGCTCCAATTTCTTTCTAAGAATTGATATTGGAAATATAGAGTCATCAACTTAAATGATGCATCCGGACGCGGGATGGAGCAGTTTGGTAGCTCGTCGGGCTCATAACCCGAAGGTCGTTGGTTCAAATCCGGCTCCCGCAACCACATTACAGTTAGACGTTGATTTGCTGCTTGTAAGCAGAGAAGATTAACGGTTAGCTTATGCGATACTAGCTCAGTTGGTAGAGCGCAACCTTGCCAA
>NZ_JAJSLW010000110.1 GCF_021729145.1 Membranihabitans maritimus | reverse complement strand
GAAAATTGAGATGAAGGAGCGTGAAGAAACGCAAATTCAGCTTGAACAGCAATCGTCCTTTCTGCGCTCCTTCCTTGACGCTTCACCGGACCTGGTTTTCTATCGTAATGAAGATAAAGAGTTTTCAGGCTGTAACCGCGCCATGGAACTGCTGACCGGTAAAAGCGAAAAACAGCTTATTCATCTGAAGCCGCAGGATGTCTACAGCGAAGAGGTGGCGGAGAAGGTGCTGGAGACGGATGAGAAAGTCTTCCGCCATAAC
>NZ_JAJSLW010000010.1 GCF_021729145.1 Membranihabitans maritimus | reverse complement strand
TTTCGGGGTTTTATTTTATCTAAAATACAAATTAACATCCTGATAACCAAGTATTTGAAATACTTCTGAATACCCCTGATCAGATACCCAATCTATTTCATCGATTCAAGCCCTTCTTTTCAGAATTGATAAGCCAAGGTAGCCCCTATTGCCCAGAAATGATCATAGGAAAACGGATCTAAAACCATTGACTCCAAACCAATGGAATAAGACTCACCCCACCTCAAACTTACCCCGCCACCGAGATAAGGCAGGTGTTCTGTTCTAGTCACATAATCACCTTCAGATAACAAAGACACGGTATAGATTACTCTGTGCTTACTTCTTAAAAAGTATACACCACCTTTTACACTATATGTCAAATGATTTCCAGGTTTCCATGAAACATCTACCGGAAATACATACCCCCATTTCGTTTGCAATTGCGTGTAAGAGGATCTGTTAAATTCTCCATTGAACTGAGCATTTAAATCCATTTGGTTTTCATACAAATTATTGACAACATTTTTAGTATCGTCATATTGTACAAGATTAACCAAATCCCTTTCATGAATATCACGGCTCAAAAATTTAGATAAGCCCATACCTAAGGCAATGGACCAATCTCCAACCTCATAGGTAATCCCACCTCCAAGGTTAAAAAAACCGATACCGCGGGTAGGGACCCATACAGTACCGGTAAAAAGGGAAGGTTTTATTCTAGCGTTCGGCCATATTCGAGTGCTATCGTTGTATTCATTGACCTTAATACTGAGATCTACCTTCCCTGTGTTAAGAGGGGAGTATTTATTAGGGATTAAATTTGCTATTTTTACTATTTTGTTTTCTGGAACCGCAATTTTTAAATCATCTATTTTGGAGGAGGGGGTAATTAAATGTTCGGAAGGTTCCAAAGTTGTAAGTATTACATCCCTTTTCTCTGCCTGTTCCGGTCCTGAAATAGGGAAGTTCCTTCCGCTATCTATTTTCGTATTTGGTTGATTTGAAACTTCCACTGCTTTGCCCGCCGGATTTCCTTCCCTGTTAATATCATTCCCATCATACCAATTATTAGCTAAGGGCATATTAGGTGGTCCAATAACAGTCATATCCTTACTAACCCCTCCGGTACCCAAAGAATAATCCTTTAAACCCAGGTATACCGAAATCGAAAGCAACAATAGGAATAAAACTGCAGCTGATGTGCGAAAGAACACCACCCGCCGTATATTTTCAGGCATTTCACGGTCCAGAATGTGACGCAATTCATTCCACCCCTGTTCTTTTAATTCATTGATATGTTTTTCGATATCATTCATTGGTCACACCCAAATAAACTTCTAACCATTATTTTTCTCTTACATATTTATGAATAAAGCAATCCCAGCATTCTTCCACCAAAATAAGAGTATCGTTTCCCTTTATCACAAAGGATTGATCGATCATATCATCACCTTCAAAGGTTAACATCAACCTGCTCTTATTATGAATTATACTTTCTTCCTCTACGATTGAAAAATTATGTTGGAATGCTAAGGTATCGGCCCTAAAAATCGAGAAAACTCCAGATTCGCTAATCGTCAGGCCCTGTTCATACCCTTCTGATTCCGGGCTTTTTTCTATTCCGGCAAAACCTCCGGAAGAAGATATCCAATTCCAATTTCCATAGACTCCCTCTTCAGTACCCAAGGGCTTTATATCATCCTTACTGCACATTTGCAGGGCACCGATAAAAAACATAGAAAAAAACGTTATCACAAAACCTTTTATCATTCGATTAAAATTTTTAGATTAATTAGAAATTCTGGCAAAATAATTATCATTCCCATCGACTATACTATTTCTGAAAGTTACCATATCATCATAAAATAAAATGACTCCGTTTACCTGTCTGATCGGTGAAGGCATTGTTAACTTATATTCAGTATCTGAAAATGGTTCAATTCTCCACCAGGTTTCCGCATCCGTCTTACCGTTCTTATAGATGATCATCTTATTATTTTTGAGAAATTCCAATTCCAAATTAACCTCATTAGAAAAACAATTCATCCGTTCTCCCCCAAATCCCGAAGTATAGCATGCCAGCCATTGCCATTTTCCAACCAATTCTTCAGCTATTTTGGAGGTATCCCAATCCCGGTTGTAGTGCTTTTCATATATATAATTCACATCAACCTGGTATTGAAATTCACTGGAAACCTCTTTTCTATCACATGCTAATGACGTAACCAAAATTATAAGGGCACAAACAAAATATTTCATACCTCCAAAATCAAAACACAAATGAAACATTCATTGTCAATCGTTTATACATAATATCTAAATGCGATATCTCATTCCC
Organism: Membranihabitans maritimus; assembly: GCF_021729145.1. Taxonomy (GTDB): domain Bacteria; phylum Bacteroidota; class Bacteroidia; order Chitinophagales; family Saprospiraceae; genus Membranihabitans; species Membranihabitans maritimus. The sequence goes on along the minus strand of NZ_JAJSLW010000010.1, from coordinate 266,374 downwards.
ATTAATTATATCAAATGAATTTTCTTGCCATTTCGCACCGACCCCGACTATCAGGTGCATCCCATACCAGGAGGGAAGCCGTACACCGATATTGGGATTAATAGCCCATCCCCCTTTGTGGTCTACCAGATGTTCATTGGCTGATGATTGCACACCAAATCCATACCCAAATCCCACATTGATATACGGGCTTAAATCACTTTTTTTCAGGTAGTATATTATTTCACTCATTACGGGAATCAATACCTCACCGTTTTCATTGTAATAGGACTCTATCCCTGAATAAATTCCAGCAGACCAATGGGCATCCAGAGCATAGCCAACTTTAATATTTCCACCCAACCCCATAAGTTTTCCACTCAATGGTGCTACCGTATTAGTATTATATAATAAGCTTCCACCATAATAGACTCTACCCGACATGGGATTGTATACTTTCTTTACTTCATCCTCTCTAAATTTAGATGCTTTGTGAAATGCAACGTCCTCTATCAATTCTCTTTTGATAACAACTCCATAGCCGTTTTTGAATAATAGTTTAATTTCGTTGTCATCACTTGCCAGGATTCTTCCTTTATACACATCTCCCGTAACGAGCCTGACTTTATACTGATTAACCGTATCCAATTCCTGACTCATGAGTGAAGGCAGTCCTACTAAAAATAGTATCGCCAGCAGCAAACTATATTTATACAATGGTAGACTCATGACTTTTCAACTGGAATGATACTCAATCGTTTCGGAGAGGCTGGATTCGTGACATCGTATTGGATGAAACCATCATCACCAATAATCAACAACAATTCATTGGACAATGCAATGGCATCGTAGGCATGAAAACCTTTGATATGTTTTTCCGTTTTTATATCCCCCCGGTCTTTGGCATTCAATACTTTCAATCCGTAAGGGCCTTCGCATAAATAAATAATCCCATCTTCCGTCAATGACAAACCATGTGGCTGGATCATCGGATACGTTTTCACAAGGTAAGGGGAAGAAGTTTGACTCACATCAACAGCATCCATTTGATTGACAAATCCATCGCATTCATTTCCACTTCTCAGGGTAACATACGCTGTAGTTCCATCAGTGACTACCGGATCGCAAGCAGTTGCATGCGAAAAAGAAGACTCATATCGAGGCTCTGCAGCATTCGACACATCATATATAAACATTCCGCTTGAGGAGCCGATAAACAACTTTTCTTTAAATGGATAAATAGTCTCGATATTCCATCCTATATCCAATTTTCCTGTTGACCGTGGATTTTTTTTATCAGCCAGGTCAAATGTCATCAGTTGATGGTTATTAACCCAATACAAATAATCATTGGCCAATGTAATCCTCGCCATTGATCCTCCCGTACCTGAAACATTCCCCCCACCAGCGGATTTACTACTGCTGAAATTTGCATTGGTAAGAGGGCGCCCGGTCTGGTCCATAAAAGCAAACTCAGGCCTTCCGGCACCCCACCACACCTGTCCTGTTCCCCTGTCAGTCCATCTTACAGAATTAAACCGCGGATCCGCACAATCAAGACTCCTGGTAAGTTCAGTCCTTTCATAGTAAGCGAGAAAACCTTTGTTTTCATGATATTGAACGTCTTCCGACACATTTGCTATGCGGCTAGTTTCGACAGGGTTTATCGGGTCGGAAAAATCGATTGACAGTAAGTGACCAAACTTATTTGCATACATTTGATCATTGCGGATACTAAAGTGCGTATTCCCCAGGATACTCACAAAAGAAATAAACTGAGGATTTGTAGGATCGGTATTATCTATGACATGAATTCCTTTATTGATCTCATTAATCAATATATAATTCTTATAAGAATACAGGATTCCGGGGTTTTCAAGTGTCCTTGGACTACCCACTTCAATAGGTGCATTGTACTCGGTCTTACTCAGGTAGACCGGATCAAATCTGTAGAATTCCATGGTTTCAGCACACTCATCTTTTAGACAAGAAAATGCTGAAAACACCATGAAGGACAAGAATAGTATTTTAGTAAACTTTTTCATGGCACATCCAATTTTTATCTTTAAGACGGCCTGAAATCCCGAATGGTTGGTGCTACCCGGATTTTTTTATCATTTTATGGTAAAAAAGTTGACAATATGTGATTTTTCTAAGCGACGCAATGACATTTCAATTATTTAATACCTGATTTACGTAAGTCTTTTCCATCCATTTTTACCACCCATTTCTCAAATTCCTTTTCCCAGGTTATATTTGATATACTTTTTTGCTCTCTATCAGTAATCTCAAAAGTCCGGTTGTTATCGTGCTTCCACTTATTATATTTTTGGAGGACAAAACTTTTAAGGGCGGTTTTGAACAAATCTGTATGGTAAAATACTTTACCCCTGGAATTACCCTGAATAATTTCTTCTAATTCCAAATCACGGATACCATTCACCAGAGCGAGAATAGGGGTTCCTGATGCAAGATATTCGAATAATTTCCCCGTTAATATTCCTGTCATTTCTTCGGATGCCCAGGTCAATAATAAATTAATATGCGATTTACGCTGTATTTCAATTGCTTCCTTGTGGGGTACTATATTCTTATTAACCAGGATCTCTCCCATTTGGTAGCGGTTCAATAACTCTTTCCAAAATGCACCGTCCTTTCCCGCCTGCACAATTTGGATATTCTCTTTCTGAATTTTTCCTTCCTCGACCAATTCCTTAACTACCTCGACAAGCAGGTCCGCTTTTTGCGCCGATGGGTAAATAATCCCTGTATAAGCCAAAGTAAACAAACGGTACTTTCGCGTATGTCCCTTCGGAACCAGTGATGAATCAATCCCATTCCGAACTACCTGGACATTGGGATGCAAAACCTCAATTCTCTCTTTAAGGCCTTTTGATACAGTGGTTACTTCATCAACCAAATGGAGCAATTCTTTATTTTTTCGAACCAGGTACGACTCAGGGCCTAACCCTCCGAGCATAGAATCCGGAATAAAATCACGGTAATCAGCCACCCAGTATAAATGGGGATATTTCTTTTTTAATTCCAGTGCCATGCGATGAGAATCAAAAGGCAAATATGAAGATATAATTACGTCCACTCCCTGTTCTTCTATAATCTTTGAGGCCTTTTTGACGCCTGATTTTACATACCAATACCCTCCTTCATCGAAATACCTGGACAAAATGGATTTTTTGAACCACTCCCGTGATCGCTGCATCCAGTTAGTAGGACTTTTTGTGCCTGTGATTAATAAAGAACTTTTTCTGCCCGTAAATGAATGATAAATAGTCCTGAAATCTACCGTTGGGATTTCAATTACATCGTGATTAGAATATTCAAATTGATCCTGGGGCAAAAAATTCCGGTTGCTAGTCGTAAGGACGAAGATTTTGCGTGCATCTTTTTTAAGAGATGTGTAAAATTTGAAATTTCTTAAAGTACCAATTCCCTTTATAGGCGGGAATTTATAATATATGCATAATATGTTTTTTCCTTTAAATCTACTCACACTCCATTACTATTATTCAAGGTTCCAGCGGGCAGCCACTTTCTGTTTTATAGCTTTTATTTCTTGCTCCCTGTCTTTTGGCCACACCAACAATACATCTTCATCGTCTATTATTAATAAGTCCTCTACGCCCCCTATAACGACTTTCTTCCCATTGGGTACATTGACCAACACCCCCCTGGAATCAACAAAATGACAATCCTCTTTATTCACATTCGAAATGTTTTCATGAAGACTTCCCGACATCAGTTCGTACAAACTTTTCCAGGTTCCCAGGTCACTCCATCCAATCTCTGTTGGAATACAATAGATATTACTGGATTTTTCCATTATGGCATAGTCAAAACTTATAGAAGCGGTATTAGGATAATTATCCCGAATAAACGCCATTTCCGCATCCGTCCCATATACCTTGTCATGATAGAGAACATCGTAAATGTCGCGTGCCAAACTTTTAAATGCTTTTAATATAATATCAACATTGAATAAGAAAATCCCCGCATTCCACACATAATTACCCTCTGCCAGGTATTGTTGTGCCAATTCCAATTCCGGCTTTTCCCTGAAAGCTTCAACCTTAAAAATATTTTGTCTTTCTTCATCATCGGATAATTGAATGTATCCATACCCCGTATCCGGACGATGTGGCTTCATTCCCAAAGTCATCAATGCGTCATTATCCGAAACAAATTCAATACCTTCCTGCAATGATGCATTGAAGGCACTTCCATTGGTAATAATATGGTCCGAAGGAAGCATCACCAGATTAGCATCAGGATTTCTGCTCTTTAGATGAAAGGAAACATAAGCAACGCACGGAGCCGTATTATTTCGAGCCGGTTCAGACAAAATATTCCGCGCTGGAATGCTTTCCAGCTGGTTTGCTACCAAATCAACATATTTTTCATGGGTCACTACTATAATTCGATCAGGGGTGACCAGCGACAGGCAACGGTCATACGTCATCTGGATCAGGGATCTACCCGATCCCAAAATATCCAGAAATTGTTTTGGTCTGGATTCCCTGGAAGAGGGCCAAAAACGAGAACCGACACCGCCCGCCATAATAACGAAATAAGTATTATCCAACGCACTTTTCTGACTCATGATTTAAGATATATGTTGCGAGCGAAACTAAGGGTAATTTCATAAATATTTAAACCGGGAATTTTATATTTTTATTTTTATATTTTCCCTGTTAACATTTTTGAGAAATTATGATTGAAATAAAGGGTAAATTTTTCACCTCCCAATATTACAGTGCAAAGATCCCTTTCTTTTCATTGGTTAATTATCCAATGAGTTTTGCCCCAAAAGCCTCCGTATTTTACAAGACCTTTTATTACCCCACAAGAGTAATAGATTTACGAAGTACATTTGAATTGGATTACTCTAAACGATTAATGAAATATCTAAGGAATATTGATAAATACGCATTCGAAATATCCAGGCCAAATGTTATCCCTGACCTTCTGGAGATGTTTCAATCAACAATTAATGCCAAAAACATCCCCTCCTACCCCCCGGGAATAATTACTGAAAACCCCAATTATTATTATTCCGAAATTCATGAACCTTCCTTAGGCCGATTAGCTGCCCACATGATTATAGGTGACCCGGAAAATAAAATAGTCATGGGATACATAAATGCATCAAATTACCGGGAAATGCCAGACAAGAAGTCACAACGCATAAGCAGTATCGCCAATAAATATCTGTTTCACAAAGATTTGAAATATTTTCAAAAAATTGGTTATTCGCACTACGATATGGTTGGTATTTCAGAACCAATGAATCAAATGAAAAAAGAATTCGGAGGAAAGATCATAGACACTTATACCCATACCCCCATTCTCATACATTGGGTAAAAAAACTATTCCCGTAATAATGAATTTTCCGAAGCTTCTGTTAAAACTTTTTCTCGCCAGAAAGTCCATGTCCAGATTCTCCAGATCAAACTCTCATTTCGTCCTACGCTGATTTCCTTTTCCAACGCACCGGGATCTATAAACTCCTGGAATAGCTCTTTTCTGTCCATAATATCATTCAAAATCAATCCTTTATTTTGATTCATATACGTTGACTGAGGGGAACTATACCCTTTCTTTTCAAAGCGTTTTGATACGGAATTAGGAAGTTCAGGTCCAAATAACTCACGCAACACGTACTTCCGTTTTCCGTTTTTGATTTTAAGACGATCCGGCAGGTTGATAGCATAATCCACCAGCCTGTGGTCCAAAAAAGGGCATCTGCTTTCAATTCCGAAATACATGCTGTTCCGATCAAGGGCATGAAGCATTACCGGAAGACCCATTCCAGAAATTGCGCGATTGGAGGTTCTCCACAATCCTTTTTTTGAGTTCCTTTGTACCAATGCTTGACCATCGGGCTCTCCTGCAGGTAATTTTATCCAATGGGGATGGGGTTTAAATAAACTATTTTTAAAATTCTTCGCTTTATTAATTATTTCAGCGTAGGAATACTGATCCAATGCCAAAGCCTGATACAACTCACTAAAAAAATAAACATTCCCACTGCGCAATAAATTCTTAAGATAATGGAAATGAAATTTGGTATACCCCCCAAAAATTTCATCAGCTCCCTGACCACTTAGGATCACTTTAACACCTTTTCCAGAAATGAGTCTTTGAAGTTCAAATGAAGCAAAAACAGCAAATGAGCCAATCGGAATTTCCTGTATATAACTGAGTTTCGCCAGTTTTGAAGTAAAATCACTCCAACTGCTGGTACCGTGAACAATTGGCCGCTTGAGATATTCAGCAAGTTCCCGGGCATAGCCTGATTCATCTTCATCTGCCCCGGGAAACGAGGCATTGAATAAAGTGAATTCGCCGGGTTCGAATGAAGATGCCACAGCAGCAATAATACTACTATCCATGCCGCCAGACACCGTCACCCCGTTTTTGACATCAGACCTTAGTCGAATCCTGATGGAATCATGAATAAGGTCTTTCAAATATTCCAAATCCGGTACAACATTGTTGACTGGTAAAGAATAGTAGCGATTTACTTCAAAATGATGTGAGGATGTATCATACCAAGCAAAGCTTCCGGCTGGAAATACATTCACATCCTTATGCAGGGTCGAATTATTATGTACTATCCTGCCATAGACAAAATAATCATATTGATTCCCCGGGTGGAGTTCTGCACCTGAAAAAGGCAAAATCTGTTTTATCTCAGAAGCCAGGAAAAAGGAACGTTTGGATTGATACCAATAGAGCGGTTTTATGCCGTACCGGTCCCGGGCCATAAAAACCATACCTGAAAGTTTGTTATAAATCACCAAAGCCCACATTCCATTAAACTTTGGAAGACAATCTTCACCCCACTCTGCAAATGCCTTCAAGATTACTTCCGTATCTGAAGAGGTTTGGAATTCATATCCCTTTCCTTGTAACACTTCCTTAAGTTCAATGTAATTGTATAGGCAGCCATTAAAAGCCATTACCAAATCCCCGTATTCCATAGGTTGGGAGGATCTCGGATTTGGATCTATTATGGACAGTCTATTGTGTCCAATTGCTGTTTTTCCATAGAGATTAACGCGTGAATCGTCTGGACCACGGTGGGCACCAATTTCATTCATCCTGTTAATAGCGGATTCCAATTTTTTCTGATCAAATCCAGCATGGTGAATAAAAGCAACAGAACACATAGATACTACTTCAAATTAATTTTGCAGATATGCTGACAAATTCCCTAAAATCAACCTGATGATCTTCAATGAAGCTTCTCTCTTCTTCAAGATTGATTTTATAGTTTTCACGAACGGTTATATTCCGAAATCCCAACATCCTTTTTATTCCAGGAGCCATCTCTTTAGTCAAAAGGTTTTCTTTCTTTACACGTCTCCATTACTTCACTCCGCTCCAAATCAAATCTTTGATACGTTGATATAACCACAATTCTGTAAAGATCACAAAAACCAATTTCATTGCGCAATTTATGTGCTCACTATTATTAATATAATCTCAAATTTAAGATCTACAGGGACATGATTCAACTCAATGAAGTCAACTTTTTTTCTCCATCCAGACTCCCCGTACTACCAACATTTCAAAAACTTCCATCAGAGAAATGTAACTGGGGTTGGTCTGTCATAAAAGCAATTCCATATTCGCTTTCCACCCTAAAAGTATCATTCGCCCGGTGTCCAAAACACTAAATTACCCTTTATTGCGGGGATCCTGGAAATCAAAAGATTTTTTGATTTTTCCCGGCATTAATTATTTATATTAAATGTACAGATTTTTATTTTGAATAACTACTTCCCCCAGAGGAGGATTTTAAAGCAACCATCACAACTCCTGCCACGACAAAAGGGATACTCAAAATTTGCCCCATATTCAATGCCATTCCTTCTTCAAATCCTACCTGGTTTTCTTTAAAGAACTCAATAACAAAACGCGCCAGAAAAAGCAATACCAAAAATACACCGAAAACAAACCCATCCTTTTTAACGATTCCCCTGGACAAATATATACGGTATAAAATAAAGGATATCAACAAGTAGGAAAAAGCTTCATACAACTGGGTAGGGTGTCGAGGAATCATATCGTCCCTGGCAAAAACAACCCCCCAATTTCCGTTCGTAGGTTTTCCGTAAATTTCAGAATTCATGAAATTTCCGAAACGGATAAAAGCTCCCGCCATTGGTCCCACAATTGCAATGCGATCCAACACCCATAAAAAGGGTGTTTTAAATTTTTTACAATAATAAAGGATAGCCAAAAACACACCGACAACCCCACCGTGACTGGCCAATCCCTGGTACCCAATGAATTGATAACCGTCTCCCATATTCCTAATTGGAAGGATCATTTCCACCGGATGTTCCAGGTAATAATCAGGCTCATAAAACAAGCAATGCCCGAGACGCGCCCCGATCAAGGTTCCGAAAATGATGTACGTCAGGAGTTTGTCCAGATCTTCTGTCGGTACATTTTCCCGCTTATATATTCTATTTATAATAAAATATCCTAGGAGAATACCGGACATAAATAACAACCCGTAGTATTTCAACGGAAAACTGTCTGTAATCCAGACTATCACGGGATCTATGTCCCAGGTTAAAATTCCGTCTTCCATATTTATATTATTTAAATAAAAAATTAAAAGTAATATCAATTACCCTATCGGCTATTTTGGGTAAAGTGGCTCTAATCTTATTTGAATTATATCCATTATTGATGTGCATATTCGACGCCTCTCAACCTGAATGCATTCATACTAATAATGATAAGTATAAAGCTAACCACCCAATTTATTGTGCTAAAAGAAATCCCTATATCGAGGCAATACCCATAAATAACCGGAGCCAGTGCAGAACTAATGACGACAATAAATGTCGATACACTTTGTAAATACCCTATTCGCTCAACCCCATAAACTTCAGCCACAACAGAGGTACGTAAAACTCCGTGCAAACCCATGGTTATTCCTGTCAAAACCAGGAACAAGGCAGCACCGATAATACCTGGAACACTTGCCAATATTATAACACCTCCTACCAATGGTAATGCATAAAACGGAAATACTTTTTTAGCTGAAAACCGATCCGTTAACCAACCTCCAAAGAGAGAAAAAAGAAGTCGGGAGATAGCAAACCCGGCAAAAAGTAAAGAATATAATTCAGCCGGCCATCCTCTCTCATCCGCCAATACATATTGGTAAAAAAACAAACCGGTCGTTACAAAACTTATTGATGCAATCAGAAGCATTATCATCCAAAATTTCCCTTTGAATGCAACAGCCCTAATATAATTTCTTTCACTCTTGTTCCGTTCTTTTCCCTTCGGTCCCTTATTTTCGGGAGGGTTTAAAAAATCTAAATGCATCTTTTTCAGGGCCAATACCATAGATATCAACATGATTATAACACCCGCCACATAACCCATTCGCCAATTTGATATCGCAATTATTCCTCCGATTAATAATGGAAATGTCATCTCTCCCAGGGGAAACCCCATTGAAGATATGCTAATAGCCTTACCCCGGTTGTAATCAAAATACCTGGAAAAAGTAGTAAAACAAATGTGCGGTAATAGGCCCTGTCCTCCCATTCTCAAACCAATCATCGCCACAAATAACATCAACGGATGCAGGGAAAATGCAAAGATCAATCCGGAAAGGGCCAATAAAAATACGACCCTGTAAGCAAAAGCTTTTACCGACATATAATCCAACTGTTTTCCAAACCGGATCAACCCAAAAGAAGCCAGAATGGTCGCTATAGCATAGTAGCCTCCAAAAGCCGATTTACTTAAATCAAATTCTTTAAGAACGAATGGGACAAAGATAGATATAAAAAATGTCTGCCCAAGACTTGAAAAATAGGTAAGCATACCTCCAAATGCAATAGGCCGAAAATGCTTTTTTATAAATGGGAGGTAACTACTCATAGAATTAAATCTGACTTTTGTCCTATGGAAAGCAAAAGTAACGGATTAATTCTTGAAGGGTTTAGTAAATGAGAAAGTTATTTTTTATTATTTATTCAGGTAGTTCACATTCGAAGGAAGATACTTCATAGGTATTTCCAGATTTTTGTATCGTTATCCTTTTTCTCTCAGCTCCACTCTTTACCGTAAAATAATATTTCCCTCTTGCATTTTGAGTGAAGTCAGGTTCTTCTATTGAATCTGCATCCTTCAAAAAATAATTAGAATATACTGTCATCATAAAGTAGTAGGCCCCATTCAATCGAACGTTATTTAAGGTAAATGTTTCGACCGTACAATTGCCCTTTAATTCTTTTACATACCTTATATTTTTCCCATACTCAGAGACAGATTTTTCTCCCTGTTGCCCATTAGAAGTTCTTGTTTTTTCCGTAACAACAGGTTCCTTTCCGAAAGAAGCTTCCAAAAGTTGGATTCCGCGATTTCCGGAACGCGGGTTCAAGGGTCGCAATGCAGACAAATACCCGTCATATACATATCCGGTATCCTTTTGCATGATAACTTTAACCATGGCTCCTGAAAACTTAAAATCTTTTCCTATGTAACGGTTATCTTTGTGCTTATCTATCTTCGTATCGACGACCCGGGCAGCCTCTCCATAATAGTACGTCTTTATTTTAGAACCGGGATTATCTGCTTCTTCATATATAGGCGCACCTTGCATAGACCATACATAAAGCGTATCATTGAGCTGATAATGTCTCTGTGACTTTACAGTAATTGGATATAAATAAAAAGTTATTAGAGCAAATAAAACGATTCTCATAGTTAATAAATATTTATCCATTAACTTTTTTATTCTGACCATTATTGCTCAATTTATTAACAAAGGCTGAATTTCCAGGTAGATAGATGGACCATTTCAAGATACAAAATCAAACTACAGTCAAATCTGCAAATCTCACTCACATCCATTACGGGTGCAGGACAGATCTGACATATAAGATTTATAGCCCTTCCGGCCGCGAACCGCCGGCATCTATTCACACATCACAAATTCCCACACCTTGTTTCAAACTTCCAATTACATTTTCGCGAGCAGGAATAAATTCCTGGGCTACATAACCATCGTACCCTGTTTCCAAAATTGCTTTCATGATTGCAGGGTAATATAATTCCTGGGTGTCATCAATCTCGTGTCTGCCAGGCACTCCTCCTGTATGGTAATGTCCGATATAAGGATGATATTCCCTAATCGTCGCTATAATATCCCCCTCCATTATTTGCATGTGATATATGTCGTACAGCAATTTAAAATTGGGAGAGTTCACCTTTTTGCATAGTTCTACTCCCCATAGCGTATGGTCGCATTGGTAATCGGGGTGATTAACTTTACTGTTGAGTAGTTCCATTTGAATAACTATATTATACCTTTCCGCCACCTTTACCAAAGGCTCCAGCCCCCGGGCACAATTGTCTGACCCCATTTCATCATCCATACCCTTTCGATTCCCTGAAAAAACGATGACGTTTTTCAATCCTGCATCTGCCAATTTGGGGATCACCTCAGAGTAGGCATTTACCAAATGATCGTGATTATCTATCCTGTTAAACCCACTTTCTATATTGGCCTCTTCAATAGTTGCCATTGTACATGTGAGCCCATGATTGAAGGCTGTTTCCCATTGCTCGGGACGAAGGAGATCCACACCTACCAACCCTACTTTCCTGGCTTCCCGGCAAAAATCATCCAGTTTCATGGAATTATAGCACCAATAACAGGCAGAATGGTGAATATTACCTTTCAGTTTAGTAAAGGCATTTTCCCTAATGGTTAGATCAGCAGGAATCGCCAGTCCCATAGCACTTGCACCCAAGGTCTTTAAAGCTTCTTTTCGATCCATTTTTTGCAGAATAATTATGGTTTTTAATAGATTTCACATCACGTAAATTACAAAATTTCCGTATATTCAATGATTGTACGCAATAGGTAAAATGATATGATTACCCAATTATTACAACTTGATTTCGACAAGAAGTACATCTGTACGAACTACCTTACTTTGCGGATCAATGAACGGGTAGAGTTGATCAAAGGGTAGTTATTCCTTATTAGTCCTACACCATCCCACACTCATCAAAAGTTATCAGTAGCGATTACAGATCATTTTTATAAGTTTCTCAAAGGAATGAAGTGTAAAGTCTATGCCACTCCATCTGATGTCAGGTTTTTTTACTGAAACAGAAGCAGGGGAAATGACATTGGAAGATGCAGTCCAACCGGACATTTGTATTATATGGAGTCTCGATAAGCAGAGTGAAGAAGGACGCCTCGGTCTTCCACCTAGTCGCAGAGATCCTTTTTTTCTCGACGTCCTAAAAAGACCTGACGCATAAATACGAACTTTACAGTACTAATGAGGTAAAGGATTATTGGGCAGTCAGTCCCGACGACAAACACCTGACCATTTACACCCTGGATTCATCCGGAGAGCGCATCCCAGCAAAGAATTTGTACGCAGCACTACCGTAACATCGACGGCGTTGAATGACTTCGCCCCTGACTTTTTAGAATTGTTTGAACCCTTTGACTGGAAAGCAATGGAAGCCGAAGCGCAATATGAAAATCGCATTTAATCCCGTTTTTATAGCCATTCGTATAAGAAAAAAGGAGCTACCTACCTCTAAATCAGTTTTATCCCTATCTTTCTAAACTATTTAAGAACTCACTTACATACTAAAACTTATCCTATGAAAATGAAATTACTCTCGATTTCAGTATTTTTATTTGTTTTGACGTCTGTTTCCGCACAAAACCGGATCTACCGGCATCCCGATGTATCTAAAGACAAAGTGGTCTTTTCTTTTGCCGATGACCTTTGGTTGGTAGACAAAGAAGGCGGGCAGGCGGTCAAATTAAGCTCTCCGGCGGGAGCAGAACTATTCCCCCGTTTTGCTCCGGATGGAAAAACCGTTGCCTTTTCAGGCAATTATGACGGCAATGTAGACATTTATTCCATTCCCACGGCAGGTGGTATTCCCAAAAGATTAACCCATCACGGAATGGCAGACCGACTGGTAGATTGGACACCAGATGGCAAAGAATTACTGTTTGCCTCCTCTATGCAAAGTGGAAAACAAAGATACAATCAATTCTACACCGTTAAGGCAATGGGTAGCCTGCCCCAGAAACTGCCAATGGAACACGCAGAATTCGGATCCTATTCCCCAGATGGGAATAAAATAGCTTATACCTATAAATCGCGGGTTTTCCGAACCTGGAAAAGGTACGAAGGTGGAATGTCAGCAGATATATTCATATTCGATTTGGAAACACTGAAATCGGAAAACATCACAGAGAACAATTATAATGATGAAATTCCCATGTGGCACAATAATTCGATTTATTATATTTCAGACAAAGGGAAAGAATCTCGCTACAATATTTGGAAATACGATATAAACTCCTCTAAACACAGTCAAGTCACCAAATTCAATGATGTCGACGTCCATTTACCAGCAAATGGGCCTGAAGATATTGTTTTTGAAGCCGGTGGAAAATTATTCCTTTTAAACCTGGGGACCGAAAAGTATTCGGAAATAAAAATTTCTTTGACCAATGATTATGAAAAGGTCAAACCACACTGGGTAAATGTAAAATCCAATATTCAAAATGCTTTCGTATCACCACGGGGCGAAAGGGTACTTATAGAAGCCCGGGGCGATATTTTTGACCTTCCCGCAGAAAAAGGGGCCGTAGTAAACCTTACCAATTCTTCTGGCGCGGCAGAGAGATATCCGGCCTGGTCACCTGACGGAAAGAATTTGGCGTACTGGAGTGATACCTCCGGGGAATACCAACTCTATATTCACGATTACAAATCAGGAAAAGTAAAGAAAGTTACAGACTTTACGAATGGATTTAATTATCAAATATACTGGTCTCCGGACGGGGACAAATTAGCTTTTATCAATCAAGCTATGGAGATCCGGTTAATCGATATTCAGTCGGGAGAAATCACGAAAGTAGACAAAGGAAAATGGATGTACGAGGGTGCCCTAAGAGGGTTTTCAGTAAGCTGGTCTCCGGACAGTCGTTGGATTACCTACGACCGTGGTTTAGACAACAGACAAAACGCCATTTTTTTATTTGATACGGAAGAAAAAGAATTACACCAGGTTACTTCAGGTTTCTATAATTATAATGATCCCGTATTCTCCTCTGATGGTAAATACATTTGCTTTGAAACGGATCAGCGATTCGATCCTGAGTACAGCAATTTTGACAACTCCTGGGTATATGTAAATAGTAACCAATTGGCCATGATCCCTTTGAGCCTGGAAACACCTTCCCCCCTATTAGCCGAACATGATACTGTAACAATAGAAAAGGAAAAGACCGAGTCCAAAGATGGTAAGGAAGAAGAAAAAAAGGATGAAGATTCGAACAAAGAATCGGATGCAGAAGGGGATAACGCCAAAGAAGATGATGATGAAAAAAATAAAACCAGGATAGACCTGGAGAATATTGAAAGTCGTACGATCATCCTTCCCATCCAACCGGGGTCAATAGGAAGTATTTCAGCCATCGAAGGGAAGGTATTGTATATGAGATATCCTACCTCGGCAGGAGGGGTATCTAAGCCCACTTTGCAATACTTTGACCTAAAAGAAAAGAAGGAGGAAACGATCATTGACGGTATCAATTTTTACATGCTTACAGCGGATGGCAAGAAGATATTAACCGGCAGTCCTCAGAAAATGGGAATTATCAGTGTGGGTAAAGGTCAAAAGCTTGAAAAAACCATAGCCCTTGATGAAATGCAAATAAAATTAGATCCCAGACAGGAATGGAAACAGATTTTTTCTGACGTTTGGAGAATTGAAAGGGATTTTTTCTATGATGAAAATATGCATGGTGTTGACTGGAATCAGCAAAAAGAGCATTACGGGGAATTATTAGCCAATGCCAATTCCAGAACCGATGTCAATTATATAATCGGAGAATTAATTGGGGAGCTCAACGCTTCTCATACATATAGAGGTGGTGGAGATAATGAAGACAGTAAATCCACCTCGGTAGGCTACCTCGGAGTAAATTTCTCTTTTGAAAACGGTGCCTTCAGAATCGATGAAATTATTCGACCTGCCCCCTGGGATACTGAAGTGCGTTCCCCATTAGATGAACCCGGACTGGAAGTAACTGAAGGGGATTATATCCTGGCGGTCAATGGCATTTCTCTCAACGACTTTACTGACCCATGGGGCGCCTTTTCCGGTTTAGCAGATAAAACGGTAGAATTATTGATAAATGATTCACCCGACAAAACCGATGCGCGAAAGATTTATGTTAAGACGATGAGTTCTGAAACAAGATTACGCAATCTTTCATGGATTGAAAAAAACCGAAAATATGTAGAAGAAGCTTCCAATGGTCGGATTGGCTATGTTTATGTACCCAGTACCGGTCTTGATGGTCAAAAAGAGCTGGTACGTATGTTTTACGGGCAAATAGACAAAGAAGGAATGATCGTTGACGAACGCTTCAATAATGGGGGACAAATTCCCGATCGATTCATTGAATTGCTAGACCGTCCCGCTTTAGCTTACTGGGACGTAAGGGACGGTGAAAATTGGGCCTGGCCACCGACGGCACATTTTGGCCCAAAAGCCATGTTAATCAACGGTTGGTCGGGATCCGGAGGTGATGCCTTCCCTGATTATTTTAGGAAAACAGGCCTTGGACCGTTAATCGGAACCACTACATGGGGAGGATTAATAGGTATTACAGGTGCCCCCAGCCTTATCGACGGCGGTAGTGTAACAGCGCCTACTTTCCGAATGTACAATCCGGACGGTACATGGTTTAAGGAAGGGCACGGAGTTGACCCTGACATAGAAGTGCCGGAAGACCCTACGGAACTGGCGAAAGGCCATGACTCTCAATTGGAAGCAGCAGTTCAAAATGTACTGGAACAATTAAAATCTGCACCGAAGAGATTACCCGCACCCCCACCGGTGGAAAAACGAAATTGATACCAACTACAAAGCCGGAAAGGATAGAACCTTTCCGGCTTTTTTTTGCGGTTTGCTGATCATACTTGTATTTGTGAGAACCGCACTGGGTTTAAATACCTAATAAAAGGCACAAAAGATCTCATAATCAATGATCCGGCGACTCACTTTAAACTTCCTTTCCGTAGTTATGTCCCCGCATCAAGGAATACAAAACCACTATTGTCAGCATAATCTTCATACTCATTTTCCCGTCATTCATGGCCCACCAGACCACCCCGATCAATACCATACCCAATCCCCATTTTACATAGATATCGTAAGGTTTTTTGATGGAGCCAATGAATCGCTTCGGTAAAATCAAAAGTAGGAGAAACACAATTATTAAAGCAATCTCAGAAATCATAAGTGTTTGTTTTTAGAAACAACAATGAAACACTTCTACTCTCGATCCTTTGATGAAATTACCTGATTTAGAATCACGGTTATCAACACTCCTGTAAGTCCTATTACACCATAAACTATTATATTCTTCAATGTAGGGACAAAATCATCTCGAAAGAATAGATAAAGTATTAACATCAGGACAATTCCAATAAGTAAATACAATATAGGTTTTCTGTTTTTCATAACTAATTAGTTTTAATCGATTTGACTTGTAACTTGAGAACCGCCAATTACAGATCCACCAACTGATGTAGCTGCAGCACTTAAAGCCAGAATACCATTAGTCCCAGGAATTGCAGCAGCGGTTATACTTCCTACAACTCCTAAACTTGTAAAATATGAAGCCAATCCTGCTACATCACCCGCTACTGCGCATTTCCAACACCATCTCTTTTTTGACTTTTCAGAATCATTAGAATCTTCGTCATCATTTCTTTTCGAAAGAATAATACCATCACCATAATTTACATTTTCTTGCGACAACTCACCATTAATACGCCCCCAAAGTCCTAATCCCCCAATATCCTCTGGTGCCCATAATTCAAATGAATATCTTGCAACTTCTGCTGATGAAATTAAAACCTCCTTTTCAAATTCCGAATGTGATGACTTCTCAAATAATACTTTCAAATCATCAATTCTATTGTTAACATCTAATACACTTTCTGCCAAATCCACTTCATCAAGTATTCTTCCATAAGATTTAAAACCTGAATCACTAAGTAAACTTGGCTTCCATTCCTTTAAACTAAAATCAATCTCTCTTAAAGCTGTTGCATCGATCAACGCCTTTTCGATTATTGTTTCCGAATCCAAGGAACCTGCTAGTCCAGCTTTACGAAGTTTTTCTTCCAATATATCGATCAAATTTCTTTTTAGGATCTGACTACATTTGGTACAACTTAAATCCATTCTCTTTTCAAGTTTAAGAGCAAATTCATTATGAAGCTTTCCAATATTAATCATTTCCTCTGAGGTTAGTCCAAATCCCTTAGATTTATCAAATGACATTATCTTATTATCGATTGAATAGTTTGTACATGAGCAAATTAAAAAGAATGTGACTATGAATAAATGAATATTTTTCATTTTAACTAATTTTACATTGTTATATAATTTTAGCCTCATCCTGACCTACACACACAATTGGTTGGGATGAGGTTTATTTTTTGTATGTTTTCATATTTTTTTACGAAAATCTATACAGATCTTGGCACACCTATACCAAGACAAAGCATAATTGTTTTGTTTTATATTTTTAATTAGAAATAAAACTGATTACCAGAGCATGAACAAGAACAAAAAAACTCCATTTCGGTAAGAATACAGGTATATTCTTATCGAAAGAATATGGTAAAGAAAGCTATCGGAAGAAATGTGCTATTATTTTCGCTCTTAAATCCATAATCTAAATATGATTTTCCTTATTGATTCAAAAAATAACAATAAAAACAAACAATGCAAAACCTAACTCTAATTTTCTACACGAATAATTTATAACTAGAGTTAATTCCACAATAATAACAACCCATGAATTATTCAATGGAGGGTAAGAATGAGTATTTTTTCACCCATATTTTATTTACTTTTGCCCCAGTTTATTTACACGATACAATATGACCAACCCAAAACAAATCGTAGGGGAAAAAGCTACAGAATTTATCGAAAATGGAATGACCGTTGGATTAGGAACAGGGTCCACTGCTTATTTCACGACCCGAAAGGTAGGACAACTAATTCAAAATGGCCTGAACATCCGCTGTGTTCCTACCTCCAAGAGCACAGAACAATTAGCCTACAAGTGGAATATCCCACTTGTTCCCATATCCGAAGTTGAGAAGATAGATATCACCATAGACGGAGCTGACGAGGTAGATCCGGATAAAAACCTAATCAAAGGAGGAGGTGGGGCTCACCTCAGAGAAAAAATTGTGGCATCCATTACCGGGTATTACATAATTATAGTCGATAATTCCAAACTTGTACATCATCTCGGGAAATTCAAACTCCCCGTGGAAATCACCCCCTTTGCACGTGAAGTAACACGGCGGCAAGTCAACCAATTGGGTTGTACCTCGGATTGGCGTAAAAAAGAAGATGGTTCCGACTTCATTTCAGATAATGACAACTTCATACTGGATTGTAGTTTTGAATTAATTAAAGACCCCAGGGCTTTAAATCTTACCCTTAATCAAATTCCGGGAGTAGTAGAGAATGGGCTATTCGTAGGAATGGCAGATAAGATCATAAGCAGTGACTCCGAAGGGAATTTGAAAATATATTAATATCTACATAATGGTTTGAAAACTTTCTTAAAGATTTGTAGTTTAAAGAATCCGTCCATCCCTTGAAAATGTTGGACAAAATTAATTAGAAAAGTAGTCAACCTTAAAATCGTTATCCTATGACACTCGAAGAAAAAATCCAAAAAGATATGGTGCAAGCCATGAAAGCAAAAGACAAAGATAAACTACGCTCTCTTCGCGCCGTCAAGTCAGAGCTGTTATTGGCTAAAACTGATGGAAGTGGCAAAGAACTGACAGAAGCTGACGAAATTAAAATGATCCAAAAAATGGTAAAATCCCGACAGGAATCCCTTGATATATACCAAAAGGAAAACCGACAGGATCTTGCCGATAAAGAAAAAATAGAAATTGATCATATCAGTGCATATCTTCCCGAACAGTTAAGTGAAGACAAAATCGCTCAAATTATTGATCAAATCATGGAAAAAACCGGTGCTTCTTCCATGGCAGACATGGGAAAAGTAATGGGCATGGCCCAAAAAGAATTAGGAGGTAAAGCAGATGGTAAGACTATAGCGAGTATCGTAAAGGGACGCTTGAACAAAGGATAGTAATCGGAGGACGACAATGCTATCGTGTACATAGCCAATATTTAAGTGCCAATCGGGGCACTCAGGTGGAATATAACCAGGCACTATAATGACATGATAAAGCCTAATTCCCAAATGGCACCGGAATATTTTTTTCGGGAGCACCAGGTTTTGAATGGTTAATAAGCCAATTGTACAGATTATTAAAATAATGGCGTGAAGAAAATTATAATACTCATATTCCTTTTACCTATTTCCTTTTTGCTAATTGGCCAACCGGATCAACCCGCGAAACATAACCAGTTAGACACTTTTTCCGGCATCTCCAATGCGCAATCGAAACTGATTTTTGAAAAAACCAAAAACCTGCCTGAAAAATCACAGGTAGCTTTTGCTATAATCAGAAATGGAGACATTTCCTTTTACGGTATCGAAAGATCAAATGACTCCATCATAAATTGTAACAATGCTAATAATCTTTTTGAAATAGGGTCTATAACAAAGGTGTTTACCTGTTCGGTTTTAGCTAATTTAGTACTCAATGAACAATTAAATCTTGATGATTCCATTAACTCATTCCTGGATTTCCCTCTAAATAATAATATTCAAATAACCTTTAAAGAATTGGCCAACCACACTTCAGGATTACCCAGACTTCCTTCCAACCTAAATCTTTTCAAAGTCGACCCCGCCAATCCCTACAAAGAATACAATGAAGAAAAACTCATACATTACCTGAAAGAAGAAATGAGCTTGTCCCATTCTCCCGGGTCCCACTATGAATACTCCAATTTAGGTGTAGGTTTATTAGGATACATACTAAGTCAAATAGAAAACACTACTTATGAATTCCTCCTACATTCAAAAATATTTTCCAAATACGGCATGGATAAATCCTCGACTATAAGAGTCGAAGCATCTGATCTGGTCAAAGGGTTGAATCAAAGAGGTGAAGTCGTATCGAATTGGGACATGTCAGTTCTATCAGGGGCCGGTGGCATTTTGTCCACAGTAAGTGACCTTGCAAAATTTGCTATTGCACAATTCGATCCTGTAAATACAGAATTGGCCCTCACCCGTGTCAATACATTCCGGCAATCGGAGAATATGGAAATTGCCCTAGGATGGGCATCTATTAAAACTGACTCCGGTAATGAATGGTATTGGCACAACGGCGGCACAGGAGGGTATACTTCGTCTATGATTCTCGATGTAGACAATAAAAACGGCATTATCGTACTTTCAAATGTTTCTGCCTTTAGCCCTCAAACCGGCAAAATAGGGGAACTGAGCCATGAATTGATGGCGGCACTGGCAGAGTAGCACGGAGCGTTTTATCCTTGATGCTTCAATATTTTTTCAATCCTTTCATCGGGAATCAAATCCAAGGTATCTATTAAGCGAATGTGTTGATAGTCTATGTGACTTGTATTAATGGCAAAATTAAAAGATACAGGTAAGACGGCAGAGGGTACTGTAAGAATTGGTGTTTCTGATTGATCATACCATTTATTTCCAATTTGTTAACATTGAATATAGCTTCGTCCTCTCCACCCCGGTTCTAATTGATCCAAATAGACCGTTGAAACCTTTAAAAAGTCGGGGACTTCGATAATCATAATCACAAATTGGTCATTAAAGCCCGCGCCATGTCTTCGAATCATATTTTCTAAAAATGCCAATGCAATCGACTCGGCACTGTAGATCACTTTTTTCCCTTCTCCATTCCACCTACCCGCAAAACCAGCCGCAAATAATTTATCACTATATTTTCTTTGTGTGATTCTGTAAATTAACATAATTCTATAGATGATTTCGATCTAAACAGGATATCCGTGTTCCAGATGCATTAATTCATCTTTAACTACATCTACACCGCCCGGGGTATTTAACCAATCTAAAGGAGTCTCTTCCATCCCCATAAAGGTTTGCTCAACCAATAATTAAATTCCTCCGTAGTACCGAAAATTTCTTTTCCTTTTTTAAATAAAGCTATTATCTTCAAAAGGTGCTCGCTATGCACAGGGTCTAAGTTTTTATTTTGGTTTCTATACAGATTAATAGTCCTTATAGAAATATTAATCATTGAAGCTAATTGTTTACCTGACTTATCAATGCTTTTGGCAAAATCATAAAACATTTTAGAATTTATCCCCTTACGGGCTGCTACTACAATTTCGTAATCACTTTCTAAATTGATAGTACCCATTATTCTTGTCTTTTATTTATAAGGTAAGGATTAAAATACGGAAAAAATACCATATAGAACAGGAAAAAATACTCAAAATTCGATAGACTCAGATTAATCCATAGGATTTCACCCACGAGAAAAGTCAAAAAAAACTAAAAAAATCGTCTATCCAATCAGGGTAAATCAATTTCTACTCGTCTTTATACTGAGAGTAAAATATTGGGGATTGTTTTAATGTACAACAACACCGCCAAAACTCAGTAAGGGTATAATATCATAAACCTTGGGTGTAAGCAAATGCCGCAAAAATCGATTCTGTTGAAAAACAAAATATGACTGACGAAACACTTATAAAATTTATTAACAAAGAGCTTGCTCAGGCAGAAAGGCAAAAAATCATTCGCTGGATCGAAGCCTCAAATGAAAACCGGAAACGCTACAATCTTCTCAAGGCAAGGGATACGGTTGCGAAATTCAACACCCCTCATCTTGATATAGACAAAAGCTACAGGGAGGTAATTGAAAAAACAAAGAAAAGGAAACAGACAGCACCGGTTTGGATGCGTGTTGCCGCAGCTGTTATACTATTGGCTTCAACCTGGTTTGTATGGGACTTGACAACGGAAACGACAAAGCCAAAACCTGGTAAAGTTGACGAAGTGGATGAACAGATAAGTATTACAGACAAAGGTGAAAACACTGAAATTTTATTGCCGGATGGTAGCAAGGTTCAGCTTAATGCAGATAGCCGTTTAACATGGAGTCCGAATTTCTCCGATTCAATACGCCAAATCCACCTGAGTGGGGAAGCTTTCTTTGATGTGGCACATGATTCTCAGCGTCCCTTTATCGTCCATACCGAAAACCTGGATGTTACAGTACTTGGTACCACATTCAATGTAAGGGCTTATCCCGACGACGAAAAACCTGTCACGACACTGGTCAGTGGCATTGTAGAATTATCCGGAAAAACCAACAAACCTGTAACCCTGCAACCGATGCAGGCCGCAGTTTTGGACAAAAACACAGAGCAATTTGTGATCGAAGATGTCTCTGAATTTGAAGCCGCTCCCTGGAGAGAGGGAAAATTATTATTTCAAGATACACCACTGGAGAAGGTCGTCCGGGACATAGAACGCAAGTATGATGTGGAATGCTACATAGATTCTAGCGAATTGAACGGTTTTTTATTTACAGGAACATTTGACAATCTGACCATTGACGAAGTGCTCCGTGTACTTAAGATATCGTCGGACATCAATTATAATAAAGACGGAAAGAAAATAGAATTGTTTTTGGAATAAAACCTGGGACTACTAAGCTACCGGAAAGCAAAAGAAGTAAATGATCCTGACCGACAAGGTCATGAATTGCTTGGTAGGTAACCATATGTAAGAAAAATAATGGATGAAAATCAGCAAATAAAAGCGGCTTATACCATTGGCACCTGGCAAAGACATCCCTTCGGGGACCTTGGGGCCAATTCCCTGTGCCTCTGCAATAGCTAATGGCGGCGCGAGGCTGGGTACGGTAACCCTATAAAAAACAGCTGCCCCGGTAAATCATTGGAAGTGAGTCCTGGGGCAGCCGATTATTAACGTATCGCTCATGCCTAGTCCCTTGAAAGACAATGCATGAGGAAGAAAAATGAAATTATGAAAAAAAGCTATCACCGGAAAGTGATCTGGCGTGAATTTTTCACGAAAAAGACCATCCGTATTATGAAGATGTATGTCATCATCCTATTTATGACCCTCGGGGAATTAATGGCTACTGAAGTTCTGACGCAAAATATTTCATTAGACATTAAAAATAAACCTTTGTCACAAGCCATTTCCAAGATTGAACAAATGACAGAATACCACGTCTTTTACAACTCAAAATTGGTAGATGTTTCCCAGAAAATAACGGTACAAATTCACAATGCTTCCCTGGAAGAGGCATTGGATCACCTCTTCGCCAACAAGGAGATTGACTATTTGCTGATTAAAAATCTCATCGTTCTTTTCAAAAGAGGGGATCCCGATGCAGAAAAGTGGCTCGAAACGATCCTGGATGAAGAACCAGCTGCCAAGAAAGACCTTTCAGAAAACCGGGTAATTCCCCTGTTAAAAAAAGATAAAATCACATTGCAACCTATACGCCCTACCCTCTCAGGGGCTGTAAAAGATCAGTCCGGGGAGCCTCTGATTGGGGTCAACGTATTGGTCAAAGGAACCAACAAAGGAACCTCCACCGATTTTGAAGGGCGATTTACGTTGGAAGAAGTAGATGAACAAGCGATACTGGTAATATCATATATAGGATATCAAACCCAGGAAATTAAAATTGGAGGTAAAACCGAGATTGAAGTTACATTACTGGAAGATTCCCAGACCCTGGATGAAGTAGTGGTCGTGGGGTATGGGACACAGAAAAAGAGTGATTTGACGGGGAGTGTGGTCCGGGCCGATATAGATGCTATGGCTGAATCTCCAAATACATCTATTATGGAATCACTAAGAGGAAATGTAGCCGGTCTTGACATCGGCCAAACTATACAATCAGGACAAGAACCCAATATGCTAATTAGAGGACAGTCTACTTTAGCTGGTTCCAATTCTCCCCTGGTTGTCGTCGATAATGTAATATTTCGAGGAAATATTAATGATATAAACCCTTCCGACATTGCATCTGTCGATATTCTGAAAGATGCTAGTGCAGCAGCTGTTTACGGATCGCAAGCAGCCAATGGTGTTATTCTATTAACCACGAAAAAAGGACTAAATAATAAGGGTAAACCAACTATATCATATTCTGGTTCATATTCAATTCAAAATCCTGTAAAAGATTTAACACCTCCTGATCTGGAGGGATTTTATAAACAAACTGAAGAATCTATTGTCTTTCAAAGCCGAACAGAAGAGTCGGGTTATCTAGAACCTAATCCCAATTGGCAAATAAGTAATATTTTTTCAGTGAATGAGGAAGGAGAAGCATATCGGGATGGGAGATCTACTAACTGGTACGATGTTATCACAAATGACTTATTATACACTCAAAATCATAATCTGTCTTTATCAAACAGTAATGAATTTAATTCATATCTTATTTCATTAGGATATAATGAGCAAAAGGGGTATTTACAGAATGAGTCTTATGATCGATTATCTGCCAGGCTCAATTTGACAACCAATGTTACAGATTGGATTGAAATAGGCATCCAATCCTTTATGAGCTTGGGTGATTATTCTGGAGCAACAGCAAATCCTACAGATCGCTATATTGAGCCGTATGCTACCGACATGGATTCTAATGGTGAAAGATATAGGACTATTCTTGCCGGCCAAATTAATCCCAATTTGCAATTCCAAAGGGACGACTTAAATAAAAGCCTCAATCTGTTTGGAAATCTATATACTAAAATTGACTTTCCCTTCTTAGACGGACTTTCCTACAAAGTTAATTTTGCTAATAACTACAAAAGGACAAAATTATACCAATTTAGATCATATGCGGTAGATTTTCAAGGAGAGGGAAATAAAGAAATCCTTTTTATTAATAACTGGTCTTCAGATAATATACTTTCATATAACCGCAACTTCAACGACCTTCATAATATTCAATTGACCCTGGTCTATGGAGTGGAAAAAAGACTTCAGGATAACACCCAGGCCATTGGCCAAAATTTTGTAAATGACATTTTAGGCTTCAATCGGCTACAAGTTGCTGATTCTGAAAGGCAACAAGCAATTTCTGGAGCATGGGAAGAAACGAGTCTTTATTCAATGGCCAGGATTTTTTATGGATTTGACTACAAATATTTATTTACAGGTACTATTAGAAGGGATGGATTTTCCGGATTTGGGAAAACTAATAAATTTGGAATTTTCCCTTCCATTTCTTTTGCCTGGAATATTTCGGAGGAACAGTTTTTACGAGATAATTCCAATTGGTTGGATCAATTAAAATTGAGAATATCATACGGAACAGTCGGGAACAGAACTATTGGCAGATACCAGACACTGGCGACAGTCAACGGAGGGTTTAATTTTATTGATATGTCACGGACACCATTGTACACACAAAGTATATCTACATTGGAAAGTCCCAACCTTAAATGGGAACAAACTACCGGAATTAATTTGGGTATCGATTTTGGAATATTAAATCAGAGAATATCAGGAAGTATTGATTATTATAATAACAATACTACTAATCTCTTCTATAGGGTAGATATTCCTGCAATTAGTCGATATACAGAATTCCCGGATAATTTAGGAAAATTACATAACAATGGATTGGAACTAAGCCTTTCTACATTGAATATTCAAAAAGATCAATTTAATTGGTCAACTTCTTTCACGTTTTCCCGTAATCGCAACGAGCTAAAAGAATTATTAGGGTTTGATCTTGATAATGATGGAAGTGAGGATGATTTGATATCAGAAGGGTTATTCATTGGAGAATCAATCGATGCCATTTATGATTATGAATTAAACGGTAAATGGCAATTGAATGATGAGATACCACCAGGTTTTGATGTTGGTGCACATAAACCTGTTGACCAAAATGGGGATGGTGTAATAAATCCTTTGGATGACAGAAAAATAATTGGTTATACCACACCCGCATATACTTTTGGCATAAATAATAATTTTAGTTATAAAAACCTCTCTTTAAAGTTTTTTATCCATTCGATTCAGGGAGGGAAAAATCGGTATTTAGGTCGTGATAACTACTTAGATTTTGGATTCCAAAATTCGGAACTCCATTTTCGTTATATTTTCCCTCAAAGTGTGGAATACTGGACTCCGGAAAATCCTAATGCAAGATATCAACGTCCCAATATTTATACAGCAAATGGAACAAGGGGAACACTTTATGGGGATAGGAGTTTTATCCGGTTACAAAATGTATCCCTCACCTATCAAATTCCAGGCAACATAACAGGCATTAATGGTTTAAAAGGAGTTCAGGTTTATTTAAATGGAAAAAACCTTTTGACTTTTACAAAGTGGAATGGGTGGGATCCTGAAACAAATCAAACTATTACAAGAAGTGGAAGACCCGTTTTAAAAAGCTATTCTTTTGGAATAAATATAGAATTTTAATAATAGTAAAATGAAACATAAAATATACATCCAAAACATACTGGTTCTTATTGGACTTTTATTTATTACAATCCCCTTTTTTTCATGTGATGAAGATAAATTTCTGGAAGAAATCCCACAGGATTTTTTTTCCCCGGAAAATGCTTATTTATCAATCTCAGACTTTGATGCGGCCGTTTTAAATCTTCATGATGTATATAGAGATTTGATTTATGAAGAAGATGGAGGCTTGCTTTGGAGTTTAACTGAACTTTCCTACCCAAATCAAGCTCGTTGGGACAACGTACAATCCATTTTATTACCAACAAATTCTGGTGATATGTATAATTTCTTATGGGTAAACTTATATCGTATGATATATGATGCAAACGTCATCATTGAAAGATCTGAAAATCCAAATGCAGAATTGAATGCAGAACAAAAAAACAGAATCCAAGCTGAAGCGCTATTTTTCAGGGCTTTATCACACAAAATCCTGGCAAATTTATATGGGGGTGTTCCTATAGTTCTGGAGGAAACAAAAGAACCAAAACGTGATTACACAAGAGCTTCCCGTCAGGAAGTCTATGAACAATGTATAACAGATCTTGAATTTGCAGTAGAAAATTTGCCAGACATCAATGGAACAGATGTTTCACGTCTGAACAATATGGCAGCAATGCACGTATTATCTGAACTATACATATCTTTGGAAAGATGGGATGATGCCATAAACATCGCATCAAAAGTCATTGAAAATCCTGCCACCGAATTAATGACTGAAAGATTTGGAAATAAAATAGAAAGTCCCGAGTTACTCGGGTTTAATAATGACCCTAATTTTGACGGCGGTGATGTATATTGGGATTTGTTTTTTAAAGGAAACCAGGACCGTTCTGCCGGAAACACTGAATCTTTATGGGTTATGCCTTTTTCATATAACGTTCCAGGCGGTGGGAACGGAGGATACGGTGTCAGGGCCCAAATGCCAAGGTTGTGGCAATTAAAAGTAAGAAACAATGATGGAAATGAAGTCCAGATAATTCCGCATCCAAATGAGAACTACGGTGGAAGAGGTGGTGGTTTTATAAGGCCCGGACCTTATTTTGAAAATGAACTTTGGGAAAAAAGTGGAGAAGGAGATATCCGCAATGCTCCTCATAATATCATACGTGATTGGATTGTTAAAAACCCAGCCTCTGATCATGTGGGAAAGTGGCTTATAAAAGATAATCTACCTTTTCCACAAGAAACCCTTACTGATACAATGAGAGATTATTTTCCTACAATTGCTAAAGGCTCTACTTTTGGAAGCTTTCCAAATGAATTATTAATTGAAGATCAATCCGTTCCCGGCTCAATAGGTCACACTGATCCATGTAAGAGAAACTGGAAAGATCAATACGTAATAAGATTGGCAGAAACCTACTTATTAAGAGCAGAAGCCTACCTTGGCAAAGGAGACTTAGCTAATGCCGCCAATGATATTAATTCTGTCCGAAGAAGAGCTCAAGCTCCTGAAGTCGACCCATCTCAAGTGAATATAGACTATATATTAGATGAACGCATGAGAGAATTACATTTTGAAACACCTTACCTTGTTACCGTACAGAGATTAGGCAAAACTGTAGAGCGATCCAGAAAATATGATCCCCAACTCGGCCCAACTTATTTAGACCACAATAACCTTTGGCCTATTCCTTTTGATGATATTGAAAAAAATACAGGAACCAATCTGGAGCAAAATCCTGGGTATTAAGAATGTTATATTCAATATTAAAAGTCAATAAAAAGCAAACTATTTATCGTTATTCTAATGAAACATATACACACTTTTTATCTAATTAGCTTCCTCCAGTTTCTACTAAATCCAATTTTTTTAGGTGCACAAAAACCAAACGTAGTCCTTATTATGGCCGATGATCTTGGGTACGAATGCCTGAGCAGTAATGGAAGTTTATCATATCATACCCCTGTGTTGGACTCTTTGGCGTCCAATGGTATACGTTTCACCCATTGTATTTCACAACCCATGTGTACTCCGTCCAGGGTAAAAATAATGACAGGCCTGTACAATTACCAAAATTATGATTACTGGGGACATTTGGGAAGGAATGAGTATACCTTTGCGCAAATGATGAAAAAGGCGGGTTACAGAACCTGTATCGCCGGTAAATGGCAATTAAATGGAGTTCACACAAAAGACCAGGTGTCGGACTGGAACGACAATACAGTTCCCTATCAATTTGGTTTCGATGAATATTGCCTATGGCAGCTTCGCCATCGCAAATATGATGGAGACAGATATTCTGAACCTTTCATCGAAGAAAACGGCCGATACCTTGAAGTTACAAAAGATCATTATGGGCCTGATATTTTCTCTGATTATATCCTAGATTTTATAGATAAGAACCGGGATCAACCATTCATGGTTTATTATCCGATGGTGCTGGTCCACTCCCCTTTCGTCCCAACCCCTGAATCGGAAGCATGGACAGATAAGAGCCGACGGTATGAAAATGATACGGCCTATTTCAGGGATATGGTATCATATATGGATAAAATGGTTGGAAAAATCGTTCATCAATTAGCAAAATTGGGGTTGGATGAGAATACGCTGGTCCTTTTTACCGGGGATAACGGGACCCATCAATCTATTCATACCCTGACGAAAACAGGAAAAGTACAAGGTGGAAAATCTACAACAAAAGATGCCGGGACACGCGTCCCGCTTATTGCTTACTGGCCTGACCAAATCAAAACCGGCAGTACTTATGAGGGACTTATAGAATTCAGCGATTTCTTTCCCACTCTCGCCGATTTAGCAGGAGAAAGGATACAAACCAATGGTACGAGTTTTCATCCTTTGTTGACCGGCCAAAAGAACTTCCAGGGTCGTCAAACTGCTTTTGTGCACTATGACCGTAATCCGTTGAGCAAAACAGCCGATTCCAAAAGAGCGCGTTTTGTCCGTACGCTGGATTATAAATTGTATCACGATGGTCGATTCTATGATCTTAGGAACGATGTCCTGGAAAAAAATCCATTATCGGACGAAAGTTTAAAGGCAGAAGCACGGGACGTGAAAATCTTTCTGGAAAAGGAAATGAGAAAACACCCGAAGTGGGTCCAAAAATAATAACATAAATAGTATTCCTTATGAATTGGATTTTAAAAACAGCGTTTATTGTCATCTGCCCCTCTTTGCTACTTTATATGGTTCTAAACTATCCGGATCAATCGAATGAGATTAAAGCTTCGAATGGCATTACAAAAGATATGGGACATGGCCTTCCCTGGAAAATGCATTTACTTGATCCGGATCCTCAATCCGGTTCGGACGGTGTAAAACTGGCAGATGTTAACGGTGATGGATTGCCGGACCTGGTAAGTGGTTTTGAAGAAGGTGGTGTAAGCCGTATTTATATCCATCCGGGATACGACAAAATCGATGAATTTTGGAACTATGTGGAATTATCTTCCCCACATGTGGAAGATGCAGTACTCATTGATTTGGACCAAAACGGGATCCTCGATCTAGTCACCGCTTCGGAGGGGAATACGAATCAAATACTATTTCACTGGGCACCGGAAAATCCTGGGGACTACATGAATTCCGGAAACTGGAAAACCGAAGTCGTACCGGTAACAGATGGGTTAACAGCCTGGATGTTTGTAGTCCCCACTGATATGGATGGAAAAAACGGAATCGATTTGATCGTAGGTTCAAAAAGAAAAAAAGGTATTCATGGAAATGATCAGGCAGTGGTAGGCTGGTTGAAATCACCCCCCAATCCTAAAAAAGTACAGGATTGGGAATACTTCCCTTTGACAACAGCTGGTTGGGTCATGTCAATAAAAATAATAGACATGAATGATGATAAACATCCCGATATATTAATCTCAGACCGGAAATATAGTAATAATTCTGGTGTACGGTGGCTGGAAAATCCAGGAAGAAATAGTAAAGAGTTCTATAAAAAATGGAAGTCCCACATGATCGGCGTTTCAGATGGAGAACCAATGTTTTTGACATTGGCAGATTTAGACAACAATGGGGCAAAGGAAATTTTAGTCCCTGACCTCTATAATGGAATTATAATCCTTAAACAACAGAACAACAACGACACCTGGAATCATTATAAAATCCCTTACCCTTCCTGGTCCGGAGAAAGAGGAAAAGCACTAGCAGTTGCAGATATAAATATTGACGGCCAATTGGACATTGTTTTATCTTTTGAAGAAGAGGGAAATGTAGCTTCCATTCCTTATGAAGACTACAAAATAAATGGAAAACATAGTGTAATCCTGGGAACGTTTTCAACATCTCCCTTCCTTCCTGAAAATTGGATATTTGAAAAAATCAGCGCTAAAAAAGGAAGGAAATTTGATTTAGTTACCCTGCTTGATCTGGATGGGGACGGGGATCTGGATGTGCTAACTAATGATGAAAATGAAGAAGATGATGGATTGGGTGTAGTATGGTATGAGAATCCAATTAAATAAATGGATATTCACTACACATACTCCAGAATATAAAATTCACCAACTCCGAACCCACCTTGAATTGCTTCTTAACTCGTTTTATACATAGACGCATCATGAACAACAGAGGTAATTTAATGTAAAAAAAAATTGATGTGCAGTAATATAGTATCTGAGTTAACTTCCTGATGATGATTCCAGGGCGCAATAGTCAACTACCGAAAATCCGAAACCACAGAACAGTGTACTTACTACTACATATTTCCGGCTCATGAATTAGTCTCGTATATTAAAATATCCATAATCATTTTTTACTCTGCTTAATTCAGGCATTGTTTCCAAAAATCCCTTCCTTATTCTATACGACGGAACAACAACAAATTATAGGTTCGTCATAAAAACACCGACAAAAACTCCCTCAAATATACCCGCATATGTTTTAATGCTTTGTTCATATGGCTCTCTACCGTCTTCACAGAAATATTCAATTCATTGGCAGCTTCCCTATATTTTAAACCGTCTATTTTGGTTTTCAAAAAAACGGCCTTGCAAGCATCCGGAAGAAAATCAATCGCCTTGTAAATACTTTGTTCCAGTTCGGATTCGATCAGGCGGGAGACTCCATCATCTTGAAGTGCATTAAAATTGATATCCGTTTCATCTTGTCCTACTTTATCTTCGAACGAAATGATCTTCCTCGGTTTTCTCAGGTGATCCAGACATTTATTTTTGACCATCATGAATAAATACCCGTTAAGGTTGGATGTAATATTTAATTGCTCTCGTTTGTCCCACAACCGTATAAAGACTTTCTGGACAATTTCTTCTGCGACAAAATCGTCATTTATATAAGACCGGGCGACAATGTATAGATTGTTAGAATACAAACGGTATACCGTTTCGAAAGCTTTTTCATCTCCGGACTGTAAAAATCTTATAATCTCTGCTGAATTTGTATCTTTCACTCTAGAAGTATGATTGATCAGAGAATCCCTATTTCCACTGGTGAATTTACATAAAAATAATATTAAATTCAAGTTTCCGGACAACTCAATATTGTCTTTCTTTATAAGACAAAAGCATAAAATTTTATCACTCTTCTTCCTCCTTCAACCAATCATTCACTAATTCTCTTACCACCCCACTTTCATGAAGTTCCAGTAAGCCAACATTTATCCCGGTAAAATATTGACTTTCCAGGGAAGTGGCAAAACCATATCCCTGCGGTAAATATTCCGCATTCGCAATTTTCAATCCCCTGGACAGGTCTTTATTTGTTTCCATGAAATATTCCAACTGGGGCTTATCATACACTATTACCTTGACCGCACCGTTATTCAGTTTTTCGAATGCTTCACGAATGTTTTCAACTTCCACTACTTTACCTCCGTATTGATTTACAAATTCAACAGATGGTGAAGAATGGGGTACGGCTACTATTTCCCCGGCCAAATCATCCGCATTTCTTATACTGGTCGAACTCAGTCCAGATACCGTCAATGTACTGGCTATTCCAGCCACTAATGATGTCGTGGTAATCAAGGCAATAATCATCCAACCCCCGGCCACAATCCTTCCCGCCAGGGTCTTCGGTGCCCGGTCCCCGTATCCTACGGTCGTCATAGTCACTAGTGCAAACCAAATCCCATTCCCTATTCCCCGAAGAACATCAGGCGGAAATTCCTCTGGGGATTTCTTCCTTTCCGCCAACCAAATCAACGTTCCTACGATTCCCAAAATAAACAACAAGACAAGTACCGCAATAAAAAAAGTCTTACTAAAAAAAGGCTTGATACGATCCCATACCGAAGGAGTCTCTACTTTTGACACCAGGGAAATACTGGAAACAAAATAGGGCTGGGTAAAACGTACCCGGTCTGCCCGTTCCGAAAGAATACTGATCGGCCCTACTAATACATCAAATCTTCCCGCTTCAATTGAATTGATGGCTGATTCAGTGTCCGGCTCATTGTGATACCGGAACAAAAAATTATTATTCAAAGCAGCTTCCTCCCAAATATCTATCGACAACCCCGATGGCTCGGATACGTCTGTCATGACAAATGGAGGACTACCCGATATTAAAACATCCAACGTGTCTTGCGCCATGGATCCTTTGATCAAGAAAAAAAATAAGAAAATATATGTAAAAACCAATACCCTTCGTCCCATAAAATAGTAATATCTATATGTGTAAAGTATAATAAATAAAATAAAGCATACTGAAAAATAAATGTCCGGATACTGACAACAATTGCAAAAAATCCATCTTCTAATTTCAGGAAAAAAATAAAAATTAAATTATTTTCATCGGTTTCATAACTTAATCATACTCAATATTTTGCCAAACACCTATCTGGTATGTGGAACATTTGATAGATTTTGTAACTTAAGTCCCTCCTTAATAGTATTCTTTTTGTACGAATAACCTGTATCTTGGTCGCACTCAACTTGAATTTCATACTAAAATTCGAAACGACCATGTCTCAAGACCACCAAACACTAGGTGAATTCATCATCGAAAAACAGAATGAATTTAAATATTCAACAGGGGAACTTTCTAAATTAATCAATGCAATTCGTCTCGCTGGGAAAATCGTTAATCACGAAGTAAATAAAGCCGGTTTAATTGATATAATCGGGGGCTCCGGAACCATCAATGTACAGGGAGAAAAACAACAAAAGCTAGATATCCTGGCACATGAAATCTTTGTCCATACCTTGTCAAATCGTGAAATTGTTTGTGGAATAGCATCTGAAGAAGAGGACCACTTTCTACCTATCAACAGCCTTGACAATAAAAATCAAAATAAATATATCGTACTTATTGACCCGTTGGATGGATCAAGTAATATTGATGTCAATGTTTCAGTAGGGACTATTTTCTCAATTTACCGCAGAATCTCCCCGATCGGAAAACCGGTAACTATGGACGACTTTCTCCAGCCCGGGAACAAACAGGTGGCCGCCGGTTATATAATTTACGGGACTTCCACCATGATGGTATACACCACAGGACATGGCGTTAATGGATTCACACTAAATCCTGCCATTGGCACTTACTACCTTTCCCATCCCAATATGGAATTTCCGCCGGATGGGAATATATATTCTATTAACGAAGGAAATTACACCCACTTTCCGAACGGGGTCAAAAAGTATATCAAATACTGCCAAATGGAGGAAGGAAACAGGCCATATACCAGCAGATATATCGGATCCCTCGTTACGGACTTCCACAGGAACATGATTAAAGGTGGAATTTATATTTATCCAAAACACAACCAACTCGGTACTGGAAAATTACGATTATTGTACGAGTGCAATCCACTGGCATTTTTGGCAGAACAAGCCGGGGGAATAGCAAGCAATGGGTTTAATAGGATCCTGGACATCCAACCTACTGAATTACACCAACGTACCCCTTTCTTTTGCGGTAGTAAAAACATGGTGGCAAAGGCAGAAGAGTTTATGGGGGCGTATAAGTAGACTCAAATGTGAAGTCACAAAATTACCGAAGATATTCGGAACTTTGTTTCCCGTTTCTAACTCAATGTATTATTTCTGATAAACTGGATAAAGAAAAATTATTAATTATTGGATTGAATCTTCAGATAGAGACTTTGAAACCATGATTCACTTATATGAGAAAAAAGAATATCATTGGTCTTTATTCATTGGACACCTTGTAATTAAAAGATTATTAAAGGCTTTGATTGTAAAAATTCAGATGGTCATGCACACCGCACTCATGATTTACGAAGATTGGCAAAGTTATCCAATCTCGTGATTGAGAATAAAGAGTATTAAACGCTATTTGGATACAATTACAACGTTTAATTTGCAGACAAGGTACGACAGTTATCAACAGAAGTTTTATAAAAAATGTACCAGAGACTACACCAATGAATGGGTTTTAATTTTTAAAACCTTGCGAACGTGGATCAAAAAAGAGCTTTAGAAAAAAAGCAATACGTAAAAAGTACCCTATTGAAGAAGCAATTCTTTTCGGTTCTTTTGCCAGTGGAAAACCGCACAGGGATAGTGATATTGATTTGGCAATTGTGTTTGAAGACATAGAAGATGCTTTGGACCGGCAAATAGAATTGATGATAATGAAAAAAGATGATGAATTATTGATTGAACCCCATCCATTTTCTAAATCCGAACTTCAGGCTACTTTGCCAAAAAATTCGCAAAATCCGGTAATTTCCGAAATCTTAAAAACAGGAATTTCCATCGTAGACCAGGAAGTACCTATTGCAAGATAATATCAAAAGCCTTACACCCAACTCGATCTTTTTATCTGAACAGGCAAAGAACTAAGCAGGCAAAGGTTTTAACCGTATACTTCATATCCAAATTCAATCAACACAACGCCCCTATTCTGCCACAGTATTTAATTACGCATAAACAATAAAACACAACTAAAATCACGAAATATATGATTTAAATCAAACTATAAAAAAGCACAAAACACACAACATAAAACAAAATTTTAAAAACATAGGTAAGTCTACGAAAGTAAATCATATTGATTTATGTAATTTTAACACTTAATATTTACAAAGAATTTACTAACTACAGAATAATCAAAGCTAATCCCCAAAGTGAAATTATTCGGCAAGCAATCCGTAAAGAATTTTGCCGATAAATAGGCTTTTCCGACTCCACACTCTATTAGAAATATAATAGGGATGGATAGGGTATATTCAATTGAATACAATATTGTAAAATAGGTAATATAAATTTTTATGAAAAGATTACAGACTTATTCAACACAAAAGTATTTGTATGTGCTTGCATTTTTATGCACATTTTTAATTTCCACCGAAGCAGGACTCCCTCTGTTATCCGATTACTCAATCAACAACTATGTCCCTGTTAACCCCTTCCCTGTCTCAGGTACTGTAGTGGACAGCGAAGGTGAACCTTTGATCGGAGTAAATATCCAAATCAAGGGGAAATCTACAGGAACCGCTACGGATTTTGACGGCCAATTCACAATTGAAGGCGTCAATTCAGGAGATGTTCTGATCATTTCTTACGTCGGTTATGTTACACAAGAAGTCCCTATTGAATCAGAATCTTCCGAACTAACAATCACGCTTGAAAATAATTCAGAAATGCTGGATGAAGTAGTCGTCGTAGGATACGGAAGCCAGGTAAAACGGGAAGTTACCGGATCGGTCCAATCCCTGGATGCCGAAGAATTCAAAGATTTGCCGGTCTCGCAAGTTTCTCAAAAGCTACAAGGAAGGCTTTCCGGTGTACAGATTAACCAAACGACCGGGAAACCCGGCCAGGGCATGTCCGTCAGAATCCGTGGGCAACTCTCGGTTTCAGGTGGAAGTGACCCTCTCTACGTCATTGATGGATTTCCGATTACCGGAGACATAAACAATCTAAACCCGGATGAAATAGAAGATATCTCTGTTCTGAAAGACGCTGCATCTACTTCGCTCTATGGTTCAAGGGCCGCTAACGGAGTAGTATTGATTACAACCAAAAAAGGTAAGCCAGGACAAACTAATGTTAGCTTCAACACTTATGTCGGCATGCAAACTGTGCCTGAGTACAATCGGCTGGAAATGATGAATGCCGTAGAATTCGCCCAGTTCAAAAAGGAATATTACGAAGATCAGGGCGATCCCGTACCGGCAGCATTCCAAAACCCTTCGGATTACGAAGGAAAGACCAACGACTGGTATGATGCTGTATTGCGAGATGCTCCAATGCAAAGTTACAATCTCACGATAACTTCGAATAAAGACGACTCACGAACTTCATTAGTTGCCGGAGTATTTGACCAACAAGGAGTAGTTATTAACTCTGAATACAATCGTTACTCCCTGAGAATGAATGCAGATTATGATGTATCGGATCAAGTTCGAATAGGATTCAACCTGGCACCACAATACGTATTTGATAATACTCCCAGAACAGATGGAGAAAGAGGAACAGGGATATTATTCAACGCATTACACACGTGGCCGATAATGCCCATTTATGACGAAAACGGAGAATTGACAAAGTTTAACCGCTTCCCTGCCGAAACAGGAAATATATTTGCGTATCCCAATTGGGTAAGAGCCTCGGAAGAAATCACCAATGAGACCAAAGAGATCAATCTTTTATCCAACGCCTTCATTGAATATTCTCCATTTAAAAATTTAACCCTAAAATCGACTTTTAATGCACAATTGGAAAATTCAAAGTTTTTCTTCTTCAACCCGTCCACAGCCACCAATCAAATTAATGTAGCAATACCAACTACAGCTTCTTCTAATCGCAGCAACTACCAGGAGTTCGGTTGGTTAAATGAAAACTATGCCACATACAACCAAAGCTTTGGAGACCATAATTTCGAATTGCTTGGTGGATTTACTATTCAGAAATTACGTAGGGAATTTTCCCGAATTAGTACCAACACTTACGCAGATGACAGGATACCATCTATCCAGGGAGGTATCAATATAGATAGAGGTGGTACTTTCAGTGCCGTTGACGAGTGGAGCCTCGCATCATTGTTGTCTCGCCTCACTTATAATTACCAAGGGAAATACCTACTAACAGCATCCATCCGCGGTGATGGTTCTTCCCGGTTCGGAGCAGACAACCGTTGGGGAATTTTCCCATCTGCATCTTTAGGATGGGTATTTTCCGATGAGGGCTTTATGGACGCGATACCGGCCATTTCATTTGCCAAAGCGCGGGCAAGTTATGGAATCACCGGCAACAATAATATCGGAAATTACACTCAATATGCACTAATTAATAATACCGTCAATGTAGCTTTCGGCGACAATATCGCACCTGGAGCTGCCGTAACATCGCTAGCCAATAGCAATCTGGGGTGGGAAACCACCAAGCAATTTGATATCGGATTGGATGTGGGAATTTTAAATGACCGATTCCAGTTCATTTACGACTATTACGTAAAAAACACAACCAATCTATTGTACAGCGTGCAGGTAGCACAGGAATCAGGATTCACCAATTTCAACGACAATATTGGGGAAATTAAATTCTGGGGCCATGAGTTCGCCGTGGTATCAAGAAATCTTACCGGGGAACTAAGTTGGACCACAAACGCCAATATTTCCTTCAACCGAAATAAAGTCCTTTCCCTCGCAGAAGGAATAGACCGGGTATACGGTCGATTTCATATCACCCAGGTCGGCCAGCCTTTCGGACAATTTTACGGACATGTCGCCGATGGAGTTTACCTCAACCAGGAAGATCTTGACAGTTCACCACAGGTTCCAGGGCGGTCAACAGTCGGAAGCATAAAACTTCTTGACCTAAATAACGATGGTATAATAACAAATGGTGGGGACGATGATGATCGAACTATTATTGGAAACCCATTTCCGAAATTCGTTTATGGATTAGTAAACAATCTCAGATACAAAGACTGGGACTTAAGTATCACTACATCGGGATCTCATGGCAACCAATTACTTATGCGCCACTTATACAGTACTGCTAATCTTGACGGCGTTTTCAATCTGGTAAAACGAGTAGAAGATCGATTCCGATCAGAAGAAGATCCCGGTGATGGGTTCTTTGGAACGACAGTAGGAGGAGGAAATGTAACCGGTATAGAAAGGGACTGGATGAACAGCCGTTTTGTTGCCGATGCTTCCTACTTTTCAATTAGGAACATTACCCTGGGATATACTTTAAACAAAGAAAATAGAGTATTTCGTTCACTCCGGTTATACGCTTCTATCCAAAACGCATATACTTTCACAAGTTATTGGGGTGGTTCCAACCCGGAAACAAGCGTTCAACCCGATGGTGAAGGAGACGGAGGAAATTTGAGCCAGGGCGTAGATATTGTTAGTTATCCCGTTCCTGTAATCACCACCATCGGAGCAAATTTCAACTTCTAACTCATTTTTGAACAAATAGAAAAATACAAATAATGAAAAATTACATATTCTATATATTCATAATTTTAATATTTAGCACTAGCTGTGATGACTTTCTGGAAATATATCCTGAAACCGCACTGAGTTCAGCTACGTTCTTTCAAACCGAATCCGATTTCGAACAAGCTGTAAATGCTACCTACGCACCACTTCGTCCAATTGCCAATGACAGGGCGTGGTTATTGGGCGAAATGCATTCTGATAATACATACTATGCAAGAAATCCTTTATTCGGAGCTACCGAACAACAAGAAGACATTGCCGACTTTGCATTACCTACCAATGATGGGATAACCTCAAACACCCATGTTCTTAACCAATACAGGCTCGACTATCAGATCATCGCTCGTGCCAATCAGATAATCGCTTTGATTGATGAAGCGGATATTCCACAAGAGTCAAAAGACAACCTAAAGGGTCAGGCTTTATTTTTAAGGGGATATGCTTATTTTGAATTGGTCCGATACTTCAACAAGGCACCATTGCACCTTACACCGGTAACGCAAAGAGAAGAAGCAGCACTGCCACTTTCAGAAGCACCGGAAATATATGCCCAGATCGAACAAGATGTCAGTCAGGCAGCACAATTATTACTTCCAAAATCACAACAAGAACCAGGTAGAGCAACTTCAGGTGCAGCCAATACCTTACTGGCAAATGTCTACATCAATCAAAAAAAATGGAACGAAGCAGGATCGGCTCTTAGCCAGGTGATAAGTAGTGGAGAATACGAATTGATCCCGGATTATTCCAATGTATTCTCAACCAACACAGGGAACAAAAATAACATCGAATCCATATTTGAAATTCAGTTTAAAGAAGGATCGGACGGATTGGCCGGAAACTTTTTATACTCATTCATGCCCAGACCAATGACACAAGATGAATTGGTTGAAATTACCGGAACGTCCAACCCACAACCGCTGACTGCAGAAGGGAATAATATACCCACACCGGATGTCATAGCTGCATACGAAGAAGGAGACGAAAGGTTAGATGTTTCCGTTTCATACGTGACCCTAAGTGGCAGTGAACGAGAAAACAAGGTATATCCAATTATCAACAAATACGCCAAGGAACACTCACAACACAACAACCACGGTATGAATTGGCCGGTTTATCGTTACGCAGAAGTATTATTATTCATGGCAGAAGTATTGAATGAACAAGGAAATACTGCAGAAGCAGCTAACTACCTCAATCAGGTGAGAAACCGTGCCGGATTAGGAGACACAGAAGCAAGCGGACAGGATGCTATGAGAACAGCAATCTACAAAGAGAGAAGAGTAGAACTGGCTTTTGAAAACAAAAGATATTTTGACCTTGCCCGGACCGGAAGGTTAATCGAGGTAATTACCGCCTACGGCCAGAGAATAATAAATAACCCCCTGGACTATTATTACCCCGAAGGCACCGAACCACGTGGTAATGCCTTCAACAATATAGAAGTATACTATGGTCTCCCGGCGGATGAGGCAGCCCTTAGCCCTTACTTCTAAATGTATAATACAAGACCTCTTACAAAGGGCATTTTCATACTGAAAAATGCCCTTTCTTTTTATTATCCTGTTAAGTACTCTAAAAACAGTTTCATGAAAGCATGTTCACAATTACCAAAACCTTAATACAAGCTAGACAAAGAATAAAAGTCGGAAATTCTAAATATTTCCACCCAAAACACTACCTTAACTATAGATAAGAACAACACACAAAATAAAATATCATTTTCAAAATCAAAACAAAACAATAAAATACTAATTAGGAAAGCATAGGAAAGTGTTTTCTATTGGTAGATTTATATTTATTAATCGATTATTGTAAATTTTTCATATTTGCAATAATAATATTAAAAAACAACCAATGAATAAAAGACTAAGACAGCGATTGTTATCGTTCCAGCTCGCGGGGATTCTTACATGTAGTTTAGCTTTATTTGTCTCCTGTAGCCATGACGCTGAAGAAGAACCCGTATCGGATGACCCGAAAATTCAAAAACTTACTCTTTCCAAAGGGTTTGCTGCCGAACACTTATATTCTCCGATAGACAGTATAAACGGTTCATGGGTATCGATGACATTTGATGACAAAGGTCGACTTATTGCTTCAGACCAATACGGTTCGCTGTTCAGGCTAGAAATTCCGGAAATCGGATCCGACAGCCTTACCCCCAAGATAGAAAAACTGGATGTTAATATGGGGCATGCGCAGGGGTTGTTGTATGCGTTCAATAGCTTGTATGTTATGGTCAACAACAGTTACCTGCCCGAAAATGAAGAAGATGATGACGACGACGAAACAGAAGAAGAAAAGATAGACGGTTCCAAAAAGGTAAGCGGACTCTACAGGCTCAAAGACACGAATGGCGACGATCAATATGACGATATTACGCTATTAAAAGAATTGAGAGGGTGGGGAGAACACGGCCCCCACAGTGTAAAATTATCACCGGATGGAAAATCACTTTTTGTAATCGCCGGAAACCATACGGATATTCCCGAAATGGATAGTTATCGCGTTCCACCGGTATGGGATGAAGACAATTTGTTTCCGGACATTAAAGACCCGCGCGGTCATGCTGCAGAAAGGAAAGCGCCCGGAGGATGGGTGGCCAATGTCGATCCCAATACCAATGAATGGGAATTGTATTGCGTCGGTTTTAGAAATCCTTTTGATATTGCTTTTAATGAATCCGGTGATATGTTCACATATGATTCCGATATGGAATGGGATTTGGGAATGCCCTGGTATAGACCCACCCGAATTTGCCAGGTAGTAAGTGGGGGTGAATATGGATGGCGCACAGGTACTGGCAAATGGAGACCTTCATTTCCGGATAACCTGCCCGCCATTGTGAACCTGGGACAGGGATCTCCAACAGGTGTTTTACATGGAAAAAC
Source organism: Membranihabitans maritimus (assembly GCF_021729145.1). Classification (GTDB taxonomy): domain Bacteria; phylum Bacteroidota; class Bacteroidia; order Chitinophagales; family Saprospiraceae; genus Membranihabitans; species Membranihabitans maritimus. The sequence goes on along the minus strand of NZ_JAJSLW010000010.1, from coordinate 224,578 downwards.
AGCCAAATTCCCGGATAAATACAAAAAAGCACTGTTTGCCTTTGATTGGAGTTTCGGAATTGTATATGCCATGCATTTAAGCCCTGAAGGTGCCAGTTATTCTGCGGAAGTGGAAGAATTTGTTTCCGGACTCCCCCTTCCGTTGACAGACGGGGTTATTGGACCTGATGGCGCTTTTTATTTCATGACAGGAGGACGCAGGCTCGATTCCGACCTATACAGGGTGTACCATAAGGATTATTCCGATTTTAATACCCGTCCGGTAGAAGGGACTTCCGAAGTAACGGAACTGAATGCCCTGCGCAGGCAATTGGAAACCTACCACCGGGAAACCGGACAGGAAGCTGTTGATTTTGCATGGCCTTTACTCAGTAGCCCGGACCGTTTTATACGATTCGCCGCAAGAATCGCAATTGAACATCAGCCTATTGATTTGTGGAAAGACAAAATCTTTTTAGAAGAAAATCCGGAGAATATTATTTTGGGCTCCATAGCCTATGCCAGACATGGAGAAAAAAGCACCCGCAACGATCTTTTTGAAAAGATAACGACTATCGATTATACCGCTTTGTCAACTTCACAAAAAATTGATTTGACAAGAGCTTTGGAACTCATCATGTACAGACTTGGAGAACCCAGTCCGGCCAACAGAAAAGTAATAATTGATTACCTGGATACCAACTTCCCTGCAAATCACGCGGACCTGGACCGTCAATTAAGCAAATTGTTAATAAAACTCGAAGCCCCTTCTGCTATAGACAAGACATTAGCTTTACTCAAAGAAGCTAAAAACAGTCCGTCCGAGGAATACAATGCCGCTTCCGATTTAATTCTTCGGAACCCCCAGTACGGACTTACCATTGGGGAAATGTTGAATAAATTACCACCCGCACAACAAACCTACTACGGTATGATGCTAAGTGAAAAAGCGGAAGGATGGACCAACGACCAAAGGGAAGAATATTTTAGCTGGTATCACGAAGCTTTTAGCTATAAAGGGGGAAACAGTTATATTGGATTTGTCAACAAAGCCCGTCAGGCCGCACTAGAATATGTACCCTCTAACAAAAAAGAACATTTCGGGGAAATTTCAGGCGATTCATTGATCAACGAACAAGGACTTGGCCTGGTAGCAGGGGCAAAAGCCGAAGGGCCCGGTAGAAATTGGAAAGTCGATGAGGCGGTTAAAATAGTCGAAGAAAATGAAGGAAAAAGGGATTTTGAAAACGGGAAAGAAATGTTTGCTGCTGCACTCTGTATATCCTGCCATACTATCGCCGGGGAAGGGAACAATATTGGCCCCGACCTCACCCAACTCGGCACCCGGTTTTCAAAAAAAGATATTATAGAAAAAATAATCGATCCCAATAGTGCCATCTCCGACCAATACGCTTCCTCCGTGTTTGAATTATCCGATGGTAGCTCCGTAGTGGGAAGGATACAGGATGAAGATGATGACAATTACTATGTATCCCAAAACCCATATGCCCCGGACGAAACCAGGACGATTGCCAAGTCAGCTGTTGACCGAATAAAAAAATCAACCGTATCCATGATGCCGGGAAGATTAATTAATAGCCTGAATGAGGATGAACTCAAAGACTTAATGGCTTTTCTAATGTCTGGTGGAAATGAACAACACCAGGTATATACCGCATCCAATTAATGACTTTAAATAAATATAAAACACAATGATACATACGAAACCATATAGCATCCTGACCAAATATTTTCTCCTTTCATTACCACTATTATTCTGGAATTGCAACAATTCCGGGTCAAACGCTACCGCTGAAGCCCCAGAGGAAAAAATGGAAATTTCTACGAAGGATTTCAACCCTATATTCAATGGTTCCGACTTAAGCGGCTGGGAAGGGGATACGGATTACTGGAAAGTTGAAAACGGCTCGATAGTAGGAGAATTGACCGAAGATAATCCACTGGAAGCAAACACATTCCTGATTTGGAGAGAAGAAATGCCCGGGGATTTTGAATTAAAAGTAGACTTCAAAATTACGGAAAATGGTAATTCGGGAATCAATTACAGAAGTGAAGAGTTGTCAGATCCCGAATTTGCATTAAAGGGATACCAGGCAGATATCGATGGAAAAAATACGTATACAGGACAAAACTACGAAGAAAGAGGACGGGCTTTTTTGGCCAAAAGAGGGGAACAATCCGTCTTGAAACCAGGGCAAGATCCTACTATTACCAGTTACCTGGGTGACAATGAAGAACTCAAGTCCAAAATCAATCAAGGGGACTGGAATTCCCTCCACATTATAGCGGAAGGGAACAATCTCAAGCATTACGTAAACGGTGTCCTAATGAGCGAAGTAACCGATGAAGATGCCGAACACCGGAAATCAAAAGGGCACCTGGGATTTCAGGTACACAAAGGCCCACCTATGAAAGTCCAATATAAAAACATAGAATACAAGAAATTTTAATACACCGGGATAGGAATTCGGTTAAATGCAATAATGGAATGGGTAATTTTGAAAACACGACAGCGAAAAACTGGAGAGATAAAGTTTCAAATATTTCTCAGGCAGGGGGAATAGAAACATCTGTCTTAGATAATGGGCATGGCAGAGGCTCCCGAATTGCCTGGTTCAACACCGGTAGTGGTTTTCGCTTTAAATTGGCTTTGGACCGCTCAATGGATATTACCGAAGCCTTTTTCAATCGGCATAGCCTGGCCTGGATTAGTAACCAGGGAACAGCCCCCGCACAGCCGTTTGCAGATAAAGGAATAGATTGGCTCAAAAATTTCGGAGGGGGCCTTATGACCACTTGTGGTTTATCCCACGTCGGGGGGCCTGAAAATGATAAAAACGGAACGCGTGGCCTGCATGGAGAAATCAGCAACGTACCCGCAGAGATAGAATCAATTATCCAACCGGACCTGGTCAACGGAAATAATGAAATGAGCATAACGGCCCGCATAAAGCAAACCCGGGTCTTTGGACCTCATTTGGAATTAAAAAGGACCATTTCGGGTACATTATTTTCTCCTGTAATTAAAATCAGGGATACTGTCAGGAACATCGGGAATATGCCAACCCCGCATATGTTACTTTACCACTTTAATTTCGGTTGGCCGTTAGTGGACGAAGGGACTGAAATTATTTGGGATGGGGATTGGAAATCCCGAGGCGGTGAACTGGATAACAAGATCTTTAACAAAGACCACGATTTCAAGAAATGCCAACCGGTTCTCGAAGAACATTCGGGGTATGGGGAAGCCGCTGGTTTTATAGATCCTCAAGCAAATAACAATGGCCATTATACATGTGGATTATACAATCCCTCATTGGAATTGGCGGTTACCTTACAGACTAAGAAGTCCCAACTCCCTGCACTGACGAATTGGCAACACTGGGGAAAACGCGAATATGTACTGGGACTGGAACCCGGAACCAATCATCCTATCGGTCAGGGAAAAGCAAAAAATGAAGGGAGTTTACGAATGCTTGGACCCGGGGAATCCAGCGCCTATGAAATAGAACTTTCTATACTTACAGACTCGGAATCAATTCAAAAATTTACTAAAGCATAAATTAATATATCACGTAATGAGCAAACACAATACAGCAAAAAAAGCCATGGATCAGGGACAGGGGATCGTCCGTCTGGCCCCTAATTGGGTACCGCGATCCTTTTGCGTTCCGGGAAGAAGAATCAAACTCCATCCCGACGATTATTATATCCTGGGAGGCGAAAGGGGTGGAATAGATGAACGTTGGTTTTCCTCTACTACTCCGGCGGAGAATGGTCCACTGACAGGAGATCACGAAGGATTGAGTTTTATTGTCTTTAATGATGGATCGCATGAAGAACGCGTAACGCTAAAAGATGCTGTAGATGAACTCAAGGGCGACATCATAGGTGACCGGTTGTGGGATGAATATAAAAGTTGGCCGATGTACTCCAAATTTTTCGACAATATGGGCCCACTACCCCACCATATCCACCACAGGGACAAACACGCCGCCCTGACAGGACAAAAGGGAAAGCCAGAAGCCTATTACTTCCCTCCCCAGGTCAACAACCACGGGGGTGATTTCCCGTACACCTTTTTTGGAATCGCCCCGGGAACTACAAAAGATGAAATCCTGGAGTGTCTTAAAAATTTTACAAAAGGAGACAATAAAATAACCAGCTATTCACAGGCATTTCCGCTATATCCCGGCACAGGATGGGATGTACCTCCGGGCATGCTGCATGCCCCCGGTAGTTTGTGTACATATGAGCCACAGACGGCATCGGATGTTTTTGCCATGTACCAGTCACTGGTCAATGAAGCTGTCATCCCCGAAGAACTGCTCTGGAAAGATACACCGGAAGAGAAAATGGGTGATTTTGATCACCTAATGGAAGTAATCGACTGGGACCTCAATGTCAATCCCAATTTATTGGAAACCCGCTTTATGCGACCTATACCCGTTAAACCCACTGAAGAAATGCAATCGGAAGGGTATACTGAAAAATGGATCTGTTATAGGTCGGATGCATTTAGTGCCAAAGAATTAACGGTCAACCCGGGAGAGACGGTAGTAATAAAAGACAATGCAGCCTACGGGATGATTATGATGCAAGGTCATGGAAAGATGGGCGTTTGGGATATAGAGACCCCCTCTTTGATACGATACGGTCAATTAACGAATGACGAATATTTCGTTTCTGAAGATGCCGCAAAAGAAGGCGTGAAAATAGTTAATCATTCTAGTTCGGACCCGATCGTAATGTTGAAACATTTTGGCCCCGGGAACCCGGATTTGAAATTAGACATATAACTGGATATGATACCGGCCCTATGAGATTGTCGGATAATTTTTTAACTAAAAAAAGAAAAATAATGAGTAAAAATAATTTTCCAAAATTACACAATGCTACATGGCCCGGTCTCGTAGGAAAAGGGCCTGATTCCCAACCCATTATTCCATTAGACACCATGCTGGAGATGACGGCAAATGCCGAAGTGGATGGCCAGAAATTTGATGGAATAGATATCGGGCTTTTTGACGCTCATTTCGCACCGTACAATTCGGAAGAAGGCATAAAAAGATTTGCGGAAAAAGTAACCGACTTGAATCTCGAAGTGGGGTCGGTAGTTGCCCCGATATGGCCCCCCGACGGCGGTTCTGCCATGGGAAGCAAAGAGGACCGGAAAAAATTTGTTGAACAAGTAAAAAATGCCGCTCATTTTGCCCAAAAATTGCGGGAATACGGCGTACGGCCCAATGGAATTATCCGCATCGATTCCGCTACTGACCCCGGAACATGGGAAAAAGACCCCGTGGCCAATACCAAATTAATTGCCCAGACCTTCAGGGAAGCTTGCGATGTAGCAGCAGACTATGGCGAAGACCTCGCCGCAGAAGGAGAAATTTGCTGGGGCGGTATGCAATCCTGGAAAACCATGGTAGACACCCTTGCAGAAGTGGACAGACCCAATATCGGATTTCAGGCAGACATGGCCCATACCCTTTTGTACCTCCTGGGATATAACCGGCCGCAAGACCGGATCCTTCCGGAAGATTTTGACTGGAGCGACGAAGAAACCTTCAAACAGGGACTCGTCACACTTACCAACGCCCTCCGGCCCTGGACTATTGATTTTCACGTAGCCCAAAACGACGGCACCGTTTTTGGTTCGGGCTCTCATGATAAGACCGGAAGGCATTGCCTGGCTACAGATCCCAATGGCAAACTCAATATCCCCCGGGATGCAGGCTATTGGTTGCGCAATGAAGACGGTACACTTACAAAAAAATTCAATCACATTTGTTGGGACGGTTGTATGTTCGACAACAGTGTAATGAATGATCAAAAAACATGGAATGATATCCTGAGATCGATGATCCAGGTAAGGGAACAACACGGGTGGCAGGAATAAGGAAGTCGGAAGACAGAAGTCGGGAGTCCGGAGGTTCGCAATCCCGATCCCGATCCCGATAACCATCGAGAGGGGCAAGCGCACAACTCGTAGCTTTATTTTAAAAATTAAAAATCAAATATAATGGGAGAAAAAAAAGAAATCAGAATTGGTCTAATCGGACGAGGTTTGATGGGGAAAATGCACGCCAATGCATACAGTAGAATTGGTAATTTTTTCCCCGATCTCGAATATCGTCCCGTCCTCCAAACCGTATGTTCGCGAAACGAAGAAAAGGTAAAAGAATTTGCCGAGACGTGGGGATTTAATTCCTATGAAACGGATTGGAAGAAAGTAGTAGAACGCGATGACATAGATGCTATAGATATATGTACACCCAATAATATGCACGCTGAAATAGCCATTGCAGCAGCAGAAGCCGGAAAAATAATTCTCTGCGAAAAACCGCTATCCAGTGATTTTGAAGAAGCAAAAAAAATGGTAGAGGTAGTAGACAAATCCGGCGTTCCCAATACCGTATGGTACAACTACAGGAGAGTTCCAGCTGTTACATTGGCAAAACAAATTGTAGACTCCGGTAAACTGGGTAAAATTTTCCATTACCGCGCGAATTTCTTGCAGGATTGGACGATAAGTCCCGAACTGCCCCAGGGTGGCGATGCCCTTTGGAGGCTGGACGTTGATGCAGCCGGATCCGGGGTGACCGGTGACTTGCTGGCACACTGTATAGATACCGCTATTTGGATCAATGGGGGTATCAAAGATGTGTCCGCCGTTACCGAAACCTTTGTAAAAGAACGGGTACACCAGGATTCGGGGGAAGTACAAAAAGTAGGGATTGATGATGCCAGTATTTTCCATTGCCATTTTTCCAACGGCTCCCTCGGCCTGTTCGAAGCTACGAGATACGCCCGTGGACACAAAGCCTTATATACTTTTGAAATTAACGGAGAACACGCTTCCATCCGCTGGGACCTGCACGATATGCACAGGTTGGAATATTTCGACCACAGCGATGAATCCGTAGTTCGGGGATGGCGTTCTATCCATGTCAGTGACGGAGATCAACCCTATATGGACCGATGGTGGATCCCCGGTACCAACATCGGTTACGAACATTCCTTTATCCACCAGGCAGCCGATTTTTTCAAAAGCCTGGAAGAAGGGGAAGAAGCCGCCGGACCAACCTTTAAAGACGCATTGGAAACTGAAAAAGTCTGCAACGCGGTATTGAAATCTGCAAAAAGCAGAAGTTGGGAAGACGTAAAGTAGGTAAAACACCTTTACGGGAAGCTAGGATATTGATGATATACCCGGGACGTTTTGGTTTGACCGGTTCGATATGTAAGTGAAAATGATCGATATCAAAAAGAAAAACACAGCCATAGCGGGTTATGGCGCGTATTTTCGATGAAGAGAGCGGCCATTTTCACACATAGAAACCGGTCAAAATCAATCGTGCTGTGTATAACAGGGGTTTGAATTTTACAGCAAATCCCGGTTTGATTTTTTATAAAAACCTTATATTAGGTCAAAATAAAATGTCATGACAACGACAGATATTAAGATTAATATAATTGATCAAATAATTCATCTACAGGATGAAAACCTCGTACAGCAAATCCAACCCCTCTTGCAATTACATGATTCTGCAAAGGAAGAAATACTTTTAACTGATGAAATGATTGATGCTATACAGGAATCTGAAGAGCAAGTAAAAAAAGGAGAATTCAAAAGTAACGAACAATTTTGGAAAGATATTTACCAATGGCTGGATGGAGAATAATGGGGTCACCGAGGGCCCAAAAAGAACTCACTTCAGTACTTACACCTATTGGAATACAAGAAATAAATCGTTTCCATATAGTAAAAAGATTGTCGAGCTGGTAAAGAAGAATGAAAAATTACTTCTATTAACCCCTTATATTGGAAAACCAACACAACTTGAAAATATCCGGATTCAGGTTATATTATATTACTTTTTGATTTACAAAATTGAAAAAGAATGAATCATAGTACTCTCTTTTTTTGATACAATACAAGACCCGAAAAAACTTGACATTCCGTCGCTGTAATTCATGTACAATTAAATCAATCACCTAATGGTATCAATATTTACAAAATCGATAAGACGAATTTATCCGATTTTATTCCTTGTTTTCGTGTGTTTCTTTGGCTGCCAATCCGGGGAAAAAGAAGAATTACCCGACCCCGACCTGTATGCCCAACATGTGCGAACCACTGATTTCCAATCCCCGGAAGATGAACAAAAGAGCTTTGTAGTACCCGAAGGTTTCAAAGTTACCCTCTTCGCCTCGGAACCCGATATTACCAAGCCGATCAATATGGAATTCGATAACAGGGGGCGCCTATGGGTCACCCAATCTTCCGAATACCCCATTGCCGCCGGGAAAGGACAGGGAGCCGACAAAATATCGATACTCGAAGATACGGATGGTGATGGCCGGGCAGACCAAATAGACGATTTTGTCTCCGACCTGAATATTCCCATCGGTATAATGCCTATGCTCGATGGCGCTATCGCTTACAGCATCCCGAATCTGTATTACTTCAGGGATGAAAATAATGACCAAAAAGCCGACGCCAATCCGGAAGTATTGTTGGGCCCTTTCGGACATAATGATACGCATGGCATGGTCAATAACCTGGCCCGTGGATATGACGGATGGATACACGCTTGCCACGGATTCACCAATACTTCTACCATTGCCGGGACAGATGGGGATAGCATCACTATGACTTCAGGAAATACATTCCGGTTTTCCCCCGATGGAGAAAGGGTCGAACAAACTACCTTTGGACGGGTCAACCCGTTTGGTTATGCTTACGATGAATGGGGATATCTGTATTCCGCCGATTGCCACTCCAAACCTATTTTCCAGCTCATACCCCAGGGAAATTATCCCCATTTTGGAAAAAAACCACCGGCCCTCGGTTTCGCCCCCGAGATGATGGATTACAACTTAGGTTCCACGGCACTGGCAGGATTGGAATTATATACCGCCAATAATTTCCCCGAAGAATACCAACATTGCTTTTATTCCGGCGACGTTGTTACCTGCAGGATAGACCGGAATGCCATGATCTTTGAAGGATCTACCCCTATTGCACAAAAGAGAGATCCCCTATTGGTCAGCAAAGACCCCTGGTTTCGCCCGGTCGATGTAAAAATGGGACCGGACGGGGCATTATATGTAGCGGATTTTTACAACAAAATCATCGGGCATTATGAAGTACCACTCGACCACGAAGGACGGGACCGGAACAGCGGCCGGATCTGGCGGATAACCTATGAAGGCGGCCCTACACCCCCTGCCGATAGCCTGATGGAGACCAGCATAGAATACTACCTGGGAAAGCTTTCTTCACCCAACCTCCAAACACGTCTGAATGCTGCAGATATGATCGTGGATGTATGGGGAAGTGCCGCCGTGGAAACCGTCGAATCATCGATAAGCAATATGGAAATCGACAAGTTAACATTTATTCATGGTCTTTGGGTATTGCAACGGATAGGGGGCCTGGACTCCCATTTGATAAACCGCGCGCTCCGCCACCCCGACCCAATGATACAGGTGCACGGCATCAGGATCCTGAAAGAACGTCCTGCCCTAAGCCCCCAATACCAAAACCATTTGCTTGCCTCCGTCAACAATAGTGAAAATCCCCACGTCAAAAGGGTGAGCGCTGAAGTACTTGGCCATTTTACGTCCACATCCCATATCGATCCGTTAATAGAATTATACCGGAACACCGATAACGCAGATACCCACCTCAAATATACGGCCATGTTGGGTATCCAACTCAACCTCCGGGACCCAGCCGTCATGCAACAAATAGTGGCATCCACCCCACTGGAAGCCCAGTTCAATGTATTGTACAAAGCTATGCTCGACATCCCTTCCGAGGATGCGGCCCGGTATATCCTGGAGCAATCCAATACCTATGAATTAGGAATTACCGAAAAAATCAAAATAGCCCATTACCTGGCCAGGTCTATATCCCCCATCGATTTTACAGCATTCATCAATGAAATGAAACGCGATTTTATTTTTGAAAAAGAACCGCAATTCCAAATGTTGCAGGCCATTGAAGGAGGTATAGCAGCCAGGGGTGGCATCCATTCACCGGCATTTACCAAATGGCAACGGGAATACACCCAAACCGTGATGGAAAATATCCCTGAAAAATGGCAACCCACAGACAATAACATACCGAAAAGCTGGATTTGGGCGATTAACCACGTAGGCCCTTTCCAGCTTGATAAATTCTCCGGAAAAATAACCGGGATATTCAACAATTCCCGGGCCCCGCTTCAGCTTAGGATATCGGCCGCCACAGCGCTGCAAAGTCTCCGTCCGGAAGAAGGCTACCAAATCCTGGCAACAACCTACCGTTCACCCTCTGAATCCGGGGAATTCAAAGCTGCCCTTACACCGGTAATATATGGTGCCGCAGTAAAGGGGACAGAGGCCCTACTTACTTCCCAGATCATGATCCGCAACCGGCAATTACAGACTGCGATTGCCTCCCATTTGGCAAAAAACACGAGAGGAATTGACCTCCTTCTTAATGCCGTAGAAGATAAAAAAATAAGAATCGATATCCTGCTCGAAAAATCCGTACAATCCGAACTAGATAAAAATATTTCCGGCACACAGGAACAGCAATTTTCTGCCCTTCGGAAAAAATTCGGTGATGAAATAGAAAATATCAACCAGGTAATCGCTACAAGGATTGAACAATTCGCACCCAATGAACAGGAAATTGCCGAAGGGAAAAAAATATTCGAAAAAAACTGCATGATGTGCCATCAGGTTAACGGGAAAGGCCAACTGATCGGCCCCCAGCTGGATGGGATCGGGAATTGGGGGAAAAATGCTTTAATTGAAAAAATATTGGACCCCAACCGGAATATTTCCGAATCATTCCGGAATTTCAACATTGATATGAAAGACGGGAAAACCCTGACCGGACTTTTTCGAAGGGAAGAAGGAGAAGCCATTGTATTCGCGGATATAAATGGTAAGGAGTTTAAAGTCAATAAAAACAATATAGAAAAACAGGTGCCTACCGGAACTACCCTGATGCCCGATCAATTCAGGAATACGATCCCCGGGGCCGATTTCAATAAACTAATGAATTACCTATTGAGTATTAAACAATAAAGTATGAAAATCATAATCTTACGGGGAATGGTATTGACCTTCCTACTTACCGCCATTATCTTCCCCTCCGTTGCCCAACATTCCATACAATTCGACAAAACGCGGCTTACAGACCGATTTATATCCGAAGGTGCGGCCGTAGGCGATGTAAACAAAGATGGCCTGACCGATGTGATGGCCGGGGCACACTGGTTCGAAGCCCCCAACTGGGAAATGCACGAAATTACGGAAAGCCAGGAATTTTCACCGACCAAAGGGTATAGTAATTCCTTTCTCAATTTTTCAATGGATGTCAACCAGGACGGATGGATCGACCATATCCGGGTAGGATGGCCGGGGGAAGAAGTCGTTTGGTACGAAAACCCGAAAAATAAACCCGGACATTGGACTATGCATGAAATCCACGACCACCTCGGAAATGAATCCCCCCGTATGATAGACATTGACGGCGACGGCAGACCGGACCTGTTGGGTAATGACCCGGTAAAGAATCAAATCATCTGGTTAAAAGCTCCGGCCAAAAAAGGCGATACAGAATGGGAAAAGTTTGTTATCAGTAAGGAAGATAATATCCCCGGCGTACACAAATATACCCACGGTCTGGGTATGGGGGATATGAATAATGACGGTTTCGAAGATGTCATTATTACCAAAGGATGGTGGGAAAACCCGGGCGACCCCACAAAGGAAAACTGGACTTTCCACCCGGAAAATCTGGGTCAGGATTGCGCCCAGATGTATTACCTGGATCTCAACCAGGACGGGCAAAAAGACTTGTTGTCATCCTCTGCCCACAATTATGGTATCTGGTGGCACGAAAACGTATCCTCCAATGGGACCACATCCTGGGAAGAACATCTCATCGACAGCTCCTTTTCCCAGACACACGCCCTGGTAATGGAAGATATCAACCAGGACGGGAACATAGATTTTATAACGGGGAAGCGGCACTTCGCCCACAACGGGGGAGATCCCGGAGGCCATGACCCGGCTGTAGTGTATTGGTACGAATACCAACCCGGCAAAAACCCTCAATGGATTCCCCACCCCATTGATGATAATTCGGGGGTTGGATTGATTTTTACAGTAACAGACCTTAATAAAGACGGGTTACTGGATATAGTAACTGCCAACAAAAAAGGTGTTTTTATATTCATTCAAAACAGAAATTAATTAATGAGAAATTTATTGGGAATATTTATTTGTACATTTTTGAACCTGGGAATCCTTTTTACTCAGAACCTTGATATCCCCGGTTATGAACCTATTCTGGAAGAAGCACAGGAAAGTGAAATCTCAAGCTTTTACGTAAGCCCTCAAAGGATATTATGGAAATCAGATAAATCCGGACAATGGATCAAAAATTCAGACGCACTCTTGAAGAAGGGCAAAGGACAGGCGGATTTGACGAATCAGGATCTTTGCTCTATAAAAAACCCTGATGGAGACAAAAGTTCTATACTTATCGATTTTGGAGTAGAAATTCACGGGGGGATCCAGATCATTACCGGGATGATGGCTGAGAACAAACCCATCAAAGTGAGGGTTCGTTTCGGTGAATCAGCCGAGGAGGCCATGTCGGATCTCGGCCCGGAATCATCTGCCACGAATGACCATGCCATGCGCGATGTGGTCCTGGAATTACCCTGGCTGGGCAAAAGGGAGATAGGTGATACGGGATTTCGTTTTGTACGGATAGACCTGGAAGACGAAAACAGGGAACTTTTGCTGAAAGAAGTGCGTGCTGAACTCAAAATACGGGATATTCCCTACGTAGGGTCTTTTACATCCAGTGATGAAAGGCTGAATAAGATCTGGAATACAGGAGCCTATACTGTTCATCTGAATATGCAGGACTATTTGTGGGATGGTATCAAAAGGGACCGATTGGTGTGGGTAGGTGATATGCACCCGGAAGTCTCCACCATAAATGCTGTATTTGGCTACAACCCTGTTGTCCCCAAAAGCCTGGACCTGATGAAAGAACTTACCCCACTGCCCGGCTGGATGAATGGAATCAGCACGTACTCGATGTGGTGGTTAATTATCCACCGCGACTGGTATAACCAATACGGCAACCTGGAATATCTGAATGAACAACGGGAATACGTATCGAACCTACTGGAATTATTTATGCAAAAGATAGATGACGAAGGCAAAGAACAACTGGACGGACACCGGTTCCTGGATTGGCCTACGAGTGAACAACCGCAGTCGATACACGCCGGGTACCAGGCGCTATTGATCATGACCCTGGAAGCAGGGGTAGAGATCTGTACCGCACTGGAAGAAAATGAACTAAAAGCCCAATGCGAACAGGCGATAAAAGACCTCAGGGGATACACGCCCGACCACAATGATTCCAAACAGGCCGCATCGCTGATGGTATTGGCCGGACTGATGGAACCCCGGATTGGTAATCGCGATGTAATTTCCGTCGGTGGCCCCAGGGATTTTTCCACTTTTTACGGTTACTATATGCTGGAAGCCATGGCCGAAGCGGGAAACTATACGGAGGCTATGGATATTATCAAAGAATACTGGGGCGGGATGCTGGATCTTGGTGCCACTACTTTCTGGGAAGACTTTAATATAGAGTGGCTGGAAGACGGTGCACGGATTGATGAATTGGTGCCTGAAAATAAAACCGATACCCACGGTGACAATGGGAATTACTGCTATGTAGGATATAGACACAGCTTCTGCCATGGCTGGGCTTCCGGCCCCACGGCATGGATGAGCCGGTATGTGCTGGGGGTAAAAGTTGTCGAACCGGGCGGGAAGGTATTGAAAATCGAGCCCCATTTAGGTGACCTGGAATGGGTAGAGGGCTCCTACCCTACCCCACTGGGACCGGTAAAGATTAGACATAGTAAGATGGCTGACGGGGGACTCAAGACCGAAATCGAAGCCCCTGAAGGGATTGAAGTTATGGCAGAATAAAATATATTAATATGAAACCGTCCATTACCATAGAATACTGCCCGAAGTGCAGATGGCTCCTAAGGGCCGCTTATATGGCCCAGGAATTATTATCCACGTTCGAAGAGGACCTCCTTTCCGTCACCCTGAAACCAGGGGAACAAGGGGGCATTTTTCGCATTTCCATCAATGGGGAACCCGTTTTTGACCGCAAGGAATACGGGGGATTCCCGGAAATCAAGGAACTAAAACAAAAAGTACGGGATATTATCGAGCCCGAAAGGGACCTCGGGCATGTGGACCGGTAATATAGATAAAAACCTAATCTGATGGAACCAAGTAGTCATGATATTCGTTAAATTATGACGAAAAATACATGCATTATGCCAACACTACAGATTAGAAATATGCCACAAGAGGTTTATGATCTTTTGCAACAGTCTGCTAAAGAATCCCGACGATCTTTGACCCAGGAGGCTATTGTACTCCTGGAAAAGGTATTGTCCGGGACGGATATCGAAACAGCTAAAACTCAACGGTTAGAAATATTGGATGAGATTGCTAAAAACAGAAAACTTTCCAAATCCGATGCAAATCTTGCGATCAAATGGATCCGAGAAGACCGTGATAACAGATGATGGTAGTCGATGTCAGTGCCATAATCCCCTTTTTGCTCTATAGAGACACAGAAATTGAAAAAGCGGTAAGGACAGCTAATAGAATAATCGTTCCGAACTTGTATATACCGGAGACAGGTAATACATTACTTCAATATGTAAAGAAAGATCTGATAACTATTCAAGAAGCCTATAAGTATATTGATCAGTCCATGGAATTGGTGGACCACTTTATCGATCTGAGTGATCATAGTCAGAATATTTTATCAATAGCTTATGAAAATAGTTTATCCTTCTACGATGTACAATATCTTTTCCTGACTATTGCCAATAATGGAAAGTTATTATCCCGGGATAAAAGTCTTAATCAGATAGCCAGACAATTCGGTGTCAAATATTGAAATTGGGGAATAATAACCCAGTTTAATCACTAATGATTTTTACAACAATGCCCTACCTGGTAATAAAACCACTTTCTCAGGGGAACTATGAAAAACTACAACTCCGTCACATTCACCCATAGAGAAAAATCCTCGTAAGGTATAATAGCCATCCGCGCCATTGCCGCCCCTAATAATGAAGTAATGAGGTGGAGAAAAATAACAGCAAAATTTCAGGGATGCAATATTTTGATCGATTATTTGGTAAAATAGATATAATAAATAATAACAAACTGGTACATAAGTTATTCTTCGGTGTAAAATTTTCAAATCAAGGGTCGTTTTTTAAAGGTAATTTTTTACTTTAGAGAGTGTATTTGTAAACCCTGAATGAAGTGATGGTAATGTATTTGCGTTTTTCCTCCCATTTTTTAGAATTCAACATTGTACAGAAATGTATTAAGATGTATGAGAAGACCTTTCTCCTGATATTTTCAGTTTTGGGGAATGTATTGGATGGGAATATTAGTGAAACCTTCCGGAAATAATATAACCGTTTTGAGATGAGTGTATATTCGAGAAGTTTATTACTGGTTACATGCCTAAATAGAAATAATCAGAAACAAAGGTGAGGATATAAAGAAGTTATGTATCATAAAACAATTAAAAATGAATAAACGAATATTTAAAGTAAAAGGAAATGTTCCTGAAGCACTTAAAAGGGAAATCAAAGAACATCGAGAATTTCTTCAAGCTCTCAAAGACAAGAATGAAGAGAAATTAAATAAAAGCAATATTGATTTAAAATTGATTGAAGATGGCCTACGAATACTTAAGGCAAAGAGATGATCTTTTTGTTTTCAGCACAAAAAATGATAAAGATTATGTTGTGGCATTTCAATTCTCTACAGATTATTTTACTCATACATGTACTCATTGCAAGAGTATTTATGAAGTATATGTGAATTGCATAAACGACGATGAACCGCCTTATGATTCTCAAACAATGGAAACTGTCATGTCCATCATTAATGAATTTTCTCAGAATGGAACAGTAGCTGCAGTTATGTATAAGTGTTATAATGGAGACGGCAAAGGATGTAAAAGAGAAGCACGTTTTGAAAGAACGTTTGAGAACTCCGAATTAGAAAATTTTGAATTTTATTCGCATACGTATGAATTTGAAGTCGATGAAGGAACTATTGAGCTAAGATACAATCTCTTGGCAGCGTCAAATCACATGAATTATGGTGAAATCGTTGATGAATTTTATCAAGCACCGAACTATTGGATTTCTGATTCGACTTTTGAAGAAGAGTAATATGAAAGAAATTCAAATTGACCCTTTTCCAAACTTGAAAATCACAGAAAATGCATACAAAAGGGACGTAGTGGGCAATGTTGGAAATAAGAAACAAAGAAACATAGGAGGTAAAAGTATGGTTTCAATTAACGTGTTCAACAATGGCGAAAAAAGAGTAAATGCAATGATCCCAGAAACGATAAATGGAAATACATTTATGTCGGTCTTTCCTAATCCGATCCAGCTTTACTTTTCATTCTCACTAAAGGCGTTTAATCAATCGGAAGAATTAAGAAATAAGGAATTTATAAAGAAATCGAAAAAGGTTAATGGAGAAAAGAAATACTTTTTAAATGTTGATGCAGATAAAACACATCCGTTATATAATAGTTATCTACAACTAAAAATTGGTTCGATTATTATGTTGGCTTGCTCTATAGAAGCTTTTGTGAATTCAATAATAACTGAATCAATAACTTATAAAGACAAAAAAGGTGAGGAACTAAATCAAGAACAGATACAAAGATGGGTTTCTTTGGCTGATAAAATACAATTTGTAATTCCTGAAATTTATGATGTAGATTTCAAAAAAACTTATAAAAAGGAGTATGATCAGATTATGTCCTTGATTAGAATTAGAAATGAATTCGTTCATCTTAAAAATTATAACAAATCTCCATTTTCTGAAGAATACCAAAAGCTCTTTATTAGTTTAAAAAAATTTAAAATGAAGCAATGTTTAAAAGCTGCAAAAAAATATATGTGTGAATACAAAGAAGACTTTATCAAAGAAATATAAACGACACATAACACCGCATGATCACAGAATGCCTCCTTCGTCAGCACTCTGGATATGCATGATCCGTTATGCATTATAAGACTGATCAATAAACTTTGTCCCGTATAGAACAATTCGACATACAGAACTTTAAATGGACTAAATACTATCAACTTGGCGAAAAAAGGAAAAAAGAGGAAGGCAAGTAAAAATTACATTCCAAAATCAAAAAGGCAACAGCCCAAGCAGAATGATTTGAAACTGGAGTTTCTTGACTATTACAAGCAGCATTTATCAAATTGGTTTGAAAAGCCAAACTTAAAATTAATTACACTTTTTGCGTTCATATACCTCTATTTTATAATTAGAATTGTTTTCACTGATATTGATTTTTATTTAGCCTCCCGCTTATTCAATATAAGCAGAGGATCTTATGTAACTGGAAGGCTTTTATTAGTCTTTTCCATAATAAGTATATATTGGTTAAGGTCAGGTAATAAAAGATTAATTAAAAACTTCATCTTGCTGGTTGTATACCCTTTTTACCCGGTGCTATTCAAAATCTTAAAAAATCTTATTTGGGACCTCCCAAAGAAATTGATAAGGAGAAACAATTTCTATTTTCTTTTTCTTTATTTCGATAGCTTGATCTCCTTGGTTGTTAAACTAAAATATAAAGTAATATCAGTTCTGTTTTTCCTTAATGCCATATTTTTTATGACCGTATTGAAAGGACATTATCTATTGATCCCAATAGCTTTATTCTTAGTTATCTTATTTAGGCACCTTCATAGAAGATACAAAGAGACCTTCAGCCCAATCAAAGTTTTCCAATTACAAGTGCAAAATTTTAAACCTAAAGCTCATTTCGAAAGAGCAAAATTCGATGAGTCCATATCTCAAATGGCTATCAAAGCAGAATCGGACAAGAAAATAACAAAGATGGAATACTTTCTCTTAATAGGAGAGTTATCAAGAGTTTTTAATCAAAAGGTAACCGAAATACTTGATTCAAAAACTTACTTCCAAGCGTTTTTGGCAAAAGCCATTTATAGTTTTTTGCTTGCAATGATAATTTTTGGGGGAATTAATTATTGCCTATACCTCATTGATTCATCTCATTTCCTCTATAAAGGAGGACCGAAGTATTTTGAATTTTTCTATTACAGCTTCTTCACAATCTTTCCCGATGGCTCCGACATAGAACCAATTACAAGATTCTCTAAAGTAATCAGGATGTTTGGAGTATTGGTTGGTGTTCTTTTGAATCTTTTAATATTAGTTGTTTTGATAACCGTGAGAAGTGAACGATATAAAGAAAATTTGCAAGCACTTAGTAATTGGTCCCTTTCATATGCAGAAGAAATTACAGTTTATTTTGAAGAGAAATATGGCAGAAAAACAGTGGATGCTTTAAAATATTTGGTTGATTCTGGCAGCGCATTGTCTAAAGGGTTTTATGAATTTAAACAATTGCTAAAATAGGTACGATGCATAGTCGAGTAGGTAAAGGGGAGTCTCACCCCTAAACCTCTCACACCTGTGTGCCGAAGCACTACGGTGCGCAGGCACAGAACCGTATCCCCGAAGATCGGGACAGGCTATGAACCTCTTTGTTCTGAAGCTTCAGCATAGGCGCTACGGCTCTTGTTATGCAATCGGTATTGTCTAAAATGATTTAGACCAGTTTCTACCCCAATTCCCAATGATAGAATAGATTCGGATATGAAATCGTTATACGTCTGAGCCATTTGACGGCTTTGACCTTGCTTCCTTTGAAGCTGGTATACTTATTCAATATCCATTTGATCAACCAATGATGAAGATAATAGAACACTGGATTCAAACTCTTGCGACTGATTTTTCCATGGTACTGGATCCAACCCCGAATCTTTGGATTCAACAATACCGCTAAATCCTGTATCCCTCGTTGAGTCTTGTTATGGAAATCAAGTTTTCGGAGTTACTGAGTGATCCGAACCTTGGACTTGCGACTCATCTTGCAGTCAAACTGTAGGAAACTCCCTCCTTTTCTCAACCTATATCGTATCGGCTGAAAGCTGAATCCTAGAAAATCAAACTGTACAGGATAGCCTTTCAGGTTTCTGCCTTCCTTCTTGTAATACACAATTCTCGTCTTTTCGGGATGGGCTCTAAAGGCCACTGGATATAACGGTTCATTTTGTGCCTGCCATTTAGGTCCCGTTTGCTAACGCATTAGGAAGAGTCAAGATTTAACAAACCTGCCCTCAGTCAGGCGTTTCTGCAATTTCTCCTAAATCTTCTGAGAAGAGAAACGGGTAAGCCACCTGGCGTGCACTCAAGGCTTTCCCTGTAGGTTTCTTCCCCTTAAATCCATTTAGTACATTCCTTGCTATTTTTTTGTTTCCAGGAGAGGGGATTAATGGGGCTGCCCTCCTTCAACCGCTTTCGAAGAAATGGCTTTCGTATAATGATAATATTTCGCTAAAAAATCAGTGACGGCTACAGCTTTATTCTTCAAAAGTTAACTCGACTTGTTTTGCTCGCATTTCAATAAACTCTAAAAAAATTTCTTTTTGCCCCTTACTTATAAAACTGTTCATGATCAATTCAGTCCAACTTTGCATTCCCTTTTCTATTCTGTTCCAAAGATTATCTATTGCTTTTTCAGGAATATGTGCTTTAGCCATAGCTTCATTAAAATCTTTTCGCTTTAGCTTTCTTTTTTTTCCGTTGAGGTTCAAAGCCAGTTCTTCCGGATCTTCAGGAATTAATAATTTTACCGCTATCATATCGTAGGCCGCAGCCAATCGGTACAGATTGTCTTCAAAGGCTATTAACGAAAAATTTTTTAAATGCATGTCATTGTTCCCAATAAGAAACGATACGATTACTTGCTCGTAAAACTTCACTGCTTCCAATAATGGGTTTTCTGCATACGTAATTATACCTTTTGCAATCTGCTCATACGAGCCACGGTATTTGTGTTCTGTTAATCGTCCTGTAAATTGACACGCATCTTCCATTGCGTATTTTTCATTTTTTGCCGTTCGGTCTATGCGTCTTGTCAGATATGCCAACTCTCCACTTTTCATAGGAATCAATAAAAATGGCACCGTAGCTATTCCACAAGCCTTTGCCAATAGCATTGACATCGCTTCTATCTCCGGCATTTGTGGATATAATTCAAAGGGCGGTTTTACAATATATTTACCGTTTAATGCCCCTACAATGGTTAGTCTATTTTTCTCTTTCTCTTTGGTGAACCCTAATGATAATTTTGGTTGTACGCCTGTAACTATGACCCGTTGCGCTATATTTTCTTTGGCCAATTCTTCTATTTGGGATAGCTCATAGTCCAACTCCCGGACAGGGGTGTCTTCTTGCCAAAATGCTTGTAAACAACTTTCGTGGTACCTTTCACTCCCTTCTAACTCTTTATTACAGGCTAAACAGTAGTTCATTTACTTCTTACACTTATATTGCCTATACAATCTCGACAGACCGTCAATAACAGCCCCATACGATCCCTGGGATTTATTTTCCAGTTTTTGTGTACTACATCCAACAACCATCCTTCTGGTATTAACCCGTCAAAAAATGGAAATAAGTTTTCCGAATGAAACGGGTCTTTTTGTAATGGTAAGGTTAAAGACACTGACAACGCCTTATCTTGCTCTAAATACTCTTTCCGGTACGTAAAGTGATAACCGGTATCATCCTCAGTCAGTACGCCTGCCAGTTGGTTATGCACCCATATTTCTCCTTGTCTCATCGCTTATAGGTGTTGGTGTTAATGTATGCCCGAAAAATAACAATATTTGATTGATTTTATCGGTCATTAAATTGGGTTTTCCTTGTTCCAGTTCGCGGACAAAACGGAGTCCTACACCCGTTACATCTGCTAACTCTATTTGAGTGAGGTCTGATTTTTTACGTCTGTTACGTACAAAGTCCGCTATTGCGTTATGTCTGTTCCATTCTTGCATGGTTATACCTTTACGGGTACAATATAATAAATTTATATTCATTTTATACCTCTATGGGTATAATTTATATTAGAAATATGTTTTTATACCTTTTCGGGTATAAAAATGTTATATAAACAATAAATTTATATCTTTCAACCCCGACTTTCCTGGCGGAAGAACCTTGCCGCATTGCATGCGCACAGGGGAATGGGGCTTACGCCTCATTTTCCAGTTTCTACTAAAACTTCTGTGAAGAGAAACGGGTAAGCCACCCGGCATGCTCTGTGAAATTATCCCCCTCTATTTTTACGCATTACCGTATAAACATTATATTTATCTACAAAAGAATATGTGGAATAAAAACCAACACGCTCTAATTAGTATCGTATTACTGTTATTTTGCCTCCCAATCATTTCATCAACACAGTCCCAAAACCAGAGTAATCCCTGGCCTGAAATTACCAAAACCCATAAACCCTGGTCACGATGGTGGTGGATGGGCAATGCTGTAGATAGAACCAATATTCGATCGTTGCTGGAAGAATATCATTCGAAAGGGGTTGGAGGCCTGGAAATAGCCCCTATCTATGGGGCAAAAGGATATGAAGACCGCTATATCACCTACCTTTCTCCCGAATGGAGGAAAATGTTGGAATATACCGTACAGGTGGCAGATAGTCTGGGCATAGGGATTGATCTCACGCAGGGCACCGGATGGCCATTTGGTGGCCCATGGGTTTCCCGGGAAGATGCAGCGTCCAAAATGGTCATTAGGGAATATACGCTTTCAGCAAATCAAGAGATAGAAGGGCCTGTAATTCCCGAAGACCCGCAGCAAAGGAATACGAAATTGCAAGCAATGATAGCCCAATCAAGTCAAGGCCAAACGATAGACCTTACCAATAAAATTGATAATAATCAGGAGATGAATTGGACGCCCGATAAGGGAGAATGGAATATTATCGCCCTTTTTAGCGGGAAAACAGGACAAAAAGTCAAACGCGCTGCACCCGGCGGAGCCGGATTTACCCTGGATCACTATTCACCAGAAGCTGTAGATAATTATCTGGAGGTATACGATAGTGCATTCTCGGGAAAATTGCCGGGTATCCGGGCACTATACAATGATAGCTATGAAGTCTACGGGGCGAATTGGACGAATGATTTTTTGGAAAATTTTCAAGAGAAAAAGGGATATGACCTGAAGACATTTTTACCGCAACTATTAAGTGTCAAAAAAACAGATGAAATCATCCGGATAAAAAGTGATTATCGCGAAGTCCTCAACAGCCTGCTACTGGAAAACTTTACCCAAAACTGGACCAATTGGGTTCATGATAGAGGGAAAGTAACCAAAAACCAGGCTCACGGATCTCCCGGAAACTTACTGGATATTTATGGAACGGTAGATATACCGGAATGCGAAACATTTGGCTCTACTTATTTCCCCATCCCCGGATTGCGAAGGGACAGTGCGGATATACGAAATGTCGATCCTGACCCCATAATGCTAAAGTTTGCTTCTTCTGCAGCCCATGTTACCGGGAAAAACCTGACTTCATGCGAAACATTTACCTGGTTGGGAGAACACTTCAAGTCATCATTTTCACAAATGAAACCGGAACTGGAACAAACCTTTCTGGCAGGTGTCAACCATATGTTTTATCATGGTATCACCTATTCCCCCCTGGACGCTCCCTGGCCCGGATGGTTGTTCTATGCTTCTCTCAACCTGAGTTCTGCCAATAGTTTATGGCCCCATTTTCCCGCTTTTAATCACTTTGTCTCGCGATGTCAATCCGTATTGCAATCCGGTAAAGCCGACAACGAATTATTAGTGTATTGGCCCATCTATGATGTTTGGGCAGATTCGGGAGAGTTATTAAACATGATCACTGTACACCATATCGATGAATGGTTACACCCTACTTCTTTTTATCGCCAATCCAAAAAATTAATGGATACGGGGTATTCCCTCGACTTCATTTCAGACTTACAAATCGCCCAATCCAAATCAGGCCGACAGGGAATTACCACAGCTGAAGGGACCATACCCAGGAAAGCCCTAATTATTCCTGAGTGCGATTTCATGCCAGTAGAAACACTACAAAATATTCTTTCACTGGCAGAAAACGGTGCTACGGTTATCTTTGAAAGCAAACCCCGGGATGTACCAGGTATAAAAGACCTTGAACGGAGACGAAATGAAATCGAAAAGACGTGGTCCCAATTGGACTTCATAAATGGGCCATCATCTTCAATGGCCAGTGCCAAATGGGGGAAAGGTGAAATAATTCTGACACCGGAAATCAGTCTTGCCCTGGACTCACGAAATATAAAAAGAGAAACCTTGACGGATACAGGATTGGAATTTATCCGGCGGAAAGGGGAACATTCTACATACTATTTCATCGCCAACCATACTGCAGGCACCATCGATAGCAAAGTAACATTAAACAACCGGTCGGAAGCAGTGATCGCTATGGATCCGGTTTCCGGCCATTCAGGACTGTTGGAAAGCCAGGTTTCAGGGGAATCTACTACCGTCAGGTTATATCTCAAACCGGGGAAATACCTTTTTCTGAAACTGACCGGGGAGGTACCGGACAGGCAAGCCCGGTGGGAACACCCTATTACCGGAAAAGAACAAATAGAAATAAAGGGTCCCTGGAATTTGACATTTAAAAATGGGGGACCCGATTTACCACAAACACGGGAAATAGACTCCCTCATCTCCTGGCACCAATTAGACGATCCCATCGCCCCCTATTTTTCAGGGCAGGCCGTATATCAAACCCAATTCAATATATCAGACCCCGGGAACTACCTTTTGGATCTGGGTACCGTGCGCGAGAGTGCCCGGGTCTGGATAAACAGCGAGGAAGTAGGTTATGCCTGGAGTATCCCGTATGAGTTGCCAGCCGGAAAATATCTCAAAAAAGGAAAAAACACCTTGAAGATTGAGGTGGCTAATCTCATGGCAAACAGGATCCGATACCTCGATGACCAGGAAATTACATGGAGAAATTATCATGAAATCAATTTTGTCAACATCGATTACAAACCTTTCGATGCATCGGTATGGGATCCCATACCTTCGGGATTGCTGGGCCCGGTAAGACTTGTTAAAATAAAAAAATAACTATTGTCAAAAATTATTTTCCAGGGGAAAGATCATCCGGAATTGGTCTTTTCCTAATTTCCATTGGCCTGCTTTCAACAACACTAGGCAAGTGTATGAAACCCATTAATTCCGCTATTGCTATATTTACCCCTACAGGGTTTTATTAATATCAGATTTTTTACAAATTTAATTTTTACCACATGAAGTATTTACAAAACAAATCAATATATAGCGCAAGCGCTTGCGCTATAATTCAACAGACTTCCATTGTGTGTAAAACCAGACAAAGTTAGCGGCTATTTTTTGAGTTAAATACAGTAAAATTATTTTGCATGACTTATTAAGTGTAAAAAAGACAGTATAAAAACCACGAGGTATTCCCATTCCGATACGACCTGCATACAAAATCGCTTTTGAATAAAATGAAGCCTGTTCAAAAAGAGGGTTGAATATATTTCTTAAAATTAAATGTAAATTATACACAATTAACTATTAATACAAAAATCAATTAAAATGATGGAAAGGGTAAAATGGATTTTATTGACGGTATTGAGTACCGTCTATATAACAGCAATGGGAACAACTCCCGGAAAACTACTGAATGACAAAAAAGGTATACAAGAAAAAGTAGAGATAACCGTCAACGGAACAGTACTGGACCAGGAAGGCAATCCCTTGCTTGGAGTCAATATTCTCGTAAAAGGAACAGATATCGGGACGGCGTCGGATGTCGATGGGACATTTGAACTTAATAACGTACCCGAAGATGGAATACTGGTCGCGTCATATGTGGGATATACCACACAGGAATTTCCCATCGAAGGAAGATCAACGATTACCATAACAATGCAATCGGATTCCGAATTGTTGGAAGAAGTGGTAGTTGTGGGGTACGGAACACAGAAAAAAGGGGATATTACCGGCTCCATAGCCACCATGAGCGGGGAAAAATTGAATGAACGCCCTATCAACAGGGTTGACCAGGCCCTCGTAGGACAAATGTCAGGGGTCAGGGTAAAACAAACCAGCGGAATTCCGGGAAGGGGTTTTAGTATCCAGATTCGGGGAACCGGTTCCATCAGTGCGAACAATGAACCCCTCTATGTAGTGGATGGATTCCCACTGGAAGTATCTCCTCAATCAAGCAGCGGGGGATTTGGAAACGGGAACCCGTTATCCAACCTCAACCCCAATGATATCGAATCCATACAGGTTCTGAAAGATGCCGCCGCTGCTTCTATTTACGGTTCCCGGGGCTCCAATGGGGTGGTACTTATCACGACCAAGAAAGGCCAATCCGGCCAACCGAGCATAACCTTTAATTCTTATATGGGATGGAATGAAACCGCTAAAAAACTTGATGTACTTTCTTCAGAAGAATGGATCGATCGTCAATTGGAACACATGAACTATTTCTGGGTAAGGGACTACGGCAGCCAGGGGGCCACATCTTCCCAGTCCAATGCTCAAAGAAGGACATTATATAACTCAATCAACCCCGATAACCCGATCGGGCCCGATGAATACCTCACAAGGTATATGTACGATGAACGCTGGATGGATCCCAACCACGATGGGTTGGATTATGTAGACTGGCAAGACTTGTTTTTCAGGAAAGGGATGGTCCAAAGCTATCAACTATCCGCCTCAGGAGGAAACAATATTACAAAGTATTATATTTCGGGAGATTATCTCAACCAGGAAGGAATCGCACTTGGGGTTAACTTCGAAAGGTATAGCGCCCGGGCCAATGTAGAAGTCACCCCTACAGACAAAGTGCGGTTTGGGTTAAATATTTCACCCTCCTACAGTATTTTGGAAGACCCGGGTGTAGAGGGCAAAGACGCGATTACCCATATCACTGTAGGTATGGCCCCGGTTGTCGAATCACTTACGGGGCCCTATGAAACCAATGTAGGGGATTACACTCAATATGCCTGGGGGACATCCCGCGTTAGCCCCCTGGCCGAAGCGCTGAATGTAGACCGCAGCACCAAAGTATTCAGAAACATCAGTACTGCCTTTGCCGAGTATACTCTCGTACCGGGATTACGTCTTAAATCGAGCCTGAATTTTGATATTCATAACGGCAATAGCAGCAGGTTTACTCCTTCCTTTGTTACCAGGAATCGTACCGCTAGCGGATCCAGGTCGGGATATACCCGAATCAATTTTGTAAATGAAAATACCCTGAACTATGCCAAAAGTTTCGCCGACCACAACTTCAATGGGATCGTGGGATATTCGTTCAGTTCCTTCAAATTTGAAGATTTTAGTCTCAGCGGAACAGGCTTTGCCTCTGATGATGTACCCACTGTAAATGCAGCTTCCAGTACCAGTGGAAGTTCCGGGGAGCGTAAAAACGTACTTATTTCTTACTTTGGTAGATTACAATACGATTTCCGGAACACCTATTTATTACAGGGAAGTATCCGACGGGACGGATCCTCAAAATTCGGGGATAATACCAAATGGGGGGTCTTCCCTTCCCTCTCCGCCGGATGGAGAATATCTGAAGAATCTTTTATGAAGTCACTTACTATCCTCACAGACCTAAAAGTAAGGGCCAGCTGGGGATTGGCAGGGAATAATGGTGTGGGTGATTACGATCAAATCGCGCGACTGTCATTTGCCAACTATAGCTACAACGGGCAATTGGTCAATGGACAGGTGCCGGATAATTTCCCCAATTCGGACTTGAGCTGGGAGACCTCGGAGACCCTTGATTTTGGTCTGGATATAGGTTTTATGCAAAACAGGATATACGGTTCATTCGATTATTATATTAAAAGGAACTCAGATTTATTACTGAACATACCTGTTCCTACAGCAAGTGGTTTCGGATCGGCACTTACCAATATAGGAGAAGTATTGAACAAAGGATGGGAACTGGAAGTAAACTCACGAAACCTGGTGGGAGATTTTCAATGGCGAACCCAGGTAAACTTTAGTCATAATAAAAATGAAGTAGTCCAACTAGGCCCCAATAACACTCCCATTCTCGGCGGCGCCTTCGATATCACCCACAATATCCTCGAAGTTGGAAGACCCATGTATACATTGTTCGTGGTCCAACAAAATGGACTTCTCACTACTGCAGATATAGAAAGTGGGTATCCTACTTATGGCAGTCAGGAAGCAGGAGACCCCCGGTACATCGATCTGGATGGTGACGGTGATATAGATGCTGATGACAGGACATACTCAGGTCATCCCAATCCCGATTTCATTTGGGGAATAACCAATAGTTTCAATTACAAAGGATTCGATTTGTCTGTCTTATTACAAGGCCAATGGGGAGGAGTAATTTACTCTACCTTTGGTCGCGGTGTTTACAGGACCGGTATGGGTGCTGTAGAAAACACTTTGGGCAAAACCCGGGACCGCATTCACTGGGAAGAAGGACAGGTTCTCACGGAGGCGGATCTAGCGGGCAGGGAACGCAAATCACCCTCTACCTTCGGACGGGTGAAAAACACGGACTGGTTGTACCCCAGTGATTATTGGAGGGTGCGAAACATCACTCTGGGTTATGATCTCGGCAGGTTGTTCCAATCCAGTGTAATAGCAGGTGCCAGACTTTACGTTACAGCTGAAAACTGGTTTGGAGGTGACAAGTATAATGGAGGCTTCAACCCCGAAGCGGTCAACAACAACGGAGATGACTACGGGGCTTTTCCCCTATCCAAGTCTATGGTCTTTGGTCTCAATTTAAAATTCTAACCGATGAAGATTCGATTTTCAACATTAAAAAAAGGCAACATGAAACATATAATTATTATCATACTCTTTATAGTCACATGGACAGCATGTGAAGATCAACTTGACCAGGCTCCGATATCGAGTCCAAGTGCAGCCAATTTTTACCGGGATACAGAAGATTTTGAACAAGCCGTAACCGGTATTTACAATTCCCTGAATGATTACTCCAATCTTCAATTCTATCTTTCCGAAGTACGGTCAGATAATGTATATTCCCCGGGAACAGGTGTAAGGGAATGGAATCCGGTCAATAATTTTGACAACACATTATCGACAAATTCACTCATGGCCTCCGCATGGGATGGATCTTACCGCGGAATTTTTCTGGCTAACACCGTTCTGGACAAAATAAATCCCGATGTAGTACCCGATGAGACTATCCGCAACCGAATGATAGGAGAAGCTAAATTTATAAGGGCACTATATTATTTTGACCTGGTCCGCTATTTTGGAAAAGCTCCATTGTATGAGACCGTGATTTCACCTTCTTCAGCACTGGAAGTTCCCCGTGCCGAGGTCAGTGAAGTGTATAACCTCATTATCAATGATCTTGAAGATGCTATCCAGAAACTTCCTGCATCATACGCTGCCAGCGGGAAAGCCACTTCCATGGCGGCCCGGGGATTACTGGCTCGGGTATATATGACAAAATCAGGTCCTACCTACAGTATTGATGGTCCCGGCCTGGAATCCGGGGAATATAACCAGGCACTGACCTTATTAGACGAAATCATAAACAGCAATGCATTCGGATTGGAAGACGACTACACTGACATATTTGCGTACGGTAATGAAAACAATGATGAAATCATTTTCGCCGTACAGGCCATAAACGACGGTGCTACAGGGGACCGTGGAATCGGAACGATTCTTCCCACGCTGATGTACCATGAAAGTTTTGCCAAGATCAACCTACCCTTTGCAGGAGGTGTTCCGGGCGATAGTCCTATTAATCCTTCGGATGATCTGCTGGACTCCTATGAAGAGGAAGACTCCCGTGATGAAACTACAGTTTTAATGAGTTATGTTGACGAGAACGGGAACACCAATGTCAACCCTCAATTTGTAAAATTTCTGAGCCTGGATCCTCAATTTATTCCAGCAGACCGGTTTAATTGGGGAATTGACTTTCCGGTGATTCGCTATACGGATATTGTATTGATGAAAGCAGAAGCACTTATTCAAACCGGGGGAGACCAAAGTGAAATCGACCGCCTGGTGAATAGCATAAGGGAAAGGGCCGGTGTCCCTCCTGTAACCAATGTCAACCTCGACATCCTGCTGGAAGAAAGGAGAAAAGAGTTTGCTGCGGAAGGCCTGCGGTGGCATGACCTGGTCCGAACCGGTCAAGTATTGGAGGTAATGAATGCATGGAAAAATAAAGACGACACATCTGATAAGATCCCGGGAATCGAAGCAAATGATATCATTTATCCGATTCACCAAAGCCAATTGGAGGTAAAAGAAGGATTATATAATCAAAATCCGGGCTATTAATCACTATTAAAGGACAACTATACCCGGGACGTTTTGGTTTGACTAGTTTGATGTGGTGGGAAAAATCGTCGATATCGAAGAGAAAAACGGAGACATAGTCGTAACTACGGCAAGTATTTTCGATGAAGTAAGCGGCGATTTTTCCTCGCAGAAATTGGTCAAATTAAATCGGCTCGGGTATATATATAAAAACCACTATTATTTCTCATTGAATTCAAGTGGAAGAGACAGCAAGTTTCTTCCACTGTTTTTAATAAATTTTCAAAAATGATCGATTCACTATTCCTTCGTACATACGCTATGCTGAAAAATATAAAGACTTCCCTTTTTATAAATATCATCTACTTTATGGTAATGATGACCAATCCATCCTTCTCACAAAAAGTGACCTCATCTAATGATTGGACGACATTGGAAACAGGTAAAAAATCACCTATACCGGAATCCTGGATCGACAATAAAACCGGGAACAGAATTGTAAAACTAACTGACAAACGGGGAGACAATAGAAGTTTTTATTTTCACAATAACCCTTTCATACCTGCCAAATCCGGCAGTGGGGATTTAATGGTTTTTTATGGTTCCACAGATAATGGGCACCAACTTTTCACAGTCAATTTATCAACAAAAGAAACCATCCGGATAACAAACCATACAAATCCTATTTTCGGAGAAATCGTTGATGCAAAACGCAGGAAGGTTTACTTCCAAAGTCTGGATAGTGTGTACTCTGTATCAATAGATAACCAAAAAACCCAGTTGGAATTCGTATTCCCGGAAAACTTCAAAGCCAGTATTACTACCCTAAATGCAGATGGCACTAAACTCGCAGGAGTATACAGCGGTAAAGAAAAAAGGGAACTCCTTCGAAAATATCCACAAAAAGTCAGTTCTTTGAAAGGATATTCGAAGCCAAACTCCCACATACCCTATTTACCATTACCCTGGAAACCGATCAACTGGATAAAATACACACGGAAAATACCTGGTTGGGTCATGTGCAGTTTTCCCCAAAAGACCCCGATCTTCTGATGTTTTGTCACGAGGGGCCGTGGCATAAAGTTGACCGTATCTGGACCATCGATATTCCTACCGGAGAAACCCAACTAATGCACCATCGAACTATGGATATGGAAATTGCCGGTCACGAATTCTTTAGCAGGGACGGAAAGACCATCTGGTTTGATCTTCAACAACCAAGGGGAAAATCCTTTTATCTGGCAGGAACAAACGTTGAGGATGGCACCACCAAAAAGTATACAATAAAGAGAAATGAATGGTCAATCCACTATAATATACCACCGAGCCAGCAATTATTCTGCGGTGATGGTGGCGATCCTTCGCAGGTCGCTAACGCCAAAGACGGAATGTGGATTTATTTATTTATCCCTAAAGGGAACCAATTGCAATCGCATAAACTGGTCAATATGAAAAACCACAACTACGACCTGGAACCCAATGTGCATTTCAGCCCAGATGGAAAATGGGTTATTTTCAGAGCCGATTTTGACGGCAAAAGCAATATCTATGGTGTAGTCCTGCCGTAATATGCATTCTATCGGAATCGCCAATTGCAATCAACCCTGCCCCCCACAGGATTACCACTAATTCCATAATCCTACGGGAACCTGTAAATTTTACCAAGGATAAGCATCCATCTCCCAGGTCACCTGATGGTCGATACAGGAAACCATAGGAAACTAATTAATTCTACTATTACTATCTTTAACCTAATTGGGTTTTGCAATATATCACCACAACATAATAATTGATCATTTGAATATATAGATGAGATAATTAATAAGGATGAATAATGGAAGAAGGTGGACCAAATAAAGATTGTGAAAGCATTCTATTGGAAAAAGTAGCGAATGGGAATAGAGATGCCTATGCATTAATCTACGATGATTATACCGATTCGCTTTTTAGGTTTATTTTACCGTTTGTGGACTTCAACCGCAGCGATGCCGAAGAGGTAGTCCAAGATATATTTTTGGCAATCTGGATTAAAAAAGAAAAATTGCGAACGGTAAGGAATTTCCGATCCTACTTGTTTCAAATGGCTAAAAACCATACTTTCGAAATATATAGAAAACGCCGACAGGTCCATGAAGCCCAAAATGAACTTTCCGTCAAGTCAAAAATAGAATCTTCCCATCAGGAATTGGTTTTTCAGGAGTATTACGCCTCTGCCCAAAACATTATCGAGAAACTTACCCCGCAGCGAAAGAGAATTTTCAAAATGCGCACCCAGATGAACATGGAATTGGATGAAATAGCAGGCGCATTAAAAATTTCCAAATCCGGGGTAAAAAAGCAATTATATGAAGCCATACGTTTTGTGAAAAAGCAGATGAAAAATGAACACGATATCATCCTTTCCTATCTGCTTTTAGTCTCCTTTATAATTCTAATCCTACAATCTCAGCCCTGACATATCATATTGAACATCAAATACTTATAAAAACATATTGTCATTAATCCCCCAAAGGACTTTCCCGTGGGGATCACTCGATGCAATGAAGTAAAGAGATAAAACGAATTAGATTCCAATTATTTCCCGCTGATCTACTCTGATTAGCGCAAATAATCATTCCGTTTCTGCGAAAACCTGCCCTCCTCAGGGGAGTCTGCGATATCTGCCCTACGGACCACTTAGTGGCGGGCTGTCCATCTGGTAACAATCCTTACTTAACGTGAGTTCGACAGAGAAAAAAGAGCTCTGAAGGAGCGAAATATAATTAACCCTGGGTGCCAACCCAGGGTGGAAATCAAGGTAAAACGTCGATTCTGGCATTGATTTCCACAAGGTGATGCCTTGGGCATTGCATTTTTCGTAAAAATAATGACAGAATCAATTATTTGTCGAGCTCACGTTACTTAAGACCATTGGGAGGTCACTTAGTGGCGGGATTGACATGAATTAAACGGATCAAAATTCATTTCTTCCAAATTCACTTTCTATAAATTTGGATTCATTTTTCCTGGAATTAAAGGAATAGCTTAGGTTAAGAGAAATCATATCTACTTCATAGATATAATTCGTTGTCGTATAGAACGCTCCCGTTCGCCATGTAGTGATCCTTTGTTCATTGGTACTTAAAAGCCCCATATCAATATTTTGCCATTGAGCTGTAACGACCAGGCGATTATCCAAAAATGATTTTCGCAAGGTCAAGTTCGGTGAATAAAACTCAGAATCCACACCCTGAGCCGTATTTCGGTCTGATAAATAATTCAAATTCGCCTGCAAACTCCATGTATCGGAGATATCATATCCAATATTGATGTTGACAGAATGGACCCAACTCGACGTATTTACAGGGAGATTGTCAAAAGTTCCTTCAATCGTATATTTGTAAAGATTCCCCCCGGCAAAAACATTGAGCTTTTCACTGAGGTTCCATTCATTTCCAATTTCCATCCCCCATGCACTCCCATTTCCTACATTGGAGTAAATACGATTAAGTATCGTGTCATGATACACATTATTTACCCTGTTAATCAGATTATCTGTTGAACGATAATACACATTGGCATAAGAAGAATGATCTCCATAAAACCCGACTATACCCGCTTCAATAATATCTATAAACTCCGGCCTTAAATTTGGATCGCCTTGTTCCAGTGTTTCCGAGTGCTCCCTTTCCGGAAAGGGGTTCATCTTAAAAGTAGTTGTTCGCTGGACACGTTTACTATAAGCAGCCTTTACCTTGACATGATCATTTACGGTATATTGAATATTGGCGGAAGGAAAAGGCTTGATGAAGTCGTAGTTGTAAAAAGTATCAATCAGTCCCTTTTTATCCTCTAACCGAAGAGAACGGTCCATCACCTCAATTCTCAACCCCAAACCATAGGCCCATTTTCCAGATTCACCGGTAAATAGACCATAAGCAGCATGAATACTACGTTTCAAATCCACCTCACTTGAAAATTCAGGTACCAGTTCAAATTCCCCCGTCTGGTTGTTCTTTCTCTCATAGACAAAATCCCCGGTGTGGTCAAGATTTCGGAATTGGTATCCCCATTCAAATTGTCCCCACGAAAATGGTGCCATTGCATAATCAATTGATAATCTCGCACCGTTCAGGGGATTGTCATTAGTATTATATTCATCCTGAATAATTTGTTCTGTGGACGGCCAATGCAAATTACGATTCGTCGTGGGACCACCTAATAAGGTATATTCATACAACCCTGAAACCGAAAGTAACGATTGGTCGGCAAAAGTATGACTATAGTCCAGGCTCCCAAGTACAAAATCTCCACGACGTATCCTTAAATTTTCATTGTAGTATTGAAAGTCGGATATTTTTTCACCTGATGAAACAAAACTTTTTTCATTATTATAGTATAGTATATCGGCAGTTCGATCTTTTGACCTCTTTCCGGCAAAAAATCCCAATTGAAATGAATTGCTCTTATCCGGATTATATCCCAGGGTAAACCTTCCCGAATAATTCACTTCATCAAAACTTCGTTCCCCATCAGAAGGAAAGCGCGTCATCACATCATCGATACTGGTATACACATCTCCTACCCTTCTACCTGATAGGTCATTTCGCTGATAGCTGGCACCTGCAGAAATATTCCATTGATCTTTTCGATAATTAAAGACTACATCTCCTCCATAACGCTGGGCTCTGTCAGCATTGTCGTATGGCTCCATTGGAGGTAAACCGTATTTAATATTCACCTGGGTAAACATACCATCAGCAGCCCCTTCTTCCATAATTATATTCAGGATACCTGCCTTCCCTTCCGGATCAAATTTTGCCGAAGGAGCTGTAATGATTTCAACGCTCTTTATGGCATTTGCCGGTAATTGGCCTAAAACAACCGACGGAGAAGTCTGAATAGGTTTTCCATTGAGCATGACTACAAATCCCGTTGTGCCCCGCACCGAAATATTCCCTTCGGCGTCCAAGGCAATAGATGGAATGTTTCGTATTACATCTGTGGCACTACCACCACGAGAATTTTCAAATTGATCTGCCCCGTAAATCTGCCTGTCAATTTTGTGAATCGCTGTTGATTTCCGTCCCCGGACGGTTATTTCTTCCAACATTTCACTACTTCCTGATAAGGCTATTTTATCCAGATCTATTCTTGAATATCCATCTGAAGATATATTATTGAGCTCATAAGAATTGTACCCCATAAAAGAGGCCATTAAGTAAAAATTCCCTTTTGGAATACCAGTCAATTCAAAATAACCGTCCACATTTGTAACGGTTCCGGTAACCAATGCACTATCCGTATCACGATATAGCACTACACTCGCATATTCAAGAGGTGACTGGTCTGTTTTATCAATCAGATTTCCAACCAAAGTCGACTGGGCCTGTAAATTTGATCCTAATAAGAAAATAACAATGACATGTAAATACAAAAATCTAGACATACTCGCACGAATGGTTTATCAAAATGAAATGTGCCAGTGTGCAATCAATGACAATTGCCTTACACACCGGCATCAAAAACTCTTAATAACCATAAATGTAATGGAGCCTGTCCTCAATGAATAGTACATACCAGTGCAAAAATGGTAGTAATGAAAATTATAGTTATATGAAAATTAAAAAGTAGGAATGTCCTTTCAAAACAGATATTGAATAGTGATTCCAAAATACAATATCGGTAAGTGTTTAGTGATCAATCCTGGCATATTTTTGCAGGCATGGCTCAATACAATAGGGGTTACTGAGGATAAGATACGGTCCCATTAGTTCAAAATGGGTATTCCAACCTGATTCACAATCCATCGGTATAATGATAGAATCATTCACCGAATAGGTCGCCACCACCCGGGGTACAGCCGACACAGTATCCGGCAAACAAAAGGTTCCCCTTGAGATTATGGTATTATCCGCCGTGAATTCTATAATTTTTCCATCTTCTACAGCCTGGTATGTTCCACTGCCGTCACCGGGGTCTGCCAATGATTCAATTAATTTCCAACTGCCCACAAGACCGGGGCTTATTTCATCCTTATTACGGGTACAGGATGTCAATAAGCCAAAAAAAACTAACAATAAAAGTGTCCTTGTCATACAGGATAGATTTTTGTTTTATACTTAGCATTAAGGCATCATCTAAAAAAAGTAAGACGTAACGAAGCGAACAAAGGTTGGTTTTAAAAGTAAGTTTTTCTTTTATCTAGTCAAATTCACAATGAAAAAGATAAGTTGGCATTCATCAAAGAAAATCCTCATAACATCAATATCCCAAATTATCTTGTTTTCCGACACCATGCTTTTCTCTCAGTTCTAACGCATCCAAGCTTTTGTTTTTAAAAACAGCTTTTAATAATTATACAATTTTGGATTTGATTACTCTGAAACTTCTTCCAATAATTGCAAAAAATCGTTCATTCTTACTATTTGAGTCCCTTTAAACTTTTTTATTACTAATAAATCGGGATCACCGGTAATAAGATAATCCGCGTTGCCATCCAGACACAATGATAGAAGATAATTATCACTCTCCTCTCTACTTTGGGATACTGGTGTTTAAATAATTACACATTGTAACTCAGGAAGCACAATATTCAAAAATCTTTTTACCTGGCCTGGAAGGATAAGATTCTTAAATTTCCCGCGGACAATGACCCTTCCATATTCAGATATCAATTCTTCGCAATAAATTATATTTAAACGAGCATTTGAAAGTAATTTATAAAGAACTCTTCGAGACCTCTGATTAAGAGAGGCACTAACGTACCAATTCGTATCTAAAATAATGTTGACTTTTTTACTTGATGTCAAATTTTCTTCTTTTCATGACGTAGGGCGATCGCTTCTTTTAGAATTTTTTCTTCTGAGTATTAACATTTGGTAATTCTTTATCAATCTTCTTCCATCTTTCCGCAAAAGTTTGTTCACCTATCTTTTCCGCCACAAAAATTTGTTCGGAACTTGACAACCTTTCAAATAGACGAAGAATTGTATTAACTTTAGACTTTTCTACTACTTTCATACGTAAAAATTTACTCCTTTTCTTTCTTAGCTTCAACATAAGTACAATCAAATAGGTGTCAACCAATTAAGATTTCTCCCGTTTTCAATCGCTATTTAAAATGCCTTTCCCTGAACTGACCCGGAGTACACCCCTCCCTTTTTTTAAAAAATTTGATAAAATACGAGCTGTCATTAAAATACAAAAGGTCGGCAATTTCATTAATCGATTTGTCCGTATGAAGTATATA
This sequence comes from Membranihabitans maritimus, assembly GCF_021729145.1. Taxonomy (GTDB): domain Bacteria; phylum Bacteroidota; class Bacteroidia; order Chitinophagales; family Saprospiraceae; genus Membranihabitans; species Membranihabitans maritimus. Next base: position 187,941 of record NZ_JAJSLW010000010.1, on the reverse strand, counting down.
TCTTTTTGCTTCCAGGTTCAATTGATGGGCGATATGTTCGCTTGCGCTATATACAGAATTCTTTTTACAGACGGCGTTCAGGTTTTGTGGGGTAATATGGAGGAGACGGGCATAATCCCGGACATTGTGTAATTCCGGACAACGAATAGAGAGAAGGGACAAAAAATCCGTATACAAAGAATTTTCAGATTCCACTGTGTTCTCCACCCCGGAAGAAACTTGTAGAATTTTCGCTAAGGAAGCTCGTAAATACCCATGAATAATATGATCCGAAAATGCTTCCTGCTTCTCAAATTCAGATAGTATTTCATTAAAGATCTCATCAAATATATCTAACTCTGCCAATGAAGTCCGAACCGTCACTTTCAAGGCCTGTAACAATTCCAAGATACTTTTTTCCGCTACTGGATCGAAATATTCCTTTCTAAATAATATGACAAACCCCCTGGGGATGCCGGTGAATTGCCAGCAATGCATCTGTCCCGGTTTCATAAAATACACCTCCGGAGGAGATACGGGAAATTTTTCGGTTTCTATCCAATGATATCCTTCACCATCATTCAGGTAAATCAACTCATAATAATCCCCGTGTTTATGCGGCTTCGTCCGTTTGATTTTTTCCTTAAACCGGGAAATTTTAAAATTTTGGTTCTTTCTAATTTTCTGCTTTACCTCCATACCCGGTAATTTTCTACATCCCTTGTACCCGAAAATTCATCTCAGGTATGTAATTTTGATTCTACCTGTTGGCTCTATGCTCCAGATATTCTTCCAGAAACCTTTCGTCATTCGCATCACTGTCCCCATAGTGCTGACGAAGTGAATCCAGTTTTTCGTGCAACATTTCCTGAACATCAGTATATTCAGGATCATCATAGATGTTATGCATTTCCTGCGGATCATTCTCCAGGTCATACATTTCCCATTCATCTATATCGTAATAAAAATGCATAAGCTTGTATCGATCGGTAGCTACCCCATAATGCCGCTTCACCATATGTACCGAAGGGTACTCATAGTAGGTATAATAAACGGCATCCCGCCATTCATCCGTTGTCCCACCTACCAATTCACGGAAGGATTCCCCCTGCATTTCACCCGGAATTTCTACACCTGCATAATCCAGAAACGTAGGGGCAAAATCCAGATTTTGTACCAACTTATCAATTTTCGTGCCCGCTTTGATCTCTTTGGGATATCGGATTAACAAAGGTGTTCTGAAGGATTCTTCATACATAAATCTTTTGTCAAACCATCCGTGCTCCCCCAGGTAAAACCCCTGGTCAGAAGTATATACTACAATCGTGTTTTCGGCAAGTCCATTTTCGTCCAAATAATCCAAAACTTCACCTACACCATCATCTACCGATCGAATCGTTCGCAAATAATCCTTGATATACCGGTTGAATTTCCACCTGGCTAACTCTTTCCCCTCCAAATTCTCTGCCTTCATAGCATCGTTTTTGGGTGTATACGCTGCCAACCAGTCCTGGCGTTGCTTATCATTAAAACGCTTTAATTCATTGACAAACCCTGTACTATCTCCAGACGGATCAACCAACATCTTGAAATCGTGTCCCCACCTTGCATGGCCATCGACTTGCATTTCCTGCTCCTTTGCCGCAGTCCCACGATCAGAATAGTCATCAAAAAAATTAGATGGCGGATCAAATTCCTTGTCATCGTAAAGGGTCAAATATTCCGGAGCAGGTTGCCAGTTCCGATGGGGTGCCTTTTGGTGGTACAATAAACAAAACGGCTTATCAGGATCCCGTTCTTCCTTCAACCATTTCAGGGATTCTTCGGTAATAATATCGGTTACATACCCTTCAAAACGCTGACGCTCTCCATCTACCAGAAAATCGGGATTATAGTAATGCCCTTGTCCCGGCAACACCATGGAATAGTCAAAGCCTTGTGGCAATCCGTCCAGATGGATCTTCCCAACCATAGCCGTTTGATACCCATTCGCCTGAAGTTCCTTCGGGAAATTGGCCTGATCCCAGTTAAATGGTTGTACATTATCTACTTTCCCATTTATAAAGCTATGTTTCCCCGTCAACATTACGGCCCGGCTTGGCGCGCAAATCGAATTCGTGACCGTAGCCCTGGTAAATATTGCACCTTCCTCCGCTATTCGGTCAATGTTAGGGGTTTCATTGAGGCCATGTCCATAAGCACTTACCGCCTGGTAGGCATGATCATCGCTCATAATAAACAGGATGTTGGGCGGCCCCGTCTGTTCTTCCTCTTCTTTCGGAGCACAGGAAAAAAATACCAGCCCTAACAATATTAACACATACCTAATCATATCATTAATTTTTTTTTATAATCATTGCACCCTTTCAGGGTTTATCTACCTGTTATTCCTCTCCCCATATTCATCTCTCCCTTTCAGGGTTTTCTACCTATTATTCCTTTATAATCATTGCACCCTTTCAGGGTTTATCTACCTGTTATTCCTTTCCCCATATTCATCTCTCCCTTTCAGGGTTTTCTACCTATTATTTCTTTATAATCATTGCACCCTTTCAGGGTTTATCTACCTGTTATTCCAAATCTATGAATCCCGAAGGGATGATATTTTTATAATTCCAACCTTTTATTCACCCTACAACCCCGAAGGGGTGGCACATTTAATCAAGCCAATCAAATAAAAATCTTTCCTCATAAGGTACTTCATATTCATCTAAAAATTCAAAATACTTTTCTTTAAATGTTTTCTTCTCATGATGTTTTTCCTGGTTTAAAATATAATTATGCACATTACCTATGTGATCATGAGAATATGAAAAAGCCCCATATCCTTCCTGCCACGAAAAATGTCCATTTAATAAGCCCCGATTATTTATATGATTTGAAGTATTATTTTTAATGTCCCTAATCAGATCAGATAATGCCATAGATGGTTTCATTCCAATAAATACATGAACGTGATCAGAAACACCATTGACAATTATAGGTTTATGTTTCTTTTTCTTAATAATTCCCGCCATATATTTAAAGATTTCCTGACGCCATTCTTTTTTTAAAAGATTTTGACGGCCCCGGACTGCAAAGACAGCTTGTATATAAATCTGCGTAAATGTTCCGGCCATACCATTTTCTTTTTCAACTACTAAGTTCATTTCAGCGCTACATCATCATCTTTCTTCAAAAAATCCGAACTTTCCACCTTCAGATTGGCAGTTTCCCAGGTCAATAAGGCTTCATTCGGTACGACATTGATTGGTGTCACGCTTGAAGTCGGGGAAGGGGCCGAATCACTATACCCGACATTGGATGCCCGGTTATACACAGATATTAACGACCACCTCGGCCTATCCGACAGATTGGCTGAAGAACTGTGTAATACATTACTGTGAAATAACAAAATATCTCCCGCTTCCAATTCCACATACTCCAATTCCAAATTTTGTAAAGCAAGATCTACAAACCGCTGGGAAGCACCTACCTGCTCTCCTGAAAATCCATGTTCTACCCTTCCCATTTTATGAGATCCCTTTATTACCTGCAAACAACCATTACTTTTATTTGCCTCCGTAATAGCCACCATAACCGACATCATTTGCCCTGGGTATAAAAACTCGTTTTTGTACCAATACCCATAATCCTGATGCCACTCCCAGGCACCCCCCACTTCCGGTTCTTTTTGCATCAACTTGGAGTGGAAATGACAAACGGGGGCATCTCCTTCCAACACCTGGTCAACAATTTCTACCATGGTCTGGCTGCGGGTCAACAACCCAAAAACATCATCGCCCGGCTTGTACCACAATGACAACTTACTTCTCTTCCCCGAACTATCATCCACATTAAATGCGTGTTTATTAATGGCAGAATCCTCAACACCTGCCTGATAAAGCTTTTCAACCTCATCGGGGTTCAAAAATCCTTTGAGAATCAAATATCCATCCCGATTGTATTGAGCAACTTGTCTTGTCGATAATTTATCGCGCTTCATTCCTTTTTACTTCTAAAGTATAAATTTCAATATATATATTTCAAAATTAACCACAGAAACAATATAATTATTTATTTTCCAGGTGAGCCTTGGCATTTTTCCTGATATTTAGTAATCTTTTCCTTAGCCTTTTTTTAATAGAACCATACTCAGCAAGAGATGATAGATTGTTATTCTCCTCAGGATCATTTACGTGGTAGTAAAGTTCCTCATTGTTTTCTCCGGTATCCCAAAGGGTATATCTCCATTTATCGATCCGTAAAGTGGCTGCGTTCCCCCTGTATGAAACCGTATAAGCAAAGTTTTTACTTCTCTCGGAATTCTCTTTTCCCTTGAGAAATGGTATCAGGCTTTCTCCCTGCAAAATTTCCGGGATATCTTTTTCATAATTACTTAAATCACAAAGGGTGGGGTAAAGATCAATCAACTCAACAACCGAATCACAGACAGATCCGTATTGCTTCTCAAAGGGCTCCCCTGGTACAGAAATAATCATGGGAACACGCACACTACCCTCCCAGAGACTAACCTTGGACCAACAATCGTGTTCTCCCAAATTATATCCATGATCGGACAAAAAAACAACAATCGTTTCTTTCCGCAAATCCAGGCGGTCCAGAACATCCAGCAACCTGCCCACCTGTTGGTCCATAAATCGAACACTGGCCATATAAGAGGCTATGGTCCGTTTTTTCTGTAGTTCATTCATTCCCCATATTTTATCATTTTGCCGCCTTAGTGCACCTTCAGGGACATTGTCTCCTACCAAAACCTTAGGGAGTATCATATCCTCCTCTCTGTAAGATTCATAACAATTTTCCGGAGCAACAAAAGGAACATGAGGCCTGACAAAACCAACAGCAAGGAAGAATGGGGCATCCGCTTTTTGCTTTTGTTTATTGGTTCCGGGATCAGGTACGATACCAGCCCGGTTTTCGAGAATAGCGATAGCTTGATTAGCTGCCATATAATCTGCCTGACCTACCTCCAAACTATCTTCTAATATTATCCTTGAAAAATTCCCTCCATAATGATGGTTTTTGGGTGAAAGCAATTCCAGCTCACCCGGACTCAATGTCTCTGGGGCCATGACATTATAAGCAAAATCCCACGAATCAGGATCGTCCCCACCGGGATCTCCCCGTTCAATACCTCCCGGAACCCCCATGTGAAAGATTTTTGAAACCCGGGCTGTAAAATATCCTTGCTCCCTGAAAAAACCGGCCATCGAAGGATGGTCACTTAAAGAAGGATTATTCTTTCTGTAACTTCCCGGTTGATCGTCATTGGTCAATTCTCCGTTTGTTTGGGGATATAATCCACTCATTATCGAAGCTCTGGAAGGCCCGCAAAGTGGGAATTGGCAGTATGCCCTGGAAAATCGGACACCTTCTTCTGCCAAACGGTCCAAATTCGGCGTGTGTTCATTCAAGTCCATATAGGGACCAATATTAGTGTTCAAATCGTCCGAAAAAATCACCAGGATATTGGGTTGTTGGCCAATTGAGACGGTAGACACTCCAAATAAGATTAAAAACCACAAAAATAATATTTTACCCATCACACGTTTAAAACAATCCATCAACTAATAAATAATTTTTTACGTAAAAAAAAATAATCCAACTCCTCAATATTTACTACCTGGAGACATTTTCCAACCATTTTTTGTGCAGTTTATGAAGCTCCTCAAGTTTTCCAGGATTTTCTTCTGCTAAATTATTTCGTTCACTAACATCCTTAACTACATTGACTAAGAACAACCGATCTTTCCCTTTGAAATCTTCTCCAGTCTTTTCAGGGTCCCAGTTTGGATCGGTATCCCTGGGATTTCCCAATAATTTCCAATCCCCTTTCCGCACAGCCCACCCGCTGGAATGATCGTCATAAGATCCGGTTTGCCAATGTAATTCTGAATGTTGAGTCGGAAAATTAGGATCGGTAATAACAGGCATGAGACTTTTGCCCTCAATTTCTGTTTCATTATATTCTGCCCCGGTAATTTCCGCAATAGTAGGGAACCAATCCATTCCCGAGGCCACCTGATCACGTACCTGCCCTTTTGGTATTCGATTGGGATAACTGATAATAGCAGGTACTCTCAATCCCCCTTCGAACATGCTAAACTTTCCACTTCTGTACGACCCTGAATTTCCCCCACCAAAAAACGCCCTCTCTTCATAGGAGTGACCGTGGTCCGATTGAAAAATTACGACCGTGTTTTCCAGCATTCCTTCCTCTTCCAATTTATCCATTACCCATCCGATACGTTCATCCAATGATGAAACAAAAGCAGCGTATTCTCTCCTGGGCATTTCAAGATCTTTGTAAAGCTCTTGCCATTTTTCCGTGCCCTGATAAGGATAATGGGGAACATTAGCTGCCCAGTAAATAAAAAACGGTTGGTCTTTTTTATGATCGATTATAGAGTTGATTTCTTCGGCCATTAGATCGGGGAAATATTTACCCGGTTGATAAATTTGGCGATCATTGCGGTATAAGTCGTGCTTGTTCGGCCCACTCCAAAAAAAGAAGTGAGAATAGTTGTCAATACATCCTCGCTGATGACCAAAAAAATAATCAAACCCCTGGGCATTGGGCAGTTTATCTTGTGCATGCCCCAGATGCCATTTTCCAACAAGCGCTGTATAATACCCTTTCCCCTTCAACATTTCCGCAATCGTCACTTCAGAAGATGGTAATCCCCTGGAAAGTTCAGGATCTTTCTCCGGGATGGGAACGTTTCCAGGCAATCCGGCCCCTAAATTGGTCTTACCCGTCAACAGGGCTGCGCGTGACGGGGAGCAAACCGGTGCCCCGGCATAGAACTGAGTGAATCGCACACCATTCGCTGCTAATCGATCCAGGTTAGGAGTAGCAAGGTCATCCGATCCATAACAGTTTAAATCAATAGAACCGAGGTCATCAGCCAGGATAAGGATAATGTTGGGGGCATTATTATCTTGAGAAATAACAATTGTAGTACTACAAAGCAAAGTAGATAGTATCAGCGGTAATGTAAATGCTCTCATTGTAAAAACAACATATTTTATTTTAACCCAAATTAACAATATGTTGGCCGCCAAACTAAATATTCGTCTATTAATCCAAAACTTAATTTTATCCTCTTATGTAAAATCAATGGAAATTTCCTTTTGATCTCCCTCCGTATCAACTACCAATTCCTTCCACCTATTGGTATCCGGATCCCCTACCACAACCTTATATACTCCTTTCTCCATTACTTTCGGCACAAAACCAGATTGATTGATTCTGATTATTGAAACCAATTCTCCTCCTGTATTATCAAATAATTTTACCACAGGACGATCCATTCCCAAAACTTGTATTCGGGGTAATCGAAATGGACTGGTGTACGCAAAATTATCTGTTTGTCGAATCTCTATGGGCCAATCTGCATACTGTCCTTCCTTTTGTGTTTCCGGGTCCATATAACGGGGCCAGCACTCAAACCTAATTTTTCTCGAATCTTTATGAAATTTGACAATTCCATATCCTGTTGATCGATCATACAATTGAGCGGGGTTTCTATGACTTTTATAGGGACTTGCTGCCGCGAAAACGGTCATTTTATTTCCAAACCCATCCTCAAAATCACCTGTATATTCCGGTCTTCCCACTAATGGCTGGTGTTGAGCAGAAACCTGAGGCCACCATCTACGCGGAAATATATTACTGAGTGCAGGTACCGTAAATACAAAATTGCTATCGCCAAACCGGTCCACTCCATATTGAGCTACTGATGGTAAGTGCTGATCTCCAACTATATGCACAGCATGTGATTTTCTCAGCAATGTGACAACCTCATTCCGACGACTAATTGGCCATCCATTGCTGTCCATATCTCGAGTCAAATCATCCCCTTGAACATATTCTCCTTTCTCCGGAATATCCAATTTCCCGGTGACTGAATCATTTTTCGTCCCTTTGGGCAGTGTTTGCAAGGTCATAAATGAAGTAGCAGAAAGTAAAGCTTTCATCTGTACCCCTTTTGACCAATCTTCGGTCCACTCATTTAAAAACTTCATTTGCCGATTTCCTAATAAATTCAAAACGTCCGGCTCCTGAAAGGATTTAAAATCAAATTTAAGATTTTGAGCGAACCCATTTTCAACATCCGCTTCATCCGGGAAGTAGTTTTTAGGCGCCGATTTAAATTTACGGTCTTCAATGATCGCAAAATCCAGCCCTCCGTATTTCCATCCCGTATAATACACTCCTATTCCCTGTTTGATTGGTGTAGGATCGTATGGATCTGGCATGTGACTGGTTTGACATATCTGAATCATATTCACCCAGTCAGCTGGCAGTTTGTAACCACCGGTATCTTGTTTTTCTTTGGTCGTTCCTTCCTGGATGGTCTTTTTTCCCCCTTCTCCCCATACATTACCATGAAAAACATCATGGTCATCCGGCAAACAAATTGAAGGCTTGTTTCGAAACAAATCCCTATATGACCATCCAAATAAATACCACTTCCGGAGGAAATCCAAATCAGCCTTTTTATATGGAGGATTATTTTGCACACCATATCCCCCATTGCCTTCGTAAATCTGATCACCGAGAAAAAATACCAGATCCGGATTATGCTTTAACCCATGTGCTACTACTTCGTGATCCGGAAAACCAAAATCGCCGTTACAGCTTGCAGAAAACGCGACCAGCGTTTCCTTATCAACAGGTTCTTTTGCAATACTTCCACTGTACGAATAATCGACTTTATCGCCGTTTGCAAGCAGCAATCCTACTGTCACCTTAAAAGGATATTCCTTCAAACCGTCCCAATCTTCTATTCGAAAATGGGCTGTACGCGAATCACGCCGGACAATCGAAGCTGCTTCTTTTTCCCATTGGCCTCCTTTTTCAAACCAGAGAATAGCTTCCAGTCCTTCAATGTCAATCGGCGCTATTTGTGCTGTAATTTTCAAAACTTTATCCTCCAGGGTATATTGTGTAAAATAAACAGGTCCAAACGTCTGATCCTCTAAATAATCAATTCGGTTGCCGGAGACTTCCCAATTTCCAAATAGCACTTTCCCGTTTTCCTCGTCTGCCAAAGGCTTGGAACCATTCACTAACAAAGCAATATTCCCTTCTAATTTTTCTGCATTATCCAATTCAGCTTCCAATAACCCAATTTTCGAGCCGTTAGCATTCCGAACAATCAAGGTTACTTTATTTTCAAAAAATTCAGCATTTAGGTTGACCCCATCCACTAATTCATTTCCACTAACAAAAGATGGAGATTTATCTTCACCTACAAATAACCGGCCCGCATGATCTATCCCCAAGTTAATTCCTCTCCCGGTAATACAAGCCGATTGATACCCGACATATCTTCCCTTAAGTCCTACTGAAAAACCTATATCCCCTTCAAAGTCCTCAATATACTCTTGGTTAATTTGGAGATCAACCGAAGTGTTTAAACGGTTACCGGAAGAGTTTATCTGATGTGTAAGCAAATGAACATTTCGGTTTCTGGCACATACTACACATTCCAAATACCCCTCCCTGATTTGCCAGTCCTGAAGCCGGTTTGCCCAGTATTGCTCTCCAATCCATATCATGTCAGGCATTGCATCCCAGTGACTCTTGAACCTGATATCTCCTGCCCCAGAAACCTTTCTTTCTTCACCTAACGCTGCGGCACGGACAGAAAGTCCGCTTCCCAGTGTCCCGACGGCAATGGATTGTAATGCTTTTCTCCTTTTCATATATTGAATTTATTCGTCTATTATTCACCCAATTTGGGGTTTACATTTACTTCTGATTCCGGGATAGGCCAAACATCATCAATCCCCTTTCTAAAATTCTTTTCGGTAACAAACCATCGGGATTGCGGATCAATTTTTTTGGACGTAGATGCATATTTTGTTGAATTGGGAAACGGAGCGCCCCAAAAATCCCCTACTAAAACTTCTTCTCCTATATCCCATCTAAAAATATCCCACAAACGTATACCTTCAAATGCGAGTTCTATTCTCCTCTCTTTTCTAAGGATCGGTCTTAAGGCATCAGGGTCAGTTTCTTGTATCGGTGGCAGACCGACTGACTCCCGCCCTCTGATTGCATTAATCGTAAGATCCAACATATCTTGTGTGATAGTATTTCCTGCTTCCAATTCTGCTTCCAAATAACTCAACAATACTTCTGCGTATCTTATCACTGGTAAATTCCCGCCATAATCATTTCGCAAATTTCCACTAAATGATTCATCAAAGAACTTTCTGAGTCCATATCCACTGCGAGTTGCTTGCTTTGAATAGGTTAATTGATCAACGGATTCAGTAGCATCCGGATGACATACATAGGTATTCCCTCCAAAAGTAGATCCATCCCATAAAAAGTTATACCGAAACCTCGGATCCCTATTCGCTCCCATATCGTCATAATTAAACCGGGGGTCATCGTAGGAAAGTTCTGTGCCATCATCAAAACCATAAGAATCTGCCAGACTTCCAAGTGGATTCACAAAATGCCATCCCCCGGAAACTGCCGGATAAGCATGCTGCGGCAAAGAGTTAGACGCCTGTCCTCCCAAAAACTGAACACTAAATATATTTTCAGAACTATTTTCATTTTCAGGATTAAATAGGGATTGGTAATCCGGATCAATTATATTATCCCCAAAATCAATAATTTGCTTGTAAACATCAGCAGCATCACTATACCGTTCCTCACTGAGATACATTCTTCCCAAAAAAGCTAATGCCGACTGTTTACTCGCCCTGCCAATTTCAGAAGCAGGGATATCAATATATCGTGGCAAATCATTCACAGCTGCCGATAATTCTGATAGTACAAAATCAACGATTTCGGTTTTGGGTGCTTTAGAAACATTATTCGCTTCATCAGGCGTTAGTGTGGATGTGATCAAAGGTACTGATCCCCAAAATTGAGACATGTAGAAATACTGGGTGGCACGCAAGAATCGTACTTCAGCTACCATTCTGTTTATTTTGGCTGGGTCCATTTCCACATTTCCAATGTTTTCAAGGAAGTCATTGCAAATAGCAATCCGTTTGTAGGAACCAGTCCAATACCCATTAATAACATTATTATTGGGTAATAATGTTCCATTAGTCAATCTATTGATCGTGGAATTATCCCCTCTTCTATCATACCCGTTATCTGTAGCCAGGTCCAGAAAGACCAAACCACAATACGTCCACCAGTCTGATGCTACCACCTGTGTCCCATAGGTGATTCCTCCCCTATAGGTACCCGTTAATGCGATCAATGCATTGGATTCCGAAGTCCAGAAATTATCTTTTGCAAAAGCATTAGTAGGGTATTGATCGAGCTCTTTATCACAGGAAGATAATAACAAAATTAAAAACAGTGAATAAGATATTAATTTGCCCGCATTTATTTTTAGTGTTTTAGACTTCATGTTTTTAAAATTTTACGTTCAAACCAAAAGTAAAGGTTGATAAAATTGGATAATAGGCGCCGCCTGTATTTACTTCCGGATCCCAACCTTGTCTATAATTATTAAATGAAAGTACATTTTCAGCACTCAGATACAATCTCAAATTCTGCCCCCCTATCCTTTGCATAGCATTTCGAGGTAAAGTATAACCCAATTGTATGTTTTTCAATCTCAAATAGGATGCATTAATTACCCAAAAGTCAGAAAGGGCTGTATTGGGGGTTCCACTATTTGTAATTACTTCCAACCGGGGATAATCCGGATATTGTTCAGGATTTTCAGGATCAAACCTTCCTTCCATTTGCCACCTTTGGATATTTCCAAGGTTGAAAAAAGCATATCCAGCATATCCGGTTAATCTCCCTTTGACCCCTGCCGTGCCTTGCAAAAAAGCAGAAAAATCAAAGTTTTTAAATGAAAAACCCAAATTGGCCCCAAAGGTATATTTCGGGATGCGACTCCCCAGGTAGGTTCGATCATAAGTGGGATCCACCTGGCCATCGGGGACTCCATCAGGTCCACTAATATCCTGATATCTGATATCCCCTGCCTGAGGATTAGGTGTCACTCTTGTTTGATTGGGCCAATCTTCAATATCAGATTGATTCGTAAACACACCATCTGAAATATACCCATAGTACATCTGCATTGGATATCCAATAAATAATGATGATCCATTACCCACAAAACCATTTGGTTGTTCTACATTCCCCAAGCCCAGTGTAATGACTTCATTATTGATAATTGAAAAATTAGCATTTAAAGTATATTCAAATTCATTGATATTATTTCTATGCCCCAGTTCAAACTCCCATCCTGAGTTTTTAGCTGCACCAGTATTTGTTTCACTTATACCCACCCCAAGAACGGAGGATACACTGGCGGAAGGCTGGAATAATATATCTTCGGTACTGCGATGAAAATAAGTGGTATTAAACACAATTTTACCGTCTAATAATTCCGATTCAAATCCAAAATCTGTAGTCTCAGTTGACTCCCACTGAATACCAGCATCTTTATAAGTAGAATAAGCAGCCCCTGTGTTAATAACACCTCCGAAGGAATAGTTTCTCCCCGAGTTCAATACGGCCTGGTAGGGATAATTCCCAATATTCTGATTCCCTAAAATACCCCAGGAGGCTTTGAGTTTTAACCCGGACAACCAGCTTATATCACTCATAAAAGTTTCTTCGGTAAGTCTCCATCCAACTGCCATTGACGGGAAAATGGCATATTTTTTACTTTCAGGGAACCGGGAAGATCCATCATATCTTACTGTTGCTTCAAATAAATATCGCTCATCAAAATTATATTTGAATCTCGAAAATAACGATTGTATGGCCCATTCAGCATCGAATCCACCCGCTTGCTGGTTATCTGCGCCTCCCATGCCAATAACGGTATAGTCATTGCTAGGAAAATCCTGGCGATAACCATTGAAGTTTTTGGTAATCTCATTTTCAAAAGAATATCCAGCCAATAAATCTATCTGGTTCCTTGAAAAATCTTTCGAATATTCTCCTATAAACTGCATAGTCCTAAAAATCACCTTATTGCTAAACTGGTTCAAATAAGATTGTGCGTGGTATACTTCATCATTCAGCCTTTGAGATGCTAGATAAGACCTTTGTTCCAGGAGTGAAAAGTTATACCCTCCGATAGCTGAAAACGTAAGATTGTTGATCGGATTCCAATCCAATTTCATATTGACCCCTACCTTCGTCCTCGGATTTATCAAATAGGACTTGGAATCTATCCACGATATTGGGGTTCCTCCGCTTTCAGGACCAATGCCATAATCACCATTCGATGCCTGGCCCAGATGAGTCGCAGGATAGCGGATCGCATTTTGAATCAACTGATTCTGAAGGTTCCCCCCTTTATTTGCCGTCGCCTGGGGTTCATTTCTCTCTTCAAAAGACCCGAATAATCGAGTATTCAATTGCAAGTTTTTACTAAAATTATTTTCTACATTTAATCTCAAATTATACCGATCATATTTATTCTTTTCAATGATCCCGTTTTGGTTTAAATAGGCTCCTGACAAATAGTATTTATTATCCTTATTACCGCCATTGATTGTTAACGTATGACCTGTCTGGACGCCTTTTCTCGAAAATATTTCCTCCATAAATTTAGTATTCGGATAATTATCCGGATCAGTTTGAGATCGATAATTCCCAATATCTTCTGCTGAATAACTGTTACTTCCAGAAGCTATATTGTACATTTCAGCAAAGTCCCATGAGTCCACAAAATCAGGCAATTCGGTTGCTTGATTAAACCCCAGATATCCATTATAACCCACTGTAAGCTTATTTGCTGTTCCATCTTTTGTAGTCACTAAAATCACTCCATTTGCTGAACGGGCACCATAAATAGCAGCCGATGATGCATCCTTAAGCACCGATATAGATTGGATATTATCAGGGTTCAACTCATTCAAGCTCCCCGGAATTCCATCAATTAAAACTAATGCATTTGGAGTAGCTCCAAAGGAACCAACCCCTCTGACTCTTATTTCTCCGCCACTATTCCCCGGTCGTCCCGACCTTTGAATTACCGTCACCCCCGGCATTTGGCCAGTTATAGCCTGAGACAGTTGAGTTACCGGCCTATTTTCAATTTTTTCAGTTGAAATCTGAGAAACAGAACCAATAACATTTACCTTCTTCTGCGTCCCATATCCCACTACTACCACTTCATCCAGCAATTCCGAATCCGAAACCAATTCAACGGATACCTCACCCCTGCCATCTACAGGGACCTCTACCGTTTGATAGCCGATATAAGAAAACACCAGCGTAGCATTTTCATTCACATCTTCAAGACTATATTTTCCGTCAAAATCTGTCGCCGTCCCCTTATTGGTTCCTTTCACCTGAACATTGACACCTATTAAAGGAGTTCCCTGTTGGTCAGTAACCGTACCATTAATATTCAATGTCAATCCCGTCAATTTTCGCGGCCCCGGGCTCCATGCCTGCCGTAATCCTAATTTCGGTACCGGTCTGAATGTCTCCCGGGATTCGTCTTCTGCGATAATTTCAGAAAAATGTTCTACCATTGATTTGAGAGATCGAATCCCGGTCTGGTCCAGTTTATATATAATTACAAATTGGTCTTCAAAGATCTTGAAATGCAAGTCCGTTCCTTCCAACAAAACCTGTAATTCCTCTGTTATGTTCTTGCCCTGTTCTTTGTAATCAACCATGATATCCTGAACCAGGGATTTGTCGTAAGTAAAATATACATTGTATTTTTCAGTAAGTCGCTGTAATGCAGCTTTCAATTTTATTTCCTCTGTATCATCGACCATCCGATGATTTATTGCTTCTGTAATACCAGGAAGCAAAAGCACCAACAATACTAAGATCGAAATGAGCCGCCACCCTCGAAGTACACCTATTTCCATTTCACATTATTTTGTTTATTTTAATTCAATTATTTTTCCATTGTCTTCCAACGTCAACCCCACTGCCAATGCCAGAGCCTGTCCCGTAATCTCCCAATTTGCATAGGGAAGTGTAAATTCCATTTCAGTATCAAGGACTGTAGTATCTACAACTTTGATATCTTTACCATATATTTCTTCAAGACGCTCGATAATCGTGGCTAATTTCATGTCTGAAAACTGCAATAACCCATCTTTCCAGGCTGCTTCATTTTCTACCATTTTATTCACCGAGACCTGTATTGCCGGTCCGGCCTTCTCAACTATAGCAGATTCACCAGGCCTAAGCAAAACCATTTCAGGACTTTTCTCTCCAGACTTTTCAAGTTGAATACTACCTTCTTCAAGAAAAATCTTATCATTTTCACGACTATTAATATTAAAGGATGTGCCTAATACTGTAATTTTTGATTGGTCGGTCTCTACCACAAACTTCTGGTCATCAATAGTATGTTTGACATTAAAAAATGCTTCACCGGACAGCTCTACTAATCGTCCATTCTCCGAATCATTACGCCATTTCAATGTCGAATTAGCGTTCAACTTTACCAAACTGTTATCAGGTAATTGTATCTCAAGAATTTCACCATTTTCCGTCGAATAAAAAATTTCGCCTTGTCCCTTTGCAAAAAACATATAGCTAAAAATCCCTATCATTCCCAATAGTAATAGAATCGATGCTGCCTTTATCGTCCACCTCCAGTTGAAGGGTTGCTCTGATCTATTCTTTAAAGCTAAATGGCTATCCAGATACTTACCAGCAGCCTCTTGATCCAACACTTCCTTTACCATATACTGATTCTCTGGTTGATTGATATATTCCAAAAATGATTTGAATTCTTCTTCTGAGATTGAACTGCTTTTCAACTTAGTATATAAACTTTTAAATTCTGATTTATTGATCACATTATTAGTTTAAATGATTTATCAAATGTCATTTTATCCCAAGGACGAAAACACAACAGGGGTAGGTCTAATAAATTTCATTTTTTTTTGTTTTTTTATAATTTTATATTTGCATATCCCGATTTTATAAAACTAATAACTGAATTAATTTTTAACCGAATCCGTAATTACCATTTTTGAAAAGATCAATCAAGGCTGTGAGGGATGAAGCGTAAAGCATTGGAAGAAATATTTTTAGCACACAGGGATGACCTTTATGACTACCTTATGCTACACATAAAGGATCATGACCTTGCTCAGGATCTCACCCAGGATGTTTTCCTGAAATTATCAAAACGGTCAAAGGATCAGGAAGTAATCGACCAGCCTTCCTCCTATTTATTTATACTTGCAAGGAATATGGTCATCGATTACTGGAGAAAAGCGGCGGTAAATGAACGGGTTCAAAAAGAATTTTGGTCAAACGTGGAAAAAGAGAAGTATGTATATCAATATCCTTCGCTTCAATACGACAAAAAGGTGATCTTCAATGAGATCACCCAATTACTTACCGAACAACAAAAAACGATATTTATACTCAATAGAAATGAAGGATTTTCCTATAATGAAATTGCAGACAAATTAAATCTCTCCCGAAGTACGGTGAAAAATCACATGGTTTCGGCATTAAAAAAAATTCGCTCCCATATCATTAAAAATAAATTGTATCCGGTTTTCCTTCTTATTTTACACTGGCTAGATTTATAATGAGCTTATTTCACTGGCACTTTTACCATGTATGAGCTGACGATATAATACTATCAGGAAAGATAACTATAGACATAACCATTACATAATTTTCAAAATATTAAATCGTGATCCTTGCGACCAAAGAAATATTTTGATTATACAAATTAATTTTGGTCCCGGAAAAAGGGCCAAATTCGTTTATATTCAAACTACTCAAAGGTGTCAAATTCCTATTGTATTGAACACCTATAGAGACCGGCGCATCAAAGTGGAAGTCAACACCTGCCGACACCCCCAATGAAAATTTATTTTCTATAGGACTGGCGATCATATTCAGAAAATCAATATTGGAATCTGCCAGGTAGGATAGTTCCGGACCAACTGAAATAGATACATATTCCCGCGGATACAATGAGAAGAGAATAGGTAACCGGACATAATCCAGTTTGATCCTGGTATTTAAATTAGTCATACCCGGCAATATACCTAATTGGCCACCCCTGCGGGCATACCCGGGTTCTACAGAAATACCCCATGACTCACCAACCCTGTAATCTAGTAAAGCACTGACCTGATACCCCACTATCGGATCATTACTGTAAAATGGTAAATCATCAATTTGTGAAAACTGTAATTGGGAAATCCCTACTCCTCCGGAAATTCCATAGGTAAAATTGGTTGATTGTGCAAAGGTAAATACCCCGGAAACCATCAATGCAAATGCAATAACATACTTTTTCATAGCTGTATTATTTTGAGTGATTAGAAGAATAATTGGGCTTCGAAGCTTGTATAATTATGACGGCAGCAGGTATCCCTATTGTCTCAAGTAAATATTAAAATGTATTAAGGAATTGGTAAATCCCATTCAATTTTTATTCGAACGGAAATGAATTCCTTTTGATAAATTGGGTCAATATCCAATGTTTGTTGCGGATTCCATTAATAGGGGGCCCTTTGACAGCTTATTCAATATCACCTTTCAGTTGGGAATAATCTTCACCGGTGTTGATCATCAACTCAATGGCTCCATCCGGGATCAATGATTCCCGCGGTGGAAAAGCCGGCTTGTTCGATTGGTCGGCCCAAAAGCATACTACCTATTGCGAAAGAACCGGAACATGGTCGAACTCTTTGTACTCCATAGGATCTAGATAACTAAAAGTTGATTTCAGAAAAAAAAACCGTGTATAACTCTCCTCGAATAATAATTGTCCAAATCCTTATTGAAACTCCAGGAGCAAGGTAATCGGTCAATTTAATTTTTTAGTCGGCATTTGGAATACAAAAAAAGTCATCTTATATTCGTCATTATTTTTAATTAATCTAAATACACATAACAGCAGTAGCAATTCGTCGAAACAACGCTTAAAGATTAATAATATGATTTCATTTACCATATGTATCACTTTTCTCGGCTTTTTTGTATTGTACAATACTTCGAAAAGGGCGAAATTGTCTTCACAACTTCAATTGGAAACATGGGTTCAACGACATGCGCAATTATCAAAAAAAATAGGATCGGGGATGCTAATTACAGGCTTAGTTTCCGGAGTTTTGGCCTTTGGTTTTGCATCCGGCATTTTCTCGTATTTAGTTATACTAATGACGATCGCCAGCCTGATAGTATTAGTAGCTCCTTTGCGGTTTCTAAACTATCACATAATAATTTTGATAGGGATTTCATCCATTCTACTTGAAATTTTCATCCAATAAAATTATGCCGGCAAATAAAAAACACCTAACAAAATCTCCCATGCAGCGGTTTGCAAAAATCAGTGCGGGATTTGCAGGTGGATACATAGTCACAGAAGCTCTTCACATGGTCCTGGCATTGTGGGTAGATGCGTCAGGTGCTTTGATTACGCTTCGGTTCGGAGGATTTATTCTTTGGGCTGTTTTACTCATTATTGCTTTCTTGGCTCGAAATGGATGGAAGGTTTGGTTGTGGTATTTATTGGTTACAGGGTTATTGGCTATTGCGATCTATTTTGGAAAGGTCGCCTATCCATTGGCGTAAAAATCCGATATGAATAAGAGAATTTATAACATTATGTTTCATACCCACACCATAAGTGGGATTATTATCAGCGCATTATTATTCATTATATTCTTCGCTGGGTCTATTGCTTTTCTAAGAGATGAGATCAATGCCTGGGAACGCAATGAACCTATTTCCGAATCGTATTTCGAACAGGAGGATTTTGACCTTGTCTTCGATAGCCTGGACAATAAATACGGCTTGTATGGCAGGGACATATCACTTACCCAGTTTTACCACGAGAAAAGAATTAATACTTCCCTGTCTGCATCTAAAGATACAACAAGTATAGAAAAAAATTCGGGTCGGGCCTTTTTCTACACCAATTTGGCCAACCAGAAAACCTATGATTACCGGAATAACTATTCACTGGGAGAGTTTTTTTACCGTCTACACTTTTTTGCCCAACTGAATCTATACGGCAGATCCGGATACTTGATCTCCGGTTTTGTTGCTTTCTTTTTCCTGTTTGTGGTTTTGACTGGCGTTATTGTACACTGGAATAAAATCGTTTCGAGTTTTTATGTTTTCAGGCCAAAGGCCAAATGGAAGACATTGTGGACGGATGCACATGTAGGTCTGGGTTTGATCGGCTTACCTTATCAATTTATGTTTGCCGTAACCGGCGCTTATTTGATTATAGGATATACCGTTATGCTGGAACCGGTCAAATCAATCCTGTACGATGGAGATGCCGATAAAATGTCCAAGGATGCTTACTACAGCTATCAATCGGATTTTGAGTTTACCGGTAAAAAATTGACAAAAGATTTTTCTTTGAACGACTATGTTCGACAAACGAAAGAACGATGGGAGAATTTCAGGATAAATCAATTGGAAATTTTCAATTATGGTGATGAAAATATGCACATCAAGGTAAAGGGGGCGTATGATTATGGAACAAAGTTCCTAGGGTCAGGTCACATGGTGTACCGGGCATCGGACAATAAAGTCATAGACGTCAAGGACCCTTCTGACAGGACAACCTACCTGGAAGGTGCAGCTAATACGATTCAACGCTTACATTACGGGGATTTTGGTGGATACGGTATGAAAATAATTTATTTCATTTTGGGACTGGTCTCTTGTTTTGTCATACTCTCAGGTGTGATGATCTGGTTGGTTGCCAGAAACAAAAAAAACGTACCAGAAAGAAAGAAAAAATTTAATACCTGGCTGGTGAGGATTTATCTTTCAATCTGCCTGTCAATGTATCCTATAACAGCGATTACCTTTATTGCAGTAAAATTATTTTCAGAAAATTACACCGGCACCAATATGGAATTTATATACAAAGTGTTTTTCTGGGGATGGCTGGCCATGTCCGCTTTATTATTGATCAAAAGAGATAATTACTTTACGAATAAGATTTGTTTATTTCTGGGAGCTATTTTTGGTTTTCTGGTGCCTATCTCCAATGGAATCACTACAGGAAACTGGCCATGGATATCTTTCGCCAAAGGCTATTCACAAATCTTTGTTGTTGATATATTTTGGCTGGTTTTATCTATTACAGCTTTACTGGTTACCCTAAAGCTCAAAAGAAGAGAGGAGGCAAATAAACCTATAAAAAAAGGGGCTATGAAAACGCAAATAGTCGCAACGTAATTAGCAAAATTCTTAGTTCGTATTTAACCCAAGGTTAAATGGTGAAAAACATAAGCCCAGTTAACTTGTTGTATTCAAATATATTGTAATATTGTTCACATATATAGAATTTAAATGTGACTTTAGTGGAAATTTTGCGTAAATTACTACGAAAACATATTTGTTTGAAGTTAAAAATTTAAGTAATGGATCATTTAATCTCAAAGTTCAACTCTTTTCAATTTTTAATGCTTGCGTTAATTGGATTTTCAATTACCTCTTGTTCTACAACAAAAATTGAATTTCCTATATCTGATATCGCGCCTGCCGCAGATGCTTCAGCTACAATCAAACAAGATGACAATAATAATTATGAAATAAATTTAACAGCTAAATACCTTGCGAGTCCGGACAGATTGAATCCTCCTAAGGACGCATATGTAGTCTGGGCAAAAACTTCGCAAAATGGGGTCAAAAATCTCGGTCAATTAGTGACGAAATCATCTTCTAAAGCTTCATTGCAAACCGTATCTTCCTTTCGACCGGTACAATTATTTGTAACCGCCGAAAATGCTGCTGACGTGGAATGGCCCAGTCGGCACGAGATTTTCAGAACTGAAATTTTCAACCTGGATTAAATATAATCTTCAAAAACATTGACTTTGTTATTTCTGAATTTTCGATATGCCTTTTTTTTATTTGCCTTCTTCAATGGAATAGTGGGCTTTGCCCAACAAGCGAATGAAGTATTAAATCCGGTTGCTTTTTCAAAAATGATCTCGGATCTGCCGGCTCCGGTTATTATAGATGTCCGCACCCCGGAAGAATTTCAAAGTGGACATATAAAAGATGCCATAAATGTAAATTGGAAGGATACCGATTTTGAAGATCACATTAATCTAATTAATAAATCAAGACCAGTCCTCGTTTATTGCCTAAGTGGGGGGAGAAGTGGTGCAGCCGCAGAAAAAATGCGTAAAGACGGATTTATCAAAGTATATGAACTCGAAGGGGGAATGTTGAACTGGCGAAGTGAAAATCTTCCAGAGTCTGAAAATAAATCCGGAGATGGAATTTCTATAGAGAAATATCGGAATATAACCTCCTCCAATAAATGGGTTTTGATTGACTTTTATGCAGATTGGTGTGCTCCTTGTAAAAAGATGGAACCTTATTTGGAGAAAATAAAAAAAGATAAAGAACCAGGGCTGAAATTAATTCGTCTCAATGCAGATGAAAACAGGACCATTAGCCAAAGTTTGGAAATACGCGCCCTCCCAGTCTTGAAGTTGTATAAATCCGGAGAATTGGTTTGGGACCATACAGGGTATTTAAGTGAATCAATTTTATCGGGTAAGTTGCATGAATACGGTTTGTAGCTTTAATACGAAACTCTACGCAAAAATATTTGCCCAGATGGGATGGCTTAATAAACTTACTCGAGCGCAATAATAGACAAACAATTTTAGGGGAAATAAAAAAGCCTATCCGGGAGCGACCAAATAGGCTTGAATTTTAATTTAATATTCTGATTACTCGGATTGTACAACTGGTGCATTTATCGGTCCATTTCCGGCTTCAATTATATTAGCTGTTTGCGCTGAATTGTAATCTGTAACAGACTCAAATTCATTATTATCGTAAATAGTAACACTCCATAACGGTGAATAATTGGAATCCATGGGCAGCGCTGCCAGAATATTATGGGTTTGGTCATTTCCCTGCTCAGTCATAAATCCGGAACCATTACCGCCTCCTTCTTCTCCTGGATTAGTTTTATACGATACATAGAGTGGAGATAATGGGATTTCATCCCGTGAAGTAAAATTGATGGCTCTTTCGTCGAATTGAAAGAAATACACTACCTGGCTACGATACCAGGCCCTCTTCAACTCACTACTTTCTCCGTCATTCCACCGAAGGCCGGCTGTACTGTTATTCGGTACAATCGGCATATTGATTAATTGATCCGTGGCTTGTACTTCATAGTTATTAGACTCTATTTCCGACAAACTTGCGATCGTATTAGCTTCGTAATCGGTAGGAACTGTGACTTTATACACTTGCCGAAAATCATTATACCCTATATCCCCGGGTTTTAAATTGACAATAGATAGTTGCCCTTCAACTGCCGTAGACTCACCTTCTTTGAAAAGGAAATAAATAGGAGCCGGTTCTACGGTTTTGACATCAAAGTTATAATACGACACCTTATCCCCATTAGGGCCCATGGCTTTGGTAATAAATGGTTTTTCGTCAAAATTAATCGGTTGATTGGCATCGGGCAGATCAGTATTGGCAGTTCGGGTAAATAAAACTCCGGCCTCATCAGAAAATCGATCAATTTCAGCTTCGGGAGCCGTATCGGGATCCAATGGACCAATATTTTCCTCTTCATTTTTACTGCAAGACATTAAAAGCAGCATTATACCCACGGGTAAAAAAAATAATTTCTTCAACATAATGTTTTGATTTTGATGTTTTGAATTCGTGAACTTGCAGTTTGTCGGGTTTTGAAACCGGGATAGGTGAATAACTGGATTTTAAGAAAAGGTGTTGTCCAATAACGACTTAAGAAAATGTAAAAAAAGGAGTGTTAAATTAATAATATTTGGTGCTAACTGCGCAGACCAGGGGTCATTTCTCGTCTTAGAAAAGGATCAAAATACCTATTACCACAAAGTCTTCAACACATCATACGACCGCAAATTCTCGAAAGCATGTGTGTGATACCGGATAAAATCTATTAAATGCCCCGTCAATTGATGCCTTTCAGCACGAGTCATTTTAATAGATTCCATATATTCTTTTTCACACCCTAAAAGTGCTCCCAGTAATTCGCACATTCTACCTTCCATAGTCAATGGATGAGCGGGATCCGTTTTTGTAAAATTACCGGACTTAAGGTCAAAATATGAATCTATGCCAGCCAGGCTCCTTTCCTCCGGGCCAAAACCCAGATATACAGATAACCCCACCAGAAAGTGAAGAAACACATTGCCCGGTTTTTCAATCTCGTCCAGAATTAGGATATACCTTTCCGTAAACAAAAAAAGTTCTTCGCTGGGATCGTAGCTATGCAATACTTTTTTCAATAATTCACATATGCACAATGCTGTGTTTCCGCGCAAAATATCATAGGGAGTATTCTTCAGGTGAATCGCCAGGCCAGCTTCTTTTATCCGCCACAATTTATTAGGGTCATTTTCATAATATACAAGGTCAAGTATATAACCTGGTGTAAATATACCCGGGGAAGTCTTTGCGGATTTCTTTCGAACACCCGAAATGATAAATCCTACTAACCCATGGTCCCTGGTCAGAATATCGACGATCATACTGCTTTCCCGGTAATTGATTCTCCGGATTACGATTCCTTCCGATTTCGATATTCTAGGCACGTAGATTAATTCTTATGAAGCCATATTCGTACCGAAGTCCCATCGATTAATTCCACTTCATTACCTTCTTGTTTGTCCTCTAGTGTCAATACATCAGCCAGCACTTCGTTCTTGATATACTGCCCGAATTTTTCGACTGCAGGAACGACCATATCGTCCGGACTTATCTTTACTTCGATCCGGTCAGTTACATTAAAGTCTTCCTGTTTTCTCAGATTTTGGATTCGGTTTACCAGTTCCCGGGCAATTCCTTCTGCCCGCAAATCTTCATCCATCTGGATATCCAGCGCCACTGTAATTTCAGCATCTTTCGCTACTAACCAGCCTTCGATATCTTCTGATGAAATTACAAAATCCTCCAGTGACAACTCATAGGATGCGCCATCTAATTCAAGTGCATAGCCACCGGATTTTTCTATAGCTGCAATATCCTGTGAGGTAAAGCTTCCAATGACCTGGGCTGCAGCTTTCATATCTTTCCCCAGACGTCTTCCCAGTGTTTTGAAATTGGGTTTAATATTTTTCTTTATTATCCCCTCCGTATCCGAAACATAATCTATGCTTTTTACGTTTACCTCAGCCAAAATAAGATCTTCTACGTCTCGGATCTGTTTTTCAAAACCGGGGTCCAATACCGGCAACATTATTTTATTTAGCGGTTGACGCACCCTTATCTGTTCTTTTTTCCGCAAGGAGAGAACAAGACTACTAATACGCTTAGCATAGTCCATTCTCTCTTCCAGCTTTTCATCCACCCATTCTGTCTGAACTTCCGGTATTTCAGACAAATGTATAGAGGCTATTTCTTCTTTACCACTTACATCATTGAGGTTTTTAAACAACCAGTCGGAAAAGAATGGAGCTATGGGTGCCATTAATTTTGATACAGTCTCCAGACAAGTATATAGCGTCTGGTAGGCTGCTATTTTATCTTCGGTATAATCTCCTTTCCAGAAACGCCTTCTGCACAGGCGAACGTACCAGTTTGACAGTTGGTCATCGACAAAATACATAATTTTACGGGCAGCATTGGTAGGTTCGAAATCCGCATAGAACTCATCCACTTCTTTGACCAGAGTATTCAGGGAAGACAATATCCAGCGGTCAATTTCGGGGCGATTATCCCGATCAATTTCTGCTTCTTTGTATTCAAAATGATCGATATTAGCGTAAAGTGCGAAGAATGAATACGTATTGTAAAGGGTCCCAAAAAACTTCCGACTGATCTCATCCACTCCTGCCAGGTCAAATTTCAAATTATCCCAGGGTTGGGCATTAGACATCATATACCACCGGGTAGCATCCGCTCCTTTATCCTTTAGTGTTTCAAACGGATCAATGGCATTACCTAAACGCTTGGACATTTTTTGTCCCTGCTTGTCCAGTACCAATCCTGTAGACAATACATTTTTAAAAGCAACACTATCATAGACCATAGACGCAATAGCGTGTAGGGTAAAAAACCATCCCCGTGTCTGGTCTACTCCCTCAGAAATAAAATCTGCAGGGAAGTTATCCTGAAACTTCTCTTGATTCTCAAAGGGGTAATGCCACTGGGCATAGGGCATAGAACCACTATCAAACCACACATCAATTAAGTCTGTTTCTCTCTTCAGCTCTTTCCCTGAATCAGAAACCAGAACGACATTGTCAATGTACGGCCTGTGAAGATCATCAGGCACTGTCTGATTTAATCCAAGTGCAGCATTGGCTTTTTCAATCTCTTCTCTAAGTTGATCAATACTTCCAATACACTTTTCTTCCTCCGCTTCTGCATCTCTCCAGATGGGTAAAGGTATTCCCCAAAAGCGAGACCGCGACAAATTCCAGTCCTGGAGGTTTTCCAACCAATTCCCAAAACGCCCTTCACCCGTATGCTTTGGTTTCCAATTAATGGTTTTATTGAGCTCGACCATCCTGTCTTTGCGTCCGGTCGATCGGATAAACCACGAATCCAATGGATAGTACAAAATAGGCTTATCAGTTCTCCAGCAGTGTGGATAACTGTGAACATATTTCTGAATATTAAAAGCGCGATTTTCTTTTTTCAGTTTTACGGCAATATCTACGTCTACCGGGATATAATTCTCGCCTTCATTCTGGTAGTCTTTGACATACCTTCCGGCAAATTCTCCCATTCCTTCAACAAACTTACCCTGCTTGTCCACCAGGGTCAAAGAACCAATTCCGTATTTCTGCGCTACCCGACGGTCATCCGCACCGAAAGAAGGAGCCAAATGCACTATTCCCGTACCATCTTCTACTGTTACAAAATCATCAACTAACACCATAAAGGCCAACCCATCCTCCGGCTGCACATAGGGCAATAATTGTTCGTATTTCACCTTTTCAAAGTCGACTCCTTTGAACTGTTTTTCAACCTTCCAGGGGATCATTTTATCACCCTTTGTATAGGCACTAAAGTCTTCGTCTTTTCCTTTTTCATTCAACCACTTGGGCATCAATTTCTCTGCAAGGAATATATTTATGGCGTCGCCTGTATACGGATTAAAGGTTTTGACCCTCACATAATCAATTCTGGGGCCTACCGCCAATGCAGTATTGGAAGGCAAAGTCCAGGGAGTCGTCGTCCAGGCCAGCATAAAGGCTTCCTCATCGTCTTCCAAACCTTCTAATAAATCAGCAGAATGGTCATCCCTGACCATTTTGAATTGGGCCACTGCCGTAGTATCCGACACATCTTTATAACACCCTGGCATATTGAGCTCATGCGATGATAGCCCTGTGCCTGCAGCCGGGCTATATGGCTGTATGGTATATCCTTTATAAATTAAATCCTGGTCATATAATTTTTGAAGCAATTGCCAGACCGATTCAATATATTCATTTTTGAAAGTGATATACGGATCCTCCAGATCTACCCAATACCCCATTTTCCGGGTCAGGTCATCCCACATATCCTTATACCGCATTACTGTTTCGCGGCACTTACGATTGTATTCTTCTATACTTATTTTTACACCAATATCATCTTTGGTAATCCCAAGCTCCTTCTCTACACTCAATTCCACTGGCAATCCATGGGTATCCCACCCCCCTTTCCTTTCTACGCGCTCTCCTTTCATAGAATGGTACCGGCAAATCAGGTCTTTTACCGTTCGTGCCATTACATGGTGGATACCGGGTTTACCATTCGCAGACGGAGGTCCTTCATAAAATACGAATGGACGGTCCGCATCTCTTTCCTCGATACTTTTTTCGAATATTCCTTCTTTTTCCCAAAATGCCCGGATCTCCCGATCGATATCCGGTAAATTTAAACCATCATATTCCTTATACATATTGAATATCTATCTATTACCATTTAAAAGAACCACAAAGATACTAAGAGTATGTGTAACCAGTAAAAACCTTTTCAAAAAGTTGGTTTATTATTAACCTTGGACTCAATAACGATCCAATCCTCTACGTATTGAGTATTTAGTGGTAGTTACTACCGATTGTATCAGGATACTTACAGAGTCTTCTGTAAGTATCCTTTCACTCTTAAAGGACCTGATGTATTGAATGTTTCAATAATTCCAAGCCCTAAATAAAATCAGAGATTAACCTCTATTTCCCTTATACCATTTCTTTACCTAGTCCTTCGATCAAAATGGAATTACCCAAGGCTCCCAACACGCATTCTTTCGGGTATTAAATTATTGTATATTTAAAGACCATGAAAAACATATTAATCTTTCTTCTTTTGGCAATTATATCATTCGGTTGTATCCAATCCGGGGAAAATAGAGATTCATTCAAAAAGCGGGATGCCCCCTTCTCCCCTAATGATACTCTCAGCGCACATTACCTTCACGAATTGAAATACGGTAAACTCAACGCTTCCTCTGAAAAACACTGGGACCGTATAAACAACACAATTCATACATCCGGACACCGGGGAGAATACGAAAGAGATCCTAACTACCGGACCTTTGGGTGGCATCTGTACTCCCGCGGTTCAACATATAGGGATTATAATTTTTCCCTATTGTGGGGGGTCGCCTATTTCGCATATATCGTAGATCCTGAAAACGGATCCTATAAAAATATACATCAATGGAAAACAACCGCCTTAATCGATAGTGCCAAAGCATATAACTGCAATACCTTTCTTACCGTAGCCAATTTCGGAAAAGAAAACAACGAACGGTTTTTAAACAACCCCAATGCCCAGAGCACTTTGATTGACAGTGTTATTCACCTTTTGTCCTTGCGTGGTGCGAATGGAATCAATATAGATTTTGAATCTATACCCACCGATAATAAAACACAATTTTCTGCCTTTGTAAGAAAGATCTCCCAAAGAATCAAACAAGCAGATCCCGAATATATGGTATCTATTTGTCTTTATGCCGTGGATTACAACCACATTTTTGAGATCACAGCTATTGACCCATATATTGATTTCTACACATTGATGGGATATGATTATTACGGAGGATTCAGCACAAATGCCGGCCCGGTCGCTCCTTTAAGGAAAAGCCATAACTTTGGTGAGAATTGCCTGGAATCTTCTGTCGGCAATTATATTGAAAAAGGAATCAAGCCGTCAAAACTAATTGTAGGCCTTCCCTATTACGGGGCGGAATGGACAGTAACGGACACCACATTTGCTTCAAAAGCTGAAAAATTCAACGATCATTTATCCTACAGTACCATACAGGAAAAATATTCTGACCTGTCACTAGGGAGAGGATTGTTTGACAGTATAGTATCTTCGGGTTATAGAAATATGCCTGATAACGGGAACCATTTCACACAATTGTGGTTTGATGATTCCTCATCATTATCCATCAAATACGACTGGATAAAAAGAAAAAAACTGGGCGGAGTAGGAATTTGGGCACTGGGATTCGATAATGGCCACCCGGAACTTTGGAATTTATTATCAGAAAAATTCGGAAAGTAATGACGATTCTCATTAAATAAGAGCGGCCCATTTACAATTATTTCCAACTCCGAATTTGACACACAATACCTGCTGGTAAATTATACTTATTCGTTTGCTTTTGGTATCATTGTATCCAGGCATCTAAGGATATGAATTTAAAAACCAGCCAACTATCAATAAAATATAAAAACTCAACACTCCTTCGTTTTCCTGACCTGGAACTGAAGGCAGGTGAACGCATATTGATCAAAGGCCCTTCAGGGTGTGGTAAAACCAGTTGGTTATATGCATTATGTGGAATCATTCCCTTACATAGTGGAAAAATAATGGTAGGTGATGTGGAATTTTCAACACTACCTATCGTCGAAAAAGATCGTTTCAGAGCCCGAAATTTTGGATTGATTTTCCAGGAAGCCAGACTATTGCCTTCTCTTACAGTAAATGAAAATGTACAATTGGCTACAAACTTTATATCACCAAAAGAAGTAGCGACTCAAATACCTGAGATTTTATGCCTACTAGACCTTGAAAAAGTAAAAAATAAAAAAATCGGACAAATCAGTAGTGGGGAAAAACAGCGTACCACCATTGCAAGAGTTTTATTGCAAAAACCTTCTTTTATTCTTGCAGACGAACCTACTTCCGCCTTAGATGATCAACGCACAGAAGATGTCATCAACCTCCTAATCCAATCTGCAAAAACCATCAATGCTGGCTTAATAGTAGTGACCCACGACCTAAGACTTGACCCCTATTTTAGTCAAAAAATGGATTTGTCATGAGTGTTATCAAAATAGCTATAAAGAATTTACTCCATCAACCTCTGGCTCCGATTCTTTCAATTTTACTGATTGGTTTGAGCGTGGCAATGATAGTTTTTAGCGTACGGCTAAACCAACAGGTAGAAAAGCGATTTAATGATAATCTGGCCGATATAGACCTTATTTTAAGTGCCAAGGGTAGTCCGCTCCAATCAGTGTTATGTAATTTATTTCATATTGACGCCCCTACCGGCAATATTGCTATCGAGGATGCAATACCTCACTTGCGCGAAGACCACCCCTTCATTGAGACAGCTATCCCTCTTTCTCTGGGTGATAATTATCAGGGAAATCGAATAGTGGGTACTACATTGGCCTTCTATGACCATTACGAACTAGAGCTCGCCCAGGGAAGAATGATTGAAACAAATAACGAGGTTATTATCGGATCTACAGTGGCAAAAGAACGCAATCTCCAATTAGGCGATCATTTCGTTAGCGGACATGGAATCCGAGATGAAGGATTCGAGCACGATCACGGCGGAGAACTGGAAGTAGTGGGTATTTTTTCTCCGGCAGGAATGATAACAGACCATCTTATTTTCACGAATCCCTCTACAGTATGGGCTCAGCACGAACACGATGAAGAGTCATTCCTCTCCACACCGGTGGTATTGTCCACCCGGGATTTGTCCAAATACCCAGACCATGAGATAACATCCGTTCTTATTACTTTTACCGGTAAATCCATGCAAATTCTCAATTTTGGAAGGAATATAAATGAACATACTAAAATCATGGCTGCGGACCCAGCGATTGAGATCAATAGGTTATATCAACTTATGGGAGCAGGATTTGATATTACACGACTGCTCGCATATGCCATATTGATTATTTCGTTGATCAGCATTTTTCTTTCCCAGCTTATGAATCTCAAAAACAGGATTCGGGATATGGCTGTAATTCGGATGCTGGGAGGAAAACGGAGTGATGTCCTCAAAATAATAGTTTTCGAATCTTTGCTCATCGGAATTACCGGTATTCTGCTGGGATATTTATTTACTTTCCTGGGTATTACTAAAACCAACCAATGGATGCAAGAATCCTATCAGGTAAGTATTCCCTTTTTGACTGTGTCCTCAGCAGAGTGGGGAATGGTCGTGTTGATTCTCATAGTTTGTTTAGTAGCAGCCCTGCTTCCGGCCTTTCGACTCTACAAGGTAAATTTATATGAGTCCTTGAATCAGGATTTATAATGAGGTTGATAGATTATTTTTGCAGTAAGACCACCGTAAACAAACCTATTCTTACAGAATTCAAATATCTGGTTCAAAAAATTAATATAGCACTATTATCCCGAGATTATTTTAGATGCCTGGAACAGGTTATTTGAACGAATTTTTGCTTTGGCCAAGGTCATATATACATCCAAAGAAGAATTATTTGACATACTTATTTTCTCAGTAAAATAGATAAAGATTACTGTTGGCCTAACCTTTCGGAAGGAAAATATATCCCATTTCAAAGTATAAAAAGGGTTTAAGATCTTTTCAAAAGATAGGTAAGTCTACAATAAGAACTGATCATTACATCTTGATTATTCTTTGTCATGCCATCCCATCACTGAAGAAGCTCCCCTGGGCCCTCGTTTCTTGCAACCACTTTTTTTTGGCAAACCCAACATTGTCCCTTTAATTATGAAATCAATCCAAATAATATGCACATGCTAACGACCGATTCTCATCGCTCAATATTATGGGTTAATAACCATAGTCCTCTTCTCGATAGTCCGGAGATACATTCTTCATTTGAATTTCTGCGCCATCTCCGGGCAAAGTAATTAATTTACCTCCCGGGGGCCAGGCATATTTTGTGGCCTCTCCACTGATAAATCCATAAGCAAGGATGATACCTCCTTTGTAAGTTCCCCAATAATTATTATAATGATCGTGCCCTACAAAAACAGCTTCTATATTTCCTACATCGAGAAAAGCCTGATAAACTGATCCATCATCTTCTTCATAATATACTTTTTCCCGGCTTTCCCCATATTTTTTAATAGTATTATCATCTTTTAAATATTGATACTCAATTAATGGAATGTGAAAAATTGAAATAGCCCGGACAGGTCCTCCATATTGTCTAACTGTTTGTTCCGATACTTCTTTGTACCACTGCAACTGATCCTCCTTAATCGACTTAAATCCTTCCTGAGACCCTGAATCAAAACCATAAATCTGCCAGGCAGGGGCTTCACCACCCTCATAGATCAAATCCACCATATAATCATACTTTTTTGTGTGTTCATTTTCTACGGTATGCTTACCCAATACACCCCATTTCGAGACAGCAAACACTTCAGCAATTTGATCCCGTCCAAAACCTCCCTCCGGATCGTGGTTCCCAAATACATAAAGCCAGGGTCGTTCCAGTCCGTCAAAAAAATTAACAACGGAAGCACAAAGCAAAGCTCCAAATGGCTTTTCGCCTGTCAGCAAATCACCTGTAATTGCTATCATATCCGGATTATAGGTATCTACCAACTGTTTGATCCGGCGAAAGGTGATGATATCCTTCTTCCATTTACCTTCATCGGTACTACCCAGATGCAAATCTGTTACCTGTAGGATAGTAATAGGTGAGGAAGATGGTTTATTGATACGGATTTGAAAATGATCTGTATCATGTTGGCTGATCTCTGGCAATAAATTCTTATTAATTTCTTGCCCTACACTTATTTGGTAGATGTTAATTACAAAACAGATAATGACTATTGCTCTAATCATATTATATGGATTTGATTTTTTTCCAAATATGGCAATTTATATGGTTAAGTTCTATTATTTACCCTGGTAAATATGGTTGTTATCTATTTTTCAATCTGGACATTTACTGAATTTTGCAAAACCCTGATATCACCCTGAATTATATTCAAATATATCTCCCCTATCAAAGCAATTGATGATCACTTTTTCTTTCGAACAGGACCCTGTAAATGCCAATATTCCTGTGTATAACTGTGGTTAATAAATGGATGATCATCTTCTTCTTTCAAATCGAAAGAAATACACAAAAGATTATGTCCATTATTGACAACCTCCCCGACCGGTGCCGAGAAATTCTCACCCTAAGCAAAATCCAGGGACTACCTTACAGGGAAATAGCAAAGAAACTGGAAATTTCTGTAAAAACGGTAGAATCTCAAATGCGCATTGCTTACCAAAAGATCAGGAATCAAATGGAAGAGGAGACATGACATTATATAATTCTCGATTGTCGCCAAATTTCACCTCAATCCATAGATCAATGCCCCTGCATTCCACACTGAAAACAAAGAGTTTTCCATACGACTAGAAACAAAAAAAAACCGGAACTGTCTTTACAGCCCCGATTTTACTCAATAGAAATTTATATAACACGTATTCTTACTTCAATGTAAATTCCGGCATTTTTATGATTTCACCACCTTTCAAAGCTGATTCATGGGCAAGTATACCCACACACGTAATGTTAGCAGATTCTACTGCATTGGGATACCCATCGCCATTTCCTTTTACAGCCTGAACAAAATGATGTACCAAATGGGGATGAGAGCCACCGTGACCTGCACCTTGCGTAAAAGACAAATGATGATTGTCGTCAGAATCATAAACACCCCCTGTCGTAAAGGGCTGTATCTCTTCCGGTAGTGAATGTGCATAATCCGGGCACTCAGTTTCTTCAGGGATTTCAGGTTCCGGTTTCTTTGCTGTATGCACTACCAAAGGATCGTGCTCAATCAAAGGCCATTCTACCGACTGCTTCGATCCGTATACTTCAAAACTTTCCCTGTATTGTCGTGCTACATCAAATAACGAACGATAAACGTACCCGGTCAAATCCGAATCTTTAAACTTAACATGGGTAGTTTCTACCGCAAAAGGAGAATTATAATAACTGTGAAGCTCTTCCCGTATCGTACCCGATCCAAAACAAGATACATATTCAGCCTGATCACGTGTCAATCCGAGAACGGGCCCTACACAGTGTGTTGCGTAATGCATTGGAGGCAAACCAGGCCAGTAATCCGGCCATCCATCCATATCTTGCTGATGGCTAGCTTTCAAAAATTGGACTTTCCCGAGTTCCCCTTTTTCAAATTTTTCTCTCATAAAAAGGAATTCCCTGGCATAGACCACCGTCTCCATCATCATATAGGTCAACCCTGTATCAGTTGTTAGTCGTACTATTTCTTCACATTCTTCAACCGTTGTAGCCATGGGGACAGTACACGCTACATGTTTACCCGCTTTTAGCGCTTTTATGCTTTGTTCACCGTGATTAGGAATCGGGGTATTAATATGTACAGCGTCTACATCGGGATCGTTTAACAGGTCATCGTAGGATGTATACCTCTTTTCAATATTGAATTGGTCACCCACCTCATTTAATTTCGACTCGGTTCTTTGGCAAATTGCATACATATTCACTCCAGGATACCTTTGGTAAATAGGAATAAATTCTGCACCGAAACCAAGACCGACAATTGCTATATTCATTTTTTATTCTTTTATATTTTTATAATTTACCTAATAATTAATTCTTTAAATAATGCGACACCCTACGGGGTCGATCACATTGCCTAATCACTCTTCTTTTCTAACATAATGTGATCCCTCCGGGATCCTTCTTAATTCTTTTCCCCAGTATTTCCCCTTTTTCCTACATTTCATCCTACAAACCTTATCCACCAGACAATTCTATTAACTTGCCTTTCTTTTATCACTTTTCTAACTTTTTCCGATCCCGACGGCATCCTTCTTATGTTGGCTATTTATCCGTTCTATCAGTTTTTTTTACTCCTACACCCCTATGGGGTTGGCTGGATTTTTATGGTCCTTTGCTAACATATTCTGACACCTACACGAGTCTTTAATCCTCAACAGCCCCCTGAGGGCATGTCCAGGCTGAAACGCCTGGGGTCACATTTTGTTAGCCTTCGCATCCTGAACAACCTCAACACCTCATTTTTTCCAATATAATCTTACCCTCCTTCGGCAACTATTTGGACCGGAATCCTTTTGACAATAAGCATTAATTCTGCTTTCTTAATTTTTAATTTGACAAATTCATCACCATCCTGTATCATTTAGGTACTAAGTCATATTTCTGAATAAATACAATTTGTCCGAAGACCCCAAAGGAGTCACATTATGTTAGTCATCTCGCCTGGATCAGATATCCGACCTCAACGAGGTCGCATTACTTATCTTATTTCTCATTCAATTTTATGAATCGAACAAACTATTCAAAAACCGATACCCTCGCTCTGCAAACTCGTCCTGACTATCGGCAAAAGTCTTCCATATACATACGGCACCAGCCAATTCCTTAATCGCCGGGGTAAAACTTTCAATACTCACCACACCTTCGTAGCCTGCTCGATCTAAACCTCTTTTTATACTATTCCAATCCGTCAACCCCGTACCGGGTATTCCCCTGTGGTTCTCAGAAACCTGAAAGTGCAACAAATGACTACCTGCGTGTATAATGGCTTCTTCCAGGTTCACCTCTTCAATCGTCATATGAAAAGAATCCAACATTATACCTGCGGAAGGATGGTTAATATCTTTTACCAATCGAACCACATCAGTCGAAGTATTTACCAAATCCGACTCAAATCGATTGAGTGGCTCTAATGCAATCCTAGCATCGTGACTATAGGCTAATTCACACGCCTTCCTCAAGTTTTCTACCGCTCTCAGCCATTCTTCCTTTCTCTTATCTGCAGGTAACATCCGTACTTTGCCGACGGCAGAATACATCGGTCCTGCAACAAATCCGCCCCCCCATTCCTTACAAAGGTCAAAGCACTGTTTCAAGTATTCGAAGCAATTTTCATGATCTTTTTTATCCTCACTGGTTAAATCCCGCCCCGGGCCAAAGGCTCCGCAAACGATGGGCACCAAATCATTGTCTATCAACGCTTTTCTTATTTCCTTACCATCAATCTCTTCTGGGTATTCAACAGGAATCTCTACTGCATCATATCCCATTTGTTTAATTTTTGGAAATAACCTTTGTGTTTCAGTTTTAAAAGGGGACGTCCATATCCAGGTACTAATTCCTAATTTCGGCATATTTTATCTTTACAATTTTTCACTACCCACGACCTTCATAACACCATTCATAATCCTCCAATGCCCCGGAAAAGTGCATACAAATGGGTATTCACCGGCTTTTGATGGCGCAGTAAACTTCAATACATATTGTTCTTCGGGATTGACCAATGGAGTAGAAAACAAGACTTCATCGATGTCAGGTACATACTGTTTTTCAGCCCCATCCGGATCCAAAGCCATTTTATCAGCAGCAGCCCCGATGGTCTGCAAGGCACCCATTTCACCAATCACCAGATTGTGTTGCATGAAATCCGGATTGCTAAAAGTAATTTCTACCGACGCCCCGGCCGTCACCTCTATCTCAGATACATCGTATTTCATTTCATTTTGAATCACTCCAACCTCAAATGATTCTGTAGCTGCTGAACTTCCCTTTTTGATGCTGGCAACTTCAAAATCAATATCATCACTCCAATAATTAAGCAGAAAGTTATTCAACCATTCTGTTTTTTCTTCCTCGCTTAACCCAGAACCATCAAACTTACCATTTTCAATGACATACCCTTTTAAAAATCCGGATTTGTGTTTTGCAGCGGCAAGATATAACGCCTGAGAGAGCCATTCATCTTCTACCACCTTAGGATCATTTCCATACATATTAAACAACTCCATTCCTATATCAGGATTTTCCTTCATTCCTACAAGACTGATTATTCCTGCGAGCCTCACCTCTGGGTCCGAGTCATTCCAAACATTACTTTCCAATAAAACTTTCTTTCCCCTGTCAAATCTTTCCAGGATTTGAATCGCTGCTCGCTGAACAGGGACGGAGGCATGGTTCAATGCATCTTGTAACAACCTAACATTATCCTCTCCTAACGATGCAAAATACCCCAAACCCTCCAATGCCCAAAATGCATGTAATGCACCGGGATTTTGATGAATTTCATTCAATTCCTGGTTGGCCACCATATTAACCAAATCATCTTCAACATCAATTTCCCCTCTTTCTACCAGCAATCTTTGCGCAGTTGTCCGCCAAAACATATTGGAATTATTCAATTCATGTATAAGCTCCTGCGGATCTTCTTTACTTAACTCTAATTTATTTCCCTGCTTATCACTTTTTTGTACCAACCTCCATATTCTACCGTGTTCTTTGTCCCGGAGGGGATTTACATAGGCATTCCCATCCCCATTTTCTGCCTGATATCCTCCGCGATCCGGAGATGGTGTAGGATTATGCTGAACGATAAAATTATACCAATCTGCTATCCATACATTTCCATCGGGACCCACTTTAGCCTCCACCGGAGAAAACCATTCATCAGCTCCGGCGACCAGATTCCAACCATCTTTTTCAATATAACCAGCGCCTTCCTTTTCAATTCTTGCGATGTGTACCAGGTGCCCCGTAGGTTCACATACAAATGCATATTTATTCCAATATTCTTCTGGATATTTTCGGGCCGTATAAAATCGATGTCCGGCTGCGGCTGTAAATCCCCCAAAAACATCTACCTGTCGGACTTTATCAGTAGCGGTATGCATTGCATAATGTCCATCAATCTTTGCGCTTCCAAAAGGCCTGATTCCTTCAATTCCTTCGTAATATCTATTCGGGATACCCATAAAAACACTATGTGTATTATTTGCTGTGGATCCAAAAACCGAATTCCCTTCGGAGAATCCAAGCCCCCAGGTATTGTTACTTGTATAAGTCAAAACTTCCAACTCAGTCCCATCTTTATTAAAGCTATAAAAACCTTGCCTGAATTTTAACTCTTCCCCATCAATATTACCCTCAAATCCTGAATACCCCACCGTCCCCCATATCCGGTTATCTAATCCATATTGCAAATTGGAAGGACCGGCATGGGTATCAAAAGTACCCCAACCTTCCATAAGCACTTCCTTTACATCTGCTTTATCGTCACCGTCCGTATCTTTCAAAAACAAAAATTGCGGCGCCTGGGAAACAATAATACCGCCATTGGCAAAAGTAAAACTGGTAGGAATATTTAACCCCTCTGCAAACACAGTAAACGTATCTGCCCGGCCATCGCCATCCGTATCTTCACAAATCTTTATACGGTCATCCCCCTGGCCTTTATCATTCCTTACCGTATTGGGATAATCTACTGTCTCTATTACCCAAAGGCGGCCTTTTTCATCCCAATCCATGGATATGGGATTGACAATATCCGGTTCGGAAACAAATAGCTTCAGTTCAAATCCCGGTGGGACTTGTGTTAACAATCTGGACTCCCTTGGACTTAGTGGTTTTTGATATTGTGGCGCTGGATCCCTCTTTTCATAGTTAGGGATATTATCCATTTCCACATATTGTAATTGAGGCAAAGTGTCGTTGTATTTTGTCCAGAGATCCTTAACATGATCGTTAACTACCCATTTGATTCCTTCCTTTATCAGTTTTTGAAACCCCGGATTATTCCAGGTTCTTTCATCGTGTCCATAAGCGGTGTAGAATACCTTTCCATCGCCATAATCTTTCACCCAGGTCCAGGGCTCCCTATGCTCCCCTTCTACCCGTTCCATCAAAACGGTCCTATCCTCTGATAGTTTATGATGAACATAGGTTTCATCCCAGGTGGAAAAAGTATCAATATCTGTCATTAACGGATGTTCATTATCCACTATTTCTGCTGTAAAAATACCAGTCTCGTGTTCCTTGAACTGGCCACCAACCATGTCAATATACTCTTCAGAGTTTTGAAAACAAAAACTCGCGCAATGAATAGGTACAAATCCTTTTCCTCCTTTTACAAAATCTAGTAACGCCTTTTCTTGTTCCTTCCCTATTTCTTCGTGATTCGCATAAATGATTAATGCATCATAGGATTCCAGATTTTTATCGTTTAGGTCAAGCGTATTTTCAGAGTAGGAAATATTGATACCATCTTTGGTAAATGCTTTTACCAGAATCGGAGCACATTTATAGGAATCGTGGTGTTCGCTGGCATGCCCGAGAAATAGCACCTCAATCGGACGAGGTAGATCATCCTGCTTTTCACCATCATTGGAAGAACATCCCACCAATAAGACAGAAAACAAAACAATAATACATATTTTCATTCTCACCATTGTATTCAAAATTGTCAATATGACAAATATCAAAATAATTAACGGAACCAACATACACTATTTTCACTAAAATAAACTATATTTTATCATTGAATTAAACTGTTACTTAAATTTGATGACAAATTATTTATGTAAAAAAGAATGAAAGCACCATTATCAAAATCTCCCATACCCGATTCTCATGCATTTATATGTAAAAGGTTACAAGATCCTCACTTCGATGCTAATTGGCATTTTCACCCGGAATACCAATTATTCACTGTCCTCAAAGGTTCCGGTACGCGTTTTGTAGGAGACAACGTCCAGACATTCGGGCCTGGTGATCTTGTTTTTACAGGTCCGGACCTGCCCCATCTTTGGCGGAGTGATCCAGAATACTTTCAGGGTAATAATTCATTGAATACCGACGGAATTGTTATCTATTTCAATGAAAATCTGGTAGGAAAAAAATTACTTGGCAAGTCAGAATTAGTACTTATCAGAACTTTGTTTTATAAATCGCACAGGGGGATAAAAATAGATGGAAGTGTAACAAAATCCATCAAAAAAGATATGCTGCAACTGGTCGATAAACAGGATTTTGACAGTATTATTCACCTTCTCAATATTCTCAATAAATTATCAAAAATCGAAAACATCGAACTTCTGGCCAGTCCGGAATACCAAAATAACTTTAATGCCGGGGACACAGATCGTATGAACCGGGTTCATTCTTATGTCCTTAAAAATTTTCATAAAAAAATCACATTAAAAGAAGTGGCTGAAATCGCCAATATGACTCCATCGTCTTTTAGCCGGTACTTTACCGCTCACGCCAATAAAACTTTTTCCAATTTTGTCAGTGAAATACGAATCGGTTACGCCTGCAAACTTTTGATCGAAAAAAATGCTATGGTATCGGAGGCTTGTTATGCCAGCGGATTTCAAACGCAATCCAATTTCAA
Organism: Membranihabitans maritimus; assembly: GCF_021729145.1. Classification (GTDB taxonomy): domain Bacteria; phylum Bacteroidota; class Bacteroidia; order Chitinophagales; family Saprospiraceae; genus Membranihabitans; species Membranihabitans maritimus. The sequence continues at coordinate 148,601 of NZ_JAJSLW010000010.1, read as the reverse complement.
CCAACAGTTTAAAAACATCACTGGAAGAAGTCCATCCGAATACAAGGCAGCTTTCGAGAGAACGAACTGGGTATAAAAGTCTTCTCCAAAGAGAAAAATTATCCGGATTTTCCATAAAAGGTCCGGTCTCACAGTATATTGCAAATAAGTAAAAAACCCTTTTCAGGGAAATTACCGGACCGTTTAATTTTGCTTTTTCTATTTAACATTGTCAAATTTTGCTTTTTCTATTTAACATTTATTACTTTTGTTATTTATAAAAAGCATTAATACGGCTTGGAAAGACTGCAAAACATATCCGGGAGAAAAGTAGCGGACACGCCCATTCAATTTTCACGATTTTTAATTGACAGAGTTGACTGGACACAACGCCTTGTAATTATTCTGGGACAAAGGGGTACCGGAAAAACAACTATGCTATTGCAAAAGATGAAAAAGTCACCATCTCAAAGTATTTATCTTAGTTTGGATGACATTTATTTTGAAAGCAATCGACTTGTCTATTTAATTGATTCCCTCCATAAAATGGGCTATCGTCACTTTTACCTGGATGAAGTACATCGATATCAATATTGGTCCAGGGATCTAAAAAATATATACGACAGCTATTCGGACATCAGAATCAGAGTCACCGGATCCTCTATTTTAGAAGTTAAAAAAGGTCACTCAGACTTGTCGAGAAGAGCATCTCTATACTACCTCCCAGGGTTATCATTTAGAGAGTTTTTGCAACTGGAATACAACATCAAAACCGAGTCTTATAATTTGGGAACCATTCTGAATAATCATTCCCAAATAGCAAATACAGCCAGAGATTTATTCGCACCGCTACCCTTTTTCAAAACATACCTCCAATACGGATATTACCCATTCTTTAAAGAAGGTAAACAAATATTCGGGCAAAAACTCCTGGACACCGTTAATCTTGTATCCGAAGTCGACATTGCTCCTGTCGTTAATATGAATTATTCTTCCTTAAGGAATATGAAAAAGTTACTATATGTAATCAGTCAATCCGTCCCTTTCACACCGAATATCAATAAATTATCTCGCAAGCTTGACATCCCGAGAAATTCATTACTCAAACTTTTGGATGTATTAATGCAAGCAGGCTTATTGCTCTTACTAAAACGTGAAACGAAAGGTGTAAGTCACTTGCAAAAACCTGAAAAAATCTTTTTGCAAAACCCTAATCTTATTTACCCCCTGGCAGAAGGGAAACCCAATGTAGGGAATCTGAGAGAAACATTTTTTTATAATCAACTTCAGGTTCTTCATTCTGTCACATCACCAAAATATGGAGATTTCATGATAGATGATACCTATATATTCGAAATAGGGGGGGCATCCAAAACAAAGAAACAAATCATAGGTATTCCAAATGCCTATATAGCTGCTGATGATATCGAAGAAAGTATAGGAAATAAAGTTCCTTTATGGCTGTTCGGCTTTTTATATTGATTCTCCACTGTCGCAGCGAAATTATTCCATAGATGCTTAACACAAGAGAAAAAGTTACCTCCACTTTTTTGCATTAGATATTACTCCTCGGGATCTAAACACCGAACTTTTTGCGATATTGGGAACTAAGGTGATTTCAGTGTTCACATCATAAGTCTTGAAGCCCGGTCTGCCGCCTACCATTTACCAAAAACCAACTTGATGCAGTTCTCCCTATTTGATCTGTAAAATCCCCCAGGCGAATAATATAATCACACCGATAAATATCCATCCCAATGCAAATCCTACCAAATCCTCACGATACCGGGTAAAGAAATTATTCCAACGTTCTTTCTTCAACCAACCCGGCAAATCCAACAAAATTAAATCGTGTCCGGATTCTGCACCCAAAGGAGGTTTGCCATTCTCATCCACTTCTTCGACATCAGATCTTCGCCTCATCTTATCAAAAAAGGCTTCCATTCTGTTGGTATCTTCACGTCGGGTAAGTACACTAAACAACCAAAAAGAGAAAAATCCCAGTAACATAGCCCAGCCAAACGGTGCCGGTTCCCATTTATACACCAACACCAATTCCCCTGTGTTGAAATAATTAATCCCGTAATAACTGGTCAATGAAACTAATAATGCTGCTGCAGCACCGTATCGATTTGCGCGCTTCCAAACAATACCTCCTAAAAATATAATACCTACAAACGCAGCTATGGTCTCGGTAAATAAAAAGGCATGAAGGACATTTTTGATACTCAATGCAAACAATGCCGCTACCAGGGACAATACCAATCCGGAATATCGCCCCATCGATAATAGCTTTTTATCCGGAGCATCAGGATTAATATACTCTTTGTAAATATTTTGCGTAAAAAGAGCTCCATTATTTACCATAAATGTTGAACACGTTGACATATTTGCAGCCACTATTGCGGCAAACATAAGTCCCACTAGCCCTGGTCCTAGCAATTCCCTTGCACCATAACCGAATGCCATTTCAGGGTCTTCCAGTACGTCCCCGTTTTTAATCACCAATGCGGCGACAATTAACCCCGTCAACGCCCAGCCAATCGTCACCATTCGCTTCACCATCGAACCAAATGTCTGTCCAATTCTTCCCGATCGCTCAGTATTTCCCGTAGCACACATTGACACCATGTGAGGCTGGGCGGTGATCCCTACAAATCCATTTACAGCTAACATCGCCAGGGTAAAACTATTAATTCCACTCGCATCACTCAATAAATAAAAGAAGTCTTCAGGAAGCACCTCTTTCATCCCTGAAAAACCATCCACTTCATTCAATCCAAGTGGGATCAGCATAATAGATAGTACAATAATAAGGAGGGCCTGAAAAAAATCAGTGTATGCCGCAGCCAATAATCCCCCGGCAAAACTATAAATAATGAAAGCCACTGTCATGGATATAACGACGAGATTAGGTGAAAGAAGTCCATCACTGATTACCGAAATAACTTTAGCAGCCCCCTGCAACATCGCCCCCATATTAAAGACGAAAAAAAGTATGGCGAATATAGAGTAAACTAATCCAATTCTTCTACCATACCTTTCTTCCAGGATTTCCCCTACTGTGGTTTTGTCACTTCTCCGGTAGAAGGGTGCCAACAACCAATAAAATGGGGTGATCAGCATATTTTTCCATTGGTACCAAATCGTCGCAAAGCCCAAATGATAAGTCACTCCCGCCTGAGCTACAGGCATTTCCGCATGGGTCCCAGTACCAAAAGCCTGCCCCATCATAATCCACCACTTAAATTTCCTGTTCCCCCTGAAGTACGAATCACTACTTTTCACCTGCCTTGAAATCCACAATCCGAAAAGGACTACACCAATAAAGTAGCTAAAAAGAATAATATAGTCAATTGTAGTCATGGTAGCTGGGTATTAGATTAATGGGAATGAAAACAGGCATTAAAATCGTCTAAACTAGTTTATTTTTAAAGACTAAATGTATTGATTTTTACTTAAAGAACAATATCTAAAACCCCAAAAACCACCTAATTCCAGGGATTAAAAAATATATCATTTCATAGGTATACAAGCAAACTTATCCTGAAAGTTATTTCATGGAGCAGGTATGGATTTAGGTGTTATGAAATTACTACACCTGTAGAAACACCATTCTTAAGGGATTTATCTACAGGAGCATTGTTTTCCCAGGCACCACCCGTAAAATCAGGGAAGTCAATGGGTGCGGAACGATTATTTACAGACCATTCACTTAATGGAAAGATAGCACTCCACGAAGCCGCATCATACACATCATGGTCCAGTGGAAGTCCATGTCTTAAACAATCAATTAACCGCCAATCCATCAAAAAATCCATTCCTCCATGACCTCCAGCTTTTCGAGCCATATCACCTAATAATTTCACCATTTCCGGTGTATATTGTTCTTCTATTTTCTTCATTTCTTCTTCAGAATGCCATCCTTCATGTCCTAATGCAATCTTTCCCGGAAGTGGCCATTTTCTTGCGGCCCCCTTAGTACCACTTATTAAGTGAATACGTGAATACGGTCTTGGTGAGGATACATCGTGTTGAATCATAATGGTCTTGCCTTGATGGGTCTTAACAACAGACGTATTCATATTGCCCCGGAATTCTTTACCATCAAACTCAGCAAAACTTTCGTCTTCAGCAGCTAATTCTTTAACCTTGGCAGCCATCATGAAGTCATTAGTAGAAGTAGAGGTTAAATAATCCATTTTATCCCCACGATTTACATTCATTATCTGACAGATTGGCCCCAAACCATGTGTGGGATATAAATTTCCCCTTCGATCCATATTTTGTCTTAGGCGCCAACTATTAAAACGCTTTCTTGAACCAAAGGCATCCAATATGTCGTGAATATAGGCACCTTCCCCATGAAAAATCTCTCCAAAATACCCCTGGCGCGCCATATTTAGTGTCAGCAATTCAAAAAAATCGTAGCAACAATTTTCCAATATACAGCAATGCTTTTTGGTCCGTTCCGAAGTCTCAACCAGTTGCCAGCATTCTTCGAGAGTAGTAGCAGCTGGAACTTCTGTGGCCGCATGCTTTCCTTGCTCCATGGCATAAACGGCCATTGGTGTATGCAGGCTCCATGGTGTTGCAATATAAATTAAATCCAGATCTTCGCGCTGACACATCATTTTCCATGCATCCTCCCCGTCAGTATACAACTCCGGATCGTGATTTGTACCCTTTAATAAATCTTTGGCCGCTTGAGCCTGTTCAGGTCGCACATCACAAAGGGCTTTTATTTCCACCCCTTCCAAATAACTCATTCGTTTTACAGCTCCAGGTCCTCTGCTACCCAGACCTACAAATCCTATTCTCACAGTAGGAATCGCTGGGGCTCCATACCCACACATATTAAACGATTGATTATATTTTCTTTGAGCCAACTTCACCACGGAATCCTCGGATTCTGTCGATTGCGCTTCCGAATTGGCACATCCCGTAATAAATTGAGCCCCTACAAGCCCCATCCCAGACAAACTGGTCAGCTTCAAAAAATCTCTTCTGTTATTATTTTTCGGATCCATAACTTCTAATTTTTGATTAATTATTCAATGGTCTCAAGGGGTGGAACATTATTTTCAACTCCATCATAACCTTCATTTTGGTTAATCGTAGCCAAAGTGTTGGCTGTAATAATTCTATCCGGAATAGGCCACAACACATGAAACGGTGCCATATTAGCGGTGTTACCTAATAGTGTAATATCTTGTTCATACGTTTTATTGTACGCCATTACCCGGTCAAAATAATAATTATTCTCATGAAAATTGCCTTCAGAATATCCCATTTCCCCCAGTCCTGCCAAAATATAAGAAACTCTTACTAGTTCTGAATGACGCGGTTCTTCAGCAAATAACTCACGTGCCCGCTCATCAAAAATAAAGTCAATGGTCACTTCATCAGGAGTGATATTCAATGCCTGCGACCTGGACCGGACGACATTTATATCAGCTGCCGCTTCTGCTAATTGGTTTTTCCAATAATACGCTTCTGCCCGAAGTAAATACGTCCCTGCCAATCTAAAGAGATACCAATCACCATTCCCTCCGACGGGTCGTGCCTCCGCATCGTCCATAGGCACATACATTATGTAATGGGGTATGGCATATAAGTGTTTGAAGGTATCCAATTGTTGGGCAAAATATTCCGGGTTCACCACTTTTCCATAATCCACCGACTCCGGATTATTATACCGCAACTCATCAATATCCACCCAATTAATATCAGCCCTCCTCAAGTCTGTAGTATTTCTCCAGTTTTGATCTTTATATTTCCATATATGATATTGATAACTTGCAGTAAGACGCACATTCGCATTTCCTCTTCCCAAAGAATCATACTGCAGTCCATCAGCCACCATTCCGGGCTTTCCTTCACTATCCCGGGTTTGTGCCTGCATCCATTGCGGATTATATAAACGCATCGTAAATAATCCTCCGGATCTGGCATCGGGTGGGGCTTCATATCGATCCACAAATGTCAGGATTGTTTCTGTATTTTGTGATAGGTTAAAGTTCTTAGGCCTGTGCAAATCCCAAATCACATTGCGCAGTGGATCATCTGCATCGATCCCAAACCTTTCATCCATCAAGGCAAACGGACCTTCAATCACTTTGGTAGAAGCTTCAATTGCTTTATCAAATTCCTGATCCGCCAAATATACCTTAGTCAACAAATGCAAGGCTGCATATTTTGATATTCCTCCCGGACCTACACTTTCCGGCAACCAGTTTTCCGCAAACTCCAGATCTTCCTGCAATTTATTAAGTATGGCGGTTCTACTATGAGTTTGAAAATCCAATTTTACTTCTTCAATTTCAGAACCAATAAATGGAACATCTCCATACGTATGAACCAGTCTATAATACCAATACGCACGATGCCATAACGCTTCCGATAAAATCTGATTCCTCACATCCTGGCTCTCCCATTCGATATTATCAATCCTCGAAACAACGACGTTCGCATTTTTAATAAATTCATATACATCCGTAAACATACTGAGGAAAGGATAATACTGTGATGTACTTGGGGTTAAATTAAAAAAATCAAGTTGCGACCATGGCGACCCCAAATCAGAGGCGGCAAACTCTGTTGCAATCCAGTGGAGCCCACCACTGTGCTCCTGTTTTATATTCTTACGCAAAGTAGTTAAAATAGACTCAAAACCTTCCTGATCCGTATATACATTTTCAGGCGTAAAAAATGATTTGGGCTTAGGTTTTAATCGTTCTTCCCCACATGAAGAAAATAGCAGACCGGCAAAAACAATAATAAGGATGATATAAGTATTTCGATTTTTCATTTTCATTGATTTTTTCGCATTAAGAAAAAATTATTGCAATGTTATATTTAAACCTATCGTAAAAGTTCTCGGCATAGGTTCATCTAATGATTCAGGATCCCAACCGGGCCATTTATCAAAACTATATAGGTTTCTGACAGCTGCTGACATCCGTATATTTTGAGATTTTAAAACGTTTGTCAATTCTTCCGGGAACGAATACGAAATAGATAAATCCTGGATTCTCACAAATGAAAGTGGTTTATAAAACCCTAGTCCCCCTCCATATACGCTAGCATTATTTGTCAGACTGGGAAAATCATTTATTGGATTGGAAGGCGACCAATATGGAGTCTTATACGTATTTCGTCTATCATAAGTATCTATACCTCCTGAACGAAGCCCTTGACTAAAGGAACCCATGTGTCCCAAATCTCCACGAATAAATATATTCGCTTGCCAATTTTTAAAGAAAGTAAACTGATTTCGCAGCCCTAATCTAAACCTGGGTCTGCTATAACCAATAAACTGTTTGTCCTGCAATGCCTCATATTTACCATCGTCATTAACATCCGTCGCTTTGAAGTCACCGGGGACCAGGCGATATCTACTCGCTTCATCCGCCTCATCTAACTGCCAAATCCCCAATATATCATAATTCCATATATGGTCTATGGCATGCCCCGGAAACCACTCATTGGAATAATCCGGTATTTCTCCGGTTATTTCCTCTCCTTCGAGTGTGTAGGTTCCCACATCACCGAATAATTCAACTATTTTATTCCGGTTTAAAGAAAATACAAAATTGGAGTTCCACTGAAAGTTTTCGTTATCGATATTAAAAGAATTGACCGTAAGCTCAAATCCTATATTCGACAACTCTCCCAGATTAGCCGTGACGCTTTGGTATCCTGAAATTTCAGGTACTAATCGATTCAATAGGAGATCTGTAGTATTCATTTTATAGAGATCTGCATTAACATTGATCCTACCGCTTACAAATCCCATATCAACACCTACATTAAACGAGCGGGTTTTCTCCCACCTCAGATTTCTATTTGCAAGTGTATTGTTAAACACTCCTACTTTTACATTACTACCATCAAAGTACAGGGTAGAAGACAATTGGGCTAATGAAGAATAAGGGCCTATATCCCGATTACCATTCACACCCCATGAAAATCTCAATTTCATATTATCAATGACGTTGGAATTGAAGAAGGATTCATCTGAAATTTTCCATGCAAAAGCCGCTGCTGGGAAAGTAGCCCGTGGGTATCTATTACCAAAAGCCGAATATCCATCTCTTCGAATTGATGCCGTAAATAAATATTTATTCATCAACGTATAATTAAGTCTGGCCATAGCCGCATCACCTGTTGTTTCAGAATCTGTCGTTCTCAGAGCCGGATTCGTACCGAATTCCAGGCCACCAAAACCGAGGTTTTGATTCGGCACAAACGATTGATTATTCAAATACGAATTCCAGAATTGATTTCTTTCCGCACTATATAATAAAGTTACATCAAAATTGTGAATACCAATTTCTTTATTCCAACTCAATATATTATCCACGATCCAACTATATGAAGACCCTTCTTCTCTTGTGGCGTATCCTCCACTTCTATCTGACCCCCCTGCAATGGTTTTCGATGACCAAAAGTTATAATCTTTTGCGAATTCAAATCTCGGTTGGTAAGAAACATTATAATTAATACCGAAAGGAAGAGTAATATTGGCATATAATGAAGAAAACATAGTATTGATCCTATTTAGGCGATCTTGTCCGTAATAGTTGATCAAAGGATTTTGAACGACGAAAGTATTAGGAAACCATTTTACATCGCCATTTTCTTCAAAAATAGATCCGTACGGACTCATATTATACATACTTCCGAGACTTGCCGTGACAGACCCTTGATCCCGATTTGAAAATTGAGTATTTAGACCTACATTCAACCAATTATTTACTGTGTAGTCCAGATTCAATCTAGAACGAATGGTTGTAAATTTGTCCCCTCGAATGACTCCTTCATTATCCTGATACCCAATTGACCAATAATAATTGAGATCTTTAGTCCCGCCGGAAATACTCAAATCATAATTTTGTCTAAAACCGGTCTGAATAACTTCATCATACCAATTTACGACATTACCAGCCTTGTAATTATCAGCTTCAATTTGGAAAAAATTCAGTCTGGCCAACCATTCATCCGTATTATCAGCATTGGGGTTACCACTGGCATTTCGCCATTCTTCAATCGATACTCCATCCGGCAAATTTTGAGGATCATTGTAGTAAAAATCAGGTAATCCCGGATTAATAAATCGCAATACATCTGCTCGATATTGCAAATATTCTTCACCTTGGAAATGCTCAAATTTTCCTGTGGGGTTTGTCAATCCCAATTGACTATTAAATCGAATAACAGGCTTTCCTTCGCCTCCCTTTTTAGTACTTATAATAATCACACCAGAAGCTGCCCTAGCCCCATATACAGCAGCTGAACTAGCATCTTTTAGAATGTCTATCGATTCGATATCTGTCGGATTTATATCACTCATGTTTCCATTGTATATCACTCCATCGAGCACAATCATTGGCGTACTGGAAGCATTCAATGAATTGGGGCCCCTTACTTCTAACGAGCCACCCCCTGAAGCCGAATTCCCCTGATTGGCATAAAAGCCCGCTACAGTTCCGGTAAGCATCTCCGATACCTGGGTCATTGGCTGGTCTTGAAACGTACTTCCATCTATGGTCGCTACTGATCCAGTCAAATCACTCTTTTTGACCGACCCATACCCTACGACTACTAATTCTTCAAGCATCTGGGCATCTGAAGACATTTGAATATCAACAACAGCCCTTCCGTTTACTTCAATCTCCTGAGATTGATAACCGACATAAGATGCAATCAATACGCCATCTTCAGGAACATTGGACAATTCATACTTTCCGTCAAAATCTGTTGAGGTGCCATTATCAGTACCCTTCAACAATATATTAACGCCGATTAATACCTCACCTTCCTGATCTGTAACTACTCCGGAAATATCGAGGTTTACACCCCTTTTTCCAACTTCCACTTTCCCAATTTCCTCATTATTTCCAATTTCAATATACTTTCCAAACGAAATGCTAGCGAAAAGACATCCTACTGCCAGCAAGAATAATCTAAATTGAGTTTTTCTTCCAATCATAATTCAACAATTATTTAAATTTTTATTCACCTTCACTACATAAAAAGTTCCTATTGGGACGTACCATTACCATCAATGATTTACACATTGAAAAACAAAATTTATTTTAACGGTAACGTTACCGAATATAGGTAAAAATTTTACATTTCACATAATCGAACAACAAAATGTTTTAAAAAACACTTAATATAAAATAAAGAAAATAAAATAATGTGTCAAACAAACATCTAAAAACCAAGGAATTATATAAAAAACCAAGGCCTTGAAAACAACAATCTTGAGGACTATTTTTTTATAAAAAAATCCAAATAAAATTTTATCAAAACATTGTCCAAATTTCAATTCAAAATAAAAATTCCGCATTATTAATAATCTTTTAATCATCCCCAAATATCCATTGTCTCAGGATTCAAAAATGAATTAATAAAAAACGGCTCTGATATCCAGTATATCGCTGAGAGAAAAATATAGCTTCTTTCGGGAGATTACAAAATCACTGAAACCCTTTGCGAACCCTGTACAAATAAAATGTGAAAGAAAATGTACCGCCCCTTGTTTTTTAGCCATAAAATTACATGTAATAGTCCGAATACTCCACTTGAGCACTCCCTCTTCACCTGAAACTACTGCTAATCATCAAGCTTAGGTCCATAATCAACTGATACTATTTCCCTTAAGGACTCGCAGGGCATTACCTCCAATGATTTTTTGAATATCCTCATCCGAATACCCCATCTGAACTAAGCCCACGGTAAATAGCGGCCAATTGGTCCAGGCCATACTATCCCTCATTTCGGAAGTTTCTTCAAAACTATCATCGGGCCACAATGCTTCCCAGCGGGTTCTGCTTGTCCTATATCCTGGTATTTTTTGATTTTCCTGTCCTGAGTTTGAAGATGTATAGGCTACATCCGTTCCAATCCCAACGTACTCCGCTCCAAATTTTTGAGCGATATAATCTATGTGCCTCATCATATCCTTTATATTGCCGATCCCTCCTAAAAACCTCGGTATACAACATATACCAACATAACCTCCTGTATCGGCAATGGCCTTTATGACTTTATCCGGTTTTGAACGGATATGCTCTTTTACCGCAGTGGCTGTAGAATGGCTCGCGACCATAGGCTTTTGTGACAATTTAGCTGCTTCAAGACTGGTTTCCCAACCGGAATGGGAGATATCTACAACCACTCCCAACCGGTTCATTTCTTTCACGACGGTACGACCAAAATCGCTCAAACCGGCATCAGTTTTTTCCCCACACCCATCACCTATCAGATTTCTCCGGTTATAAGTCAAATGCATCATCCGGATCCCGAGTTCATAAAAGACTTTGATATAGCGAAGCTCTTCTTCTACAGATACCATATCCAGGGGCATGGGTACACCATTACCGGAAAAATAAAGCATATGGCGCCCTTCTTTCTTAGCTTCTACCACCTGGTCCGGATGAATCGCCTTCCCCACTAAATTCGGGATCATATCAGTCACATATGTAAAACGCGCCAATCTTTTAAGCAAGACTTTCACGGTATTGCTTTCTTCACCGGCATTTTGAAAAACCGCTGTCACCCCAGACGCTTTCCAGGCATTCTCAAATTCCTCCTTTTCATGCTGGTCATGAACAAACCGTGTCATAGACTGGTCTTCTTTCAAGTCTTTGAGTTCCAATTCCGATGCCCCACCTTCAATAGCAGATGCAATAAGATCCCCATCATAAGCTGACCGTGGCATAAATCCGTAGGTGTCAAAAACTACCGAATTTTTATGCAATTCCAGGCCGTGCTCAAGATCCTTCTTGGAAGGCTTGAGAATACGAAGAGCAATATCTCGGTTTCTTTGTATCTTTTCATTTAGGATAGCTTCATTAAATACAACACTCTCATCCGGATTACTCCTTCCATATAGGGCTTCTCCGCTACCGATCATCAATGAAATGCCTAAAGCTCCACTATTTTTTAAAAATCGCCGTCTGTCATTTTTCATTTTCATGTATTTTAAGATTTACAGGACTATACTTTGGGGGAATGATACTACCTAAATTCAACCTTACTTTCCGTCAACCACTTAGTATTCAATTCCTGTAACGTTCTCATGAAATCATTCTCATCTTCGAAAAGAGTCCCATCAAGATTTCTAGGATTTATGAACAGAATTGGGGTTTGGGATAACGCCACTGCGGTTGAAACCTCTCCCCATTCCAAAAAACCGGGAATATGCACTCCCATTGTAAAAAAACCTTCTTTGATTTCCTCTTCAAACAAATAGCTTACAGGCACATCCTCTACGGTCAAAGACTTTATTTTATCGGTGTTCAAAGCAGTAAAGAACAACGATGCCAGGCCAAGGTCTTTATTGGAAAGGATACTTATCCCCTGCGATTCAAACTCTTCCATCAACCAATCTACTACTATTTCCATTTCACGGACCCATACCCCTTGTAGGGTATTACCCAACCACATTAAAGCTCTGGACAAAGTATGAAATTCAGGCAAGTGATTCCCGTTTAATCTTTTTGCAGATTCGGAACTATTTTCCCCTAATCCCCAAAAATCAACCAAACAAATTCCTTTTCCTTCCTTTTCAATACGAGATATCCATTCAGAAGTAATAGAGGCTTTACCTTCAGTATTTCCAATAAGAACAAATTCTCCGGAACCTGAGGCAGGCGGCTTCACCAGGACTGGTAACAAGGATCCATCTGAAAGTTCCAGTGCATAGCGGATCCAACCATTGAGTGGTCCATATTTATATTCTTTATACAGTATTGTATGATCCGGTATTTTCAAAACCCCACGCAGTTGTTTCCTCTTTTCACTTGCATTGCCAAATATCTTGCCAGCTAATTCCCTTTTGATATCCTCTCTTTTCCATTTACAATATTGAATGGTATTCATTACTTCTTCCGGTCGGGTTCCTGGCTCAAAAACCATCATTGCTTGTTTTTCCGGGAGTAAGTACTCCTCCGTTTTTCTGGGAGAACCATCTCCTTTTCCCAATAAATGCAAATCCATCCAACCTATCAGGTATTCTCTGTATACAGGATGATAACCATGTGTTGTACTTCCTATTTGGTATTGCAATTTTCCGCCGGCATCAAGAAAATCAAACACAGGTTTTGCTCTCTCCAGGGATCTCAACATTTCTCCAGGTAGAAATGCCTGATTGGACTCTTTTTCCGCATTACATATCAAAATGGCCCGGGGTGCTATCAACCCCAATATTTCAGATTCTTCCGCAATGTTCAGGCCGTCCGGTAGCATTTCACATACACAATTGCTACTCATGATATAAGATTCAAAAGTTCCGACACTAACCACGGGCATACAAGCTTTGACCCTTTCATCCATGGCTGCCAACCACATTGTTTGGTTGCCACCCCCACTTGCTCCAGTAGCTCCGATCTTCGAAGCATCCACAAATGGAAGTGAACAAAGCAAATCCACTCCCCGCATATTATCTGTCAATTGCATACCGAGTAAAGTCTCTCCAACATTAAGTAGAGCGGCGCCGAGTTGTGCCCCATGGTATTCAAAATCACCGTGCGTAGTCGTCCTCTCCCCAGCTCCCCAGGGATCGATGTGCAGCGACACATAACCGTTTCGAACCAATTCAAACCCCACAGACCTGTACATATCGTATAGTTTTCCATCTGTGGAGTGCCCCATCATAGTTATTACAGCCGGGAACGGACCTGGTCCTTCGGGGATGTAAAGATTGGCGGTCGCGTATACTCCTGGGCGGGTCTGGAAATAGATCGTCTTTACTACTCCACCATCGATTTCACATTGTCCCGTTACACGGTAGTCTAAATCCAAACCGGAAAATTTCCTGGCACGGCTTTTCTCAAAAATGAGGGTTCTCAACTCTTTTCGCCTCTCTTCCCATTCTTCTCTTGTTCCCGGAGGAGTCAACCTTTGATATGACAATGAAGCCTTATGCCTTAATTGGGCATTAATCACATCCGACCTTTGATCACCAAATACATCCGGCAGATCCTGAGACCAACCAATAAAATGAAATGCAAATAGTAAAAAAAATACAAAGGATATATTTCTTATCAAATTGGCTAAATGCCATTTATCAAAACTTAATTCATGCATTATCTCTAAATTATACATTAAGAATCCATACTCATTCCCTTTTTTCTTAGATTTTTCTGATACATACACAGTTAGAAGAACGGACAAATTACTGTCCAGCCATTGCATCCCATGCATCAACAAGTTCAATATTTTTCCGCTTCAGCTCACGGTAACAATCCGGTAAATCAAAATAATGTAAAATCTTCATTGGTAGCGCTGAAACGGGCCAATTATAAAAAGTAGATTCCGTAATATCGCTGAAACTTTTTAACGGATTCTTTAATATAACCTTATCAACATGATCACTTAATAATGAAGCAAATGTAGCAGGTAGGCAGCCCCATCCATTTCCCAATATCGTAATTTTTTGGTGTCCAAAGGAGTTCAGCCAATTGATAATACATAATAAATCATACGTTCTTTTGCCCAGTATAGGTTCGTTCAACATATTTGATACCATTCCATAAAAATATTCCGTATTATGCGGAATTGAATACCCCACACGTGTGTTGGGTAAAGTCTGACCAATACCTCTTAGATCACAGGTATAAACAGCGAAGTCTATATGTTCTTTAATCACTTCTCTAACCATAGAATCATTGATTAATTCATCGTCCATAGCATTGTGTGATACATATAAAAGAGCACTTTTCGGGTTTCCATACGGTCTCGAATATATATTCTTTTCATTAAGACGGTACACCGAGTTATGGATACCTGGTTCCGTTTCAACAAACATATCCGTCACAAATGGTTTGGGAAAAAGCTCTTCTTTCCTAGACCTGAAAATCCGGTAATCCGACACTATAAATTGGCTTGGCAATTGCAAAATCTTACCTAAAGAATCTTTAAGTTCTTTATATTCAATGTCACCCCTACTCCGTCTTAATCCCAGGGATTCTTCTTTAAGAAAATCACTGAGAGTGAGAGAATCCTCCTCTGACAATTGACCATTGGGGGTACACCATAATGTTTCATCTTTTTCTAAAACGATTTCCGGTTCATTTCCATCGTTACTTATTCCAGTAACCTGGTTAAAAAAATTGTACATAGCTTCTCGCCCAGGTTGATGATACCCATGATAATCATCCCCTCGAAACAATTGAACGTTATTTTCTGCTCCCATCAAACCATAAAAATGCTTTAACTTCCTGTAAGTTTCTTCCGTACCCCGTGTATCGAAGAAATCCAATTCCTGTGTTATGATGATAACAGGTTTTGGGGCCATAGCCGCTATAAAATCAAAGTGATCCATTTCCTGCTCCAAAACATTCATAACATATTGCTCAGCATCCTGCACCTCCTGATTTTCCAAATTACGGCGTATAGTCGTCACAAAGCAGCTTGGCGCAGCCATAGTTAATCGGGGTTCTACACCACATAACCAGGTGGTCTGAGTCCCTCCCCCAGAATTTCCTGTGACGCCGATGTGCTTTTTATCCACTTCCGGACGAGAATATAAATAATCAATGCCTCGAATAGCATCCCACACAAACCAACCAGCCATTGAATCCCCCGTCAAATTTAGAGGAGCACCTGCATAAATATGTTCGACAGTTCCCCAGCGTATTGCACTTTTCCTACCCTCCACAGGGAATTGTAATCGTTCACCCTGGCCAATACAATCAATAATCAAAACCACATACCCTTTTCTCGCAAGGCCTTGTGCAAAATACTGATACGAACTTGACTTGGCTTCCCGAGTATGTCCACAGGTACCCAGAATTGCCGGCATAGGCTTACCATCAGATTTAGGGATATAGAGATTGGCCGTCACTTTGAATCCGGGACGGCTTTCATAAATAACTTTCTCAACTGTATATTCATCCCGGTCCAAAACACCTGTCACTGTGGGATTCAAAGGAGTTTTCTCAGGAAAAGGCCCCAGGCAATGTTTGATTTTCGCCTGAATTTCATTCTGGTATTGGACCGCTGCTTCTTTCGAATGCAATCCATAAACTTTCGTATCGTGCTTTTTTGAGACTTTCCGTACTTTATCTATGTAATAGTCCTGGAGCATAGTCGGATACCGGTGAGGTGCAGTACTAGCCTGTCCACCATCTATACTTTCAGTATATAAACGATACTGATTATTTTTGCCTTCCCATTTTGATAGTGAAGAAATCCCAACACCCATACTTAGGCCTGAAAGTCCTGACCATTTTAAGAAGTCCCTTCTATTATTTCTCATAATTCCAAATGATTGTGGTTACCGTAAACCATTACCCACAGAAGATAAATTAATTTAACTTAACCATCCTAAAAGTGTAAATCACCGATCAATACCCCTGGTTTTGGGTCAGATTTTCATTTTTTTCTATTTCTGACTGAGGAATAGGAAGCCAATAATTTTTATCGTTGAACCTCCTGGTATTAAACGGAACAATCGTATATGTCTTCTTTCCTGTAGACGGATCCCTTTGAATATCCATTCGGGCAGCATCGACATTCAATACCTCCGGTGCAATCATCCATCGGCGGACATCGAAATATCGATGTTCTTCAAATGCGAGTTCAATTCTTCTTTCATGTCGGATGCGATCTCTAAGCTCTATACCACTTTCCGCTATAGGAGGCATGGAAACGCCAGGCCTGCTCCGAATCATATTTACATACTTTCTGGCAGCCTCTTCATCACCCAACTCATACATGGCTTCAGCATAATTCAAAAGTATTTCCGCATATCGGATAAAAATATATGGCGAATTCCCTTGATTGGTAGTATTAGGGTTTACAATTTTATCGTCACAAAATTTCCGTATGTAATATCCTGTTTCTGTAGCATTCCATGGCGAGATTGGACTTTCCCTGGAGTCCAATCCACCTGGTAAAAAGGTTTCAACCGTGCGCCCCTGAAACGGAGCACCGTCATAAAAGATGCTGGCATAAAACCGGGGATCCCGGTTTACATATGGATCCTGGGGATCATAAGAGGGGTCTTCCGCCGGCAATAATCCACTAGTCATTTCGTAATCATCTATGATCGCCTGAATGGGATGAGGTTGACCGTACCCCCCATATCCGTTTGGATAAAGGGCCAATTCCATATATGCCGCTTCACTGACCACAGGATGATTGAACGGACGGGCCCAAAGGACTTCTGTGTTATAAGAATTTTCCCTAAGGAATAAAGTTTTGTAATCATCAAATAAAGCGTATTCATTTAGATCTATTACTGCTTTGGCAGCGTCTGCTGCTACCTGCCATTTGGAAAGATCACTTCCACTGTTGACTAATGGACTGGCAGCATACAGGGTCATTCTGGATTTCAAGCCCATGGCAGCTCCTTTGGTGACTCTACCAAGATTGTCATCATTATAATTCAACGGTAACAACGCAATAGCTTCTTCTACTTCATTCAAGGCAAATGCAAGACATTCTTCGTAAGATTTACGCGGAATCTTGAAATCACTATCCAGTTCAAACGGTTCTGTAAATAAAGGGACACCGCCCCAAAATTGAGTTAGCATAAAGTACGCATATCCACGGAGCATTTTCATTTCTCCCTTCATACGTGACTTTAATTCCCCATCGATCTCTGAATTCTCGATATTATAAAAAAAGATATTTGCATTAGTAACTACATCCCAATAGTTCTTGGGGCCATTCCACCGATCCAAGTTATACAATCGATCCGGTGTAATATCACCAGCATTAATAAAATCAGTACCTCCTCCACGATAATAAATTTCATCCGCATAACAACTGAGATTATTGCGATAAGGATAGTAAAACCCGTGAGGAATTTTGGCATATGTATTATTGACGAAAGCTTCAATTAATCCTCCATCTTGCCAAACTTCGATATCTGAATATCGATCAGAAGGTGTAATATTCAAAACTTCATCGTTACAGGAATATGTAGTGCATAAAAATATAAAAAAGCCCATAATGTATCCAAAACAAGGAAAAACACCATAAAAGGCTGGGTATTTTAGTGTCTTCATTTTTTAATTCTTTAAAAAGTTAGATTAAATCCTACATTAAAAACTCTGCTCTGTGGGTAACTATTTGCCAAATCACCCGTAGCTTCAGGATCTGCCCACTTTAATTTATCTATCGTCAACAAATTACTCCCATTGATATAAACATCTAACGATTCAAACCCAATGGCATTTAGTAGGGAAACGGGTAGTGTATAACTTAATTCGACATTCCTCAACTTCAAATAACTGGCATTTCTTTGCCAAAATGTAGATGGAATTCCGCTGGGCTCACTCTGACTGCTCAACCTGGGTAGTCTGGGGTATTTGGAATCCATACTACCTTCTGTATATCTGTTGCTCAATAAATCTTCAAGTGTGCTAAGACCTTCCGAAGCATAATGCCGAAACCTTTGCCAAAAATTGGTTGCTCCCGCAAAATTCATAAATAAGGTAAAATCCTTATACTCCATTCCCGCATTAAATCCAAAAGTGATCTCAGGAACGTTTGTCCGGTCAGTCCTTACCCTGTCAGAAGCAGAAATCACACCATCCCCGTTCTGATCCTTGTAATAAAGATCACCGATTCTAGTTCCTGGATATAAAGGAAGGGATTCGAGTTGCTCTTGGGTACGAATGATACCCAGACTTTCGTAAAGAAGCTCCGCACCTAATATATGCCCTTCAGCTTTTTGCCAGTCCGGGACATTCTGCGCTTCATCGATATCAATGATCTTATTCCTGGCATAGGCAATATTCGCACCCAATCTATAAGAAAAGGTTTTAGTATGTTTTTGATGATTCACTTGAAATTCTATTCCCTTGTTCTCTACAACACCAATATTTTCCAACGGTAATTCAAACCCGGTAAATCCTGGAACGGATAAATCACGACGTGTTAATATATTTGTCCGCCGCTGCTTGAAAACATCAACTACAAATCCAAGTTCCCCACCCCAAAAGCTAACATCTACACCCAGATTGGTCAAATTGGCCTCTTCCCAGGTAATATTGGGGTTGGGGACCACTCCGGAAACTAACCCCAGGTCAGGAACAAAATCTGCTCCAAATGGGACTCCTGTATTTCCCAAATTATAGGTTCTCAAATATTGAAAAGCACTTATAGCATCATTTCCAATTTTTCCTGCGGAAAATCTAAGTTTTAAATTGTCCAAATTTTGAAAAGTACTCATAAAGGTTTCTTCTGAAAGTCTCCAGCCTACGGACAAACCTGGAAAAAATCCAAATTGACGCCCTTCGGGAAATGCGGAAGACCCATCGTAGCGATAATTGAAGTCAAGTAAATATTTTTCATCAAAAGAATAATTTATCCGTCCAAACAGATTTTTACGACCAAACTTATCGCTAACCCCATCCGTCACCTGATCTGCAAGACTACCAGCGAATAACTCATCAATGGAAGATGATAAAAAGTTTATTCTTTTAGCAGAAAAGTTATTTTCCCGCGTAACTTCTTGTTCTACAGCCACGAACGTATTGATCTGATGTCTATCCAAATCCACATCATACTTTACTCTCAGGTTAATCAGATTTCTTTCATAACCTCCCTGATATTGGGTTAATTCAGGGTTGGAAATGCCTCCACCCAATCTGGGAATATACTCATCATTCGTCACGTCATAATCGTACACCGTCCAGGGGGTTCTCCAGTTTTTTTCATATTGACTATTTTTAGTATATGCGTAATAGCCATCCAGAGCTAATCCTTCCAACCAGGGAATCTGAAAATTAAATGAGCCCTTCAAAATATTATTCTGATTCTTTTCATTTTCATTCCCTGACAATGCAGAAGACATAACAATAGGATTCTCCCCCCGCTCAATTCCTGCCGATGGCAAACCATTTGCCCAATAAACCGGATATAACGGTAATTGACGCAAAGCTGCAAAAGTAGTACTGGTTCCAGCTGTTGGGTAATTCCCGTTTTGATATATGCTATTGACATCGATCCCTACGTCCAGATATTCATTGATTTTGAAATCCAGGTTAGAAAATAAAGAATAGCTTTTAAAATCAAGACTACCTTCTTTGAAAAGACTGTTTTCATGTGAATAGGTTCCGGATACGGAGTACTGAACCGTTTCACTTCCCCCTCTCAAATTGAGATTGTGATTGCTTTGTGGCGTAGCGCTTTTAAGCACTTCACCATACCAGTCCACGTTCAAATAATTAGGATCAGTTCCATTTCTGAATTTTTCAATTTCCTCTTGGGTATAACGAGGATCAGTTCCCTTTTCTACATCAAGTTGGTTCACATACCCTGCATAAGTAGCTGAGCTGGCCAATTCAGGAATTCTTGTAGGTGTACTTATTCCTTGATTAAAGGAGTAACTAATTAAAGGTTTATCCTCTACCTTACCTCTTTTCGTAGTAATTAAAATCACACCGTTTGCTGCACGAGCTCCATAAATGGCAGCAGAAGCGTCTTTCAATACAGTAATAGATTCGATATCTTCCCTGCTGATTCGCTGCCAGCCCGGAAAACCCTGAATACCATCCACCACCACAAGGGGACCAGTACTCCCTGTGGTATTACGACCTCTCACTAAGACTAAGGCATTGTCTCTTCCGGGTTCTCCTGAAGAACTTCTCGTAATAATACCTGGCAAAAGACCGGACAATGAATTACTCAGGTTAGTACCGGGGTTCTTGTTTAGAGTTTCACCTTTTACATCAGCCACAGAACCTGTTAATGTAGCCTTTTTCTGTGTGCCATACCCAACGACTACCACCTCATCCAAAGTTTGTGAATCCTCCAGTAATGTAATGGTTATTTCCGATTTCCCTGCTATGGGGATTTCCTGCGTTTGGTAACCAATGTAAGATATGATCAATACCGCCTGTTCGTCCACATCTTCCAGGGTAAAATGGCCTTCAAAATCAGTGGAAGTCCCCCGATTTGTTCCCCGGACCAATACATTTACACCGATGAGAGGTTCCCCATTTGCATCCTTCACTATACCCGAGACAGTCAGGACGGGCTTTTTCATATGCAACTTCTCAAAATCCATATTCCGGACAATGATCGGTGCAGGTCTTGAAGACATCCTGAGAACCTGGTCGTAAACCAATATTTTATCATTAACAACTTCATACCGCATCGTCGTACCCTTGAAAATAGAGTCTAAAGCTTCCTTTAGGTCAAACGACCGGTGTTCAATACTCACGCTGTGTGATCGGATATGGTTCGGATTATAAGCAAATCGGTAACGGGTCTGATTTTCAATCATTTTGAATACCTCCCTGATATCTGTGTTTTTCACATCCAGGGTGACGGTTACCTCTCTCAGCTTCTGACTGTAAACTTCATTGGCTGTAAGAATTTGCAATCCCAATAATAAGACAGTAACCAATGTAATGCTCATCCTCATCCAAAACCGTGTTTTGTGCAAGGGACTTCCGAATATTAGTATATCCGGATAACCCCGAAAATCTAAAATTTTCATAGCTTTGTTTTGTATTAAATAGTTTTACGTTTCAAAATTATTTAAGAAATCAACCGTTCTGACCCCCATCAGGACGGTTTTTTTTTGCGATACCCTCATCTGAATTTTTACGTTCACAGGTGGGATCACGAAATTATTTAAGTTTTATCTACATTTGTCTCCATATATAACAACTTTTTGATTTTCAATACGATATTGTACATTATTAATACCACATAAAATAGTCAACACTTCCTCAAGCGAATCCTGTTCATAAAAAGAAGCAACAACCTTACAGTCACGGATATTTTCATTCTCAAAATCTATGCGGTATTTCCATCGGTTTTCGATAAACCGAACAGCTTCTTCCATAGTTACATCAACCAATTTATATTCCAAAGACTCCTTGGATGGAATTTCAACGGGTTTAGGTGCCAAGCGTCTAACGGACTTTGTCCTGACATTGTAGGTCAATCCTTCATCCCTAACCAACACTCCTAACTCCCTGTCCTCTTCCAGCACCCGAACTTTACCTTCAGATACAGACACCATTACTTCCTGTTGTCTTGGAAGGGCACTTATGCTAAAGGTAGTCCCCAGAACTTCCGTAACCACGGTGCCACTGAATACCGAAAATGGTCTTAATGAATCTTTTTGAATATCAAATAATGCCTGGCCTATTAATTCCACTTCGCGTACTTTTTCATTAAATCGGTCGGGAAAAACCAGCTGGGAGCCTTCCTCTAAATATACATAGCTTCCGTCTTCTAAAAGAACTGTCCGCTCCATCTCTTCGGCCACAACTACCGTTGTGCCTGTAGGAGGTTCCGAGATTTGCTCAAAATCACGTTGAATAAATATGTTAAGAAAAACACTTCCAATCATTAGTATTAGAACCGCTGCTGCTGCCCACCTCCGCATGAAAATCATCTTTCTTTTCCGCTTAATTCGGGACTTTATTCGATTGTACAATCGCTGTTTAATTCTCTTTTTCTCTTCTATGCTCCAATCCTCCCATCCGGATTCATCTGCCTGGATCTTATTGTAAAATTCTTCGACCATATAGGATTCTTCCACTGTAGGGACCCCTTTAAGATACTTTTCAATTAAGTTGGATAATTCTTGCTTTGTCATCGAATCTTACACTCGCTTTATTATATGTCCCTTCAAAAAGGAAAAACACTTAGTAGTATGTAATTTTTTTTTTAATTTATAGATTGAGGTTTTAATTTTTCCTTAAATAAAACTAGACATAGGAGATAGTAAAGTCTTCTGCATGGTCTTACTTCGGAAAATGTGCCTATTTATTTCCGAAGTAGCATTTTAATTGAACTCTTTGCCCCGAAAGTCGAAAATACCAACTATTCGGTCATAATTATTTTATAATGACATAACTAGGAGGCCACAGGCGGCAAATATTGGCATAATTGACTGTAAATCCAACGCTTACAATCATTCCTCCCTGTTAATTATAGCCTACAGTTATTGAAGCGTATTAAGAACGTGAATATAGCAAGTAACAATTCTTCCGCAAAATAGCTGTTACACCGAATTAAAGCTTTTTGCAATTAGGATAAAAAAATGAAATTATTTTTTTATCTGAAATAAAATTTCAATATTGGGACCAATACTACTAACTTTTTTAATCTTGAACAAATGGTGAATTATTAAATTTCTTCGCTCTATGTCACAAGAAAATAGAGATCGCCCGGAACATAAACCGGTTAAAAAGTTGGGGAAACACGATGAAGCTGTTTTCAGGGAATGGTATGATCTTTATTGGGACAACATGTTCATACAGGCATATAAAGTACTAAAGGACAGCAACTTAAGCGAAGATATTGTTCAAGAGGTTTTTACGGATCTTTGGGACAAAAAACAATTTAACCGTATCGAAAACCTTCCGGCCTATCTCCACCAATCTGTCAAATACAAAGTGCTTAAAGCTTTGAGAAAAAACCGTATCCGACAGGATCATCTCCAGACATCCAAAGAAATACAGAGCAAACTATCCAGTACGGCTCCACTGACATCAGAAGAACTTAAAGAAGAAATTTTACACCATATGGAAAAACTCCCCAGCAAATGTCGAAAAGTTTTCTACAAAAGCAGGTTTGAACATATTCCAAACCGGGAAATTGCAAAAGAAATGGGTATTTCCATCCGAACTGTTGAAACTCACATCAGTCACGCATTAAAACTCTTGAGAAGAATCCGCAAAACAATGATTTGGCTTACGATCTGGTGGTATTGGTGGTAATTTTATTCTATCTCATTCCAAATTCTCTGCCGAAATCCGATCTTACACTAACCCAAACAAAATTTCCATAAATAATATATTTAGTCCCCCTTCTTATCAATAAATATAGCCAATTAACAACAATCCCCATATAAGTCCATAACGCCAGAATGTTATCTTTTCCAAATAAATCCGCTATTAAAGCTCACCTTAATCTTACACCCATCAACAATACTTCTTTTTCTCTAAATGTGATTTGGAATATGGTATAAATGCCCACCTCGTGAACTGACATTCCGTGTCATTTTGAGAATGTGCGGTCAGCGACAGGAAGATACTTGACGCAACACTTCTACAATACTATTATTTTTATATCTAATGTAGTTTACAAAAAATATACTCTTTTACAAGCCGCCCAAATTCGACAAATTATATCCTACTGCCGTCAATTTTTGGCAGGAGTGGTAATAAGGGTTTCTATAACGCTTCCTTGCAACCGGAGTATCAAAAGCTTTCTTATCCGCCCATATTTTCACATCGCCATTTGGGTAATAGCAAAGTATCTGTTCTCCGGGCAAGTCCATAAATTTGGAAGCCATCGCTACATATGCTCTTTCTCCCAAGTAAGATATGGCTTCACCCCCCACAGTGTACAAATTCCTATCAGCTTGTTCACCCAACCCAGAAATAAACTCATGATATCCATCCCCATTTATATCTACAGGAATTGTATTGTAAACATTAAAAGAGAGTTCCATTTTATCCCCGGTTAGGGCATGGTAGATATACTCTTTCACATCAAACCTAATAAACCCATCAGGACCCGCAACCTTATCACCTCTACTTATAGTATATGCCAATACGTTCGCCTCTCCTGAATTCACGTGTGCAGTCCATCCCATATCCATATGTCCAACCTCCAGGTCCGTCCAAACCCGGTTTCCTTGATCGTCAAACATTACTACCCGTGGCTGAATGCTGCCATCCTCACCGCTTTCCCGACATGTAAATAGATACCAATCCTGTGTAGACCGGTCAAGAGTTGGCTGAATAACATCAGAATGACCATTGTATCTATCTTTATCGGCAATAAATAAGTATTTCCCACTATCAATACTAATACATCGCTCACCCCATAATATCTCGTCGACATTATCTCTATTAATATCCAACACCGGCGACATATGGCTTCCTCTTGCTCCTTTATTATCGTCTGGAATTAAAAGATCCCATCGCATTTTCATTCCCTTATTCCAGGCTTGCAAGCCCATTTTACCATACGTTCCCTGAGCAGTAATCAAAACAGGCTCCTCCTCTACATATCCACCTATAATAAAGTTACGAAACATAGCACTATTCGATCCATACACTGTTTTCTTCCAAGGCCATTGGCCAATTGTTTCTCCATTCCGGGAATCAAGAGCTACTAATCGAAGTTTGTCATAACTTAAAATATGAACAGAATCTGTATTCTTAACAAAGTAAATTTCTTCTGTTCCGTCAGAATCCAGGTCAAAAGGATATACGGGAGTAAACCACACCCCATTGATAGTGCCGTATTCGAGCTCTTTTCTCCATAAAAGTTCTCCATTATGGTTGTACATAGCAAACTTTAGATTATCAGTCGGCGCATAAAACATTTCATTCCAGGGATCTATCTCTTTATCCTTGGAATACACTAAAAGCAAACCCGATTTTTCTTTATCAATATTTACCGGGACAGCCCGAACCTGGCCTACAGCCTCTCCTAGCGAAAATTCCGTTACCGCTTCCATTTGATAACTACTTTGGGACTGACAGTTCCCCTTGTCAAGCATCACAATTGATACACAAAGTAGAGTGAGAAAAATTAATTTTTTCATCATTACATTTTTTATCTTATTCTTCAAAATATTCTTGGGGTCTACACTCTTAAAAAATTCTCCAAACATTAGTTTTTATAAATAACTTCCGGATCAAAAACATTAATCCAAAAATCCCTTTTGTGACTTCAGATCGGTTGTGAAATTTTCTTCCAGTATTTTACGACCTTTCCGGAAGATGGTGATTTCACCACCTGTATCCCCTTCTTTGAAAAAAGTAACTTCAAATTCTTTTTCTCCATATTGAAATCCAACTCCCAATGAATTACCACATGCAATAGCTTTGGAAACTGTCATTTGTTCCATGGCCCCATCCCCTACTTGTATCAAATGCAGGAAATAATCTTCTTTGGCAGCCTTCTCCGGAACAACTTCCACCCTCCATTGCCCAAATAGATCGTGCTCATTATCCAGCCAATTCATACCTTTGTAGTTCCAGTCGTCAGGCGTTAACTCTGGTAATAACCAATTTTTTCCATCAGACCAAAATTGTTTTCCTTCACCACCTACCTTGGCAATTTTTGCCCTTTTCGGGAATAATGTTCGACAAAATAAAA
The DNA here is from genome assembly GCF_021729145.1 of Membranihabitans maritimus. Taxonomy (GTDB): domain Bacteria; phylum Bacteroidota; class Bacteroidia; order Chitinophagales; family Saprospiraceae; genus Membranihabitans; species Membranihabitans maritimus. The sequence continues at coordinate 122,513 of NZ_JAJSLW010000010.1, read as the reverse complement.
CACCCTTTTGATGACTCGCCTTAAACTGTAATGAATTCATCTCCGGTTCTGAAGCTGTGTGTAATAACCACCTTTTTGAATATTCCCGTTTTGTAGACCTTACTCTATCAAAAATCACAAAGTGATCCGGTGGCACAAAAACGAACTGTCTGATTACTTCCTCTACTTTTGCCTCATGATATGAATTTGTGGCATTACTCGCCACATAGGCATATTGTTCGTTTTCATCGAAGGCAAAAATATGGCCACCAATCAATTCATTTTGGCCACCATCATTCGGAATCGGTAAATCTTCTTCTTTCTTTGATGGTCCGCCCCAATATTTGGGCATTTGTTCTCCAGGCATTTTAACTGTTATGCAATTGTGGGCTACCGTCCTGCAGTAATAGTGAGACAAATGAATACCGGGTTGCGGTCGTGTTCCTGAATCCAAGGCTAAAAATCCATTTCTGAAAATTACAAAATTATTGTCATCAAAATGCTTGTGTTGCGCACTTCCACCAGCGGTAAAAAGGGCATAGGTATCGTCAACTCTATTCCCAGACCTGAAAAATACCTGCCCCATATTTTCAAAATGCCTGGCGATGGGTACTTCTTGTAAAAAACCAAGAGATGCTTTCTTATCCACACCAGGATTTAATAAAAATCTCATGTATGGAAAATCTTCTTGTCGAACATCGCTTAATTGCTTTATCAAATAACGAGCTACTTTTTCCATTTGCGGAAAGTCATCTTTGTAAAAATGCAAAAGTTGTTCAAGATGAAGAGACAAAAGGCCAACTGGTAATGCATTATCCAGATGTTTGGCATCGCCGTACCCAAATTCCAGTTTGTCTGGCAACCAATTCCAAAATACATAATTGACAAAATTCGGTAGATAATCCCATCTCTTAGATATGTCTATACCCGTCGCAGAAAAAAAGGTATGAAAAAAGTTGAATGCAGCCCAGGGATACGCTCCCAGCGCATATCCTATAACTCCAGAGTTTGACCCTCCATCATCGCCAGCTCTTTTACTTCTGTGCTTCAACATTTTAATATGGTCTTCAAAACCTGATGTTAATAGTTTTTCAGCTAATAAATCATTGATTCCAGTTCTGTAAAAAACAACCCCTGCATACCACGGCAATGCATTAGGCCCGTAAAACCCTGACTGTACTCCTCCCCCATTCCTCCTGAATATATCTCTTCGATTAGGGTGGTCGGCCATAAAGGCGATTGCCTCCAATAATGGTCTCCCCAATTCATCTTTCTCTGACTTTGAAAGGTAATTAAATATCCAGTCAAACGCGGCCAGAGCATTGATCCTGCTGAAATTATACCAATGAATATTGAGATTATTATCATTCCTTATTTGATAATACTTAATCGTTATCCTCAACAAGTCTTTAGATATTTCCAGGTATTTCCGATCTTCCAAAATCAAAAACAGAATAGCTGCTTCAGCAGCTCGCGTACCAAATTTATGACTTGGGCTTTTATGGCCATCGCGTATTAAGGGATTTTCCAGTTCAAGATCAGATCCTTCCAGTTTATCTACATTTTCTTTTATCTCTTTAAAAATATCTTGATCCCGAAACAAGGCATTCCTTTTAATTTCAACCATCAATTGTAAATTCAGAAACAATCGGGGATGTCCATCTTTCACTTTTAATAAAGGCAATTCCGTATCCAAACCGGACTGGCTTACCAAAGGATTAAGCCCAACAAAAAAATAAAAAATAAAACTCAATAGCTTCAACTGGCAAATCAATATCTTAATTCTTGTGTTCAAACCGGTCTACGCGTGCATGCATTGTATACAATACTGGCTTGCCCCCTTCGAAAACCAAAATTGGACTGGAGAAATTGCCATCTATAATCGGATTATCAGGATATTTCTCCCAGTTTATTAAATCTTTTGATCTAGCTACATTAGAAGACCAATCTACTTCTTTGGTCATCCATTCCGGATGTCCAGTGGCGTGATAATATAAATAGTAATATCCGTTTTGTTTCACAATCTGATTGGCAGCGACCGCTTCTTTATCATACTCCCCGGGTCCCATGGGTAATACCGGATCATCCTGCACATTCTTCCAATGTAATTTATCGTTTGATGTTGCTAACCATACTCCCATGTCATTTCTTTCATAGAAAAGGTACCATTTCCCATCTTCAATCCACAAAGTCGGCGTTCCGTAGGGAGGCTCTATTATTTCACCATCTCTTTTTTCAATTACCAAATCACCTATTTCCTCCCAATGAATACCGTCTTTGGAAGTTAACAAATGAGCCCTGTCATTAGTACCTTCGGCATACATATAGTAAATACTGCCCACCTTTTGAACAAACATATCCTCTGTCCATTTCCCTCTGAATATTGGATTGTCTTTATACCTCTCCCAATGGATGCCATCTTCTGAAGTTGCATACCCTAAATATTTAATATTTGATACAGTATCTCTGTACCCCGTATACCACATTCGATATAGATCTCCATCGTGTAAAATAAACCCCCTTTCGCGAATCATTTCATCCCAACTTCCCTTACCGCCTCCTTTGAAAACGGGGTTCATTTCAGAAGGTTCAAATTCAACCAGTTCGGCTGGAAATTTATCAATATCATTTTTTATGTTTGAATCACCACAACTACAAAAAAATAAACACAAAAAAGAAAGGGCAAAGAATTTCTCCATTTTTAAAATTTGATTAATTCACAACTTTATTTTCTAACAGGTCTGCATGTTCCACTCCGTTATTACCACTTTCCGGCCAAAGGTTCCATACTTTCGAAATAATATCAAGGTCTCCATCATTGTCCAAATCACCAACTAGGGCATCATGTCCACCAATTCGATTATTTGCAATTACCCGTTCTTCAAAAATGGGATTTTGACTATTCCCGAAGTTTTCCCAAACATACCATCTAGGCGAAGCCCCCTCCGGCGGAATAGAATCGTCTTCCTGGTCACAAGTCATTATGTCTTTATCCCCGTCATTGTCCAAATCACCAACAAATAAAGAATGAAAAGATCCTCTGATTCCAGGTGCTGAAAAGGGTAAGAATCGCGTAGTAAAACGGGGAATAATTCCACCGTCATTTTCAAGCCAGGCAGCCCGCGATGCGACCTGATCACAGTCTGTCATAACAATATCTGCATCTCCATCATTGTCCAAATCAGTAATCCAACTTCTGGAAGACAAACCGTATGGCCCTCTTTTGCCAAACGGCAAGGGATGTCTTTTCCAATTTTTCCCGTTATCGATATTCTCCAACCAGCGGTCAGGTAAAACGACATCTGCATCGCCATCTCCATCCAGGTCATCCACTCCTCTGGGAAAAAATCCTGCATGAATGTGATCTTTGGACTCTAACACATCCAGAGTAATAGTGAATTTAGTCCATGGCCCCTGAGAATTTTCTGGAATTTTGTACCAAAACAGCCCTGCATCTTCTCCCAAAACAATAACATCTTTCTTTCTATCGCCGTCAATATCCTCAATTACTATATCATGAATATTTGAATTAATTTCAGGATCATAAGTATACTTATAAAAACTCTCAGTTGTAGGGGATTGAGGGTTTCTAAACCAATTTCCTCCAATTACTATATCTTTCCAACCATCATTGTCAACATCAAAAGAATTAGCTCCTAAGGCACGTATATCCAATATTCCAACATCATGTCGAGTCCATGAATCCACCCCTCCGTTTTCGAACCAATACAATCCTTCCGGGCCGGAAAAAGAATAATCCAGGTCCCCATCATTATCAAAATCAGCCAATGTAGGACATCCATACCCCCAGTCTGAGCTACCGGGTAGATCACGAGTTACATAATGATGTTCAAAGCTTGCTTTGAAATATTGATGATCAACTCTTTCCGTACTATTTTGTGTTATTTCCGTACATGACACAATGTAAAATAATCCGATAATAATAAATATAAGTTTCATTTATGTATTAAAATAACAAAGTTTATGAAACTTTTTTAGTCTTCCAATCTTTTCTTTTCCTTTTCCGATATTTTCACATCGTGATATTGCGCATAATCTTTAATTAATTGACCCATTTGATTTTTCCATTCAGGTATTTCCATTCTCTGAAACGGGGCCAACATATAATCCAATCCTACTCTTCTGTCTGCAAAATGGTCCTTCACATCGTCGAGTATGTGGACAAAATGCTTACCATTGACACTCATTCCTTTTTCAAATCTACTTTTTTGCCACACCGTCTTTAGATTATCCCACATTTCATTTTGATTACTTAGTATATCACCGACAGCCTTATTTACCTCTAGCAGTTCCTGGACTTTTTCCAAATGTGATCTTCCTCTTTTTTCCAATCCTACCAGGGTGGTTTCCAGCTCAGCAATTTTTATTATAGTCTGTACGGTAAATAACTCGAGTTCGGCAATAGATAAGAATACTTCAAGATTATATCTATTTCTAGATACTTTGTTCATTTTGTAATGAAGCTGGTCAATTACTTGCTCCAATATAGGTTCTAGTTGAACTGCTTCTTCTATTTTATCACCGTATTCCAATTGAAATACAGGTCTTGTATCCAACGTCTTCGCATGTGGAATTTCCGGCATTTTCAAGTAGGGGTCATATTTATCGTAAGCCCCTTTTCCATACGAACTTCCATATACGGGATCTCTTTCATCAGTAATTCGCGTATCCCAAACGCTTTCATAAAACCTTGCTCCAACTTCTAAATCCCTGTATAAGTTTACCATGAAAGGAGCGTCATATCCGTAAAATGCATCCATAAAGTCGGCATTATTTTGATTTAATGACGGTTTGGATACTGTCCAGGAATATTGGGTTACTGTAGCCCACCCCAACCAAAATGTTTCATTGTGTAATCCAGCATCATCCCAGGCAGCAGCAAATGATCCAATGGGTTTGGCTCCTTTTTCTCGAATGACCTGAACTTTTTGAGACGCTTCTTTCAAACGTCCTTCTGTTTCGCCATTTCGGTATTTTGTTGGAAAATAATTCGGAAACAAATATTCAGCCCCCTGCATCGAACTATAAGCTAATTGTTTGATCCCTGCTTCATTTTCATTCTCAAGCCATTCTTCAGACCGATTAGGAACTGTAATACCATCAATTAATCCGGCAGGTAACAATTCAATATGTTCAGGCCATAAAGGATATTCAACCCATGCCACTACTTTTCTATTTCTTTCTTGCATCCAATCGTATACCCTGTTGACAAAATTCACCCATGTAAGACTTCTGTTTTCTTCATTATACTCTTTTTCACATTTATCGCATATTCCAGCATAATACACCTCATCCGTAGATACAAAAAAGTATTCTACTCCAGGCGTGGCATCAATCATATCCTGATACATATCAAAAATCAACTCCATTGCCTCCTCATCACACATACAACTATGGTAATTGCTCCCATCAGCCCTTACATGCGCAAACTCCTCGTGCTTGAGCACAAAGGCCATATGAGAAGGAGCTTGCACAGATGGCACTAATTCAATAAATCGTTTCAGTGCATACTCTGTAAGCTCTTGCATTTGTTCTTTTGTAAATGCTCCGGGAGCACCAATAATAGGATGGCTGGGATATTCGTACTTATCTTCCATCTCAAAAGCAATGGCATTAATCTTAAAATATGAAGCTTGATCAATAAATCTTTTCAGGGTTGCCATTCGATCTTGGTGATGCTTGGTATCCCAATGAATAAACCGCAACTCCAAATCCGGCCAATCTGAAATAGATCCTTCTGGTACAATATAATTTCCTACTCCGGAATTTTGCCTGACCAATTGCTTCAATGTTTGAACTCCGTACAAAAGGCCTGCATCAGAACCCCCAGTTATAGAAACCTTCTCCTCACTTATATCTATGATATATCCCTGTGATTTTACTGCATTAGACAAGTCGGAATCAAAAATGTTCTCATTGATCGAAAGCTCGATTTTCTTGTTCCCTTTCCCATCTAATTCAATCCCAAACCAATTCTCAAAATCAAGTTTTAGTGTTTGAAAGGCAATATGGTCGTCAGGCAACCGAGAATCTATGGACCATGAATCATCTAAAACAATATCATTCTCGGTAATTTTCACATTTTGAGGTGATGGAATCACACTGTATCCCCTTTCTTTGAGAGGCGTAATAAAATTAGCCAAACAGTGGACACTTGTGAACAAAGTCACTATTAAACCTATCAATACAATATTAACTATACTTCTTCTCATCATTTTTAATTGTTTATTACAATTACAAAAAGCCCACACAATCAAAAGTGGGTTATTTTACTCTATTTTTTTCTAACCAATAAGGTTGTGTATCAGAATTATGATCCCTGGCCAAAATATCCTTGTACAATTCGGGACGCCGGGCATTTCTATAGCGATAACCACCTGCCTTTTCCAGTTTATCACTCGTCAGAATAGCCGTAGTAATTTCATCTTCAAAACTACGTACTTCGGAAAGCACTTCTCCATAAGGGTCAAATATCATTGAATTACCATTTTTGAGGTGTTCTCCATCGTATCCTATCGGGTTTGAAAAGATATAGTATACTCCATTGTCATAAGCTCGGGCAGGCAACCACCGCATCAACCATCCTCGACCTTTAGGACCATCAAATTCTTGTCGTAAAGCCACTGGATCCAGACGGCGATTATCCCACAATTCTCCATCGACAAATCCTCTACCGGGCATCGAAGACGGTGTACATCCCGTAACGTGGGGTGCAAAAATAATTTCTGACCCCAGCAAAGTAGTGGCGCGAACATTTTCTATAATATTATTGTCATAGCAAATTAATATTCCACACTTCCATCCTTTTATTTCGAAAACTGTATAATTTTCACCGGCAGACATATAGGAACTGATAAAAGGATGAATTTTGCGGTGATTAGCAATCAGTCCGTTTTCATCTAAACAAACGTAGGAATTGTAAATATTTTCATCCTCACTTTCAAGAATACCGGCCAGTATGGTTATTCCATAGCTTTTGGATAATTCTACTAGTTTGTTAAAAGTATCCCCTTCCGGTATAGTTTCAGCAATTTCATAAACAGATTCTCTATCGAGTTCTTTCAAAAATGTATATCCTGTAGTGCATAATTCGTGAAAACTAATTACATCCGAACCTTCTAGTGCGGCTTTTTTTATTAAGTTTTCCATTACCTCAAGATTGTATTCTTTGTCACCGCTCCTGGGTTCGAATTGTGCTGTAGATACTTTCAAATTGTCTTTCATATTATATTCTAAGTTACCTTTTCAATTATTTATTTTTACTAGGTCTCCATTTTGACAAACCACCAGACTCAGCCAAAAATTCAAGCGTTTTTTGATAAGCGATTAACTGTACATCAAGTAACATTTCAGGGGTAAAAATAATCATTTCACCTTCTTCATCCCTGGTTGAAGAGAAACCGTGACTTGGGGACTCCATAGTAAATGTTAATGCACCACAATGCATAGATAGAGCACTATTTAAATTAAAAGGACTATTGATTGATCTTTCCGGATTCGTTTCTCTATCCAGGTCATTTGTTCTTTCCAATCCTGCCAATGTCCATCCCGTCAAAATTTCTTTATAAATTTCATCATAGACAGAATTGAGATCTTTTTCTAAAAAAGTTCTGTGTATTTTAGGGAAAACAGCACCTGTATGCATATTTAAAATAATATCCGGTTTTTCACGGGCACTAAGATCATACAAGGCCTGCGTTTCAGGTTGAATCTCTCCCATAAAATCATCATGTTGAAAATTCACTCCGGCTTCATTCGAGTACCCTCCAGGAAATTTAGGCGTTGTAAAATCGAAAGGAATATGCTCTTTTATATCGGGCCAACCTATTATCCTTCCGTCGGGGAAACCTCCTGTGTTCCAAAATTCAATCACTTTGTGGTTCATTCCACTGTGAGGAGACATTCGTATAGGGACTCTGTTCCTTCCATCAGGATTCATAATAGGAATAATAATTATCCGATCGATTGAATTAATAAGTTCATCATATTGCTCCCATTCAGTTCCTCTCAAATCACTTCCAGTTTCAATTACGGAAAGCAGGTTAATTATCCCCATAATAGGTTCGAATTCTCCACCATGTACACCAGCCATGGCTAACAATACCGTTTTTTCGTGATCAGGTCCGCGATAGGCTTTTATATCCCGGTATCCTAAAGATCCGGAATAAGTACTTGTACCATCACCCTTCCGTGGACTACCGTAAAAAACGGCTCGTATTGGACGGCCTCCCGCAGAAGTGCCGACCTGCTTCACCTTCCCTTTTTTTATCTTTGTATCAAGGAAATTGTTAACCTCATCATTAGTAGTGACCCAAAATTCGGGTATTTCATTCCTTTCTTTTAAATAATCCGTGGGGACTTCAAAAGTATGTATTCCGGGTTTAATCCAGGTCGTTTCTTGAGAATAGCCATTTCTTGAGAAACACGTTCCCAATATCAATACTAATATCGCTAAGCAAATTTTCTTCATTATTCTTTTTTAAATATTTCAAAAACATCTATTATTTCAAAAATTCAATTGACCTTTTAATTTATAACAGACGATAGATCTGCTACATACACTTGTCTTTTACCTTCAGGAGCTGCCTGGAAAACCAGCTTTTTATAAAATCGATCCCATGTAGGATGGCCATCCAGACGAAGAGTCGAATTCTTGAGTCCCTGTCTGGGGGATGTATTCATAGCTAATAGGGAATGATCTGTATTAGTTTGTAGGTCGATCAATCTCAGTTTCAACATTTGTTCATCATTTTCAACGGGAAAGGCATCCGTAGAAATATACCTACTATCCGGAGTAATTCGCGGATGACCTCCCCCAATAATTGAATCTGATAATACATGAAAGTTTTTACCATCGTAACGATGTTGGCAAAATCGGTACGGTGAATGGGGTCCCTCAGGTTTTAAAACCCGGATAATATTTATTCCGTCCGGGTGCCAATTAGGATGGCCTCCTGCTTGGCCCCAAATATGGTCACCGGAAGCAAGATGGATATCCTCCCCTATTGTATTATACGTAAAAACCATAGGATTTCTTCCACCAAAACCACTTGGAAAAACGCATCTAAACACCTGAAGGATACGGGTACTTTGTGGGTTCACCTTTGTGTGCCAGCAATAATACGTTCCATTTTCCTCCGGTGGTTCTACAGGTATTTTAGCAGCCATGTCAGCCAGACTAACCAATAATTCCTTGTGATTAGACAATAGGTCGGTCTTCCATACACCCTGGTCTTTTGCAGCTCCCACTGGCAATTTACGGGGATTAAGAGGATCTTTGGAAGGAATTCCATATCCCTGCTGAGTGATATTCAAAAGCTCTAGGGGAAACCCTACTACAAACTGACCATTGGGCGCAATATTATACATAGGGCCGGCAAAGGCCGTTGTCTTCCCGGTTTCCAAATCAATTTGGACACATACAGCATCCTCACCTTTGAATGAGTCATTAGTATACAGGTATCTATCACTATCCCCCCAGTGAAGTAAAGCTCCAGTCTGAAACCCCCAACTTATGGTCTTGTAGACTGTGGAAATCGTTTGTTCCTGAAGATCAATTACGCAAACCTCTGCGACTTCACCGTATCGTGGAAGACGATCCTCCAGAAATGGTACTTTGGTCACTGCTAAATAACGATTGGAGGGGCTATGGGCAGGAATATCGTAATACGTAAAATTATAATGCCCATCATCAGGTGTTATTCTTTGAACAGGAATATCAGATTGTATGTTCTCCGAAGATATAGCAACACAATCATAGTTACGTTTTGAAAACGTAAGATTTTCTACACTCCACTTCCCCGGAGCAATAGTCCACGCCATAAATCCACACGATGTCTGTACAAATTTTCTACGTTTCATTAGTTATATGTTTCATTTTCATCTATGTCTTATCCTAATCTATTCTCCTGTTTTCCAGTTCCAGCCCACATCATTATTGTTCTTTATTCCATGTTCAGGAAAAGGATGCTTCTCATCAAATGGGTACAAAGTTTCAATATCTTCAATGACTATCCCTCTTTCCTGGAGTTTCCCCTCCTCATCCATCACCTTTGAAAGGTCCAGGTCCATGTGTTTGGCAAGAAACGTATAGGCCGCCTCACGCTTACTTGGACCATAGCCGTGTTGTTCATTTGGGAAATGAGCATTCTCTACCATTTCCTTCTTGTCATACAAGCCATAGATATATTGCATAAATGGAAACTCTACTTCCGGTGTAGCTTCAGTCGCGTCCATCCCGACCGAAACTAACAACAATGGCTTAGGTGCAACACAAGCCGTCATTTCTACATGATTAGTCCTGAAACCTTCAGATTTATGAATAGGCATGCCATTTTCACAGATACATCCTCCTAATGTACGATACGAAACCATAACGACAGGAATTGAAACATCTACTCTGGGATCCACAGCTCCCAAGTGAAAAGTTTGGGTACCTCCTCCTGATGCACCTGTACAAGCAATCCGTGTTGAATCAACCCCCAGTGAAACCAAAAAATCCACAGAACGAATGCTGTTCCAAATTTGCAATTTCATAGTTTCAGGATGTTTATGGATCCATCCTATATCAGCTAGTTGTCCGTATCCTACCATGTCATAGGAAAATACAACAGCACCCATTCGTGCCATAGAGGCACATCTTTTTTGAACGTCGGGTCTGTATCGACCATAATCCTCTCTTTTAGGCCAATGCCCGTGAGGGCTGAGCACCCCGGCAGGATTTTCAGGACTATTGATCGGACTATATATTGATCCGGTTACATATACACCCGGAAGACTTTCAAAAGCTACATTCTGAACCTGATACCCATCCAATAAACGCTTTTCTCCAAAAATGGGGTTAAGCGCACATTTGGCAGGCCATGGATTTAATCCAGTGGTCTTTAAGATATGGGATCTTATTACCTTAGCTCTCTTCCTCCATTCCACAGAATTAGTATTTGATTCCCTGATACTGTCGAGAAATTCTTTACCTTCCTCTTCCGAAATCACATAAATCTGTCCTGCTTTTGATTTCTCAACACTATGAGAATTTTGTTCTTTTTCGCTTTCTATGGAACATGAAACTGATCCTAACAAAATCAATCCCAAAGCTAAAGCTCGTTTCAGAAGAGTCGATTTAATCGTAATAAGAATTCCCATTAATGACTATAAGTTAAAAAAACATTTATTGCTAACAAAGTGATAATACATTCAAAATGAACCTTAACAGGTTTATCGACTATTGATTTCTCCCGGGAAATCATACTACACATTGGCAATAAAATCCCACCTTAATCCCGGTCAAAACACATCTATACTTCGATCGTATAATTCCTCCTCTTTTCTAAAGTAAGAAGAAATTAGCGCCCTATTCCTGTCTCTCAATATCCTGGGTTTTGTACTAATTGCGGTGCCCGGTTCAGTTCATCAGTTTCGATTGGCATCCAGTAGATCTTCTCTGAAAAAATCCGTTCTGGGGCTGCCTGTACTTTTCTCCAGGTGGTAGTGACCTCGCCATCTTCCGTCACTTCACGAATATCCACCCCATAGAGTATAGGGTCAAAATTCTCCTCTAACTCCTTCCATCTTCTAACATCATACCATGCCAAGTTCTCTGAAAATAATTCAAATTTCCTTTCATACTGTAATGCTTCAAAAACATCACCTGTAAAATCCGGAAGACCGGCCCTGTTCCTAATCATATTAATATAAGTAGTGGCCGTCTCTATATCCCCAAGCTCATAAGCGGCTTCAGCATAATTGAGAATGACTTCGGCATACCGTATCCATATTATAAGATTCGTATTATTTTCATCTCTTCCTACTACTTCATCATCCATGAATTTCTTCATTATATATCCGGTATAGTTACCATTGGAAGGAGAAAGAGGTCCTTGTCTCGTATCAAGTCCAAATCTTTCACTCACTACCTCCCCATTTTCAATCACCACCCGAGTCCGTCTGTCGTATATTCCCAATGGATCAATTGGTGCCAGATTATCAAATCTTGGCTGCCATACAGCGCTATCGAATAGTATACTTGCATAAAAACGGGGCTCTCTCTGTTTGTAGGGGTTATTCTGGGTATATTTAGATGAAACATTTACATATTCATCGTTAGTATTAAACTCATAGTGATCAAAAAAATCGGACCCATCGGCCATTTGATACCCATCAACAAAACTACCATACGGGGAATTATTCCCCCAATTATCTATCCCATTTGGTCCATTTCTCAAATTTGTACGGATTATAAAACCTACATCTGCACGATGCATTTTAGCCCACAAAACTTCCGGGCTGGATACATCTTTGGCCTTAAAAAAGTTGAAGTAATTCTCAGCAACGGCTTCCTGATCGGGAGCACCAAAATCTTCCAATTGAGCAGTCCCCATGTCGATCAATTCTTTCGCAGCGTCACGAGCCGCAGTCCATAAAGAGGTGCGATCCGCATTTATATATCCCACATATTCATTTTCCACTTCATCATCAGCTGTCAGGTCACTTGCAGCAAACAATAGCATTCTGGATTTCAGGGCAATTGCTGCTTCTTTACAAGCCCGTCCCATTTCCGTTTCTTCTTTCGGTTTCAGCAATTGAGCTGCCTCATTGCAATCATTCACAATAAAATCTATAGTCTCGGCAAAAGTATTTCGAGTGAAATTGGAAAAGTCCTCCCCAAGGTCTGCTGGTTCATTTAACAAAGGAACACCTCCATAGGACCGACAAATATCGTGATAAAATACAGCCCGCAAAAAAATCGCTTCTCCTTTCAAAACTTCTACTTGCTCTCTAATTTGTTCTCGCTCCGACTCATTGTATGCGTCAGGAACTTCATCGATTCTTTCGAGGAACACATTCAGTTTATGGATATTGCTGAAATGATGCCAGGTCAGGTGTCCCCGATCCACACCTGGACTCCCCGCACTAATATTGCCATTGGAATAATTAGTCAATTCAGCTCCTTTTGTCATTGTTGTTTCTCCAACAAAAAGTCCTGTTTGATACCCGTGGGCCCGTTGATTCCAACCACACTCTACATTATTATACAATTCATTCAGGTAAAATTTTGCGAGACTTATGTCCGACCAAACAACTGCATCTGAATAACTATCTAAAGGATTTCTATCCAGAAAATCATTGTTACAGGCAAATGTGAAAAATATAAGCCCTATAAATATTCGAATATTAAATATATATTTTTTCATAATAATTATTGCTTTTATCATCTTCATTAAACCGATTAAAAAGAAATTTGAGCTCCCACAGAGATCACCTTCATTATAGGATATGACTGCATCCCAAACAACTCCGGATCCATGATATCATTACCGGAATAAATCAACCAAAGGTTCTGTCCGGAAGCATAAATTCTCGCCGATTGTATTCCTATGAAATCCATTACACTCGCAGGTAATCGGTAGTTTAATTTCAAGTTCCTGAGTCTGGCATATGAAACATCAGAATAATTAAAATCCGTAATATGACTACTTCTCCAATACTCTTCCGTCCATTGATAAGCCCGGGGCTTGGTTCCATCTATATTATCCGGGGTCCAACGATCTTCTGCGTCGTACTGAAAATAGTTTCCTGCCGTTCCCGCTCTCAGATCATTGTATACTCGTCGTAAAGCCCTGCCATGTCCCTGTATCAACCCGGAAAGCTCCCAATTTTTATATGAAAAATTAAAATTTAATCCAAAGGTCAATTCAGGTGTTGTCGTCAACGGAAAAAGCTGCCGGTCATTGGCTGTTATCTCCCCATCTCCGTCAAAATCTTCAATAATGATATCTCCCGGCCTGGCACCCGCCACATGTGCCATAGAATTGACATGTTCTTCATCCCTGAAGATGCCTAATGACTTGTACAACAACAATGCACCCTGGGGCTTTCCCGTTCGAACCTGCCAGGGAACCGGTCGTTCCGGTTCATCTGATTCAATAATACGATTTCTTGCAAATGCCAGGTTTCCGGAAAAACCGTATCCAAAGTCCCCTTTAGAGTCATTAAAGCCAAGAAGAAGTTCAAACCCATAGTTTTCAACTATACCAAAGTTCTCATCCGGCAGGGTAATACCCACAAATTGAGGGACAGACACGTTCCTCTGGACCAAAATATTATTTCTTCTTTCGTAAAAGAAATCAGTATCAAATGAAAATTTTGAATTCAAAAACTGGGACTCCCAACCAAAATTAAAAACATTCGCTACTTCCCAGGTAATATTGGGGTTGGGTGCTCCTTGTTGGAGAAGTCCGGGAAAATAGGTTTTATCTGCTCCAAAAGTTCCTCCTGTGGCAAAACCATAACTTGCCAGGTATTGAAATGCCGCTACCCGATCATTCCCCATTTGACCCCAGGAAGCCTTCAATTTAAAGTAATCTATAAACGAAACACCATTTTTCCACCAATCGTGCTGGGAAGGTCTCCATCCGACCAGGACGGAAGGGAAATTACCCCATCTTCCAGCCTCCTCAGAAAAATTCACAGACCCATCCCTTCGCAGGCTAAATTGGAACATATATGTTTCATCATAATTGTAGCTTATCCTTCCAAAATAATTTTGCCTTGCCCCAAACCCAACAGAACCATTATTATCTTTCTCCTCATCTCCACCGGCAAAAAGATATGGAAGCCGATCCGATACAAAATACCTTCTGTAGGCATTAAAGCTTTCATTAAAACCTTCTTGCTGTTCATAAGCCACAAAAGCACTTAAATTGTGCAAATTATTTAAGGTCTTTGAGTAATTAATTTTGAAATTAAAAGTACTTGAATTAGAGTTTGTTGAATAATCAGTTACTCTGGGCTCAGAAAACCCCTTTTGACTTGGTATTAAAAATTCCGAACCATCCTCTTTTCCCGTATTTCCTGCAGCCAGATAAGCTTCTTCATTTAAGCTATAAAGCGTCCAGGGCTTTTGAAACAATTTCCTTTTCTGGAAATATATATCATATGCAAAATAACTGTTAAGACTCAATCCTTCTATCCAGGGAATTTTCAGGTTTGCGGAAAAAAGATTATTGCTTCTGTACCTTTTATCATCGTCAAAACCTGTCTCTTCAGAAGGTATAACCATGGGTTGTTCCCCAAACTCTATATCCGGGCCCGGCAATCCATTTGGAAAAATTGCGTGGTCAGTAGGGTACATTCTCCTAATAGTTCGAAATATTGTAGAAAACGAAACTCCGGAGTACATCCTGTTTTCTTGAATTCCGGTAATATCAAGACCTAAATCCAGGTATTCATTTACTTCAATATCTACATTGCCTCGAAAATTATATCTCTTATATGATGTATTTGAATTAGTATATAATCCATTATCATTTTGTGCCCCAAATGACCCGAAGTAACTAATTTTATCCCCTCCGCCCGTCACTGACAGATTATGCTGTCGGGTAGAGCTATAGTCTTTAAGAGCTGCATCAAACCAATCTGTATTCGGATGGGTCCAGGGGTACTCACCCGATCTATATTTTTCCACATCTTCTTCTGAAAATAGCATATTTGATTCATCTACGCCCCGATAGGATTGATTTTCACGGATCATAGTTGCATACGTAGCTGCATCAGCCATTTCCGGAAGCATTGTTGGAGTCAAAGCACCTTCGTAAAATCCATACGTTACTTTTGTCGGAACATCCTTTTTTCCTCTTTTAGTGGTTACCAAGATCACTCCGTTGGCTGCTTGAGCCCCGTAGATAGCAGCAGAAGCATCTTTTAAAACCGTTATATCTTCAATATCATTAGGATTGAGTGAATTCAAATCCCTTCCCGGAATCCCATCTACCACTACAAGTGGGGAATTATTTCCCAAAGTAGCATTTCCCCTAATTCTTATATTGGCCTGGTCATTTCCGGGCTCACCGTTCTCCTGCATAAAAATCCCTCCGGGTAATCGGCCCGCCAGGGCATTTGAAATAGCCCCTACCGGCGAGGCAGTAATTTCCTCCGAGCCTACTGATGTAACTGACCCAATAACATTTACTTTTTTCTGAGTACCGTAACCTACTACGACAACCTCATCTAACGTCTGGGAATCTTCCAGCAATGTAATTGTTATAGAGCTTCTTCCATCGACCGGTATTTCTGTAGTCTGGTAACCAATATACGATATGATTAAGACGTCATTTTCATTAACATCATTGAGTTCAAACCTCCCTTCAAAATTCGTTGCCGTTCCTTTATCAGTGCCCTTTACCAATACATTTACTCCAATCAATGGTTCACCTGACTGGCTCACAACTTTACCTGTCAGAGTCAGGGCATAACTTTTCAAACCTACCTTTTGAAAAGACAGTATTCCTCGATGTTGTTCCAGTGGTTTTATTGCCCTTGACTGTGAGGGAGAATACACAAGAATTTTATCATCTATAAGCCGAAACATTAATGGAGTGTCTTTTAAAATCAACTTCAAAGCCGTATCCAATTTTATAGAGGTCTCACTTATAGACACCTTGTAGTCAGCAACTTGAACCGGATCATAGGCAAATCGAAAAGGGGTTTGAATTTCTATATCCTGAAAGATATCTTGCAATGTCTCATCCATTGCATCAACAGTTATTATCTCGTCCTCCAATTTTTGACCAAATCCTTCATTGGCCATAATGATCTGTAACCCTGAAAGTAATATGGATACGAAAACAAAACTAATTCTCATCCAAAATTGCTTTTTAAGTCCAGGTAATGCATCAACAAAACACAAAGGCATTGCCTGAAAATGTAACTTTTTCATAAATTTGTATTTCCTTTTTGAATAATTTAAGTACGAATTATTTGAAACATTTAAGCCATCTTGTTATCGGCCTGCCCGCTGAAAGCAGATGGCTTTTTTTTTATTATTTTATCATTTCACTCAATATTTAATTATTAATTTTTTCACAACCGTCTCCTGAGATCACAATACGTCCATTTTCAGATCGGTACCTGGAATTACTAATGCCACAAATAATTATCAGAATATCTTCCAATTCATCTTCTTCGTCAAAGGATGCAAACAATCTACATTCTTTTATTTTCTTGTTCTCATATACTATTTCCCTATTGTACCGCTCTGCCAGGAAGTCTGTAGCCTCAGACATAGAGACATCAGCCATCCTGTATTCTGATGGTTGTAATACCTGTATCAACTCTTCTTCCAATTTATCTTCTTTATCAAAAGAACCAGATTGGACATCATAGGATAAAGATTCATCTTTATTCAAAATACTCAACGCTTTGGATTGATCACTTACCTGAACCTTACCACTTGTCACGGCCACTTTAACCTTTTTATCTTCCGGATGTGCAACAATATTAAATGAAGTACCCAGGACCGTAGTAATTATAGACTTACTTGTCACCTTGAAGGGACGCAAAGTATCCCTTTTAACATCAAACCAGGCCTCTCCCTCGAGTCTTACTTCCCGAACGTCATCTTTAAAGTCTAAAGGATGAAATATTTTGGATCCTTCTTTTAATAAAATATATGTACCATCCTTTAGAAATATACTTTTTGCCCCATTGTTTGCAACAACAACCACTTCTTCTACTTGTTGGTCGACTGTATCTCCAATAGTATACATTGTTAAATATCCCACAACCAAAACCACAATGGTTGCCGCTATACCCATAATATATCTTCTTTTTGAAATACTTTCTTTTTTCTGAATAAATGCCACCCGACTATTGATTTTACGCAATAGCCGATTTTCAAGCTGTTTTTTTTCCATAGCATCCCAATCCCACGTGGAATCCTTATCCTGGAAATACTTATAAAATTTTTCGATCAGGGCTATTTCATCCTGTGAGGCATCCCCATCGAGATATTTTTTTATAAGACGTGAAAAATCCTCTTTTGTCATAAAATCATTTATTCTTTAATGAAAGCCACCCTATGGTCAAATCTCTTTTCATCTTTCCGTTCAGTAAATAGTTGCATTAACAGGTATATAACACGTAACCATTTAATATATTTTTTAAAAAAAAATTTAAAACACCCCCTTAACACCTTGATATTCTAGAACTTATTTTCATACAAAAATTAACGAATTCAATTTCTTATCAGCCCAAGTCCATACCGGTCGGGCAACGACATTACTCCCTCCTTCAAAACAAATCCACTCTGAACAACATCTTCAGCCAGATCCAAACTCCCATCAAGGTCAATATATTTCGTATGGGGACAAGCAAACGCCACATGCAATGCAGCAGTAATACTGATGATACTTTCGTCATTGCACCCCCACATAAGACTTACTCCATTTCTGCATGCTATATCGCCTATTTTAATCGCTTCACTTATACCACCACATTTCATGAGTTTGATGTTAAAAAACCCACAAGCAATGTTTGACTGCACTAACATTTCAGCATCTCCAGGTGAAAGTAAGGATTCATCTACAGCTATTTTTTTTAGAATTTCTTTCGGAAGGGCTACCATTTCATTCTCTTTGCCAGAAGGTAATGGTTGCTCAATAAGTGGGATATCCAAAGATTTTATGCCATCGTAAAACTGGAGTAGATCAGCTATCGTATACCCCTGATTTGCATCGATTATAATTCCCATCCCATATCCAAAAACTTCTCTCAATTTCACCAGCCTTTCTATATCTTCTTCCAGATCTTTTCCCAATTTTATCTTTAGAATTTTAAACTTCCTTTCTAAATATTCTCTTGCCTCCTTTATGGTTTCTTCTACATTCTTAATGCCAATAGTAATCGATGTTGGTTTGGAATATATTTTCTGGCCCAGGTAAAAAGACAGAGGAACTTCCAGGAACTGAGTGAACAAGTCATAAAGCGCTATTTCTAATCCAATTCTAGCTGAAGAACTCTCTTTAAATCTAGTTTGGATTTCAAAGCAAAGTTGATGTAATTCTCGTATATCACGTCCAATTAAAAACCCTAAACGTTCATTAGTCAATACAGTGAATGCATCATCCAGGGTTTCCCCTACTACTTCATGGCTGGGATTAAAAGCTCCTAATCCCTTATTTCCCTGGTCCGAAAAAATAGTTACAATACCATTTTCCACCTTCGTAACTTCTTTAAATGCAATAGTATATGGCCGGGCTAGTTTTAAATTTTTTCTTGCTATTTCTATATGCTCAATTTTCATTTTGTATAAATATATTTAGCCGTTGTAATTACTTGTATAGTCAGTTATACGGTCAATGACACCAGTCACTCCATCTTCAATTGGCAATTCAACCGGGATTTCAAATTCCTTCTCTATATTTATCTTGTGATCTAAAGCCTCTTCCCGGGTCAATCCTTTCGTATTTAGTGTAATAACTATCACTTCAGAACCATAGGTCCGAATCAGGGCAATTTCCCTTTTTAAGGATATTTTTTGTTTTGTATGATCTTGTCCTTTATAATGTTCTCTTGCCGGAGCATGTTGAAGTACTACCCCTTTAGCACGTGCTGATAATAAATATTCTGCACCACATGGTCCACTGGGATTACAAAGAGCCGATTGACCTTCAATAAAGATTATTTCAGGGTTGCAATCCCTATAGCATGAAAGGATCGCTTTCTCCAACTCCCCCGACACAAAGTCATTGACTGTGGTGTCCAAAATGAATCCATACTTATACCCTTGGAGATATCCTGTTTGTCCGGTATAGATCATTTCCGCTTTGACGTCCTTTTCATGCAAAGCATTAACAATCAAAGAAGTGGTTGTCCGCTTTCCCAATGCACAATCAGTGCCCAATACTCCGATAATCGGACATGTAACCTCAAATATATCTCCGGACCAAAATGTAAGCTCATCTTTTGGTTTGGGTTTTCTAACATCAATTAAAGAAACATCATAATACTTAGCCAATGATTTCAATTCAGGTATTTCAGAGAGGTAGTCATGTAAACCCGAAACGATAGACATCCCTGATTTTATGCACTCTATTATCTCCTTCTTCAAAACCTCCGAAATTATCCCTCCTGGAAGAGCTATACCGACTATTGCATATTTTATCCCTCCACCGAATTTTTCTACAGTATCCACTACAGAAGGAAAAACAGGTATATTCCGATATTCTCCATCCAAAAGCTCACCTGCATCCTGCCCGGAATACACGTTGTCAATCACTCCGATTATATTATACTTTTGGCTTACTCTAATCAACCCATGTGCTGTTTTAGCATTGGGGTGATTGAATAAACCACATGTAAGTAATACCGCATTTTCAATCATAACTATCAATGGTTTTTATTTTTTAATTTATTAAAGCTATACCAAAAGGAATCGAAAGATATAATCCATTAATATAAAAGACCTATTATGCTGTTGCACGAAACAACTACAAACACGTAATTTCATTAGAAAAATAAATTTCAGAAACCAACCAAAATCAAATAAACAACTATATAACAGCACTTTAAATCAGAAATCCAGCATACTGGCATGCTTAAATAAGCTTTTCATCCCTATTAAACCAACCAAAAAAGTCAGAAGTATTTGTAATAAAAAATGTATTATCCTAATGAAACATGTTAAATAATTACTATCATTTTGTTATGTTTCAGGAAATTTATCTTTATATTTACTTGCGTCGGAATTTTACTACGCTTTATTATCACAATTATCCAGATTCAAATTTTCAATTGTGATACCTGGCATTCTAAACTGATTATTTTATGATCCGGAAATTATTTGATGTTTCTGACGAAGTCCTACTACAAAAGTTGAGAAAAAACAATCAACTCGCTTTGCAAGAGTTATATGCAAGGTACTGGGATCAGCTTTACATTAATGCTTATAAAATTTTAAAGAGTAAAAGTGCGAGTGAAGACGTGGTTCAGGAAATATTTATCGACCTGTGGGAAAAAAGGAAATTCAATAGTATAGGAAATCTTCCAGCATATCTTTATCAGGCGACAAAATATAAAACACTGATGGCTTTGAGAAGGAACAATATCCAACAAAAGCATTTGGACATACTTGAAAATATTAAGCAAGAACAGTTTGCTGATAGTATTATTGAATTAAAAGAACTTAGGGAAGAAGTTGTAAACTATCTTGACAATCTTCCCGAAAGATGCAGGGAAGTATTTTATAAAAGCCGGTTTGAACACAACTCCAATCAAGAGATCGCTGAACAATTGGGCATTTCCAAAAGGACTGTTGAAACTCACATAAGTAATGCATTGAAATATCTGCGAGGGGTAAAGGAACTTTTGGTGATGATCATTATTTTTCTTTGCTCCTGATTCACAGGGATTTTATATTAAAATATACTTAGCACCCCTTCATCGAACGAAGTAGTAACTTTTGCTTTTTCAAGTCCTTTTCTACTGTAGTTTTCTGTATCAATCCCCATACCGGATTCCTCTGACGAATCTCCAACCCTTAATATTGTAATATCCGGACAGGGATTATTTTCAATTAAATCTGGTAAATCATAACCATAAACAGATCCGGGAAAGGAAGACAGTAAATATTTTGGATTATATTCTACATTTTCCAATACCGATTTCCAGGCCGGAGTGGAACCGTCCAGTACAATTCCATCAAACATATTATTAAATGAAGCAAGCAGCAGATCTCCCACCAAAAAGCCTTCAGCCGCACCATACAAGCTAATATCATCCATTTGACTCTTTAAGAAATCGATAATCATGTCGATTTCACGGGAACGTATTTCAACAGGTAGCAAACCAGTCATAGCACCGCCATACCAAACATTTAAAGGAACATTTCCGATCCGGGCATCTCCTCCGTCAAAGCCTCCACCCAATTCTCCAATACCACTTAAATCAGGAACCAAAACATGATAACCTTTATCGATCAACTTCATCGGAATCGTACTTCCTTTATAATCATCTTTACCATTTTCACGTAGGAGAATGACCGCCTTACCTATTGTATTGGATTTTGGTCTGTACCAAATCAAAGGGACCGGGTACTTCCCCACTTTCCCTACCAGGTACTTTTCTAATGTATAGCTTTCAAAATCATATCTCCCGGAAAAAACAGATTCGAATTCCCCTTCAAACACGAACTTTGATTTCCCCCCTTCTTTAATGATTGATTTTTTGTTTACGGAAGAAGATTTCTTAGAAAGATAATCTTCAAGAATTAATGCATGCATGTTTTTCCCCTTCAGGCTGGTAAAAATGTTTCCGGTTTTTGTCACCCACAATTCTTCTTCCGAAAACGGTTCTGTTTCCTCGTCCTGAGCACTTCCCGGATTTGACAAATACGTTTGAAAAAATTTATAGGCAGACTCCCTGTTCGCTTTTGTCGATGCATGCCCATCATCATCAACAGCCATTTGCAATTGATTTTCCTTTCCATAAGCTTCGAAAATTCTTTTTGACTCCAGATAACTGTCTTTAGCTCCCTGAATATTGAAGAAGTCCCGGGTAGTGCCAATAATCATAGTTGGTTTGGGGGCACGGACTTCTATTAAGTCTGCCATATCCAATCCTTCACTAATTCCACCAATCCAATTTTGTTCTGCATCCTGTGGACCTATTGAGCGGTACAATTTATCAAACGTAGTAATATAACATTCCGGAGCAGATGCCAGGATCCGATCATCCATAGCCGCTATGTAGGCTGATTGAGTTCCCCCTCCTGACCTTCCTGTGATTCCTATACGCTCTCCATCAATCTCCGGTCGGGATAATAAGTAATCCACAGCCCGGATGCCGTCCCAAATAAAATACTTCCCCGGTGTAATTCCTGCTAAAAT
This sequence comes from Membranihabitans maritimus, assembly GCF_021729145.1. Classification (GTDB taxonomy): domain Bacteria; phylum Bacteroidota; class Bacteroidia; order Chitinophagales; family Saprospiraceae; genus Membranihabitans; species Membranihabitans maritimus. The sequence continues at coordinate 99,852 of NZ_JAJSLW010000010.1, read as the reverse complement.
TGCCTGTGAGCCTGGGTACGAATGTTCATGGGTAGCACCGAATCTCGGCTTCCCATTTTCCAAATATTGAATTCGCTCTCCCTGGCCTATGGGATCAATAGCCAATACTGCAAACCCTTTCTTCACGTAGTTCATGATAATATGCTGATAGGTCTCACTTCTGTATCCATTTTCCGTGTGACCACTGCAGTAAATTATAGCAGGCACTTTCCCCTCCCTTTCTTGGGGTAAAAATAAAGCTGAAGTAACATAGTATCCCGGCATTGACTCAAAATACAGATTCTCTACCGTGAAGTCACTCCGCTCTAAAGTACCTGTTATTACAGGATTCAAAGGATTTTTTTCTGGAAAAGGACCAAATATTTTCTCCAATTTAACCTTTACGTCAAGTTGCCGAACTTTCCAGTCATATAATGTTTCTAAATTATGTATTTCTTCTTTACGATTATCCAACCGTTCAAATCCCCTCTCCGATATGGTTTCATACAGGGAATTGGAGACATTTCCGTAATATTTCCAATAAGGGTAAATAGATAAATCAATATCCTGGGCAATCGAATTAATCGTAAAAAAGAAAAACAATAAGAAAATATTTGTTCGCATACTATTTCGGCTATTTTGAATTGAATCTCCAATATAAAGATTTACTTCATAAAATTTATCGCACACCGTATTATTGGACATTGTAGTTTCCAAACTTTAAGATTTCACACACCAAATTCCTGTTGAATCTCCTCGAGAGACTTCCCTTTTGTTTCCGGTAGGATCAATATGAGAATAATAAAACCGATTGTACAAATCCCTGCGTATAACCAAAAATTGGCCGGCCATCCCAAATTCTCCTTTATGGTCGGGAACGTAAATGTAAGAGAGAAGTTACCGATCCAATGAGCTGTAGCAGCAATCGACATCGCTGCTCCCCTGAGATGGGTTGGATAAATTTCCGATAATATAACCCAAAGTAGCGGGGCCAGGGTAAAAGAATATACAGCTACACTCAACAAAGTCAGGACGACAATGGGAATACCCGATACGCCATAGTAAAAACAAAATCCTTCAATAATATAGATTACTGCTAAAGCCCCTGTCCCAAATAACATAAGTGTCTTACGACCCAAACTATCCACCAAATAAATCGTAAAAATTACCGAAATCACCATTACTGTGCCTATCACGGCAATCTGGAGCATCATCTGTTTGATATCATAACCAGCAGCCTGAAATATATCCGCTGCATAGTAAAAAACCACGTTCATCCCACTCCATTGTTGAAGAATAGCCAGGAAAATTCCCAACATCAAAATTTTTAGCATATTGGATTGTGTCAATTCCTTCCAATAGGATGTTTTTACCGTTTCACTTTTGAGAACAGCTGTTACTTCAGCAATTTCCAGACGTGCATAATCCTCACCCCCTATCTTATTGAGTATTTCAGCAGCTTTTTCATTTTCTCCCTTCTTTAGAAGCCACTTCACACTTTCAGGTATCATCCACATCAGTAAAAAGAATAGAAATGCCGGAATAAACTCGACCCCAAACATCCAACGCCATCCCATTTGACCGCTCCAGCTCTGCCGGATCATTTCCTCAGTTGCATTAGGCATTAGATTAGTATCCATTTCAGAAATTTGCCAGTTAACTAATTGAGCAGAAAGAATCCCAATCATTATCATGAGTTGATTCAGGGAGACAAATTTTCCACGAAGATGTGGTGGCGACATTTCAGCTATGTACATCGGCGATAAATTCAGCACAATACCAATCCCCAACCCTCCTAATATCCGATATGAATTATACGCACTAAAATCAGAACTCATAGCAGTCCCTATAGCTGAAATAGCAAAAAGAAATCCTGCCAGGATCAGCAATCTTTTTCGCCCAAATTTATCTGCCATGTACATACATGCCAATGCTCCTAATATACAACCAACAAGTGCAGAACTCGTTCCCCACCCTTGTTGACCAGGTGTCTCAAGCCCAAAATACGGTTCATAAAAAGGTTTGGCCCCTCCCACAACCACCCAATCATAACCAAATAAAAACCCGCCAATGGCAGCAACAATTGATATTAGGCGGACATAATTTAAGTTGTAGGGAATATTCCTGTTCATTTTATCCAAAATAGAGTATGGCAGCGAGAAATTTTAAATATTAGATATAAAAATAAAATAATTATCGAAGGGAGTATATTTACATAAGGATCTTTTGAATAGAGTGACAACACCCCAAGCAAGATCAATGAGCATTGATTATTTCATCATCGTTTATTGGTCATTGTCCCGACGGAATACCAGACAAGAAACTGATCAATGACTACTGCATACTGGTTCCAAGGCGTAAGCCCCCTCCCCCTTCGCAATAGCTCTCCTGCAAGGTTCTTCCGCCAACGCGGTTATTTGCCTACTTTATTCGATTGGCCATAGTTTTCTAATTTGCAGATTGATCATTGATTTTTCTTAATTGACCTTTGAATGCATTCGTGTTATTTGTGGTTAATCCCCTTTCTATACCCAACACGATTGACACTAATTCTTGTGAGGTCTCCTGACCTGACATTTTATGCTTGGGTTGCCAGGATAAAACTCTTCCATGGAGCCCTTCGCGACCTGACAAGAACCGAAGAGAAAAAAATTAATAACGTGAATTTAATTCCTCAAACACTATCTACTTTGTTCCACTTTCGGGAACTTCAAATCCACAGGGCCCAACAAACCTGAAACACGTAAGAATTTATCTGCACCAGGGCCATTAAATTTCACAATATTAGTCTGAGTCAGCCTATCTTCTTTAGGTAGTTTTCCATCTCCTACAAGGCGATTAGGCCACAAATTGACAATTTTAATAGATAATGTATTCTCACCGTCCCGGAGGTATTCCGTCGCATCAATTTCATACGGAGGAAACCAGTTAGCATAAAATTGATGCCCATTCAAAGTCACCTCAGCAATTGCATGCAAATTGCCCAAATTTAACAGTGCTTTGTTGCTTTTCCAGTCCGACTTTTTGATTGAGAACTTTTTGGTGTAGACTGCTGCACCTGAATAGTACCTGATTCTGGGATCTTCGAATTTCGTCCATGATTTCAGTTCATCGAATCCAACCTTCCCTGGGCCGCCCCAGGAAGTATCAAATTCCACGTCCCAGCTTCCGGTCAGGGGAACCTTTTTCATTTCTTCATTTAATGATATATTGTGGACCTTCCCATCAGACCACTCCAATGTATAATACCCGGTCTCATAAACACAGGTCTGCCATTCGCCCTCCTGCATTTCAAAATCTATGTACGGATTTTTCCTGGCAGCAAAGGAGTTTCCCGGAAATAGACTTTCTCCGTCCTTTTCTATAGATACGATATGATCTTCCATTTCTCCGTCAGCAAAAACAACAAAATAAGAACCCTCCGGAGGGAAATGAAGTGGTAAAGTTATATACCCATTTTCTTCGCGGTACGTCAAAATTTGTTTTTTCTCACCTGTATTGGGATCGAACAAATACGGAATCTTTCCAGATTCCCTGAACTTGCACTCCACCTTTTCGAAACGGTCGGGAAGCTCGGATAAATACCTATATTCAAAATCATTAATTCCCTTACGGGCATACTTATTAACTACGAAATAAATTTCATTTTCATTAGTAGTCCTGTGTATATAATCCAGTTCGGTTTTCGGGTCCGGGCTTATAAATTCAAAATCAGGCCGCACATTCATATCTGCCAGAACACTATTTACATCCTGCCCCCAAATTACTCTCCCTTTGCCGTATTTATTTTCGGTAATCGTCTCTCCATCAATATCGCCCCATAGTTTTTCAGCTATATCATTCAGTTCACGGTCGCCTTTGGGATAATCTGACAATCCGGTAGTAGCTCCCGGAGGTGGTGCTACTACAGTCATACCTTGCTCCACTAAAACTTTAATCTTTTTTAATACTTCCAGGTCAACCGACTGCTCAGGGGCCATGACTAGCAACCGATAACTCATACCGTCAGGTAAAATTATCTCATTATTAGAGAAAGAGACCCTTTCAAGCATCACATCCCTGGAACATTTATCCCAATCATAACCGAAGTCCAATTCGGGATATTCCTCCTTTAAAAACACGAAATTAGGAACATCATCACCATAATAATACAAGACGTCAGCCACAAACAATCCCTGCTGGAGCATAAAACTGCTTCGGTTGAGGTAGTCGATAAAATCATCTGCCTGATCCCACCATGTTACATGGGGGTTGAGATGAGTGCCTGCAAAATATTCATTACCTGGCCTCCCGAATTCCTCTGGAGAAGAAGTAAATGTGTGCCATACGATCCGGTTAATTCCCGAACAAAAAATCCGGTCGATATTTGCCTTGAGGTCTTTGGGTGCCCTCTCCCATTGCGGGCCGATACTTGTAGGGCCTTCAGCAGCTACAATGCGCTTTCCATTAGTATGGGCCACGCACGCACTCTGTTTTACAGCCAGTCTCGCAGCATCCGAAACTCTGTGGGTATTGGACCTCGCCCAAAATTCGCCCTGTGGAAAATCACTTTCAGCCATTACCTGGAGCGCATCTACCGGCGCAGAATGTGGTCCGCCGGATTCCGGATGAATACCCATACCATGTTCATGAGCCAACTCTGCAAATAATTTATAGTGGTTATTAATCACACAATCACCTACGGTCTTTCTAATATCGTGCAAAAATCGATTTGACAGCTCCCTGCCAGCCACGATACGACCTGTCAGAACCGGCATAAACTTATCTAAGTCATATCCCCTGAGTTTTTTGAATTCTTCAGGAAATCGATTCGTCCAGTTCGTCGTTCCCATCTCCCAACTGTCCGTCTGGAGAAATTTCACACTGTTACCTGCCACCTTAGCTGCATCAATTAAGGGTTGTATCACAGTCTTTCTGAATAGCTCAAATGCATCCGGGTTCAGATGATCCAAAGACAAGCCACTCCACCCATCACTTGTGGTCGATGTACGGGCTCCCGTGCAGGTCCACCCGTACCGTATGACCAACCAATTACCAGAGGGCACCTCCCATATAAGCTGATCACCATCAAATTGACCGGTCAAATCAATGATGTCACTTTTTCTAATAATCTCTGTACTTTTTGTAGAATCTTTCATTTCTCTCAATTGATGTAGAGGATATATTCCCTTCCAACCCATGGGTTTATTGAAAGATTTTTTCTCCCAGTAAAGTATAGCATCGTTTTTGACCGGTGCCCCCTCTGGTGGTAAGGGGATAGCTTGTACCATTACATCCCTGTATATAAGGTTTGAATCAGGTAAGGGCAACTCCATTTGAATCCTTTGCCCGCCAGCAACTTCAGCTTCGGAATACACCAGCTTTTTAACAGCCATTTCAGGGGTTATGGTAGGGGCTCCGGGATTCCATCCACTTTGTACATTAACACTTAACTCTATTCCTATCCGATCTGCCTCTTTTACAGCGTGTTGATACAAATCCATCCAATTCGGGCTCATAAAAACAGGCCCTGCTTTTGTTTTGTGGGCTATGTCATAACTTGAACTACCGGCATCCACAATGGAGGCTCCTCCATACCCTTTGGCTTTCATTTCTTCCAGGTCCCGGGTAATGGATTCTTTAGTTGCCATTCCGTTGAGCCACCACCAATAGCACCGTAAACGGGACCCAGGTGGTGGATTTTGAAATCCTGAATCCAGGTCATTAAATGATATATCCTGTTTTGTTTTAAGTGAATAATCAGTTTGCCCGCAAATGTCAATAGAGAGCAAAGTAATTAACACCAATAATATATATTTTGGCATGTATTTCTAAAATTTTTAGCCTTAGAAAGCGTACGTAAAAATGCTGAAGTACTAGGTCCCTTACAATTTCTATACTTCCAATAGAACATGTTCCCTTGGAACAATAATATTACCGATTCTCCCAGCCCTCGTTTTGTGGGATAGGAGCATCTTTGTTGGTATCTATTACATCTTGTGGAATCGGCCACAAATTATAGTCGAAAGTTAGCGTAGCAGGTGTTTCAGGCCAATGTGCATGTTCCCTTATACGTTCAACAGCAATATTATCCCCCATTCTAAGCAAGGTATTCCAGCGGCACTCTTCATATATTAATTCCCGGGCTCGCTCATCCAATATCGTATTGAAGTCATCATCCATATCTGCGGCTGTCACCAAATATTCACATTGTGCCCTTTCCCGCAATACATTAACATCGGCAGCTGCACCGGCTTTGTCCCCCAGTCTTTGTTTGGCTTCAGCCCTTAGCAAAATAGTTTCAGGGAGACGTATAATGTATTCATCACGGAATAGGTTACTCCTGTTTTCACCATCTTCCAACCCGGTGTATTCATCTACTGCTATTTTACATGAAACCGGATAAATCTCACTTGTATTATTTCGAATAGTAGTTTCATCTGCACTTAAATTATACATTACATCCCACGGAACTATCTCCTGGTAATACGGAGACGAAGTGACATTCCCTTTATATCTTCTCCTAAAGACAATTTCTGAATTTCTCATGTCATCTTCCCATTTTCCTTCGTATACCTCATCCCTGGCATACATGGTAATATTGACTTGCGAAATCCCCCTTCCTCCGAGACTCTCCAATGTACCTGAAAGATGTTCGCTTACTATATCCCTGAAAACCGGGCCATAAGTACGGGAATAAGGCAACTTTGATTTCCCATCTTCCGTAAGATATGCCGTATAATCAATTTGCGCTGCCCAAATACTCTCGGTATTACCGTCCTGGTAATTCACATTCTCTTCCTGAAAAAGATCCCAATAATAATTAGGCGTTAATAATAATGTGTCAGCAATAGGATTAACGGTTGAACCATTGTCATAAACTTCAATTGTCACTGACTCTTCATCAACTCTCGAGCCGAATCTCTCGTTTACAAGTGAATACACTCCTCCATCGATTACTTTATCGGCATTGACTACAGCCTTCTGATAAGCTGCCTGGGCTTCTGAAGAATTACCTTCTGCTTCCAATTGGGTTCCAAGGGCCAGGTACAGTTCACTTAGATTATGCTGAGCCGCACCACGGACAATTCGCCCTCCACGAGATGTCGTTTCTGGCAGGTCATTTTCGATAGCCTCTAATTCTTCAATGGCAAATTGATAAGTTTCTAATCGAGTAGAAGGTTGAAAATCGTACTTTGGCACTGTGCTTATTTCCGTTACAATCGGGACCCCTCCAAAAAGTTCTCCCAGATTTCGGTAAGCAAAAGCCCGAAAAAATCTTGCCTGTGCCAGGGCATATGCCTTTTCTGTATCCGAATCCCAGGTAATCTGGGGAAGTTCGGCAGCGTACAAAGCCAAATTGGCTCTGTTAATCACATAATACCAGGTAGAATAAACCTCGTAAAAGGTACCGTGGTCTGGATTAATTGCCCCATAGTCACTAAAAGTATTTCCTCTTCTGATAATGGGGACATCATACATGTCAGTCCCTTTCCCCCTGAAATTAAATATCCACTGCTGTTCAGTAGGATTGACCCATAAATCTCGAATATGGGAGTATATGGAAACAAGTACCTGATCTATTTGGGCAGAAGTAGAAAATGCATTATCGACAGTATAGAAAGTTGGCGGGTCTTCTTTAAGAAATTCTTCATCATTACATCCAACAAAACTGAGGATTATTGTCAAAAATATAATATTGATGTATTTAATATTTTTCATCGTTGTTTACTTTTAAAATTTTAGAAACTGACATTCGCACCCACAGAAAAGGTACCCATTACCGGAAAGGTGTTTGACAAGTAAGTAGCACCTACTTCAGGGTCACCTCCTTCCCAATTGGTGAAAGTTGCTACATTTTTCGCTGCAACAAATACCTGTAGCCGATTCATATTCACCCTTTGCAACCAACTTTGTTCAAAGCTATAAGAAAGAGTCACATCCTGTAACCTCACAAAACTTCGTGACTGTAATCCCAAAAACCGGCCATCGCCTGAAAATGTGGGTGCCGGATATTCGTTGCTTTGATTTTGCGGTGTCCAATACGGCTTCGAAGTCATATTGTCATTAAATCGATTGGTCCGTGTAAGGTAGGCATTGACATTAGACTGCATATATCCATCGCTACCGCCAAATACCCCTGTAATCAATGTATAAAATTCAAAATTCCCAAAAGTAAGCGTATTGCTCATGTTTAGTCTAAAACGCTCCTGGCGGTACCCCAGAATGGTTCTATCCTGTGATGTAATTCCCTCTTCACCATCCAGATCTACATATTTAGGTGCCCCCGGGGAAGCCCCCGTTAATGCGATGTAATCATCATCACCTTCCTGGACAATACCCTCTTGCTTATACCCATAATAAGGATTGATAGGTTCACCGATAAAAAGGCTATTCCCAATATCGTCATCCTCCACACCGTCACCGTCGTTATCTTCCCCGTATAATTTAGCCAGTTTGTTGTTATTTTGCCAAAATGTAACGGAAGAAGACCAATTAAAATTACTCTTCTGGATATTAATGGATCGTACGGTCAACTCTACACCTGAGTTATCAACCTGCCCAAGAGATGCAAAAACAGTTTTAAACCCAGTCATAACCGGAATATTTCGTTGAAAGATCTGGTCTGTAGTCTGAGAAAAGTAAATATCCAAATCCACAAATAGACGATTATTCAACCAACTAGATGAAAATCCTGTGTTCCAGGTTTCTGTACTTTCCCAGCCCAATGTTGAATTTCCCAGTGTACTCTGTACCAAACCGTAATAAATTTCACTCCCGGTATGTGAAAATTGATATCTATATCCCCCGGAAGGTCCATTGGCTACCTGCGATAAAGTAGTATAAGGACCAATTCCCTGATTACCATTTTGCCCCCAGGACAGTTTTAATTTCAGGTCATCAATGAAATTGTAATTTTGCATGAAATTCTCTTCTGAAATCCGCCAGGCCAAGCCAACAGCTCCAAAATTACCCCATTTTCTATCCGCTCCAAAAACTGAAGCACCGTCTCGTCGCAAAGAGGATGTTAAATAATATTTTCCCCCATACGAATAATTTAATCTTGCCAAATAACCAATATTCGTTCTTTTATTAGCTCCTGACAAATCAATTCTCTGGACATTTCCAAAATGAAGGCCGTTCATACCAAGCTCTGTATTTCCATTGGTGGAAAAATCAGAAGCTGTCATACTCTCATTAACAATCTTCCTGGAATCTCTTGTAGCCACTAAAGTAGCATCTATACCGTGTTGGGCAAATGTTTTATTATAGCTGAGTATATTGTCCCAAACATAACTAAAAGAAGTATTGTTATACGCCGATCCATTGGCCCTTGCCAGGAATCCCTGAATAGTGGAAGGGAAGTACCGGTCGGCCCCTTCTCCTTCTGCAACGTAATAATCTTCATAAATAAAATTCCCTCCGTCACTTCGATCGGATGTAAGCTGAACATTCATACGGAAATTCAATCCCTCAATTCTGGGGACATCAACCGAAGCATATGTTTGCAATCTATAATTATGCTGTATTGTTTGGTGATCCCTTGTCCCATCATTTACTCCCCACAACGGATGAATCAGGGATTGGGTATATGGATACTTTTCCAGATTCCCTTCATCATCCCGGAAGTTCACTCCGTATGGAGACATTCTGTAAGCTGAAGACAGGCTTGCAGAATAGCCTGAAAAATCTTCCCTGTTGTAGGCTCCATTCACACCGACGTTAATCCAATTATTGATATCGGCATCCATTTTCCCTAAAATAGACACCCGGTTAAAATCATCACCCTTGATTACGCTTTCATCTTTATTATATGTTGAGGACAAGTAGTAATTCACGTTGTTGGAAGCCCCGGACACTGCCAACTGGTAGTTTTGAAATAATCCCTGCTGAGAAATTTCATCCAACCAATTCGTTTCATTCCCCGCCTCATAATTTTCTAATTCACCGGCTTGCATCCAATCAGTCGAACCTTCAGCCAAACCGTTCCGGTCAATTACTACATCTATCCATTCTTCCCCTTTCATTAATTCGGGTCTATTTGGCCAAGTTTTCACCCCCGCTCTTGTATTGAAAGTGATCAACGGTTTTTCAGACCTTCCTTTTTTCGTGGTAATGGCAATTACACCATTAGAGGCACGCGAACCGTATGCTGCAGCCGACACAGCGTCTTTTAGCACATCAATACTAGCTATATCATTGGGATTTATAGTGTTCAGGTCTCCCATATAAATCACTCCATCCAAAACGATTAGAGGACTATTGCTACCATTAATTGAATTTTGCCCACGGACCAAAATACTCGGCGATTGCCCGGCTGCGTTTGAAGCACCAATATTCAAGCCAGTTACATTTCCTTTCAAAGATTGAAGCACATTCATATTGGGAGCCAATGATACAGGAGAGTTCTCCAGGTCTACCGAATTGATCGACCCAGTTATGTCAGATTTCCTTTGCACCCCGTATCCGACAACTACTACTTCTTCCAGGGTCTGTGAATCCTCTTCCAGAGTAATGTCTATATTATTTTGCCCATCTAAAGAAACTTCTTTAGTTTGATAACCTATATAAGAAAATACAAGTACTGCATTGTCTTCGATGTCACTAAATGAGAATTCTCCGTTAAAATCTGTAGAGGTTCCTTTTGATGTTCCTTTTACTAAAACATTAACGCCTATAAGCGGTTCCCCATTGGCATCGACTACTTTTCCTGATATATCAGCCACTAATTTTTTAAATTGAAGTCGATCCAATGCCCTAATTGACTCAGGGTAATCCCGTATAACCGGGACTTGCTTTACATTCTTCCTGTATATGATGATTTTATTATTTATCACTTTATACAGAAAAGGTGTCTTTTGCAGTAGAACATTTAGTATCGTATCCAGACTGCTATTATCATTTTTCAGATTTGCATAATATTCTCCTGCTTCGTTGGGGTTATAAGCAAAGCGATATTGGGTTTGTTTTTCGATTTTTTTAAATACGGTTGGCAAGGGTTCATTAATCGCTTCTATATTGATGATTTCATCCTCCAGACCCTGTGTATATCCATCAGTAGCTAAAAGCAAATTCAGCCCCAGGGTAATAAATACAACTAATGTAAAGCTGACTCTCATCCAAAAACGCATTTGCCTGCTTACTTCGGGGTAAAATACCTCGTAGGAAATTCCCCGGGGAAACAAATATTTCATAATTTTAAATGTTTTTAAATAGTTAAATGTCTTGATTATTTAAGTACACTCAAGTCTTTCCGGTGGCAGCCGGAAGGACTTTTTAATTCAAAGTAAAAGTTAAATTATTCTCCTCCTTTTGTATTGAGGATTTTCCTTATTTACATCCTATTCCATATATGATAATTTTTTGATTTTCAAATTTATACTTCGCATTCACTACTGTGCATACTACGTTTAGTAACTCTTCCAGAGAATCTTCCTCAAAAAATGTGGCCGACAGATAACAACCTTCGATTTCCTGGCTTGCAAATTCAATCTTTCGATCCCACCTTTTGCTGATAAACCCGGCCACTTCACTCATTGACAAATTCGATAAGCTGTATTCGACCGGCTTCCATGCCACGGCTTCTTTCTTTGGGTTTAAATCCATTTGGGTAAATTCCTTGGAATCCTTATTATACGCTATTTGCTGGTCAGGTGTAATCACGCCTAATTCTTTTTTATCCTCCAACACCTGTACTTTACCCCTGGTAACGGTTACTTTTATTTCATCTTCATCCGGAAGAGCCCTTACATTAAAAGCTGTTCCGAGGACACGCGTTGATATATTTCCACTCCGTACAATAAAAGGTCGTTCCGGGTCGTGTTTTACATCAAAATACCCTTCTCCTTCGAGAAATACCTCTCTCCCAGAAGAATCGAACTCAGATGGATATCGCAACTTGCTCCCCTCATTCATATAAACGATACTTCCATCTGGCAGATAGATATTCTCCATCTTCTCACTGGTTATCAAAATTTCATGAACAACAGCGACCTGATTTTCCGGAGATACCTCATTTATTGGATTTTCGTTATCTCTGCCCAAAAATACAGTAGCTACCAAAATGGCTATTGCAGCAGCGACACCGGCTATTTTCATCCCAATCGGAATTCTTGAACGGTTTTTCCTTTTTAATCCACTTTTAATCCTTTTTTTTATCCGGATTTCAAGCTCGCTTTGTTCTTCTTTAGTGAATTCTTCCAATACATTATTATTCTTATCAAAATACTTGTAATACGAATCCAAAAAAGCGATCTCTTCCTCCGAAGCCTCTCCTAATAAATATTTATCAATAATATTCTTTATGTATTCTTTATTCTGCATTGTATGGTTTCATCATCCTTTTCATATTAATAAGTGGTCAAAATCACCAAACCTCCCAAAACGAGAACAGACTTTTTTGTAAAAAAAATATTATTCTGACAAACAAAGATTACTTTCCCTTAAATACTAAAATACCGATCTTCTGTTCGTCGATTCAAAATGATTGTTGATCTAAATTCCTCCGCGACCAATAGGTTTTTTTAGTTCTTTTTTTCTCGAACTAAAAATAATTACTATATTTGCCTTTGTAATTGCAGGATCAATTTGTGAAATTCTAAATTTGATTTGCAAAACAAAAAAAATGGAAACGAAAGAAAAGCATTATCCGGAAAAGCAAGTAGTAGAACGTCTGGGTGTTCAAATGGAAAAAATGAACACACCACCCGTTCATTCAAGAATATTTGTCCTTTTACTTCTTGTGGACCCGCCGTATTTGAGCTTTGAGGAGATACAGGAATATCTACAGGTAAGTAAAAGTTCGGTGAGTAAGTACATTAATGCAATGCTGGAACAAGGTACATTGGATTACAAAACGTTCAGTGGTGACAGAAAACGATATTTCTATCTCAAATTAGACGACCTTCTGGATAAAATTTATGCCGGAGCCACAAAATTTTCTATTATCAGTGAACTAATGCAAAATTGCTATCGAGAGAGACAAAATTTGGATTCTCCAGATGTCAATGAACAATTGCGTGAATTGGCTGAATTTTTTAAATTTTTAGGAGAAGGGATGGAGAATCTCGTAAATGAATATATGAAGAAAAAACAAGAATAAATTTTTTTATTTCAATTAGTTCGAATTTTCCCGAACTAATTATTTTTAAAAAACTCAACAACCAACATAAAATGAAATTCACAAAACTATTATCGGTTTTCATATTAATTACAGTGTTGTCCCAAAGCCTAAAAGCACAGGAACATACAATAAAATTGGATCAAGCAGACTCACTAACACTGGACGACATCATCGAATTTGCCATCCAACATAATCCGGATGTACGCAATAGCCAGTTGGATCAATTATCAAATAATGCAAGCATCAAAGAAATTACCAGCCAGGGAATGCCACAAATTAGTGCATCAGGGAACTACAATAATAATTACGCTCTTCCTCAACAAATCCTTCCCGGTGAAATTATCGGACAACCCGGTACCACAGTCCCTGTAAAGTTTGGTGTACAAAACTCTATAACTACATCTGTGCAGTTGAACCAAATGGTCTACAACCCTTCTTTCTGGGTAGGTCTGGAAGCTGCTAAAACCTCAAAAACCCTTTACGAACTTTCTACATTTAAAACCAAGGAGGAATTGGTCTACAATATTATACAAGCCTATTATCAAATTCAAATTACCGAAGAGCAAATAGCTATTTTATTGCGCAACTTAGGAACTATGGACCGATTGATAGACATAGCCGAAGTGCAATATGAAGAAGGCATTATCAAAAAGCTGGATGTCGACCAATTAAAGGTCAATAAAATAAATCTGGATAGTGAAATACAAAGTAGTTCTCTTGGATTGGTTCAATTAAAAAACCATCTTAAATATTTGATGGGAGTTCCCCAAAGTAAAGAGATTAATTTAAAACGTGACCAACTATCTGTATCGGATTTTGCCCAAAAAAATGAGTTGAACCTTGAAACCAATACAGATTTGAGATTGATCAACATCCAAAAAGAATTAAACGAACTGGAAATCAAAAATATTCAGGCGGGCTATATACCATCTGTCTCCTTTTTTGCAAACTACGGATGGCAAGGTCAAACCGACCGGTTATTTTCAAAAGAGGAACAGTATGATATTGTGGGTTCGGGTACGGGATCATTTGGAGTAAGTGTTAATATTCCCATTTTCGACAGTTTTCAAAAAAAGCACCAAAAACAACAGGTCGTTATTGAAAAACATAAACTCGAAAACAATCGGATAAAGACTGAATATGCCACTACTATGGCATACAAAAATGCCCGCGAAAAGCTGGATGTCAATCTCAATCTGGTAGCTACACAAAAACAAAATATGGAACTCGCACAGAATTTATACGATGTCTCTGCTCTTTCTTTTAAAGAGGGAGTCGCCCCTCTCACAGAATTGATCAATGCTGAAACAAGTCTTAGGCAATCACAAACTCAATACTTAAGTGCTTTACTGCAAGTAGCATTGGCAAAATTAGACCTTATTAAAAGTAGTGGTTCATTACCCAACAAAATTAATCAACAATACAATACTTTCTAAAACAATACAAATTATGAAAATTAGTAAGATTCTGATACCTATCATTGTTCTTTCAGGACTCGGTTACCTGGTATATGCACAACTAAGCGAAAACAAAGTAGTCATTGAAGAAAGATCTGCTCCCAGGAAAGAAGTGAATTTGGAAATGCCCGTCTCAATTTATACGGCAACAACTTCTGAATTTAATGATTCACTTAATTTCAATGGTACATTTGAAGCAAAGAAAGAGCTTTCAGTCATAGCTGAATCCTCTGGAAGGATTACTGATTTATTTGTCAAAGAAGGGCAACGAATATCCAAAGGACAAGTCATTGCTAAAATCGATGACGCTAGTATAAAGGCGCAAATGGATATGATCAATGCACAGTTGGACAAAACGAAAAATGATGTTTCCAGCTATGAAAGACTTTTGAAAGCAGGCGCAATAAGTGAGCAACAATACGAAGAAGTAAAGCTTTCTTTGAAAAACATAGAAGCCAATTTAGCTGCTACTACTCAACAACTAAAATACACTACATTAGTAGCTCCAATGTCCGGTGTAATTCAATCAATACCTGTAGAACAAGGAAGTTTTGCTACACCCGGAACACAAATTGCAAATGTAGTCGATATTTCATCTTTGAAAATGGTCATTCAGGTTCCTGAAAAAGATGTTGTAAAGCTCCGTACCGGACAGAAGGTAAATATCCAAACAGAAGTATACCCCGAAAAATCATTTACCGGAGTTATAAGTTTGATTGCTGTGCAGGCAGATGCAGCACGCAAGTACAATGTCGAAATAGAACTGCCTGTATCTCCTTCTTTCCCACTAAAACCGGGGATGTTTGGGAATGTTAGTATCAATACCTCTTCAGAACCCACACTCGCGCTTTTTATCCCTAGAAAGTCCATTGTCGGTAGCATTCAAAACCCTGAAGTATTTGTGGTATCAAATAGGAAAGCAATGAAAAAATCGATTAAAATTGGACAGGTAAAGGGTAGTTTAATAGAAGTAACAAAAGGGGTTCAGGAAGGAGACCAGGTTGTAATTAGTGGACAGGTCAATCTTGAAGAGGGCACTACAGTACAAATTACTTCTTCTGAAAACCAGGACCAAAATAGCAATTTTAAGCAATTATCTGAATAACAATAAGTCATGTCAATAACAGAATTATCGGTCAAGAGACCGACATTAATTATAGTAATATTTACAATTTTAGTTTTTTTCGGGATCTTCGGATATAACAACCTCAACTACGAACTTCTCCCAGATATTGAACCTCCGGTCATGTCTATTTCTACCATGTACCCGGGAGCGGGGCCGGGAGAGGTAGAAACCTCCGTAACCAAAGAAATAGAAGAAGAACTCTCATCTTTAGAAAATATCGAGTCACTTCAATCCATTTCAGTAGAGGGGTTTTCGGTTATAATGGTAGAACTGGTATACGGCACTAATGTTGATGTTTCAATCCAGGAAGCCCAGCGAAAGATCAATGCTATTAAAGCAGACCTACCCGAAGATGTAGAAGAACCAGCAATAGATAAGTTTTCCCTTGATGATTTACCCATTATGAGAATAGGGGCTACTTCTGATATGGATAATGTGGAATTCACCAATCTTTTTGAACAAAGGATACAACCCGAAATAGCACGTATAGAAGGTGTAGCTCAGGTAGATATTGTAGGGGGTGAAGACCGAGAAATAGCGGTCAACGTAAGTGGTACTAAACTGGAATACTACAATATACCACTACTACAGGTAACCCAGGCAATTACCCAGGCCAACCTCAACTTTCCCACTGGAAGTGTAAAAAACAGTGACCAGGATGTAATGGTCAGGTTATCCGGAAAAATCAGAAGTTTAAACACACTTCGTAATCTGGTAATTCACACCATGCCTGACGGCTCCCAAATATTTCTGAGCGATGTAGCGGAAGTCTACGACACGAAAGTCGAAACCCAGACTATTTCCCGATTAAACGGAATAAATTCACTGGGGATATTGATCAGTAAACAATCTGACGGGAATACCGTAGAGGTAAGTCGACAAATCAAAGAGAAAATTAAAACACTTGAGGAGCAATATGCAGATATAAATCTATCTTTTGAAATTGCTCAAGATAGTTCAGAATTTACATTAGAGGCGGCCAATGCCGTTATTCACGATTTATTCCTTGCCGTAATTTTGGTCGCTTTGATAATGCTATTCTTCCTCCACAATTTGCGAAATGCTGTTATCGTAATGGTAGCTATACCAATTTCAATTGTATCCACATTTGCATTGATGAGTGCTGCGGGCTTTACTCTTAATTTAATGACATTACTTGCATTGTCGTTAGTAGTGGGGATTCTGGTAGATGATAGCATTGTAGTGTTGGAAAATATTCATGCACGAATGGAGAAAGGGGCTACAGCTAGACAGGCCGCTATTGATACATGGAAGGAAATTGGACTCTCTGTTAGTTCCATTACGCTTGTCATTGTAGTGGTTTTTCTACCCATTGCCTTTGTCCAAGGGATAGTAGCCGATTTATTACGACAATTTGCACTGGTAGTAGCAGGTGCCACATTGATCAGTTTATTGGTATCATTTACCCTTACTCCGTTTCTGGCATCAAGGTTTACAAAATTGACACACCTCAATCCCAAGAATTGGTTTCATCTGCCTCTTATTGGATTTGAAAAATTCCTTCAATATATCCAGGATGGGTACCGGGGCTTATTAAAGTTTACATTAAAACATAAAATAATCACCATCATAATAATCTTCGGAATGGTATTTTCTTCGTTTATGCTAATGACTAAAGGTTTTATTGGCTCGGAGTTTGCAGCATCCGGTGACACCGGTGAATTGATTGTGGAAGTAGAACTTCCCAAAGATTCGCCCATTGAACGAACTAACCAGGTAACACAGCAAGCTGAAAAGTTGATACTTTCGCAAACCGGAGTGGACAGAGTATTCACTACCGTCGGTCGCGTCAGTTCAGGATTTTCTTCAAGTTCAAGCCCCTTCCAGGCAGAACTATCAGTACTTTTAGTAGGGGCCGAAGAGCGGTCATTTAGTTCGGAAGAATTTGCTTACAAAATAAAACAGGAATTGCAAAAAAATATTTCTGGTGCAGAATTTAAAGCGCGTCCAGGAGATATGATAGGGGCAGGTGGAGTTCCGATACAAATTATTCTGCAAAGCTCTGATGTCGAACAACTTTATTCCTGGTCAGACACTATATTGAATGTGGTAGCTAGCGTAGCTGGTACCTCCGAAGTTGAAAAAACGGTAGAAGATGGCACCCCCGAAGTAAGGGTTGATATCGATCGCCAACGCATGGCGGATTTGGGGCTTTCCCTTAGCCAGGTAGGTGCTACGATGCAAAATGCTTTCACAGGCAATACTGATACGAGATTGCAGGACGGACAATTCGAATATGATATTCGCATTCAATTAGATGCTTTTGACAGACGAAATATCGAAGATGTTAAAAGCCTGACTTTTGCAAACGGCCAGGGAAAACTTGTCACTTTAGATCAATTCGCTAAGGTATACGAAGGCACAGGACCATCTCAATTGGACCGGTTGGACAAAATCAGCTCCGTAACCATCGAATCCCAGGTTGTTAACAGGCCAGTAGGTTCAGTTGGAGAGGAAATACAGGCGGAAATAGGGAACCTGGATCTCCCGACCGGTTTGAATATCAAATATGCCGGGGATTTGGAAAATCAGGCCGAGGCATTTGGATCTTTGGCTTTTGCACTATTGACTTCCATCCTCCTTGTTTACCTAATAATGGTAGCTTTGTATGATAATTATATTTATCCGCTAGTAGTAATGTTTTCAGTTCCTGTAGCGATTATCGGAGCATTATTGGCCCTCGCACTGGCCCTGCAAAATATGAGTATATTCTCAATGCTGGGAATGATTATGTTAATTGGCCTCGTAGTCAAAAATGCTATCCTGATCGTCGATTTTGCCAATCAATTGAAAAGAGAAGGAATGGACTCTTACACAGCAATTGTAGAAGGGACTATGCAGCGATTCAGGCCGATCCTGATGACGACAATCGCTATGGTTATAGCCATGATACCAATTGCCGTAGCATCTGGCGCCGGTTCGGAGTGGAAAAATGGATTGGCCTGGGTGTTGATCGGTGGTCTGACTTCCTCAATGATCCTTACCATCATTATAGTTCCGGTCGTCTACAGGCTAGTTGATCAAATAAGCGAATGGTGGCAGAAAATCATGGAAAAACGAAGAGCTCGAAAAGCTATTAAAAATGCGGAATTGTCTTCTCAATAAAAAACCTAACTTCCCAAAAATACCTTTTCTAATTTTCATAGTATTTAAATGGAGGTCTGCTATGGCCTCCACTTTTTCTAATCCGTAGTTTTTGATTGCAACAAACGAATCAACCTCCTGAACTAAAATTTCTCATATAATATTTGTATAATAGATATATGCATAAATGCCAGATATGGATGCAATTGTCAAAAATCCACCGCGAACATTTATGGAAATTTTTAGGGGACTTCCGGAAGAAACTTAGACACAACTAATAGAGAATCACCTCGTCATTAAGCCAACCCATCAGGATATCCAACAGAAAATTCTTCTGGAAATAGATCATAGAATTTATAATTATGTAAAATCATATAAGCTTGGAGAAAATCCGGTTGGCACTTAGATGTCATTTGGATGGGCAAAAAGTTTTTCAACCCGATATTGTATTTATTACATGTGAAAGAAAGAATATTAATCTTGAAAACGGCCTCAAAAGATTTCCAAGCCTGGCAATCAAAATCCTTCCCAACTTATAAAACAATTCGATACAGGAAAAATAATGAACGATCAAAACAAATCTAAAATATAAGCAGATCATGGTGTTGATCCGCCAACTGCTAAAGTCGATAGATTCATGGACATAAAAATATTCCGCTAACGTAAAAAGGATGGCTCCGAATCACTCTTAAGTGCTAGATAGGGGCATTTGAATTTTAAGAATTTAAGAATTTTCGTAAGGCTCCATTTGTCTCATCATCCTTTTGGAGGCAAGAAAAAACATATATGCAGATAAACAAAGGAAAATATGGCTAATATCCACGTGATTAAACCAAACACTTACACCCGTTTTAGTAAGAAAAAAAACAGAAGCACAAGCTGCAAATCCCACAGACCACATAAGGTAAGATATCATTCTTGTCCTGTTCTTTTTCCAAAAATAATGGTATAAGCTAAAGCCGAAGACAAACACTGTCAAACCGTAAGCAGTATGAATTTCAACATATCGAAACTGCAACGTTGTGAAAGCCAAAATGGCAAAAACAATTAGTTCTATAATATTAAAAATCGAGAAAAAAGAAGTGACTTTCGGTGGCATAAATGAACGGGAATACGCTATCATGACTCGTTCCATTAAGTTAATTGCTACCATACTGAGTCCCCAACCCAAAAATTTCCATTGTGGAGCCAAAGCGTACAAAAATCCATGACCGACAATTCCACCAATAAAAGTAGAAATAGCCATACATAGGAAATAACCCCGAAATAAAATATACACCCTGTGATCAATCTTATACCTTTTCAACTGAAAAAATGCATATAAGCAGACAGCAGACACCATCAGGTCTGTTAAAGTCGTAACTGGTTCATCAACCCTTAAACCAAATATATCGATAGAAGACTGCAACATTTCCGGGGCTAAAATAAGATTTTCTTTCATCGGCGTGAAAATATAAAATGGAATGGTTTTTTAGAAAGGAGTTAAGTAAAGTATTCCAAAAATTAATGAAGTTAATCCGAATCAATTTTCAAATTTAACGTCTTAACAAACATATCGAGCTTTGGATTCTTTTCCCGCAGTGCATTGAACTTATCCTGGGGAGTAATAAGAGGGCTTTCATTTGATTCATCTTGTGACTCAGATTCCTCTATTTCAAATTTTATTTGTATGTTTCTTGGACCTGACACACTCCGAATATTTTCGAACAGTTCACGCTGTTCCAGAATAGAAGACTTTGCCAACTGTGAACTCACTCTCACAATTAACTGATCCCCTACTAATTCGAGTAAAGAATCTTCCATGAATGATCGCAATGAAGGTGAAGAATGTGATTCTCTAAATTCTTTCCAGGAAGCATTAATTTCAGCTTTCAAAACTTCATTATCTTTTACTGCTTCACCTTTATTATTTTCCTTTTCTATGTCTGCTTTTATGTTACTCAAATTATTGAGCTTAGGCAAAACATGTTTTCCCGCAGACTGTTTTTTTACAGGAGTGGGGGCCCTTTTTTCAATCCCCTTTTGGATACTCCTTTTCTCAGCACCTTCTACCGAAATGTTCTCCGTAGCTTTCTGATCTGGTTCGGATTTAACAGTTGGAACTTCTGGAACGTCATTTTCCCTGGATTCTACTGAGATATTTTGAGATTCATTACCCGCTACCGGATTAACTTTTTTTTTTGCAGGCTCTTCACTTATTTCATTCAAATCAGTTCTCATAGCCTTTACATTTTTGAAATAGGCTATTTTCATTAACGCTATTTCCACATGTAATCTTTTATTCTGAGCCATTCTATAATTCACATCACAGGCATTAGCCAAATCCAGTGCCGTAAGTATAAAATCTCGCTCCACTTGTGCCGCCTGTCTTATGTACTTTTCTTTGAGATTTCCCACAGCATCAACCAAAGCCTCCGTTTTGTCCAGTTGAATCATTAACAATTGTCTGAAGTGTTCTTGAAGCCCCAGTAAAAAAACATGAGCATCAAAACCTCGCGAAAGCACATCATCAAATAGCAAATAAATTGCCCCTAAATCACCAACCATTAATTGATCTACAAATTTGAAATAGTAATCGTAATCTAGAATATTTAATTGCTTAATTACTTTTTCATATGATAGTCGACCTTCTGCAAAACTTGCAATTCTATCAAACATAGACAAAGCATCCCTAAGCGCTCCATCCGCTTTTTCAGCAATTACATGCAATGCCTCCTCTTCAAAGTCAATATTTTCGCTTTGGCATATACTTTGAAGGTGAGAAACTATCTCCCGAACCTGAATTCTTTTGAAATCATATATTTGACAACGGGAAAGGATTGTCGGTAAAATTTTATGCTTTTCCGTTGTTGCCAAAATGAAAATAGCGTGTGAAGGAGGTTCTTCGAGTGTCTTCAAAAAAGCATTAAAAGCCGAAGCAGACAGCATATGAACCTCATCGATTATAAAAAGTTTATAATCTCCATGCGCCGGAGGAATTCGCACTTGCTCAATTAAGTTCCTTATATTTTCTACGGAATTATTAGATGCTCCGTCCATCTCCAGAATGTTCATTGAATTTTGATTCTGGAATGAAACACACGATTCACATTTACCGCATGGCTCAACTTCTGAACCTGGATCCTGGCAGTTTATGGCCTTTGCTAAAATACGGGCAGTTGTTGTTTTTCCAACCCCCCGGGGGCCACAAAACAAAAACGAATGGGCAAGTTTCTGCTGCCTTATAGCATTCTTAAGAGTCTGTGTAATATGTTCCTGACCCACTACTTCCTTGAATTGCGTAGGTCTGTATTTTCTAGCCGATACGACAAATTGATTCATAGTTAATGTAAAGATATATAATTCTTCGTCATGCCAAGGAATTGATATTTATAGATTCTATTGCACCAATTGATTTATCGGTTAAATTTATTCTCCCCAAAGGCACCATACCCCCATAGGAAAATCCCGTTTATGGAGGATATCCCTTACATGCAAAAATTATATAAAAGTGCACAGAGACTAACTATATTATTTCTATTATTTGATTTCTTGTTCAACAAGTTGCATTGAAATTTGAATACAGCACCAATTGAAACAATTATTTTCACATTGCTCCAGATTCTCCCCTTTACGAAAGGTCAAACTACCTCTTATCAAAAAATTCATTTATATTGAGTGTAAGAAAATAGTATTTAACTTTATGTCGTGATTTATAGTTGAATTTCAAATGATTGGAATTAATCCGACCTTCAAGCCAGACGCTTATTTAGGTTAAAGAACAAAAAAAAATTGAAAAAAATATTACCAGGTCGGATACCAAAAATAAAATCATCATTAAATCACTTCAAAATAAAAATTTACCACTGAGATGAGGAAGATCTATATTTTTTTATCCATTGCACTTTTTTTCATTACGACAACAAATAGTTTATCAGCACAAAAAACAATAAAAGAAGCTACACTTACCTGGGCTGTCACCCAATCAAATGCCACCTCAGATCAGGGAGCACAAGCATTGGAAATGATGAAAAGCCTGGAAATGAAATGGACATTCAATGAATCAAAGATGCTCGGCAATATGACGATGGGCTCCATGATGGATACTAAATTCGTAGTAGACAAAAAGAATGATTCCAGAAAAGTATTTATGAGTATGATGGGACAAAAGTTCAAGGCTGACCTAAAAGAAGATCAATTTTCCAACATGGTAGGGAATATGCAAAATCAGGGCGGTAATGATTTCACAATAAAAAAAGACCAAACTAAGACAATCCTGGGCTATAACTGCTATCTTATTACCAGTGAATTTACACAACGTGGGATGAAAGGAACTATAAATGTTTACATTACCGAAGATATCAATATCGAAGATGCTGAGGGTTTATTTAATCAAAATGCCTTTGTGGATACAGAAGGGAACCAGGTGAAGGGCTTTCCTTTGAGTATGAATTATCAATTCCCGGGATTCACCTATACCATGCAGGTGATAGAGCTTAAAGAAACCTTTTCTCCTCATTTAGTCGAAGTGCCTAAAGGAGAAGAATATAAAGCCATGGATCCTTCTATGCTCAAGCAGTTTTCAGGTCAGTAATTACTTAGGTTTTACATTTTACATCCTCTTAAGAAATCTAAAGTCTGTCTTACATGGAATCAGTTTTTACAAACGACGCAGTAGTCTTAGGTATTTTAATAATCGTATTAGCCCTTGTTTTTTACACTTCCCAATTTGAAACACCCTTTTGGAAGAAGTTTTATACCATCTTCCCACCGCTATTGCTTTGTTACTTTATCCCTGCTATACTAGTGTGGCCTTTTAAACTGATTGGGGACGATGATTCTAGTTTATATTATATGAGCTCAAGATACCTCCTGCCGGCAGCTTTGGTACTCCTATGCCTAAATATCGACTTCAAAGGCCTTATCAATCTGGGCCCCAAAGCCTTGATTATGTTTATCACCGCTACATTTGGTATTGTCTTGGGGGGACCTGTTTCGATTCTAATTATCAATTACTTATTTCCTAACCTGCTCAATATTTCCCCTGATGAACTATGGAGAGGTATGTCGACCATAGCGGGTAGCTGGATTGGTGGTGGTGCGAATCAAACAGCCATGAAGGAAATTTATAAAGTAAGTGACCTTGTTTTTAGTTCCATGGTGGTAGTGGATATTATTGTCGCCAATATATGGATGGCCGTGTTGTTATATGGAGCAGGAATTACAAAAAAAATTGACCGGTGGCTAAAAGCAGATTCTACCGCAATAGAGGAGTTAAGGGAAAAACTGGACAATTACCGCTCCTCAATTGAAAAAATTCCCTCGGTTACACAATTATTCATACTACTGGGAATAGCCTTCGGAGGGGTAGCTTTGTCGCATGCAGGATCAGATATTATTCTTCCGTGGATGGAAATGCATAAATCCACATTTCAATCCATGAATTTACAATCGTTAGTTTCGGGTTTTTTCTGGATTATAGTTATAGCCACTACACTGGGCTTGGGACTTTCTTTCACTCGTTTGAGAGAACTTGAAGGTGTCGGTGCGTCTAAGTGGGGTACCATTTTTATCTATATCCTGGTAGCTACCATCGGCATGAAAATGGATTTTCAGGAAATATTCAAAAATCCGGGACTATTTCTACTCGGAGGGATTTGGATGCTGGTCCATATTATTTCGCTTTTAATGGTTGCAAAATTAATCAAGGCACCTTTCTTTTTTGTAGCAGTGGGCTCACAGGCTAATGTAGGAGGAGCCGCTTCTGCCCCGATTGTAGCCAGTGCTTTTAGTCCTTCGCTATCTGCAGTAGGAGTTATAATGGCCGTTATGGGGTATGCAATGGGAACTTATTTTGCTATTGTTTGTGCTATTCTCATGCAAGCCGTAAGCGGATAAAATTACAATCAGGAAAATTAGTTTATCAGATTTTAGTACTTGTAAAAAAATGCAATTAAATCGTTTCGCGATCATCCATTTCATTACTAAATCACGAAATATTCAGGGACTCAATCGCACAAAAATGATGATGAATCAAAAGCAAAGCATTCTAAAGAAGAATTGTCAAACTGTCGAAAACTAAACAAATCTTACAATAGTACTTATTTTTTTTGTATTTTTGCAAACTCTAAGCTATTTGAATTAAAAGACGGGATAATGAGTAAGAAAAAAGTCTTGATCGTTACTCAGGAAATGGAGCCTTATACAAATCTGAGTATTGTTTCAAAAATTGTCAGGCAGTTACCTTCATACATACAGAAACAAGGAATGGACATCCGAATATTAATGCCTAGATTCGGTACAATAAATGAAAGAAGGCATCGATTGCACGAAGTTGTTCGTTTATCAGGTATGAATATAATTGTGGATGAAGACGATTATCCATTAATTATAAAAGTGGCATCACTTCCGGGAGCCCGGCTTCAAGTCTATTTCCTGGACAATGATGAGTTTTTCCGTCGTAAAATGATCTTTGAAGATAAGGAAGGAAATCCTTTCAGTGACAATGCAGAACGCATGGTCTTTTTCTGTAAAGGAGTAATGGAGACAGTGCGAAAATTTGGATGGCCCCCAGACCTTATTCATTGTCACGGTTGGATGACGAGTTTAATTCCCCTTTATTTAAAAAAGGCGTATAAAAACGATCCCATTTTCACCAATTCCAAAGTAGTGTATTCTATATACAGTAGTCCTTTTGAGAATACATTGGAAGATAGATTCCTGGAAAAAGCATCCATTAATAATCTTGACGAAGGAGATTTGAATGCTTATCTAAATGGCACTGGACTAAACTTACATCACGGTGCATTGAATTATGCAGATGCTACTATTCTCGGCAAGCCCGAACTAAAGGAAGAAGTAGCAGACCTATTGGACGATAAAGATCATCCAGTATTCCTTCCCGAGTCCGAAGATGTAGAAGAAATACTTTCGGAATACATGGTCTTTTATAATAATTTATTTGAAAAGGAAGAAGAAGGTGAAAAAGCACCTGAATAACAAGGAATTTTAATTTCATTTATGAAAATAATCAAAAGCCTTTTGACAGTTATCTCTTTAGGGATAATGCTAAATGCCTGCACCAAATTCGAAGATGTAGGTTCAGGACTTGTTGATGATGGCAAATTGCAAATCATTACCGATACGGCACTGGACATTTCTTTTGAGAATATAAAAAGAGATTCTTTTATAGCCTTTCAGAATGCTGAAGGAGGTACTTATTCTCCTTTACAACATTTAATTGCCCGGTTTCAAGATCCCATATTCGGGGAAGTACAATACGAACTTAATGCCCAGTTGGTTCCTGGAAACTCATACAACTTTGAAGGGGCTTCCTTTGATTCGGCTTTTTTCTATCTGGCATATGATTCCAATTTTGCGCCGTATGGCAATTACGAACAACAACAAACTATAGATGTATACGAATTGCAAAACGAGGAAATTCCCAATGAAATATACACTGTAGACAAATTCCAAAAAGGTTCTGAATTGTTGGGGACATTAACCTTTTACCCAAATCCTACGGAGGAAATTGTCGTGGATTCTTCTGAAACTTTATACCCTCATATCAAAATACCCTTAAATGAAAAATTCGGGGAAAAAATTCTTTCACTGGACACTACGGTTACAAATAACGTAATTGACTTCCTCGAAGAATTTCAAGGCCTTTCCATAACACCTCGTGAAGGATCATTTGATGGTGGCTTGCTGTTTACTCTTAACTCTAATGTAACAACTATCGGGGGTGTAGAATTACATTACACAGTAGAGGATGAACAAAAAACAGCTAGGTTAAACTTCAGTAGTTCGGTTCCGCATTTCACCTCCATCAACCATAATCTGGAGGGCAGTATTGCCGAAGACTATCTAGAAACCCCTTCTGTAGATCCCGACTACCTGTTTTTACAACCTGGAAATATTGGAGTAAAATTGACCTTTAATGACCTTTCTAACTATCAGGGCGCTATCATCAATAATGTGGAGTTGGACTGGGGGATTGCCGGACATCCAACCGATGATACCACAATCTATTTGCCGGCAGAACATATTTTTGCCACCACCGGTGATGAATTAGGTAGCAGAAATGTAATTTCTGATATTGGACAATATCTTTCAGATAACCTTTACCGTACTTTTTTTGGAGGCGTACGTCAGGAAAATGAAGCTGAAAATGGAGCAAAAACATCTTATAAAATGAATATAACTCATCATTTTCAGCGCATGGTAGATGGGAAAGTAGATAATGTTATATATATTATTACTACGCCACAAGATGTAAACCGGATTCGTCGTTCTGTCATATATGGTCCAGGTGCTGAAGATCCATTGTTGCGTCCAAAAATAAAAGTAGACTACAGTACCATTAACGAATAATTAAATAAATCGAATGTACAATTTCCAATACAACACTATAAATCAAGACATACGCATTCCGGAATACGGCAGGCACATCCAGAATTTGGTTGATTACGCTATTACAATTGAGGATGCAGATAAAAGGCAAAAAGTAGCTGAGGAAATTGTAAAAATCCTGATTTCCATGTCCAACACTTCCAAATCCAGTGGAGATCCGTATCAAAAGGCATGGAAACACTTATTTTATATTGCAGACAATCGTCTGGACGTTAAATTGCCAAAGAATATTGAAGTAAGTAACACGGAAGAATTGTTTATCCATGAGCCAATGGAATATCCCCAAATGGATATAAATTTTAAACATTACGGGCAAAATGTTCAAAGGATGCTGGCCAAGGCCGAAAAAATGGAAAATCCGGCACATAAAACAGAATATATTAAGCTGATCGGATCTTATATGAAAATGGCTTACAAAACCTGGCACAAAGAGCAATTTGTAAATGATGAAATTATTAAAAATGATATCCAGGGTATTACGGATGGTAAAATAACCGACGATTTGAAAGAAATTGATTTTGATGCGCTACGTCATACCAATACTACTAGCTCCACCAGGAAGAAATCTCGCAACCAAAATAGAGGAAAAAGTAACCGCCGCAGACGAAAATAACTAAATCCAATGCAAGCAGAATCATTCATTGTAAAAGGCGGACAAACGCTCAAGGGTATCATTCAACCACAGGGGGCGAAAAACGAAGTATTGCAAATTCTCAGCGCAGTCTTGCTAACCCCTGAAAAAATTACTGTAGATAATATACCGGGAATTGTAGATGTTGACAAAATGCTTTCTCTACTCAAAGGGTTAGGAGTGAAAATTTCAACAATAACTCCCTCAAAATACGAATTTCAGGCAAGTGACCTGGACCTGGATTATTTATTTAGTCCTAAATACTATGAGGATGCCCGCAGAATCCGTGGTTCTGTCATGTTACTTGGTCCTCTTTTGAGCCGTTATAAAAAAGCATACATTCCCAAACCTGGAGGTGATAAAATTGGCAGACGAAGAATAGATACCCACATAAATGGGTTTCTCAAACTGGGAGCTACTGTAGAATATGACGAAGTACAGGATAGTTATTACCTTTCTGGTACAAAGCTTAAGGGCGACTTTATTTTAATGGATGAAATTTCGGTAACAGGTACAGCCAATTTGTTAATGGCTGCAGTACTTACTCCGGGTAAAACAACCATTTACAATGCAGCTTGTGAACCATATGTCCAGCAATTATGTAAACTATTGGTCAAGATGGGTGCCAGGATTCAGGGCATTGGATCCAATATGCTCACCATTTCCGGGGTAGAACAACTGGGTACAGCAGAACACTCGGTTTTACCGGATATGATAGAAATTGGAAGTTTTATTGGAATGGCAGCTATGACACAATCAGATATCACGATTGATGGAATAGAGCCTAATCAACTGGGAATTATCCCACAAACATTTGAAAGACTGGGTATCGCCCTGGAAATCAAAGAAAAACAACTTAAAGTTTTTGGATCACAACCCTATGAAATCCAAACCTTTATTGATGGATCTATACTCACCATATACGATAGTCCCTGGCCGGGGTTTACACCTGACTTAATGAGTATAATTCTCGTGGTGGCCACACAAGCAAAGGGAAGTATTCTGATTCATCAAAAAATGTTTGAAAGCCGTTTATTTTTTGTGGATAAACTTATAGATATGGGAGCCCAAATCATACTTTGTGATCCGCATCGCGCTACGGTTATTGGACTTGACAGGGCTTCCACCCTAAGAGGCATTGAAATGAGCTCTCCGGATATCCGGGCTGGAGTATCACTATTAATTGCCGCTATGTCCGCTGAAGGCGAAAGTATTATACATAATATTCAACAGATCGACAGAGGATACCAGAACATTGATGGGCGATTAAATAAGATGGGAGCATCTATAAAGAGAACCGTAATCCAGTAGGCAGTAGGCAGTAGGCAGTAGGCAAAAATTTAAAACTTCCTGTTTCCAATAAAATCAGCAAGTTTATATAGCGCCGATTTTGTATCAGATTCAGGGTGATCTGCCAGGTGCTTTTTTGCACGATTAATAAATTCTATCATTTTCTCTTCTGTATATTCTATTCCACCATTTTTCACTACTTTATCAATAATGTACTGCACTTGATCCTTCTTCTTGTTTTTCTTTTTAAGTATCCGAATAATCTTTCTTTTTTCGGATGACTCAATACTTTGAAGTGTATACAATAATGGCAAGGTAATTTTCTTTTCGCGTATATCATTACCTGTAGGTTTCCCGATCTTATTTCTCCCGTAGTCAAATAAATCATCTTTCATCTGAAAAGCAACACCGATACAATGACCATAGTTGGCAAGATCTTCGATTATTCTTCCTTCTTCCAAAACAGATTGAGCCCCGGCCTTACAGGCAGCTGATATAAGAGAAGCTGTTTTTCTTTCTATAATCTCAAAATATTCCTTTTCTGTAATATCCAGGTTCCTGGATTTTTCAATTTGGAGCAGTTCCCCTTCACTCATCAATCTTACAGCATCTGACACTGTCTCTAATATCTCAAAATCCTTATTTTGAACTGCCAGAAGAAGACCTTTCGACAATAAGTAATCACCTATTAAAACAGCAGCCTTCTTTTTCCATAGCGCAAAAACACTGAAAAAACCTCTTCTCTCAAGCGCATCATCTACTACATCATCGTGAACGAGTGTAGCGGTATGTAATAATTCCACCAAACTGGCGGACCTATAAGTCTTCTCCGAAATTTCTCCAGCCATCTGGGCACTTAAAAAAACCATCAAAGGCCTGACCTGCTTCCCTTTATGACGCGTAAGATAGTGAGTTATGCGATCCAGTAAAGGAACACTACTTTTCATTGCCTCCCTGAATTTGGATTCAAATGACTTTAACTCATCCCGTACAGAGTACTTTATTTCATCTAGCGACTTTGACATATATTGACTAAAAGGATTTGCAATATAGAAAAAATTAGTCCGATTAATGATTTCCCTATTCCTTATTTTATACGCAGAAGTATACGAATCTCAAGGAACAACAAGTTATCATTTTAAAATATGCTAAAAATGGTCCCAGGATATAAAACCAAAACGAATATAGTCTTTTCATACAATTTCGAAAGTCACAATTATTCAATTGTTCAAATTTTTTACGAGGGTTTTAATTACTTTTGTACATGAGAAAATCAAATCTTGGAAGTGCCAATCCGGAAGTAATCACAACCGTTTTAATAACTCTTCCAAGGGATAAAGCACAAGAAGAATTTATTCAAACTAGCTACTCATTAAGTTATTCGTTATATAGCTTTATGCTCTATATAAAATTTTATTTGAACCGAATTCTTTGGCCAATAATATATAATTAAACACTGTAAGTATTTTGCTTCAATTTTTCAGAGAAAATAGGATCTTTAATTACATTTTTGTTCTGGCCTACCTTCTGGTGCTTCGCTTCTTCACCTTCTTCCACAGCTATGGCCCCGTGGACGAGAAAGATTCCATTGTATACTACCTTTTAAATTGGGATTTTAATGGGAAGCAAGTTTGGGTGATTTTTGTTTCCATGATCCTGATCTTTTACCAGGCAGCATACATCAATAGACTCGTAGGAATTAATAAACTGTCAATATCCAACTCCTTATTTCCTGGCATTTTTTACATTCTTATTTTGTCGATTATTCCAGAAATACACCCACTTAGTTCTACACTTGTAGGAAATACTTTTGTAATTATTTCCCTTTATCACATGTTTATGATTGTACATCGCATACAACGGCCAAAAAGAATTTTCAATTCGGCTTTTTACCTTTGTCTTGCATCATTATTTAATATCGAATACATCCTCTTATTCCCATTTTTCATTATGGCTGCCAATGCATTTGTAGCAGTGAAGGCCAAAGATCTCATACTTTATGCGGTGGGCATAATACTTCCGTATTATTTCTTGTTTTCGTACTTGCTCCTCACGGGGCAGGTCGCTGCTTTCACTTCCCAGTTTCTAAGTAACCTTGATTTTTTTAAATATCCATTCATTTATCAAAACTACGGTATTGTAAAAGTTGGCATTATTGGAATACTCGCTTTACTGGTTATCGTTACATTTACTTCTGCAGTTTCTAAAACTAACATTTTTGCACGGAACAAACTGGAATATATTCTTTACCTTCTCATTTTTAGTATGGTTATTTTTGGTTTGTCAACTAACATATATTTATCTGACATTCAGATAGTTTTTATTCCTCTTGTGGTTCTATTAGCTGTTTACATACAGCAAATTAGCAAAAACAATATTGCCGAGAGTTTTCATTTTTTACTCTTTATTATCGCTATCCTATTCCAATATTTTTTAAACTAATTTAAAAAGGCATAATTTTCAGCAGGCTTTTTCATCTGTAATCCTATTATTAATCAGGGTGAAGTGCTACCTTTGTAAAAAATTAATCTATCATGAAGTTTGGAGTGATCGTTTTCCCTGGTTCGAATTGTGATGATGACATGGTTCATATTATCGGCACAGTAATGGGGCAACCTGTGGAAAAAATCTGGCACAAGGAAAAAACATTGAATGATTTTTCATCAAGCGATTGTATCATTGTTCCCGGTGGATTTTCATATGGAGACTATCTTAGAAGTGGTGCTATTGCAAGATTCTCTCCCATCATGGAATCAGTCATCCGTCACGGGGAAAATGGAGGATTAATTTTTGGCATTTGTAACGGCTTCCAAATTCTCTGTGAAGCGGGTCTTTTGCCCGGCGTACTACTTAAAAATACAAACCAAAAGTATATATCAAGAAATGTAGACCTTAGGGTAGAAACCAACCAACGGGTTTTGACGCAAAAAACCAGCGTTCATAGCATACTTACTATGCCCGTAGCACATGGAGATGGCAGATACTACTGCGATCCTCAAACACTTGAATCCCTCAAGGCAAATGATCAAATTTTATTCAGATATTCCAATACACAGGGGCAGGTAGATGACTCAACAAATATCAATGGTAGTATCGAAAATATTGCAGGAATATGCAATAAAAATGGAAATATTTTTGGTATGATGCCCCACCCTGAAAGGGCTGCCGAAGATATAGTAGGAATCGACGATGGGTTAATTCTATTTGAAGGTCTTATTAATCAGGTAGCAAATCCCGTATAATTTTTTTTATCTTCGTTATTGAAATCATAATCTCTCTTTTTACTCATTAACAAGTCGTTAAAGCACATTCAGCTTGAGATGCCTGGCATGATTTTAACTATTTTTGTAATGATAATAATGCACTGAGAAACATGGTAAGATTCTTTCTTTTATTGACCTTTCTGTTTACATACAATTTTTCCCAGGGACAAATTGAAGATCCAGTTCACTGGACTTTTTCTAAAAAACACATTTCCGCCAATACCTGGCAGCTTGTTTTTGACGCTGAAATAGAACCCGGTTGGTACGTATATTCACAACACGTTGATGAAGGAGGTCCTGTCCCTACTTCTGTAAATTTTGAACCCTCCCAAAAATTTACCCCCGTCGGAGAAGTAGAAGAATCCGGAAATAAGAAAGAAGGTTTTGACAAGACTTTTGAGATGCAAGTTGTCAAATACTTTGAAACACTCCAGTTAACCCAAAAAATTGAAATCGAGCCCGGAACGAATGCAATTGAAGGATATGTAGAATTCATGACGTGCAATGACGGTCAATGCCTTCCCCCCACTCCTGTAGATTTTTCATTTACCTTTGAAGGAGATGATACTTCCTTATCCAGTACTACCAGTAATAATAGAAGTGCACATCAAGAAAATGATACGGACAGTCCACAAGAAGCAGAAACTTCAAAAAAAGAAGATGCGAATGAGGATACAGGTGAAGTCACAAATCCGGTAATCTGGAAAGCCTCGGTAGTAGAATCTCAAGAAGACGGCAGTGTTGAACTGTCCTTTTATGGAGAAATTAATGAAGGTTGGTATCTGTACTCCAGCACAATGAGTGCTGATCTGGGGCCAATTCCTACAATGATCAGTTATGATCAGTCTGATATAACCCGACCTGATTTTCCCCTTAAAGAAAATGGAGAAAATGTAGCAGAAGAATACGATCCAATATTTGAAGTGGACGTTGTAAAGGTCAAAAATAATATAGAACTGTCCCAGCCAATATTTCCCGGACAGGACCATCAGTTGATATCGGGAAAAATTGAATATATGGCAACTTCGGACAAGGTATTTTTTCCTGAGCCGATAAAATTTGAATATAATGTAAAGGAAAAAGATCTCATTATCCTTAATGGAGGGGCTTTTGAAGATCCGGTAAAGGATGTAAATGAATTAAAAAATGAACTACAAGCCTATTATAAATTAGACCCCAAAAAATTAGACCATCAAGGCCTGGTTAATTGCCTGGCAGAAGGTGAAACTTCCCAACCAGAATTAACAAGTACCGGGAATGGTAAAATTTTCTTTTTGGGATTTCTGGGGGGATTAATAGCTCTATTGACACCCTGCGTATTTCCAATGATACCACTCACAGTAAGTTTCTTCACAAAAAGTGGGGGATCTAAGTCCAAAGGTATGGGAAATGCGCTTTTATACGGAGGGTTTATTTTTCTCATTTACTTTTTATTAAGTGTACCTTTTCACTTTTTGGATTCTATAAACCCTGACATTCTCAATAACATCTCTACCAATGTAGTCTTGAATATTGCATTCTTCCTGATATTTATATTTTTTGCTTTTTCCTTTTTTGGATATTATGAATTGACCTTACCCTCATCGTGGTCCAATAAAGTAAGTAAAGCAGAAGGATTAGGTGGGATATTGGGTATATTTTTTATGGCACTCACATTAGCCCTTGTTTCTTTTTCTTGTACGGGGCCTATCCTGGGATCTTTACTTGCAGGGTCTTTAAGTTCTGATGGCGGTGCCATGCAATTGACGGCAGGTATGTCGGGGTTTGGATTGGCATTGGCCCTTCCCTTCGGCCTGTTTGCTGCCTTCCCTTCCATAATGCAAAAACTTCCCCGATCCGGTTCCTGGATGAATACGGTAAAAGTCGTAATGGGATTCCTCGAGTTGGGACTTGCCTTCAAGTTCCTTTCTAATGCCGATTTGGTAAAACATTGGGGACTGCTCAAAATAGAACCCTTTTTAATAATTTGGATACTTATTTCACTGGGATTAGCCTTATACCTTTTCGGGATCATCAAATTTCCCCATGATAGCAAAAGCATAAAAATATCACTTACCCGAAAGATACTCGGAATAATTTCTGTGGCATTTGCGGTATATTTGATGACCGGATTTAGATATAACGAATCGACAGGGACTTTTACATCGCTTAAACTATTAAGCGGATTGGCACCACCTGTCGGGTATAGCTGGATATATCCCAACGAATGTCCCAATAACATCGATTGTTTCAAAGATCTTCGGTCAGGCATGCAATATGCCAAAGAAAATAATCTTCCCATTATGCTGGACTTCACGGGATATGCCTGTGTCAATTGTCGTAAAATGGAAGAACACGTATGGCCGGATCCGGGCATAACAAAAATGCTTAAGGATGAATACGTATTGATCTCTCTGTACGTAGACGACAGGGAAGTATTAGATGAGAATGAACAAATCACACTTCCGAAACACAATGGCGGTGAACGCACCCTTCTTACAGTAGGAGATAAATGGCAATTTTTCCAAACTGAATTTTTCCGGGCAAATACCCAACCATTATACGCGCTTGTATCACCAGATGGAAAAATATTAAACAAGCCTATAGGTTATACTCCCCAGGTGAAAAACTTTAAAGCATTTTTACAGTGCGGACTCGAAAATTTTAAATCAAATAAAAATACAATGGGGCTCAATACTTTGAAAGAACCCCATTAATAAAATAAATTTTAATTCAATATTTCATTGACTATCCGGTCTGCTTTGTATATGTGGATTAGTGCTCCCACTATACCGCCTGCATGAACACTAACCGACCTGTTTTCTGTCTCATCGAAAATAAAATTTCCGGGCAATGATTCTATATTCCCATCAAATATCAATCCGACCGCCTCTCCTTTGGAATTGATAATTGCAGAACCGCTATTTCCTCCAATGATATCATTGGTAGATACAAAATTCAATGGCGTTTTCAATAAATCCATAGTGGGGTTCAACCATTTATCCGGCAAATCCCAGGGAAATTCTTTTTTGTGGCTATAATACCGATCGTATAAGCCAAAATAGGTTGTATTAATCGGAGCGACCGTACCATTGTACTTAAATCCCTTTACAACACCGTCTGAAATCCTCAATGTAAAAGTAGCATCAGGGGGTAATTGATCACCAAATACCCGAAATGCAGCATTCGCAATTGCCTCATTTTGTGCGGCTATTTCCTTACCGTATTTTTGATTTAGCTCTACTGCTTTTTTATACTCCGGAATCATTTGGTTAGCCAACATAATTAACGGATCATCACTGGTTTCCGGATCATCAGAATTAAGCCACTCCTCCACTTTAGCTGAATCTGAAAAAAGGGTTGATGAAAATATTTTTCCTATATCCGTTGGGGTTACATTTTCATCAGAAAAGGCATTAAAATCCCTTACCAAAACATTGAGATACATTTCCTGGCTTTCATCGATAGGTGTCATTGATAAAATCTCATCTTTCAATGCCATTTTATTAGAGTCGGCGGTTTTATCGTCGAGGAAATCATATAATTTATGTAAAAGCCCGGTGATGGAACCTCGATATGGGCTTGGGTTCAATAACGTAGAAAAAGCTCCGTATTCTTCAACTTCGCTATAAATTATGTCTAATTTGTCCCAGGGATCATCCTGGTTTTGAAAATCAGATCGGACAGCGTCTCGAATTTCATCTTCCGCTGCCTTTTTCCGGGTCATATATTCTTCGTTTTGCAATCCTTCCAAAATACCTGTATATGCTTTTCGACCATTTTCCAGGCTAAATATCGAATTCATAACCCTCGGATCATTATTCTCTTCATATTGACTGCGAAGCACCTCCACGGCACTTTTTATAAAAGTCAATACTGCCGGGATACGCACTTCCCGGTCGTATTTCAACTGAGTCATCGTTCGATACCGTTCGGTATTCCCCGGATTCCCTATAACGAATACCGGTGTGCCTTCTTCTACACCATCCGGGTTAACCGGGAAAAAATTCGCCGAAGTATTTAAAGGCTGACCCTTTTCATCGTATGCTCTCCAAAAAGTAAAGTCCAGGTTATAGCGAGGATAGGTGAAATTATCAGGATCTCCTCCAAAAAAGCCCAGTGCATTTTCCGGAATAAGAACCAATCGGATATCCGAATACCTTTTGTATCCGTACATGGCATACCTGCCTCCGCTGTAATAAGTAACCAATTGCAGTCTCAAATCGCTCCATTTCTCATTTTCTTCGTATTCGGATTTCAACATTTCTTCAGCTTCCGCTGCATCATTATCTTTCAATAATCCCTTCATTTTATCAGTTACATCCTGGGCCTGTATAAGTTGGTCTACAAATAGTCCTTCTGCCTTCCTCTCTTCCATCTGGGTATTGGCATAAAATCCATCCTCTTCAAAATTTTCATTTTCCCTTTGAAGATTGGTTGCCACACCCCTGGAACAATGATGGTTGGTCATGATCAATCCTTTGCCAGATATAAATGACGCCGAACAAAACGTCGAAAACCTAAGGGCCGATTTGCGCATTTTGTCCATCCATGCCTGGTCCAGCTCCAAATCATATGTTTCGTTAAAATAATTCAGTGGTGCATCTTCGAAGGTCCACATCCGACCAAAGTCAAACTCACT
Source organism: Membranihabitans maritimus (assembly GCF_021729145.1). Lineage (GTDB taxonomy): Bacteria > Bacteroidota > Bacteroidia > Chitinophagales > Saprospiraceae > Membranihabitans > Membranihabitans maritimus. The sequence continues at coordinate 62,887 of NZ_JAJSLW010000010.1, read as the reverse complement.
AAACTCCGGCTCGTCCTGTGCCAATATTGGCACGTTAAAGACCACAAAAATCAAAGTCAGTGCAGTAAGCGATAATTTCATTTCTTTCATCAAACTAATTTTTTTTATTTCCAGGCACTTTGCCCCTCTCCATTCCCCCTAAAGTACATCCTACTAACGTCCGGACCCAAGAGTGCCATTATATTTTTTAAATTTAGTAAATATCCATCATTCAAATTTAATATTGAACAATGTACTTTGAATAGATAGTAATAATTTATTAAACCTATGCTTTGACACTAAAAGTATTTTTAGGAAATTCAATGAATAAACTGATGGTTAGCGTAAGGAAAGATTTTAATATATCCATTCTATTTCAGGCTCAAAAAATTGTGAGTCGCGCATATGGCAACGGCTCTTTAAGTAATTTTATACCTTTCACCTAAGGGACCTTCCATAATCTGTATTAATATGAAACCTGTAAAATGTGCTAAGAATGTATTTAATGCTAACAAGCGCTATCAACTGCCCCTTCAAACCTTAAATCTGTAAATTTCATCCTTTAGTAGAAAAGAGCATCACCTATTTCTCAAGACTATAGATCTTTTACACATCTAAAACCGGTATGATTATAACTCGACTTAGCATCTCCTTTCATCCTTCTGGACACCCGATATCCACTGCAATACGAATCATTACACAAAAAAGAACCTCCTCGCAACACTCTTTTTTCTATCAATGGTTCATCTGGATCATAACTTTCCTGAGGACCTTTGGGATTATAAGCGACCTCGCGGTCACTATTCATTTCGTACGACTTAAAATGATACAAATCACTACACCACTCCCAAACGTTTCCCGACATATCATATAATCCATATCCATTTGCAACAAAATCCCCTACCGGAGCACTAAGGTAATACCCATCCTCTTCGGAATTTTTAAAGGGAAATGAACCTTGCCAATAATTAGCGTGAATAGTATCTCCTTTGTCAAGTTCCCTTCCCCAGGGATAAACGGATTTGCTTAATCCTCCCATGGCAGCCCATTCCCACTCTGCTTCAGTGGGCAATCTTTTACCTGCCCAATCTGCATAAGCTTTGGCATCTTCCCATGAAATATGGACCACAGGCCATTGGTCTTTCCCATCGATATTGGATCCTGGCCCTTCCGGATGCTTCCAGTCAGCTCCTGTAGTCCAGGCCCACCAATACCCCGGATTGTTTAGGGGTACAGGCCCTTCCGTTGCTTTAAAAACCAGGGAACCGGCTCGCAACATAGATGCATCCGGTTTTGGCGTTCCTTCAGGTAATTGCTTCTTCATCTCCTCCCAGTCAATATCCTTTTCAGCCGTAGTAACATATCCAGTTGCATCGACAAATTCCCGAAATTGAGCATTGGTCACTTCCGTAACATCCATTAAAAAACTATCTACTTTTACCAGGTGCTTTGGATACTCATCTTCGTCTGCCTGGTCACTATTAGCTCCCATTTCAAATTCACCGGCAGGAATTTTCACCATACTACCTATAATAGATTCTCTATCTACATCGGAATGGGAAACCTGAACAGCTTTGGGAGATGGTACCGGGGCCATCTTCACTTCTTCTTTCTTTTCATTTTTACACGAATAAAAGAAAGTAATTGCAATCAGAAATATAATAATGCGGTTCATACTGATATTCTATTTGGAAAAATTAGAGCTAGATACCATGTATTCATTGATTTACACTCTACAATTATAATATTCACATCGGCTTTTCGAAAAAATAATGGTACCATTTAGCCGGAACAAAATTAAATTCAATCAACAATATAATACCTAATAGAAAATATTCTGCAAAAACGATCAACAGATTTTCTTTATAGGGCTCAGAAACATAACTAGTATAACTAAAAATAATCAGAAAACTCCAAACAATCGGATACCGGTAATGAGAAAATAAACAAAAAGCAATTAGAAAAACCAAATACCACGGGTGTACAGTTGTGCTGCTAAAAAGTAGAATTGTAAATACAAATAGTGCCCTGACGAGGACCCCTTTATCATTTAAGTATTGCAGTATATACATAAAAAAATATCCGCCAACAGCCAACACAGATAAAAATGGTCCGATCCAGTAAATAAGATTATAACCTTTCCAATGATATCCTATCCACCTGAAAAAGTAATAAAAACTGGCATTGAATTCAAATTTCTGAAAATAAAGCCGAACACTTTCAATGTAGTGAAACAGATAGTCCCAAATTCCCATATATATGTATGGAATGGCCACAACTAAAACAATGATCATAAATGAATAAAGGAATCTCCTCAATCCCAATCTTTTTAATAGTAATGGGAATAGTAAAAGTATAGTCAATTTTGTCAATATCCCAAAAGCAAAAAAGATACTAAAAAGCACCCATTTCCCTTTTAATAGCCACCAAAAGCTCAACAGAAAAAAGAATAGCATAATTACTTCCGCATGCAAATTCCCTGAAAATTCTAAAATCACAAGGGGATTAAGAGCATACAAAAGTGCATTTTTTTGATTGTATTTTAAGGCCGGCAATAGTTTCATCAATAAATATATGATACCAATGTCAGCCGCAATAATGAATACCCTCATACCAACAGCACTTAAATACAGGTTTTCACTGGTAAAAAAAGTTGAAATCCTATATAATAACTGGCTAAAGGGTGGGTAAATAGAATAGTAATCCTGTGAATTTAACCGTGGAAATATCTCATTGATTAAATATTGTGAGACCCCCCCCCCATCAACCATTTCCCTGGGAGTCATCGCATACGGTGAATAACCGCTGTTACTAACTACTCCATCCCAAAAAAAACGATATAAATCGTCCGACAACCCCGGCCAGGCCAAAAGCAATCCCACTCTAGCTATAATCGCTACACTTACGTAGAACAGAAAACTATGGTGGCTTTTTACTTTCTTAAAAATAAACAGGAACACACCAAAAAGTAAGGTATAGGATCCAAGAAATAGAAAAATATCCGTGCGGGGTATCATGTACCCGATAGTCCAAACGGTCAGGATAAATAATGTTGCAAAAAAATACTTCACGTATATCTCAGGTTTCCTAATTTAAGATTAAATAAAGATAGGTAAGTAGCTGAAATTAAAAGCACCGATCCTGACTAAATATGATAAAGATCGACCAGGAATGGATAATTCTACACATACGCATTATTTACCTCCATTTTAATTCCCGCAAACTAAAATAGAAAATACTCCCGAACCCAAAGGCCAATAAAATGTGCAGAAATAGCATTGAATAATTTTCCAACCTAATCCCTGCAACTATACCGAAAACAAAATATAAAGCCATTAATCCCTCTAAAAAAATACTTTTATCTATCCGGTTTCGCTGATTTTTATTACCCGGTTTATCCACACCTTGTTTTTCCTTAGTTACATCAATGACATTTAATTTGGGGGTACGGATAAAAGGACTACTTTTCCCTCTGTATCCCTGGATTACTGCAATCGAATTGTGTAGGGAAAGGCCCATAGAAATAGCCATAAATACCGGAAATAAAAAAAGAAACCGGATAATTTTTTGTCCCACCGACAGACCGGATTGATTATAAGGATTCAATACATTTGCCTGATAAAAAGTCCAGGAAATAGCCAATACTCCTAAAACAAATACAAGGTAAAAGCCCATATTAATTTCAAGCTGCTTAATAGCCCATATCATAGGCACCGATAAAACTGCCATGGAAAAAATTAACAAAAAAACAGTTGATGCTGTCAAATGGGCCGTAGCATGAATCTTTTTCCAAAATGAAATATTAGATTTCCACACCGGCAACATCAACTTTCTGGCCGTTTCTGCTCCTCCCTTCATCCATCGATATTGCTGAGTCTTGTAACTATAGATTTCAGCAGGGAGTTCTGCCGGAGCTCCGATATCCTCACGATATAATATTCTCCAGCCTTTTAATTGCGCGCGATAGCTAAGGTCAAGATCTTCGGTTAAGGTATCAGCATGCCAACCCCCTGCATTGATTATCGCCTCCTTCCGCCAGATTCCGGCTGTTCCGTTAAACTGTAACAAATAATCCGATAAACTTCTTGCGCTTTGTTCAATCGTAAAATGTACATTCAACTGAAATGCCTGTATTCGCGTCAATAGAGAATCTTGTTGATTCAGGTGTTCCCACCTGGCTTGAACGACTCCGATTTCAGGATCCCGGAAACAGGGTAATGTCCTCATTAGAAAATCATCAGAAGGCAGGAAATCGGCATCAAATATAGCAATGAATTCCCCAGTAGCCCCTTTCATACCATTTTGCAGCGCTCCCGCTTTATATCCTTTCCGATCTTTCCTGTGTATCAACTCGACATTTATCCCCTTCTCTTTATAGTAATTGACTTTCTCCCGGGACAACTCTAATGTATCATCTGTCGAATCGTCCAAAACCTGGATTTGAAGTTTGTCCTTAGGATATGCCAATGAACATATGTTATCAATTAACCTACCAACTACATATTTTTCATTGTAAATAGGTAACTGTACCGTAACCGCTGGCAAATCTTTCAATTCTTTGCATTTCCTGGGGACACGGTCTCTATTCCTCTTAAATTTCCGATAATTGAGTAAAAGCTGAAATTGAATTAAATTATAAAATAGAATATACAGCAGTACCAGGCTATATAAAATAAAAATAAATGAATATATAAAGGACATCAATGCCATGACGCTATAAATACTTAAATATTGTCGAAATAATTTTATAGCCGGCCAGTACAGAACCTTTTAGTGTACCCGAAACCTTTGAAATACCTATACGTGCTCGGTAATCTACAGGAACCTCAGAAGTACGTAACTTGTATTTTGCCGCTTTCACCTGCATTTCAACGGTCCAGCCATAATTCCGGTCTTCCATATTTATTTTTTTCAATGCTTCTGCTGTTATTGCCCTAAAAGGTCCCAGGTCAGTGAATATATATCCATAAAAGAATTTTATCAAACGCGTGGCCAACCAATTACCAAAAATCTGATGGGGTTGCATTGAATTTTGTTGCCTGTTCCCAAGTGCCCTGGACCCTATTACCAATTCATAACTGTCGCGAATTATCGGATTTACAACTCTGTCCATTTGATCCGGGTAATCGGAATAATCTCCATCCAAAAAAACGATTATATCCGGAGAATGTTCTAATCCCATAATATATTCTATACCACTGAGACACGCATTACCGTATCCCTTTTCTTTAGAATCGATTACCACTGCCCCCATCTCTTTAGCAACCTTTCCTGTTCGGTCTGTACTATTGTTATTGCATACAACAATATAGCGAACCAATTCCCGGGGTATATCCTTAATAACCTTTCCAATTGATTTCTCTTCATTATAGGCAGGTATTATAACATCTATCAGGAAAGACTTCATTTAACTTTATATATTCCCGGCATTAAAAAATTTATTTAAAAACGATTTCTTACACCAAATGTAAACATCCTAAAATCTACAATATGCAATAATTGTTTACGGCTCCGGCAAAATTATTTAATTTTGCCGCATTACCTTTACCTTGAAAATAATCTTAACCGTTATTTAAGCGTTTAGAGCTTGTTTGATTTTTCATAGAATGGGGAAAAAGAAAACAATTGATTTCAGAAGAAATAGTACAGGAGATTTGATTTTTGAAGCCTGCTTTTGGATTTTTCATGAAGGGATACTCCTGGCATAAACAAATTTTAATGTACTATTTTATACTGAAGCCGTTTATAAAAATTTTACTTTAATAATTATATGATCAAAAATTTACCGACAGGCGTCATCCTTTTATCCTTATTACTAATAGGCATTTTCTCCTGCCAAACCCTTGAATTTGAAGACCCTGAAAATCTCGAAATCAATTATTCACTAGACACTCTCACTTTTGATACCGTATTCACCCAAGTAGGGTCTACTACCCGTTATTTCAAAATTTACAATCGCGGAGATAAATTTGCCCGTCTACAGGAAGTAAAATTAAACAATCCGGAATCTAAATTTCGAATAAATGTTGATGGAAGGCAAGGTCCTTCTGTATCCGATGTAGAGATCCCGCCCCATGACAGCATATATGTTTTTGTAGAAGTTACCGTAGATCCCGACCAACCCATCAGCGCCAGTCCTTTCATTATCGAAGAGCATCTGTCTATTTTGAGAGGAAATTCAGATGATCAGGTTACATTGACTGCATGGGGACAAAATGCCAATTATATCCCTTCTTTACAATCAAAGGACAGGCAGGCACTTATTACATGTGATTTCGGAAAATGGACCTGGGATGATCCCAAACCATATGTTATTTACGGGGTTCTGGTCATTGACAGTTGCGACCTGGAAATCCCTGCCGGAACACGCGTATACGTCCACGGAGGCCTCGTGCAGAATAATGAAACCTCTTACCAGGACGGCGTCTTATTTATTGGGAAAAATGCCTCGATCCGGACATTGGGAACTGCTGAAAACCCGGTCACTTTCCAGACCGACAGGCTGGAAGAAGAGTATCAGGAGCGACTGGGCCAATGGGGACGTATTCACCTGGCTCCCGAAAGCAAGAATAATTCATTTTCTTATACCCATATTTTACATTCTCAATTTGGCGTATATGTTGACTCCCTGGCCGAATTGGAATTGGATCATTCGATCGTCGGCTTTAATAGTTATTTTGGGATATATGGTTTTCGTGCTAATGTAAAGGCAGAAAACTGTCTATTCCATACCTCGGGAGGCTACAACTTACGCACAGCACTGGGTGGCCAATATGATTTCAAGCACTGTACATTTGCCAATATAGGGTATGGCCAGGAAGCTGTTTTATTAAGTAATTTTTATTGCTATGACCAGAATCCCCAACCCGGAAGTTGTGAAAATGGTTTAGTATCCAGGCTAAATGCCCATTTTGAAAACAGTATTTTATACAGTAGTAAATCGGATGCCTTAATACTAAACAATGCCATACTGGATGAACCGTCCTATTTTCAGGTTGAATTTGAACATTCTATTATCAGGGCAAGAGATCTGACAGAAGATGGAGCCTATCCCGATTTTTTTGAGGATTACCCGACCACTATTCAATACCATTTTGGCGACGCTCTTTTCAAGGATGAAAACGAATACAACTTTGCCCTGGATTCTTTGTCCATTGCCAAAAATCAGGCAGACCTAATTCCGGAAATCACTGATGATATCCTTGGTAATTCCAGAGGGACCACACCGGATATCGGAGCTTATGAGTTTATTGATTAAATACCGGTTTTGAGTTTTGGGGAATTGACCCTTGCCAAAATAGCCAACCCGATAATAAAATAGACGCCCAGAATTAAAACACTATTGCGCATTCCTCCTGATAATTGGTCAATCAAACCAAATGAAAAGGTACCAAAAACGATAGCTAATTTTTCTAATACTTCGTAAAAACTAAAAAAAGAATTCAACTGTGTCTTATCGCTTCCGGACAGCAATTTGGAATAAGTCGACCTGCTCATTGATTGTATTCCCCCCATCACGAGACCTACTAATGAGGCCAGAATATAAAATTGTACCTGGCCCTGGACAAAATAAGCCAGAATGCAGATAACGATCCAAATTACCAACATCGCCGAAATAGCAGGTTTATTCCCGAGCCTGGAAGATACCCAGGCAAAGAGATAAGCTCCTCCTACCGCAACAATCTGCAAAATTAAAACAATAACAATCAATCCGGTCGTACCAAAATTCAGTTCCTTTTCAGCAAAGGTAGACGCCAGGTATAACACCGTCTGGACGCCTGCACTGTAAAAAAAGAAAGACCATAAAAAAAGGCGGACATTTACCTTCGGTTTTATTGAATTATATGCCTGGGATATTTCTCTGAAGCCGACACGAAAGAAATCTTTAACCGGCTTTCGCTGGTCTGCCGGTAGCCTTTTGAAAGGAATCTGGGCAAACCCAATCCACCATATTCCCACCAGGATAAAAGAAATACGAACAGCCAAATCAGAATCTGGAATACCAAAAAGACCGGGCTTCATAATCATAGCCAAATTGAGCAACAAGAGCAAAACACTTCCAATATACCCATAGGCAAATCCCATGGCACTTACTTTATCATACTTATCTTCACTGCTAATGACCGGCAGGTAAGAATTATAAAAAACCTTCCCTCCGTCAAATCCTATAATGGCCAAAATAAAAGATAGTAGTCCAATAGATAACGTTTCCATGCCCGTAAAAAAATACAAACTCATACAGGCAATTGAACCAATGGTCGTAAATATCTTCAGAAAAAACATCCTCCTGCCACTGTAATCAGCTAAACCCGACAACAGGGGCAAAGCAAGAGCAATCAATAAATATGTAAAAGAAATGATATAGGAAAACAAGGCACTATTACTAAGTTCCCAACCAAATACGGGTATATTTTCAGTTGTATGGCTTATAAAATAGGCGGGGAAAATGGCTACAGTAATAACTAAAGCGTAAGCAGAATTAGCCCAATCAAAAAAAGCCCACCCTCTTACAATTCTTGGATTGTTTAACTTATTTTCCAATATTTATTTTATTTTCTACTTTTTGAAGTAAGTACTGTTATTTTTATAAATGACATGGGAAACAAACAATTCAAAGTTACACTTTTTAATATAACCACCGGATGAAAATAGTAATTCTATCGCGTAGTACCGCTCTGTATTCAACTCAAAGCCTGGTACGGGCATGTATGCGCAGGGGGCACGAAGTCGAGATCATTGATCATCTCTCCCTTGACCTTTTGATCAAAGACGGTGATATGCAAATAAAATCCAACGGTTACCCAATAGGGCCTGTAGATGCCATTATTCCCCGGATTGGTAGTTCAGTTACGACATTAGGGACTTCCATAATTAGACAATTTGAATTGATGAATATTTTTTCGGCCACTGGCTCAGACGCTTTAATGCGATCCCGGGACAAACTAAGTTGCCTTCAAATGCTTGCATCAAAAAACATCCCAATTCCCGACACAATGATTATGAACTACCTGAGCTTCAACCAGGGATTTTTCAAATCTCATATGAAGCTTCCCGTAATTATAAAACTTTTGGATAGTACTCACGGACTGGGTGTTATTATTTCCAACAGTGTAAAAAGTACCGAATCAACGATAGAAACCCTCTATCACCTAAAGCAAAAGGCCATTTTGCAACAATATATTCGTGAATCCAGCGGGTCTGACCTAAGAATTTTTGTAGTGGACGGGAAAGTGGTTGCCGCCATGCAACGAATCGCCGCTGAAGGTGAATTCCGATCCAATCTACACCGAGGCGGCACCTCTCGCATGGTGCGTCTTACAGATCAGGAAATGGATGATGCCGTAAGATCTGCAGAAATTTTGGGTTTAGGAATTGCCGGTGTGGATATGCTTAGAGGAAAAGACCGGTCCTTCGTAATAGAAGTTAATGCCTCTCCCGGTCTGGAGGGCATAGAAGGCACTACAGGGGTCAATATAGCCTCAAAAATAGTAGAATACGTAGAGAAAGGATATCATAATCAAAAGGAAAAAGGATATGCAAATCGGTCAGTATAAAATTGAACCGGGAGAAACCAAAGAAATTGATTTATATATTGGGGAATTACCTACCGGATCGACCGTTACAGTTAAGGCTCACATCTATCGGTCGAAAAATCCTGGCCCTACAGGTCTAATTTTGGCAGGAATGCACGGTGATGAAATAAATAGTATCGAAATAGTACGACAATCCATATTCAATGGATTTTTTACTAATCTTATCTCAGGTACTGTAATTGCCATTCCGGTACTAAATATATATGGTTTTATGAATTTTTCAAGATATGTACCAGATGGCAAAGATGTAAACCGCAGTTTTCCCGGTTTTTCAACCGGTTCTCTGGCTTCCAGAGTAGCGAAAGTAATGAGCAAGAAAATTTTGCCTATAGTTGACTTTGGACTGGATTTTCACACTGGAGGAGATAGTCGATTTAATTATCCACAGGTAAGGTACTCCCCAAAATCGGTAAAAGCACTGGAATTGGCACAATCCTTCAATGCCCCTCTTATGATTGAGAAATCAACCATAAGCAAGACCCTAAGGGCAGAAGCCAAATCCAGGGATATTCCTATCCTGGTTTATGAAGGTGGAGAGGCCCTTCGATTAAATGGTTTTGCGATTGAAGTAGGACTCCAGGGAATCCAAAATGTCCTGTTTGATAAAAAAATGATTGACAAAAAATCCGCAAGTCCTGACAGGGAAAAATTGTCATTTAAAAAAACAACCTGGGTTCGTGCCCACCAGTCCGGTATTTTTATATGGAATAAAAGTTCCGGGAATAGTGTCAAAAAAGGTGAAGCCATAGGGGTCATTTATAATCCGAACGGAACAGAATCTACATCTGTCAAAGCCTCTAGAAATGGTTATTTAATTGGTCATAATAACACTCCGGTGGTAAACGTGGGAGATGCATTATTTAATGTGGGGTATCAATAAATGACATACATGAGTAAAATATCATTAATAATCATTTTATTTTTTTATGGACCTGGATTTAGCCAGAATTTAGTCGAATCTTTAATTGACAATGATTGTATGGAACATGGATCAGCGTCGATTCTTGTAAAAAATATTAAAACCGGAGAAATTGTACTGGAATTTGATGCGGATCGCTCCTTACCGACGGCTTCTATTCAAAAGATATTATCTACAGCATCAGCGCTTAAAGTAAAAGGTAAAAATTATCGCTACAAAACTGTAATAGGATATTCCGGCCTTTTTTCAGATCAAACAATCAGGGGCGATCTGGTCATAAAAGGAAGTGGTGACCCTACGATTGGCTCGGACCACTTTGACAATATTCCCGATTTGGAAGAAATTGCTTTTCAACTTTTGAAAACATTACGAGAAAAAGGGGTCCACACTATTGACGGAAATATTTTAGTAGATGAAAGCGCTCTATCTGGACAAAAAACACCTTCGGGATGGCCCTGGGCAGATTTGGGAAATTATTATGGTGCCGGCCATTGGGCTATCAATTTTAATAATAATGAATACCAATTAAAATTTGTTCAGAATTCAAATACGGGAGAATTGACAACTATTCATTCCATTATTCCTTCTATAGATGGTTTTTCAATTAAAAATGAGGTCCGGACTGGCCCTGTAGGTAGTGGAGACAGAGCTTACATATATGCAGGTCCGTATTCTAATAATGCCGTAGTTCGGGGCACTATTCCGCCAGGGAACGGGTTGTTTACCATCCGAGGCAGTATAACAAACCCTCCCAGTTATTTTGCTACATTTTTAGGAGATTACCTGAAAAGTAACGGTATACGCATCACAGGAAATACCGGGATTAGGGATATACCTATTCCAATATCCGAAGAACTTTACAACATTTATTCACCGCAACTTTCGGAAATAGCCAGGATAACAAATTTTGAATCCGTCAACTTATTTGCGGAAGCCCTTATGAAACTGACTTGCAACAGTACCACACCTCCTTCTTCCTTTGAATGTGGACGGGATTTTATGAAGGAATTTTGGGAAGACCAAGGGGTGGGAATGTCCGGTGCTTTTATAGTAGACGGAAGTGGCCTCAGCCCCCGAAATACTTCTTCGGCCAGGACATTCAACGATATACTCCAAATAATTTACAACGATACCTCATGGTTTGAAACATTCTCCGTGACCCTCCCAGAAATGGGCAAAGAGGGTACATTGAAATATATGATGAAGAACAATCCACACAAATTAAAAGTATTGGCTAAAAGTGGGTATATCGGAAGACAAAGGAGCTATGCCGGATATATATTCACCCAATCAAAACAAATTTTAAGTTTTTGTATTATTTTAGACAATTATTCATGCTCTTCAGGGGTGGTGCGAAATAGAATTGAAAAATTTTTGACCCGTATCCCTGAAGTAATGAAAAAATGACTAATTGAAATTTATGAGAATTCTATACGGTCTTCTTTTATTCCAATTTCTCATCCTATCCTGTAGTTCTGAGGGAACGAATGAATCCAGGGCTCCTACTAATTATGTTGCGCTGGAGCCGGACAATTTGGATGACCATATTTCTTTTTATGAGAGTGCACAACGCCATATCTGGCAAAAGCCTAACTATGTGATAGAATTATTTGGAGAACCACTTTCCATTAAAACAATTGCTGACATAGGAGCCAGTACAGGCTACTTTACTTTCCACAGCTTACCGAAAGTGCATAAAATGATAGCCATCGATATTGACTCTACAATGATAGAATTCATAAAAAGTAAGTCAAATGACCTTCCTGTCCAACTGAAAGAGAAACTGGATATAAGACTGGCAACTGAGAATAATTCAATGCTCAATAAAAATGAAGTTGACGGGGTATTAATGGTTAGTACGTATCCTTATATCGTAAACGGAATTTCATATTTGAAAAACCTAAAGGACAAACTACGCACCGGAGGAAAAATTATATTAATCGAATTCAAAGATGAAGACCTACCAAATGGCCCACCTGATAGTGAAAGAGTCTTGCATTCGGACTTAACCCGAGACTTGAAGACAGCTGGATATATCACCCAATTGGATACGACTTCACTGGAATATCAATATATCGTAGTGGCTACTCTTCCGACCAAAGCAAATTAATTATTTCAGAATCATTTGTTCTCTCCCCGGACCATTAGACACGATAAAAATTTCTGTTCCGGCATTCTTTTGGACAAAGGAGATATAATCTTTCGCATTTTGTGGAAGACTACCGTATTCTTTGATTTTCGTAATGTCTTCCTCCCATCCCGGCATTGATTGGTAATTGGGTTTTATTTCGTAATCCGTCAGATCATAAGGTAATTCTGTCGTATCCTCTCCGTTAATTGCGTATGAAGTAGCGGCTTTTATAGGCTCAAAAGTGCTCATTACATCCAGCTTTGTAACTACGAGTTTGTTAACACCATTAATCATAATACTATATTTAAGCTGGGCAAGATCCAACCATCCACATCGTCTGGGCCGGCCTGTTGTAGCGCCGAATTCATGACCTAGCTTCTGGAGTTTTTCACCATCTTCATCAAACAACTCCGTAGGGAAAGGGCCACTACCTACCCGTGTACAATACGCTTTAGTAATACCAATAACATCACCAATTTTTCCGGGAGGGATTCCCAATCCCGAACACACACCGCTACTGGTGGTATTTGAGGATGTTACAAAGGGATAAGTTCCGTATTCGACATCTAGCATTGTACCCTGAGCACCTTCTGCCAATACCCGCTTTCCATCATCCAGTGCACGATTAATCAAATATTCAGCATTTATATGTCGAATGTTTCTAATTTCTTCCAGGCTTTCAAACCACTTTTCTTCCTCGGCCGGGAGATCAAATTCGACATCCGGGTACATCTTCAGAAGCCCCAAATGTTTCTCCTTTAAATTATTGTACTTGGACTTGAAATTTGGAGAAAACAAATCTCCATAACGCAAACCATTTCTGCCGGTTTTGTCCATATACGTAGGACCAATTCCTTTGAGAGTAGAACCTATTTTACTTTTTCCTTTAGCAGCTTCTGAAGCTTTGTCCAGCAATCTGTGCGTCGGCAATATAAAGTGCGCCCGGTTCGATATCATCAACCTGTCCGCCACATTAATATTTTCTGCCTCGACCGAAGCTATTTCCTGGGACAATGTGATTGGGTCAATCACCACTCCTGCCCCAATAATATTTATAAGGTTTTCCCGGAAAATCCCTGAAGGTATTGTATGAAGCACATATTTTTTCCCATCAAAAATCAATGTATGGCCTGCATTCGGCCCTCCCTGGAATCTACAGATAAAATCATAATTGGTGGCCAGGCAATCCACAATTTTTCCCTTTCCTTCATCTCCCCACTGAAGGCCCAAAATAACATCTACAGACATGTACTAATAAATATAGTTAGGTAATTTATTTTTTATGATCCGGCAAATTTAATGTTTACACCGGAAATTTCACAGCTTTTCAATTCACTTTGATACTTCAAACATACGAATTAATCGGGAAGATCAACAATTAATGCCGTGAGTTCCAAATCTATTGATCACAGCGTACTTGTATTTTGTAAAATTGCATACTCCGGAAGAAAGCAGCCTCTATTTCAGCAACTATATTCTAATTTTCGGATGGGCTATTTTCACAGCTGCCTTTACATTTTCCGTATAAATTAAGGTTGTGGTGCGTAATTTTGAAGTCCATCAAATTCCCCATCATATTTTTAATTTCCTGAATCCTGGGATCACAGAATTCCAGAACTTTTCCACAGTCTACACAGATAATATGATCGTGTTGTTTAAATCCATAGGACTTTTCATACTGAGCCAGGTTTTTTCCAAATTGATGACGCTTTATCAGATCAGAACTCACCAATAATTCAAGGGTATTATATACTGTGGCTCTACTGACTCTATAATTTTGATTCTTCATTTGGATGTACAATGCTTCAGCATCAAAATGATCGTCCCTGGAATAAATTTCCTCAAGAATGGCAAAGCGTTCCGGCGTTTTACGAAGTTTATTTTTCTCCAAATGCGCCGTGAATATATTTTTCACTTCTTTTATTATGCTATCGTTTTTCTCTTCCAACTTCATGACACCCATTTTTACTCTATTCTAGTGACAGTAGAAACGCCTTCCATATCACTTAGTGACTTAATAATTAAATTTAATTGATTGATATTATAGACCAATATACTCATTTTTCCTTCAAAATAACCTTCATGCCCTTCAATATGGAAAGACCGAATGTTAAGATTAAATTTGTTCGATATTAGCCCTGTGAGATTTTGAATAACACCTACCCCCTGGTCAATACCAACAATCTTCAAATCTGCAACAAATTCTTCCTCCATATTGTTCGCCCATTCTGCTTTCATTACGCGATATCCATAATTTGACAGCATATGTTCAGCATTCGGGCAGTTAAACCGATGGATCTTAATCCCGGAATTGGTGGATACGAATCCAAAAATATTATCGCCATTCACGGGATTACAACAACTTGCCAATGAATATTGGAACTTTTCTCCCGGTTCTCCATTCAGCATAATGACTGGGGCAGGCTTAGCTTTTCTCGGGCGCTTCCTGGGCGTTTCTTCTTTGACTTTTATTTCTCCTTTAGCAATCTCCTTTTGAAGTTTACCACCGACTACTTCCAAATCCTTGAACAATTGAGGTACTGAAATATTGTCCTGGGCCAAATCATAATACAATTCTGTCCTACTGGCATAACCGGTGAGATTAACCAGAAGGTCAATATTATCCTCAAAAGAGATTTTTAGATGTTTCAACTTTCGTTCCAGTGCTTCTTTACCAACTTCTCCTATCCTTCTTTTTTCTTCCTTAATTGCTGATTTTATTCGGCCGCGAGCTCTGGAGGTCACTACCATTTTCAACCAATCCTCATTGGGTTTCTGGTTTTTGGAAGTCGTTACGTGAATTTGATCTCCATTCTGAAGCTGATACCCCATTGGTACCAACTTATTATTTACTTTTACAGCTATACAATGGTAACCAATATCCGTGTGGATACTAAAAGCAAAATCCAGAGCTGTAGCCCCTTTTGGAAGCACCCTGACATCCCCTTTTGGAGTATAAACAAATACCTCTTCACTAAATAGGTTGTTCTTGAAATCATTGACAAACTCCAAGGCATCCTTTTCATTATCTTCCAAAATCTCCCGGATACTATCTAGCCACGGTCCGAAATGATCGTGATTACTAACACCCTTGTATTTCCAATGTGCTGCAAAACCCCGTTCTGCAATCTCGTCCATCCTTTCGGTCCTTATCTGCACTTCAACATACCGCCCTTTCGGCCCTATTACAGTGGTATGTAGTGATTCATACCCATTAGACTTGGGGGTGGTTACAAAATCTTTCAGACGTTCTGCTATAGGTGTATGTACATCTGTAACTATAGAATATATTTGCCAACAGGTTTGCTTCTCCAGCTCATGGGGAACCTCTACGATAATCCGAACGGCAAAAAGGTCATAAATTTCTTCAAACGGTACATTCTTCTTTTTTATCTTATTGTAAATTGAAGATATGGATTTGGGCCTGCCTGTAATCCTGTAAGGAATGTTCAGTGCTTTAATCTTAGGTTCCAGGGGGCCAATAAACGAGCGGATATATTCATCTCTCTCTATTTTTGTCTGGTTAAGCTTTTTTGCGATTTCCTTATAGGTTTTTGGCTCCATGACCTTCATGGAAATGTCCTGAAACTCAGTCCGCAAATTATAAAAGCCCAAACGATGGGCCAGGGGCGCATAGATATAACTTGTTTCCGCAGCAATTTTAAGTTGCTTTTCTTTGGGCATATTCTTTATAGTACGCATGTTGTGTAACCTATCTGCCAATTTAATTAGCACCACACGTACATCAAAGAGCAACGTACTCAATACTTTTCGGAAGTTTTCTGCCTGAGGGGTATCCGTCTGATAGGATTTGGCCAACTTGGTAAGTCCATCGACAATATGGGTGATTTTTTCACCAAACCTTTCCTTTATATCACCAAGACTAATTTTTGTATCTTCCACCGTATCGTGCAGGATAGCAGAAATAACGGCAGTAGGTCCTAATCCCATTTCCTCTACACATATCCTGGCTACTTCGATAGGGTGCAAGATATATGGTTCACCGGATTTTCTCCGTTGATTTTTATGCGCTTCTGCAGCGATCTCAAAAGCAGAATGGATATTGTCAAAATCCTCTTTATCCATTTTCCCCTTCAGCGCTTCCAAGAGCATTTCAAATTCACCTTGAATTTCCTTTTGCTCCGTATCATTATATATTGCAGTGATTGACATCCCTTCCATTAAAAATTTATAAACTCATGAACTAGCTAAGGTATTAAATCTTACCCTTTTATTTATTGCATTTAGCCGTGTTAATCAACGGAATCCCCTGACTTTAACTTTCAAGAAGGTAGCGATATTCCGTTACATTATGATAATTTACATAAAAACTTTTAATTATTTCATAAAAGATCCTATCTTTGCGCACATTTGAAAGAAGCGGGTGTGGCGAAATTGGTAGACGCACTAGACTTAGGATCTAGCGCCGCGAGGCTTGGGGGTTCGAGTCCCTCCACCCGCACACAGTAAAGGAGAAGGAGAAAAATGTATCCCGATGAACAAATGCTTAGCAGGAGTAACATCGGGTAACCCTCCACCCGAACTTAATGTCCAATTGGGGCATTGATTTTTGAGGTACTAGGAATATGAGAGGCTTTCCGGTAAAATAAGATACTCTAAAAATCGAAAAGCTTCCCTATCCATGCCTTTCTACAAAATTCTATTCCCAGCAATAAGGAACTTTATTCCCGGGTTTTTTTGGAGTTATTGTAGTCAATACAACCAATTTTGGAAACAATAGTTTAGTTTATAATTTTGTCTACTTTAAATAGATCTGAATAAGAGACAATTATTTGAACCGAATTAAAATGCTAATTTTTACATGAAATCAATTCAAACATGTAATTTTTAATTGCCTTTCCGGATTAATGGCATTTCCTATTGGAATTTCCAAAATATTTGAATATTGCTGCTATTTCGGAATGATATAAAAAATAAAATGAAGCTTTCAGATTTTAAAATCGAAAGACCACAAAATAGCCGGCCGTCTCTTTTCAAGACAGGCCTTTATTTTTATACATTAAAATGACCAAATTTGATTCTCCAATGAAAATAGATTTTAATAAAAAAGACGATTTAAATGCCCAAATCAGTATTTCTATCGAAAATGAAGATTACTCCGGCAAATTAGAAAATGAATTAAGAAACTACCAAAAGAAATCAAATCTGAAGGGATTTCGAAAGGGTAAAACGCCAAAATCCATGATCCGGAAAATGTATGGAAAATCTCTTTTGGCAGATATCGTCAATCAAAAAATTCAGGAAGAACTTGGAGGATATTTAAAAGATAATGAAATAGAATTTTTGGGACAACCTATTCCTTCAGAAGATCAAACTCTAATTAATTTTGATCCCAATTCCAAACAGTCTTATGATTTTACATTTGATCTAGGTTTGACTCCTGATTTTGAAATCAACGGGATAGAAACCCCTTTTAAATATTATGATGCTATAATAACGGATGAAGACATTGAGACCGAATGGGAGCGGTACCGGAAACAAAAAGGTGAAAGGGTCGATGTCGAAGAAAATTTTGAAGACAACGACTATATTACGTTTAATGCAGTTGAACTGGAGAATGGCGAAGTAAAACCCAAGGGCCTGGAAACTACTATCAGCATACTTGTTTCGGTAGTAGATGACCAAGAGGTAAAGGATAAAATATTATCAGCCAAAAAAGGGGATAAAATACAATTCAATGTAAATACCCTGGAAAAAGAACGGTCTGAAGAATATGTAAGAAAATATATCCTCAAGTTAGGGGAAGAAGAAATGGACAGGGATTATAATCCTGAATTTGAAGGAGAAATTGTAGAGGTAAAAAGAGTAGTTCCTGCTGAAGTCAATGAAGAATTCATAACGTCTGTTTTCGGTGAAGAGATCAAAACAGAGGAGGAGGCCAAAGATTCGATAAAAAAAGAAATAAAAAGTTACTACGATTCCCAGGCAGATGCCATTTTATTCAGGGACATCCAGAATAAAATTATGGAAGAAAGTGAAATCCATCTTCCCGATGCTTTTCTAAAAAGATGGATCGAATTCAATAACGACAAATTGGGTCCGGAAGAAGTAGCAAAAGAGTATGAAAACTATTTTGCAGATAATCTCCGTTGGACTTTGATCAGAAATAAACTGGTCAAAAAACATGAAATTGAGGTACAACCCGAAGATATACACAACGAGATGCGGACAAGGGTGATGAGGTACGCCGGGGGGTACAATCTCGGGGAAGATTTTATCAACCAGACTGTACAGCGCCTGATGCAAGACCAGAAACAAGTAGAAGATGCCTATGAGGAAATATTATCCTCAATGGTATTTGACACGTTAAAAGACGATGTTGAGTTAGACAAAGAAGAAATTGAGCAGGATAAATTGATGGAAATCATCCAGGATTTAAAGTCCAAGAATCAGGGACCAGGAACAGATGAGGAAGAATAGTGTAATGATTTTTTCAACATTTCAACCGAAAGGCATTAATTTTGTTACTAATTATTGTTGTTGAAAATCATTACTAAACAATTTTCCGGTTTAGTTTTTATTCTTTAAAATCAAATACATGAATTACCAGGAGGAATTTAAAAAATATGCTGTAAAGCATCGGGGTATAAGTTCGGCCCATCTAGATAAATTTATGCGTACTTCGGTACCTAATATTCACGGGTTTACTCCTCAGGTTATTGAGGAAAGACAAATGAATATTGTTGGTATGGATGTTTTTTCCCGATTAATGATGGATAGAATCATCTTTATGGGAGTACCCGTCAATGATTATGTATCAAATGTAGTGCAGGCACAATTACTATTCCTTGAAAGTACAGATGCGAAAAGAGATATTCAGATGTTTATTAATAGTCCTGGTGGATCTGTAATAGATGGGATGGGAATCTACGACACCATGCAATACGTAGGTCCGGATATCGCTACCATTTGTACCGGTTTAGCTGCATCTATGGGAGCGGTACTTTTGAGCGCAGGCAACCATGGAAAGAGAACCTGCCTTCCACATTCAAGGGTAATGATCCATCAACCGTCCGGAGGTATGCAAGGACAGTTTTCAGATATGGAAATTTCCTACAACCTTATCAAGCAACTTCGAAAAGAATTATATCAAATATTAGCCCACCATACCGGAAAGTCCTTTGAAGAAATAGAACAAGACAGCGACCGGGATAATTGGATGACTGCCCAGGAAGCTAAAGAATACGGGTTAGTTGATGAAGTTTTAGCCAGAACAAAAGAAGCATAAAATTTAATTGGCAATGGAAGAGAATGTAAGATGTTCGTTCTGTGGTAGGACCAAAAAAGATGCACTGGTCCTTATAGCAGGAATCAATGGTCATATTTGTGAACTATGTGTAGAACAAGCTCACGATATTATTCACGCAGAATTGGATAGCAAATCTGAAGATGAGGAAAATTCAACAGCCTCACTGGGAGAACTGCCCAAAGGGATTACACCGCGTAAGATCAATGAATTTCTCAATGATTATATCATTGGTCAGGACGATGCAAAAAAATATCTCTCCGTCGCGGTTTATAACCACTACAAAAGAATTGCTCAACAGAAACAGTCCAGTCCGGATGACATAGAAATAGAAAAATCTAATGTTTTATTCGTTGGAAGAACAGGCACAGGAAAGACATTAATGGCCAAAACCATCGCTAAAATGTTGAATGTCCCTTTTGCTATCGTCGATGCTACCGTATTTACTGAAGCAGGTTATGTCGGGGAAGACGTCGAAAGTATTCTATCACGACTCTTGCAGGCTTGTGATTATGATGTCAATGCCGCTGAAAAAGGGATAGTTTATATCGATGAAATAGATAAAATCGCTCGAAAAAGCGACAATCCTTCCATTACCCGGGATGTATCCGGTGAAGGTGTACAACAAGGATTACTCAAATTATTGGAAGGGGCAGAAGTTAACGTTCCTCCCTATGGTGGAAGAAAGCACCCGGAGCAACGAATGATCACTATCAATACAGAAAATATACTATTTATATGCGGGGGTGCATTTGACGGCGTTGAAAAAATTATCGCCAGAAGGATGAATACTTCTGTAATCGGATACAAATCAAAAGAAAATACGGTCAAGGACCAGGAAACATTGCTCCAGTATGTAAACCACCATGACCTGAAACAATTTGGGTTAATTCCCGAATTGTTAGGACGGGTACCGGTACTTACTTACCTCAACCCTCTTGATAAGGATACACTCATCAGTATTTTGACCAAGCCCAAAAACGCTATTGTCAAACAATACAAAAAATTGTTTGAGCTCGAAGGAATAGAGCTACACTTTACGGCAGGTGCCATAGAGTACATAGCGGAGCAAGCATTGGCTTATAAATTGGGTGCCCGTGGGCTGCGAAGCATTTGTGAAGCAATAATAACGGATGCCATGTATGAGATGCCATCATCGAAGGATGTGGAACGGTTAGTAATCGATAAAGAATACGCTAAGACACAATTCGATAAGTCGAAAATTAAGAAATTGGGAGAGGCGGCGTGATAATATTATAAAAATAAAATAATAATTATTCACTAATGCAATATTGTTTTCACTATATTTGCAGTCCCTAAATACGTAGGCAGCATTGTTGTTTACAGAAGTAAAAAGATAGTAATCGACCGGAAGCTTGAAAAAGTTATCCGGTTTTTTTTATTCCCATATCTCTACATCCTGGGTAAACAGACCCGAAAATCCACAGTATATTTGCAGCCATGAGGTATTTTATTCACTTGTCATACGATGGGACAAATTATGCCGGATGGCAGTCACAACCTAACGCTATTGGTGTACAGTCGGTAATTGAAGACAGATTAAATACAATTCTAAACCGTCAAATCAAATTAACCGGATGTGGACGAACAGATGCTGGGGTTCATGCGAGTGATTTTTATGCGCATTTTGATTGCGAAAAGATACTCCCTGAAAATCTGGTTTTTCGACTCAATAATTTCCTACCCTCTGATATAAGTATTTATTCCTTTACCAGTGTAAAGGACGATGCCCATGTTCGATTTGACGCTATTCAAAGAAGTTATATCTATCACATACACTTCATCAAAGACCCTTTCAAAAAACTGTATTCATTTTATTACCAGAAGGCCCGGCATATCGGCGTAGAAGTACTTAATGAATTCACCCAACGTTTATTGGATTACTCCGATTTCAAACCATTCTCCAAATTGCATACGGATGTAAAGACGTTTCGCTGTAATCTCAATACATGCCACTGGACCTCCACCAAAAACGGCATGGAACTTCACGTCACTTCCGATCGCTTTCTCAGGGGGATGATACGCCTGATTACAGGGGCCAGCCTCTACTATGCCGAAGGAAAAATTACTATCGATGAACTGGACCAGGCTATGCAATCTCAACAAAGACTACAAAAGAACTGGTCCGTACCAGCCTGTGGGTTATTTCTATCGGAAATAGTGTATCCGGAAAGCATAGTTCTAAATCCGTGAGTTCCTGAGTCAAAATTCCATCAACCCACCAATACTTTCAAGCCACTCCCGACACATTCGCGGGTTAGCGATCCAGTCCCTTTTCGGACTCCCGGTTTCAAACTCTGATTCAGGGCAAGGTTCCGGTTCATTACCTCTCCGGCTCCGTCCTTCGAACTCCCGACTCCAGACTTCCATCTTCTGTCTTCCAACTATGATCCACTACCTACAATTCACTTTTCGAGCCTGCAGCTTACAGCTTGTAGCTTCCTTACACTTCTACCACCCTGGCACAAAATTCACCCCAAAACTTCCTTTGCCGCCTTCGTTCAACGGGTAGGCAAAAAACGGTTCCAGAATTAATGATCCGAATACATTCACCCTTAAAGCTACACCGACACTGTGCAATAATTTGGTTTCAAATCCTTCCGGCGCATCAAACGGGTTGTTCCTTGACCACGCTGCACCGACATCGTAGAAAAACGCTAATTCACTTAGGATAAAATTGGTAGGTATCAATGCCAGTTGTTCCGGACCTGTAAAGGGCACTCTGAATTCTGCATTTCCGACAAAGAGTTTTGAGCCCTGAATATCATTATTATTTAATCCCATGCCACTAAGTTCCTGCGAACTCAAATTGGAAAAACCTCTTATAAATCGTGGGTCAATAAGGTAATTCCTTGAGAAAAAGTTGTCACTATCGTTTGCATCATCACCGTAATTACCGTATTGCATCACTCTAAAAGCAAGACTGGACTTTTTCAAATAAAAATATTTCCTGACATCTGCCAGGGTAGTCAGATAATTCCAATGACCAAAATTCTGGGTAACACCCAATCGAAACCGGTATCCATCCAGGGGAGACGCAAATCCAAAAGTTGAATTATCGCCAACGAAGGCAGCCTGGACATCAAATAGTCCAAATCCATCCGGGGATGGTAATTTTTCACGATCCTGATAAACCAATCTACCAAAATCATCGTAATAGCTGTCAAACCTTTCGCTCCTGTAATAATACAGTGAGTATCCTCCACCTGCTTCTACACGAATTGATTTGTTAAATGCATACTGGGTAAATAAGCTCGCCTGGTCTCGAAATATCCGATCCGTATACGTTTCATATTTATTGTAATAACCGTATTGTGATCCGTCTTCTACCGGTAGCGTGTCCCTTCGATAATTGAAGCCTCCATATCTAAAAGGAACATGTGAAATGGAGCCTCCCCACCCAATCCTACTCGATTGGTTTCGATACATCACCTGGGCTCCAAAGTCATAAATCTCACCATTGAGGGCAACCGTACTGTAAATCTGATTATTACCCAACATATCACTAAAAATCATATCTATACCTCCCACAAGTCCTGTGGTCGTCCCCAGGAAATTTCCGGAACTCACACCAATACCACCCCCTCCTCCGATATAGTCCAACCGGAAATTAGGTTTATATTTTTCCCTGTCAAATTCAGATGTATTTATTAAAGGCTGCTCATCTAAAGAAGTTAAATTATCTTTAACTGTCTGTCTTGTTCTTCTTGTGTAGGTAGGTAGCAAAGATGCTGTCATATCGATTTCAGCAGGATCCACCTTCACCATGTCATTTAAATCCGGTGTATAATTATAAATAGAATAACTATTATCCGTATAGTGGGAGTAATACAATTTTTTTCCATTTTCGGATATACTAATCGCTGAAGAGAATAATGTAATACCACTTACTCCCGTAAGGATATCCGTGACTTGAAAAACTTCTTCGGTACTGGGATCTAGCATATAAATATTCCGATATCCGTCTCGGTCAGATAAAAAATAAACTCTTCCAGCATTATCTACTACAGGATTCATGTTGTCAGCCCCTGGAAAAATAGAACTTAAATGAATGACTTCTTCTGTGTTTACATCGTAATATGCCAAATTAAAATTCCAATGTGCATCATCACGTGGCTGGTTAAAACTAATTTGATCCGTTGAAAAGTAAATTCTTTGACCGTCGGGAGAATAATAGGGTTGAATTTCGGAATAAACATCATCCGTCAATTTTCGTGCTCTTTTCGTCCTCAAACTAATCTGGTATAAATCAGTTTTCCCTTCTTCCAGACCACTTACAACAATATATCTTCCATCCGGTGACCACGCAGGATAGCTAAATTTACTAAGATTTTTGAGTCCAAAGGATTCTTCAGTTTTACCATTTTTGGCATTTTTAATAATAATATTGCTTTTCCCTTTTTTAAAAACTACATAGGCAAATTGTGTCCCATCAGGAGACCACGTACCCGCTGATTCTATCAAATCAACATCATCGATTCCCCCTGTGAAAGAATTTGTAGGGATCCTCTGTTTTATTTTCCCATTTTGGGCATCAGCCAAATACAGGTCTGTTGAAAGAACTCTTTTTTCCGAAAAGAAAATGATATTCCGGCCATCGGGGGAAACCATTGGTGATAAATTCATTCTACCTCCGTTCTTTTCATTAAATATCACGCGACCAGCAGGATTTTCCTGGCGATTTTTCAAAAATGGACTGTAAAAGGCATTGAGATTACGCTTCCAATCAGCAGATAAGGAGTCAAGAGAAGTACCTAAAACCATCGGAACTGAATTTTGCAATCCGTACATAGCCGTTGCCTGAAATAAAGGTCGTATAACTTCATCTCCAAATCGTCCTGAAAGAAATGACCAAAATGTCTGCCCCCATCGATACGGAAAATATCTCGCAGTATTATTCAAGGCTTTAATATCGGGGATATTATCATGTAAAACCGCATCCCGCATCCACATAGCAGTCTGTACATCACTGGGACCACGAGACATGTATTCGGCAAGTCCTTCAACCATCCATAATGGCAAATTTTGCAAAGAATTAAGTCCAGTACTATCGCCCTGTAATATCATATTGTATTGGAAGGCGTGTACCAATTCGTGCCCTATAACATGAAAAGTCTGTTGATTGGTCATAGCAATCGGCAAAATAACACGATTCTTGAAGGCCTCTGTAACACCACCTGTTCCCACACCTATTTGACCTGAAATAGCTCGGGTTTGCTGGAAATCACCGTGATCATTGTATAAAATAAATGGATTCTTGGTTTTGAAAGTATCCCTTAATACACTTTGGTGCATAGTATACCATTGTTCCATCCACTGCGCATAGGTATATAGCTGATCCTGGTTTCTTAGGTAATAATGCAAATCAAAGTTCGGTGTCTCCAGAACCCTGAATTTCTGAGACTTGTATTTGGGTTTATTCTGACCAAAATACTGGCTGTAACCTGTAGAAAGGATACTCAACATAAAAGTACTCAGAATAATAATTCTTAATTTAAGATTCATTTTATATTCTTGGTTTTAATATTTTTAATAAAATTTCCATTCTCTCCTCTGTTCAATTCAAATTTCAGTTATACTTTTTGAAACTCTATCGTTCGATGTAATTTAAAAAAGCTTTTAGAATTCTATTTAAAAAATTTTCTTGAACAAATTCTTACTTTCACTTCATATATATATACCACGAAAAACGCAAAATAGTTTTTATACAAACTTAATTTTGAATTTTCCTTATATAAGATTTTAACATTTAACAGAATATTACCACAATCGTTGTTTCAAGTTCAAAAAAAATTAACAAAAAAGATGACAAAATGATAGTTAACTCCTTCCAAATATGTCATTTTTTCCGATTATGGATTAAAAAAATGTATTGGTCGCATTTTTGCTTAAATTTTATTAAAAAAACAGATAAATATGACTTACGATAATTTCACAATAAAAGCCCAGGAGTCCATTCTCCGGGGTCAACAGATCGCCGGCAATCTCGGCCAACAATCTGTCGACACGTCACACTTAGTCGCGGGTTTAATGGAAGTTGATGAAGATGTCCCTACTTTTTTATTTAAGAAAATGGGTATCAATATCAATGAATTAAAATCCAAAATCAAAGAGGACATACAATCCTTTCCCAAAGTAGACGGAACAGACAAGCAGTATTTAACAAATGATGCAAACCAGGTACTTAGCAGGGCTCGAAAGAACTTGAAAAAGTTTGGTGATGAATACATTTCGATAGAACTTATTTTACTTTCTGTAATACAGGGTACAGATAAGACGGCAAAACTCTTCAAATCGTTGGGGGCTTCAGCAGAATTAATGGAAGCCGCCATCAAAGAATTGAGAAAAGGCAGGTCGGTGGTAGACCAACATACAGATAATCAATATAATTCGCTTAAGAAGTATACTATCAATCTCAATGAGAGAGCTGAAAGCGGCAAACTGGACCCTATAATTGGAAGAGATGAAGAGATCAGGAGGATCTTGCATATTTTATCCAGAAGGAAAAAGAACAATCCCTTGTTAATAGGAGATGCAGGTGTAGGAAAAACCGCAATTGTAGAAGGTATTGCCTGGAGGATTGTGAACCAGGACGTTCCTGAAAACTTACGGACAAAAAAGATATTTGCTCTTGATATTGCTTCGCTTATAGCAGGCGCCAAATACAAGGGAGAATTTGAGGAACGCATTAAGGCTGTAATCAACGAAGTAAAAGAAAGCGACGGAGAGTTTATTTTGTTTATCGATGAGATCCACACGTTAATAGGTGCCGGTGGTGGTAATGGTGCTATGGATGCCGCCAATATTCTTAAGCCCGCCCTGGCAAGGGGGGAACTCAGGACCATTGGAGCCACTACGCTGGATGAATATCAGAAGTATTTCGAAAAGGACAAAGCACTGGTAAGACGTTTTCAACCTGTAGTAATAGATGAGCCCAGTATAGAAGATACGATTTCAATTTTACGCGGACTTCAGGAAAAATATGAAGTCTACCACAAGATAGAAATTCTAGATGAGGCTCTAATTGCTGCAGCAGAATTATCCGATCGATATATAGCAGAAAGACAACTTCCTGACAAAGCTATTGACCTGATAGATGAAGCTGCGGCCCGACTCAGATTGGAACTCGACAGCGTTCCCGAAGAAATTGATGAATGGGATCGAAAGGTGCGGCAACTGGAAATTGAAAAAGAAGCTATAAAACGGGAAGGCAGTGAAGGGAAATTAGGTGCTATAAATGAACAAATAGCTAATTCCAAGGAAAAGCTTGATGAATTGACTGCGGCATGGAAGAATGAAAAAGAAATTGTCGACACAGTTCAAAATATCCGCAAACAGATGGAGGAGGCAGAAGTTGAAGCTGCCAGGGCTGAAAGAGACAGTGATTTTGAAAAAGTTGCCCGGTTGAGATATGGAGATATTAAAAAATTAGAAGTTCAACTAAAAGTAGCAGAGGAAAAACTAGATGAAATATCCAGTGAAAAACGATTTACCAATGAGGAAGTGACTGCTAATGATATTGCTGAAATTGTGGCCAGATGGACAGGAATCCCTGTTCAGAAAATGCTGCAAAGTGAAAAAGATAAGCTACTTCACCTGGAGGACTATATCGGCAAACGGTTAATAGGTCAAAAGGAGGCAGTACATGCCGTATCTGATGCAGTAAGAAGAAGTCGGGCTGGTCTTCAAGATATGAACCGACCTATTGGATCTTTTATCTTTCTGGGTCCTACAGGGGTAGGTAAAACGGAGTTAGCTAAAACGCTTGCTGAAGTTCTATTTGATGACGAGAATGCAATTACTCGAATCGATATGAGTGAATACCAGGAAAGGCATTCAGTTTCACGATTGGTAGGTGCTCCTCCAGGCTACGTTGGGTACGACGAAGGAGGTCAATTAACCGAAGCAGTCAGAAGAAAACCATACTCTATCATCTTGCTCGACGAAATAGAAAAAGCACACCCCGACACCTTTAATATTTTGCTTCAGGTACTAGATGATGGTCGATTAACCGATAATAAAGGCCGGGAAGCGAACTTCAAAAATACCATCATTATAATGACTTCAAATCTTGGTGCGGAAGCCATCCTTGAAAACTTTGAAGACTTGAGAGCGGTTGGAGACCAACATAGAAATGAAATCCTGGAAACGACTAAGCTCGAGGTTTTTGAAATGCTAAAGGATAACATGCGACCCGAATTTCTCAACAGGATAGATGAACAAATCATGTTTTTGCCTTTGACTAAAGATGAGATTAGAGAAATTGCAGAATTACATATTAAAAAAGTACGTAGTAGTCTCAATAAGCAAGGACTGTTCCTGGAAATTACAGAAGCAGCAATGGAATTAATTGGAGATATGGGATATGATCCGCAGTTCGGTGCTCGACCACTAAAAAGGGTAATACAAAAAGAATTGACAAATGAACTTTCAAAATATGTATTACAAGGTGGGTACGAAGTCGGGGACAAAATCTATGTTGATGCTGACACAGGAGGATTAAAATTTAGTTTCAACAATACAGATTTCACCTATTCCGCTACGAAATTAGCAGATCAGGAATAAAATATATAGATAGTAGGTAGTGAACCCCGGCGGATAGAATCTATTCACCGGGGTTTTTTATCTATGGTAAAGGCTTTACTTCTACATCTTTAAAATAGACAATGCTATTAGGATCATGAGCCTGAAAAGCAAAAGTACCACTTGTCAGGATTCTATGTTGCCTTTCCCCCGGTTCTCTATCCGGATTTTCAGGCTCTGTATAATCAACTACCACCGTATCATTTATCTTAATAATAATTCGCTTGCCTTCTACTTTAATATACTCTGTATACCATTCATTATCACCTACATATTGCTCTCGTACTTCCTGCACATCATACAAACTTCCTGTTCTTTTCCAATCAGAATGTGTATTATTTACCTGGATTTCATATCCGTGAATCGGCCAACTACTTTCCTGATACTTGGTATGGATATAAATACCCGAATTTGAATTGGGCTTGGTCATCACTTTAGTACGAAATTCAAAATTGGTAAAATCGTGATCTTCAACTGGTCCCACATAGTACAAATGAGCCTTTGGTCCGTTGACTTTTATACATCCGTTCTCAATGGAGAAACTAGAGGCATTAGCCCCTACTTTCCAACCGTCAAATGATTTTCCGTCAAATAACTGTATCCATCCCTTTTCGGAGCTCACATTCTGAGGTTCAGGTAAATCATTGTGCGCTGTAGTATTTCCCGTTGAAAAAACCAGGCTTACTACTAGTATAATCAAGTAATTAAAAATCATAGTTAATTCCTTTTCCTAATTAAATTAGTGTCGAAGTTACATGAAATAGCTGAGTAATAAAAAGACTTAAATTCTCTCTCGATTATTCTACGAACCTAAAGACCAACCTTTGCGATAGTCCCTGCGGACAAATTGGTTGGCTTCATCGTAATTAGTGACACGCATATTTTGGTGATCCCACAATAATTTAGTGTTTGCACCCGGATAATGGTTGCCTCTCCCCGAAGGACGGGGTTTGGGGATATCTGCTACTCTTATGGCCAAATTAGCCATCAATACTGCCTCCGTCAAAGGACCTGATTTATCAAAAGAAGCACTTAATTCCATATTACCATATCCCGCAATACATCCTTCAACCCATTGGGCATAATGGCCACCTGCTCCACCGGGTACTCTTGGTAATGTTTGTTTTACTTCCACTTCCTCATTTCTTGATAATGGAAGGAGCCTTGGGTTGGCAGCATACTCACTTGCCATCATTTTGCCTTTTGTCCCTACGAAAAGGATTCCACTATTACCGTCACCAAACATCTCATCGGCCCCTAATTCCTCCGGCCGCTCCGGCTTTATGCCTCCGTCCATCCAGTGGAATTGTACAGGACCTTTAGTTTTATTGGTTTTGGGAAATGTGAGGGTAGCATAGCTAGAAGGAGGACAACTATCGGGGAAAAAACCTCTTTCTCCAAATTCGACAAATACACTTCCGACACTAGCTTGAACATCTTCTGCATATTTCAGATTCAATACGCGGAATGGAGCTTCCATAAGATGGCAACCGAGATCCCCAAGGGCTCCGGTCCCATAATCCCACCATCCACGCCAGCTGCCAGGAATCAGGTTATCTACATATTCTTTATATTTTGCCGTACCTAACCACAAATCCCAATCAAGTCCTTCAGGTACTGGTGGATTCTTTTCCGGCCAGGGAATCCCTTGCGGCCATACGGGTCTGTTGGTCCAGCACTTTACCGTATGTACGTCACCAATCACTCCGGCATCGTACCATTCAACCAACTGTCGAACACCATCACCGGAAGCACCCTGATTCCCCATTTGCGTAACTACCTTATACTTTTTGGCTGCTTCTGTAAGAGCCCTGGCTTCATAAATATCATGGGTCATTGGCTTTTGCACATATACATGTTTGCCTAGCTGCATAGCGTTCATTGCAATAACAGCATGATTGTGATCAGGCGTAGAAACTGAAACTGCATCAATATGCTTTGATTCCTTGTCCAACATTTCACGCCAGTCTTTATAATATTTTGCCTGGGGAAATCGCTCTCTGGATTCTACTGATTGCCTATCGTCCACATCACATAAATACGCGATTTCCGCCTTCCCGCTTTCATGGAAATATCGCAAATCTGATCGACCTTTTCCACCGACACCTACTCCTGCGATGATTAGTGTATCGCTAGGTGCCCTATAACCTTTCCCTCCCAATACATGACGGGGAACAATCATCATACCTGCAGCTGATACACCTGCGGCCTTTAAAAATTCTCTTCTCGGCTTTTTACTATTGTTTTGATTAATTTCTACTTTTCCCATTCTTAATTGTTTATATATCCTTTTCGGCTGAGCATTTTACCAATCCTATTTTTCTCTATATTAAAAAAATATTATGAAAAAATATTATATTAACAAAAATTAGCTTCAGCATATAATTAACTACAAAATACGATATCAGTCCAAATTTATAAAAAGCCTATTTACAGAGATATGCCTAAAATACCTTAAACTAATACTATTCTTACAATATGGAACTGGAAATATTAGTCTCCGAGCATACCCACTGTATTCTCCAATTTACCGATATGTTCAATCTCTATAACTACTATATCCCCCGGTTGCAAGGTAAAATCATCGTCCGGAACAATCCCTGTTCCCGTCATTAAGTAACAACCATGGGGAAAAGAACATCCTGCTACTAAATAATCTTTCAATTCTTCTTCGGTCCTTTTCATTTGGTCAATGCTAATTTCATCTTCAAATTCAACATGACCATTCCGGGAAATAGTCAATTTAATTTTTGCATTTGAAAGGAAAATTGATTGACCCGGCACATAGAGGCAAGGACCTATTGCAGCACTTTTATCGTACATTTTGGCTTGAGGCAGATATAACGGATTCTCTCCTTCAATACTACGTGAGCTCATATCATTTCCAATCGTATACCCTTCGATAGTTCCTGCAGAGGATACAAATAAGGTTAATTCAGGCTCGGGAACATCCCAGGTTGAATCCGGTCTTATATTTACTATTCCAAAAGGTCCCGAAGCCCTTTCCGGAGTAGACTTAAAAAACAATTCCGGGCGGTCTGCATCGTATACTTTATCATAAAAATCCCCCCCTTCAGCAGATTGGCTTTCTTTCATCCGTGCATCTTTACTGCGGAGATACGTAACACCGGCTGCCCATATTTCCTGTCTTCCGACAGGAGATAGTACGGTCGTTTTATTCCAATCCGGCTCAATACCCGGTTCTTTTGCTCGAAGATCGCGACTGATAATCGCATACAAGTTTTCTCTATTAATGAAAGAATCCCAATCTTCATTTTCGAAATAATAAAATTGTTGGTTGTCCTCTACTACTACCCCACTCTCTTTTGTTTTATATATTTTCATTTTGGTACAATTTGTTTATGGTTATTATTGAAGATGGGCTTTTGAATTTTTCCCAATAATTGATGAGATTACAAATCCCACTAAAAAGATCACAGCAGTAGCAATTACAATAGTAAGGTAACTATGTAAAGCGGCGTCATCTGAAGTTCCCATTATGTATGGTATAACGCTCAACCAAATAATTATAGCTATTCCAGCAAGGACGCCTATCAAAGCTCCTTTTCGCTCTGCCCTTTGGGTAAATGCTCCCAATAAAAACAGTCCTAGCATGCCGCCACTAAATACCGATGCTAATTTCCACCAGACATCAAGAGCGCTCTTTACATTGATCATTGCCAATCCCACCAGGACACCAAGAATACCAATTATACCTGAGGCTAAATAGAGAACTCTCATAGAGCGGTCCGCTCCATTCCTCTTATTGAAAAAACGTAAATAATAATCCGTATAAATTACCGTAGCCCCACTATTGAAACTCGTAGATACCGTACTCATTCCTGCTGCAAAAATGGAAGCCACTAACAATCCGGTAATTCCGACCGGTAATTCATTGACTATGAAATAGGGAAATACTTTATCTGCTTCATCTAAACTTTGTAAATCAGGGGCTAATTCACCCCCGGACTGATAGTAAACAAACAAAAGTGTCCCCAGAAACATAAACAGTAACGATACGGGAATGTACAACAATCCTCCCCACAGGGCAGATTTACCGGCTTCTTCGTCCGAAGAAGAGGCTATATAGCGTTGAACATAATTTTGGTCAATGCCGTAGTTTTGTAAATTTATAAATATCCCGTACACTAAAACCACCCAAAATGTAGATTCATCTAGTTGTAGTCCAAAACTTCCTAAACTAAATTTTCCTTCCCTCGTCCCAACATCCATAACGGTTTCCATTCCTCCGGGAATTAAATAGAGTAGATACACTGTACATACCACAGCTCCACCTATCAATACAATGCCTTGAATAGCATCCGTCCAGATAACTGCCTGAATCCCTCCCATAATAGAATAAATCAAAACGGTTATACCGGTAATAAGAATTACTACGGGAATACTCCAGCCCGTAATGGCGTTGATAGTAATTGCTAGTAAATACAATATAGTACCCACCCGCATCACTTGTGTCAATAAATAACAGGCAGAAACATATACTCTAGCCCAAACACCAAATCTTTCCTCCAAAAAAGTGTATGCCGACGG
Source organism: Membranihabitans maritimus (assembly GCF_021729145.1). Classification (GTDB taxonomy): domain Bacteria; phylum Bacteroidota; class Bacteroidia; order Chitinophagales; family Saprospiraceae; genus Membranihabitans; species Membranihabitans maritimus. The sequence goes on along the minus strand of NZ_JAJSLW010000010.1, from coordinate 29,843 downwards.
ACTATTGACTTTTCTGTATAGCGGCACAAAGTATTTCACTGCGATAAAGGCAGCAATGGGTAGCGATAAACTAAATACAAATGCGTTCCAATTGGTCTGATAAGCGTTTCCAGGCAAAGCCAGGTAACTAATGCTACTAACAAATGTCGCAAAAATAGACATAGTTACTGCCCAGGCGGGGAATTTGTGACGGCCTACAGTGTAGGCCTCTGAAGATTTATTTTGCTTGAAAAATGATGCACCAAAGAGAGTAATACCTCCCAAATACACAAAAAACACCAAAAGGTCCAGCCAATTCATATATTCCAATATTATATCTTACAATCTTATCAAGCATGCTAATATTAGCTGCTTTTTTACCTACTTGTACCTATCCTAAGTTATTCACTTATTGCGAATTCACTTATTCCCACGTTTCGAGATAAGGCTAAAAAATTATCATATAAATTTTCTATTTGCTTCTTATCTTCATCTTCCAGTTTTTCTATTGATTTTCGGGTATCTTCAGATATTGGCAAGCCCCTAAGGGATAGAAAATACTTAGCTGATACCGGATACTTATGATGTACAATCCCATCATTTTTCACCAAAAAGTCTTTTACCCGAATTACTTCCTCATTTAAAATTTCACCACGACCATTATTCCAAAGATAGGTATACAATTCAGGATAAAAATTTGCACCAATAGGTGAAATACCAGCTCCATAATGACGGATAGAATGCAGACAATCAGGCGTGTGTGCATTGAAAATCTTTAAGTTGGATCCATTCGCAGCATTTATTTTACTAACGACCACATCTGCATTACATGAGGTATCCTTCATATAAACAAACCGTCCTGTAGAAGCCAATTTACCGATTGCTTCTGATGACAAGAGCCGCTTATAAGGAACCGGGCATTCATAAAGTCCCAGAGGTATTCCTGTTGTATGATCTACAATCTCCATTATTCTCTCAAGCAAAACTTCGTCACTATCTTCTTCTTTGGCCAATATACTTGTAATTAATACCACACCATCCACTCCGATATCGGACAATTCTTTAATAAAGTCAACGTTTTCTTCCGTATTGTCGTAAAAAGTACCTGTTGACAGAACAGGAATAGAAGAATGTTTAACAACGAATTCTGTTAATTCGATTCTTTCCTTCCTATTTAATTCATACATTTCACTGGATAAGCAATTAGCAAAAAAACCATGTACCCCGGAAGCCTCATACCATTTTATAAGCTTTTTTAATGCATCGTAATCCACATCTCCATTTTGTTTAATAGGAGTAATCATTACAGGCCAAATGCCATCGGGAATTATATTCGAGTTCATGTTATTTAATATCTTTTATAAAGAAACCCCTCTTTTCCAGGGAATAAAATCATTTTGTTCGAGCGAAACTGCTTTTGGTAAATATTCACCAGAAGCTGCAGCAATAACCATTTCTAATAAATCATCAGCCAGTTCATCAATGCCTTTTGTTCCTTCAATTACTTCACCGGTATTAAAGTCAATGATATCATTTAATTTATTATAAATGTGCGTGTTACTTGAAATTTTAATTACAGGTGTTATCGGGTTCCCAGTAGGAGTACCCAATCCTGTGGTAAATAAAATTAAAGTCGCTCCTGATCCCGCCATAGCCGTTGTAGATTCAACATCGTTACCAGGAGTGCATAACAGGGTAAGTCCTTTTTCTTTTACCATTTCCGGATAATCCAGAACATCTTTTATAGGTGACTGCCCCCCTTTAAGTGCAGCTCCTGCTGATTTAATAGCGTCTGTAATTAATCCATCTTTTATATTTCCGGCAGAGGGATTGGAATCAAACCCTGAGCCTACAGCTATTGCATTCTTTTCATAGGAATGGATTAATTCTATAAACCTCCGGGCTACTTTTTCATTTACACACCGTTTAATTAAGTTTTGCTCTACACCTGATAGTTCCGGAAATTCTGATAAAATCACCCCTCCTCCTAATGCCACCATACGATCAGAAACTCCTCCCACGACGGGATTGGCAGATATACCGCTAAATCCGTCAGAGCCTCCACATTCCATACCGAGTACCAATTCACTTAATGGTGCAGGTTGACGTGTAATCTGATTAGCTTCCGCCATTCCATTAAAGGTAGTCTCGATAGCCTCCAGCAACATTTTCTCTGATGATTGAAACTTTTGCTGTTCAAAAAAATAAAAAGGTTTTTCGCCTCCATTCATTCTCTTTTGAACTTGCTCCGTTATCATTTCTTTTTGCACATTCTGACACCCGAGGCTTAGAATTGTAGCACCTGCTACATTCGGATGTGCAATATATCCTGCCAGGAGCCCGGTTAAAGTAGCAGCATCATCACGGGTACCCCCGCACCCCATTTGATGTTTTAAAAATTGTATCCCGGAAACATTCTCAAAATAATTATGATATCTTGGTAAAGTGGCTGATAGGTCGTCATTATTAAATCCGCCATTTTCGCCGCCGCCGTTATGCGTATCGCACAAATGCAATAAATAATTGGCAAATAAATTATCCTTACCAGAACCAAAAACCTCCCTAAAAGCTTTTTCCAAAACGGATACATTCCGGTTTTCACAAAAAACCAAAGGTATTACCAACCAATAATTTGCGGTACCCACCTTTCCATTTTGCCTGTGATACCCCATAAAAGTTCGATCTTTCCACTTTGACACATCGGGTTTTTGCCAGTCGTATGTCGTTTCAAAATCCTCTACTCCATAAGGCACAACCGCATGTCGTACATTTTCAGTACTAATTAAATCGCCTTTATTTATATCTCGCAATGCCTCCCCAACCTTAATTCCATACATAAAGACTTCATCACTCTTCTTCAAATCTTTAATGGCTACCTTATGTTTAGCGGGAATATTAAAATTCAACTTTACTGTAGTACCGTTAATACGCAGTGCTTCTCCCTGATATAAGTCTTTTAAAGCCACCCAGACGTTATCAGATTCGTGTATCTGCAAAACACTTTTCATAGGTTTCATTTGTCTCGGCTGTATGCCGTTTTATTTTAGTTATTCTTGATTTTTTGTCCATTCTCCATTGAGCAACCTCCATATATTTAATGGATTATCGTACTTCAACTCCTCAGGTAATAATTCCTGAGGATAAGCCTGGTACGATACGCCTCTGGTAAATCTATAAATTGCCTTCCCCCCTACTGAGGTAGACGAGGAGTTTGTTGTAGCCGGAAATGGTCCTCCATGAATCATAGCATTATTTACGGCGACTCCTGTTGGGAATCCATTAAAAATGACCCTACCCGCAATTTGAGCTAATCGCTCCGCCAGATCGCTATACTTCTCAATATCTGCATCATCTCCATGAATAGTAGCCGTTAACTGTCCGCTAAACAATTCTATCAAATCGCCTAATTCACTTTCGTCAATTACAATATTTAATGAGGACGGACCAAACACTTCTTCTAATATTTCAGGTCTCTTCCGGATTGTTGTCAAGTTAGTTTTATACAAAGCTGGACGAACTATTGTGCCATTTTCCTCACTGGAATGTACGATAGTTTCTACTCCGGGAATAGAAGATAGAGCTTTAGTACCTGAACAATAAGCAGAAGCAATTCCCTTTGTTAACATAGTACCCTCAGCTGCTCCTTCAATTTCAGATTTCAATAATCCCAAAAATCGATCAGAAGTTTCTGATCTAAAAGTAACAAACACGCCAGGATTTGTACAAAATTGACCTACGCCCAAATTAATAGACCCTGCCAATCCTTTTGCCAGCTCATCCGCATGGTTTTCCATTTTTCCAGGCAATAAAAATACTGGGTTAACACTTCCCATTTCAGCAAATACAGGTATAGGAACCGGTCTATTATTCGCCAGATCAAAAAGTGCCTTTCCACCTTTATATGATCCGGTAAATCCAACTGCAGAGATATTTTCATTAGTTACCAGGAGTCCCCCAACCGTATGAGAAGTTCCATACACAATAGAGAAGACGCCCTCAGGTAATGATTCTTTCTCAGCTGCTTTTAAAATAGCGTTTCCCACTATTGATGATGTTTGGGGATGTGCAGGATGAGCTTTGTACACAACAGGGCAACCTGCAGCCAGTGCAGATGCAGTATCTCCTCCTGCTGTTGAAAAAGCTAATGGAAAATTACTGGCCCCAAAGACAACAACGGGTCCCAATGGTACCTGGATTTGTCTGATATCTCCCTGACTTCCCTGATCTTCTGTTGTAGCACAATCGATCGTAGCATTCACCCAGGATCCTTCCCGTAAAATCTTTGCAAAAAAACGCAATTGGCCCGTAGTTCTTCCGCATTCACCATTCAATCTACCCTCACCGAGAGCTGTTTCTGAATCTGCTACTTTCACCAATTCTTCTTTTACTTTTTCAATTTCATCAGCTATTCTATCCAAAAAAGCTGCTTTGCTCTTTCCTGACCACTTCCTATATTCCAGAAAGGCCCTCCCGGCTATCTCACAAGCCTTTTCAACCTCCGCTTCCGTTGCTTCCATAAATTCCGGACCAGATGCCTGGTTTTTTGCCGGATCATGACTTCGAAAAGAATTTGTCCCCTCACTGGATAATTTGTAACCTATTCTCTGATCAGTAATAATATTTGACATTTCTAGTTTTTCAATTTAAAAAATTATCTAACGTAAATTTGACAATATATACGTTTCGCAGCTTTGTAATATTTTTCTTTTATTGGTATTATTTTGGCTTTGGCAAAAACCTAAAAAAAACAAGCAAACACAAACACATTTAAATATCTAAAAACCAACTTATTACAACACCTGCTAAAATCCAAACATGCGTTTTGTCGCCCCTCTGAGTCTATAGATATATAGGAAATACGTTGGTTTTCCGGAGCGATATACGTATAATTTAACAGGCTCATCAACCGATTCAAATGATTGTAACAAGTCCTCTTTGGGAGGGTAATAATGACGAGATGATGTTATAAAATAAGCATCTCCACCTGGGGGAATTCCACCACGGTATTTGTTGGTAAAATGATATTGGTGTTTTTCTGTTAGTTTGTCAGTCACAAACAAGTCCCTGCCTTCAGAGAATCCAAAGTAAAAATCTATATGGCCTGCCGGAAACCAGTTTCTCGTAATCAAAGAAAAGGAACTATCCATAATCCCAAAAGCAACATCTCTTTCTGCTAACTCATTGAATTGTTCTTTTAATGTTCCCCAACCATATGAATCCAAACTAATATCATGCATCCCCATTCGATCCGGATCGGAAGATTCCTCCATAGGCAAAATTCCCCAATTAAAGTGGGCTAATCCAAGGCCAATAGTAAAGACCAAAAAACCAATCCCCCATTTAAGTAATCGCCTAACTCTTTTTGAATTCGACAATATCCCAACACCTTCCAGGACATAGGCCGTTGCTAAGAATAATGAAAAATAGGCAGGTCCACTCCAATGTGGCAATGTCTGGTTAAAGAAAGACATAATCAATACGATTGCGATTAGGGGTAGACCGCAGGCATATAAAAAAACCAACACCGCATCTCGATTAAATTGGGCCCAGTTTTTTATTACCAGACGAATTCCAATCACAACAAGTATAGCATTAAATAAATTGATATAAAAAATCTGCCCCAATAACTCCGTCAGAAAATAATTCCAGGTTATTGTAAATTCTGAATTACCAACCCGATTCTCATGAAAGGTAAAAGACATGAATTCATGTTGATAATTCCAAATCAAAACTGGCAAAAAGATTAAAATGGGAATGATGAGAACAAATAATACTTCTTTAAAATTTTTTTTTCGAAACGCAAAAACCAGGAAATAGAAAAGGGCGCCAACGATTAAAAAAACACTGTGATATTTTGAAAGCAAAGCCAATCCACAAGTAAAACAAAACCCCAATAAAAATATAATTTTATCTTTTTTGAGGTATTGAATAAAACATAGTATAGAAATTAACCAAAATAAGCTTTGAGGAGCATCAGGCATAATAAATACACCTGTTATCAGACAAATATAAACAGACCCAATAGTCATTACCATTGCGAAGAGCCCAACTCTATGACCGGAAATCAAAACCCCAATTTTATAGACCCAATATAGATTTACTGACCCGATTAATAAGGGTCCCAGGCGCATTGAAAGTTCTGTAGGAAAATTCATTCCCAATGTGGTTAAGCGGATCAATTGCCCCACCATAGGCGGATGATCAAAATAGCTCCACTCAGGATATAATGCATACAAGGCATAATACGCCTCATCTATACTCAGTTCAATATTCACGGCAACAAAAAGCCTGAAAATAAAATGGCCGAATATTAGTAATAGAACTAACCTTGATTGATCATTAAATTTCAGTTCCACTCTACGATATATTCTTCGGACTTTATATAAAAACTTTTTACTATTGGGAAAAACAATACTACCCCCAACACCATTCCCCCTATAATATCCTCTAAAAAATGTTGGGATAAATATACTCTGGACAACGATACTATAAAAGCAATTATAGCACAAAAGACCTGAAACAACTTGTTTTTCGGAAACAAAAAAACACAAAATAGCATTAATGCGTATACAGATGCACTATGTCCTGAAGGGAAGGTATGCCAATAATGAACTTTTACGCCTTTCACAAGGTGGAGAACATCATTAGGAAAATAAGCTGCAGGTCGTTTGCTTCCTTTAAAAACCAGCTTTTTAAAGAATTGAGCAATTATTCCGGCCCCTAAACATATTGAAAGGCCTAAATAAATACATTTCCTTATGTTTTTTTTTCGCAAGTAAGCTATCACCGGAATGGATAAGATCACTACTAATCCATCACCGAGGTAAGTAACATACTTGAAAAATTGGTCCAGAAATGGGTGGTTCCATTTATTGATCATCAAATGAAGTTCCCTCTTTGAAAATATAGTTATCAGTAATATACTAGATAGAAGAAAGAATAATGAGGTAACAATGAACGGTTTTACTCTCCGGTACAAGCGCAACATAATAATTGATATAATTGATTGAAGGATAAAAATATCATCCATCAGTCACCATTCACACAATTACCTATTTATCAAATCTTTATAAAATTCTTAAATTATTATAAAAGAAGAGTAAAACTAGTGATAGAAGATTGTTGTCTATCGCTTACTGTTTAAAGGTCAAAACGCAATGTTGGAAAGTAAACTTCGGGCTTTTCAATTCAAACTAGTGTCTTACGGATTAACGCTTGGAGTTACTTGTTCATGATAAATATTTTCCAACGATAGGCATTCTCCTACCCATTCCAAATGCTTTGGGACTTACCCGGATTACAGGAGGAGCCTGGAATCTTTTGAATTCATTTGTATTGACTAGTTTAAGGATTCTTGCCACTAATTCGGCGTCATATCCATCAGCAATAATATCCTGAGGACTTTTTACTTCCTCAATATATTGATAAAGTATTTCATCAAGTATCTCGTATTCAGGGAGAGAGTCACTGTCCTTTTGGTCAGGCCGCAATTCAGCTGAAGGTGGTTTAATAATTGAATTCTCGGGGATAACTTCTTTATTCCGGTTAATATATCTGGCAAGTTCATATACCTCTGTTTTGTAAACATCACCGATTACCGACAATCCTCCCGCCATATCGCCATACAGTGTCCCATATCCCACTGCAGCCTCACTCTTATTGGAAGTATTTAATAGGATAGCTCCGAATTTATTGGAAATAGCCATTACTATCGTACCTCTTATCCTCGCCTGGATATTTTCTTCTGTTACATCAAATTTACGCCCCAGAAACACGGGTTTCATACTATTCAAAAAAGCCTCATATGGATCCCGAATACTGATAATATCATATTGGACACCAAGATTCTCTGCCAATTGCCGCGCATCATCTACCGAATGATCTGAGGAATATTTACTGGGCATAAGAGCCACGCGAACATTCTCCGGCCCCAAAGCCTCTGCCGCCAAAGCACAGGTAACAGCAGAATCAATACCCCCCGAAAGTCCAAGTACTGCAGTCTTGAGTCCTAATTTCCCAAAGTAATCACGGATGCCCATGACAATTCCTCGGTGGATCAAATCCATCTTAGATTTATCCTGTTCATTACTTACATCAGTCGCCACTACTTCTTCCAGGTCATAACATCGAAAACATTCCTCGAAGTAAGGCATCTCATCTACTACCACCCCACGCTGATTAACCACCAATGAACCACCATCGAATAGTAATTCAGTTTGAGCCCCACAATGATTGATATAAAAAAAAGGTATTTTATACCGGTCAACGTTCGCCTTTACCACCTCTATCCTTTGCTGCGATTGTTTATATGAAAAAGGTGATGCCGATACATTCACCACAAAATCGGGTTTTAGTCCGATAATTTCATCCAACGGTGAAATAGTATACAGTGGATTTTCATTACCCACATTCCAAATATCTTCACAGACAGTAAGTGCAATTTTCTTACCTTTAAATTCAACTACACCAAATCCCCTGCCCGGCTCAAAATACCGATACTCATCGAAAATATCATAGGTCGGTAAAAGTGCCTTGTGTTGTACATATTTCACTTCCTTTTCGTGAATTAAGTAAACGGAATTGAACAAATCTTTACCTTCAATTACCGGGTTGATTGTTGGAGCACCCAATATTATTCCCAGGTCTCCGCTAAGATCCTTAAGGCGATCAATTAACCTATTCGAAAGTTCTACGAAATCCCGAAATTCAAGAAAATCCCTGGGTGGGTACCCAGTAGTAGCTAACTCACTAAAGCATACCAGGTCAGCCCCTTCTCCCCTGGCTTTTGTGATCGCTTCCTTCATTTTGGAAAAATTCCCTTCAAAATTGCCTATGTGATAATTGATTTGAGCAATGGCTATTTTCACTATATAGATTTTAGTTCATTTTTAAAGTACACAAAAATAGTATAATCCAACATAATACCATGGATACCACACCACTGAATACCTTTAGATCCTTACCCGGTTATGATTTCATTTTCAAACTGCAATAGGAGATATAATTCTTCTTTCAAATGAATATTTCATTTTACTTACTATGAATATTTTTCTAGGGTAATCATACCAAGAAGTAATACTCATCCGGTCTGCCTCGGATCTCCATTGCTGCATTGACCTTTTGAAACTAGAATTTTCCATTGCATATTAACACACTTGCATAATTAAAACCACCCCCTTCGGGCTAGTCATATCCAGACTTTTTCCTTTCAACTATTATCTGATTTATATATTCACGAAAAAAGCACCATTACCAAAATGAAATTCACCTAATAATTCACTATAGTTATTAAATTCCATTAGTATCGGTCTATGCCTAGATCTAACATAAAAAGAATCTCTATTTATTCCTCTCGCTACCATTAAACCAAAATTTTTATTGAAATCGCTATTTTTACTCCTCTAATCGGGCAAAAACAAATCCACATAAAATGGATTTGGGGAAGGATTTAAAAGAATAAATTGGTAGAAGAAAATAATACTAAACCCATGACTCTTGATTCTGACCGATTTCTGCGGAGGGAAATGATCACTTCCTTCATCGTCAATACTCGCCGCAGCTAAAGCTATGCCTGCGTTTGTCTCTTTCGGCATTGACCATTTTCCTCTGCCTATCGAACCGGTCAAACCAAAACGCCAAGGGTATAACTCCCTGCTTATAATTATAAGCCGAAGTAACTAATCGATTATTTATAAACACTGGCGGTATTTACGGAAAATGTAAGTCTATAATTCCTTTCTCATATAATTCCACTATTTCTTCTGCTGGGATAAAACAAAACACTGATAATTCGATTCACGCTTTACTGATAGACATATTATAGCCCCTTTTCAAACTGAAGGGAATAGATAGTATTGATACTATACGGTCCTTTCACGATTGTAAAAAGAAAACCACCGGGTATAGAATGCAGAACAAACAATTTAATTTAACGTTGGATGCCAAGTAAATTCTCCCTTCAAATATGACAAGATCAGTCAATTCACCCATAGGATACACCTATCCAGAAGAAGACATGGAATCATCTAATTCGAATACAGTGAAACGCTTATTTTCAGAATTATCAATCAATGCAACATCAGAATTATAGATATCATCAGTTAATAAATATCTCTTTCCCTCATTAACTTCGTTACAAGAAAAAATCTTCAAGCCTAAAAGAATGTTGTTATTCCCAGTAACGTTTTATCAAAAATATTCATAGTTATCTTTATACTTGATGGAATGACCTTGAATATAGAAAAATACTCATTGGCCAATTAAATGTTACTTAATTAATTCTACTTTTAAACTTAAAAGAAAATGCAAATATTAAATGGTTTATACCAGGTAGGCGGTGACTTGAATGGAATCACCTACGACCAGCCCGGAGCAATGTGGAACGATGGCAACACCTATACACTAAAAACGAATGATGGATTAATCCTCTTTGATTGTGGATGTGGTGATACCCTGGAGCAAATTTTTGGAAATATGAGATATTGGGGGCTTGACCCCAAAGATATAAAGTTCTGCCTGTTCACCCATCCTCATTTGGACCATGCCGGTGCAGGACATCTAATAAAAGAAATGGATATATATACAATTGCTATTAATGAAACAGCTGATGCTGTGGCAACGGGGGATGATCGGTGCTGTGGATACCTCTATCACAAAACTTTTTCTCCTTTCGAAGTGGACCGTCGCATTGTAGACAAAGAAAAATTCACTATTCTCAATCTGGAAATTGAAGCCATGCATTTACCTGGGCACAGTATGGGATGTACAGCCTATCTTTTTCAATGGGAAGGAAAGAAAATTGTCGTAAGTGGAGATGTCATCGGTACCTTATTAAGTGGATTTTTCGGGTGGGATGGCTCCATTGACTTTGACAAAAGTAAATATACGGAATCACTCCTTCGATTTTCAAAGATCGATACCGATATAATGTTGCCCGGTCATGGAATGATTTATTTTCACAAACCGAGAATACGGGTAGAAGAAGCTCTTAATGCTGCATTGCAGGAGTGGAGATAATGAATTTAAATTCCATTTAAAATCCCGTATATTGGTTACATATGGCGATTATTGAATTCACAAAAAAAGGTATCTATTGCCCCGAAGGTGGCTTTTATATAGATCCGGTGTCTCCGGTTTCGCATGCTGTCATTACGCATGGACATTCAGATCATGCACGGAAAGGTCACAAAAAGTATCTGTGTGCCAAAAAGTCCTTACAGATATTGAAACACCGACTCGGTTCAATACAAATATCCGGAGTGGAATATGCAAAAAACATTACACACAACGGGGTAAAAATATCTTTTCATCCAGCTGGACATATCTTTGGTTCGGCACAGGTAAGAATAGAAAGTAAGGGTGAAATAGCCGTCATATCCGGCGATTACAAACTCCAAAATGATGGGATATCTACCCCTTTTGAACCAATATCATGCCATCATTTTGTCACGGAATGTACATTCGGACTACCCATTTTCCGGTGGCAACCACAAAGTGAAATTAAAAAAGAGATACTCAAATGGTATAATACAAATCTCTCCAATGGCATTACATCAATTTTATCGGCGTATTCATTGGGCAAAGCCCAACGCCTAATCAACTTATTGTCGGATGAAATTGAAAACATGTATATTCACTACACCATTGCCGATCTCAATGAAGTAATACGAAAATCAGGTGGAAAACTTCCCCAGTTGCCGGTTATAAATCCTGATAACCCAGAAGAACTAGAAGGTGCTTTATTGATTATGCCTTCAATGGCGGCAGAAGCGAATTGGGTGAAAAAATTAAAAAACAAAGACACCGCATTTGCCAGTGGTTGGATGCAAGTGCGAGGTATACGTAGACGAAGAAACTACGGCAGGGGATTTGTCATAAGTGACCATGTCGATTGGCCCGATTTGAATAAAGCTGTTTATGCAACAGGAGCTTCGAAAATATATCCTGTCCACGGTTATACAGATGTCGTTTCACAATGGTTTAGAGAAAATAATCTGGAATGTCCTGATATCCAGCGAACCCCCTTAACCAGAGAAGAATGAAATTATTTACACAGCTGATCACTAAATTAGACCGTACGACAAGTATAAATAATAAAGTAAAGCAATTTTGCCTTTACCTCGATTCAGCAGGTGATAATGACAAACTTTGGGCTACTTACATTCTCTCGAAAAAGAAAATTGGCAGGATAGCCAACACATCCAACCTCAGAGAATGGGCTGCAGATGCATCCGGAGTCCCACTTTGGCTTTTGGAAGAAAGTTATTATGTAGTAGGAGATTTAGCAGAAACATTAGCATTACTGCTTCCGGATGAAATGAATGGAAGTGAAATTACGCTACATGACTTAATGAAAGACTTATTGCACATCAAAGACCTTGAAGATATTGAAGAGAAGAAAAAATGGGTGACTAATCAGTGGCTCAATTTCAGTCAAATGGAAAGATTTGTCTTCAATAAACTTTTGACAGGAGGTTGGCGTGTGGGTATGTCACAAAAATTAATTGCACGAAGTCTGGCCCGGCATTTAGGGAAAGAAGAGAGTTATATATTATATTGCTTAAGCGGGAAATGGGATCCGGGATCGATTTCTTTTGAGGATCTCTTTCAACAATCAATTAATGCTGATGATTCCAAACCTTACCCATTTTGTCTGGCGTACGCATTGAAAGATTCTACCAGTGAAATAGTTGATATTAATCAATGGCAGGCCGAATACAAATGGGATGGAATCAGAGGCCAAATCATAAAAAGATCGGAAACTGTATTTATATGGAGTAGAGGTCAGGAATTGATTACAAATCAATTTCCTGAAATCCAAGAGGAGGCTAAAAAACTACCAAATGGAACCGTACTTGACGGAGAAATCTTGGTTATAAAAGGGGATGAGATAAAACCGTTTCACCATCTTCAAAAACGATTGGGTAGAAAAAAAGTCTCTAAAAATATTATGGTAAAACATCCGGTTGCTTTTATCGCTTTTGATTTATTAGAACTTAACGGAAATGATATACGGAACGAGAAACTATCAAAACGATTTTTCGAATTAAATAAAATACTTAAAAATATAGAAAGAATAACCGCAAATAAAGCGCTTGCTTTTAAAACTATTGATGATTTGACTCTTTTTAGAAAAAATGCCCGGTCGGTTAATGCTGAAGGCCTTATGCTTAAAGACCAAAAGAGTATTTACCATTCTGGAAGGAAAAAAGGCAGCTGGTATAAATGGAAGCTTGATCCCTACACCATTGATGCTGTGTTAATATATGCCCAATCAGGGCATGGAAGAAGAGCCAATTTATTTACCGATTATACCTTTGCTGTCTGGTCTGATGACCGTCAGCTTGTTCCAGTGGCTAAAGCATATAGTGGTTTGACGGACTTAGAATTCCGGGAAGTGTCTTCCTATGTAATGAGTAATACTATTGAACGTTTTGGACCTGTTCGTTCTGTCCATCCTAATTTGGTATTCGAAATTGCCTTCGAGGGTATTTCACCATCGAACCGACATAAATCCGGAGTAGCTGTACGCTTTCCTCGTATTCATCGATGGAGAAAAGACAAAAAGCCGGAGCAAGCAGATACACTACAACAAATGAAAGATCTGATTTCCGAATAATCGAGTACAATTTGCACCAGGTTACTCATTTGTCCCAACTACTATTTTCTCATCCAACCATTCCACCTAACTCCCAAATAAAACTCCCTGCCGTGATTAGGGGAATAGGCATAAACTGTATCGAAGTGATCACTAAAACCTACAGGTGAGTTAGGATCGTTATACCCAATTAATGGTGATAAATCCTGTCTGTAGTCCCAGATATTCTGGAGTCCCGCATAAATTGAAATTCCATCATTAATTTTCTTGATGACCTGGAAGGTATGGATCGAAAACGGTTGACTGTTAGTAGGGCGTGAAGAGAATAATGGATTACCGGATTCATCCAGATCATATACCTCTGGGAGTTCCATATCGCCAGTTATTCGAGCAGTATAGGCCATGGTAATTCCCTGTTTTCTCCATTGGAAATTAGCGGTTGCCACTCCACTCCATCTTGGAGCAAACTCAAGCCGAGTATGTTTTTTTTGCCCGGACTCCAGAATTTCAGTCTCTCTTACATCTTGTATATTCATTCCCAGGCTCAACCCCAGGGGAAAAGTAAAGCTGTAATTGACATTTACACCAATCCCCATGGTTCTTGCATATCCATCCGAATTGGAATATATAATTTGTCCGGGATCGGAATAATCGGGGTTAATTTTATTAGTAAAGTGAGTATAATATCCGTCTATATCAATAGAGCCACTACCTTCAAATAAACTATATATATGATTTATATTAAAAGAAGCATTGTAAGATTGCTCGGGGTTTAATTCTTCCGTAATAATTACTTCTCTTTGCCCCGTTACAAATGCATGATCTTCCGTAAATAAGTTTACAATTCGAAAACCCGTACCAAAATTCAAACGATATGTAGTCCACACCGAAGGTTTGAATTTAATATTTAGTCTGGGAGCAAAGATCAAACCATGATTTTCATAATGATCCATTCGCATTCCCCCCAATAAAATCCATTTTTCCACTGGCCTAAATTCATCCTGTACAAATACGCCCGGTATCCATTGATTATTTGGATGGTTGAATGTAGACCCATTCACAGTTTTTTCAGTAGCTACAGTATTATCGTCATAGGCCTGATATCGATTTGTCAGTCCAAATAGCAAATCATGGTAACCGAGATCCTTGTTCCACAACAGATTAGCAAAAGCAATTTGCTGATCTGCTTTGTAAAAATCAGTACCGTAATAACTATCCTGTTGATGGTCTGATAGGGAAAAGTCTACCTTTATATCGGGCTTCATATTTAACTCATAGGTACCAAAGAGCTCCATTCGATTGGTATAAATGCTCTCACCGTAGATATGCTCACTACCTCTTAAATCCCTATAATTTCGATCCTTTAAATATTCTTCTACCCCATTCCTACGATCTTCATAATAATATCGGCCCACTATTGAAAACTCCTTTCCGCTTTTCCTGTGTATATCCCACTTCGTAAAAGCAGAAATACGATCCATATTAATGCCATCCCCGAATCCATCATTATTTGAATCATCAAAATCATTTACATACGCATAATTTAGACCTATATACCCGGCTGTTTCACCTATTTTAGGGGCAATGGCCAGGTTTCCAAAACTCTCTTTATGGGAGGTTCCCATTATATCCAAAGAAACCAATGGCTGTTCAGAAGGATCTTTGGTTATTATATTGATTACACCAGCCACTGCTTCGGATCCATAGAGCGTACTACTCGGCCCTTTTATAATTTCCATGCGGTCAATAATCATGCTTGGAATACCATTAAGTCCATAAACAGAAGCCAGATTACCATACATTGGGGTTCCATCCATTAATACTGCTGTGTAGGGTCCCGGCAAACCATTAATACTGATGCTATTCGTAAAACAAACTCCACACGCAACGACCTCCTGTACACCATTAACCAGCTTTATATTTTCTACTATCGATGATCCTGCTACCGGCATAAAAGTCTCCAATTGCGAAAATGAAATAACGTCGATCTTAATTGGAGACTCCGAAACATACGATGGTTTCATTGTCCCGGTAACCACCACTTCTTCCAATGCAGCAGATCTTTTTAATTCAAAATCGAGTCGAATACTATCACTACCATCGGCACTTAATTTTATTTTTTTTGGAAAATATCCCACATAGGAAGCCGTGATTTCATACTCTTCCCCTTTTTTTAACGTCAGAGAATATATACCCGACTCATTCGTGCTTGTACCACCTATACCATTATCTGCAATAACAGAGGCGAAAGGAAGGGGAGATTCCTCTTCAAAAATTTTTCCAAATACAACTACATTTTGGGCAGTGGCGAAATATCCCAATCCAACTATTATTAATACCAGTAGAAGTTTACTTTTCATAATTAATGCATTTCTTATCCACATACAAAACTAAAAAAGTTTTATTTATCTAACAAATAAAATTAGACAACGTAAATATATTTATAAAATCATCTCAAAATCGATTCAATGTTCAAAAGAGATATATACTTGAAAATCCGTTGCAAATATTGTCTATTCTTTATCTATCTGAAATGATTCAAAGAAATGTGATCCAAATTAACTGCCTCTCCTGGGAGGTAACCGGGATAATTAATAATAAACCAGTACTGTACATTCCAAATAAGGTTTGCTGATGACTTGTAACAAGTGATTAGGGTTAGCTTTCCTTTAAGACCATCTTCTGCACATTGACTGAAGAGGAAGAACTAAATTCATTTTCTTGTGAAGGATGGCTAACTTCCGAAAGATTATTATTACCACTAAATACTTTTTTTACACTACAATAAAAGCAATAGTGCAAGAAAGCTTAAGTACGTCCTACTACATGGAAAAATTCAGTAATTTATCGATCTATTCGATATCTTTGTAATAACTTTCAATTTTAGCCTTCCTGCGGTAATATCTCGCAGTTCCCCATATTATAAGAAGGGGAGCAACAATGACAAATACGATCCCCAATACTTTCACCTGATCAAAATATTCGATGTGAGTGAGGCCAATACCCGTGGCAAACATGACTAAAGCTGATCTCAGGTAGGCCAGCATATTCCTTTCATTGGCCAGGTGGGTTCGTTCAATAGCCAACCAATCCCTTTTAGACATATTATTTTCCATAATCTACAATATATCAAGAATGAAGTATATTTGCTCCTACATAGGTAATAAATTCACCTATAGATAAGTTATACATATGTATTTTAACAAATATCAATTCAACAAAATGAAGGTCACCTATTTCATTCCTTTTCTGGTTTCATTTTATATTATTCTCTTATTCAGTTGTAATAATGAAGACTCCACTAATGAACAACAGACTGAAGATATCACACAAGATTCGGAAACAAGAGTTCAGGAAAAAACGTGGGAAGAATTTTTTGGCACCCTTCCGTGTGCAGATTGTTCGGGAATAGAGACTACACTTCGGTTATCGTCTGATGGAAGCCGTTTTCAACTTCAATCAATCTATCTAGGTCAAAAAGACAATGAATATATCCAGTCGGGAAATGTAATCAGTCAAACAGGTTATAATAACAATGAAGATGCTATAATCTATACACTAATGTCTGAAAATGAAAGAGACGATTCAAAATATTTTTTACGCAAATCTGTAACATCGGATACATTGCATATGTTGGACCAGGATATGAAATTGATTGAGTCCGAACTCAATTATACATTGGTTAAGGATCAGTAATACGGCCCTGGCAATTTCCAGAATTATTCCCTACTGATAGTACTACAAAATGCTTGCTTATACTTTGGCTCAGGGATACGTTTATAACTGCTCGAACTCCGGCCCTAACTTCTAATTAAACATTTTCCAAAATTGGTTCGGTGTAAGACAGGGTAAAGACTCAATTTGATAATGCAAATAATCTTTGATATTGAGAGTTATAAAGTAATCGCAAACTGACAAAGCTGTGTAATATTGAATCTGTCTTCAATATCTACGAAAGCTGAGTTCAGAGCTAAAACCAATGTTTTATGATCAGCAGGTAAAGTTTTTATAAAACTTAAATATTTTCTACAAGCATTCAAAATCTCTGCTTAAAAGAATACTGACTAAGTCTCGCTGTAGAATGCCTGCCCACCGTATCTAGTACTAAGGCAGATGGATAGCCAAAAAGCTGGATAATCTTCAATCCCATCCTCAGTTCCTCTTCTGTCCCAGGGATTCTCCCGAGGAGTCCTTCGTGACCGTTGAAGAGAAGGGCAGGCTTTATCAAATGTTAGACTCTCTCTCGAATAGAAAATAGAACATGCATCGCCGTGGTAGGCTCTCCCTTCCGAGAAAAGTATCAAGGAGGAAACTGCTAACCCACCCTCAGGACAGAGCCCTTGGATTCCTCACCGAAGATGGATTTACCATCTTCGATCCACCTTCACAGGTGGATTTTGTTCGGTCATTCTGTTATTTCAGAAATCTTCCCT
Source organism: Membranihabitans maritimus (assembly GCF_021729145.1). Taxonomy (GTDB): domain Bacteria; phylum Bacteroidota; class Bacteroidia; order Chitinophagales; family Saprospiraceae; genus Membranihabitans; species Membranihabitans maritimus. The sequence goes on along the minus strand of NZ_JAJSLW010000010.1, from coordinate 11,834 downwards.
GTAGATTTATTTTTGATAATATATTTTTTCGCACCGTAGTGAGTGGTTTCTTCTTTTACTAGATAGTGATCCTCATCATAATCCCTCATGGAAGATATTTTTTCTACACCTTCCCTGCCTCTCCAAACATCCAATTTAACAGGCTCCCACTTTTTTGATTTAACGGAGGTATAAGCGGCATCCATCACAGCATTCACCACATACCCATCGTAAAAGGTCTCCCCGGGAGTATTGCCATTATCCATAGCATTAAACATATCGGTAAACATAAAATTATACCCCAATTCATGGAGTTCATCGCCGACTGGAAAAATCCACCCCTTATTAGATTCTGCTTTTTCAGCTACATAGTCATATCCCTCTCCGGAAGTAAACATGTCGAAACCTGTACGAAGAAAATTGTTGATCATAATAGTACCCTCTGACCCCATCACTTCATCCCTGAGATCCAATCCACCTCTAAATGTCCAACTCACTTCAAACTGACCTATGGCTCCATTCTCATAGCGGACCATTCCAATGGCATGATCTTCAGCATCTATAGGTTTCACCTGAGTATCCGCCCAGCAAATCACCTCCACGGGTTTGATATCCTTTCCAATATACCCCCTCCCTATTTCAATACAGTGACAACCCAAATCCAGGATGCATCCACCACCGGCCATTTCTTTGTCCCAAAACCACTCAGAATGGGGACCGGGGTGCGCTTCTCGGGATCTTGCCCAAAGGACACTTCCCAACGCTCCTTTTTGAACGCTTTCCAACGCCTTAAGGTACTTGGGCGTATATACCAGGTCTTCCAGGTATCCATTAAATATTCCGGCTTCTTCCACCGCATCCATCATGCGTTTTGCCTCTTCTGCGTTTCTTCCTAATGGCTTTGTACACAACACTCCTTTGCCTGCTTTTACACACTCCATCACTGCCTCTTCATGTAAATTATTCGGAAGGGAAATAACCACCGTATCCACATCTCCGTGATTTATAGCTTTTTTCATATCCGTAGTAGAATGGGGAACATTATAATCCTCTGCAAACTTATTGGCATTGGATTCACTCCTTGAAAAAATACTTACAATTTTATCTTTACTACGTAACCCCACAATTGAATCAGCATAGAATCTACCAATAAATCCCGAACCCAACATAGCAATTTTTCTCATAGTACTTCTTTTTGAATTTTTTTATCTACTTTTTTATCATTAAAACTTACAACAAAAAATAAAAGGACGCCCAAGGCAAAAACTGCAGGAATTATCCAAAATGACTTCCACATTTCAAGAGTAAGTCTATTTGCATCTTCAAGGTAAAAATTAAATATCTTTCCGGCAATTTGAGTACCAACAAGCATTCCAACACCATAAGTAACAAAGATAATCAACCCTTGTGCCTGTCCTTTTATAGATGGATCTGCTTTTTTATCAACATATATTTGGCCTGTCACAAAAAAGAAATCATAACAAATCCCATGTAAAGCAATTCCCATTAAGATCATCCAGGTAATTGCATCTGGTGCTGCAACGGCAAATAAACCATACCTCAATACCCAGGCAAACATCCCGACGGCCAGCATCCACTTCACTCCCAGACGAACAAATAAAAATGGCATAATTACCATAAAGAATGCCTCAGACATTTGTCCAATTGTTTGTGTCGCTGCAATATTTTTGAACCCTGCATCCTGCATATATACCTGGGTGAAATTATAATACACGGCCAATGGGATACAAATAAGAAATGAGCTTAAGAGAAAAATAAAAAATGATCTACTCCATAATTTTTTCAGTGCATCCACCCCTAAAATCCCACGCCAGGTGGTTTCTTGTCCCTTTCCTTGCGGAGGTGTTTTGGGAAGCGTCAAACAGTAAATTCCTAATAATAGACTAAAACTTCCCGCCATATAAATGGGCAATGCCGTTTGTTCCGGTGTAATGCCCTCTGAAACAAAAGACACCAAAACAAAACTTATCACCAAACCCGCTATGATCCAACCAATAGTACCAAAAGTACGAATGACTGGAAATTCTTTTTCCTGATTATTAATATGGTGAAAACACAAGGAGTTGGCCAAGCTCATAGTGGGCATATAACAAATGTTATATAAGATTAAAAAAAGAATGAACAATGTCGGATTAGAAGACAACCCCGGGGTAAATAATAAAATCACCCCACCCAGCAAATGCAAAGTACCCAGTATTTTTTCCGTATTAAAGTACCGGTCAGCAATCATACCAACTATAAAAGGAGCAACAATAGCTGCGATGGCATTTCCGGTAAATGGCCAATGAGTCAGATTCTCCATACCGTTATTTGACATATAAACGGCAATAGTAGTATACCATGCACCCCAAACAAAAAATTCGAAAAATAAAAGTATCGACAATCGGACTTTAAGGACTGAGGGCATAAAATTAAATTGTTATTTGTCCCAAAATAGGAAATACAATATATTACTCTTCTATTGAAGAATCACAATTTTTATCAGAATTTTATCGCACGTTTACGTCGCTATAGATTATGTATACCCAAGCATGGTATCTTTAAATGGCAATCCAGTTTAATGATTGAGAATTTTTGCTTTCCGTTTTTCAAATTCTGACTGCGAAATAATTTCTCTATCGAGTAAGTCTTTCAATTTGACTAATTGATCATACTGTTCATCTGTAAGAGTATTGGGTTCAAAGGCTCCCATGCTATTTCCTACCGTATTTTTTTCAGATTCCATAGGAACTAATTCATATTGGTGAGAAGATTTATACCCCATTGTCCACAAAAAAGGGAATAAAAAAAATATTCCGCCAATAATTGCTCCAATATCTGCTTCTTCATTTCTTGTAATGTTGGTATAAAGGGTCTCATATCCTTCCTTTTCAATTCGAACAGATGTTCTGGACCCCATTATTTTTGTATCCTCATGATTGTAAGGGGTTTCACCTACATATTCGTCGTTTAAATATAATTTTGCCTCACCAGGTAATGTTCGGAAAACCGTCGAAGACGCACAACTTGCAAATAATGTAAGAAAGGCTAGGTTAATAGCTACGAACTTCATATTAAAATCATTTTTAAAATTTTATTATATGGTCACATTAAAATACTAAATACCTTCATAATACAGGAATTAGTTTGATTAAGTTTTCCCCAAAAAAAAAGCCACAGTGAAGGTCAAATCACTGCAGCTTTCCTACTAAGGTCTAATTAACTATTTATTTTATTACAACCATTTTTCGGGTTGCCACATTTTTCCCATCAGACACACTGTAATAATATACTCCGGAACTAAATGAATGGGTTTGAACTTTAAACTGATTCATTCCTTTGTTCGCATGCGCTTTACTTCTGTAGACTGCTTTACCGGTTACGTCATGTATAACTAATTCCACTGACTTTTCATTTTCAATCGAGAAATCTATTATCGTTTCCCCGTTTGTAGGATTAGGTCTGTTCTGATACAGTGTAAAGGCATCTTCTTTTACCTCTGCTCCAAAACTTAATCCTAAAGCAAACTCATTTTCTCTGGAATCATAAACCTCAGGTGAGATACTTTGCGTATTCAGGGCTATCACATCTTTTAACGAGACCGTCCTTTCTGCTTTCAATTTTATTACAAAGACTGGTTCTTCATTGCTCAATGATTTCGCCTCTGAATCCGACCAACTTATCCGGACTATTCCATTTTGCACATTCAAATTTTCATTTGATATACTAATTTGGTCACTGGAAACTCCCAAAATTTCTACCTGGTCTTCTCCATAGTTTAGAGCAAGTTGCATTCCAAGAAGATCTTTCAAATCTACCAATTGAACTGGGATATCAATTTCTTGTCCTGGTTCAAGGATTTTATTCGCTAATTCCAAATAGCGTGTTTCCAAATTACTTCTTCCAGACGATCGAGTAACATTAACAGTTCCGTTTATATCACCGAGTTTGATGGCTACAAAATCACTTTGCAAATCTTTATCTATCTCCCAAATGTCTACGCTTGTAGGATATTCTTCAGAATATGCAGATTTTGTATTTATAAAGTTGTAATCTGAGTTAACAAACTTCCAGGCATTTTCTTCTGCTAAATTTGTTTCCTTACCCAGGATAATTTTGCGGAGTGTCAATACATCAGCAGGAGTTAAACGCTTATCATTATTGGCATCTGCAGCAATTAATTTATACGGTGACGTAATAAGTTTTTTCTTAAGTAAATGACGTTGTATAAGTATTAAATCCAATGTCGAAATACCATTTATTAAAGAACCTGATTTGACGGGTTCTATACTTATAGCGCTTCCCATACCCACTTCCATTTCGAAAGAACCTGATTCGTTAGTAATCATCTCTTTCTCATCGGAATTGTTGCGGACATTGATTCTCACATTATTTACATTCAAGGCATCTTCAGTACGAACGAAACCTTTGATATCTACCATTGTTTTATCAGTACTTTCATTGGCAGGAACTTCTGTCACTGGTTCTTCATCATCTGAATTATTTCCAGGCACCACGACGTCAGGTCCATCGTTTTCTGATACGTTATCAGGTTCGGGTTCCAATGCTACATCGGGGTTATCCGAATCTTCAAAAATCTTTATGTGCTGCTCAAACATTAGTACACCTCCGGAGCCAGCAGCAGTTTTCCAATCATCAGGTAAATCAGTGGCACACCAATCCGCCATACACCACGTACGGATAATGACAGCATCTGCTTCGTTGGGATTTTGACTGGAAATCATATCCATCAGTTTATCAAAATATCCCAGGGTAGTAATTCTACAATCAGATCCAATATATTCCGGAGCTTCCGTCTCGACATTAAATCGATTACCGGTCCAATAATCATCATTGTGAACATAACTGATATCCGCAACAGTGATCATAGTATCTTTGGCAGGATATTCAAATAATTCTTCTACGAACGGACATCGAATTTCTGTACGAATGGTCTGTGTCGCGATTACATTTCCGTTGATCAAAAATCTCCTCACAATGGAGAAAGTATTACATCCCTCATCTTGCAAAAATTCAGCTTCCTGAGTAAGGCTATCACTACAAATTCCCAGGAATTTACCTCCCCAAATTTCAAAGGAAGTATCCGTACGAACCAACGCCCCTGATAAATTTTGCTCACACAACTGGTCTTGGATTATATACCCGGTAGGCTCTATATTTCCACCAGGGATATAAGACTCATATTGTCCAAAATACTTATTTAAGGAGTCTATATCGGGAACAGAATCACGACCATTCGGAAAAATAAGTGATTCATAGTTTTCTGTCCATGCTTCACAAGCTAATGATACATCTGCAAGTTCTTCTGTGATTCGCGCCGAACCTTTATCTACAGGTATCAAGGTCGTCATTGCTCTGGTCATATTACATGAACCATCAAAAATCAAAAATTCTACCATGACGGAATCTTCCAAATCACTACAACAAAATGGTACTTTATCCATCCAACCTTCATTTGGATCAATCATATCAGCACATACCCAACCATCATCTTCCAACCATTGTCGATACTTTTCCCGGTACATACCCAACACAGATAATGAATCATTAGCGCCACAAGCGACAGCGTGGTCATCCATTCTGCGAGCAACCACCATTTCTACCTCACAATTATCAGAGACTTTGTTCGCTACAAAATCTTCTACATCCAACCAGGTAATTTCATAGCCGGTCATAGTAATGTTATAATCAGTACCAAATACCGCTGTTGGATTCACCTGGTCTGTTACCTGAATAGCTACATAAAAGGTAGAATCATTCCAGCACTCGTCATACGCAGTATACCTTGCGATATATTTACCTTCATCAAATCCCATCATGGGACCTCCGTTTGACAACACCTGGTCAATCCCATCGACAGTAATTACTACTTCCACTTTAGCTACATCCGAGCATGCATCTGAAGCATAAAGAATCGGTAAAGTACCATCGGAGGTACAATCGTGTTGTCCCGTGGATATCTGGTAGACTGGTAAGCGCAAGGAATCATCCTCTTGTGTTACAAAATCAATAGAATCCGTCGCTTTAAATCGGAATTCACCACTGGGCCCATTCATATCAAGAATTGTTATTTCTTGTTCGCCTTCTGCTACAAATTCCGCAGTTCTTATCTTCCACGATCGGATATACTTCTCTACCTCACATCCCAGACTTCCCCAGGCTTCGTCAGAATAAGATACACTAACACAATGTTGTACTTCCCCTGGATCTAAATAAATAGTATCACCGGATTCATCATCTATAAAGTATGGGTATCCGGATTGAGAAGGAGCAGGAGCATTCCCGTCCCATAATTCACAGGCAATGGTGTCATTAGAAGGAAAAAGAATTGCATTTGGGATGGCCTCTCTTAAAATCGTATCTGTACACGTTGTGACACCTTTACCATTATTGATACTTACTTCCCATGTACGAAAAAGCGTATCCATTGATGTATTATTATTAAAATAAGCATTGATAATCTCAGCTTCCACATTGGGATCGAAATCTTCGCACCCCAATCTTATCGGCAAGATTGTTTCATCCATTGAGTTCTCAAAGACTTCTTCGTGACAATATAGAGTTGTATCATAGCATTCTATATATGGAAGTACATATAAGGGACGGTCGCAGACAGGGATCATATTGTCTCCGTCCAAATAATTCAGCGTAGCTTGTAGGCGCTTTCCTACATATTGACACGCATTATTATTTCGAAATGGATCATTTGGATTTACATCAGCTACAAGTGTATCCGGATCAGAACTCAAATCCGTTACTGTGATCATGAAATTATCTGCATCACAACTTGCAGGTAAATTTCCGTTGTAAAATTCACTGTTAACACGCACAACAAGTGCATTATCTTCAGTTAACTGGACCGTTATTGCAGTTTCGTCATCACAAGCGCTTTGTGCAGCTTCAAGACATTGTGAGAAGGATTGGATTGGAGCAGCTGTACTTATTAAAAAGACCAGCATTCCCCATAAATAGTGCGCACTTCTCCCGGGCACTATTAATTTGGTAATAGTTTTCATCATGAGACCTTGTTTTGTTAAAAATTACTTACTAATAGTTTCTTGTTTCTAATGCAATAATACATTAAAAAAATTTATAATATGTAATATTTTAACAAAAAAAATGGAAAAGGGCACTCTTTGAAAGGTGCCCTTTAATGATAAAACTTAATCTTAATATAGTGAAAATACGGTTTATGGGATATCCAAAAACTTCATGAAAAAGATTTATATTCCTTAATTTAATACCTTGAAATCATAGAACAAATTCTCCTTCTAATATTATATATCAAATTTAACAATTTATTCGCTATTTCAAAATACTTAGCTTAACATTTTCAACCAAACTATCAAAAGATTTTATTCTTACAATAAAAATACCACTTCCACGCAGCTTTGTAAGTGGTAAGCGTAAATGATATACCCCATTACGATCCCAATGTGCCGAATGAATCAACCGTCCCTGAAAATCATAAACTACTACATCCTTTAACTCAGCTTCAGAATCGATGGAAACCTCATTTCCATTCCAGTAAACATTTATATCATATTTATCACTAATACTCAATCGTTGACGAGAATCCTCCAATTTTACATTCCGATCTGAATTCCAGTTTAATCCTTGCTCTTCTTGCTCCAATACCTCTACTTCAAAATAACACGTATCAGTATTCATACACTCATCCGATACAAGGATAGCAGCTTCATAAGTTCCCGGAATAAGCATATCACTCTTTCCAGTAAATTCACCATTAATAGTGTACCTATACACTAAGTCCTCACGGGCTGTACAATAATCCGATGCATTGACATCAGGAAAAATAAATTCGGCACAACACATTCCCTCTTCCACCGTCAAAACATATTGGGTGTCAAGAGTACTACATGCAATAATTGGTTGTAGAGTATCTATCAAATTAATAAATTGGGTATCGCGAATCTCCTCACCAGCGCAGTTGAGCACTATCCACTCTTTTCGAATTTGTGTCTGACAGAGCCCCGGTTCCATTGAACTCATAGTATCAAGCAAATTATACTTTGTCCTCATACTACATAACATTCCAATCGATACATCCCCAATTGTAGGCTCTCCATATAACTCAGTACTATCATAATCCTGGGACCTACAGTGAACGGCTGTATCTTGTGGAAATTCAATTTCCTCTAAAAGAGGTCTTTGAATGGTAATTACCTGTTGGAATGTACTCTGATTTCCAGCTTTATCTTCCGCTATCCAATTCACTGTATAAATTTTAGTAAAATTACTATCACAATCTCCGTGCACAATATCAACAATACTAAATAATACCGACTCTAATCCACATTCACTTTCCTCAACAACGGTAATAAAATCACTATATGGATTACTAAATAAATCTACATTACACATGGTGTCCAAATCATCTCCCAATATTACCGGAGCCGTATTATCATCCGGACATGGCCTGGAAAACAACAAAATAGAAAATAAGCAAAAGAAACAAGTAAACAAGGTTTTCATCATATTAGGTTTTATTCAAATACATTATGACAAAAACCATACCTATTTATATGTGATGAAAAAATTTAAGATTTATAAAGAGAGGTTAGAAATCATAAGAACAGGATAATAATTAATGAATTTCCCTTATTGAATCAACCATAGGAAGGAGGTCGCCCTTTCAAATATACTATACCCACTATCTAGTAAAAAGCAAAATTAATCTCGATAAAAACTCCCTTTGCATTCAACATTGAATATTCATAAATTATTCAAGAATTTTAGCACAATCAAGCCATATACCACCTAATAAATTTTATCAAAAAAATTTCAGAAGCAATTTAAGCTGAGTATATAATCTACAATTATTAACACTTCAATCGACATCTAAAATACTTAGGATATACATCTTATTCTTATAACAAAATAACACATATTTAATCATTGCTTAGTCTATAGTAAAATACACATGAATCAAAGAGGTTGTCCGAAAGGTTACAATATAAGAGATTGATACATCCAAATAATATAGGTTAGCTAACAAGGAAATTATTTAGAAACTGAAATATATTTCCATAAACCTTTACTACATCATACCAAAATCCATAACTAGATAATAATATACTCAATTTGACAATCTCGAAACAAATAAAGGCTTAGCACCTATTAAGAAAAAAGCATAAAGACTTATTACATTAAAAAAGCGGGGAACACATAATTAAAATCCTGGATAGCCCCTAATAAACTTTCACTGTAGCAAGAATAAACTATCCTATAGAAAGTAAAACATTTTGAACAAATCAAAACACCAATAATTAACATTTAGATAAACCAGTAGATGCGGGTCCTATAAAATACATTTTCATAAAGACAATGAATAAAAGAGAACACTACTTTACGGAAAAAATTCTAATGATTATTTAAGATAAAGAAATAAGCGCCAAAATAATAACATCAAAAACAATCATTTCGATTGGAAGAAATTGTTGGAGACCAAGATAAACGCAAGACTAAAATGTAAATATTAAATCAATCCTACAGCTTTTAGTGCTTATCAACTAATCCTGAGACCATGAAACTGGGTTCAATAATACCAGGAAAAATAAAGTGAAACTATATGCTTAAAATGAGTAAAAATTTTACTATAAAAAAGTAAAAATTAAGACTTATCTAAAATTCCCACTTATTTCTGCGGGATTTTTAATCACATAATTCAAGAATAGCTGAAGAATGGAGTTCTAACTCTTTTTATACTTCTTTAGCATTCCTAAAACAATTGGTATAAGTAAAAAAAACCAAAAATTCATGTAGTTACAATTTGCTATAAAAGCAACAAATACTATACCAAATTTAATTTCATAAAGAATCCAATACTTTCAGGGGAATTCACTCTACATGTACAACAAAGAGAAAAAGGAAATAAACATTATTGAAAGCGCCACTTGCTAGCGACAACATAATCATAAAATATATAAATTAAATGGGCACTTAGGAAATACAATTTATTTGGATAGACTGAATAAGGTGAGTTATGAGAGGATAGGAACCACATTTACTATTGTCCAAGAATGATATTATTGTATACCAAGTCATTTCATAGTATGCACAGAATTTTCCTAAATAAAAAAAGCCCCCCCCCGGTCCCGATTGCTCGGGCGGAGAGAGGCCATCCCAAAAACCGATTTTATCTTTCAATAACCTCGGTCCGTTCAAAACATCAGTTACTCATGATCCAGACTGAATTCTTACTCAATCACGATCATCTTCTTAGTCGCTGTATAAGTTTTTGTATCTAACTGATAGTACAATACTCCAGTTGTATTCAAATCAGAACTCAACAACTCAACTTCGTTGTAGCCTTGGTTGTAAGAACCTTCAACTATTTTCAATACTTTACCTGTTACATCATATACACTTAATTTAGCGTCTGATGCCTCTGGCAAGTTGAAACCAATTACCGTCTTACCTGCGTAAGGGTTTGGCGTGTTTTGGTACAACGCAAAGTTGTTATCAGTTCCGTTAAAGTTCAAGCTAATATTACGTGCTTCAAGGTCGCTTGTTGCAGCCTCTGTCATCGTAAATTTGTCACTCAAACTCAATACATCTCTCAATTGTACATCTGTTTTCGCTTTCAATACGATTGTGAACAATACTTCATTAGAAGATAAGGATACACCTTCAGATTTCGCTTCATTCCATACAGAACTAATGATACCAGCTCCTGCTTTTACGAAATGGTCTTTCGTATAGTTCAAAGCACCTGCCTCAATAGTCTCTACTTCTACCTGGCTGCTTGCATACTCAAGAGTATACTGCATTCCCGCGATATTCTCAAAATTATCTGAAGTAACATCCAATCGATACGTTTGTCCTGCTTTCAATGCACGATCAGCAACGCTCAAGTTCAAGTTCGCTCTATTGCTTCTGCTGCTTCTTGAAGGATCTCCTGACAAGTCAACATCTCCTACTTTCACACCAACGAAATCAACATTCATGTTTTCATTCAAGCTTGCAATCTCGAAGCTTTCTTTCATCGTACCGTCGTTCACGAAGAATCTCCAGCTTGTATTGTTTGGCAACTGACCGTCTTTTGTCATGATCAATTTACGCAACTGCAATACATCAAGCGTATTTACTTCTCCATTTCCATTTATATCCGCAGCTATTAATTTATAAGCATCATCCAATGTATTTTTCTGCAATACGTGAGATTGAATGCTTACTACATCAATTACACTCAAACCATTCAAGTGTCCAGTATTTTTGCTTGGTACCAAACTCACCTGCGATCCACCGGCTATGTTGAAATCATATCCTCCATTTCCAGTAGTTACAGTAGTCAATGGACTTCCGCTTCCTAATACTGCTTTCACTTCTACCTGCTCTACTTCTTCGCTAGCTGTAGTAGCAATTACACCGGTCAAACTAACATCTCCTGTATCTACTCCTGTAGTATCTTCTCCGCCACCAAAGTCACAGTCTGCATCAACTGTAGCTATGATAACTTGTGTATACGTTTTTTCTGAGTCATGCTTACACCAGTCTTTGATGCTCCATACACGCTCAATCTTCTTCATATCAGTACCTAAAACATTAGATACTTTGTCCTCATGTCCTACTGCAATAGCATTACACAAAGCACCTTCCAAGTGTGGTAACAATGCAACATCACCATATGCTCCACCAGTAGGTATATTATCCTCAGATGGGATACATACTGGCTCGTCTTTAGTACCTAAATCTTCTGGCAAGTCAAACATGCTCAATCTTACTTCACATGCTGGCTCAACGTGGATTACTTGCTCTACTTCCCACTCAGGAGCTTTGTCACTACATCCACCCTGGATGAAGAATCTTCT
>NZ_JAJSLW010000109.1 GCF_021729145.1 Membranihabitans maritimus | reverse complement strand
AACGCTTACGGTTTGGTTCGCCGATACCGATATCTGCATCAATAGGGCTGATGTTGATGTCACCCATAACAATCAATTGCTCGTCACTATTGTGATGATCGTTTAGGTAAGTCATCAGATCTTTATAGAACTGACGTTTGTATGGGAATTTTGTTTCGTGGTTGATGTTATCCCCTTGAGGGAAGTAGCCGTTTAGCACCGTGACCTTTTCGCCGTTTTCATTTAAAAACGTTGCCATGATCATGCGCTTTTGGTGCTCTTCGTTAT
>NZ_JAJSLW010000108.1 GCF_021729145.1 Membranihabitans maritimus | reverse complement strand
CACAGTAATTAAACTTTTTAAGTTGTTCTAGCGTTTTTATATCTTCTAGGTATACCCCAAGCCAGCTATCGGCATTGTCAATGAGTGACTGCTCAGTGATGGCTGGGAACTGCTCTGGCAATAACTTACTGGCAAGGCACATACGAATTAGTAACTGCTCACTGTCAACCTGTTCATTGAAAAGACTAAAGCCATGCTTTTTAAACATGTTAAGCCATGCTTTAGCTCGCTCACTTTTATCAAGAGGGTGCTTACTCGGCTGACTGGCGA
>NZ_JAJSLW010000107.1 GCF_021729145.1 Membranihabitans maritimus | reverse complement strand
GATCTTGATACACAATTATTCATGCTTAACCATAAACAAGGCTATGCAAAAGCAAGTTCAGTTGAAGTATCGGCTTATTATCGTAAAAATAACGACCATTATATTTACTCGCGTGAAAACCCCAGTGCATTTGAAGCGTTTCATGAAACAGCAGTTAAAGCTCTGGCGCTATCTGGGCGTCATAGTAACAGTGAATCGTTTGCAATCAATTACTCAGCGCAATACATGGAAGATGCAATTGAATCTACCACCCTTGAGAATAACTTTACC
>NZ_JAJSLW010000106.1 GCF_021729145.1 Membranihabitans maritimus | reverse complement strand
CCGCTGTTAACATCCAAAAAGCGCCATGGATCGGCTGGTGTTTTCCGTTCATTTGAAATGCTTATACAAAGTAGATAATAGGGTGAATCATACGTTCTATTTATAGCGAAACCAATGTCGATTATCTGTTGAAGCTGTTCAGAATCGTTGAGGTAAGTTACAGATAAAAAAAGACCTCCTAGAAGGAGGTCGAAAGAACATGAAGTGACCAGTGATTTCTGCCTTATCACTGAAAAGAAGCACAAACGCTGCCTGCATTTGTATTTTCTATATA
>NZ_JAJSLW010000105.1 GCF_021729145.1 Membranihabitans maritimus | reverse complement strand
ATCACCCTCCACTATGTATAGTTCAGAGAGTGCCGGATCTTTTTCCTGACAGTCTGCAAGTTTACCTGGAAGGCCAGCCAGGTCTAGTGCACCTTTACGGCGCGTCATTTCACGAGCTTTACGCGCTGCTTCACGTGCACGTGCTGCATCGATGATTTTCGAACAAACCATCTTCGCTTCTGTCGGGTTCTCAATCAGGAACTCAGACAGTTTTTCACCCATTGCAGACTCAACAGCTGATTTCACTTCAGAAGAAACCAGTTTGTCTTTAGTTTG
>NZ_JAJSLW010000104.1 GCF_021729145.1 Membranihabitans maritimus | reverse complement strand
CACCGTATCTTCCATATACCCTACAAACGACTCCGCCGTCATCATTGGCAATCGCAATACCACAATCGTATCCGTCAGCGTAAACAATTCACCCCCTTTATTGAATACCTCCCACGTACGATAAATAATCTCCGATGTATCACTGGCTTCATTGCAATGGATCACCTCTACCCAATCCGGCTGTGCCTTCACGGAATACGGGGTTGAACTACTCCGTGTATTGATTGTACTACACGGGATAATCACCAATGGCTCGTGATCTTCCGGTGACGGTAC
>NZ_JAJSLW010000103.1 GCF_021729145.1 Membranihabitans maritimus | reverse complement strand
ATCAAAAAGTGATTGTGTGGCATTGTGAACACGGACCGTTTCACCGCGGTAATTGCCTTTTCGTGAAGCGTCGGTACGAGACGATTCCAACCCGTTTTGGATAGACGCATCAAACTTCGGGTTTGTTGCGATATGATTGTTGATAATACTCATTCACTTGCACTCCTTCCGTACAATACAGGCGAATTATAGGAAGTGCGCTTTCTCGAAGCTGTCAAAATCAGACGTGTTTTTTTAGTGCGTTTTCAGTTTTCTAAAAACTCCCGACTGATATTCAC
>NZ_JAJSLW010000102.1 GCF_021729145.1 Membranihabitans maritimus | reverse complement strand
AAGCGGGTGACTCATCATCGCCACCTGATAAAAAACAGGATTTTGAAGCTTACTACAAATTCCTAAGAGCAAAAGACCCAAGAACGTTGCCAGTGATCACAGAGTTTGACCCGTTTTCCTTGGCGCGGGAGAGATATGTAGAAATAGCCATACGAGAGCTTTATTCACGGATTATGTATGTGACGTTAGAGATTGTCGCCATACCCGATGAAATTGGGAATTCAGATTTTTCTAAGACGGTTTTTGATAGTCATTCACCAAAGCTTAGACGAGGGTTGATGTATTACC
>NZ_JAJSLW010000101.1 GCF_021729145.1 Membranihabitans maritimus | reverse complement strand
TACCTTATACATGCCACTCGCATCCAATATCCGACTCACTTTATCCGAATGTCCTATCGCCACAGCATTACACAACGATCCTTCCAGGTGCGGCAACAAGGTCGCACTACCCGCCAAACTTGCCGGTACGTCGTATACCATTTCCTCACTCGGTACACACAGGGCTTCTGTCTTCGTACCTATATCCGACGGCAAGTCAAACATGCTCAATCTTACTTCACAGGCCGGCTCAACGTGGATTACTTGCTCTACTTCCCACTCAGGAGCTTTGTCACTACATCCACCCTGGATGAAGAATCTTCT
>NZ_JAJSLW010000100.1 GCF_021729145.1 Membranihabitans maritimus | reverse complement strand
TACTACTACCGTAGGAGGCGTAGCATCTTTTATCTCTATAAATTTATACCATTCACTCACATTCCAGCAACTGTCCGCTGCTTCATACCGTACTTCCGTCAGTCCCGCACCCGATGCGGGATGTCCCTGGAATGGAATACGGATCGGATCCTCGGTGTGTGCGAAGGTTACATAACCATCAGCTTCTGATACACGCTCCAACCATATTGCTCGACCATTCACCATCGCTTTTACATGGTGTACACCACTGCACTCATCTTTTAATGTTACACTGGGAACATATACATCAGCAGCGCAATCGTGGCTGCCTGTAGT